>JBBCHV010000045.1:0-153688 GCA_037200205.1 Chthoniobacter sp.
ATGGCGCGCGCGCTCATCGACGCGGCGGTCGCCGCGGGCGCGGATGCCGTGAAATTCCAGACCTTCAAGAGCGAGCGGCTGGTCAGCCCCGTGGCGCCCAAGGCCGACTACCAATTGCAGACCACCGACCATGCGGAATCGCAGGCCGAGATGATCCGCCGCCTCGAGCTGCGCGAGGAGGATCATCACGTGCTGATGGAGTACTGCGCGCAGCGCGGCATCCTTTTTCTGTCCACGCCTTTCGACGAGGAGAGCGCGACGATGCTCGCCAAGCTGGGTGTCGCCGCGTTCAAGACCAGCTCGGGCGACGTGAACAATCTGCCTTTCCTCGAGCATCTCGCCCGCCTGGGCCGGCCGGTGATTTTTTCCACGGGCATGTCCGACCTCGCCGAGGTGGAGGACGCCATGCACGCCATGGCTGGCGCCGGCGGACGCGCGGTCATCATCCTGCATTGCGTGACGGATTATCCGACGAACCCCCTCGACGTGAACCTGCGGGCGATGGACACGCTGGCTGCCTCGTTCGCCGTGCCGATCGGCTTTTCCGATCACACGCTCGGCAGTCACATTGCCGTCGCCGCGGTGGCGCGCGGGGCTGCCTGTATCGAGAAGCATCTCACGCTCGACCGCACGCTGCCGGGCCCGGATCACCGCGCGTCGCTCGAACCGGCGGAACTCACGCACATGATCGCCGCCATCCGCGAGACCGAAGCCGCGCTCGGCGACGGCGTGAAACAGCCGCGCGGCGGCGAGATCGTGAACATCCCCATCAGCCGCAAGAGCCTCCACTGGCGGAACGCCGTGGCCGCTGGCCAGCCCGTGAGCGCCGGGGATTTCATCGCCCTGCGACCCGGCAGCGGCGTCTCACCGGCGCGTCTCCGCTCCCTGCTGGGGCGGCGCCTGGCTGCCGGGGTGACCGCGGGCGCCATGGTGCGGGACGAGGATTTTGCCGCATGATCGTGGGCATTCACCAGCCGCAGTACCTCCCGTGGATCCCGTACTGCGACAAGGCCGACCAGTGTGACGTCTTCGTCTATCTGGACAACGTGCAGTTTCAAAAAAACGGCGTGCAAAACCGGAACCAGATCCTCACCGCCCAAGGGCCGCGCTGGCTGACCGTGCCGGTGCGGGCGAGCCTCGACTGGACGATTCGCGAGACGCCGATCGCCGACCGCGTATGGCCGCGCAAACACATTCGCACCATCGAGCAGGAGTATCGCCGCGCGCCCTTTGCCGCTGGGTTCGACGACACGCTGCGCGCGCTGCTCGAGCAGGAGTGGCCGTCCCTCGCCGCCCTGAACATCGCCGTGACGGAGTGGATGTTTGAGCGGCTCGGTCTCCGCTGCCGCCGCGTGTGCGCCTCGGAGTTGGCGATCACCGGCGCAAAGGAAGACTTGGTCATCGCCATCTGCCAGGCTCTGGGCGCCACGGAATATCTCTCCGGCACCGGCGCGAAGAGCTATCAGACCACGGAGAACTTCGCCGCGCACGGCCTCACGCTGCGTTACCAGGAATATCAGAACCAGCCGTATCCGCAGTGCGGGACCGGGGAATTCACGCCGGATCTTTCCGCGCTCGACCTGCTGCTCAACGCCGGGCCGCAAGCGCGTGAATTCATGCTCGCCGGACGGCGCGCGTAAGCCTCATTTCTCTTCCTTGTGATGGAACCAAACGACTTGATCGCTACCGGCCTGGCCAGCACGCGGGCTTACTGGGAAAAAAAAAGCGACCGCGGACGGGGACGACTGCGCCCGGATCGAGATGAGCTCGCGCGCCCAGCGCATGCGGTTCGAGAATTTTCTCGTGCATCACGATTTCGCGGACGCGAGTCTGCTGGACGTCGGCTGTGGCGCGGGCGGTTTTTTTGAGCATCTCGGTCAGCGCGATTTCGCGGGCGACTATCTCGGCGTCGATCTCACGCCGGAGATGGTGGAGCGTTGCCGGTCCCGCTTTCCGACCGGCCACTTCGAGTGCCAAAACATTCTCGAATGGCCCACGGAACAGCGCTGGGACTTCACGCTGGCCTTCTCCATTCATAATGTGCGCATGCCGGGTGGGCGCGAACTTTTGGAAAGTGTGACGCGGCGCCAGTTCGAGCTCTGCCGCCGCGCGGCACATGTGGATTTGCTCACCGACCGCTACGAGGGATTTGATGCGCACATTCAGCCGTGGCGGCCGAGGAGATTCTCACCCTGGCACTCTCCATCACGCCCTATGTCGTCCTTCGCCACGACTATCTGCCGAACGCGCTGAGCGTGACGCTGTATCGTGAGCCGCTCGTCGACACGCACCCGCACCTGATTCTCAGCTGACATGGGCCAGCGACGGACCATTCATTTTTTCAGCGCCGCGCGATCGGATTACGATCTCATCGCGCCGGTGATCGGCGAGTTGCGCTCCCGCGGGCAAGTCGACGTGGGCGTGATCGCCGGCTCGGCCCAGCTTTCGCCTTTTCACGGCGGCGCGATCCGGCAGATCGAGGAGGATGGCGTGCCGATCGTCGGGCGGCTCGAAACGCTGCTCGCTTCGGAGTCGTGGGTGGGCCGTTCGCTCTCTTTCGCCCATCTCGCCGAGGCCCTCACGCGCCAGCTTGCGGCCAACCGTCCGGATATTCTCTTCGTCGCGGGCGACCGTGAGGAACATCTCGCCGCGGCGGTTGTGGCGAACTGCCTCCGCCTGCACGTCGCGCATCTGCACGGCGGCGATCGCTGCATCGCTTCGGAGCTCGACGAAGTCATGCGCGCTCCCATTTCCAAGCTGTCGCACCTGCACTTCCCAGCCAGCGAAAGCCATCGCGAACGCCTCATCCGCATGGGCGAAGATCCGGCCTGCATCTGGGCGTGTGGCGCGCCCGGCCTCGACCGCCTCCGCACCACGCCGGATGTGTCGTCGGCCCAATTGGCCGCGGAGTTTGGCTTCGATCCCGACCAGCCCTTCTTCCTCGTCATCCAGCATCCGTCCACGATGTTCGAGAAGTCCGGCCACGACGAGCAGGAGATGACCGCGCTGCTCGAGGGAGTTCTGTCGCTGGGGTATCCGGTGCTGTGCAGTTATCCCAATATTGATCCGGGCAACGTCGGCATCCGCACCGCCATTGACCGCGCCCGGGCGCAGAACGAACGGCTGCACGTTTATCACAATCTCGCCCGCGACCGCTTCGTGGCTCTCTACCGGCGTTGTGCGGCGATCATCGGAAATTCGTCGTCGCTCGTCATCGAGTCCGCCTACCTGAAGAAGCCCGCGATTCTCGTGGGACCGCGCCAGGATTTGCGCGATCGCGGAGAGAACGTCGTGCGGGTGGATTTTTCCGCGCAGGAGATCGCCGCGCCTGCCGGCGCGTGTTCGAAGACCAGAATATCTCGCCGCGTCCGCGCGGGGGTCAGCCCTTACGGCGATGGCCATGCTTCGCCGCGCATCGCGGATATTCTGACCACGGTGGAATTGAAGCACGAGTTGCTCCTCAAGATGATGCCTTACTAATGAAAGTCCTCGTCATCTCCGTTCACCCCGACGACGAAACGCTGGGCTGCGGCGGCACCATGCTGAAGCACGCCGCCGCGGGCGACGAACTTTACTGGTTCATCGCCACGCAGACCCACGAGCCGCAATGGGACAAAGCCACCATCGCCGCCAAGGCGGCCGAGGTGGAAGCCGTGGCCACGGCCTATGGCGTGCACGAGTTCCACAAGCTGGGCCTGCCGACCACCCAGCTCGACGCGTTGCCGCTCGATCGGATGATCGATGGCATCCGCAATTTCGTAGCCCGCGTTTGTCCGGAGATCGTCTATCTCATCCACGCGGCGATATTCACACCGATCACTATGCCATCTTCACTGCCGCGCTGTCGGTGCTGAAGCCCTTTTACATGCGGAAGCTCGGCGTGCGGCGGGTCTTGAGCTACGAGACGCTGTCCTCCACCGAGGCCGCTCCGGTGCTGTTGCACCGGATCTTCGCGCCGAATGTTTACATCGACATCAGTCCGTATCTCGAACGGAAGATCGAGATCATGAATCTCTACGCCTCGGAACTGCACGCGGACCCGCTCCCGCGCGGGCCGGGGGCGATTCGCGCGCTGGCCCGGTATCGCGGCGCCACCATCGCCACGGACTATGCCGAGGCCTTCATGCTGATCCGCGAAGTTTCCTGACCGCCTCTTCGTTCACCGCCTTCCATGTCGATCCTATTCGTTTCCAAGACCACCCCGTGGTGCCAGGCCGCGGAGCGCTTCATCCGGGCCAGCGGGCTGCCTGTCACCGTTGCCCATGGCGAGCGTCATGACCCGCTCCCCGCGGTGGTGCGGGAGTGGTCCGGCGACTACATCATCTCCTTTTTGTGCGCCTGGGTCCTGCCCGAATCGTTGCTCACCCGCGCCCGTGTTGCGGCCATCAATTTTCATCCCGGCCCGCCCGAGCACCCCGGCATCGGCTGTTATAACTTCGCCTTGTATGACGAGCGCAAGGAATACGGGGTGACCTGCCATCACATGGCCTCGCGCGTGGATACCGGCCGCATCATCGACGTGCTGCGTTTTCCGATGTTGCCGCTGGATACCGTGGACCTGTTGAAAGACCGCTCGATGGCTGCCTTGCTGACTCTCTATTATCAAGTGATCGGTCGTCTGCTCGCCGGGGAACCCCTCCCGGAAAGCCCGGAAACCTGGCAGCGCCAGCCTTACACGCGGCGCGAACTGGATGCGCTCTGCCGGGTCACGCCCGATATGTCGCCCGCCGAAATCGCCCGCCGCGTGCGCGCGACGCATTACCCCGGTTATCCCGGACCCTATCTCGAGGTGGGCGGCCACCGCTATCCATTGCTGCCGGGTGGACGCGTCGAGGCCTGAACCGATACCCCGTTATGTGGAACCGCCCGAACCGAAATCCCGCCGAATGCTGTGTCTTGCCGGAGGCCACCCTGCGTGACGCCCTCAGCGCCATTACGCTCAACCGCACCGGCATCGTCGCGGTGGTGGATGCCGATCGAAAACTGCTCGGCACGCTGACCGATGGAGACGTGCGTCGTGCCTTGCTGGCCGGGAAGGATCTGACCACGACGATCGCCCTGCTCGTCCGGGATCAGGAGCCCGTGTCCGCGGACCTGGACGCCGATTACGCGACGCTGGTGGCCCTCCTGCACTCCAGGGACGTCCGCCAGATCCCGCTGCTCGATGCCGATGGCCGGCTCGCAGACCTGGTCACGCTCGAGGATCTGCTGCCCGACGAAGTGGTGCCCTTGCAGGCGGTCATCATGGCCGGCGGCTTCGGCCAGCGCTTGCGCCCGCTCACCGAGAAGATGCCCAAGCCGATGCTTCCGGTCGGCGACAAGCCGGTCATGGAGTTGATCATCGGCCAGCTTCGCGAATTCGGCATCCGCAAGGTCAACGTGACCACGCACTACGAACCGGAGAAGATTCACGATTACTTCGGGGACGGCCAGGCCTTCGGCGTCGACCTGAATTATGTCTCGGAGGATTCACCCCTCGGCACTGCGGGCGCATTGAGCCTGATGGATGAAAAGACCGAGCCGCTCCTCGTGATCAACGGCGACATCCTCACCCAGGTCGATTTCCGCGCGATGCTCAATTTTCATCGAGAACACAAGGCGGTCGTGACCGTCGGTGTCAGGCAGTACGATCTGCAAGTGCCCTACGGCGTGATCGAGAGCAACGGATTTGCCGTCACCGGCCTGCGGGAAAAGCCGGTGCTCAACTTCTTCGTCAATGCCGGCATCTATCTGCTCGAGCCCGCGGTGCACCAGTTCATCCCGTGCGGTCAGCATTTCGACATGACGGACTTGATCAAGATTTTGCTGAAGGAAGGCCACCTGGTGGCCAGCTTCCCGATCGTGGAATACTGGCTCGATATCGGCCAGCATGCCGATTACGTGCAGGCACAGAAAGACGTGAAGACTTGGGCCGCGCAGCCGTGAAGCAGTTGCGGTTGGTGAGGGGCCACGGGTTGGGCGGGCGATAGGTCAGGATCAGCCGATGCTATTTAATTCCGTCGAGTTTTTCGCGTTCCTCGCGGTCGTCGTTCCGGTTTATTTTCTCCTGCCTAATCGGTGGCGGCCGCTGTTCCTCGCGCTGGCGAGTTATTACTTTTACATGTTCAGTCATCCGGAATTCGGCTGGCTGCTCTTCACTTCCACCACAGTTAGCTATCTCGGCGGTCTGGCCATGGACCGGACCGCGAAGGTCTTTCAGCGCCGGGCCGTACTGGTCTTCTGTATTGTTGTTAATGTGGGCTTGCTCGCCTTCTTCAAGTATGGCGACTTGATCGGGGGTTCGCTCAATTCCGGACTGCATGCCTTGCATCTCACCGCCACGATCCCCCGGCTCCATGTGGCCCTGCCCATTGGTATTTCGTTTTTTACGTTTCAAGCGTTGAGCTATTGCTTCGATGTTTATTCCCGGCGTTTTCCGGTGGAACGACGCTTCGATGTTTTCGCGGCCTACAAGGCCTTTTTCCCGCAGTTGGTGGCCGGTCCGATCGAGCGGCCGGGAAACATCATCCCGCAGATGCGCGCCGAGCATCACTTCGACTACGAGCGCATGGTCAGCGGCCTGAGGCTCATGCTCTGGGGCTTTTTCAAAAAGCTGGTCATCGCGGACCGGCTCTCCGTGATCGTCGCGGAAGTGTATGGCTCGCCGGGGCACCACAGCAGCCTGCAACTCTTGTCGGCCACCTACGCGTTCAGCTTCCAGATCTATGGCGATTTCTCCGGCTACACCGATATCGCCCGGGGCTGTGCGCGCATTCTGGGCATCGATCTCATGGAGAACTTCCGGGCACCTTATTTTGCCCAATCCATCCCGGAGTTCTGGGGCCGCTGGCACATCTCCCTTTCGACGTGGTTTCGCGACTATCTCTACATCCCCTTGGGCGGCAACCGGCTTGGGGTCTTGCGCTGGCAGGTCAATATCATGGTCGTCTTCCTGGTCAGCGGACTGTGGCACGGCGCCGATTGGAAATTCGCGATCTGGGGAATGCTCCACGGTATCTTCTTTCTGGTGACTCGCTGGCTGTCCCGCTGGTCGTGGAATCTCCCGGCATCGCGTTGGGCGCAATCCGCCTGGGCCGGCGCGAAAATCATCATCACGTTTCACCTCGTGGCCTTTGCCTGGATTTTCTTCCGGGCGAATACCATGGGAGATGCGCTGTTGATCGTGCGCAAGATCGTCAGTCACCCGCTGCAAACGCCCATTCTCACGCCGCTGTTTGGCGTGCCCGATCTCCTAGTGTCCGCCGGCGCGGTGGCGGTGCTGGCCCTCGTGAATCTCTTCGAATGGAAGGGTTCCCCATCCGCGGTCCTGGACCGCTGCCCGGTGTGGGTGCGCTGGCCGGCCTATTACGCGATTATTTTCGCGATCGTCCTCTACGCGCCGCTGGGAGAGCGGGAGTTTATTTACTTCCAATTCTAGCCGGTGAATTGGCGCTTCGTTCTGTCCGTCCGCACCGTTTACGTTACCGCCAGTTAAACTACCCCATGAGGCCCTTCTGGCGCGCCGCCCTATTCCTAACACCGCTGGCCATTGTCTTTGGCACGCCCGAGCTGGTGCTGTGGCTCGGAGGGGAACTCACGAATCCGGACACCGTCGTCCGCCGGCAGGCCACCGACCGCCAGCTCGTGCTGCACGGACCCGCCTATACGAATTCCGCGCCCTACGTGAAAAAGCACGGCCTCCTGGCGCTCCAGGCTCCCCAGGTGGTTGCGCTCGGCAATTCCCGCGTCCTGCAATTCCGGCGCGAATTCTTTCGCCCCGACGTGAGCTTTTACAATTCCGGCAGCGCGGCGGTAAGGCTTCTGCATTTCCGCGCTTTCCTTGAATCACTCCCGCCGGAGGAGCTGCCTGAGACGCTGCTCATCGCGACCGATACGGGTTACTTCAATACGAAATTCGACCAGCTCGACAAGGATGGCCTGAACGTGACCTGGATGCTGAATCAGATTGCGCACAATCCCACGGCGCCCGAAGTCTTCCTTCAAAGCTGGTGGACCGTGTGGAAAGATATCGCCGCGGGAAAAATCAAGTGGGCCCGGCTGTTCAGCTTCGATGGCTTGCGCAATCGCGTCGGGCTCACGGCGCTTTGCGCCGGCGCGGGCTATCGCAACGACGGCAGTTATCAATACGGGACGCGTGACCTCGAGATTACCAATCCACAGCATTCCGATTATCATTTCGCGAAGACGCTCGGTCACATCGCCGCCGGCGAGGGCCGTTTCCCCTGGGGAGACACGCCATCCGCCCCAGCTTTGAAAGAGACGGATGCGCTGCTCGATTTTTGTGCCGCCCACCACGTTTACGTCATCGGCTTCCTGCCGCCGCATGCGCATGCCGTATGGATGGCGATGCAAGGGCTCGGGGAGCGCTACGCTTACATCCCCAAACTCGAGCGCGAGTTACGCGCGCGGTTCGAGAGCCGTGGCTTTGAATTCTACGACTTTTCCGACTTCGCCACGCTCGGTGCGCCGGACACGGAGGCCGTGGACGGCTATCACGGCAACGAACGCGTCTACTTGCGGCTCGTCATCACGATGCTCGAGCGGGGCAGCCACTTGAACGCCTACGCGGACCTGCCGGAGTTGCGTGTGAAACTCGCGGCAGGGAACCCGGCTCAATTTCAAGATAACTAACATGAATTGGCAAAACACAACCGTTCTCGTCACCGGCGGCGGCGGCTTTATCGGCAGTCATCTGGTCGAGCGCCTCGTCGCCCTCGGGGCGAAAGTCCGCGCGCTGGTGCATTACAATGCGCTGGGCCGCCATGGCTGGCTCGATGAGTCACCCATGCACCGCGAAATCGAAATTATCGCGGGTGATATCTGCGACCGGGACAGTGTGCGCTCGGCGATGCAGGACACCGAGATCGTCTTCCACCTGGCCGCGCTCATCGCCATCCCGTATTCCTATCGGGCGCCCGGCTCGTACGTGCGGACGAATATCGAGGGCACGCTCAATGTGCTGCAAGCGGCCCGCGAATTGAAAACAGCGCGGGTGATTCATACGTCGACGAGCGAGGTCTACGGCACGGCGCGTTACGTGCCGATCGATGAGGCGCATCCGCTCCAGGGCCAGTCCCCGTATTCCGCGAGCAAGATCGGTGCGGATAAGATGGCGGAATCCTTCCAGCTTTCCTTCGAAGTCCCGGTCGTGACCGTGCGACCGTTCAATACCTTCGGTCCGCGCCAGTCCGCGCGAGCCGTGATTCCCACCGTCATTGCGCAATGCCTGGCCGGCAAGCCCGTCATCCGGCTCGGCAGTCTGCACCCCACGCGCGATATGAATTATGTCGGCAATACCGTGGAGGGCTTTCTCGCCGCCGCATCCCATCCCGCGGCGATCGGCCGGTCGATCAATCTGGGCTCGAACCGCGAAATCGCCATTGGCGACCTGGCGCAAATGATCATCCGTCTCACCGGTTCCTCGGCGACGATTGAAAGCGACGCCGCGCGTCTGCGCCCGGAGAAAAGCGAGGTCGAGCGGCTGCTGGCGGACAATCGACTGGCCAAGGAAATTCTCGAATGGGAGCCGGCCCGTTTCCCTCGAAGAGGGTTTGCAAAAGACCGTCGATTGGCTGCGTGACAATCTCCACCGCTATCGTCCCGATACTTATGCGATTTGAGCCCGGCGCGCCGGTAGATACGGGCTTCGTGCCCCTGTGCATTCCCGAGATTCACGGGAATGAATGGACTTACGTGAAGGAATGCCTCGATACCGGTTGGGTGTCGTCGGTCGGTTCTTTTGTCGACCGCTTTGAGCGCATGGTCGCGGATTATGTCGGTGCCAAATACGCGGTCGCTACGGTCAATGGCACCGCCGCCCTGCACATCGCATTGCTCCTCGCCGGCGTGCAACCGGAGGATGAAGTGCTCGTTTCGGCACTCACGTTCATCGCGCCGGCCAATGCCATTCGCTACGCGGGCGCGTGGCCGGTCTTCATCGATGCCGAGCCGGATCACTGGCAATTCGACGTGCAGAAAGCGACCGCCTTTCTGGAACAGGAATGCCGCTGGCAGGACGGAATCTTGCGCAACACCGCCACGGGCCGCCGGGTCAAGGCGATCGTCGCCGTCGATATTTTGGGCCATCCCGCGGATCGCGAAGCCATTCGCGCCCTGGCGCGTCGGTTCGAGCTTGAGGTCATCGAAGATGCGACCGAAAGTCTCGGCGCCGACTATCGCGGAAAGAAAGTGGGCGGAGATAGCGCGGCCGCCTGCTTCAGTTTCAATGGCAACAAGATCCTCACGACCGGCGGCGGCGGCATGTTTGTGACAAACAACGAGGAATGGATGACTCGCGCCCGTTACCTGACGACGCAGGCCAAGGACGATCCCATCGAATACATCCATGGGGAGATCGGCTACAATTACCGGCTAACCAATGTCCAGGCCGCCATCGGCTGCGCGCAAATGGAGCAATTGGATAACTATGTCGAAGCCAAGCGGCGCATCGCCGCCCGCTACGTGGAGGCCTTTGCCAGCGCTTCGGGGCTCACGCCCATGCGGGAAGCGTCGTGGGCGGGGAGCACTTTCTGGATGTTCACCACCCTGGTGGAGCAGCCAGCCTTCGCACGATCGTCCCGCGAGTTGCTTCGTGACTTGCACGCCCAAAAGATCCAAACGCGCCCGCTCTGGCAGCCGCTGCATCTTTCGCCCGCCCATCGCCAGGCTCCGCGGGACTGTCCGGTGGCTGAATCCCTTTATGCGCAAGCGCTCTCCCTGCCTTGTTCCGTGGGCCTGCGCCCCGAAGATCAGGAACGTGTGATCGCGGCCATTCTCGCGGCTGGGAAAACCAACTAATGGCCATGCCGCAACCATCCCAACCCATCGTCCGTCTCCCGGATCGCGAGATCGGACCCGATCGGCCGGTGTTCATCATTGCGGAGGCGGGGGTGAATCATAACGGCGATCTGGCGCTGGCCCGTCGCCTGGTCGACGCGGCCGTTGAGGCGGGCGCGGATGCGGTCAAGTTTCAGGCGTTCAAAGCCGAGGAGGTCGTCAGTGTCGGCGCCGCCAAGGCGGAATATCAAGTCGCCACTTCGGGTGGCGGCGAATCGCAGCTCGACATGGTCCGCAAGCTCGAGCTTTCCGCCGCGGCTTTCCGCGAGCTGCAAACCTACTGCACCCAGCGCGGCATCCTCTTCCTGGCCACGCCCTTCGATTTCGGCAGTGTCGATCTGCTGGCGGAGATGAACGTGCCGCTGTTCAAGATATCCTCGGGCGAAGTGACCAACCTGCCCTTCCTCGAGTACGTCGCCGGCCAGGGGAAACCGCTGATCCTTTCGACCGGGATGTGTTTCCTCGGCGAGGTCGATGAAGCGGTGCGGCTGCTGCAGCGGGCCGGTGTCGAGGAACTGGTTCTGCTCCATTGCACTTCGAATTATCCCACGCGTCCCGAAGATGTGAACCTGCGTGCGATGCAGACGCTCGGTGCGGCGTTCGGCCTCCCAGTGGGGTATTCCGATCATACGACCGGCATTGCGGTATCGCTGGCGGCGGCGGCCCTCGGCGCGTGCGTCATCGAAAAGCATTTCACCCTCGATCGCACCTTGCCCGGGCCGGATCACCAGGCGTCGCTCGAGCCGGCGGAGTTGACGGCGATGGTGCGTGGCATTCGGACCATCGAGGCGGCTCTCGGCGATCCCATCAAACAACGGGTGGCGAGCGAAGACGGGGTGGCGCAAGTGGCGCGACGCAGCCTGGTCGCGAGCCGCGATCTCGCGGCCGGCACGGTCTTGACCCGGGACTTGATCGCCATCAAACGACCTGGCACCGGGCTTCAACCCGCGTTGCTCGCCCATCTCCTCGGTCGCAAATTGCGGGTCGATGTCGCTTACGATCAATTGTTCGAGCTCGGCTTCCTGGAATAGTCATGCCCGGTTCTCCCGATATCCTCGCCTTGATTCCCGCCCCGTGGGGGATCGAAAGGCGTGCCTCGAAAAAATGTTCTGCCCGTCGCGGGCAAGCCGCTCATCGCCTGGACGATCGAAGCGGCTTTGCGCAGTGCCCGCGTGAGCCGGGTCATCGTCTCGACGGACAACGACGAGATCGCCGAGGTATCGAGGGGTTATGGGGCGGAGATCCCGTTTATGCGTCCCGCGGAGTTGGCGGGCGACGATTCTTCCAGCTTCGAGGTGGCCGAACACGCGTTGCATTGGCTGCATAGGAAAGAAGGCCGCATTCCCGACTATTTTTGCTGCTGCAACCGACCAGCCCCTTGCGCCAAACACAGGACATCGACGAGGCCGCGTCTTTCGCTTTCCGTCATCAGGCGGCGTCCGTTGTTGGCGTTTGTGAAACCGGCGCACATCCCTACATCACGAAACGCATTGCGGCCGATGGCACGCTCGAAGATTTCGTTCCCGTGCCCATCGCATTCAACCGCCGGCAGGAACTCCCGCCCGCTTACATCGTGAATGGCGCCATTTATCTGCGGCGATCCGATTCCCTCCTCGAAACCAGGACGTTCTTTCCTGCCGGCACGCACGCCTATGTCATGCCGCCGGAGCGTTCGATCGATGTCGATACGAGGCATGATCTCGCCTTGGTGGAGTGGATGCTGCAGTCGCAGACGCGATGAATCGATTCGTCAACACCATCGGGGTCTGCAGTTTTGCCCGCTCGGATTACGGCAGCGTTCTGCCCATCCTGTGGGCGATTACCGCGGACCCTGCGCTGGAGTTGCAACTGATCGTCGGCGGCGCGCACCTGGCGGCGGGTCGCAGCATCGAGCAGATCGAGAAGGATGG
The DNA here is from genome assembly GCA_037200205.1 of Chthoniobacter sp. Taxonomy (GTDB): domain Bacteria; phylum Verrucomicrobiota; class Verrucomicrobiia; order Chthoniobacterales; family Chthoniobacteraceae; genus Chthoniobacter. The sequence continues at coordinate 12,747 of JBBCHV010000045.1, forward strand.
GTTTCCGATCAGCGAGCGAATCGACTTCTTGATCGGCTCCGATTCACCGGAGGCCATCGTGAAAGGCAACGCCGTGGCCGCGTCGGCTCTGGCCGAGGTCTTCACGCGAAAGCGACCCGACATCCTGCTGCTGGTCGGCGATCGTTTCGAATTGCTCGCCGCCGCTTCGGCGGCCACGGCTTTCAATATCCCGCTCGCGCACGTTTCCGGCGGGGAAGTGACCGAGGGGGCGATCGACGATGTCATCCGCCACGCGGTGACGAAGATGAGCCATGTGCATTTCGTCGCGAGCGGAGAGCAGGTCGAGATGCTGGTCGCGATGGGGGAATCGGCCGGGCGCATTCACGCCACGGGCGATCCCGCGCTGGACGCGCTGCATCGCCTGGAATTGCTGTCGCGCGAGGAGCTGGCCAGCCAGTTCGGCATCGCACTCACGCCGCCAGTGATCGTACTCACTCATCACCCGAGTACTCGCGATCCGGGTGCCGCGCTGGTCGAACTCGAAGGCATCCTGACCGTGCTGAATACAATGCCTGGCACCGTGATTGCCACCGCGCCCAACAGCGATGCGGGGCATCAGGCGCTGCATCGGCGTCTCGAAGCGTTTGTGCAAGCGCGTCCCGGCTCCATCCTGCGCGAAAGCCTCGGGCAGCTCCGATTCTATTCTCTGCTGCGTCATGCGGACTTGATGATCGGGAACTCCTCGAGCGGCATCTGGGAGGCGCCGTCCTTTGAACTCCCGGTGGTGAATGTGGGCGATCGGCAACGCGGCCGCATGCGCGCGCCAAACGTAATCGATTCGGGCGGCGACGCCGGCGAAATCCGCGCGGCGGTTGCTCGCGCCCTCGATCCCGCCTGGCGGTCCGCACTCCGGGGGGGGGGCCAACCCTTACGGGGACGGCCACGCCGCGAGCCGCATCGTAAAAATCTTGAAAGCCACGGCGTTGGGACCGGAACTTTTGATCAAGGAAAACCCGCTGCGAAATGCCGCCGGGAAAAGGAACGCATGAGCAAACTGGAACTGCAACGGTGTGACCTCGTCAACCTCACCGGCTGGCGCGAAGCCCTGGCGGAGTTGGCGCCATTCGACGACATCTATTTTTCGCCGGATTATCTCGCCGCCTACGAAGCGCGAGCGGATGGAAAGGTGCAGTGTCTTATCGTGCGTAGCGGCGACTCCCTCATGCTGCTCCCTTACCTGGTGTATCCGATTCCGGGGCATCCGGGGCTGTTCGATATCCAGGGCGCCCTACGGTTATGGCGGCCCGCTGATCAAGAATCCCAACCCGGCCTTTTTAAGCGCGGCCTGGAATCTCATCCGGGAATGCTGGCGGGAGCAATCGGTGGTGGCGGCGTTCATCCGCAGCCATCCCATGCTGGGCAATGAAGTCTTCTTTGATGCGTCCTGGGAAGTCGTGTTCGATCGGCCCACGATGTCCGTGGACCTGAGTGGCGGCCTGGAGGCGGCCTTTGCCGGAGCGCACGCGCGCAATCACCGCCGCGATGCCGCCCAGGCGCGGCGCGCGGGGTTGGTCACCGCGCTGCTGCCCTGCACGCCGGACACGCTCGATCAGTTTGCGCGCATGTACTGGGAAACGATGACGCGGCTGGAAGCGGGGTCGGATTACTTTTTCTCCCGGATCTATTTCAAGACGCTTGCGGAGCGTTTTGCCCAGGACATCTCGATCGCGGAAGTGCGCGATACGCCCGATGGGCAGACCCTGAGCGCGGCCGCTGATCATTTGGGGATCGCGCTGGGCGCATTACCACCTCGCCGCGCGGAGCGTTACCGAAGGGAATCGCAATACCTCTCACCTGCTCTTGCATTCCGTCGCGGAGGAAGCGGTGCGGCGCGGGTTGCTGGCACTGCATCTCGGCGGTGGGCGGACACCGGCGGCGGATGATAGCTTGTTCGCGTTCAAAAAGCGGATCGGCAATCTGGAGCAGCGCTTTCATACGGCGCGCCTCGTCGTGGATTCCGCGCCATACAACGCCCTTGTCAGCGAATGGTGCGCCCAGCATCCTGACTCGAAACCGGTTTGGTTTCTTTCTTACCGGCAGCCCTCTTGAATCCTCCATTCCAGCCCTCTTTAATATGAGCACCCTGCCCAGTTGGGATCCGGTCTGGGAGCGGCTCTTCCGCGAGCAGGAATGGGGGAAATATCCGCCGGAGCATGTCATCCGTTTTGTGGCGCGCAACTTTTACAAAGCGCCCGACCGGAAGCAGGTGCGGCTCCTGGATCTGGGCGGTGGAACCGGGGCGTTGTACCTGGTTTATGGCGAGGGAGGGATTTGATGTGTCCTCGATCGATGGCTCGGAAACGGCGGTGCGGCGAGCCGCGGAACGATTCGCCCGCGAGGGGCTGTCCGGCGATTTTCGAGTCGGCGATTTTGTCGAGCTGCCGTGGCCCGACGGGTATTTCGATGGCATCGTCGATAATGCGGCCATCTACAGCAATCCTTTCAGTCAATGTCAGCGTGCGGTGGCCGAGGCCTGGCGGGTCCTCAAGCCAGGTGGGCGTTTTCTTTCCGTGAGCCTCACCAATGAAACCTGGGGCTATGGGCTCGGCAAAGAGGTCGAGCGCAACACTTTCCGCAATATCTCAGCCGGGCCACTGCAGGACCGTGGGCTCGCGCTCTTCATGGATCGCCAGCAGGTGGACGAACTCTTCGCGCTCTTTGCCGAGGTGCGGATCGAGAAGGCTACGTGGACGGTGGATGAGATGCGGCACCTCGTGGACTGGTGGGTCGAATCCCGTAAAGCTTCGTGAAGGAAGTGTCTTCGATGAACGGCAAAGAGGGCTTGGAAGCGTTTTTAGCCAAGGGCTTTGAGATGCACTTTGCTCGTCCCCCGGGAGGGGTCGTGCGGCATGCGCTGGAGATTTATGAGCAGGAAAAAGAGATGATCGCGACCGATGTCCATAGCCGCTATCCCGCCACGGCGGCGCGGAGCGATTTCGACGAGGTCGTGGCGGAGGTGATCGAGATCGACGCCCGGATCCAGGCGACGCTGCTCTATCGCCTTTCACGGGGGATCTTTCTTCGCGAACCGAACCATGCGCACCTACCGTATCTCGCCTATCTGATGCGGGCCAAGACAGGGGCGGAAATCTATTACAGCGCGGACATCGGCCCCCGCCTGAACGTCGAGCATGGGATGGGGATTGTCGTCGGGCCGCGGCACCGGATCGGGAGCGATTTCACAATCTATCAAGGCGTTACGCTCGGCCAGCGCCGGGTCGATTCTCCCCACGAGCGAATGGTGATCGCGACCACTGCACGATCTTTTCCGGCGCGAAACTGTTCGGAACAATCACCCTCGGCGATCATGTCCGCGTGGGTGCGAATGCGGTGCTGCTCACCGATGCCGAGGCGCACTCGACCTACGCCGGTGTGCCGGCGGTGAAAGTGAAGGGCCACCAGGAATGAGTCCGTCTACGATTTTGCGCGAAGTCTGGCGGGGCTTGGGCAGGAAGCCCGCGAAGCCAGACGGGTTCGGTGACATGGCGGAGCGTTTCAGCCGGCGGATTCGCGAATTCAGCACGCCCTTCCCACCGGTTTCCCGTCCCGGTAAGGTCGCCGTCCTGGTCACGCCGTGGATGTGTACGCCCGTCCCTTTCTTCAGCCTCGAAATCGCCTGGATGCTCCGGCGTGAAGGCTACGAGGTCACGCTGTTGTGGGATCGCAGCAATGTCTTTTTCAATGCGGCCCGGGGCCGGGAGATCGACGCGGTTTTGCGTGTTCTAAAAGGGCTCCCGGCGGGGCTCGACTACGTCGATGTTTCCGCGATCACCGCGCCGGCCGCTCCGCAGAGCCCGGCACTCGATCTGCTCCTTTATGAGAACGCGGTGCGGCAGATTCGCGGGGAAGGCGGCGCTCCCGCTTTTCTCGCGGCGAATCCGGAGCGAACGGTGGAGATGTACGCGCATGCGGGTCGGGTGCGGAAGGTCCTCGGAGACGGGGGCTATTCGTGGGTGCTCATTCCCGGTGGAGTGTGGGCCGCGAGCGGGCTCTACGTGGAGATCGCGGAAGCATTGGGGACTCCGTTCACGACGTTCGATTGCGGGCCCGGTGCGATGTATCTCGCGCACGATGGAGTGGCGGCGCACCTCGGCGATGTGCCGGGCGCCTTTCGCGAGATCAAGGAACGGTGCGACCGCACGCCGTCCGAACGCGAGGATGTGATCCGTCTCGCCGAGGCCGATTTGCGGGTGCGTATGGAAGGTCGCGACGAATACCGGCTCCAGCCGCGTCCGGCCTCCGCCTCGGTCGAGCATCGTTGCGACATTCTCGTGCCTCTGAACTACCGGGCGGATACCGCGGCGCTCTGCCGGCAGCGGGTTTTTCCTTCGATCACCGCCTGGTTGGAAGCCATTCTGCGTTGGCTGGAAACGCGGCCCGGCGTCTACCTTTCCATTCGTCAGCATCCCTGCGAGCGGATCGAGGAATTCAAGGGGCATGACCGTTGGGACGAGTTGATCGCGCGCTTTCCTGCGGTCCGTGACCGGGTAACCCTCGTCCTGGCCGAGGATACGGTGAATACCTACGATCTTCTCCGCTGCGCTTCCGTGGTGCTGCCCTACACGTCGCGGGTGGGCATCGAGTCGGCATTACTCGGCAAACCGGCGATTCTTTCCACGCATTGCTACTACGATAACTGCGGGGTCGCGTGGAGCGCTTCCACGCCCGAAGAATACTTTTCGCTGATCGATCAAGCCCTCGATAAAGCCTTGCCCGTCACAGCCGAGCGGCGGGAATCCGCGGCGATTGCTTATTATATCATCGAGCGGTGCCTGGAACTGCGCACCGACTTCACGCCCACGCCATCCGAGTTCGCCCGCTGGGTCGAGATCCCGCCCGACGAACTTTGGGCCCAGCCGGCACTGCGCACGGTACGCGAGACCTTGATCAGCCGCCGCCGAATCCCTCTCATGCGGTACGAGAGTTTTCTGGAAGCAAAATAACACGGATGCCGCAGGCTACAGCCTATGATTACGCGCGCCGCGCGGTGCGCTGGTGGAATCGCCGCCGCGACTCGCGGAAGGCGAACGATTACCGGCGGCGTCACGTCGGTGAAAGCAGCCTGATCGATGAAACGGTGCACGTGCTGGGCTGGCAGCAGGTGCGCATCGGCCACCACACGATCATTGCGGAAGGCACCTGGATCAATGTCAACAATCGCGACGAGACCAACCCGGCCGTGATCATCGGGGATAACTCGTTCATCGGGCGCCGCAATTTCTTCACCGCCGGATCGCGCATTACGATCGGCGACTACTGCCTGACCGGCCCGGACTGCCATTTTCTCGGAGCGGATCATGACTCGAGTTCGCCCTTCACGCCTTTTGCAATCAGCGGCGTCCCGTCGTATGGCGTGATCGAAGTGGGAGCGAATTGCTGGTTTGGCAGCTCGGTGATTGTGCTGAAGAACGTGCACATCGGCTTTGGCAGCATCCTGGGTGCGGGTGCGCTGATTACCCGCGATTGTCCGCCGTTCAGTATGTTGGTCGGCTCGCCGGCCCGCATCATCAAGCGCTTCGATATGCAGCGGAAGGAGTGGGTGAAAACGGAAGAATATCCCGCCGACGGCGATCGTTTCCTGCCGGGCGAGGCGGAATACCTGGCCGGCTTGCGGAGTAGGCATCCGGCGATCAAGGGAGCGCGGGGAGCCAGCGGAAAGGCGTTCGGGGATCTTTGATATGGGACGGACAATCGTCATCACCGGCATTGCGGGGTTTCTGGGGCGGCATGTCGCCCAGCTCTTCCTCCGCGAAGGATGGCGGGTGATCGGGATCGATGAGATCGCCCCGGAAAAAGCGCAGATTCGCGACGTCGCCTATCACCAACTCGCGCTGCCCGACAGCCGCCTAGCGGAACTGCTCCGCCAGGCAGCGCCGGAGACATGTATCCACTGCGCGGGCTGTGCCTCGGTGGCGCTCTCGATGGAGGATCCCGCCGCGGATTTCCGCGGGAATGTCACGCTGGTTTTTGAATTGCTCGAAGCCCTGCGCAAGCATGCGCCGCGCTGTCGCTTCCTTCTTTTATCCAGTGCCGCCGTCTACGGCGATCCCGCGTCGCTGCCCGTCACCGAAGACCACGCGGTCCAGCCGCTTTCGCCCTACGGTTACCACAAGCGCCAGGCGGAATTGCTGTGCGAGGAATTCTCCCGCATCCATGCCTTGCCGACGGCCTGCGCGCGCATCTTCTCCGCCTACGGTCCCGGCCTGCGCCGTCAGGTGGTCTGGGATATCTGCGAAAAGGTCCTTTGCCTCGGGAAGCTCATGTTACGTGGCACGGGCGCGGAAAGCCGTGATTTCATTCATGCCACCGATATCGCGTATGGACTGCGCATCCTCGCAGAAAGCGCGCCGTGTGAAGGCGAGATCTATAACCTCGCCAGTGGCCGGGAAGTGACGATTGCCGAACTGGCGAAGCTGGTCTTGGCCCGGCTCGGTTCCCCAGCGCAGCCTCATTTCGATGGCCAGGCGACCCCGGGCAATCCGCTGCGTTGGCGCGCGGACATCGCGAAGATCGCGGCATTGGGATTCACGCCGGCAGTTCCATTCGAATCTGGAATCGATGCGGTGGCCACCTGGGCCAAAGCGGAGGTCGCCCGCGCGTGAGTTTCGTCGCGAAGGGCAAGCCTTTGATCGGCGTGGTGGATCTCGCGATGAGCGGCTGGGCGGCGGGAGGCATCGTGTCTCGTACGATGGCGCTGTCGCTGCACGCCGTAGGCGCGAATGTGGTCTTCCTCACGGCGCATCCCGAAACTGCGCCCGGCTGCCTGAAGACGGTGAAGTTATCGGAGCCGACTTATCTGCCCGGCGAATGGACATTACGCAAATGGTCTGGCTGGAAAAAGAGCATGACGGCCGTGGGTGCGCGCCGCGCGGGCGTCGATGTCATCCTGCCCGACGTCGAAGCATTAGGTTCGCCATCTCTGCGCGCGGTGGGATGGATACCGGACTTTCAACATCTGCATCTTAGTGACTTGTTCAGCAAAGAGCAGAAAGCGCTTTTGAACCGTGCTTTCAAAAAACTGGCGGCCCGATCCGCGCGCATGCTGTTTTCCAGCCAGGACTGCCGCCGGGATTACGTGGAAACATTTCCCGCCTTTGCCGAAAAAGCGAGCGTGGCCTCGTTCCCCTCTTTGTTCGCCTTCGAGCCGCCGCCGGAGGTCGTGGTGGCCGTCCGCGAGAAACATCATCTGCCCGAGCGCTTTCTCCTGGTGATCAATCAATTCTGGCGCCACAAAAACCATCGCGTCGTGCCGGAAGCATTGGCGATCCTGAAGGCCCGAGGACTGGAGGTGCCGGTGGTCATGGCTGGTCTGCCCGCCGATCATCGCGACCGTCACAATGAAGCTCTGACCGAAACCCTCCAGGCGGCAACGCGGGGGAACGTCTGGCCGCAGTGCTTTATCCTCGGCAAAGTGCCGCGCGAAGATCTGGTCGCGCTGCTGCAAACCGCGGTCGCCGTCGTGCAGCCCTCGCGCTTTGAAGGCTGGAACACCACGCTGCAGGATGCGAAGGCGATCGGCTGTCCGTTGATGGCGTCGGATTTGGCCGTCCATCGCGAGCAGTGTCCCCAAGCCCTGGGCTTTTTCCCGCCGGACGACGCCGCAGCGTTGGCGGATATCATCGCCCATTGCTGGCCGAGCTTGCCAGCGCGACCCGATCCCACACGGCAGCGCGCGGCGCTGGCCGCGGAAGCCGAATTCGCCCAGGCCTATGGCCGGCAAGTTGGAAACGATCTGCGGCGAGGCCGTTCGATGACATCACTTCCCAAAATCACCGTCGTGACGCCCTCTTACAATCAGGGTGCATTTCTCGAGCAGACGATCCTCAGCGTGCTCGGCCAGCTTTACGATAACCTGGAGTACATCGTTATCGATGGAGGCAGCACGGATGATAGCGCGGCCGTCATCCAGCGCTACGAATCCTCGCTCGCCTATTGGGTATCCGAAAAGGATCGGGGCCAGTCGGAGGCTCTCAACAAAGGCTTTTCCCGCGCCACCGGTGATATCCTCTGCTGGTTAAACAGCGACGACTTCCTGTTGCCCGGCGCCTTGCATGAAGTGGCGCGTCAATTTCGCGAGCCCGTGGATTTGATCTATGGGAACTGCCTGAGCTTTTCGGATAAAGGCACGCGCAGCATTGTCAATCGCCCTCCGCAGCATGACCGCGACTTGCTCGCGCTCGTCGATTACATCGTGCAGCCCAGCACGTTTTGGCGGCGCTCCCTTTGGGAAAAGACGGGGCCGTTGAATGAGGCCATCCACTACGCTTTCGACTGGGAATGGTTTTTACGCGCCGATCGGATTGGCGTCCTGCGGAAAGCCGATTTCATTTTCTCCGCCTACCGCTTTCACGATGCATAAGTCTTCGCACGGCGGACAGAAGCGCGCGCAGGAGATCGTCGCCGTCGCGAAAACCCACGGCGGTGAAGTGGCGGCCCGACATTACGAATTCGCCATCGAGCACATCGAAATGCTCAAGAAATACGAGAACCTCGCTCTGCGTTTCAAAGGACGCGGTCTGGCCAGCTATCTCCAACTGGCCCGCTGGGCCACGCCGGCGCTCTGGAAGTTACCACCCGGGTTGGATTTTGAAAAACTTCGCCAGTGCGTCAATATGTTGAAGCTATAAGCCTCGCGAGGCGACTGCTCAGCAAAGTTACAAAATGAAATTGAGTTTACGAGGCTATCTCGAGCAGAAATGGCGCGATCGTGTCGACCCGATAGTCGTCTTTCCGGAACTGGCGGATTTACAGACGGTGGCCGCGGAGCGCGGCTGGCATTATCACCCGGTTCTGCCGGCTTCGACCCAAGTCTGCCCCGGAGCGCGAGCCTTGAGCGAAGATTTCCTGCAATGGGTCGAGCATGGTCCTCACTTGTTGCGTGTGCATCGCGATGCCCATCGCGGCTCGGTCTTCAGCCGAAATTGGGCGGCCTATCTGCACAGCGTGCGCCGTTACCCGATGGACAAGGTGTTCTATTGTCACATCCCCAAGGCGACGATCACCACTGGCGAGGGCGCGGTCTTGACCGATCGAGACGAGCTCGCGAGGGAGGCCAACCTTGTTCCATCCACGTTGCGGAAGTCACGAAGTCACGCTACGCCCAATCCCGGCCGAAGCCAAAGGAAGGGACGGTTCATCTCCTTGATGACCATTTGGGGCGCGGAAGAACATGGGGCATTTCTTTTTCGACGCCATGCTGCGCGTCACGCTCTTCGAGCGCCTCGACGATTTTCGCTTTCTCGTGCCTCCGGTCTTGCAGCCATGGCATCGGGGTTTGTTCGAGGTGGCCGGCATCCAGCCGCATCAACTGGTGAATGCGGAAGAGGGAGTGACTTGTGTCGAAGAACTCGTCGGCTGTCACATTGCCACCGAGGGATCCATGCCGCGGGCGGAGTTACTCCGAAAATTTCGCGACATCGCCCTCGCGAATGCCGTTACCACTCCGCCGGCCCGGCGCAACCGCCGCATCTTCATTGATCGCTCCGCTGCCAAACGGCGCAAGATGGCGAACCAGAAAGAGCTGGAACGGTGCTCGCCGAGCGCGGATTCGAGATCGTGCAGTGGGAGCAGCTTTCCATGCCCGAACAAGTGCGTCTCGCTGCGGAAACGGAAATCATGGCTGGCCCTCATGGCACCAGTCTTTTGAACAGCATTTACGCGCCACCCGGAGCGAAGTTGCTGGAAATCGTCAACCCCGCATTGGTGGGACGCCGCGACCCTGCGGCAATGCACGTTGATGGGACATGAGTTCTGGTACTGCTTTGGCGAAGATGCGTCGCGCGATCACGATACCTCGATCGACCCGCGCAAGCTCGCCCGGGTACTCGATGCTATGCTGGATGCGCCCCAGACCGATCCGCTCTTCCAGGAGCTCGCGCGGGCCAGTTGAACAAGGGAATGAAAGACCTGATTCTCGCGACGTCGTTCGGTTACTCGTTCGAGCAGTTATATCCTTTCTTGCGGTCGCTGCAGGAGACGGGCTTCGAGGGTGAAACCGTCTTTTTCGTGGGCAGCACGAGCATGCCGACGGCGAATCGCCTGCGGAAGGAGGGCGTCAAACTGAAACCGTTCTTCTACCCCTTCAAACGGGCGCACAAGATGCGCAATCCTCTTCATCGTCTCTGGCCGCTGGCGCAACGCGTTCTCCGTGGAGTCGAGAAGCCCGATGAACTGGCGTGGTGACTGCCCCATTCCACAATATCTCCTCGCTGCGCTACTTGCTTTACTATCGGTTTTGCGAGCGGCGCCCGATCGATACCGTCATATCTTTCTCACCGACTTGCGCGACGTGAGCTTTCAGAAGAATCCCTTCGATCGCGCGGAAGCCGGGAAGCTTCGCTGCTATGTAGAGGAACCACCGCTCACGATCGGCGCCTGCCCCAACAACTCGCGGTGGATTCGCGAATACTTTGGCGAGGAAGTGCTAAAGCAACTCGCCGGCAGGCCGATCATTTGCTCCGGGACGACCTTGGGTGATTACGCCTCGATCATCACCTACCTCGAGCACTTCATCCTCACCTTGCGCCGCTCGCACAGCCTCATGCGGGTGGGGGTGGATCAGGGAATCCATAACTACCTGGCCTATCTCGAACTGGCTTCCCTGGTGACCCTGTGCCCCAATCGCGAATCCGAAGTCCTGACAATGGGATTGATGCCGCGCGACGAGCAGTTTGCGCGCAATGAGAGCGGCCGACTCATCGACGGTCACGGTATTCCCTACGCCGTGCTCCATCAGTTCGATCGGCATGAATGAAAAACTGCGTGCGGAAATCCTCGATCGCTACCGGGTCGGGGTTTGAGCGAGCGACGCGATGATTTTCACCTCGTATTGGTTCTTTGCCTTCATCGCGCTGGTCTTCCCGCTCTATTGGTTTCTGCCGTGGCGGCCGGCGCGATTGGCGGTGCTGCTGGTAGCATGCGTAGTTTTCCATGCCCATTTCGCCGGCGCGGCAGGGGTGTTGCCGATCGTGGTGCTCGCGGTGGCCACCTATCTCGCTGGCCGCTCGGGTCGCTCGGATGGTGCCTGGGGACAATCCTGCTGTGTGTCGGAGCGCTCGGCGTCTATAAGTACGCCGATTTTTCCATCCGAGCCTCGGTCGGCTTATTCGATCCAAACCTGGCCGCGCAGGGGGTGCTTTGGCTCAAGCAGTTGCTCCCCGCTGCCCCACCGCTGGCCATCAGCTTTTTCACCTTCGAATTCGTCCACTATCTTTACGATGTACGCAAAGGCGCGTGCGGATTGAGAATCCCGTGGACTTCGCCTTGTTCACGATCTTTTTTCCATCGCTCGTCGCGGGTCCGATCAAGCGTTGCGGGGATTTCCTCCCATCCCTGCACCGGGTGTCGCAGGAGTTACGACCGCCGATGTCGCGGCGGGGTTGGGGAGGATCGCCATTGGCTTCGCCAAGAAGGTCGTCATCTCCGACAATCTGGCGCTGGTTATCAACTATTACGGCCCGACTTTCACCCACCAGTCGCTCGGGACTCGTTGGCTCCTCTTTGCGGCCATCGCCTTCCGCATCTTACTCGACTTCAGCGCTACAGCGATATTGCCATCGGGCTCGCGCGGATGTTTGGCATCACCCTGCCGGAAAACTTCCGCTGGCCCTACCTTGCCAAAAATCTTCAGGAATTCTGGCAGCGCTGGCATATCTCGGCTGAGTACGTGATTCGCGATTACATTTACATTCCACTCGGGGGAAGCCGTTTCGGGGTGACCCGAAAAATCATCAATGGGTTCATCGTCTTTGCGCTCTGCGGGCTGTGGCACGGGGCGGCCTGGAATTTTATCCTCTGGGGGTGTCTTCCACGGCGCCGGTCTAGCCGTTTGTGGCAACTACCGCTCGTTGTTGGGGACGCTTTGGAAGCGGCGCGGGCCTGCTCTTTGACCGCTGCCCTCCCCCTTTCCTGGGTGCTGACGACAGGCTACGTCTGGCTCGGCTGGTTGCTTTTCTTTTACCCCTTGCCGCAAGCGTGGAAAATGGCCGCCGCTCTTTTTCCCGATGAAATATTCGTCTCCGATTGCGGTCATCGTGGGAGTCATCGTCGGATTCGCCACCTGCTGTGTGCTCGGCCACTTGTCCGCGCGAAAGAATATCTACAAGGATTTCGTGCGCCTGCAATCCGTTCCTCGAGCAGGAGACTTCCTACTATCCGACGGCGTCACAACTGGTGGCCGTGGCGCGCGCGCAGTGTCCGCCGACGGCGAACAAGACGCTCGTCGTTCTCGGCGGCAACTCGGTGTTCAACGGCTCCGGTCAAAAGCGGAACGAACTTTGGTCGCGGGCGCTTCAAGAGCAATTGGGAGATCACTATCAGGTGGTCAATTTCTCCGCACCGGGCGGCGGGTGCGGTCGACAATGGCGGCGTGATCTTTGAATGCCTGGCGCGGGATTATCCGCGGGCCCTTTTCGTGACGAATATCGAACCCGGGATATTATCCCGCCGCGAACCGAAGCGCTTACGCTTATCTTTTTTGGGATGCCTATTACAAAGGCTTGTTATCGAACGACGCCCGGCGTGCCGCGCGTATCGAACGGGAAAGAGCGACCTCGGACGATACGGAGTTCAAGCTGAGCCGCCAGTTGAACAGTGTCTGTTACTTCAATGACCTTTGGACCTATGTGTCCTATCGGTACGCATCCACGGTTGGACTTCGTGGCTGAAAGGGCGGTCCTTCTGGCCACGCCGGCGGTTGCCGGACTGGTACGACAAACGTCCTAAAGTGGTGTCCGATGAAAGCGAATTTGCAAAGATGCTGCCCGGTCATCTTGAAGCCTTGCGCCATCGCCGACCCGCGGCAGCCGAACGATTCGAGCAGAACAGCCAAGGCGCCTGGGTGCAGACAGCGGAAAAGTCTGCGCCAGGATGAACTGCACATCGCGGATCTCCTGCCCGATCCCTTGCAGCGACGTTCGTTGGTGGTGTTGACGCCCTACCAACCCGTGGTTTCTGGCGCGACTGACGGACGCCGAGCGGACTCGGGTGGAGATCAGTTTTTCCAACGGCAGCTACCTGCTGGAGAAGGCCGGCTTCCACGTGCTCTCCACCTTCGATGGCGGCTTTGCCCCCGCGGATTTTGGCGACACGGTCCATCTTACACCCGCTGGCGGCCAGTTGCTGGCGCATCTGGTGGCGGATTCGGTTCGTGCGATGGATGCCGCGGTGAATACTCCCCGCCGCGCGATGAAAGCTTGTCTCCGAGTAATTGGAAGTTTCGCCATCGGCATCCTATTCGGTGTCTTTTTCCACTACGTGCTTTACAGAATCTCGCTGCCGGGAGAGCCGTTCATCTATTTCGCGTTCTAGCCGTCAAACATCCACGAGTGCCACTTCGAGTATCCATCGTCACCCCGTCGTTCAACCAGGGCCGCTTTCTGGAGGAGACGTTGCTGTCTGTCCTCGACAGAATTTTCCGGCGCTCGAATACCTGGTGATGGACGGTGGTTCGTCCGATAACAGCCGGGAGATCCTGCAACGGCACGGCCATCGCCTCGCGGATTGGTGCAGCGAACCGGACGCGGGGCAGTACGACGCGATCAACAAGGGCTTTGCCCGTTCGACCGGCGAGGTGATGGGGTGGCTCAATTCCGATGATAAGCATACCCCGTGGACGCTTTCGGTCGTGGCGGAAATTTTCGAGACGTACCCTGAGATCGAGTGGCTGACGACATTATATCCCTTGCGCTGGGATGCGAATGGCCGGGCGGTGCGGTGTTCGCAGCGCACGGGTTTCAGCCGCGCCGCCTATCTGTCCGGCGAGAATCTTCCGACGGGCCAATGGTATGCCCCTGGCTGGCTGCAGCAAGAGTCCACGTTTTGGCGGCGATCCTTGTGGGAGCGGGCCGGAGGTAAAATCGATACCGGCTGGAAGATTGCTGCGGATTTCGAATTGTGGCTGCGCTTTTTTCAGCATGCCGACTTGTATGCGGTCGATACGCCACTGGCGGTTTTCGCCAGCACGGCGATCAAAAGACCAACCAGCTCAAAAACGAATATCAGCGCGAGGCGATGGATATCCTTCGCCAGGCAGGGCGGGTCACGCCCCGGTTATGTGAAAAGCTCGCTGCGTTCTGCGGCCGCGCGGCTCTGTCCGGATGTCTTGCGCCCGCTCGCGGGAGGGCTTGGCCTGCTGCATCCTTGCCAACTTTGTCTTCGCCGGCGTGACGAAACCGGCTGGCGCCTGGTGTCTTCGTTGCATTAGCGGCGCACTTCGTTACCGATGAATCTTGGCATCCTCCAAAAGCTTTTGCGGCCAAGCCGGTGGCGACTCTAGCCATTAACATGCGCTCGACCTCCGGCCCCTGGGGTGGCAGCAGTACTTTTGTCGCCCAGTTACGAAGCATCCTGCGGGCCCGGGGGTGGCGCGTGACTTACCGGCTTGGCCCGGAGGTCGATGCCATTCTGCTTATCGATCCCCGCGATGACTTGCAGCTCAAGGCCTTTGGCATGCCGGAGATCATCGCGCACCGCGAAAAATTATCCGCACGTGCGCGTCATCCATCGCGTGAACGAATGTGATCAGCGCAAGGGCACTAGCTTCATGGACCCGCTGCTGGCGAAGGCGAGCGCCCACGTGGACTTCACCATCTTTATCGCGGAGTGGCTGCGCGATTATCACGCGGCGCGGTGGTTCGATGTGAGTCGCCCCCCACGCCGTCATTTACAATGGTGCGGATTCCGCGGTCTTCCACCCCATCGGCCAGCGGCCATGGAAGCCCGGTGAGCCCCTGCGCGTGGTCACGCATCACTGGTCGGACAACCCGCTCAAAGGCTTTGATATTTACGAGCAGGTCGACCCAACTCATCACCGAGGGAAAATTGCCCGGCTTCGAGCTATGGATCATCGGCCGCTGGCCCGCGAACTTGTGCTGGAAGAGCGCCCGCACGTTTCCTCCCCTGGCCGGACGCGCCCTTGCGGAACGGCTGCGGGAATGTCATTTGTATCTCACGGCTACGCGCTGGGAACCGTGTGGCATGCATCACGTCGAAGGCGCGCAATGTGGCTTGCCGCTGCTGTATCACGAAGATGGCGCGGGGTAGTCGAGGCAGGGCTGCGCTATGGGGCCGGTTTCCCGGGATAATGTCGCCGAGGTTCTGCTGGCGTCGCGGGATCGTTACGCCGAACTCCACGCGCAAGTGCTGGCCCGGATTCCGTCCGGCGATCGCATGGTGCTTGGCTATGCCGAGATCCTGCAGCGCATGCTGGCCGAGAGAAATGGGACGCTCGGGAAATGAGTGACGTGGAGACGGCCCAAATCGTGGGCATCACTCTCGTGCGTAACGAGGATGTGTTCGTGGAGCGGGCGGTGCGCAATGCCATCGACTTCTGCGACCGGCTCATCATTGCCGATCATTATTCCACCGGATGCCACGTTTGAGATTGCTTCCCGGTTGGCCGCGGAATTTCCGGAGAAGATTGAGCTGCGACGGATCACCGAAGCGCGCGAATCGCATTTCCTGATCAACGGCTTTGCCGGAACGCGGACGTGGATTTTTGCCGTCGATGGCGATGAAATTTACGATCCCGCCGGCCTTGCGAAGTTGCGCGAGGGAGTTACTCGCCGGCCAGTACGACGAGTGGTGGGTGCTCTTCGGGAACGTCCTCAACTGCACGGCGGTCGACACCCGCCGCTGGTACGGCCGCGGCTATCTGGCGCCGCCGTGTCGCAGCATGACCAAGCTCTACAATTTCAATTTGATCACCGGCTGGGCGGGCGCGGTGACTCACGTGCTCGCGAACGGCACGGTCGAGTTCAAGCCGGGTTACGACGCCTCCCGCCGCTGGATCTGCACCAGGATCTGTCCTGGGACAGCTCGCACTATCGCTGCCTGCATACCTGTTTCGTTCCGCGCAGTTCGCTGGACAGCGGTGCGGCCACGGCGCGGCCCAATGTCTCGGAAAATCATCGCGGCGGAGTGACGACCCTGCTTCGCAAAGCGGTCAATCGCTTGCGGGGCAAACCGAATGTGTCGGAATGGAAGCTGGAGAAATACGCGCGGGGGCCGCTCGTGACGATTGACGCGGGCGCGTTCTTTCCCAAGGGGCCGGGAGCGGCGCGGGCATGAGCGGAGGGGTGCTCGAAGTGGGTTTCGTGATCGATGGTCTGCTGCCGCGCTGGCCTCGCGTGTGGCAATGGGTGCGCGGTTGCCCGAGCGATTCGGCGGTGGGGCAGATTGCGTTTCGGCTGGGATGGCCGAAGCCCTGCGCGAGGACGCTGCCGCGTCAGTTCACTACAGCCTG
Organism: Chthoniobacter sp.; assembly: GCA_037200205.1. Taxonomy (GTDB): domain Bacteria; phylum Verrucomicrobiota; class Verrucomicrobiia; order Chthoniobacterales; family Chthoniobacteraceae; genus Chthoniobacter. The sequence goes on from JBBCHV010000045.1 coordinate 29,011, forward strand.
TTCAAGCCGTGGCGCCGCTATGATGCGGTGATTTTTCTGAAGTCGATGAATGCCGTATCCCAGCGGGCTCGCGGAATCCCTGCGGGCGCGGGGCACGCCGAAATCGTCCTTCGATGTGAACGTCGACTATTTTCACCCCTGCGAGTGGAACATTCTACTACCGCGGCATGGCACCGACAGACGAGCAGACGGCGGACGCTCGCCGCATGGCCGCGCTTTCGCACGCGCTCATCGCCGATTCCAGCCATCTCGCGACCGTTTGCGCCCAGCATCATGATTGCGTGCGCTGGATCCCCGATAAACGTCGACTTGCGCCAGGTGCCCGCGCGGCGGTCTTGGAAGATAGGCGCCAAACTCGATCTGCTGTGGAGCGGCGAGGCGGTGAAGCTTTTCGAACTGCTGCGCATCGAAACCGTGCTGCGGAAGTTTTCCAGTCGCTTGCGGACTGGTCCTGGTGACGAACAGTCTCACCGCGCTCGACCGGTGGTTCGAGCCATGGAAGAGCCGCTTCGACGCGCTGCTTGCCGACATAGAGCACACGATCATTCCATTCGAATCCGTCGCCGCGCTCCTGCCGATCTACGCCCCTGGGGCGGCATTTTCATTTCACCGCGCTTTCTGGATAACTCCTATAACTGGGGGCACACCGAGTGGAAAATCACGCTGCCGATGGCCTGCGGACGGATCGCGCTGGGCAGCCCCCTGCCGAGTTATCGAGACGTCGCCGAGCGCTCCGGTGGCCGGGGATTGCGCCTGTGCGAAAGCGACGAGGATTGGGAAGCGGCGCTCGAGGCGGTGCTGTCCGGGCGCATCGATTTGAGACCGAGGAAGAGGCGGCCCGAGCAGTGGTGGAGAAGCCATTACAGCACGCCGGTGGTGGCGGCAGCGCATGCGAAGCTTCATCACGGAAATCTGTGCCGCCCACGATTGAGCCGCCGCGGAACGTTGCCTTTCTGTACATGAAAGGCCGGTTGGGCCGTCTCGCCCGATGTGGAGAGCGGCGCGGCGCCGACGGAGTTTTTTTTATGGAGCCATCGAGATGGCGCGAAGCGGTATCCAGGTGCAGCACTTCGAGATCGATCCCGCCCGGCCCGCCACGCTCGGCGACCGCCTTCTAGGGCGGCTGTGGCCGCGCGCGGCGCGCCCCGTGAAGATGGAGCCGAATCTCCTCACGCAAGCTCACGGGCTGGGCCGGGCAATTGAATGCCGCGGACTGCCTGGTCGCGACGGGAGGAAATATCGCCTATGCGCTGGCGCCTGGCGCGATTGCGCATCATCACCCGGCCGATCATCGGCATTCAATCGCGGCGTCTTGAATTTCAAGCACGGCTACTTGCGGCGTGAAATCTCCGCGGACGCTGCTGCGCCACATGGACACGCTGCTTTTCGGCGAGGCGGAGTTGGAGCCGATGCGCACTTTCTTCCGTCTCCCGGGAGACGCCATCTCGTGTGAACCTGTTCGGCGTGGACGCGAAATTCTGGCACCCCGATCCCGCAGTGGCTCGCGATATCGTGCTCTCCATCGGCAACGATGGCCGGCGGGATTTTCGGGACGCTGGTGGAAGCTGCCGCGCAGATTCCGGCGCCGGTGCATATCATCACGAAGCTGCCTTTGCCCGAGACGCTGCCGCCCAATGTGATTCACCACGCGGGATCGTGGCACGGCGCGGAACTCTCGGATGAACACGTGGCGCGCACTCTATCAGCGCGCGCGCGCCGTGGTTGTTCCTCTGCAAGCGAGCAACCAGCCTTCCGGCCAGAGCGTGACTCTGCAAGCCATGGCCTGCGGCGCGCCGGTGGTCCTGACCGAGACGGAGGGGTCTGTGGTCGCGCGAGCAGATGGTCGAGGGGCACAATGTGCTTTTCGTGCGGGCCACAGGACAGCGCGCAGTTGGCCGCGCGGGTGCGCGAGTTGATCGGCGATGAGCAGGCGATCGAACGTCTTGGCCGCGCCGGACGAGAGACTGTGGAGCAGTCGGGGAACATCGGACTTTTGCGGAGCGCGTGGCCCGCCAGTGCGAGCGTGCGGTTCGTCGCCACGGAAAACCTCGAACGGCGGATTAGTTCTGCTAGCAAAGAGCGCTCCGCCATCTGCCCGTCCCACACCATGCTCAAGGATTATTGCATTCCGAAAAATGATTCCGGTTCCGAGGAGGAATTCGTGGGCGATTTCTGGGACGAGCGTTGGGCGCAAGCGGTGGACGACCTGGCCGCGCGCCGCGCGCAGATGGTGCGGCATCCCTACTATCCGCTGCTCAAGAGGCGGTCGCGCGGCGTCCCGGTGGCCGCGTGCTCGACTTGCGGTTGCGGCATGGGCGAGTGGACGGTGCAGCTCGCGGAGGAAGGCGTCGATGTCGTGGGCATCGATATCGCCGCGCGCCGCATCGAATTGCTGCGCAACGCTTTGGTGAGACGCGGTTTCGCCGCGGCAGTTTTCTCGAAACCGGTTTTCCGGCAGAGAGCTTCGACGTCATTTTCAACTGGGGGGGCGGGGGCCGAGCACTTCGAGGCCGGCCTGCAACTGGCCTTCCAGCGAAGCGTGGCGGGTGCTGAAGCCGGGCGGCTATTTTCTTGCCTCCACGCCGGCGCACAATTTCCGCGCACATGCTGCGCGGCTTTCGCACGCCGCCGCCGGAAAACTGCGCGGCGAACCGGCGCTTCTATCAGTACCGGTTCACCAAGGCCGAGATGCACGCGGAACCTCGCCGCCGCGGGGTTCGCCGTCGATCGCATCCTCTTTCTCGACGCCCATGAGGGGAGCGCGCGCTGGCTGGCCGAATGGCTGCCGGCCGGCCGGTTGCGGAATGGACTCGCGACGGTGGCCTGCGGATTGTTGCCGGCGTGGATGTTTGGACACATGATCTTTGGCATCGCGCACAAGCCGGAAGCGGCCGCGCGGACATGAAGATGTCTCCGCTGCTCGACGCGTTGGTGCCGGCCGGGGTGCGTGCCCGATTCTGGCGGTGGCGGGAATTGCCGGCACGTCTTCGCTTTCGGCGTCAGTTGAAAAACACGGCGCTTTCGCCGCAACGTGACCGCCCGGTGCTTAACTACGGCGATGCCTTCACGCCCGACGGCGCGGGACTGGTCCATGGGGGACGTGTCAAGTTGCTGCATCTCGCGGAGGACTTCCCCGCGGCATCCTCCGATTTCAATCTCCTCTACCTGGTGAGCAGCGCGCCGCCGAAATTCGCGCTCGAGCTGATCGAATGGGCGCAGCGGCACGGCGTGAAATTCGTGTGGAATCAAAACGGGGTGGCCTATCCGGCGTGGTACGGCACGCGCGCCGAGGAGATCAACGCACCCATGCGCGCCTTGCGCGAACGCGCCGACTACATTTTTTACCAAAGCGCGTTTTGCCAGGATTGCGCGCAGCGCTTTCTCGGAGAATCCGGCACGCCGTCGGAGATCGCGTTCAATTGCGTGGACATGATGCAGTTTCGCCCTGCGGAGCCGGTCGACACCAGGGTGTGCCAACTCCTCGCCGCGGGTTCGCATCACGAGAGCTATCGCGTGCTCTCGGTGCTCGATACCGTGGCGGAATTGAAACGCCGTAAATTTCCGGTGATGCTGCAACTTGCGGGGCGCCTGGTCTGGCCGGGAGCGGAGGAGGAAGTGGCGAAGGCGTTGCGCGATCTCGATATCGCGGAACTCGTGCGCCGCGTGCCCGCTTATCGGCAGGAAGACGCGCCCGCGATCTATCAAGCGGCGCATATTCTCCTGCATCCCAAATACAAGGATCCTTGCCCGACGGTGCCGATCGAAGCGATGGCGTGCGGTGTGCCGGTGATCGGCTCGGCGAGCGGGGGCATGCCGGAGCTCGTGGGCGACGATGCGGGTTTGCTGCTCGAGATGCCGGAGAGTTGGGAGAAGAACTACTGGCCGGCGCCGACGGCTACGGCCCGATGCCGTGGAGCAGATCATGCGGCAGTGGCCGCAATATCGCGCGGCGGCCAGGGCGCGGGCTGAGGCGCGCTTTTCCAAGCGAGATTGGCTGGCGCAACATCGCCGGGTCTTCCAGGCGTTGGTGGCTTGAGGGCGATGGCTGCGGCGAATCCACAGGTGACGGTGTTGCTGCCAGTGCGCAACGGAAGCGCACATCTGCAGGCCGCGCTCGATAGCATTTTGGCGCAGACGTTTTCCGACTTCGAGTTGCTGGTCATCGATGACGGCTCCACGGACGGCACGCCGGAGATCCTGCGCGCGGTGCGCGATCCGCGCCTGCGCGTCGTGACTCATCCGCAGAATATCGGGCTTGTGCCGGCGCTCAATCGTGGCCTGGAACTGGCGCGCGGGAAATGGGTCGCGCGGCAGGATCACGATGACATCAGCCTTCCCGAGCGGTTGGAAAAGCAGGTGGATTTTCTACGGACGCACCCCGATTGCGTGCTGCTGGGCACCGAGGCGGTGCAGACCGATGCACGAGGTCGCAAGGCGTTCCGGTTGCTGCGCCCGCATGGCGTCGAGGAGATCCGCTGGTATCTTTGCTTCGATAACGCGTTCATCCACAGTTCGGTGATGTTTCGTCGCGAGGTGGTGCGACAGGAGTTTGGCGGCTATGCGCCGTCGTTTCATTCCGAAGATTATGCGCTGTGGTCGCGCATCGCTCGTGCGCGGGAGACGGCCAATTTGCCGGAAGCGCTGCTCTTGTATCGCGAGCATGGGTCTTCGGTGACGGGTTCGATGTCTTCGGTGGACGCAGCCGCTTTCGATGAAGCGACGACGGCGATTCGCTGGGAGAACTTGCGCGCTGTGTTTGGTGAGCAAGCACGGGCGGAGGATGCACGCCTGCTCTCCACGTATCGGCGGGATTTCAATACTAGGAAGGCGGAAAGCTTTCTCACTGCCTTTGATCGTCTGGCTGCTGAACGAAAATCCGGCGGGTTGGGACGAGTGCAAGCCGTGCAGCTCGCGGAGCTCGCCTATCGGGTTCTACCGGTGGGGCGCTGGAAGGCGGCCGCCCTATTTGGCCGCGCACTGAAGCTGAACCCCGAATTGGTGAGTGCGCTCCCGTGGCTGCGCATTGCGGCGTTGTTTCTTTTCGGAGAAAGCGCGCGGAAGGTGGTCCGGACGATCGCGGGCGGTTGAGAGCGGAGCCGGAAAATCGGTGTGAAACGTGGATGAAAGATCTCATTCCGGCAACGAGCTGGTCCGTGTCATCCGCGTAATTGGTGGTGGCCAAGGCGAGCTGGTGGAGACGAGATCGTGAGGGAGAAAGCCATACTCGCCTTATGGGAAATCGCGTCCGCATGCAGCGCGAGCGCCGAAAAAACTGGTAGGGAAGCCGCGCCGTCGGGTGCCGACTTTTGGGTGTGGGGAAAAGCGGCGGTGGCCGGCCCGGATGGGCGTGCGGAAATTACCTGCGAGTCGTCCCACCGCCCGCCACTTTGCCACACCACATGCGAGGGAACCCGGCGGCGCGGCTTCCCTACCGCATTTGCTTTTCCGGCGCTCGCGCTACGTCCGGGGTAGATCCCTGGCGTCCCTGGAGTGGTGGGGGTGCGCGGAGGAGATAGCTCAGCGGGTTGGTGGATCGAGCAGTCTGCGCAATTGCCCGCCGATGGTCGTGAGGGCGTAGCGTTCCTGCACGCTTTGGCGGGCTTGAGTGCCGATTTGCATGCGGAGTTCGACGGAATCGCGCAGGCGGCAGAGGAGCGATTCGACGGCAGGGCGATCTTCGAGGTCGGCGAGAAATCCATTCACGTTGTCCTCGACCTGTTCGAGCATGCCGCAGGCGGGATTGACGATCACAGGCAGGCCGGCGGCCTGGGCCTCGAGGACGACGTAAGGAAAAGCGTCGAGGTCGGAAAAGTGCACGAACACATCGTGTTCGCGGTAGAGGCCGGCGACGTCGCGGACGAAGCCGGGAAACTGCGCATGCTTCGCATGTCGGGCGCAAAAGGTCTCCCACGCAATACCCGCTCCGGCGATGGTCACGGTGATTGCGTTCGCGACCAGAAAATCTCCGTAGCTTTCGAGGAAGCGCCCCAAGGCCGCCACCTTCTGCGGGTAGTTGAAATTCGTGACCGAGAGCAGCCGCAGCGGAGACGTTGCGCGGTGCTGGCGTGGCGGAAAATTCTCGAGGGCGACGGGAATGCGGACGATGGAGGCCCTCTGCTGGATGTGCAGCCGCTGCACGATCCAATTGGAAACGGGCACGAAGCGATCGACGAAGGCAAAAAGCGGGCGATCGAGCAGCCACGAGACGAGGGAACGAAGCAATTGCGGCCATTCGTGTTGCTGCCAGTGGAAGCGGAGCTGATCGTGCGTCTCAGCAAAGGGATCGCCGCGCAACCGCAAATACACATGGGTTCCGTGCATTTTGGCCACGAGGAGAATGAGCCCGAGAAACACCGAGCTCATATCCGTGAAGACGACCGCGCCCGGATGCGCGCGCACGATTCTCCAGAGCTCCGGCAGGAAGCGTGCATATGCCTTTCCATCGGGGCGCAATTGTTCCCAATCGAGGACGGCACAATTTACCCGACCGCCACCAGCGGTCGCACGATCTCGCGCTGGCCACGCTCCCCGGTAATGATGGCTACGACGCCGGCCATGGATGATTAAAACGGAACCACGAAATAGGCGAAAGAAGAGGCCTCCCTTTTTCGTCTGATTCGCCTATTTCGTGGTTTTTGAGAGTCAACTCTCTATGGCTTGTTTGTGTATGTCGCAAGATCGCCTTCTTTTTCTACGCTCACTTTATCTAACTTCTGGTCCTTTGCTAACATGCCCATATAAATACCTACGGAGTTGCTTTTGAGCATCCCGTAATAAATGGATTAGGGATTACAGGCGTCACTTCGATTTCCTTATCCGCGGTATCATATGCGCGGACGCGAACTGTATCGTAATAAATGGGTGGCGCGCCTGGTCCGTCTTCAAACGATACCTGTATAACCACTTTTCTGTCATGAAATGCCACGAAAACCGTAACCGAGTGGTTTTTGATTTTTTTGTTTCGAGTCGATGGTTCAGAGACGAATCATCCGAATGCGCAGCATTGATATTCGCGGCGGCAATAAGGGAGAAGGCCAGGGGCGCCAAATATCCTTCGTTCAGCTTTCATTTTACGGGTTTGTTTTCGATCTCAATCTCATCCAGCCAGCACTTGGCGGCCGCGCGGCCGGGCGACGAGAAGCCGAGCCACTTCAGGATTTTCATGTCCGCACTCTCAAATTTCAGACCGTCGAAATGCTGGGGATCTTTGCCGGGGATGGTCAGCGTACAATTCCAGGTGGCATCGCTATCCGGGCCGATCTTCGCCGTCATTTCGACGTGCACCCAGGTATTCGCCGGGAAGCCGGTCAGCGTCTTGCCGTTCGCCTGAACGCCGCTTTTTCCGAAGATGAGCTTCGGACCGGTGTGATAGGGCGTGGCATCGTCGCGCCACTCGAAGACGAGCTGGTAATCCGGCTCGGAGCGCACGTCGAAGGCGACGCGGGTTAGGCCGTGGTCATGGCCGGGCCCGTAATAAAAATGCGGCTCGAAAGCGGGTTCGACATCGGGGCCGTCTGTGAGTTGCAGGCAGTGCTGACCTTTGCTCGGCTGGTCTGCTACGACCTTGATCAGGCCCGGCTTTTTGTTGTTGCTGATCCTGGCGCGAGCGGGCGTCCCTCCGACCGGCGTGGTTTCAAATCCATCGTGCAACTCGAGCGGCGGCGCCTTCGGCTTCAGCCCGTACTTCATCGGCGGAAATTCCTCGGCGGCGAGCTGACGCCATGGAGCCTCGCCGGTCACGCCCGCTTTTTTCCAGTCGAAGGGGACGAACCCCACCTTGAGCGCGGGCGATTCCGGGCGCAGTGTCCAGTCGCCTTTCTCGGGCGCGACGAAGAGGGGATCGGCCACCACGGAGCCGGTGTCGCGCCCCATGAATTGCCAGTCGGCCCACGACTTTCCGGCGAAGTCGGGAATGGGGCCATCGGGTTTCCAATACACGTTGTCCGCTAGGAAGACGCGGCCGTCATCCCAGTTCTTGTCCACATGGGCGAAGAGACGGCCGTCGCCCATGAGCACAATGTTGCGCTCGAAGGCGAAGGCCAGAAAATCCTCGGGCCGGCTGCGGCGCACGTGCTCCTCGGCGCAGTAGGCGATGATGTTATTCCGCACGATATTGCCCCGGCCGTAATGCTGATGATAGCCGGCATCCTGCGTGTGATGGACGAGATTGTTCTCCCACACGATGCCCGTGGAACCTTCGTCGTTGTACATGCCCCAGCCGCCGTAGCTGCCCACACCGATGTCGTGAATGTGGCAGCCGCGAATGACCGTGCCGGGCTGCGGCCCGAGCGTGTAGACCGCCCCCATGTCGCTGAGCACGCCCCAGCCGAGATGATGCAGGTGGCAATCCTCCACGAGATTGCGCGCGCAGGGCGTGGGCTTGTAGCCCCACACCCAGCCGAGGCTGATCGCGGAGTAATAGAAGTCCGCGATGTCGCAGTGGCGGATCGTGCAATCGCTCGCGTGAAAGAGGAGCACGCCGATGGCGCTGAGGAAATAGCGTCCGCCGGTGTGGATGACACAATTGTCGACCGTCACGAAGCTGGTTTGGTCGCTCTCGCCGGGGATTTTCGATTCGCCGATCTTCACCCCGCCCGCGCCGAGATCATGGAGCCAGCATTCGCGCAGTGTGATGTCGCGGCAAACCGCGCCGCAGCCACAGCGTATTCGTCATCGTGTGGGCGAATTCGCACTGCTCGAAGCTCACGTTGCGCAAACCGTCCGCCTCAATGGCGGCGCCCAGTGGCTCCTCGGCCTGGTGAAAGCCGACGCCGGTCTCCGGCAGCGTGTAGGCTTGATGCTGAAAACTGAGCCCGCGGAAATGCAGATCGTGCACCAGCGTCTCGTCCTTCGCGGGGTCGCCCTTGAAGAGCAGCCATTGCGTCGCGACCGGCGCCCAGGCCTCGGCGGTGGCCGGTTCTTCGCCCCGCACGTGGCTGGTAGGAGAGCGTGCCGTTGCGGGCGAGGAACCAGTCGCCGGGATCGGTCAGCGCGGCGCGGAGGTTTTCGAAATAGAGGCGATGAAAGGGTTCGAGAGAGAAGAAATTGCGCATGCCGCCGGTGAATTGCAGCGTCCCGTCTTCCACGCGCACGCCGGCGAGCCGGTGGCGCGTTTCATTCCAGGAGTGAAGGACGACGACGTTCACGTCGTGCAATTCTTCCGGGGGCAGGCCGCGCAAAATCTCCGCGTCCCGGGATGCGATCTGCAGCATGGAAGACTGCGGCGAGCCGGTGAGCGGAATGCCGGGCAGCGCATTCAGCGGCTGGCCGGTGGCCTGGATGTAATCGTCCTTCGGCGTCCGCGCCCGCGTCGCCCGGCGACCATTTACCCACAAGACTTCGAAGCTCGTGCCCGGCTCGACGTGCGTCGTCCACAAGCCATCCGCGCCCACCTGCCAGCCGGTGATCTTCTTCCCGCCGGTGAAGACCGGCTTCGCGCCGGGCGCCGCTTCGTAGCTCACCCCGCTGTCCTGCGGCTCGAAGACGATTGGCGCGGTGATCGGGTAAGTACCGTTGGCGACCTGGACCGTGATGGGCTCCTTCGCATGGGCCGCATGCGCCTGGCGGGCCGCATCCCGCGCCGCCGCGAGATCGGGAATCGCCGTCCCTGGTTTGAGTTCGAGCGTGAGACCGTGAGCGGTGGCAAAGCCGGCGAGCAGCAGGACGAGGGAAGCGAGGCGCATGGTCAGGGTGGCGATCTGAATGACGGACGAAAAGGTGACTTTCTTCTACGCGTGTCATTCTGAGCGGAGTGTAACGAAGTCGAAGAACCCCGTCGCCTCTACCAAAGATCATCGCTGGTTGTTCGACGGGGTCCTTCGACTTCGCTCAGGATGACATGCGTGGAGAGAGTTTGCTGAGAGGGCTGGTTTTGGCCAGACTATTGCCCGCCGTCGATTTTTGGCGAAAAAAGCGCAATTTTCCCGCTATGGAGCCCACGCAGCCCATGCAGCCCATGCAGCATTTAACGGCGCTTTCTTATGATGTGGCGCATGAAAACGAATAGGCAACAGGGCGGCATCCGCCGAATGGCCAGGGGCATCGGCGACCCAATCAAAGCGTGGCCGAGGGACAGGCTTTCCGAAGCCCGAATGCGCGAAGGCGCTCGAAGGTAATCGAACCGAAGCGAAGAGGAATTTTTTCTGAAGGGCGTCCCGGAACACACTCGTCTTCCCACGGGCGGAGATCGCCGGGAACCGAAACACAAGGCGGCACAAGGCAATACAAGGTGCGAAAAATTTCCGGGCTGCCTGGTCCCAAGTTCGTGCGACAAATCCATTTGCGCCCACCGGCTTCGCGGTGTGATAGTAGTCCCCCTTATGACTCTGACCGAAAAAGTGCTCGCGCGTGCCAGTGGCAAAGCGCATGTCCAGGCTGGCGACAACGTGTGGGTGAACGTGGACATCCTCATGACCCACGACGTCTGCGGCCCGGGCACCATCGGCGTCTTCAAGCGCGAGTTCGGCCCAGGCCGCCAAAGTCTGGGACCCGAAGAAACTCGTCATCATCCCCGACCACTACATTTTCACCGCCGATTCCATGTCGAATCGCAACGTCGACATCCTGCGCGATTTCGCCAATGAGCAGGATCTCCCGTATTTTTACGACGTGATCGACGACTCCGCCGGCCACTGGAAATTCGACGCCCAGCAGGGCCAGCTCAAGAAGCAGTACGGCAAGAACTACACCGGCGTGTGCCATACCACGCTGCCGTGGAAAGGCCACACCCGCCCCGGTGAAGTCCTCTTCGGCACCGATTCACACACCTGCATGGCCGGCGCCTTCAACCAATTCGCCACCGGCATCGGCAATACCGACGCGGGCTTCATCCTTGGCACCGGCAAGCTGCTCGTGAAAGTGCCCGAGACCATGCGCTTCTTCCTCGAGGGCGAATTGCCCCCCGGCCTCATGGCCAAGGACGTGATTCTGCACGTCATCGGCGATATCGGTTTCGACGGCGCCACCTACCGCGCCATGCAGTGGGAAGGCCCCGGCGTCCATGGCATGACCATGGACGACCGCATGACCATCGCGAACATGGCCATCGAGGCCGGCGGCAAGAACGGCATCTTCCCCTTCGACGAAAAGACCGATCGTTACGTGAAGGAGCGCGTCACGGAAAACGGCACGAAGAGCACCTACGAGCCCGCCGAGATCGATGACGACCAGAAGTTCAGCTACGACAAGGTATTCGACCTCTCGAAGCTCGAGCCCACCGTCGCCTGCCATCCCGACCCGGGCCAGCGCAAGACCGCGAAGGAACTGAGCAACGTCACCCTCGACCGCGCCTACATCGGCTCGTGCACCGGCGGCAAGACCAGCGACTTCCTCGCCTTCGCCCACGTGGTGCGCGGCAAGTCGGTGAAGATCGATACCTTCGGCGTACCCGCTACGACCAAAGTCGTGCAGGAGTTGAAGGACACACAGTGGGACGGCAAGAGTGTCTGGTCCATCCTCGAGAACGCCGGCGTGCGCATGACCGAAAATGCCTCCTGCGCCGCCTGCCTCGGCGGACCGGTGGACACCTTCGGCCGCATGAATACGCCCATGAAGTGCATCAGCGCCACGAACCGCAACTTCCCCGGACGCATGGGCCACAAGGAGTCGCAGGTGTTTCTCGCGTCGCCCTACACCGTGGCCGCGAGCGCCCTCACCGGCAAGATCACCGACCCGCGCGAATACGTTGGCTGACCCCTCGATGCAAGTGGCCCGGGCCTGAAGTCGAAGACATTCCCCAAGTTTCCGACCCTCTGCGATGTTCCGGCCACCGCTTTCCAGAATCCTGCCCAGCCTGGTCGCCATGCTCTGTCTCACCGTCTTCACCGCCTGCGAGACGAACGACGTCCCCTCCGGGTCGCACTACCTCGTCGCCACGTCCAAGGCGCCCTTTTACAAGTTCGGCCCGGCGCAATCCTTCGGGCCGGATTTCGTGCTCAATGAAGGGGCGAAGGTCACGATGCTCGAGCACTCCTTCGGTTTCAGCCGCGTGATGACCGAGGACGGCACCGCCGGATTTATGTCCACCGAGGATCAAGCCCGCGCCGCCCGGCCCGTACACGACTTCGACCAAGGCCAAGACCAACTACACCATCCAACTCAACCGACCAATGTTCGAGCCGCCGCAATCCGTCGAGAAGCACAGCAATGTGCCGCCCACGCACGCCACCGTTCGCCGCTTTTCGATACGAGCGACACTCCGCTGCCGCCAAGCACCGCCACTCCCAAGCCCGGTTTCCACTTCTGAGCCCTACTCCCAATCACGCCATGTCCCATACCATCACCAGCCCCGTCTACGTCGTTCAGGACAATATCGACACCGATCAGATCATCCCCGCGCAGTATCTCACCCTCGTGCCGACGATCGCCGAGGAATACGAGAAGCTCGGCAGCTACGCCATGGTCGGACTGCCCGACGATCAGTACCCCACCAAGTTCGTCCCCGAGGGCGGGATCAAGACGCCGTACAAGATCATCATCGCCGGCCGCAACTACGGCTGCGGCAGCTCGCGCGAGCACGCGCCCATCGCGCTCGGCGCCGCGGGAGTCGAGGCCGTCGTAGCCGAATCCTTCGCGCGCATCTTCTTCCGCAATTGCGTGGCCACCGGCGAACTGTATCCCTACGACGCCAAGGAACGCCTGTGCGAAAAGGTCAAGACGGGTGACATCGCGACCCTCGATTTCGATACCGACACGCTGACCGTGAACGGCACCACCTACAGCCTGAAGCCGCTCGGCGAAGTCCGCCCCGTGATCGACGCCGGCGGCATCTTCAACTACGCGCGGCAGAGCGGGATGATCGCGGCGCAGGGGTGACCTAAGATCGCCCTCCCCTCGTGTCATCCTGAGCGGAGTGTAACGGAGTCGAAGGACCCCGCCGAACAACCAGCGATCATCGTTGGTTATTCGGCAGGCCGCACGCTCGTTCCCAGGGGCAACTTCGGAACGGGCGCGGGGAAAAAAACTCTGTCGCTGGACCAACGGCGATCGCTGGTAGAGCGACGGGGTCCTTCGACTCCGTTACACTCCGCTCAGGATGACATAGGGGGGAACGAGATACTCCGCTACCGCGAGACCTATCTGCCGTGAAAACGAGATTGTCGCGAAACGGGCTTCGGATAGAAAACGGAAGCGATGGATGCGCCCAAGCCACTCAACGAAGTCGTTCTGCCTCAGCCGGTGGTCGGGCCCCTGACGCGCGCGGCGATTTTTCTGGTGGTCTGCATCCGTCCCGGGCCGGACAACGCCGCGACCCTGCGGTCCTTTTTTGCCGATCTGGCGGGACTGGTGCGCGCTGTGGAGTTTCGGAATGTGGAAGCGGCCTGACCTGCGTCGTGGGCTTCGGCTCGGAGGCGTGGGACGCGCTCTTTGGATCGCCTCGTCCCGCGGAGTTGCATCCGTTTTGCGAGATCAGTTCCGGCAATCGCCAGGCGGTTTCCACGCCGGGGGACATCCTGTTCCACATTCGCGCCAAACGTCCGGACATGTGTTTTGAATTGGCGATGCAGATCATGGACGGCCCTCGGGGAGACGGTTTCGGTCGCCGACGAGGTGCACGGCTTTCGCTATTTCGACGATCGTGATGTCATGGGATTCGTCGATGGTACGGAAAACCCGCGCGGGGATGGCGCAAGGGACGCGGCGGTGGTGGGCGAGGAAGATCCGGCCTTTGCCGGCGGCAGCTACGTGATCGTGCAGAAGTATCTGCACGACATGAAGGGGTGGAATGCGCTGCCGGTGGAGACGCAGGAGCGCATCATCGGCCGCAAGAAGCTTTCCGACATCGAGCTGAGCGGACACCGAGAAGCCGGCCTACGCGCACAATGCGCTGACGAACATTGTGGAGAATGGAAAAGAGCTCAAGATTCTGCGGGACAACATGCCCTTTGGCCGCCCGGCCACGGCGAATTCGGCACCTACTTCATCGGTTACAGCCGCACCCCGCGGATCACTGAGACGATGCTGCAGAATATGTTCGTCGGCAATCCGCCGGGCAAACTACGACCGGCTGCTGGACTTCAGCCGCGCCGTCACCGGCAATTTATTTTTGCGCCCTCGGCGACATTTCTCGACAACATCAGCGCCGATGGACCAGCCTCCGCAGCTACCGACCCATCGCCGATTTCCGAGACATCGGACCCGCCTTCGCTTTCGACGGCGGGCGAGACATCCTTGGCATCGGATCCCTAAAAGGAGAGAAAAATGAATAACCTCCATCGAGAACTGGCACCCATTTCGGACGCAGCGTGGTCGCAGATCGAAGACGAGACGAAAAGGACGCTGAAGCGATATCTGGCCGGACGGCGGGTGGTGGACGTGCCGGCCACGGGCGGAATCGCCCTGCCCGGAGTCGCGACGGCCACTTGAAGTCGATCTCCGCGCCTGCCGAGGGGATGATCGCCCACCAGCGCGAGGTGAAACCGCTCGTCGAGTTGCGGGTGCCCTTTGAGCTTTCGCGCCAGGCCATCGATGACGTGGAGCGCGGATCGGACGATTCCGACTGGCAACCGGCGAAGGACGCCGCGAAGACTCTCGCCTTTGCCGAAGGACCGGGCGATTTTCAATGGCTACCGGAAGCGGGCATCCAGGGCATTCGGGAAGGCACCAGCAATCCCATCGATGCGCTCCCGGCGGATGTGCGCGATTATCCCGACGCGGTCGCCCATGCCTTGAGCCAGTTGCGTCTCGTGGGCGTGAACGGCCCCTACTCGGTCTTACTGGGAGCCAATGAGTACACGGCCCTCGCCGAGACCCGCGATCACGGCTATCCCGTGCTTGAGCACGTGAAGCGCATCGTGGACGGCAACCTCATCTGGGCGCCGGCGATTGAAGGGGCGTTTGTAGTGACCACGCGCGGCGGCGATTTCGAGCTCAACATTGGGCAGGATGTCTCCATCGGTTATCTCAGCCACACCGATTCCGCCGTTCGGCTGTATCTCCAGGAGGACCTTCGTTTTCCGCGTCCTGACCAGCGAAGCCTCGGTGGCGCTGTCGCCGTCGCAGAAACCAGGCTGAAGACGCGTTGGTGGGGGGGCAGCCGCGGCGATGTAGCCGCGGTCGCTGCCATTGGGTCCCGAGTCTCGCCGAGTCTCGCCGGAGCGAGGAAGCACCGTTTGCTACAAACGTTGCGCGTTGTGAGACACACGTAGCGTTATACGCTACGTAAAGATACTGGATTTCGAGCGGAGTTCAGGATGGATGGAAAGGGCCGGGATTTAACATATTCGACACCGTAATTCCACGGCACTTCGCACCCTCCACCGTTTTTTGCGTATGAAAACAATGGCTCGCTATCGCAATGCTTTTCTGGTCTTCACCCTCGCGTTGGGAACGCAAATGGGAATCGGCCGTGCCGATGATGGGCTCGACGCCATGGCGGAATCCGGCGGCCAGTCGGATGGTTTTCACATGGTGGATAACAAATCGGTCACGCTCGGGTCGATCAGCGCGACCTGGTCCGGGCCGCATGGCAGCGCGACTTCGTTCGCCACCTACGGCGCGTTGAGCCTGTCGGTGAATTCCTTTTCCGGCGACGATTCGCACGGCGGAAATTACGCGGCGGGAAGCGTCGATTTCGGGGACGGCACCGTGCAACAAAACTATTGGCTCGATACCATGATCGTCGATCCCTCCATCGACCATCCGAAGGACAGTCCGGGAACGCTGCAGATCACCTACTTTTTCAAGGGCTCCTTTTCGGTGTCGAACATCACCTTCAGCACGGCGAGCGGCTGGAGTTTCATCACGAATGGCACGCTGGTCCGGCACGTGGAGAACACCGGACAGCACCAACATCAACAACTTCTCCACGATCGTCGATACGGTGTCTTTCAACTATGGGGATCCGTTCACCATCCAGGTGGCATTGCGGCGAGCGCGCAAACCAATAACTCGCAGGATGCGACAGCGAGCGCCCACTTGTCGCTGCGCGAGACGAATATCACGGTGCTCTCCGGTGGCGTCGCCGTGGACTTTACGGCCAGTTCCAAGACGGGCAGCGCGGCGAGCAAGAACATCTCGAGCGGGGGCAGCTACGCGGGCTTCACCTTGCAGAATACGTCGCCCTTCGGCCATGGCTCGACGGTCAGCATCCTCGGTGGCACGGCGAGCGCGAACAAGACACTCAATGCCACCTTTACCGGTGCGCCGGGGGAACTGGCCCCTGTGGCCAGCGATGTGGCGAATATCTCCGGCACGCTGACCGACAAATACGTGCTCCAGCTCAGCTACGATCCGGCGACGGCCAACTCGCTCTACGGCGGAGAGAATAACCTCGAGCTGCTGTGGCTCGACCCGGACACGCAAAACTGGGTAAACGCGGTAGCGGGAGATTCGGATGGCGGCATGGCGAGCCAGTATTTCACCGGCGCCTACAATCCGGCCACGGAGTTTGTGCTCGGCGACTATGGCGTGGACACGACGAACCATGTGGTGTGGGCGGTGATCGATCACAACAGCGGCTTTGCCGCCGGCCAGGAAGTGCCGGAGCCGGGGACGTGGGCGGCGCTGCTCAGCGGCGTGGGGATGCTGGCGCTGTTCCGCCGGCGCGGGCGCTGATTACTGCGAGATCTGGCGGAGCCACTCCCGCAGGGTGCCCACGGTGGCCTCGCGGCGGTCGTCGTTGAAGCGCTGCTTGCGCATGTCGCGGAAGGCTTTGGCCAGGGCCTTGCGCAAATCGTCGGGGGCCTGGTCGGAGCCGGCTTGGGTGGCTCGCAAGCGGGCGGCGAGGGCGGCGGCGTCGAGGGTCTCGCGGTCCTGGCGGGCGTGGGCGCGGCGGGAGACGGAGACGAAGATCCCGAGCGCACGGTCGAGGACGATCCACGGAAAGTTCTCGTGTTGGATGGGGGCCGGCGACGAGTTCGGTGCCGACGATGGCGCGGGAGAAGTAGGGCAGGTTGACTTTCAAGCCAGGCGCGGTGCGGCTGCCGGCGAGGGCCGCGCCGCCACCGACCGCCCCACCCAGTGCCGCGCCGAGGCCCCACGTGGCGCCACCGAAGAGGAGGTCGATCTTCGCGCCGACCAGTGCGCCGCCGCCCGCGCCTGCGGCGAGCAAGCGCCAGCCGTTGAGGCCGAGCAGCGACCACGTGCGCTCGACAAAGAGTCCGTCGGAGAGCCATTCCCGCGGTCCCTCGTGGCGAACGGCGACGCGCTGATGGGCAAAGGCCCGGATGATCTCGCGGTGCGCCTCGGTCTCCCGCGCGATGAGCTTTTCGCGAAAGCGTTCCTCGATCTCCCGCCGCTGCGCCGCCACGCGCAACGGGTCGCGGAGGGCTTCGACATGCCGGCAGGTGAGCAGGTCGGAGAGCAGGTCGACGATGATGCGCGCGGTGGTGTCGAGCTTGTCGTCGCGGTCGCGTTGCAAGACGGCGACGGCGGCGCGCAGCTTGGTCTTGCCAGCGAGATCGACGGTGGCCAGCGCCTCCAGCAGGGCGAGGCGATTTGCGAAGTCCGCGCGATGGGCATCGAACTCGATGACCGCGCTGAAGTTCTGCCGCAACCGCGCTTCCCACTCGGCACGGTACTTGGGCTCGCCGGTCTGGTTGAGCAGGGCGATGCGTGGGCGCGCCGGTCAGGCGCAGGATTTCCGTCTCGGCTTCATGCGCGGTTCCAGCGGTTGCGCCACATCCACCACGTAAAGCAGCGACGCGCCTTCCAGCACGGGCTCGAGCAGGCGGCACTCGTGGACGAAAAAGCGGTCATCCCGGTGGCGGGCCACGAACTCGCGAAAGACGGAGAGCGGATTGGCGGCGGTGCCCGCTTCCTTCAATTCGCGCAGGGCTTCGCGGGCGTTTTGAAAGCCGGGCGTGTCCCACGAACTCGAGGAGGTCGCGCACCCGGAAGCGCTGGCATTGCGTGGTCGTGGGGAAGGCGCCGATGCCCACGGAATCGTCCTCGGCCAGCGTGGCAACCACCGAGGATTTCCCGTGGTTTACGTCTCCGAGGATGGCGATGACCGGCAGATCGCGGATGCTCATGGCGTGTAGCTCAAGGTGACGCAGCCGGCATCTTCAGCGCGCAGGAAATCGCTCCAGTAGCGCGTCCATTGCGTATCGGGGGCGGTCGGCCGGCCATTTGGGTCGAGCGCGATGACGAGCATGAAGCCCCTCGCTCTTTGCGGACGCGTCGGAGAGTGCGCTGAGGCGGGCCAGGAATTGGGTGAAGGCGGAAAAGGCGGTGAAAGGCGCGGGCACCGCGATGAGCCAGCGCGGGGCCTGCGGCAGCGCTGCGGCGAGACGGGCGAGCGCTTCGTCATTGCCACTGGGCAGATCGATCTCGACGACTTCGCTGCCCGACGCAGTTGCCAGCCGAGTTGGGCGATTACCCATTGCTCGATCTCGGCGCGCGCCCCGGCGAGCGGCTTGGCCACGAGCAGGCAACCGGCGCCGGTGCTGCGGGCCGGGTGGGCGGTCGCGGGAGCATCGGCCGAGGGTGCGCCGTCGTGGGGCGGAACGATTGGCGGTGATGAGGGGGACCGGTGAGCCGATGCCAGGCGGCGCGGTGGCGGGGCTCATCGAAGGCCAGCTCGCGCAAGCTCCGGCGCATCCGCTGCCGAAATGTAGGAGCGGAGCGCCGACCGGGGGAACCAGGCCGTAGACGAAAATTACCAGCAGCAGCCAGGGCCACCAGGCCACCATCGCCCCGCGATCCAGGCTGGCCAGGCCGGCTGATAGTGAAACCAGCTATGCTCGATCTGCTCCAGCGTCGGACAAAAGTTCAGGCCGAGCAAAAGCCACGGGGTGGCCAGCGTGTGGGCGATGGCGTACATGCCCTGCGGGCCATTCGCAATCGTCGACTCCCAGCCGAACGCCAGGTCGGTGAAAAACAAGCGGGCCAGCAAGGCGAAGAGCACTCCGCCATTCCAGAACACGCCGAAGCCTTGCACGGCCATGAGCGGCGCCCATAACAGCACCTGAAGATTGCGGCCGGAGAGCTGTCGCAAGGTGGCGATCTCGGCGCGCAGACGCAGGCGATGTTCGCCCGAGAGATGACTGGTGGCGCTGGCCCAGGGCCTGGCCGAGGCCTTCCCCCAGTTGTACGAGCAGCCGCTGCGAAGCCGAGCGCACTCCCGCGGACAGCATGACGGCGAGCGACCACAACAGCAGGATCCATTGCACGCCGACAGTCACCGCGAGAAAGACCGCCACATTCACCGGCCGCTCCCCGGCGTAGTAGAGCGCGCCGCTCGCCACGATGAAGCCCAAGATCAACCGCCGAACATGGCCGCGACGCTGAACCAGTGGCAGGCGGCGGCGAACCATTTGCCGGGCAGCGTCTCCCCTGGGCGGCGTGCCTCGAGCCAGCGATGGAAAACGAGCCGGCGATCAGTGGCCTCGTCGGCGTTGAGTTGCGGGGCGATTTTTCTCCTGCCACAGGCGGGCGTCGCGGCGGCGAGGGGCGCGGGATCGGCCGGCGCGCTCATCGGCAGCGACCAGCGCCTCGAAGTCGAGCACGTCGGCGAGGGTCCAGTTTTCAGGGCGGCGCACGGAGAACACCTAGGTTTCGAGGGGCACGGTGTCAGGTAGATTCTCGTTTCAGGCTCCCATACCTCCTATTCTTCCCATCAGTCCCATCAGTCCCATCAGTCCCATGGGAGGAATGGGAGGAATGGGAGGAATGGGAGGAATGGGAGGAATGGAGGAATGGGAGCCTCAGCTCCACTCCACGGGCACGCTTTTGCGCTGCTGGAACGGTCGTTGTAGAAGAGCTTCTTTTTCTCGATGCCGAATTCGTGGACCAGCTTGGTTGCACTTCACGTCGAAGCAGCAGTAACTCGGCGATGTCGAGCAGGCGGCCTTCGCGCCACCAGCGGATGGCGTCGAGACCGTCGCCGGTCTTGCCCACGCCGATCGAGGCGCTGGCCACGGCGTCGAGGCCCAGGCGGTCGCCGAGCTTTTTCTCGATATCGACCATGAGATCGAGCGTCTGGCAGAGGTGCGGGAGATCGTAGGCGGTGTAGCCCGATGAGCACTTCGTAGTCGAAGTTCACCACATTGAAGCCCACCACGAGATCGGCGCGGAGGAGCTGCTGCACGAGCTCCTCGACGCGGCTCTCCTGAAAGATGCGGTAGGCGCCGAGGCGCGTGCTGTAAGTCACGCCGATGCCTCATGCCCATGTCGCGCTTGCGGTCCCCAACCGCCCGCGTCGTTGGCGGTGCGCTGGGTTTCGAGGTCGAAGTAAACGATGTCGGCGAGCATGGAGATGAACGAATGCCGCAGGACGGAATCCGATGCAATTACCAAGCAGGAATGCCGCGCTTTTCAGCGCGAATTCGTCATTTCCGCCGGCTCACTTGCCCGTCCACTCGTAGTCGCCGGCGTCGAAGGCCATCATGTTGGCCAGCTTGTGGGCCTTGAACTCCTCCACCACCGCTCCATCGCCCTGGAAGATCGTGAGTTGCCGGCCGCTGCCTTCGCGCCCGATCACCACCCATTTCAAGCCGGGCGTTTCGGTGAAGCGGCGGAGCGGCAGGCCGTCGGTGGTCTGGAGGAAGCTGCCGCCTTCGTTGAAGCCGATCGAGACGTGGGCGGTGGTCGGTTCGCCCTTGAGCAACGGGTTGTCGATGAGATGGACGACGAACTCCTTGTCGGTGACGAAGGGTTTGCCGCCCGGCCGGTGCAAGGCGTCGCGGATGGCTTCAAAGGTGTCGCCGAGCCAGATCGATTTCTCGACCACCGTCTCCCACGCAGGGGCCGCCGCCGGCGGCCGGCTTTTGCGGGAGGGCGAGGGAGCGCACGCGCTGCACCTTCTCGTTTTGCTCCAGCAGGAGGATTCGTTCGCTCCAGCGCGCGGCGAAAGATCCGCGGGCAGCGACGATGCGGCGCGGCACGGGATCGCTGGCGTGTAGGCGAGGCGGCGGAGAAACTCGCCATGAAGAGTGTAGGCGCGTACTTCGGTGCGGTGGCCGCGCGCACGATGACCCAGAGACGGTCGGGCGCGCCCAGGGCGGCATCGACGGCCGTTTCATCCGCGCCGAGCGGGAAATCGCGCGACCTCCCGCCGAGGCTGAGTTTCACTTTCCCGTCATGGATGCTCACGGTTCCTTCGGCGGGCGGATGCGGTTGCGTATCGAAGCTCAGGGTCCGCGTGGTTTCCTTGCCGTCGAGCGTGCGCAGGATCACGTCGACCTTGTCGTCCGCTGCCGGGCGCAAATCGACGACGCGCGCGGGGCGCGGGGCATCGTCGTCGGTGATCCAGTCGTTGCCGTGCAAGGCGATGCCGTCCACATCGATCGCGCCGACGCTGTAGCCGCGCGCGGCATAGATGCCGGGTGGCATGACCTTGCCGCTGTCATCCTTGCCGTCCCAAAAGGTGATCAAGCCATTCAGACCGACGGTGAAATCCTTCTCCGTCGCCTCCCGGGCCATCGTGCGGAGGAGCTTTCCTTTCTTGTCGTAGATGCCGAGGCTGAGCGTGCCTTCCATCGGCGGCGGCAGGAAAGTGATGCGCATGCCGGAACGCTGGGGAGGCGGAGCCTCCTCGGTCTGCGCGCGAAGGAAAGAGGCAGAAAGGAGGAAGGCGGTGATCAGCAGCGGGAGCAGGGCGGCGGATGACGGAAGATGGAAAATGGAAAATGGAAAAGGCGACCTACGCATAGTACCGCCAATCGAGATTCGGGAAGATGTTGTCGCGCCACTCGCAGTTGGCCAGGAAGGGCTCGTCGATGTCTTCGGCGCGCACCTGGTCGTAGAGGCGCGTGAAGCGCAGCAGATGGTCCTTGGTGCGCTTGGTGGCGTAGTTGCGCGCGGTGCCGGTCTTCATCAGGAAGGCCCAGTCGCTCGATCTGGGCGAGGAGAAGTTCGCGGGCCATCTGGCGCAGGGCGCGGCTGAGGAGCTCGGGGACGTTTTCTTTCGACCAATAGACGCGGGCGAGTTCGGTCATGCGCTTCGCCGCCATGTGGAGGGTGCGGATAGATCCAGGAGTTCGAATCGTCGAGCCATACTTCCCAATAGCCCTTATGCCCCCAGCTCGAGGAGGAGGGCACGAGGAGCTGCTGCGTGTCGTTCTCCCACCAGGTAGCGCGAGGGGCGTGGTGAGCTTGAACGCGTCCTGGTCGTAAACGGCCTTGCGGATGAAGAAATTGAGAAACTCGGGCCCCTCGAACCACCAGTGCCCGAACAGCTCGGCATCGAACGGGCTGACCACGATCGGCGCGACGTTCATGTTCGAGCGCAGGTGCTGGATCTGCGCGCGCGCGCGCCCATGAAGTGCCCCGCATGATGGTCCGCGGCGCCCAGCGCCCAGCCGCGGTGGTAGAGTTCCTTCTCCGGCGTGCGGCCGGTGATGCGATGATACTTGATACCGGTGAACTTGCGCGTGCCATCGCCGGGCAGCGCGTCGCCGAGATACTCGCGCGCCAGATCGAAGCCGATGTCGCGGTAGAAATCGCGATACGCCGGGTCGCCCGGATAACCCTCCTCCGCGCTCCACACCTGGCGGCTCGATTCGCGATCGCGCCCGAAAGCGGCGGAGCCCGCCGGCGTGAAAACCGGTGTGTAGATCGCATAGCGCGGGCGCGGACTGCCGAACATCACGCCGTGGGAATCGAGGACGAACCAGCGCAGATTCGCCTCCTGCAAGACCTGGTCGAGACTGGAGACGTAGGCGCATTCCCGGCAGCCAGATGCCGCGCGGATCGCGCCCGAACATTTCGCGGTAGTGATCGCGCGCCAGGAAGATCTGCGCGCGGACGGATTCCTTGAAATTCTCCATCAGCGGCAGGAAGCCGTGGGTGGCCGCACAGGTGATGATCTCGATGATGCCGCGCTCCTGAAGTTCGCCAAAGGCCGACACGAGATCGCCGTTCCAGCGTTCGTGCCAGTCGTGTTGGCATTGGGTCAGGCGGGCGTGATAGAAGCGGGCGAGCTCGTGAAGCTGGGCGTTGTCGCGCGTGCGATCGAGTTCGCGGCGGGCGAGGGCGACGGAGCGATCGAGATAGCGCCGTAACGCTGGCGGAGCAGCGGGTCGCGCAGCATGTGGCAAGAGCGCGGCGAGAGCGTGAGCGTGAGCTGGAAGGGGACATTGTCGTTCCGCCAAACCATACAGCACCGAGAGCAGCGGCAGGTACGTTTCGGTGATGGCTTCGTAGAGCCAGTCTTCCTCGAGGAATTCGTCATACTCCGGATGGCGCACATAGGGAAGGTGCGCGTGGAGGATGAGAGCGAGGTATCCGTTCGGGGCCATGGGGTGCGGACGTGCGCGGAAGCTACCACCAGCGCCCCCGACGACAAGCGCGGAAGCGAGAAGCCTTTGGAGGGGCGGTGCTCCGTCACCGTCCCATCTTTTTTTGAGGCGCGATTTTGTCTCGTGAAAATTTGGGCGCCAACGGAGTATCGCCTCCCATGCCATCGTCGCCTCCCAATCCCCATCGGGAGCCGGGCCGACGTCAGCCGGTGCATTGGCCGGCCAAAGAGACGGGGAATCAGCCGGTCATCGTAATGGTCACCATTTGCGCTCAGGACCGTAAGCGTATTCTCGGCTGCGCGGACGCTGTGGCTCTCATTCGCGAAGCTTGGCTGGAGGCGGACGCATGGATGGTCGGTCGATATGTGATCCTGCCGGACCATCTGCATCTTTTCTGCAGCCCGCGGCATCCGGAGGTGAGCTTGGCGCGCTGGATTCGCTTTTGGAAATCCCGCGCATCCCAGCGGTGGCCGAGAAGAGATGAGCAGCCAGTCTGGCAGCGGGATTTTTGGGACACTCAAACTGCGGCAAGGTGAGAGCTATGCGGGAAAATGGGAGTATGTGCACCTGAATCCGGTGCGGCATGAACTCGTAAGACGGGCGGAGGATTGGCCTTGGGCTGGCGAGATCGAGACGTTGATGTGGCATGAACCGTAGGGTGGGATCATTTGGATGACTGCTCTGTCGCAGCCTAATCCAGGACGCTGATGGAGCAGCGCCTCCCGGACGAAGATCAGGGCGCTGACGGAGCAGCGCCCTCCAGCAGCGCGAGGACGCCGCGCAGGGGGATGGGCAGCCACGTGGGGCGGTTGTTGATTTCGTAGACGACTTCGTAGAGCGCCTTTTCGAGGAGGTAGGCTTCGAGCAGGCGGTCTTCCTGGACAGTGGTATCGGCGCGGAAGACGGCGCCGGCGGTGGGCGGTCAGCCAGGCGTCGAGGAAGGCGAGCTGGACTTTCGCGGACCACTGCGTGGCGTGGGGCGAGAGCGTGGAGCGGTCCGCCGGGTGCGATTCGAGGGCGGCGTGCGCGGCGTAGTCGAAGGAGCGCAGCATGCCGGCGACGTCGCGGAAGGGAGAGCGCTTCTCGCGCCGGGTGGCCAGGGAGCGAAGGGGTTCTCCTTCGAAATCGATGATGACGAAATCACCGCCGGTCTCGAGCACCTGGCCGAGATGGTAGTCGCCATGGGTGCGGGTCTTGGCGCCGGAAAGGGAGGACGATACGGCTTCGGCGCGATCGCGGAGAATGGATTCGAGAGCGACAAAACGGCTGGCCAGCTGCGCGCGGGCTCGGGGAGGGTGTCGAGCTTGGCGGAAATGAGGCCGTGGACCTGTCGCGCGGAGGCGAGGATGCTCGCGGCGAGAGCCTGGCCATCCGCCGGGGCGAGGGGTTCCGCGGCGAAATCGGGATCGGATGTTTCGCCGGCGAGAGCGAGGTGCATTTCGCCGGTGCGGGTGCCGAGCTGCGCGGCGCGGTCGAGCGAGCGGGTCTCGATCTGCGCGGCGCCCGCGGCATCGCCGGCGAGCAGGGCTTCGAACCAGCGCCGCAATTCGCCCAGCGCGAAGCTCCACGCATCGCCTTTGTTGGGCACGAGGCCGGTGGCGAGGGCGAGGACGCAAGCGTTACCGCTGGCGTCGCGATGCTCGATGGAGCCGGCGAAGGGCGGCGCGTGCGGGAAACCGCGGCTGCTTAGGAACCGCAGGATTTCCGCGTCGGGATTCATGCCGTGTTCGAGCCGGCGATAGAGCTTGAGGAAAATGTGGTCGCCGTAGACGACCGAGGAATTGCTTTGCTCGACGGCCAGGGCGCGGGAGGAAGGAATGCCCTCGATCGCTTTTACCGCCGGCCCGGACTGTCCGGCGATGGCGCCGTGCTCGCCGGAGCGTGTTCCTTCGGCGGCGATCAAGGTGAAGAGCCCGCTGCGAAAGGCGTCGTCGTGAATGGCATCGCAGAGCACGCCGCTGGGCGACTGGGCGAGAATGGCTTGGGGATGGGTCGCGGCGAGATCGCTCGCGGCCTGGCCGGAGAGGATTTGCAGCGGGAGCAGATACGTCTCCCGCGATTGGTCCGCATACTCGACCTCCACCAGGACGAGCCGGGCGGCATCGGGCGCCGGGCTCACGGGCACCACGTCGCGCACGGTGAAGCGCCGGGGGTCGCGGGCTTTGCCTCCGAACCAGCGACAGCGCGGGATGTATGCGGGCAGCAGATACCGCTCGAACAACTCCCGCTGAGGGCCCGGCGCAAAGAGATTTTCGTGCGCCACGTCGGGCAGCGTGAAGGGCGGTTCATTGGTGCTCATGAAGATAGCGAATGGTTTGTCCGAAAGTTTCCTTCGAGTGCGAGCCGGGAACTTGGTGGATCAAAATGGGGCATGCCCCAAGATTCTCACACGCTCCCGCCGCACGCTTGCGTTCCCCACGCCCGTCATCCTGAGCTTGCGAAGGACCTCTGATCTCTGTCTTCCTCACCCGTACGGCAGACGATTGCGCGAAGCTTCCTGGCGGAGCGGGAGATGCCAGAGCGAAATCAGAGGTCCTTCGCAAGCTCAGGATGACGGGCGTGTTTTTCGATCTCCGGCCGCAACCGCCCCTCCCTCAGTGCCTCAGAATCCTCGCCAGGAAATCGCGGCATTCCCGGCTCTGCGGCGCAGCGAATAGCTCCGCGGCGGGACCGTGCTCGACGATGCGGCCCTGGGCGAGAAAGGCCACGCGGTCGGCGACGTGCCGGGCGAAGCCCATCTCGTGGGTCACGAGCAGGAAATCGCGGCCTTCATTCTTCAATTCCTCGATCACATCGAGCACCTCGGCGGTCATCTCCGGATCGAGCGCGCTGGTCGGTTCGTCGAAGAGCAACAGGCGCGGCTTGATTGCGATGGCGCGGGCGATGGCCACGCGCTGCTTTTGGCCGCCGCTGAGTTCAGCAGGCTTTTTGTGGGCATGATCCGCGAGGGCGAAGCGGCGCAACGCCTCGCGGGCAATTTCCTCCGCGGCGTCCGGCGCGAGGCCGTGCACTTTTTCCAGGGGCAGCGTGATATTGTCCAGCGCGGTGAGGTGCGGGAAAAGATTGTAGGCCTGAAAGACGACGCCGAGATGCAGCCGGTGCGCGCGGAGGGACGCTTCATCCGTGCCGACGCGGTGGCCGTCCAGCGCGAAGCCACCGCTGTCCGGCGCTTCCAGACCGGCGATGATGCGCAGCAGCGTGGATTTTCCCCCGCCGCTCGGGCCGATGAGCGCGAGGCTGCGCAGTTCGCCGAAGTCGACGGTGACATCGTCGATCACGCGGTTCGTGCCAAAGGATTTGCGGAGGGCTTCGAGCGAAAGGCGCATGGGGATTACGTCTCGAAGCGCGCCCGCTTTTCCCAATTGCTGGGTCCAGAGCGAAATCGGCAGCGTGAGGATGAGATAGCCAACGGCGATCGACAGATAGATCTCGAAGGTGGTGTAGGTGATCGAGTTCACCTGGCTGGCCGCGAGGCTGAACTCGGCAATGCCCAGCACGGAGAGCAGTGATGAGTCCTTGATGATGCTGGCGAATTGCCCGCCAGCGCCGGCAGGGTCTGCCGCAGCGCCTGGGGAAAAGTGACGTAGCGATAGGTCTGCCCCCGTGTGAAGCCGAGCGCGCGCGCCGTTTCCCAGTTGCGAAGCGCTGATGCTCTCGATGCCCGCGCGAAAGATCTCGCTGATGTAAGCGCCCTCGAACAGCGAGAGGATCAGCGCGCCGGAAACCAGGCGGTAGTCGGTCGAGAGCCTTTGGCCGAAGGCGTACCAGTAGATGAAGAGCTGCACCAGCAGCGGCGTGCCGCGGGTCAGCTCGACATAAATCCGGGCAAAATCCCGGAGAGGCCGCACCGGGCTGCGCCGGGCGGAGGCAAAGAGCAGGCCGATCGCGCAGCTCAGCGGCAGGGCGAGCGCGGAGATCTCGAGTGTCATCACCCAGCCATCCCAAAAGAGCCGCCAATAGCTGGCCGCCAGGCGCCATTGCCACTGGTAATCGAGCAGCGCAAATGCCCCGGCCACGATCCCGGTGAAGAGCGCGAAGGCGAGGAGGAAGCTGAGGATACGCGCCCACACCGGCGAGGGCGTGCGGTCGTCGGCGAGCAGCAGCGCGCGCATGGTCATTTCAAGCCGGGCGCAGGCGCGACTGCCAGATCCAGCTCCAGGGCAGCGCGCCGAAGCCGAGCATCCAGTCGTTGAATTGCCGCAGGGACCAGCCTTCGCGGCCAACGAGTTGGGCGTGCAGGCGCTCGACCTCGAGGCGGCCGAGCAGGTAGCTCATCGGCACGGTGGGCGAACTCGTGTACCAATTCACATCGCCGCGCGCGCGGGCGGCGGTGAAGCCGACGCCGTCTTGCAGGCGCTTCGCGGCCGCCGCGTAGGTCAGCTTGCCGCTATGCAGCCCGCAATCGATGACGATGCGATGCGCCCGCCAGAGCGCATCGTGAAACTGGGCCAGCCGCGCCTCCGGAAAATCCACGACACCCAGATCGACGGCCTGTTTCTCGCACCAGAGCGTCCAGCCTTCATAGAAGATGGCGTGATGCATGAGCCGGCGGATTTTGCTGGGGTGCCGGTTCTGCACCACGAATTGCAAATGGTGTCCGGGATACGCCTCGTGAGCACAGGTCAGCGCCAGACCGAAGTGCTGGCGGATCTCGGTGGCGCGCTTTTCGGGCGTGGGTTGGTCGAGGCTCAGATCGTTGACCCAAAAGATGCCCGTCTGGTCGGCGTCGAAAGCGCCCGGCTGGAGATACGCGGCGGTGGGAAACTGGTGGCGCAGGTAATTCGGGCACCGGCATCACGCGGCATTTCTCCCGCGGCGGAAAGGTCACGAAATCGGCGCGCTGAAAGTGCGTGCGCGTTTCGTCGGTCACCCGCGTGTATTCCTCGAGCAATGGGCCGCGCGGCTGCCAGCGCGCGGCGGCCGCCTCGAGAATGGCCGCGACGGATTTGCCGCGGCCGAATTTCTTCGCCTCCGCCTTGAGTTCCGCGCTGAGCTTCTCGACCAGCGAATGGCCGAGCGCTTCCGCTTCGTCGAGGCTCAGCGAAAACCCGAGCCGCTCCCGGATGAGGAATTCGAAGTTCTCGCGTCCCACGGAAAAGCTGTTCGCTGGCCCGGGCGGTTTGGCCTCCGCGGCGCGAGCGTAGCGTTGCAGCGCGGCGATGGCGTTCTGGATGAGTTGGGCGGTCCTGGCCGGCTTGGGCGAGACCTCCGCGACTTGCGCGCCGACCTTTTCGAAAAGGACTTTGCTCCATCGCAGCTTTGTCGCGTGAGCTTCGTCCACAGCGGCACCGGCTGGCGCAGGCAGGCCGCGCCTTGCTCGAGAAAGCGGGGGAGTGCCGCGAGTCGCGCCTCGATGGCTTCGCGGGCGGGACGCAAATTCCCGGCGTGGCGCACCACGAGACTGAAAATGGAATCGATCGCCGTGCCGCAATGGACCTGCGGATTGATGCGCCAGTGAGGAAAGGTGTCGTGGAAGAAGCGCTCCGTGCGCAGCAGCGCGAGCAGGCCGCGCCGATCCAGCCAGTCGTCCCCGGTGAAAGCAAAATCCGGCAGCGCCTCGACGTCGCGCAGGGTCGTCTCCGCGAGGGCGAGAAACTCCCGGTGCGTAGCGGCGTCGTTTTGCCCCAGGAGGGCATCGAACTCGTGCAACCCGCGTTCGCTGGCCACCTGCGGGAAGAGCCGATGGGTTTCATCGAGATAGTGCGCAGCCAGCGCGCGGAACCGCCGGATCGAGACGTTCATTCTTCGCTGCCGTTGCTGACCTGCTGGTTGATGTCGCGGGCGAGATCCCGGATGCGCTTCACCTCGTTCTTCTCGATCGGCACGTCCACGGGCTTGGTCGTGATGGTTTTCACTTCCTGCAGATTTTTTTGAATGGCTTGCGCGAGCTTGGTCTTCTTGAAGCTCGGGTTGAACGTCGAGGCGCGGTCGAGGAAGTAATCGAGCAATTCGGGCTGGATCAGGCGGCGGGCGCGCTCCGGAGTATAATCGTCCGCCGCCGCCGTGCTGGTGATCTCCAGCGCCCGCAGCCAGCCGCCGAGGGCCACCAGGTGGGCGATCTCCTCGTCTTTCAGGCCCATCATCGCGGATTCCACCTCCGCCTGGGTGCGCACGAGTTCCTGCTTCACGTCCGACCACTGGGAGCGGGCGGCTTTTTCCAGGATGCTGCGGCTGTGCTTGCTCACGCGATCGCTCACGCCCAGGCCCTTGGCCAGCCGGAGCAGGGAGCGTCCCACGGGTTCGATGCGCGACTGCTTTTCCGAGGCCACGGCCAGAAAACCGTCCGCGATCACCGCCCCGGTGCTCAGGGCGAGGCGGGCCCGGTCCTGGGGCATGGCCTCGGGCAAATCGCGCCAGACTTTGTCGAACGGAAAGGGCTTCAGCGCGTCGAGCTCCTGGAGGATCGTTTCGATGGAAGGAGCGGTGAATCCGTTCACGCCGAGCTCCTCCCGCATGTGTTCGATATCGTCCTCCGTGGGCTTCGGAGCGGCTGGGGAATTGGTAATCAGGAGGCTGGCTGCGAGAAGAAAGAGCCAGCGCACAGGTATTTGCATGGAAAACGATGATGACAAAACGCCGAAGGATTGCAGCAGCTAATTTAGGCCGGAGAAACCGGCACGGAAGCGTTGGCCATATGAGATTTCCCGCTTGACCATCAGAAGCGAACCGCCATGATTCCGCGCTTAATTCGGCCGGAAACGGCCTAAATTCACTATGCAAGGAAGCTTGGGAAACACAATTTGGACAATTTGCTACTTTATAGTCCTTTTCGGCCTATCACTTTACGGCCTTCACCGCTACGTCATCGTCTATCTTTTCCTGAAAAATCGCCATAAGCCGCCGCAACCGCTGGCGACTTTTGAGAAACTGCCGCCCATCACCGTGCAGTTGCCGATTTTCAACGAGCTCTACGTTGTCGAGCGGTTATTGAAATCGGTCGCCGCTGCTGGATTATCCGCGGGAACTGCTCCAAGTGCAGGTGCTCGACGATTCGACCGACGAGACCACGCAAATCGCTGCCGACCGCATCGCTGAACTCCAGGCGGCCGGGCTCGATATCGAGCTCATCCATCGCACGGACCGGACGGGTTTCAAGGCAGGTGCCCTGGAAGCCGGATTGAACACCTGCAAGGGAGAATTCGTCCTCATCCTCGACGCGGATTTCGTGCCGGCGCCCGACATGCTGCGGAAGACGATCCATTTCTTCACCGACCCGCAGATCGGCATGATTCAGACCCGCTGGGGCCACCTGAATCGCACGTATTCGCTCCTCACCCGCGTCCAGGCCATGTTCCTCGACGGCCATCTTTTGCTCGAACAAACCGCCCGCAGCCGTGCCGGACGGTTTTTTAATTTCAACGGGACCGCCGGCCTGTGGCGCCGTTCGTGCATCCAGGATGCCGGCGGCTGGCAGCACGATACGCTCACCGAGGATCTCGATCTCAGCTATCGCGCGCAGTTGAAGGGCTGGCGCTTCATCTTCCTGCCGCACCTCGTGACCCCGGCGGAATTGCCGGTCGACATGAACGGCTTCAAGTCCCAGCAGCATCGCTGGACGAAGGGCTCGATCCAGACCTGCATCAAGCTGCTGCCCGCCGTCTGGAGGGCGAAGCTGCCCGTGAGGGTGAAGTTTGAGGCGACGGCGCATCTGACGTCGAACTACGCGTATCTCCTGCTCTTCTTCCTCTGCATCCTCATGCACCCTTCCACGGGCGATGGCAGCTACCATCCATGGCAGATGTGGCTGGTCGATATCCGATCTACCTCTCCGCGTCGTTGCCGGCGGCGATCTTTTACATCTGCGCCCAGCGCGAGCTGTATCCGAAATCGTGGGCAAGGAGATCCTCCTGCTGCCCATGGTGCTGGCCCTCGGTATCGGCCTGGCGATCAACAATGCCCGGGCGGTCCTCGAGGCCATGTTCGGCCATCAGTCCGAGTTCACGCGCACGCCGAAATACGGCATCGAGAGCAAGACGCAGGCGTGGAAAAAAGCGCGCTACCTGCCGATGAAGACAATGCTGCCGTTCATCGAATTGGCCTTCTCGATTATTTCAGCTACCTGCTCGGCTTCGCGCTGGCGCATGGCCAGTGGCTGAACGCCGCCTTCCTCTCGCTGTTCCTCGTGGGCTTCACCTACGTGGCACTCTGCTCGCTGGCCCAGTGGATGCCAAATCTGCGTTTCCCGGTCGCGATACCGGCGCTCCGCTGCCGGCCTGAACGGCGGTCTGATTGTCACGATCGCCCGCCGCGCTTGATTCCAAGCGGCTTGGCGGGCGATCGGTATTTTCCGCCGAGGGTTTTACATAATTCCCCCGGGAAGCCCATGGCATGGGCGGTGCTAATTCATGTTTGCCATGAAATCTCACCGTTGCTTTTCCTTTTTGGCCACGCTGGCCCTGCTTTGTCTCAGCCGTTTTGCGGCCCTGGCCGCGCCGGAAATCGTCATCAGCGTGCCCGACCAACGGCTGGTGCTCATGGAAAACGGGGTGCTCGTCGGCCACTATCCGATTTCGACTTCCAAGTTGGTCTCGGCGATCAGCCGAACAGCTACGCGACGCCGCTGGGCACGCTCGAAGTGGCCGCCAAGGTCGGCGACGGCGCACCGCTCGGCGCGGTGTTCAAGAGCCGGCACTTGACCGGCGAAGTCCTGAGGCCGAACACCCCCGGCCGCGATCCGATCGTCACCCGCATCCTGCATTTGCGCGGCCTCGATGCCGGCAACTGCCGCGCTTTCGACCGGGGCATCTACATCCACGGCACGCCGGAGGAATCCCATATTGGCCGCCCGGCGAGCTACGGCTGCATCCGCATGCGCTCCCGGGATATCGTCCGCATCTTCGACGCGACCCCGATCGGCACGAAAATCGAGATCGTGAACACGCCCTTGCGCCAGGCGCTGGTGGAATATGCCGCGCAGCACTTGAATCAAGGACACCGGGTGGCGGCGAACTGAGCGGGCGTTGGGGCGCCGCCCATGAGACGCGGCTTTCCTCTCTCCCTGTCATCCTGAGCGGAGTGTAACGGAGTCGAAGGACCCCGTAGCACAACCAAAGATCACCGCTGGTTATTCGACGTCGGAATGGAGAGGGTCGACCCACGGGGCGCACTCGTCGAACAACCAAAGATCATCGCTGGTTGTGCCACGGGGTCCTTCGACTCCGTTACACTCCGCTCAGGATGACAAAAGGGCGGGAAGCCCGTCGCCTTTCCGCGACCCGATGAGCGTGGAACGGCTGCTAAATTCATCGGTTTGAGGCGCCGCCGGCTGGCGAGCATGGTCGGACGGACTTTGCCGGGCGAGGGACGCCGGAAACCTTGATTGTGACAATGGCGTGAAGGGGTGGTTCACAGGTCAACAAGGGAGTGAATTTGCCCCTCGAAATTATTTTTTACCGGCAAAGCTAATTTTCTTGGCACCCACTACGGATTGTGGTTCTATCTCCTCCCTCACCAACATACTGTGGTTTCTTATTGGCGGCGATTCCCAAGATCTTCGCCGGTTGTTCACAGGAAATTGGGTTCTCCCCGGTCAGTTATTCACCTGCCATCCACAATTGCCTGAAATCGCGTATCGTATGATTGAATTGAAATCGAATCGCCGCACCAATCACCGCGCCGCCACCAACGCCGCGGGACTGTCGCCGCCTCCAACCGGCGTCCTCAAGAGGGACTGAAGTTCACCCGTGTCTTCAGTCAGAAAACGATCGCTCCTTTCGACGAGATCGAGTGGGAGCACCGCACCGCGGAGATCACCGACGATTCGGGCAAGGCGATCTTCAAGCAGGAGAACGTCGAGGTGCCCAAGTCGTGGAGCGCGCTCGCGACCAAGATCGCCGTGTCGAAATACTTCTACGGCGACATCGCGAATGGCACCGACCCCTACAAGGGCGGCCGGGAGCGCAGCGTGAAGCAGCTCGTGCATCGCGTGACGCGCACGATCACCGACAGCGGCATCAAGGATGGCTATTTCGCCGACAAGGAGAGCGCGGAGATCTTTTACAACGAACTCACCTGGCTGTGCGTGAATCAATTCGGCGCCTTCAATTCGCCGGTCTGGTTCAACGTCGGCCTCTGGCACGAGTACCGCGTCGGCGCGGGCCGCGGCGAAGGCAACTATTTCTACAATCACAAGACCGGCGTCGCCGAGCGCGCCCGGACGCAGTACGAATACCCGCAGGGCAGCGCCTGCTTCATCCAGTCTGTGGAGGACAACATGGAGGATATCATGCGCCTCGCCTTGTCCGAAGCCATGCTCTTCAAGTACGGCAGCGGCACGGGCAGCGACCTTTCCACGCTGCGCTCGACGCGGGAAAAGCTCAGCGGCGGCGGACGCCCCAGCGGTCCGCTCTCGTTCCTCAAGGTCTACGACCAGGTCGCGAACGTCGTGAAGTCCGGCGGCAAGACGCGCCGCGCGGCGAAGATGAACACGCTCAAGGACTGGCATCCCGACATCGAGGAGTTCATCGAGGCCAAGACCAAGGAAGAAAAGAAGGCGTGGGCCCTCATCGAGCAAGGCTACGACGGCAGCTACAATGGCGACGCCTACGGCTCGATCATGTACCAAAACGAGAACCTCTCGGTGCGCGTGAGCGATGAGTTCATGAACGCCGCCGTCGAGGGCCGCGAGTGGTGGACGAAGCGTGTGACGGACGGCCAGCCGTGCGAAAAGAAAGACGCGCGCACCCTGCTCCGCAAGATCGCCGAAGGCACGCATCTCTGCGGCGACCCCGGCGTGCAGTTCGATACCACGATCGACAAATGGCACACCTGCAAGGGCACGGCCCGGCAGAATTCCACGAACCCGTGCAGCGAGTATCTCTTCCTCGACAACACGGCGTGCAACCTCGCCTCGTTGAACCTGCTCAAGTTCAAGAAGGCCGACGGCAGCTTCGACGTCGAGCGGTTCAAGGCGGCGGTGCGCATCTTCATCACCGCGCAGGAAATCATCGTCGACAACGCCAGCTACCCGATCAAGTCGATCGCGGAAAACTCGCACATCTTCCGCACGCTCGGCCTCGGCTACGCGAACCTCGGCGCGCTCATCATGAGCTACGGCCTCGGCTACGATACCGATGAAGGCCGCGCGCTCGCCGGAGCCATCACCTCGATCATGACCGGCCACTCCTACGAGCAGTCGGCAAAGATGGCCAAGTCGATGGGACCATTCCCGGGCTACAAGGACACCCGCGCCAGCGGCGTGGAGAAGCCGGTCGACACGACCAACGAGCGCTACATGCTCGAAGTCATCGAACTGCACCGCTCCCATGTGGCCCAGATCCAGGCCAGCGACCGTTTCGGCTATCTCAAGGAAGAAGCGCAGAAGTGCTGGGACGGCGCCCTGTCGCTCGGCCGGAAGCACGGCTATCGCAATGCCAGGTCACCGTGCTTGCGCCCACCGGCACGATCGGTTTCCTCATGGACTGCGATACCACCGGCATCGAGCCCGACATCGCGCTGGTGAAATACAAGCTCCTGGCCGGCGGCGGCATGCTCAAGATCGTCAACCAGACGGTCCGGCCCGCGCTGCTCAATCTCGGCTACGACCCCGCGGAGATCGAAGCGCTCATCGCCCACATCGACAAATACGACACCATCGAGGATGTGACCGCGGAGGATGGCACCACCATTCCCAGCGGCCTCAAGCCCGAGCACGTCCCCGTCTTCGATTGCGCGTTCAAGGCGCATCGCGGCACGCGTTCGCTCCACTACCGCGGCCACATTCGCATGATGGCTGCCGCGCAGCCCTTCCTCAGCGGCGCGATTTCCAAGACCGTTAATCTTCCGGCCGAGGCCACGGTCGACGACATCGTCAATACCTACGAAGAAGGCTGGCGCCTCGGCCTCAAGGCCATCGCCATCTACCGCGACGGCTCCAAGCGCAGCGCCCCGCTCAACGTCAAGAAGACGAAAGACATGGGCGGCGACGCCGGAGCGGGCCGGTGCGGCCGAAGCGATTGCCGACGCCGATGCCGTGCTCAATGAACGCAGCCTCACCGCACGCATCGCCGAACTCGAGGGGGAAAATACCGCCCTGCGCGCCAAGGCGGATGAGCCGGTGCGCCGGCGGATGCCCGAGACGCGCCTGGCGATGAACCACAAGTTCGAGATCGCCGGCCACAAGGGCTACCTCACCGTCGGCATGTTCGAGGATGGCCAGCCCGGCGAATTGTTCATCCAGATGAACAAGGAAGGCAGCACCATCGGCGGTCTCATGGATACCGTGGCCACGCTGACCAGCATCTCGCTGCAATACGGCGTGCCGCTGGAGTCGCTGGTGAAGAAGTTTGCCTACCAGCGCTTCGAACCGTCGGGCTTCACCAAGAATCCCGACATTCGCAACGCCACTTCGATCACCGATTACATCTTCCGGTGGCTGGGCTGCCAGTTCATCCGGGGCTACAAGGAAGCGACCTCGCCGAGCAAAAGCCAGGCCGACCTGCCGATGAAGGAGCTCGCCCAGATCGACAAGGCGGCGGTCAACCGCCCCGTGTCCGATCTCGCCCGCGAAACGCCGAACATTATCGACGTGATCTCGCACAAGAACGGCAGCGAAGGTTCGCCGCACATCAACTCTCCCGGCAGCACCCACGCCGAGCGCGTGCAGGAGGCCCTCGGCAACATGTATATGGACATCACCTGCTCGAACTGCGGCTCGAGCAAAGTCATCCGCGCCGGCGCTTGTGGTTGCTGCACCGAATGCGGCACTTCGCAGGGCTGCAGCTAGAGCCATGAGCGCGTCCAAGAAGAAAGAACGTCCCCGCGGTTCGGCGAAGGCCCGGTGCTCGCGGATTAGAGGATTCCTGCGGCTTCGGCCGCCTGCAACAAGGAAACCCGCCCGCAGTCGGCTGCTCAACCCAGCCCGGCTGCCGGGCGTTATTGATGGGAGTGGGATTCCGTCGGCAGTTCACGCCTTCTGGGCCGGTGTGGGAGTGTCGCCGAGCGTGGCGCGAGAAATTCCGGGAAGCGCGTTCGTTTGCCCGGCACCTCCGCGCCGTCCCTTCGGGCTGCCTTCGGCAGGCTATGTCGCTCCGTTCGAGCGCTGGCGAAGGCGTCCCGCCTTCGCGGACTTTTCTCGGCGACCAAAGTAAATCGACGCATCTGATGCCTTCGGCGCTGGCTAAAGTTCGTTTCGGCGGACGCCGAAACCGGGCACTCGGGACGAGTGCGCTTCCCGGAGATCTGCGGCCGCGTTTCTAGTGCGGCTACGCCGTGGCGGGGAGCGCAAATGGCGGCATGGTGCAACAAGGCCCGCACCCGAGCGGAGCGTACGGCTACCCGCGCTGTCGTCATCGATAGCGAAGTTGCCGTCCGCGACCTGACGGTGCCGCCAGTTCGTCGGTTCCCCGGATCGAGCAAAAGCGGCCCGAACTCCCTGCGGTTCGCGCCAGTCAGCTGTCTTGCGGCACGGTAAAGAGCCCGTTGCGCTTTTCCACCCGGCCGAAAAGCACGAGGGCGGCCAAGGTGGCCTCAATCTGGCCGGCGGTTACGCCGCTGAAACGTTCCTCCAGCATCTCGACCGAAGCGCGCGCGCCGATGCTGCGCAATTCGGTGGTTACAGCCTGGAGTCGACCCAGATACGTAGCTGGCCAGGGAAGTTTGGAGGGCATATCCATGCGTTGAATTGTCGACGTTTGGCTACAATCGCCGGCGAAGGCAAGCATCTTTACGGGGAAATACATATGATTGCTGATAATGAATCGCGCTTCCGGAATTCGTCAACCGGCACAGAGAGATTGGGCCGACAAACGCGAAGCGCTGATGTTATTTTCACGGCGCGTTCCCCGGGAATGTTCATCAAATGGATATTACGCAATAACACGTAATTATTATATTTTCACACCTTTTGCTACTATTTCCTGCCCAACCGCAGACGAACTTTCACTCAGCAGGCCAGCCCTGACGCGCATTGTGGGTGCGGGACATGACACGTGGACCGTGGGTTCTCGTCGAGTTGGACAGGGCGAGGCGTGGCTGGATTTCGACCCCGTCGTCACCACGCGGGTTGGAGGTGGCCGCGAAGTGGAACCCGCTCGGAAAGCCTGATTTTATCAGGGTTCTCGCAGGTGTCGCGATTTTCAGGGCGACTGTCGGGAATACCTCGACAGGCCAAGACTTTTGTGAGGTTGGCGGGGAGGGGATTGAATGAGGTCAGTTCCTCACCACCATGAAACCCCATCGTTCTTCTTTCGTTCGCCCCCGTTCCACCGAGCGCGTGTGCGCTGCCATCCGCAGGAGGTGGGCGCGTGAACCGCTTCATTCGTACCCAGCGCGACGTCCGGGAGAACCAAATCTATCGCGATGCGCTGCTGGCCCAGCCGCCGGAGTTCTTCCGCACCCATTTCGGCGTGGAGCCGGACCTGATGGAAAAGCTGCGCTTCGTGGAAAAGCTGATTCAATCGGTGAGCGCGCCGCATCTCTTCGTCAACGATGTCTACAGCGTGCGGATGCGGGATGCGGCGCCATTCGTCCAACTGGACATCACCCGGTTCGATGGACGGCCATGCACGAGCTGGCGGGAGTTTCAGCAGATCAAGAATGAGCTGGTGGGGCCGGAATGCGAGGCGGTGGAGCTCTTCCCCGCCGAGAGCCGCCTCGTGGATACCTCGAACCAATATCATCTCTGGGTGAACCCGGACCCCAATTATCGCTTCCCGTTTGGCTACAGCCGGCGCGTCGTCCTGGATGAGCCGGTGGTCTATCGCGGCAAGGCGGGCGAAGAGGTGCCGCGCTCCGCCGGCCAGG
This sequence comes from Chthoniobacter sp., assembly GCA_037200205.1. Classification (GTDB taxonomy): domain Bacteria; phylum Verrucomicrobiota; class Verrucomicrobiia; order Chthoniobacterales; family Chthoniobacteraceae; genus Chthoniobacter. The sequence goes on from JBBCHV010000045.1 coordinate 66,933, forward strand.
CAATCACCGGAGACAATACGGCGACCGTCCGACCATCGGGCAACCCTTCCTGAACATGACTGCCGTGACCGTTCCGCCACAAAGTTCGCCCGCGCGCTCCGGTCCCCGGAAGGCGATGCCCAACACGGTCAAGGTGGTCCTGGTCGAAGACCATCGGATGTTCCGCGAATGGCTCACGCAAATGCTGGGCCGGGACTCCGGTTGTGAGGTTTGCGGCGAGGCGGACAACATCCAGGACGCGCAACGGATCATCCAGGCGACCAACCCGGACATCGTGATCGTCGACATCACGCTGAAGGGCAGCAGCGGGCTGGAGCTCATCAAGGATTTACGCGCCCAGGGCCTGAATATTCCGGTGCTCGTGCTGTCGATGCACGACGAGTCCTTGTACGCCGAGCGGGGTTCTGCGAGCGGGCGCCCGCGGCTACATTTCCAAGCACGAGGCGGCTTCGACGCTTTCGAAAGCGATCCGGCACGTGCTGAGCGGTCAGGTGTATTTGAGCGAAGGGATGACGGCGAACCTGCTGGAGAAAGTATCCGGTCGCAAATCAGCGGCGAACACGTCGGGATTGGAGTTGCTGGCCGACCGCGAACTCGAAGTCTTCCAGCTCATCGGCAAGGGGCACAATGGCCGGGAGATCGCCCAGCTTTTGCATCTCGGCGAAACGACCGTGGATACGTATCGCGCGCGGATCAAGGAGAAGCTGCGGCTACGCAATGCCGCGGAGCTTTACAGCCGCGCGGCGCAGTGGGTGCATGAGAATGGGGCGTGAGGTTGGCCCCGGCTTCCTCTTTTTTGATGAGTCGCACGGCGAAGCCACGAAATCGACTGTCGCGATTTTCCCCACAGGTCAAGTCTTTTGCTGAAGGAGCCCCCATTTGTTTGAAATGGCGTTGTCGCTTATCTACCCCATGAACACTGTGAACCACGCAGTCGTGCCGTCGAATCGCCCCTGTCCGCCGCCCGGCTCGCCGGCCAGGAGCAACCGGGAAATGAGTCCCTTTGTGGAGATCCCGCACGACGTGCGGGAAAACCAGATCTATCGCGATGCCCTGCTGGCGCAGCCGCCCGAGTTTTTCCAAGGTTACTGCCAGGGCCGGACTCCGGACCTCCTCGAGCGCATGGTGCTGGTCGAGCGGCTGATTCAAGCCGCCGCCGCGCCGCAGGTCTTCGTGAACGATACCTACCGCGTGCAAGTGCGCCGCGATCCGCCGATCGTGCAGCTCACGATCATCCGCCTCGACGGTGAGCCGTGCAAGGACTGGCGGCAATTCCAGCAGATCAAGAACGAACTCGTCGGGCCCGAGTTTGAAGCCGTCGAGCTGTTTCCCGCGGAGAGCCGGCTGGTCGACATGGACAATGAGTATCACCTCTGGGTGAATACCGAGGCCGGATTCCGCTTCCCCTTTGGCTTCGCGCGGCGGCACATCGCCAGCAGACAAGTGATTTATCGGGGACGCGCCGGCGAAGAAGTGCCCGACAACGCCGGAGCGCCTTTGCTTTCGGACAACGTGGCTGGGGCTTCGCGGTAAAGCGACTTTCACCAGTGCCCGGGGTGTGCCCGGGGAGAAGCTGTGTCCCGGCGCGGAGGGATTGAAAGGAAAGAAGAGACCGAAATCGCGTTTTGTGAATACGTTGCCGGTGGCAAGCGTCTTGCAACCAGCACAGACCCACTTTAAGTAGCTACTTATGTCCCTTGATTCCACCGGTCAACGCGTGCTCATCTTCGTCGTCGCGTATAACGCCGAAAAGACGATCGAGAGCGTGCTGGACCGGATTCCGACCGAATTGCGCACGCGGAATGTCGAAGTGCTGGTTATCGATGACTCTTCGAAGGACGCGACCTTTCACACGGGCTTGAAGCGGGAGGATCAGACGAGCGAATTCAAGATTACCATCATGCGCACGCCCGTGAACCAGGGCTACGGCGGCAACCAGAAGCTCGGGTACCGTTACGCGATCGACAACGGCTTTGACATCGTCGCGCTAATCCATGGCGACGGCCAGTATGCGCCGGAGAAACTGCCCGCGTTGCTCGAGCCTTTTTACCGGGACGAGGCGGATGCGGTCTTTGGCTCGCGGATGATCAACAAGCAGGATGCGCTGAAGGGCGGGATGCCGCTCTACAAATGGGTGGGGAACCAGGTGCTCACGCAGTTCCAGAATGCGCTCCTCGGTTCACACCTCAGTGAATTTCACAGCGGCTACCGCCTGTATTCGACGAAGGCGCTGGAGCGCATCCCTTTCGAGCGCAACTCGAACGATTTCCATTTCGACACGGACATCATCGTCCAATTGCATTTCGCGGGGTTGCGGATCGTCGAGATTCCGATTCCGACGTTTTACGGCGACGAGATTTGCCACGTGAACGGGATGAAATACGCGTGGGACATCTTTCGCACGATGTTGCGGGCGAAGTGCCACGAGAAAAACCTCCTCTTCGATCGGAAGTTCGACGTCGGGCAGGTGGAGCTCACCTATGACCTGAAGATGGGCTTTCCGTCGTCGCATACCTTTGCTGTCGATGCGGTGAAACCGGGTTCGAAGGTGCTGGATATCGGGTGCGGCCAGGGCTACGTGGCGAAGGAACTGGCCGCGAAAGCGGCGCAGGTGACGGGCATCGACCAATACGTGCCCGCCGAAGCGCCGGCGGCGAATGTGCAACTCAAGCGCTGGGATCTCGACGTGCATGAGTTTCCGGTGGAGGTCTCGGAGTACGACCAGATCTTTATGCTCGATGTCATCGAGCACCTGCACGATCCGGAGGCGTTCATGGAAATGCTGCGCGGTGCCACCGGGCGCAAGCGTCCGGAGATCGTCCTCACCACGGCGAACATCGGATTCTTCATCACACGCTTCATGCTTTTCCTCGGGCACTTCAACTACGGGCGCAAAGGCATTCTCGACCGGACGCACACGCGGCTCTTCACCTTCAATTCGCTCAAGGAGCTCTTCGACCAGACCGGGTACAAGGTGACTGAAGTGAAAGGCATTCCCGCGCCCTTCCCGAAGGCGGTGGGCGACAACTGGCTGGGCCGGTTTTTGGTGTCGCTCAACATGGCCTTCATCAAGATCAGCAAGGGCCTTTTCAGCTATCAGATATTCCTGCGAGCCCAGGCGCTGCCGACCGTGCCCGCCTTGCTGCGGGAAACGATCGAGCGCAGCGACGAGATGAAAAAAGCCGCGGCGGTGGGGGCTGCGTAGCCGCATTCGTGGAACGTGTGGTTCCTTCGGGGACTTATTGCCGACGCGATTTTTTTGGTACCGCCGCTTTGGGGGAAGCGGGCTTTTTGCCGTCGCCATTCAGCGTCGTCCGCCCGCTCTTGGGTGTTGCCTTGAGGACTTGAAACTCCACGAGGGCAGGAGCTTCGAGCACGGTGATGTTATCCGCGGTATTCCACGGGCCGGTGGTATCGGTTTCACCGTCGTCTCCTGCGCCTGTCGAATCGTTGTAATATTGATCGACGATTCCCGGGGTGGGAGGAATCAAGCCCACGGCCAGCGGTGGCTTGCCGAGACTGTCCAGAGCTTGCATGAAGGCCCGCATGTGCGTGATCTCCCGCGTCATTAAGAACTGGAGCGCCTCCTTGGTTCCCGAATCATCGCAAAAGTTGATCAAGCGTTCGTAAACGATCTTCGCCCGCGCCTCCGCCGCGATATTACTCCGCAGATCGACGTCCAATTCGCCGGTGACTTTCAAGTAATCCGCCGTCCAGGCTGTGCCCATCGAATTGCACAGCGCGACGCCGCCTCCGCCGGCGATGGCGATCAGCGGGTCGTGTTCCGCGGCATCGGCATCCGTTTTCATTGGCTTGAGGTGCATGCGAGCCAGGGTGCCGATAATTTCCAGGTGACTTAACTCCTCGGTGCCGATGTCCATGAGGAGATCTTTGCACGCCATATCTTCGCAGTTAATTCCTTGAATCGAATATTGCATCGCCGCCGCTAACTCTCCATTCGCTCCGCCGAACTGCTCCAATAACATGTTTCCAAACCGGGGTTCGGGTTGGCCGACACGGACGGTAAACATAAGTTTCTTGATGTGGTGATACATAGGTAAATGAGGAGGCGGCCGCGAGGTTGAATTTAGATTCGCAGTCGCCGTCTTTTCGGCGCTGCGCTGCCCGTTGGCTGGCTCTGAATCGAAAACCTCCACGGCCTGACTAACGCCCTGCGTTGCCACCTCTGTCCACGTTGGTGGCCCTTACGGATCGTTCGGGGTTAGGACATCACAGCCGCACCGGCAGATCGGGCCGATTAGATCGGCACATGAAACCAAACACCTTCGATCCTAATTCCAAAATCGTATGAGAGCACTCTGCTGGCATGGCAAATACGATGTGCGGGTCGACTCGGTTCCCGATCCCGTCATCCAGGAACCGACCGACGCGATTATTAAAATCACCTCCACCGCCATCTGCGGCTCGGACCTCCATCTTTTCGACGGATATCAACCGGGCATGGAAGCGGGTGACGTACTCGGCCATGAGCCGATGGGTATCGTCGTCGAGGTGGGTGGCGCAGTGACGAAATTGAAGAAAGGCGACCGCGTGGTGGTCCCCTTTGTGATTGCCTGCGGCCATTGTTTCTTTTGCACGAAGACGCTCTTTTCCTGCTGCGATACCACCAACCCCAACGCCGAAGCGGCCCGCAAACTGATGGGGCACGCGCCGGCGGGTCTCTTCGGGTTCTCGCATCTCGTCGGGGGATATGCCGGCGGGCAGGCCGAATACCTTCGCGTGCCGCATGCCGATGTCGGCCCGATCAAGATCGAGTCCGATCTTCCGGACGAGAAAGTACTTTTCCTTTCGGATATTTTTCCGACCGGTTACATGGCCGCGGAAAATGCCGAGATCGAGCCTGGGGATACCGTCGCCGTATGGGGATGTGGCCCGGTGGCGCAGATGGCGATTCAGAGCTGCTGGATGCTCGGCGCCGGCCGGGTCATCGCCATCGATCGGGTGCCGGAGCGGCTGGCGATGGCGCGGACCCATGGGCGGGCGGAGACCATTAATTTCGCCGAGGAAGACGTGACCGATCGTCTGAATGCGATGACGCAAGGCCGCGGACCGGACCGGTGCATCGACGCCGTGGGCTGCGAAGCGCACGAAACGGGCGGCATCGACGCGGTCCTGGACAAGGTCAAAGCCACTGTCCTGCTGGGCACGGATCGCGCGCACGTCTGGCGGCAGGCGATCTTCAATTGTCGCAAGGGCGGCACGGTCTCCGTGCCGGGCGTCTATGTCGGATTGATCGACAAGGTTCCCTTTGGTGCGGCGATGAACAAAGGGCTGACGATCAAGACGGGCCAGACGCATGTCCAACGCTACGCCCAACCGCTCTTGAAAAAAATCGAGTCCGGGGAGATCGATCCGTCCTTTGTCATCACCCACCGTATTCCGCTGGAGCAAGCGCCGGCTGCCTACAAACGTTTCGGGACAAAAAAGATGGGTGCATCAAGGTTGTGCTAAAGCCGTAGACGTAATCCAGTCGTTCGCGGGCCGCAATTATTTCAGAATCTTCACCACCTGGAGCAGGCCGCCGGTGACCAGTTCGTAGAGGCTGCCGTCCACGAAGAAGAGCTGGTATTGCCGGAGGTCGTAGGCGCAGAGGGCGGCGATGACGAGGCCGGTGACGAGCGGTTGCCACGCACCGCAGCCGCTGGCGATGGCGCCGACTTGGGCAGCGGCGAGGGCGCGCAGCGGCAGATCCCAGATGGAGGCGTAGCGGAGGTTCATGCCGTAGCGAATGTTGCACATGATCGCGTAGCTGAAGCCGACGAAGGCCACGAGATAGACATAGGCGCGATGACCGCGCACTTGCGAGAAGATGCCGCCGATGGCCAGCACGAGGACGAGCGGGCTCAAGAGCAGCAGGTCGACGAGATAACGATACCAGGGACCGTCACCCGTCTTGATGGCGTAGATGAGGGTCTCGGCCTTGGTGACCAGCAGATGATAGATTTCGAAGAATTGCTGAGGGCCGCCTGCGAGTATCATCAGCGTGCCGACACCGAGGGCCGGGCCGACGATGCCCACGACGAGGAGTCGCGGCGTGACATGGCCAAATTTTGCCCAGCGGTTGACGCCGACGAGCCCGCAGAGCGCGAGGTACACGAAGAAGGAGTTCTCCTTGGTGAGAACCATGCCGGCCAGACCGAGCGCGAAGGCGGCTAGGAAGCGCCGGTCATTCGGGCGTTGCAGATTTTCCAGAGGAGCCAGAGATTGAGGACGGCCCAGAAGGTGAAGATGCCATCGATGAGGGCATGCTGGGCGAGGTGGATTTGCAGCGGAGAAAAGGCGAGCAATGCGAGCACGGGAGGCATGGCGCGACGGCCGAGGATGCGCCAGGCGGCGACGCCGCCGACGAGGAGGCCGAGGCAGGAGAAAAGGGCGGCGACCCGGTGGAGCGAGACGAGGCTGGGATCGCGCTGGGCAAAGTGCTCCGTGCGAGGGCTGAGTGGCGGGGCATCGCCAAACTCCATCCGTTTCCACAGCCAGGAGGCGTAGATGTAGAAGAAGCGCGTGGGCGGGAGCTTGGTGATGACGTCGGGCTGGCGCTGGTCCTCGAGGTAGAGCTGGCAGATGGCGGAATAGCCGATGAGGCCGACTTTATCGAGCCGGATGACATTGTCCCGATAGAGCGCCTCGTCGAAGCCCGTGCCGGTAAAGCCCGCCCAGGGCCAGAGGCGCAGGAAAAGCCCCGCGGCCAGGATCACGGCGGCCAGCAGCCAGGTCGTGCGAGCCGACGGTGCAGGGGCGGGGGCGGGCGCCGGGAGGGGTGTTTCCGGCGCGGGGGCGGGCGCAAGTTTCATCGGTGCTGTTTGAATCATGGCGAAGATGTGTTTAGCAAGGCATGAGCCCGACACGGCGAAATCACGCGCGTTGGCACAACACTTTCTTTTAGCAGCCACACCCATGATCCACTCGCCGCCCGCCCGCGAGCCTACCCGCCTATTCCTGCATCTGCTGCCCTGCCTCGTGCTGGCGGCCTGCTGCACCGTACTTTTTTGGTGGAATCCGCTCGGGAAACCGCCGGAGAAGGCCTACTTCGAGGCCACCGTAGTCAACGAAAAGCCGGGGACGGTGGCGTTGAGCTACGACGTGGATGGATCGGGCCTGCGGTTCGGGCACTCGGAGCCCGTGAAAGTGCCGGGCAGCCGCGGCGCGGCGCGGCTGCGCTTTGCGATGCCGGCCGGGAAATTGTCCGAGTTGAATTTCGTTCCGCGCATGGAAGAGGGAACGGCCGATGTGCGGGAGTGCTGGCTGACGAGTGAGGCCGGGGAGACGATCGCGATGTTTCCGCCGACGGTCATCGCGCAGGCCAATCCGAGATTGGCCGAACTCCTGCCGAGTGGCGTGCTGCGCTTTCATTCCCAGCCGCGGGCGGCACTCAATTTCCTGCAATTTCGCCCCGAACGGCCGATCGAAATGGCGATCGAGATTCCGCCCCCCGTATGGCAGGTGTGCCTGGTCTTTGTGTTGTCGCTGGCGGCGACGCTCTGGCTGTCGATGACATTCGGCGATCGGCTGGCGGCGGCGAGCTGGCTTCCGCGCGCGGCGGACTGGGCGAAAGCGCACCCCGTGCGGGCACTGCTCTGTGCGGCGATCTTCTCGGTACTGCTGTGCTGCCATCCGGTGATTTTCCGCGGCAAGAGTTTCGTCTCGCCGGACAACGGCCTGCTGCTGCTCTATGAAGGCAGGCCCACCGTGCCCGGCGGGATCGGTGGCAACATCGATAATGCGGTGGGCGCCGATCTCGGTGCGACGATGTTCTGGGGCATGCCGGCGTCGATGATCCAGCATCGCGCGATTTTCCAGGATCACGAATTTCCGCTCTGGAGTCGCTACAACTGGAGCGGACTCCCCCTTTTCGCCCAGAGCCTCTCGATGATCGGCGATCCGCTGGAGTGGGTGCCCATCCTCACGGGCGGCGCCTCGTGGGCGTGGGACTGGAAGTTCGTCACCGCGCAGGGGTTGTTTGCTCTGGCCATCGGTCTGCTCGTGCGGCGCACGAGTGGCAGTCTCGCGGCGGCGTTGCTGCTCACGCTATCCGCGCCGTTCATGGGATTCTTTGCCTACCGCTACAATCATCCCGCGTTTTTCTCCCTGTGCTATGCGCCGTGGATTCTGCTCGCGTGGGTCGAGGGGGCGCGTGCGCCGACGTTGCGCGGGGCGGCGGCGTGGTCGTTCTTTTTGATCTTCGCGGACTGGTGGGAGATGAACAGCGGCACGGCCAAGGAGATGAGCGTGCTGCTGCTTTTCATGAACACGGCCGGGGGCTTGATGCTCTTGCTCGCGGCGCAACCAGCGCGATGGCGGCTCACGCGCCTGGCGGTCTTTGCCTGGGCGACCGTGATTTTCCTGCTGTTGAGCGCACCGCTGTGGATGACTTTCCTCGACGCGCTCGGCAAGGCCTACACCGTCTATGACGAGCCGCGCGTCTATCAGATGACGCCCGGCCTGGCGCTCGGCCTGTTCGACGACATCTTTTACCGGCAGTTCATGCCGCTCGAATTCCTGTTCAATCCATCGGCGAATTTCTTCGTGCTGATCGGGGTATCGTGGGCGCTGGTGCGGGCGCGGGCTCTCGCCGGGGAGCGTATGTTGTGGGCGGTGACACTCCCGGCGGTGGCGGCGGGAGCGCTGGCCTTCGGCGTGGTTTCGCCGGCGACGGTGGTGACGATTCCGTTCCTGAAGAATATCTATCATTTCGACAACACGTTCTCGTGCGTGCTGTTCGTCCTGCTGCTGGTGATCGCGGGCTATGGCCTGCGCGAATGCCTGGTGCGGATGCGGGAAAAGGAATGGCTCGGCGATTGGGCGCTGATGCTGACGTTCGTGGGCGTGCTCGTCGCCAGCTATTTTGGGCTGACGGATGCCGCGCACCGGGTGGGGCGCACGCTCTTGAAGGTGGGAGAATCGATACCGATGAGTCCCTTTTTCACCGCCTATGTGCCGGCCTTGCTGGCGGCCCTGGCGATACTGCCGTGGGCCTCACGGCAGGTGCGGCTGCGGCGGCCGGCGGCGGCGGCGTGGGCGGGGGTGGCGTTGGGCGCGTTTGTGATGCTGCACTTCCGGCACGGGATGTACCTGGAGACAAAGTTTGATTTCTACACGCGCAACCCCAAGACGCGGACCGACCTGCGGCATCTGACTTCACCGGCGCTGGAAGCCGTGCGGACCGCGTCCGCGGAGCCGTCGCGAGTCGTGGGTCTCGACTGGGAACTGGTGCCCGGATTCAGTGCGGCGCTGGGTTTCGAGACGATCAGCGGGCCGGAAGCGCTGATGAACCCGGCGATGCTGGAGTTGACCAATGTGCTGGGGTTCCGGCGGATCTGGGGCTGGCGCATCCAGGTGAAAGAAAAGGAATTCCATTCGATGCACCGGGCGCTCGATATGCTCAATGTGCGCTACCTGCTCGCCGCGTCCAAACAGGCGGGCCAGATGCTGCCGGGCACGAAGTTGGTCCAGGCGTCCGACCTCACCGTGCTCGAGAGTGAAACGGCGTGGCCGCGGGCCTTCTTTACCGACACCATCGGCGTCTACAATGACGGCCCGGCCTTGCGGCGGCTGGTGGAGGAGGGCGATGGACGGCCCTTCGCCGCGGAACCGGCTCCGCTGCAAGCCCTGCTGCGGCTGCCGGCGCGGGACTTCGCGCAGCGGGTCGTGCAGCCGGCGCACCACTACAAGCTGACGAACAACACGACATCCTTCGAGATCGAAGCGCCTTCCGCCGGCGTGGCCGTGCTGATGGAAGCGAATGCCCCGAATGATATTCTCGCCTACGTCGACGATCAGCCGGCGATGTGTGTGCCCGTCGATCACGCATTTCGAGGGGTGCGCATCGATCAGCCAGGGCATCACGTGGTGAAATTCGAATACTGGCCGGCGGTCCTGGATAGCGCGTTGAATGTCGCGATCGTCGGCCTCATCGTCCTGGCGCTGACGCTTTGGTGGTGGCGCCGCACGGGACAGGGGGTGGCGACAGCGGTTTCGACGGAATCCGCGCCACCGGAGTGTGCGGCGGTTTCCTGAGGTGTGGCCATGACCGCACAAGCTGCCGTTTCTCGCGCTTCGTCCCCGCTCTTCGCCCATGCCATCCCGAGCCTCATTCTGGCGGTGGTGGCGACGGTGCTGTTTGGTGGAACCCCTTTGGGCGCCCGCCCCAGTGGGCCACGTTCCACGTCTTGCTGAAGTCGGATGTGGCGGGGCAGGTGCAGTTGTTTCCCGACGTGGATGGCACAGCCCTGCACAAGGTCTTCATGCTTTCACAGCCGGTCGAGGCGCCAGCAGGCAGCTCTGCCCGTAGGTCGTGCGCCCGTAGGCATCGCGCACCTTCGGAGGCTCCGCGGCCAGATTGAAGGCCTCGCGCAGCTTGGGCGATTGCAGCATGCCGATCGCGCGATCGTAATAGCCATCGAATCCGCGGGCCTGCGGCGAAATCTCCATCAGCCGCGCCTGCTGGTCGATGAGCTGCTGGAGTTCGCGCCGCGCTTGCATGCGCTCAAAGGGAATATCCACCGGCAGGCTCAATTCCGGCAGGGTGAAGGACGACGCATTGGGGTCCCTGCAACACCGTCAGAGGATCGTGATCCTTGCCCAGAAACTCGCGCTCTGGCCCGGTGTGACCGAGCCGTCGCTAATGATATACGGATACGACACCGCCGTCGGCAGATCCCCTTGCAGCGGCGAAAGCTTGTCCACGATTGACGCGTAGCCGGGAAAGAGATCCAGCGAATCGCGCAGCCGCTGATCGTCGCTCGGCGGCGCATGCCCGGTCAGCGCATAATAGCCGGCGGAGTTGTGATTCTTCATCGTGTGATGCATCGACCGGATCAGCGTCACCTTGTCCATCACCTTCGCCATCTTCGGCAGATGTTCGGAAACCTGGATGCCATCCGCGTTGCTCGAGATGGGCTTGTGCGGCCCGCGGATGCCCTCCGCGCATCCGGCTTCATGTCGAACATGTCGATGTGCGACGGGCCGCCCCATTGAAAAAGGAAGATCACCGACTTCGCCCGCGCCTTGATCTTCTCATTGGTCCCGTACGATTGCGCATTGAGGATCTGCGCGAAGTTCAGCCCCAGCAAACCCAATCCGCCCACCTTGAGCGCATGGCGGCGGCTGATCGCGCGATTGAAATTGGGGCAGGAGAACGAAGGCATTTCCAGTGAGGTAAATCCGCCAGAGCATCGCCGCTTAGGCCGCACGGTGCAAGCCGAGGAAATGGGCAGGCGGGCTCACACCTTTCTTTCCGCGACATCGCCCCTTGCGGTGTCCTTCTGAGCGGAGTGTAACGGAGTCGAAGAACCCCGCCGCTTTACCATCGACGCCGCTGGTTGTTGGACGGGTTTGCCTCACACTTATATTCGCCAACAGAAAACCCGCCTGAGCAAGCAGCCCAGGCGGGTTTGCGGAATTATTAGGAAGCGTTCAACTCGCCACGACACGTGCCGGACGGCGTTTGCTCTCCTGGCTAAAGCTCAATAGGTGAAGCGAAAGCCCGAACGCACGCTGAAGTAGTTCAGGTCGCCGCGGCTCTGGTTATCATCCGGAAATAGCGGTCGCCGAGATAAGTCCAGCGCGCATCCGCGAAGAACCCGACGCGTTCCGCCACAATCTTGGGCAGGAAGTGCTGGATGATCCGGTATTCGAAGCCCAGGCCCGCATGGGCGCTGCCCCATTTGCGATCGCCGAAATCCGCGCCGCCGCCCACAAACGCATAGGGCGCCAGGTGCAAGGATTCGATCGGGATGCGGAAGAAAAGATTCCCGCCCACATGGTCGAGATCCACGATGTGATTGTGCAACCGGCCCTTGTCCGTGTCCGGGCTTTCCTGCGCGTAGGAGCCGCTGTATTCGGCGCCGATACCGAAATAGCGGGCGAAGTAGAAGTTTACCTCACCGCCCTCGCCCCAGGAGTGGTTGCGGAAAAGGCCCACGTGCGACGGTCCATTACCGACACTATACAGCGCGTAATCGCCGAATTGCAGCTCGCGGTCCTTGAAGAGAGGCTCCTCCACGACCGTTTGCTTCGTATCTTTGGTATCGATGACCTCATGGCCTGCGAGCGCCCAAGGGGAGGCTAAGAGCGACGTGAGAAGGACGAGTTGATGAATTTTCATGGGTAAGGGTTTGCTGTGGAACTAAAACGCGGACATTGGGTTAATGAGGAACGTCTGGCTATCGGGGTGTGCACCTATTGCACAGTCAGCCGCGGCCGGGGATTCGGCGCCGTCTGGAAGGCTCGCGCATTTTGTTTGGCATGCCCTCCTTATCGGGAGTGGCCGTAGAGTCGGCTGTGTAAAACGTCTGCGGCTGAAAAATAACCGGCTCCGGTGGGCGGAAAGAATTAAAAACGCAGAGCTCCAGCGCGGCAGAAGCCGCAACTCAAAAGGGGAGCCACGAAAGGCTCGAAGGAAGCACGAAAAAGGCGATCGGAGGAGGCCCGCAATCACGCCAATCACTCGAATCATCCCATTCGTGTCATGGGCGTGATTCGCGGGCCCAAAAACCCTCGCAGATATGACCCTTCTTACAGATAGTAGCGCGAAGCGCGATCAGGACTTCATTGCGTCTTGCTGTGCTCACCGATCACCGCCGCACATTCTTTTACCAGCATCACCGGCCAGGCCGGATCTTGAAAGTAATCCGGCTGCAGCGCTGATAACTTCGGTAACGGGCGACGAATTCCCGGTTCAGCGGAGAATTCGCCACGCCGAGGTCTGGATACAGCCGCAGCGCCTCCGCGCGGCCTCGGCTTCCGTGGTGATGAACGGCGGCACGAGGGCGTCCGGCGTGATTTGTGTCAAATGCCGCGGTTTCATATAGACGGCGGAGTGCCCATCGGTGTTGCGAGATTCTTCGCCGTTTTGTGCGGGCCGATCCGTCGACCAGAAGATCCCCGCCGCGACGGCGAACACGACCAGAATCGCGAGATAAAATCGCCCGGTCAAGTCGACGTCCATCCCGCCGCAGTTCGGGCATTTCCGGGAAAGATCGAAGCCTCGTGGAAACCACGTGTGCCCGCATTTCTGGCATCGATTCAGAAGACGCTTTTTCATCGCCATCGCTACGCTAGGGCAGCATCGCCAGCCCGTAAAGTCGTGCGGCCCCAGGTCGCCGTTAGCCTGGAGGGAACTGCTCCGTCAGCGCCCCAAAGCCCTTGTCGAGCCCCGTCGCAGCGCGGAATTACCGCGATCCGTCCCCGGCCTGCGCATCCGCCGATCCGTCCCGGAAGGTAAAAACCTCCTGTTGCGATCCTTCGGCTGTCGAACTCGTGGCTTCCTCCACCGCACGTTCCAGCAAAGTCACCGTGGGCCACGCGCCCTTGCCGCCGAGCCGCAGTCGGTCGGGATGCGCTTTCGCCAGCGCCTTGATGCTCTTCGATTCCAGATGCGCCTTGCGAATATTCAGCGTCCTGTTCGGGGCCGCTGCCAGCTCCGCGATCAATTCCGCCAATGTCACGTCGCGGTGATTCGAGACCGATGCCGCAGGCGCCGCGGAGGGTGCTTTCTCTTCCGTCGACGGCTCGCTGGTCCACTCCGCCAGTTCGGCGTCGACGCTCGCCAATTCACGGCTCAGCCGGATGCGCCGGTCCCGCAATTCCTGGATGATCGTCTCCTGGATGTGGGCGATCTCGGCGATCAGTTCTTCGAGGGGTCGAGTGTGCCGGTGGCGGGCATGGGGGACAAAATAAGCAGCGGACGGCGCGATTGAGCTATAGGCGAATCGGTCTGGCGATGGAAATAGCGCCGATCACAGCCGCGGAAAGCACGACGAGATGCATCCCACCATTACCTATCGCAGCCACAGCCACAGCGTCGCCGCCGCGAGCAGCACCGCGGCCCCCGCGATCAGCGCGGCACGCCACAGCGCCGTTCTCCGGTTCGCATCGAGCGGGTCGATGGCAGGAGACGTGAAAGCGTGGTAGGGGCGAAAACGCAAGTAATCGGAATCCTTTCTCCTCGTTTTTTTGGCATGGGCGGCGCAACGTAACAGGAAGCCATCGGCATTCAACCATCCCGTTTCCTCTTCTTCAGGGCGCCAGGCGCTACTGGTCGTCGCCCGTCGCCACATCCGGGCCGATGGGCACGCCGCAGATTTGGTTGAGCAGCATCTTCATCTCCCGGTTGAGGCTGTTCTCCCTTCGGTTTTTGCGAAGTCCAGACCATCACGCGGCTTGTCCCCGCCGGGCGCAAAAGAAAAGAGGCTGTGAAAGGCCCTGGCCGCCGCCATTCTTCGTCACCACGGAAAAGTCCCCCCGCCGGCTCCTCAAACCAGCCAGGCGTTACCCGTGAAAGCCGGCTGCACCCGCGCCGTCATCTGCTGCATCGTCGGCGGCTTGAAGAGCGCATGCCGGCGCAGCCCTTCATAGAGCCGCAATAGATCGTTTACCGTGCTTTGCAAATGCCCCGACGGGATGCCGTACTCGCCACCTTTCAGCCGGTGGTCGATCGGCTTCGGCGGCGTGCCCGGGCGATAAGAGATCGCCTCGTTCGGGTCGTCCTCCAGTCCGTAACCGCTGCGCGTCATCCCCAGCGGGTCGAAGACTTCCCGCTTCATGTAGTCGACGTAACTTAGCCCGCTGATCTTCTCGATCAACTTGCCGACGATCGCGAAATTGAAGTTATTGTATTCCTGCCGCGTCCCCGGCGGAAAACTGAGCGGCAGGCTCTGCGCCGCGGCGGTCATTTCCTCAAAGGTCGGCAGCTTCTTGTCCAATTGCGGAATCCCGCTCTGGTGCGCCATCACCTGCGACACCGTGATCTTCTGCCAGCTCTTCGGCAGCCCCGGCAGATACTTCCCGATCGGGTCGGCAAGGGTCACCTTGCCCTCGTCCACCAGCCGCATGAAACCGACCGCCGTCACCGCTTTGGAAAGCGATTGAATGAAGAAAATAGTGTCTGCGTCCGGCGCACCGGGCGCATCCAGCGATTTCACGCCATACCCCTTGCGCAGGATCACCTTGCCATCCTTCACCACCCCCAGCGCCAGCCCCACGACCTGCTTCTCGCGCATCGCCGGGACGATAATCCCATCCGCGATCGCTTCCGGATTACCGGTCGCCGCTTCGCCTCGTTTGTCCTTCGCCCAAGCCGTCGGCAGCCCCACGGCACACGCGGCGAGAATCAACGTAAAGATCATTTTCATGGGCGGCTAGCATGCCCCTTTCGCCTGAATTCGCCAGCTTGGAAGCGGGGGGTTTTCACCGCAAGGCTCCGCTCGTCGCGGCACCCTCGATGGGGCGGTCGAGCAACTCACTCCCGACAACTGGGGGAACTGGCCGAGCGTCTCGCGACGACCCACGATACGGAAGAAGCTGCCCACATTGAGAAAGAGATCGTGAACGGGTTTTATGGCGCCAGGATAGATGCCGAAGGTCCGTCGTCTGCGGCGAAGGGGAGTTGATCAAAACATTTCTCCGGCCCGGCCAGATCGCCCATGGGGAGGAAGTAAACTTACGATCACCTGCCACCGGGAATGAGGAGGAAAAGACTGGGCGCGGCGACAGACGCCATGCACTGCGGGACGCGGGTAACGAAACGCTGTCTAAAACCGGCATTGCCACCATAAGCCGCCTCAGCGACTGCCCCATGCTGGGAAGGTAAATACCTCCCCCTGATAAATGACGATGGAAGCGCGATGTGGCGCCACCGAATGGCCCGCCGCACTTCCGGCTCGCCGATACCGGTGGCGGACTGGGCCTCGTTACGCGACAGACTGTCAATCCCCGTCGCTGTTTCCAAGCCTGCCGCCGGCTGGATACTCGCCCGCACCGCGACCGGCGGAATGCTCGCCACAGTCGCCCGTGCTGTCGGCAAAGTCGCCCGCACCGGGCTGGGCGTTGCCGCCGGCACCGCCACGGCGACAGGCACTGGTCTGCTGGACTGCAATTGCGCCGCCGCCTCGCGATCCGCCTGCAGGGCGCTTTCGCGCTGGGCCGCCTCCTGGTCATCCAAATTCGCGAGAAAAATCCGATCCGCCTCTTCCACCCGGTGAAAGGTGGGCACCATCGGCTCCGGGTCACGTTGACCGTAAACAAATGCCGCCAGCAAAGGAACTGCGCCCAAAGAAAGGAACTTGATCATAACAGAGAGGCTGCGGTGGTTGAACCGCGCATCCTCTCCCTTTCATCGCGAATGCCGACGTTTCCGGTTGTCTGCGAGCCGGAATGCCTCATGTCCGGATGGCTCCGGCAATTCGGGCCACCGCGTCCGCGCCGATTTTTTTGCCATTTGCCATTTTCCATTCCCATCCCCATCCCACCCGCCTCCTCCGCCCCATGGCAGCGATCCTGCTCGATCGAGGCGCCATGCACTGGAAAACGTTCGTTCTCTGCGCGTTGCTTTTCGTCTCGCTGCCCACCCTGCACGCGGCCGATCCGACCAGTTACCGGGAAATCGCCATGCTGCTTCGTAACGGCGAAAATCCGCAGTTCATCATCCAGGACACCACGCGTCGAAAACTGCTCCAGTCCCTCACCCCGAAGAGGAGCAGACCTTGCTCTCCCTCCACGCCACTCCGGCCTTGATCGCCATCCTGCGCGACCCGGCCACCCTGGCCTCGCCCGAGGCTGCGGCCGCTCATGCCGCGCAGGTGCAGCAGCAAAAACTGCAGGCGCTCCAGGAAGAGCAACTTGCCGCCGCCGCGCAGCAAGCCGCCACCCAGGCGCGTCGGCAACAACAGCAGCAACTACAGAAAGCCCCCGTCCTCGCCAAACCCATAGCGGGCACAACGGACCCTGCCAGCGGCCCCGTCACCGACTACGCCGGCAAGCCCCTCACCTTGAAATTCAACGCCGCCGACGG
Source organism: Chthoniobacter sp. (assembly GCA_037200205.1). Lineage (GTDB taxonomy): Bacteria > Verrucomicrobiota > Verrucomicrobiia > Chthoniobacterales > Chthoniobacteraceae > Chthoniobacter. The sequence continues at coordinate 83,746 of JBBCHV010000045.1, forward strand.
CTCCGTGGTCGATCTGGCCAAGCTGCAGGGCAAGGTGGTCTTGATCGACTTCTGGGCCACGTGGTGCGGACCGTGCATGAAAGAAATGCCCAAAGTCCTCGCCGCCTACACCAAATATCATGGCAAAGGCTTCGAAATCCTCGCATCTCCCTCGATCAAAGCAAGGACGCCATGCTCCAGGTCACGGCCAAAAGAGGGATGACCTGGCCCGAGTACTTCGACGGCCAGGGCTGGAAAAACGAAATCAGCACCGCCTTTCATATCAAAGCGATTCCCACCCTATGGCTCGTCGACAAGAGGGGCCTGCTCACCACCGCCGGCGCCGGCGCCGATCTCGACGCCGCCATCGCCAGCCTCCTCGCGCAGTAACCCCGCGCCCGCACCTGCCGATCAGTGCCCATCGCCTGCTGGAATACCGGCAAACTTCTCTGGTGAGAAGGGCCGGGAAGAGCCGGTCGATGCTGCTGTCCTCCATTTCTGCTTCGAGGAGTTAGCCGAAGGCGGCACCCAATTTGTCGATGTGTAACCGGCGTCGGCGCTGACACTCGCTGTTCGAGCCCAAGGTCATTTTGGACAGCAGCGGATTCGCATTCCTTCCCCGATCGTCCGGGATGGCGGGCCGCGCTTGCGGGGGTGGAGGCATCGATGCGTGCGGTTTTGACGCATTCGTTGCCCCCTCGTCATCAGAACATCACAAACCGGCCTCATAGCTAGGGACTGCTGCAACGCCTCCCGATCACCCGAACGGGAGAAATGCCGCACGGCATCGCCATGCCCAACCCCGCTATCCCAATCCACTCTATGAAGTCCACTTTTCGAACGTCACCGCCGGCCCTGCTGCTCCGCGCTCTCTCGCGATCGCCATCGGCGCCGCCCTGCTGGCCTTCGCCCAAAGTTCCGCCCGCGCGGTGAATCCCACGGTGACGATCGTCGCGACCGATGCCAGTGCCGCGGAAGCCGGGAACGATCCCGGAACGTTCCGCATTACTCGCGCGGGAGATACCACCGGCGCTCTCACCGTGAATTACACGATCGCCCAGGGAGCCGGCCAGGCCACCAATGGCGTCGACTACACGCCCACGCTTTCCGGCTCGGCGACCGTCCCGGCCAGCCAGGCCTTCGTGGACATTACCATCACCCCCGTGGATGACACTCTTCTGGAAGGGGATGAAACCGTGACGCTGACGCTGGCCTCCGGCGCGAGTTACGACCTGGGCGCTGCCATCACCGCCACGGTCCACGATCCGCCGACAATGAAACGGACATCGATCTGTCCCGCTACGTGCGGATCGGCCGTTACGATCTGCCTGAGCCCACACGGACGCCGCGCCTCCCCACAGCTTGCTTTGCCAGGAAGCCTCGTCGGTCACTTACGACTGGGATACCGATACGCTCTTCGTCGTCGGCGATGGCGGCACCTCCGTCGTGCAGGTTTCGAAGACCGGCCAATTGATCAACTCCATGACCCTGGCGACCGGCAGCAGCCCGCAGGGCACGGAGTTCTATGACACCGAGGGCATCACCTACGTGGGCGGCGGCCAATTTGTCTTCACGGAGGAGCGTTACCGCCAGGCCAACTTGTTCACTTACGTCGCCGGCGGCACCTTGCAGCGCAGCGCCACCAGGACCGTCAAGCTCGGCACCACGATCGGTAACATCGGGCTGGAAGGTGTCAGTTACGACCCCCAGACCAGCGGCTTCCTTTTCGTGAAGGAGAAAGATCCGGAGTCCATTTTCCAGACCGGCATCGATTTCAACGCCCTCACCGCCACCAACGGCTCGCCCACCGCCACCGGTTCGACCGATCTGTTCAATCCCGCCCTTGCCAATACTTTGGACTTCTCGGACGTCTTTGCCCTCTCGAATCTGCCCGCGCTCGCCGGAAAGCCCACCTCCAGCCACTTGCTGATCATCAGCCAGGAGTCCGGCCGGATCGTCCACCTCGACCGCAATGGCACCATCTATAGCTCCCTCACGATCGTCGCCGACCCCGGCAATCCGTTGAGCGTTCCCGACCAGACCCACGAAGGCGTCACCATGGATCGCAGCGGCTTCCTCTACACCGTCCTGCGAAAACGGCGGCGGCGACAGCAATCACCCCCAGCTCTGGGTCTATGCGCCCTCCACCGCCACGAACCTGGCGCCCACCGGAGTCACCCTCAGCAACGCGGTCATCTCCATCCCGGAGAATACCAGCACGGCCGCGCCCGTGAAGGTCGCGGATATCCTCGTGCTCGACGATGGCCTCGGCACGAATAACCTCACCGTGAGCGGAGCGGACGCCGCTTCCTTCCAGATTATCGCCAACGCCCTCTTCCTCAAGACCGGCACCACGCTCAATGCCACGGCGAAGCCGAGTTACAGCGTCACCGTCGCCGTGGATGACCCCACCGTCGGCAGCACGCCGGATGCGACCGTGAGTTACACCCTCAACATCACCGCCTCCTCGGGCGGCACTCCGCAGATCATCATCTCGGAAGTCGCCCCGTGGTCCAGCGGCAACAGCCCCGTGGGGGCCGATTGGTTCGAAGTCACTAACATCGGCACCGCCGCCCAGGATATCACCGGCTGGAAGATGGACGATAACTCCAACTCCTTTGGCTCGGCTGTCGCCCTGAACGGCGTCACAGCATCGCTCCCGGTGAGTCGGTCATCTTCATCGAGACCGCCTCCGCGGCGACCGTAACCTCCTTTCGCAACACCTGGTTCGGCGCCAATCCGCCGGCCACTCCGCAGATCGGCACCTACAATGGCTCCGGCGTCGGCCTCAGTACCGGCGGCGATGCCATCAATATCTACAATGCGGCGGGTGTGCTCCAGGCCAATGTCGTCTTCGGCGCTTCTCCCGGCGGACCCTATCCCACTTTCGATAACTCCGCGGGATTGACCAATGCCACCATCTCGACCTTGAGCGCCGTCGGCGTCCATGGCGCCTTCAGGGCCGCCGGCGACTCCAGTGAAATCGGTTCGCCGGGGACGATCGGTGCCTCGTCGACGCCTATCGTCACCATCGTCGCCACCGATGCCAACGCCGCGGAAGCCGGCTCCGACCCCGGCACCTTCCGCATCTCCCGCACCGGCAGCACCGTCGGTGCGCAGACGGTGAGTTACACCATCGCCACCGGCGCCGGCCCAGGCCACCAACGGCGTCGACTACACGCCCACGCTCACCGGCGCGGTCACCATCCCTTCCTGGCGCATCCTTCGTCGACCTCACCATCACCCCGGTGGACGACCAAGTGGTCGAAGGCCCCGAGACCGTCACCCTCACTCTCGGCGACACCGGCAGCTACGATGTCGGCTCGCCCGCCACCGCCACCGTCACCATCGCCGATGATGCCAATCAAGTCCCCGCCGGCTCCATCGTCATCACCGAAGTCGCCCCCTGGTCCAGCGGCAACAGCTCCCTGGGTGTCGATTGGTTCGAGGTCACCAACATCGGCACCGCCACCGTCAACACCACTGGCTGGCGCATGGACGACAACTCCAATTCCTTCGCCGCCTCCGTGCCTATGACGGGTGTCACCAGCATCGCCCCCGGCGAATCCGTCATCTTCATGGAAACCGCCGATCTCGCCGGCCTGAGCGCGGCCTTCCGTTCGCTTTGGTTCGGCGGCAATCCGCCCGCCGGCCTGCAGTTCGGCGCCTACTCCGGTTCGGGCGTGGGCCTCAGCACCGGTGGCGATGCCGTCAACCTTTTCGACTCCGCCGGCAACGTCATCACCGGCGTGACCTTCGGCGCCGCCCCGGCCTCCGCGCCGTTCGCCACCTTTGAAAACAAAGCGCGCCTCGGCAGCACCACGCTGCCCGGACCGTTCTTCTCGGCCTTGAGCACCTCCGGCGCCAATGGCGCTTTCGCCGCGAACGGCGACACCGCCGAGATCGGCTCCCCCGGCACCGCGTCCAGCGGCCTCATCGCCCCCGCCGGCTCCGGCCCGATCGATCTCGCCGCCGCCCCTCGGTGCTCCTGTGGGCAGCAGCTTCTCCGGCCCCGGCGTCACCGAGCAGCACGTTCAAAACCCCGCCGGTCTCACCCCCGGCGTCCAGACCATCACCTACACCTACCCCGGCCCCTCCGGCCCGCTCAGCACCACCTTCCAGATCACCGTGCCCCAGGAAGTCCCCACCCTGCCCGCCTGGGCCTGGGCCGTCCTCTCCATCGGCCTCTACCTCGTCGCCTCCCATGCCCTCCGCCAGCCTCGCGCGGGGCGATAGGAAGACCCACGTCTGCTGCTCGGGCATCCCGGTGGATCGGGCATCCCGGAGGGATGCAAAGACATTAGCCGGCGGTAACACCGCCGGATGCCCACCCACACCGCGCTGCATCCCGGCAGGGATGCAAGAGGATTCGCAACCCTGTCTGTTCATCGCCGAGGAAAAGCTGTGGAAAACAGAGTTCGGACGGCCTCTCCTCCGGCATCCTCGTTATGAAAGTGAGGCTTTCGTCATGCACCTGCACGGTCGCAATTTCATTGCATGGCGAGGGGCCGAAGCATCGACGTCCACCGCCCATCTCCCGCCCCCGATTTTTCAAAAAAGTTTTGGCGAGGCTGTCGAATTCAGCGGAGGCCAAGCGTCGAGAGGTGCAGAACAATTCAACCCCAACGAAAAAACTACCATGCAATTCCTGATGCTCATGATCCCCGCCGTCTATCAGCCCGGCAACCAAGTCGACCCGAACTTCGTCCCCGACCCGAAAAAAATCGCCGCCATGGGCAAGTTCAATGAGGAATTGGGCAAGGCCGTGAAAATCCTTTCCCTGAACGGCCTGCATCCGCAGTCCACCGGCGCCCGCGTCGCCTTCGGCCAGGGCAAACCCACCGTCACGACGGCCCCTTCATCGAAACCAAGGAAGTGCTCGGCGGCTATTGGATGGTCGAGGCCGATTCCAAGGAACAACTCGTCCAATGGGCCCAACGCTGCCCCGCCGACCCCGGCGACATCATCGAAATCCCGCCAGATCTTCGACCCCGCCGATTTCGCGATCCAGAAATAGGCGGCCGCCCACTTTGGGGGGCCGGTGACATTTCCACTCTCGTTCCCAAAGTGAGGCTTTGGGAATGCTCGCCTCTGTGGCGGAAGCTTTGCTTCGCGGAAAGGGCAGGGCATTTGCCGGATCGCGAAACCCGCCCCTCGCCGTGAAACGGAGTTCCCACCGCGCATGGCGTTCCCAAGTCTTCAACTGGGAACGAGAGTTGAACCTCTAATACCCTCTCTCACCATTAACCGAACTCTTAGGCTCAAAGGAGGAAACGACGAAATAAACGAAAGAGACGAAAAGGCCTTCTGTTAGCCTCTTTCGTTTGGTTCGTTTATTTCGTGGTTCCTTCCCGTTCTCCCCTCAAGAAAAGTCATTTTAATTCCGAAAAATGGTATAATACGCGATCATTTTTCGCCTTTCCAAAGGCAGCGATTAGGAGGGTTAAATGGTGGGGATGGTGCCGCCGTCGATGACGTATTCGCTTCCGTGAATGGAGGGCGCGCGGTTGGACGCGAGGAAGGCGACGAGTTCCGCAACTTCTTCGGGACGGCCCGGGCGGCCAATGGGAATCCCGCCGAGCGAGTCCATCAATCCTTGCAGGGCGGTGTTGCGATCAGTGCCGGCGCTCGATGCGAGCCGCTCGATCATTGCCTCGGCGGCCGTAGTTTCGATGAAGCCGGGAGCGACCGAGATCACGCGCACTCCTTTGGGTCCAACTTCGTTGGAGAGACCCTTGCTGTAGTTGGTCAAGGCAGCCTTGGCCGCCGCGTAGGCGAGGGTCGACTCGTAGAGTGGCAGGCTTCGCTGGATGGAGGAGATGTGAATGATCACGCCCGGAGCCGCGTTCCAGCATTCCCGGCAAGAACCCGCGATCAAGGCGGACAGCGCAGAGCAAATTGGTGTTGAGAGCCTGTGCCCAATGGTCGTCCTTGAGCGCGGCGAAGCCCCCACCGGGTGCGGTCGAACCGCCGACGTTGTTGATGAGAATGTCGACGCCGCCGAGGCGATCGAGGGTTTCGCGGACGACTTTCTCCGTGCCATCCGAGGTGCTGAGGTCAGCCCTGATGAAGAGGTCGGACGCCGGCGCTTCAGGAGCAGCGGAGCGCGCGGTGGTGATGACGGTGGCTCCGGCGCGAGCGAGGCGTTTGGCGATGGCTTCGCCCATGCCTTTGGTTCCACCGGTGACGAGGACGCGTTTGCCGGCGAACTCGTGCACTTCGGTCGGGAGGTTGGGAGCGGTGCGCATGGTTATTCGGTGATGAAGTCGTAAAACAAAATTTTCTGCGACAACGGCAGGAAGAGTTCCTGCGCGGCTTTTTGATGCACGGGAGTCTTGCTGTAGCGATCGAGCGCTGCCTGGTCGTCGAACTGCATCGTGAAGCACACGTCGAACGTGGAATCGACGAGTTTGCTGGTCGAGGGATGCGGTTGCCCTACGGAGAGCGATCGCACCTCGGGAATCTCGCGCGCAAACCGGTGGAGTGCGTCGATGAGTCGCTGACGTTCGGCGGCATTGCCGGGATTCTTCAGCCAGACGAGGCCGACGTGTGTCAGTTTCCCCTTCTCGGCGGGCTCTGCACCCGAGGCTCGGATGGAGAAGAAGGCCAGCCCGAGGAGAGCGAGGGACGTGAGGAAAAATCGCGGGATGAGGTGGGATTTCGTTTTCATAAGGTCACCCATCCTCGCCCACCCTACTGACAGCCCTATGTCAGGAGACTTGGCGCGCCGGCTTTTTCGCGTGATGAGCAGCGGTGTTCCCGGCAGCCGTGACGAGCGACTTTCGCAGACTTTCCGGCGTCAGCACCGTTACCTCGCGCTCGAATGAAAGGAGCCAGCGCACGAGGTTCTCCCATTCGACCGCCGCCAGCGTGAGCACGATGCCGTCCGGCATCCGCACTTCATCCACCACGCCGAGCCACCATTCGCGTTTGGCCCGGTCAGCGGCGAGCGGAGTAAACTTCACTCGCGCGCGCAAAGTCGGTGCCGGCATCGCGCGGATGTATTGGGCCACACTGAAATCTTCTCGCGGAGTGAATGTCTCCCGGAGGGCCGTAACCTGGGTCATCCTATCTGTCCGGAAATCGCGGTAGTCGCGGGACGCCCGGCACCACGCGATGAGGTGCCAGCGGTCCAGGTAATGGATCAAGCCGCATGGTTCGGCGATCCGCTCCGTCGTTGCGGTCTTGCCTGCGCCTTGGTAGCTGAAGCGCAAGACCTTCAGGCTCGCGAGAGCCTGCTGCAGCAACGACAGGTCGGCTTGGGTCGGGGTTTTCGCGTTGGCCGTCGTTGCCAGCCCACGCTCCAGCCGCGTGATCTGCTCCTGCTGGTCGCGCGGCAGAGCCGCCCGGATTTTCAGCAACCCCGAGTGCATCTGTGCCTTCACGGCCGCATCGGCAAATTGCTCGACCAGCAAGCCACCCGTCACGAGCGCACTGGCTTCCTCGGTCGTGAAATTCACCGGTGGCAGATGGTAGCCGCGCATCAGCGTGTAGCCGACGCCGGCCTCCGCCACGATCGGCACGCCGACTTGACCCAAGGCGACCAAGTCGCGGTAGATCGTCCGCACGCTCAACTCAAAATGCGCCGCCATCTGCTCCGCGGTCACGACGCGACGCGACTGCAAAAAGAGGATCAGCGCCAGCAGACGATCTACGCGATTCATTCAAGCCATCGTCGAGCCCATCCACATTTAGGCAACTCGGAACACGTTACAAAAAACAACAACCGCGGCGGCATTCGCCGCCATCGCAAAACGTAGCAGGGATTCGAAATACTCGATCAAGTTTTGAACTAGCGGAGGCGAAATATAGGAGTTGGCGACGGTGGCGCTTGTTTGATAGCCTGTAAGCATCGCTACGAGATTGGGGATTAACGAAGAATTGGGCATGGTGTGAAGAAGGTTCTACTGGTTGTCGGATTCGAGTCGGCAAACGTTTTTGGCAGGTTGTTAAAATCCGCCCTCCGCCTCCGATTGTCCGTCTTCTGCTCGAAGTTTGCTCGAAAAAGATGGAAAATGTTCGATTTGGATACAAATTAAACATTCATGAGTGTCCTTGAAATCGTCGCTGAAAAGCATCTTGGGATGAAAACCCTGAAGAAGCACCCGCAATTGCGTGCGGCGCTGCGTCGCATCGAAGGCGGGGCGACGCATGGGGCTGGGAAAGAACGGATCGCGTCGATCGTCGAACTCTGCTTCGAGTACGAACGGGAAGCCGACGCGGATGAAAAGGCGAACATTCTCCGGACGCTGGAGGAGATCAGCGCCAATGATCCTGTCGAGTTGCCGACGGAATCCCTCGAGGAATGGGACGCGCGATTGAAAGAAGAGAGCCCTGCCTATGCCAGTGCCGATGTGACGGCGAAAAAGAAAACGACCGCCTTTCTCAAAAAGTATTTCGTTCTCCGTGCACGCGCGGGCCTGGCGACCCAAGCCGATGTTGCTCGCAAGTCGGGCTTGGCCCGCAGCTATGTGGCGGTGATCGAATCCGGCGAGCACGTCCCACAACAAAAGACGCTGCAAAAGCTGTCGAAAGCCTTTGGGGTGGACGTCGCTGAGTTGATGCCCTGACTTCCGGCAGCAGGGACTTTTGCAACCTTGCAAAATCGCCGCCCGCCCTCAGCCCAACTGCACCTTGAGTTGACGGATTCGGTAGTTGGCGCGGTGCAGGTCGGCAGCGCTGACCTTGTTCGTCTTCTTCCAGAAAAGATCTACGACGTAGATTGTCCGGGCTTTCTCATGCACCCAGAAAATAGCCCGCAGCCAACCTTGTGGGTTGATGGCTGGCGTCTCCAGTCGCAGTTCGAAACCATCACCGCAACGCTCGATGCTCAAGTCTGGAACGGAGGGGTAGTTGGCCAGTCGCTTGGCGAGCGCAATCCCCTCGCGAAGCTGCTGGACAGTCAGCAGCTTCTTCGCATCGCGCTGCACTAACGGCAGAGGCAAGACGCGGTAGAGCGTTCTGGACTTCGCTGAACTCATTGCGGCAGATCTTCAATTGCGCGACCGATGCGATTCCATCCGCTTCGCGTGAGAGCGTAGGTGCGAGGTGTCTCTGCGTGGATCCACCCCGACTTGATCGCGGTCTTTATGTCGCGTGGGAAGTTCCGTGGAGCATTTTCCTTTGCTTGACGAAATGTATCGTCCATGTCGGAACTGCGCCACGGTGTGTTTCCGCCTCGGGCCTCAAACCAAGCTCCGAGGAGGAGGATTTTTTCAGGAAAGTTTTCCCATTTCAGGATATTGAGAAGTTCGGCAGCTCCGTGCGCCTTGAGATGGTCTTTGATGGCCTGTTCGTTGTTAAAGGCCGTCATAGCCGAGACCGGCGTGACTGACAATGTGGTCACCGAGTTGGAGACATGCTCGGGTGGATTGCCGAGGCTGAACTGCGCGGGTGCGTCATCTCGATTCTCTTGAATCAGCTTAAGGACATCTGCCAACGCGCTGTCGCGCACGTTAGCCGTGATATTTAAACCGGGGGCCCGAAGTGACAATAGTATGCTCATACGACACAAAATACTACATGTCGTATTTTGTGTCATCAACTACAAAATACTCTCTTATTGGCGGCCGTTTGGCCGCAGCGCCTTTACAGTCGACAGCGGAGCCTTGACGGAAGGTCGTTTTTGGCTTGCCTTTTGGTGGTCTTACTGGCACAATTTACGGGGTTGGAAGGCCCTTTTTGTGGTATTCGGACGGCGAAGTGGAAAGAGGTTCTTTGACAAATCGTGACGGATTCGCTGGATACGAATGGGATGCCTTAGCCGTGAGGATCGAGTGACCAACGCCTTCATGGAGGCCGTCGGACCGCCGTAAAATTAACCCAGATCAAGGTAAATTAAGGCAAATCAAGGTAGGTGGATTGGGGTTCCCAAACAAACCCAAGCTGGGGCGCTGACGGAGCAGCGCCCTCCGTTCCTTTTGTCCCTACTGCCGGAAGACGAATTCCTTGGAATTCAGCAGCGCCCAGGCGAGGTCTTCGGCGCCTTTGCGGCGGTCTTTTTCGGAGCCGGTGGTGAGGAGGGCGGTGCCGCGTTCGGACTCGGCGGGGGTGGGGGAGCGGTCGAGGAAATTCCAGAAGAGTTGGTCGACGACTTTGGTGTCGTCTTTTTCGGACGCGAGGAGTTTGCCGATGGCGTTGCCCGGGCGGGTGAGGAGTTGCTGGATGAGGGGGCCGCTGATGAGCTGGAAGACTTGCGGCATGGCGGTGTCGTTGCTGCGCTCGCAGTCGCTGGCGATGAGGCGCGGGGGTTTGCCGAAGGCGGCGCCGAATTTGTCGATGTCGGTGACAAGCGGTTTGTAATGCTTGCGGCCTTCGGCGATTTGCGCGACGCGGGTGACGCCGTTGGGGGCGTTGTCGATGGGGAGGGGAGTGGCGAGGACGGCGCTGAGGGAGTCGAGCATTTGCTCGGCGCTGAGGCGGCGGACGATGTTATGCGAGTTGTTGTCCTCGTCCCCGGCGTTGGTGGCGTTCGGGATGTCGGAAAGCTGGTAGACGCGCGAGGCGGTGATGGTGCGGATGAGCCACTTCAGGTCGTAGCCGTGCTTCACGAAATCGGTGGCCAGGGCGTCGAGCAGCTCGGGATGCGCGGCGGGGTTGCTGGCGCGGAAGTCATCGACCGGGTCGACGATGCCGCGGCCGAGCAGGTTGAACCACACGCGATTCACCTGCATGCGGGCGAACATGGGGCTGTGCGGCAGCCAATCGGCGAGGGCGAGCAATTCGTCGTGGTCCTTGGAAACCTTCGGGGTCTCGGCGACGCCCAGGAAGTGCGGCTTCGCCGGGTCGCCGGTGCGGACGTTGAGATAGACGGCCTTCGGCTTGATGAGCACGGTCTGGTCGCCCTTGAACTCGTTCTTGTCGTTTTTGTCGTTCCCCTTGATGTCGGAGACTTTGTAGTCGATGCGGGCGAAGAGGCCGGCCCAGTTGTAGTAATCGTCCTGCGTCCAGCGCTCGAAGGGGTGGTTGTGGCACTGCGCGCACTTGAGCTGCGTGCCAAGGAAGACGCGGGCGGTGTTTTCGGCGCGGGTCTCGGGGGTCGCGATTGGCGCGCCACCAGTTGGCCGGCGGATTTTGCAGGGTGCTGCCACGGGCGGCGATGATCTCGCTGGCGAATTGGTCGAGAGGCTTGTTTTTCGCGATGCTCTCGCGGATCCAGTCGTGGAAGACTTTCATCCCGTCGTAGTCGAGCTGGCGCTGCTCGATCTTGAGGAGGTCGGCCCATTTCAGCGCCCAGAAATCGGCATACTCGGGGCGCTCGAGGAGGGTGTCGATGAGCCGGGCGCGCTTGTCCGGCGCGGGGTCGGCGATGAAGGCGCGGGCGGCTTCGGCGCTTAGGCAGGAAGCCGAGCAGATCGAGATAGGCGCGGCGGACGTAGAGGGCGTCGGTGCAGAGATCCGAAGGGTTCATGCGCAGCAGGCGCAGTTTCTTAAAGACCTGCTCGTCGAGGTAGTTGTTCGTGGGTGGATTGCTCCACACGAAATCGGCGCGCGCCGGGATGAAAGCGATGGGCACGGCGACCTGCTGGGTGAGGTAGCGGACGAGGATGGTGGTCTCGCCGGCCTTGTCGCGCTTCACCCGGCCATCGATGGAAACGCTGGCGACCTGATTGTTCGGATCGTAGACGGCGAAGCGGGTGACGTCGCGCGTGGTGCCGTCGGCGAATTTGGCGGTGACGGTCAGCTTGACTTCAGTGGCGGGCTCGATGACCACGCGATCCGGGAGCTTCACGTCGAGTTTGGCGAGCTTGGGCGCCTTGATGCCGGAATCCGGCGCGCCGTCGCGCAGCCAGCGGAGGAGAATGGCGTATTCCGGGGAGTCGACGGGGAACCGTTGGCCGCCTTCGTGGGCCAGGGAAGCGGTGGCCTTGAGCAGGATGAGGCTGTTTTCCGGCTGGAGGAGATTGACGCGCCGCCCGGCCTGGTCGCGGGTGAGTGCCTGCCAGTCGAGATCGGGGTCCTGCCCGCGCAGGGAAAGCTTGAAGCCGCCTTTGCCGGTGGCATTGCCGTGGCACCCGCCGGCGTTGCACCCGGCCTTGGAGATGACGGACATCACTTCCCGGCGAAAGAGGACATCGTCCGTGGGTGGAGTCGGAACCGCACCGGTGCCCGGAGGATTCGCGGGCTTCTTCTGCTCGTCCGCGCTCAAGGCCAGGGCGCCAGACGGAAACGCGAGGGCCGCGAGGGCCAGGGCGTGGAGGAATCTGGGAAGGTGCAGGCGTGGCATGGGGCGGGCGGACAGTCAGCCGATAAGAGAATACGCCCGTGCGGCGAACAATAGAGAGTTTTTTGATCTTACGCAGTTACCCCCATCCGGCCCGGCCTCATCAGACCCCTCCGCCAGTTCATTTTGAACGCCCCAACGACCCCGCTGTCTACTCTCCCAGCATGCTTGCGATCCTATCGTTGCTCTCCCTCGCGGTGTTGGTCCTGGCGTTTTTCATCCCGGCTGCTCCAGCCTTGATTCCCGTGCGCATCCGCGTCTCCTCGCGGCACTCCCCCTTATGAGCTTCGCTTCTGCTTTGCCTTCCTCGGCTCTGTGGCCCGCCAGTCCTGCCCTACCCTCCACGCCCGCGGAAACGGCATTTCCCTCGGACGCGAAGCCTGATACCAAGCGGCGGACGATGCAGGACGACCTGAGCCGCAAGCAAGACGACGAGCTGATCGCCCGCACTCAAGCGGGCGACGCGGCTGCTTTCGACGAATTGGTCGTGAAGTACAGCCCCCGTCTCTACGGCCTGGTTTACAACATGACCTCCAACCATGAGGACACCAACGACCTCATGCAGGACATCTGGTCGAAGGCCTACCGCTCGATCGCAGGCTTCCGCGGCAAATCCTCCTTTTACACCTGGATTCACTCCATCGGGGTGAACATGACCATCAACTTCCTCAAGAAGCGGGGCCGCCGGTTCACCTTGAGCCTGGATGACATCGATTCCAACGTGCAAAACGACAAGGAATTCATCGAGCTCACCGCCACCAGCACCCCGGTGCGCGAGGCCGATCTCAGCGAACTCCAGAAAAGGTTGAACGAGGCCATGCAGAAGCTGTCCCACGATCATCGAGCCGTGGTCACCATGTTCGATATCCAGGGGATGCCTCACGCGGAGATCGCGAAGATCCTCGGGATCTCGGAGGGCACCGTTCGCTCCCGACTTTTTTACGCGCATCGCCAGTTGCAAAATTTTCTCACCGAGTTTCACTCTTAAACCCCGAGCCCAGAGCCAAAATATCATGACCGAAGAACAACTCTCCGCCCTGCTCCGGATCAAGCGCTTCGAACAGCCGCCACCCCAATACTTCGATCGGCTCCTGCAGGATATCCATCGCCGGCAGCGGGCCGAGTTGCTCCGCCGCCCGCTCTGGAAAATCGCCGCCGAACGCCTGCAGACTTTTTTTAGCGAGCACAGCATGGGGCATCTCTCCTATGCGGGGGCCCTCGCCTCCGTCCTCGTCGTCGGCGTCGCCGGGATCGGCGTCATCACTTCTGGCGGCTCCGCGGAGCTGGCGTCGAAGGGTGGTTATTCGTCAGGCGGCCGTTCCGCGGCCCTGGCCGAGGTCGCCGCCCAGGCGCCCGCGAATGAAAAACTTCTCGATATCGAGAACGCCAATTCGCACCTCATCCTCGGTTCTCCATCTCTGCCGACTGCTCAGCCCGGGTATTTGCCCGCGGTTCATCAGCCGCGTTATATCATCGACGCGCGCCCTGCGAGTTATGAGCCGGCTTCGGCCTACAGCTTTTAAGCACTTGCGTCCCTGGTTGGCCGTGGTGGCGGGTGGGTTGCTCGTGGGTCCAGGGGTCCGGGCGGCGGAGGTCGCGCCGGCGCCCACGTCTGCCCCGGTCTTCGACGCTCTGCAGCGCGAGGTGCAGAAAATCTTCACGAAGTGTCGCGGTGCCATCGTGCGCATCGAAGCCTCGGACCAGCGCGGTTATCTTTCCGGCACGGGCTTCTTCATCGATCCGAACGGCACGATCTATACCTCCTACACGGTGGGCGGCGAGTCCCATGACATCCAGGTCGCCTTCGGCGGCGCGCATTATCCGGCCCACCGGCTCGTCAGCGACATCCGCAGCGGCATCGCCATTCTCAAGATCGACGCCGAGACGCCCTTCCTCACCTCCGGCAATTCGCGCCAGCTTGCGGTCGCTTCTCCCGTCATCGCCATCGGTTATCCCATGGACCTCCCGCTCACGCCCGCGTTCGGCATCGTCGGCGGCTTCGACCTCCTGTATCAGGGCCGGTGCTTCGCCACCACCCACATCCGGGCCAATATCCCCGTGCAACGCGGCGAAGGCGGCGCCCCGCTGGTCAATCCCAGCGGCGAAGTCGTCGGCATCCTCATCAGCCGCGTCGAGTCGGGCAACGCGTCGTTCGTCCTGCCCATCGAAGCCGCGGAAAAAGTGCGCAAGGATTTCATGCGCTTCCACGACGTGCGGCCCGGCTGGATCGGCGTCCGCATCAAGCCTCTCGAGGAATCGGTCAACGGCTCCACCGCGGCGATCGACGAAGTGCTGCCAAACGCGCCCGCGGAAAAAGCCGGACTGCTGGCCGGCGACGTCATTGTCCAGGTCGGCAGCCATCGCATCACGTCGCCCGAGGATGTCCTCGACGCTTCGTTCTTCCTCACTGCTACGGATGAAACGCTCATCCGCGTCGCCCGCGACGGCTCCGAGCGCGATTTCAACGTCACCGCCGTGGACAATCCGGACTCCCGCGTTTCCGCCGCGGAAAGCGCCGAGCCGCCGCTGAAGATCGACCGCTGAGAGAGAGGGTTGCAGAGCGGCACCCTCGACTGCCGAGCGGACCGTGGGAGCTTGCCGACTATTCTGCCGCACGGGTGAGGAAAGGCAGCGAACTCAGAGATCCTTCGCGAGCCGCCAACGACACGTTTCGGAAATCATTGGAAATCAGGGAGTTTTTGAACATCCAACATCCCACGCCCAACACCGAACATCCAATGGCGCAAGCGTTCCGCAGTGAACCCTCATTGGATGTTGGGTGTTGGATGTTCATTCCCCTCCTTTCGTCCCCCAATCTCAAACGCACCGAAAACCCGCAACTCCCCATTGATCGCCAGCCCCGAGTGCATGTAGATTTCGCGCCCTATGTCCACGATCGAAAAACACGCTTTTCAGGCTGAAATCGCGCAACTGCTCGATCTCGTCATCCATTCCCTTTACACCGACAAGGAGATCTTCGTCCGCGAGTTGATCTCGAACGCCGCCGACGCGAGCGAGAAGCTGAAGTTTCTCCAGACCTCCGGCGCGGAGATATTCGAGCCGGATGCGCCGCTGAAGATCAGTGTCTCGACCGATGACCAGGCGAAGACGATCACCTTCACCGACGCGGGCATCGGCATGACGCATGGCGAATTGATCGACAATCTCGGCACGATTGCGCACTCGGGATCGAAGGCGTTTCTGGAGCAGCTCAAGGCCAGCAAGGACGACGCGAATCTCATCGGCCAGTTTGGCGTGGGCTTCTATTCGGCGTTCATGGTGGCGGAGAAGGTGACCGTCTACACGCGGTCGTATCTGCCGGCGGAAACGGGCTGGGTGTGGACGAGCGACGGGCGCACGGGCTACGAGATCGAGCCGGCGACCGACCTGTCGCGCGGGACGAAGATCGTGGTGCAGCTCACGGACACCGAGTTCGCGCAGGCCACGAACATCGAGCGGATCATCAAACACTACTCGAATTTTGTGCAGTTCCCCATCGAGCTGAACGGCACGGCGGTGAACACCGTGCAGGCGCTCTGGACGAAGAACAAGAGCGAGATCACCGACGAGGAATACAACGACTTTTACAAATACATCGGCCACGAGGGCGAGCCGCCGCAGTACCGGCTACACTTCTCGGCGGATGCGCCGTTGTCCATCCGCGCGCTGCTCTTCGTGCCGCAAAAGAGCTACGAGCTGATGACGCTGACGCGCAGCGAGAGCGAGGTGAATCTCTATTGCCGCAAGATCCTCATCCAGCCGAAGGCGAAGAATCTCTTCCCCGAGTGGCTGCGCTTCCTGAAGGGCGTGGTGGACAGCGAGGACCTGCCGTTGAACATCTCACGCGAGACGATGCAGGATTCCGCGCTGCTGCGGAAGATCAACGACGTGCTCACCAAGCGCGTGCTCAAGTGGCTCGACGAGGAAGCCAAGGCCGACCCGGTGAAGTACGACAAGTTTTTCCACGAGCACGGCCACTGCCTGAAGGAAGGCGTGACGAACGACTGGCAGCATCGCGATGCGCTGGCCAAGCTGCTCCGCAGCGAATCGTCGCACACCGAGGCGGGTAAGACGACCTCGCTGACGGATTACGTGAGCCGCATGCCGGAGGAGCAAAAGGAGATTTACTATCTTATCGCTCCGAATCGCGAAGCGGCGGAAGCGAGCCCGTACTACGAGGTCTTCCGCGAGAAGAAATACGAGGTGCTGTTTTTGTACGCGCCGCAGGATGAATTCGTGATGGAGCATCTGCGTGAGTTCGACAAGAAGCGCCTGGTGGGGGCGGAGAAGGCCGACCTGAAGCTGGACAAGGAAAGCGCCGGCGCCTTGAGCGCCGAAGACGCCCGGCTGCTGGCTAATTTCATCAAGGAACGCCTGGGCGATCGCGTGCACGAGGTGATTTCCTCGAAGCGGCTCGTGGGCAGTCCCGCAGTGGTGGTGGACAGCGACACGCACATGACCTCCAGCATGCGACGCATGATGAAGATGATGAGCCGCGAGGGCGAACCGTCCATGGAGTCGAAGCCGAATCTCGAGATCAATCCCGATCACCCCATGCTGGTGCGCTTGAATGCCATCCGGCAATCGGACGCCACGCTGGCCGGCGAAGTCGCGGAGCAGATCTTCGACAACGCTTTGGTCGCGGCGGGCTTGCTGGAAGATCCGCGGGCCATGCTCGGGCGGCTGAACGGCCTGCTGGAGAAACTGCTGAACAAGTAGGCCACACGGCCCGGGGGCGAGAGAGAGGTCCACGAAAGACACGAAAAAGCACGAAAGGCCGGAAAGCTTTTCGTCTGTTTTGTCTCTTTCGTGGTTTCTTCTCCGACAGAGAGAACCACGAAATAGACGAACCAGCCGAAAGCGGCCTTTCGTGCATTTTCGTGTCTTTCGTGGACCCACTCTTTTCCGCTAAGAAAAGCTGCCGCCGCAGGTGGCCTCGGAAACGCTTCGTAGGGCGGCGTTTTGGAATCCGTTCCGTGGCAGACTGGCATTGACTTGCCCCCGCCGCCTGTCCAGCCTCCCACGGGGCCGATTCGATTCGTATCGTCCCGACCATCAACCCCTAACCCCTAAAACCCACACATGAAACTGCACCCCACATTTGCCCTCGCGGCCGCGACTGCCCTCGCCTTCGCCGCTTGCGAGAAGAAGGAAGCCTCCATCGAACAAAAGGCTGACGACGCGAAGGCCACCATCGAACAGAAAGCCGGCGAAGCCAAGGACGCCGCCCAAGCCAAGGTCGAAGAAGCCACGGCTACCGCGAAGGAGAAGGCTCCGGACGCTGCCGCTGCCATCGACAAGGCTGCTGCCGAGGCGAAAGACGCCGCGGCCAAGGCGGTCGACGCGACCAAGGAAGCGGCTGACAAAGCCGTGGACGCGACCAAGGACGCCGCCAGCAAGGCGGCCGACGCCGTGAAGGATGCCGCTGCCCCCGCCCCGGCGCCCGCGCCCGCACCCGACGCTCCGAAGCCGAACTAAACGAGCTTCACGAAAAATCATGAGCCCCGGCTTCGCGAAGAGGCCGGGGCTTTTTCGTCGGAATCGCGGAGCGATGGCCTGCCGGTAGCCAGGGCTTTCAAGCCCTGGTAGCCGTCAACAATGGCGCCCGTCGCGGAGCGACGTTTGCCCGCTCTTGCTTCGCAGACGTCGCTCCGCGACGGGGTTTACGCTGGATGAAAGACCAGGGCTTGAAAGCCCTGGCTACCGGCGGGCCATCGCTCCGCGATTCCAGCACTCTGACTCTGCATCGCCCGTGGATCCGGCGCCTCCTCGCTCTCGGCTCTACTCCGCTTTGAGCGGCACTTCGAGTTGCGTCAGCACCTCGAAGACGTGGCGCAGCAGAGACTTGTAATGTTGCTGGACCACGAGGTCATTCGACTCTTTTTCCAGCGCAAGATAGTCCGCGAAATCTTCCTGCAATTTCAACGCGAGCAGGGTGCGCATCTGGGCGACCGCGTCGCTGACGGGCTCGCCGGTCAGCGCGCCGGTGCTCACGGCGATGTCCTCGGCATGCTGGGTCAATTCGGTGATGCGCTCCTGCAACTCGGTATTGCGGGCCTCGAGCTGTTGATTGAGCCGTGCCAATTCCTCCGGCGTCGGTTGGCCGGGGATGATGGGTCCCGCGGATTTGTCGGGGCGGCGATCTTCGCGGGACTCACGGGAGCGCGCTTTGGTCTGCGCGGCGCTGAGCTCGGCGCGCAGCGACTGGACGTAGCCGTCGATGTTACGCAGCGCTTCGTTCAGATTGAAATTCTTGGAAACATTGCCGGCATTGCGCGGCGTGTAGACGGGGCGCTCCGCCTGGGGCTTCTGCGGGCGGGGCTCGTAGACGGGGCGTGGCTTGCGGGCCCGGCCTCTCTCTTCTTCGTCCTCGTCCTCGTCGTCCTTCTCATCCTCGTCATCATCATCAAGAGCGTCATCCTCTTCGTCGTCGATCGCGGGCGCTTCGGCGCCTTCGACGGGAGCTGGCTCCGAGCCTTCTACGCCTTCGCCGGGAGCGGACTCCCGCTCACCGCCGGCGGATTGTTCCGCCGCGGGCTTCAAGATCGCGGCGATTTCTTCCGGCAGATCGCTGACTTCCTTGCGCAAGGCGCCCTGCCACTTTGCGCTCCAGCGGGCGACGCCCTTTTTGATCGCTTCCAGCGCCGGCGCGTCGAGCTTGCCCAGCCGCTCCTGTTCCCGCGCCCATTTCAAGACGCCGAGTTGCGTGACCGGCGGATGCGGCAGCGTGAAAACCGCGAGCACCGCGCAATGCACGAGTGCATCGCCGTCGGCGGGCTTCACGTCCGCGAGCGAGAGCTGGGCCAGCCAGGGCTTGCCGCGGCCGATGAAGACATTGGCAAAAATCTGCGACTGCTTCGCGGTGAGCAGGCCGGTATCCTTGTCGCGCAATTCACGCGCCACCCCCACGGCGAGCTTGAGCGCCACGGCGATATCGATCTTGAACAGCGCCCGGGAAAGGCTCAGGCGAATCCGGCGCGAGGCGTCCGATTCATCCTTGCCGAGGCCGGCGAGCAATTGGGTGCGAAAGCCGGCGGTCAGGTCCGGCCAGACGGCCTCGACCGCGCGCACGCCGACGATCCACGGCACCTTGGGGAGCGCCTCGATGGCGCGGGACACACCGCCGCGGCCTCCGAGCAGCGCTTCCTTGAGCAGCGTGGCCATGCGTTCTTCGTCGGCCGGCGCGAGGGCGGGCGCGCTGGGAGGCTTCGGCCAATTGGGTGAGCTCATCCGCCAGTCCGGGTTCGCTGGGCGCCGCTTGCGGGTCGCCTTCGGCTTCGCCCGGTTCGGTAGCGTCAGTGGAGGCGGTGTTTTCGCCGGGCGTGAAAATATCCGCTGCAGGCGCTTCGACCGGCGCCGCTTCCGCGGGTGTTTGGGGTGGATTTGCGGGGGTGGGTTCGTCCGCGGGTAAATTCGTTTCCATGTGGAAAAATCAGGCGCTAAACAAAGACGCATCTGCGGCGAACGCGAGGAAAAAAGCGGATTGGCTGGGCGGCGTGGGGAAATACGCATTGTTCCAAGGTTTTTCTTCCCGCTGGCCGCGCCGCGGATATAGCCTCCCCGACCTATGGCCACGAAAAGCGAAACGCAGGAAGAGAGCAAAGTCACCATTGCCCGCAACAAGAACCTCGATCTCGCCATCCAGCAGATTGCCAAGGACTACGGCGACGGGGCCATCATGCGGCTCGGGGCCCTCGCAGCAGATGGATGTGGAAACGATTCCACCGGGAACATTCTCATCGACCGCGCGCTCGGCGTCGGCGGGTTTCCGCGGGGACGCATCGTGGAGGTTTTCGGGCCGGAAAGCTCGGGCAAGACGACGCTCACGCTGACCCTCGTGGCGCAGGCGCAGAAGCGCGGCGGACTGGCGGCTTTCATCGATGTGGAGCACGCGCTCGACCCGCAATACGCCAGGAAGCTCGGTGTGAACCTGGACGATCTGCTCGTCTCGCAGCCGGAGTTCCGGGGAGGAAGCGCTGCGGATTTGCGAGACGCTCGTGCGCTCGAACGCGCTGGACGTGATCGTCATCGATTCCGTCGCCCGCGCTCGTCACGAAAGCCGAGCTGGAAGGCGAGATCGGCGACACCACCGTGGGCGCGCAGGCCCGCCTCATGAGTGCCCGCCCTGCGGAAACTCACCGCGCTCATTTCCAAGGCCCGCACGATCGTCGTTTTCACCAACCAGATCCGCGAGAAAATCGGCGTGATGTTTGGCAACCCCGAAACCACCCCCGGTGGCAAGGCGCTGAAATTCTACTCCAGCGTTGCGCGTGGACATCCGCCGCATCGGCGCGATCAAAGATCGCCGACGGCAGCGTGACCGGCAACCGCACCAAGGTCAAAATCGTCAAGAACAAGGTCGCGCCGCCCTTCCGGGAAGCAGAGTTCGACATCATGTACAACGAGGGCATCAGCCTGACGGGCTCGCTGCTCGATCTCGCGCTGGAGAAGGGGATCGTCGAGAAGCGCGGTTCGTGGGCTGAGCTACAAGGGAACCCAACTCGCGCAAGGCCGTGACGCCGCCAAGGAACTCCTCAAGACCGACAACGCGCTCTACACGGAACTCGAGGCTGCGGTGATGGCGAAGCTCGACGAAGAGAAGTAGTCGCGTTGCAACCAGGCGAAGTCGCTGCTGGGTTTACGGCAGGGGACTCGCGGGGAGAATGGCGATGATCGGCTTCGCTTCGGGAACTGGGGGTGCAGGTAGTTCGGGCGGCGTGGCCGGTTTGGCCTGCGGGCGGCTCGGCCTTCACCAATTGCGTCGGTTGTTGATAGATGCGGATGTAGTCGATCTGGAAATCGTTTGGGAAGACCGTCTTTTCATCCGGCTCGCCCGAGGGGCCAAAGCGGGAGCTGACGCCATTGCTCAGGAGCACATACATCGGCACGCTCGGCACGTAATCGGCGTCCACCGTCTTGCGAGCGATGCCGTCGACGTTCCAGACCGCGTGGCCTGCCGTCCACTCGAGTCCGAGGGTGTGCCACTCGTTGACGAAATCCGTCTCGGTGTCACCGGAACTGTCCCAAAGTGTCTCACGCATCGTGCCGTAAGCCAGGCCGTGATGCATCTTGTGCTGGCCGCCGTAATACTCGCCGATATCGAATTCCGGCGGCCAGCGATTGTCGTCTTGCGGCATCAGCCAGAAGCAGGGCCACAGCCCCTTTCCGCCGGGGTATTTCGCGCGGATCTCGAGGTAGCCATAAGTGAAATTAAATTTGTCGTGCGTCGTGATCAGCCCCTGCGAGTAGTCGAAGAGACCGATCGGCTCGGTACCGGAAACCATCTTTCGCTCGGTGCGCAGGTGCAGCGTGCCGTCGTGGAGGATCACGTCGTCGTCCAGAGTGTAGCTGAGGTAATACTCGTTGTGATAGCGCGGTCCGTGGGTGCCCGGAAACTCCATGCTCGTGCTCCATTTGCGGGTGTCCAGCGTCTGGCCTTCGAACTCATCCCCGAACACCAATTGCCATCCGGCGGGAGGTGCCGCCCTGAGGGGCGAAAAAGCCATCCAAACCAAGGCCAGCAGGCCGATGGCACTGAGCGGAGGACGAGTGGATTCGCATTCGCGCAACTGCTCATGGATTATAGCACGAGCAGATTAACTTCTAGCTTTATCTGTGCCAATTTCCGGCCGCGCTGTTCAAAATGCAACTGGGCTGCTAAAACCGCTGCATGTCGAACTCCAGCTCCATCCTTCTGGCGGTCAATGGCACCCCTGATGCGCGGCCTCGAACTGAACCCCAATCTGCTCTCTGTCGGAGCCTCTTTCGTGCGGGAGGACCGTACGGTGCCCGATTATCGCATCTTCTCGATCAATGACCGGCACCCAGGGATGTATCGCGTTGCCACCGGCGGCGTCTCCGTGGCGGTCGAAGTGTGGAGTGTGCCCGCGGCCGGGTTGGCGGATATTCTCGTCAAAGAGCCCGCCGTTTGTGCATCGGCAAAGTCAAACTGGCCAGCGGGGACGAGGTGCTTGGGGTGCTGGCGGAGGCGATCCCTCTGTACGGGCCAACGGGAGATCAGCGAATTCGGGGGCTGGCGGGCGTATCGGGCGGCGGCGGGATCGGAATAGGGTGTCAAGGAAAGCCCTACGAAACGCAGGCAGCGTTAGTGGTTCATTTTAATCATATTAGGGCTGCCTGTAGTAATTTGAGCACGCTGCCTGACATCAATTACGCAAAGAGACGCGTGTTTTCTCTGTAAATCATTGATGCTGAAGGCTGGCATAAGGGGTTGCTAAGTGGCGGCCCTGCCACCACACACCGGCCCCATCTTCACCGAATGGAGTTCCAGCGCTCGAAGAGCCTTGGACGGTTTTTCAGGAGTGGCGGCAGCAAACCAACAAACCAAACACACCACCACTACTACCCTGTATGAAACTGAATCGAACGTTATCCCTGCTTGCCACAGCAGCCATGCTGTCGTGGGCGGGTTTCGTAGCTCCATTGGCAGCACAGGATGCTCCCGCACCGGCCGCAGCGCCGGCGGCAGCTCCTGCTGAACCTGCTCCCGCCGCGGCTGCTCCAGCCGAGGCCGCCAAGGAAGCTGCCCCTGCCGCCCCTGCCGCGGAGGCGGCTCCAGCGGCGCCGACGGGCCCGACGCCGACGCTCGACCAGCGCGTGGGCATCCTCGAAGCCTACCTGACCAACAGCGACCCGAGCGTGCCGCTCAAGACGGCCAAGGACAAGGACGGCAACCCGACCATCCCCGATGGCCTGCTGGCCAACTCACCGACCGCGGCCAGCTCCGGCCCCGGCCACAACGCCTGGATGATGGCCAGCGCCGCGCTGGTGCTCTTCATGGACCCTGCCCGGCCCTGGCGCTCTTCTACGGCGGCCTCGTCCGCAAGAAGAACGTGCTCACGGTCTGTGCCCAATGCCTCGGCTGCGCCGGTCTGGTGACCGTCCTCTGGTGGGCCTTCGGCTACTCGCTGGTCTTCGACGACAGCTTTAAGAGCCCCTACCTGGGCGGCAGCGGCAAGTTCTTCTTCAAGGGCGTGCTCAGCACCCCGAACCACCAACTACTCCTACTGGGTCTCCGAGAACGTCTTCGCCTGCTATCAGTTGATGTTCGCCATCATCACCCCGGCGCTCATCGTCGGCGCCCATCGCCGAGCGCATGAAATACAGCGCCATCATGCTCTTCATCGCCCTGTGGATGTTTCGTGGTTTACTTCCCCATGGCCCACATGGTCTGGGGTTCGACCGGCCTGATGAACGGCGTCTGGAACGCCACCGCTTCCCATCCATGCCATCGACTTCGCCGGCGGCACCGTGGTGCACATGACCTCGGGCTGGGAGCGCGCTGGTCCTCTGCCTGATCCTCGGCAAGCGCCTGGGCTTCGGCAAAGACAAGATGGCACCCGCACAGCATGGTGCTGTGCATGGTCGGCACGGGCATGCTCTGGGTCGGCTGGTATGGGTTCAACGCCGGTTCGGCCGTCGCCGCCGACGGGGTGGCCGCCAGCGCCTTCACCACCACCACCCTGGCCACGGCCACGGCGGGTTTTGCCTGGGCGGTCATCGAATTGATCCACAAGGGGCACGCCTCCATCCTCGGCTTCTGCTCGGGCATGGTCGCCTGGACTGGTGGTCATCACCCCGGCCTGCGGCTTCGTCAGCGCCAACGGCTCGATGATCATCGGCGTGGTCGCCGCGGTCGTCCCGTATATCTTCGTGGTCTTCGTCAAGGGCGCCATCGGCTATGACGACGCCCTGGACACCTTCGGCGTGCACGCCGTCGGTGGCACCACCGGCGCCATCATCACCGGCATCCTCGCGGTGCCCGGCCAAGTTTGCCGACGGCAAGGTGAACCCGGACGCGGTCAACGCCAACGTCTCGGCGAACATCGACGTGTTCATCAACAAAGGCACGCTGGTCCTCGAACAGCTCAAGGCCGTGGGCCTCACCCTGGTCCTCTCCGTGGTCGGCACCATCGTGCTCGGCCTGATCGTCAAGGTCGTGCTCGGCCTGCGTCCCACGGCGGAAGAAGAGAACCAGGGTCTCGACCTCACCGATCACCAAGAGGAGGGCTACATCCTCTAAGGCGCTTTTCCTGGTTCCACCGGTCGCCGGGCGCGACCCTGCGGCCCGGCCAAAACGGGCCGCGCAAAGCGCCCCGGTGGCCGGTGGGCCGGAAAGCCGCTCCTCAAGGCAGCACTCTTAAGAAGGAACACACACACGCATGAAAAAAATCGAAGCAATCATCAAGCCCTTCAAGCTCGAGGAAGTCAAGAAGCCCTCGCGGAGATCGGCGTCGAAGGGATGACGGTCAGCGAAGTCAAGGGCTTCGGCCGCCAAAAGGGTACACACCGAAATCTATCGGGGCAGCGAATACACCGTCGACTTACTGCCCAAGATCAAACTGGAAGTCGTGCTCACCGACACGCTCGTCGAGCAGGCCGTCGCCGCGATCGTGAAGGCCCGCCAAGACCGCAAGATCGGTGACGGCAAGGTCTTCGTCTCCTCCGTGGAGGATGCCATCCGCATCCGTACGGACGAGCACGGCGACAAGGCCGTCTAAGGAAGATCACCAACAAACAACCAAGCCCGCCGGCGATGGGCTCACTCCCTCGCCGGCGGTTTGCGTTTACCCTAGAACAACGCAGCACGACCGATAACTGGAACGGTTCAGCTTATCGTGTAGCATGCCAGGGAAGCGTCAGCTCGCAGAACCCCCGCAGCGCACTCGTCCGGGGGGGTGCAGATCTCAGCGTCCCGCTGAAACGAACTACTCTATGCCTAACGCTGTAGCCGCTGGAGGTGTTATCCCTCTCTGGACCGCGGGGATATTCCGTGAAGACGGGACGTCTCGGCGAGCATTCGGGACAGTGCCCTCCCGGACCTTTCCCAGTCGCGGGCCAGCCAGATAGCGGCACATCTTCTCTAGCAGATGGCATCGGCTTCTGGCAGGGAATCTATTCCGGCTCCAACGTAGATTGAAACTTGACGCGGAGTGGATACGCGTTCTGTACTTTGAACATGAAATGCGTCACCTGCGCGGGCGAGACACCGGATGAGAGTACCTTTTGCATACTTTGTGGTGAGATCGTCGACCCGCGTTTTGCCCAGATGCAAGCCCGTCTAAACGAAGGTCTTGAAAGGCGGGCTCAAGAACTACTGAAAACGAATTACAAAGATGTGCAGGCGTTGGAGGCAGAAGTTGCGGGTGGCGTAGCAAAGCGTCTGGGGGATTGGGGGAAGGCACTAGAGTGGTCGTTGCTTTACCGTTGCTTATTCTCGCTGCGGTCTTGACTGTGCTCGGCATTCGCAGTTTCACCGCGTTCGAAGAAAAAGTGAACGCGCAACAAGCGGCGATGACCAAGCAAGGAGAGGATCTAATGGAAGGAGTCGATTACCGCGACGAAACAGAAGCTCGAAGCAGAAACAGCAGGACTTGTTAAGGAACTGCAGCAGGACGCACTCGACTCCTCGCCGAGGTAAGGACGAGCGTAGCACAAAAGCCCGGAGGTAAAACAACTAACCGCGGAGGTGAAAGCATTGAATTCAAGATCGAATCCGATCCGTCAATGCCCCCGGATGCAGCCGCGGAGATCGATGCGGAGTTACAGAAATTCCACGCCTACATAAACTCGGTCGGATTCAAGAAGGCGGAAGCCATAGCGTTCAAGTTCGCTCCCCTTCCTGGCACTACTATCGTAACACGAGATTTCGCGGACGATAGTAGCATCTATGGCATTACTATGGTTCCCAGCAAGGCGTCATCCCCTGACTTAGCTCTGGAGGGAATATGCGAGCACGATCATGTATAATCAACGCCCTCAAGAGAATAATAACCCCAACAGGGCGGGAGGTGTGGAAGAAGATTTGATTCGTATGGGGGTTGGCTTACTACTATACTTGCTCCATACCACGACAGTTCGATATTCGCAAAAGGCGCATCTGGCGACAGTCAGTTATGAGACATTCGATCTGATTAAGGGATGCGATTGAGTCCTCTTCCACCCAGTCATCCTAACAATAGCGAGGTCCAACAGCGGCCAAGCACAACTATGGGCCGGCTTTTTCTGGGAGCTTCGAGGGGTTGTGGGGGCAAACGAGATGGATAAAATTTTGTGTGCGTGTTGGGAACAAATTGATGGAGGACTGAAACCCGCTACACTTCGTCAATCGCTGCGGCAAAAAATACTTGATAGCGTGAAAGTAATAGATAATGGGAAATTAGCCGGGCAGTTAGAAACGATTTTCAAGAGCGAGATCTATAAAGTATTTAATCGATCTTCCGATAGAGGTGACCATGGCGCTATTTCGGCCGCTTTGACATATGTGCCGGTGTGGGTGACCTCACCGCCAATCGTGTTTGGGATACTTGCGCTGGAGTTCCTGCTTGATCTTCGGGTAGCTGTCCTTCCAAAAGGTCGCGAGGTTTTGCGTGATCTGGATGGGGCGGTGATTCGGCGCGAGTGGACCTGGATCACCAAAGGGATGCGGTTGCCGGCGGATGCGGATTTCGCCGCTCACGCCGTAGAGATCCTGATGCGCGTGGCGATGGTCGGGGCACTCTTCGCATCGTAGGTGATCTTTGCCTTGCGGCCATTGGGCAGCTCGATCCGCTCCGGCGCGTATTTCTCCATCAGTTCCTGCTGCGCGGGCGATAGCCAGCTTTTCACGACCGGCCACACCTGGCGCTCCTTGATTTCCTTGTAGCTCGTGGCGCCGAGGCAGATTTGCTCGATGAGCATCCGGCGATCGTCATCGCCGATGGGCGGCAACTCGAATTCCGGATACCACGCCACGAGTTGGTTCAAGCGCAGATATCCATTGATCGACCGCGTTGTCCCAATACTTCAGCGGACATGTTCCCGCTTCCACCTCGCGGGCGAGCAGGGTGGCGGCTTGTTCGTGCGGCACTTTATCCGATTGCCCGGCGTGCAGGACGAGATCGCGAAAACGGGTCTGGCGTTTCGCCAGCACCCGCCGCAGCGAGGAATCGAAAAAGACCTCCGTGGTTTCCGCAAAGCCGTCGGGAAAAAGCTCGCGCAGCCATTCCTCGCGGATCGCGGTGGCCAGCGTGAGCAGCGTTTCCACGTCCGCCGCGAATCTCCACCTCGCGCACCTCGCTGGCGACGAGCAACGGCGTGCCGACCACGCTCTCGCGGGCGAGCACTCCCTTGCGCGCGTGGACCAGCGCGCAACGCAGGGTGCCGCTGTCGAGACGCATCGCCACCATATCCGGGAATCCCGCGAGGATACAGCGCTGCAGGGCTTCGTCTGTCGTCTCGCGCGAATCGACGTTCAGCTTTTCGTCCTTCGCGATGCGCAGGAATTGATCCGCCAGCGCGGCCGCCTCGCGCGCGGCCAGGGCATTGATGCCGAGCGGGCGGCAGGCCTGCGGATTGAAATTGCGCTGCTCGGCGAAACGATGCGCCCGCATCAGGATGAAGAAATCGCTCTCGGCATTTTCACCCAGCAAATCGCCGCGATCCTCCTGCATCTGCCTGCCCTCCGGGCGGCGCAGGAGATTGCGGCCCTGGGTGAGCGCGGCAATGAGCGCGGCCGGGCGCACGCAGCCGAGTTCATGGGCCGCGAGCAGCATGCGCGCATAGCGCGGGGTGCGTCGGGAAGGCGAGCATGCGGCGGCCCAACGGCGTGATCGGCTCCCGCGCTGTCGAGCGCGCCGAGATCGGCGAGCAGCGTGAGCGCGCGCTCGAGCCCGCGGGCGTCCGGCGCTTCCAGCCAGCGAAAGGCGGCGACGTCGGCCACGCCGCTGGCTTTCAAAGTCAGCACCACTTCCGCGAGGTCGAGCCGTTTTCACCTCGGGGAGTTCCCTGCGCGGCGCGATCGTGATGTTCGCGTTCCGTCACAAGCGCAGGCAACGACCCGGCGCCGTGCGTCCCGCGCGGCCGCGCGCTGGTCGGCACTGGCGCGGGAGATGCGCTCGACGAGCAGGGTGTTGGATGCCGCGATACGGATCGAAGCGCGCCAATCTTGGCCAGCCCGCTGTCGATGACGATGCGCACGCCCTCGATGGTCAGCGAGGTCTCGGCCACATTCGTCGAGACGATGACCTTGCGCTGGT
Organism: Chthoniobacter sp.; assembly: GCA_037200205.1. Lineage (GTDB taxonomy): Bacteria > Verrucomicrobiota > Verrucomicrobiia > Chthoniobacterales > Chthoniobacteraceae > Chthoniobacter. Next base: position 111,985 of record JBBCHV010000045.1, read on the forward strand.
CCGTACCGCGCCACGGCGGCGTCCTGGTCGCCGACCCGGCAACTCCCCGTGCAAGGGCAGCACGATGCACTGGCCACCGGCGCGCGTGTGCTTGATCGCCTGGATGGTGCGCTGGATTTCGTAGGACCCCGGCATGAAGATGAGCGCGTCGCCTTCGCTCTCGCGGGCAAGCCGCTCGAAGCCCTCGGCAGCGGCTTCCCACACCGGTTGGTCGCCGAGCGATTTAGGCAGATACTCGTGATCGACCGGGAAGGTGCGTCCGCGCGACGTGAGCAGCTCGCAAGGCGCGAGATATTTCTGTAAGGCGCCGGCGTCGAGCGTGGCGGACATGACGACGAGCTTGAGATCGGGCCGTTGCTGCTCCTGCAGATCCAGCGCGCGGGCGAGCGTGATGTCGCCGTAGAGATGCCGCTCGTGGAATTCATCGAATGACGATGACGTTGATGCCGCGGAGCTTCGGGTCGGAGAGCATCTGGCGCAGCAGCACACCCTCGGTGACGAAACGGATGCGCGTGCGGGACGAGCAGACCTTGTCGAGCCGGATCTGATAGCCGACTTCGTCGCCGAGCCGCACGCTGCGCTCCTGGGCGACCCGCGCGGCGAGCATGCGCGTGGCGAGGCGGCGCGGTTGCAGGACGACGATTTCCCCCGGGCCTGCGAGGTTGTGATCGAGCACGATCTGCGGGACCTGGCGTGGACTTGCCGGAACCAGTGGGCGCTTGCAGTACGAGGCGCGAATGCTGGCGCAGCGCGGCCACCAGCGTGGTCTCGAGTTCGAAGATGGGGAGTTCGCGGCGATTCAAGGGGAGACACGATTAGCAGGAAATTGCGGACGGATAGGATTTCGCGTAGACTTGCGCTACTGTGCTGCTCGCTTTTCACAAACCATACGGAGTCCTCTCCCAATTTACGCCGGATGGTTCGAAGCACCGGCCGCTGGCGGATTTCCGATTTCCCAAGGGCGTCCTATCCGCTCGGGCGTCTCGATGCGGAGAGGCGAGGGGCTGCTGCTGCTGAGGCGACGAAGGCGCGCTGAACGCGCGGCTGCTGCATCCCACGCGCGCGCATCACCGGACGTACTGGGCGCAAGTGGAGCGCGTGCCGGCGCCGGAAGCGCTGGCGCAACTGGAGGGCGGATTGGCGATCGGTGGACACCAGACGCTGCCCTGCCGCGCGTGGTTGCTCGATCCACAGCCGGAAATGCCGCCACGCATGCCGCCGATCCGCTTTCGCAAGAATGTGCCCGAGGCGTGGATTGCCTTGGAATTGATCGAGGGCAAGAACCATCAGGTCCGGCGCATGACGGCCGCCATCGGCCATCCCACGCTGCGGCTCGTGCGTGTGAAAATTGGCCACTTCGAGCTCGGATCGCTGGCTCCGGGGGTGTGGCGCGAGCTCTCGTCGCCGGAGCGCGCGGCCGTCTTCGGCGGGGGCCATTGATCCATCTCGCAATCTACGTATTCCCTCGAAGATTGCTGGTAGTGCAAAACAAGATTTTTCAGCACTTTGGAAAATAGTCGTTGCGACGTTATCCAGAGTGGCTTTAGCATTCCCGTGTCTTGACAAAGTAAAGCTATGATCGAAATCGAAATCTACGCCGCCGGAGTTCGTAATCTGGAGAAGATTCTCGAACTCGATCATGAACTCGAAGCTGTGCCGGGGTTGCACTACAAGGTGGATAGCAATCACGACATCGTCTATCTGGATTTCGACGAGCCCGCGCTCCGTATCCAGGAGATCCGCGCCATTTTCCGCAAGATCGGCCTCGATCCGCGTGTCGTCGGGGCGGTGCCCGAGGAATTGAACCCCAAGAGCAAGACGCAGCCGCTGCATTTGCCATCCTGAGCGCGAGCGAAGCGGTGACCGGGCATCTGGCGGTAGACAAGACGCGCATCGGCGCGTAGCGTCGCGGCTCCCCAATGCTTACCCACGCTCGGGCGCATCGCGCTGTCGCTACTGCAATACCTCGGCGAGCTGGCCGCACTCGCCTACGAAACATGCGTGTCCATCGTGGTCGCACCGATCCGCTGGCGGCTGCTCATGCGCCAAGATCGTGGAGGTCGGCTGGCGCTCCCAGATGGTGGTGCTCGTCACCGGCGCCTTCACCGGCGCGGTGCTCACGGCGCAGACCTATTTTCAATTCTCGCGGCTCGGCATGAAATCCGCCGTGGGCTCGGTAGTGGCTGTGGGCCATGTTCCGCGAACTTGGGCCAGTGCCTCACCGCGCTGATGGTTTCCGGCCGCGTCGGCGCGGCCATCGCGGCGGAGATCGGCACGATGAAAGTCACCGAGCAGATCGATGCTCTGCGCGCGCTCGGCGTACACCCCACGGATTATCTCGTGGTGCGCGCGTGCTGGCCATGCTCCTTTCCATGCCCCTCCTCGTGGCGGAATGCTGCGCCGTCTCCATCCTCTCGAGCTACCTGGTCGGCGTGGAACTTCTGGATATTTCCGGGCCGTACCATATCCAGAATACTCCTGCGCTACGGTCGGCTCGCGCGATCTCAAGATGGCGCTGACGAAAGGCTTCGTCTTCGGCGTCGTCATCGTCTTCATCGCCTGTCACCAGGGCTTGAATACGAAAAACGGCGCCGTGGGGGTGGGCCGCGCGCCCACGGAAGCGGTCGTGCTTGGTTCACTGTCCATCCTGATCCTGAATTTCTTCCTCAGCTTCGCGCTCAACATCATCTTCCCGGGAGGCATCTGAGCATGATCTCCGTCCGCCACCTCCGGAAAAACGCTGGGCGCCAAAGAAGTGCTCCGCGGGGTCGACCTCGAGATCGCCCATGGCGAAACGTGCGTGATCATGGGCCGCTCCGGTTGCGGCAAGAGCGTGCTGCTCAAGCACTTCATCGGGCTGCTCAAACCGACTTCCGGCGAAGTCCTGGTGGAGGGCGAAGACATCACGCCGCTACCGGAGCGCCAGCTCGGCAGCCTGCGCAAAAAGCTTGGCATGCTCTTTCAGAGCGCCGCGCTGTTCGACTCGATGAACGTGGAGGAAAACATCGCCTTTCCCCTGCGCGAATCGGGCGTGAAGAATCCGAAGGAAATCAGCGACCGCGTGGCCGAGGCCCTGGACATGGTGGATCTGGCGGGCGAACAAAAGAAGATGCCCGAAGATCTCAGCGGCGGCATGCGCAAACGCGTGGGCCTGGCGCGGACCATCGTCTCCCGGCCCGCCTGCATTCTGTACGATGAGCCGACCACCGGGCTCGATCCCATCGCTTCGGACTCCATCAACCATCTGATTCGTCGCTTGCAAAAGCGGCTGGCGGTGACTTCCGTGGTCGTCACTCACGACATGAAGACCGCGTTTCATACCGCCGATCGCATTGCCTACCTGCACGAGGGCCGCATCTATTTTCACGGCCTCCCGGCGGACCTGCGTGCCTCGCGCGATGAGACCATCGTCAACTTCATCGAGGGCCACTCCGGCGATTCGGACTAGCCCCATTTCTTCATGAGTACAGAGCGCAAAGGTGTGGAATTCTTCGTCGGCCTCTTCCTGTTGGTCGGCTTCGGGGTGGTCGCCGCCCTGGTGGTCACTTTCGGTCGCGCCGGCCAGGGCCTGGACAAGGTGTATCCGATTCGCGTGCGCTTTCCGAATGCGAGCGGGCTGGTCAAGGGCTCCGATGTGCTGCTTTCCGGCGCCCGGATCGGCGTCACTACCAAGGCGCCGGCTTTGACGGGTGAAATCTACGAGGTCGAGGTCGAGTTGAGCATTCGCGAATCGGTGCACATTCCGCGCAAAGCGACTTTCCAGATTCGCAGCAACGGAATGCTCGGCGACTCGTACGTGGACGTCATGGTGCCTCCGGACTTCGACGCCAAGGACATCGCCCAGCCCGGTGAACTCATCACCGGCCAGCGCACCGGCGGCCTGGATGAACTGACCAGCAAAGGCAGCCAGATGATGGATACGCTGAACACCGAAATCCTCCGCAAGCTCAGCGCCGAACTGGACGAAATCAAGACCGCGACCGCGAGCATCAACCAGGAGTTGCTGAACAAAAAGAACCTCCGCAATCTGGAAGACACGCTGGCCAACATGAAGTCTGCCACCGAGGACTTTGCCAAGGCTTCGAAGCACCTGGATCTGGTGGTGATGAAGGCCCAGGAAGCAGTGGACTCGGCCAAGGTCACGCTGAAGACCGTGGACGGCGCCGCCGGCGATTTGCGCCTCGGGATCGGCGACTTCCGCAAGGTGGCCGATTCGGCGCGGTCGCTGCTGAGCAAGGCCAACTCCGGCCAGGGCGCGCTCGGACTGCTGATGGCGGACAAAGAAACGGCCGACAATCTCAAGGCATTGGTGACTAATCTGCGACGTTCCGGCGTACTTTTTTATAAGGACCGTCCTCTCTCCGCTACCGAGCCGACAGCGACTCCCACCCCCCGTCCGAAGCGCCGCTAGGCGAAGAGGTTATTCTTTCGGCGGAGTGGTTCGCCGAATGCTCCTACAGAGTCAATTCCAAGAAATGACACCTGTTCTCACCATCAATTTGCTTCGTGCGCTGTTTATCGCCTTCGCCACCTGTGTCGGTTCGATGATCGGCGAGCGGATCATGGGCTCACCGGCGACGGGTTCCGTGATCGGCGCTGTATTTAGTCTCGGCGTGGTTCTCGCCGATCGCCTGCTCCATGGCATCTCGCTGCGCGTCTTCTCCTCGGCCACCCTGGGTTTGCTCATCGGCTTCCTCTTTTCCAAGCTGCTCCTCGGTTCCGGCGTCCTCGATTTCGCGCCCGTGCAGACGCAGTGGATTTGCTCCATGGTCGTCTATGCCACCTTCAGCTACGTGGGCATGATGCTGGCCATTCGCAGCAATCGCGATGAGTTCGCCATCATCATTCCCTATGTGCGCTTCCGGCAGGCGACGGTCCACGACGCGCCGCTGCTCGTCGACTCGAACGTCATCATCGACGGTCGCATTCCCGCGGTTTGCGCGACCGGTTTTTTGAGCAGCTCCCTGGTGGTGCCCCGCTTCGTGCTCGATGAATTGCAACGACTCGCGGATTCCCACGATGCGCAGAAGCGCGAGCGCGGTCGTCTTGCTCTCGAGCGCTTGCAGCGCATGCAGCTCGACCCGAATCTCAGCGTTACCATCCATGAGACCGAGGAACCCCCCAACACGCCGGTGGATACCAAGCTCATCCAGGTGGCCAAGATGCTCGATGCCCGCTTGCTGACCAACGATTCCGGCCTCTGCTCCATCGCCCGGCTGCAGAATGTCTCCGTACTCAATCTCAACGATCTCACCCAGGCCCTCAAACCACAGCTCGCGGGCGGGCGACCAGGTGGAACTGGCCCTCGTCAAGGAAGGCCGGGACTCGCACCAGGCGTGGGATACTTGTCCGACGGCACGATGATCGTGGTGAACCACGCGAGGGCGCAGATCGGCAAGACCGTACCGGTGGTGGTGGCCAGTGCGCTCCAGACCAGCGCGGGCCGCCTCTTCTTTGCGGACCTCCGCGCCGCGTAAGGGCAGGGCATGGTGGCTCTTCACCATTCCTGGTCCGGACAAGACAAGAGCCGCTCCCGCGAAGAAGCGGCTCGAGTTCATGCCTCACGAACGTCCGCACGCGGTCACGCGGACACCAATGAGGAAGGGTCGATCTGGGAACCTAGCCGATTAAAGCTTGGCCTCGAACTCGACCAGGCGCTGAAGGGCTTCGAGAAAATCCTTAAATGCCGGCGCCGGCAGCATGATCGTGTCACGCCGTCCGCCCACATCTTCGGTAATTTTCAAAAACCGACCGCGCTGATTTTCTTTGAGGTCGAGGAAGAAGATCTTTCGCTCAATAGCAACTTTTTCGGATGCAATCGGATCGGATCCCATTCTCTCCCCCCCTGGATTCTGGTAGCTCATATACAAACAATTACTGACTTCGTTGCCCAAAGCCGAAACATTCCGGGAGAGCAATGAGGCCGCAATGGTAAACGGATTATCGGGGCGCGCAATAGCAAGATTTCGGCGATTTCGCCTTTTTTTAGAATCTCCATGGCCGCGATTGTTAAGAGAATTCAGTAGCGATGGACGCTACGATTGACTCAATCGCGCAGGCCCACTGCCTTGCGAACCCGCTCCATTACTTGATTGGCGGTCGATGACGCCCGCTCCGCGCCCGCCTTGAGCACCGCATCCACATACCCGGTATCGGCCGCCAGTTCGGCCCGCTTCGCCCGCATGGCACGAAAATATTCCCAGATCGCCTCGAAAAGCCGCTTTTTGAAATCGCCGTAGCCCACGCCACCCGCCCGGAAATCCGTTTCCATCTTTTCCACGTCCGTTTCGGGCGCGAAAAACCGGTAAAGAGCCACGATGGAGGAGGAAGCGGGGGTCCTTTGGCGCCTCGACCGGGGTGGAATCGGTGACGATTCCCATGATCTTCTTCTTCAGCGCCTTTTCCTCGAGGAAGAGCTCGATGGTGTTGTCGTAGCTCTTGCTCATCTTCTGTCCGTCGAGTCCCGGGATCGTCGCCACGGTCGGCAGGATGCTGGGCTCGGGAATCTTGAAAATGGGCCCGTACAGCGTGTTCATCCGCACCGCGATGTCGCGCGTGATCTCCACATGCTGCTTCTGGTCCTTCCCGACGGGAACGATATCCGAGTCGTAGATCAGATATCCGCCGCCATGAGCACCGGAAAAGCGAAGAGCCCGTGCGAGGGGCGTCTTCTCCCGCGCGACGTGATCCTTATAGGCGTGCGCATTCTCCAGCATCGGCATCGGCGTCTGGCAACTCAGCAGCCAGGCCAGTTCGGTGTGCGCGGGCACATCGCTCTGGCGGAAGAGCACCGCCTTCGCCGGGTCCAGTCCGCAGGAGAGAAAGTCGAGCGCCACCCCGCGCGAATACTCACGCAGTTTCACCGGATCGAATACGGTCGTTAACGCGTGATAATCGGCGATGAAATAAAACGCTTCGCCCTTGTCCTGCCATTCGATGGCGGGGCGCATCATGCCAAAATAATTCCCGATGTGAGGTTTGCCGGTGGGCTTGATGCCGGAGAGAATACGTTTCATCGAAGTGCGGGCGGGCAACATCCGCGACAGCGCGCCGCGCTGTCAACCGCAGAGGGGCGCCGGTTGGCGCAGAGTCGCCGTCCCTGTAGCGTTTTCATTCTTATTCTGAGGCGTATCGATGCAGTGGGAAATGGGGAGCGCACGCGCCCTCGCGTGCGGTTTTCGGCGCCTCGCCGAAAACTTCTCTCGCGGCACGTCCATCGTGGGGGAGGTTGCTGCGGTGCTTCCCGGACTGTCCGGCGGGGGCGCCGGACAGAGCACGCGAGGCGCGTGCGCTCCCCATTTGGTTCCTGCGAACTGCATCGTTCCGGCTTAGAGATCGAGGAACTCGATCAAGAACTCCGCCAGCGACTGCCGCGCCGGGCCGAGACCGCGAACGAAATGGGCGAAAGGGCCGATGCGGGTGGGATGCAGCGCGAGGTACTTGAGCAGGCCGAAGACGCGCGGGCGCTGGCCTGCGAGGTCGAACCAATCGGCAAAGGGTACGGGCAAAGGCGCGCCCGCCGGGTCGCTGATCGTGCGCACGACGAGCAGCGGCACCGCGGCCGCGCGACAGGCGGCGGCGACCGCTGCGCTCTCCATGTCCACGGCCAGCGCACCGGTTTCCCGGAAGAGCGCGGCTTTGTCGGCGACCGATTCCGCGGGCGTCGCCCGGCTGAGGATCGATCCGAAAGCGCACTGCGGCCGGCCCTGCGTGGTGGCGCGGGCGCGGGTCAGGACATCCGGGGTGGAAAGGTTTTCCGCCACGACGAGGTCGCCGGTCGCGAGGTGCGGATCGAGCCCGCCGGCAAATCCCGCGCAGATTAGCAGGCGCGGCTTTTCTTTGGCCAGCACGCGGCCGATGCGCTCCGCCGCCGCGACGGGACCGACGCCGAAGTGCTCCACGCGAAGGTGCTCGTCGCGCCCGGGGCGCAGCGCCCGCCGGAAGTCGCCGCTCTCCTGCGGCAGGGCGAAAGTGACGACAATGGACGGGTCTGGCATGGTTCGAGGGAGTGAAATGGCGGCCAAGACAGGAAAAAAGCCCTTTCGCGGTTTATTAGCGAGAAAAGGGGTAGTCAGCCGAAAATCGCTTCGTTATGTTCCGAAACCTTCCGCATTCCTCCCTATGCAATTTGCCCGCCGTTTCCCGCCGACAGCCCTTGTCTGCCTCGCCAGTTCGATCCTTGGTGTGGGGCCGGCGAGCGCCCAGGCGCCCGCCCCGGCGACGCTCGATGTGCAGATGATGCAGGAAGCCCAGGCGTTGAATGACGCCGGCAAGTACGGGGAAGCGGCGTTCAAATTCGACGAGTTGGTCAAAAAATTTCCGCAGGTTCCCAGCGTACCCGAGGCGAATTTCCGCGGCGGCTACGCCCACTACCTCGCCGGTGAATACGATGCCGCGCTGGCCGATTTCAAGCGCGTGCTCGATATCAAGAACCTCGCCCCGGACTACGCCCCGCTGGCCGAGCTTTCGCTGAGCCTCACGCCGCAGGCGCTGGCCGCCAAGGCCTCCAAATTGCCGCCCGAGGATCCGCGCCGCAAGTCGTTCCAGGAAGACGCGGTGAAGCAATTCGACGTCTATCTCGCCAAGTATCCCAACACCGATGAGGCGGAATCGGCCACCTACGGCAAGGCGCTCGTCCTGTTCCAACTCAGCCGCTTCGATGAGTCCATCGCGGCGTTGCGCGGCAACCTGACGAAGTTTGCCCAGAGTCCCACCGTGCAGGACAGCCAGTATCTCCTCGGCCTGACCCTCGCGGCCGTGGCCAGCACCGCGAAACAAAAAGCAGGGAGCGACGACAAGCTTTCCGAAGGGCAATTTGACGAGGCGGAGAAACTCCTGCGCGACATCATCACCAAGCGGCAAAACGTCGCGCTGATGAACGATGCGCAGTTTCAGATCGGCGAACTTCTGCTGGCCCGCGCCGGGTTCATGGACGGCCCGGAAGAAAAGCAGAAGCGCCAGGAAACCTTCAATAAAGCGCTCGACGCCTATCGGGCGGTGGCCAGCAAAGACACCATCATCGCCGCCCAAAAAGCGCGCATCGCGCAATTCGCCGACCTGCGCACCAAGGCCCTCGCGGCCAAGGATATTCCGAATCGGCAAAAATTCCAGCGCCTGGTCGACAAGGAGACGGAGAGGCTCGCGCAGATCGAGCAGGGACCGGATCAGACGCTCACGGCGAAGCTCAAGACCGGCGTCATCTTTTTCAGCGAAGGCAAATGGGACGAAACGCGCGTCTTCTACACGCAGATGGACAACCTTGGCGTAATCACCGATGCGAACGAGAAAAAGCAGGCGGATTATTTCGTGACCATGACCTATGCCGCGCAGAATCTCGCGGACAAGGCGGTGGAGAAATATGATGCCTTCGAAAGCGCCTACAAGGCCGACCCGATCGCGGAGAATCTCCCGCTTGCCATGGGGGCGATATTTCTCTCCGACAAACACAAGGATGCCGAGAAGGCCATCGCCTATTTCAGCAAGGGCATCGAGATGTACCCGAAGGGCCGGTTGCTCGGCGCGATGGTGCTGGCCCGCGCCGGGGCGCAGATCGAACTGAAGCAGTTCGACCAGGCGACCGCGGCCCTCAAGGATACGATGGGGAAAAATCCGCCGAAGGAACTGGCCGTCGATGCGGAGTTCTATCTCGGCACCATCTACGCGAAGACCGGCAAGCTGGCCGAGGCGGTGAAGCAATTCAAAGACGTGCGCGATAAATTCCCCGGCACGCCGCAGGCCGAGCAGGCGCATTTTCAGGTCGGGCAGATTCTTGCGGAAACGGACGCCAGGAGCGCGATCCCGGAGCTGCAATCGTTCTTCTCGAAATATCCCAAGAGCCCCTACACGGCGCCAGCGCTCTTTGCCCTCGGCAAGGCGCAGGCCGGGAGCAACCTGACCGGCGAGGCCCTCGCCACCTTCAAGAAAGTGGCCACCGAATTTCCCAAGAGCGACCCCGCGCCGTATTCGTATTTCGAGCAGGCGAAGATCCTCGTGGCCCAGCAAAAGTTCGACGACTGCCTCGCGGTGATGAAAGACTTCATCGGCCACTACCCCGACAGCCCCTCGCTCTTCCAGGCCTACGACTTCATCGCGCAAATCCAGACGACCCGGAACAAGGGCGGCACCGACGCGATCAAGACCTATGAGGAATTCATCGACCAGCGGCCGAAAGATCCTTCCACACCCGAGGCGCTGCTGAAGCTCAGCGTCCTTTGGAAAGCGTACGCCGATTCGCAAGGCCCGTACCTGGCGATCGAGGAGGCGAAGCGCGCCGAGTGGCGGAAGGGGATGGAGAAGAGCGGCGAGGCGGCGGAGAAGCTGCTCGCCGAATTTCCGGAAAGCCAGCAGGTCGCCAAGGCGCTGAACACGATCATGGACGTGCAGCGGGCGGAGCAGCAGGTGAAGCTGAAGACCGAGGGAGATATCGAGAAATACTTCAAGGATCTGGCGGAGAAATTCTCCGACAAGCCGGGCACGCGGGCCAAGATTCTCTTCACCCTCGCCGCGCTCACGTACGACAAGGACAAGGCCAAGGCCGTGGAGGAAATGTCGGCCGCTTACAAACCCAACCTCAAGTTCGCCCCCGAGGATCTCGATCTCTTTGGCCAGGCCCTCATCGAGAACAAGAAGATCGATGAAGCGGTGAAGGTCTACGAGAAGCTGAGCAACGATTACAAAATCATCGGCGACCCGAAGGCCGCGCCGCGCGAAGCCCAGGAGGCGCGCGCCATTGTTCTCGCCGGCCTGGGCAAGGCTTACCAGGCCAAGGGCGATGCGGTGAGCAAGGAAAAGGGCGGCAAGATGTTCTCGGAGCTGGAGCAGAATTTCCCGTGGTCGCCGAAAATGCTCGAGGTCAATTACGGCATCGCCGTGGCCTCGCACGAGAGGCATGAGGACGACGATGCGATCAAACGCATCCAGGAGGTCATCAAGGCCGCGAAGGCGCCTGCCGAGTTGCGCGCGAAATCGATGCTCCTGCTGGGCGACATTCATAAGGACAACGGGCGCATCCCGCTGGCCATCGACAATTACATCAAGATCTCCGTCTTCTACACCGGCGTGCCGAAGGTCGCGGCCGATGGACTTTGGCGCGGGGCTCAATTGCTGGAGGATCAATCCACCGGCAAGTACCCCATGCCGACCCCCACCCCCAAACCGGCCGCCACGCCCAAGCCCGCCGCTACACCCAAGGCAGCCACCCCCAAGAAATAACCCCTCGCGGATGCTGTCTCCCATCTCGTTGCTGAAAAAGCTCCCACTCTTCCTCGCCCTCGCCGGCTTGCTCAGCATCACGGCCTGCGCCAAAAAGAAGACCGCCGCCGAAGTGCAGAAGGAAAAGGTCGACGCCTTCCGCAAGCACCAGAAAATCGAGGCCATCAAGGCCTACACCGATTTGGTCAATAAGTTCCCGGATTCCGAGCACGTCGCCGAAGCCAAAGAACGGCTCAAGGTGCTCGGTCCGCTGCCCGCGACGCCCACCCCGGCGAAGAAGCAGTGACCCGCGCCGAACGCGCCACCGCCGTCTGCCAGATCCTGGCGCGCACCTACCCGGACGCGCATTGCGAACTCGATTTCACCACGCCGCTCGAGCTGCTCGTCGCCACGATCCTCTCCGCGCAGTGTACCGACAAGCGCGTGAACATCGTCACCAAGGAACTCTTCCGCGTCTGCCATAGCGCCGCGGACTACGTCGCCCTGCCGCAGGAGCAACTCGAGGAGATCATCAAGACCGCCGGCTTTTATCGGTCGAAAGCGAAGAACATCCGCGCCTGCTGCACCGCCCTCGTCGTCCAGCACGACGGTGCAGTGCCGCGCACCATGGAGGCGCTCACCGCCCTCGCCGGCGTTGGACGCAAGACCGCCAACGTCGTCCTCGGCAACGCCTTCGACATCAACGTCGGCGTCGTCGTCGACACCCATGTCCAGCGCCTCAGCGCCCGCCTCGGCCTGACGAAAAACACCGACCCGGTAAAGATCGAGCAGGACCTGATCAAACTCGTGCCCCAGGAAAAGTGGACGCTCTTCAGCCACTGGCTCATCTGGCACGGACGCCGCCGCTGTTACGCCCGCAAGCCCGATTGCCCCGGCTGCGAGTTGCGCGCCATCTGCCCGAGCGCGGATAAGGTGGGGAAGTAGACCGCGGGTGCGTGGCTTGCCTTATGGAGGTCAAACAATTAGCTTTCGCCCATGAGCCATGCCGAATTGATCGAGATCGTGAACCGGTCGTCACCGGAAGACCGGCTTTTTTTGAGTGCGTATCTCGAACATCTGGCTCGGACCTCGAATCCCGATGATGGTCGCGACCTTGATCGCCGGCTGGAGGCCATGCGTGGCGGTGACGAAGTGAGCCTCGACGAGGCTCGCAAGTTGCACGAGGCCCTCGCTTCAAAGGGCCTGTGAGTTCCGGCTGGACACTGGCAGTGGATCGCGAGGCCTTGCACTTCTTCCTCAGTGCGAGGAGCCGTGATCGCACAACGCTTTTGAACAGTCTGGATGGATTGGTCCGCGAACCGCATCAACCGTGTGATTTTGTGGAGCGCTCGCCCAATCGACGCGATTATAGCGTTAAGGTCGTTGGTCGATTTGTGGTCACGTATTGGCTCGAACCGGAAAAAGTGGTTCGGGTCGTGCGCATTGGTCGCGTCAAAGGCAGTTGATGGTGGGGAGGGGTGACGGCGCCTTCGCCTTCAATTGAAGTGCTTCAACACAGAGTGCGCAGAGGAATGAGAGAGGGCTGAAGAGGGAAGGTTTTCCTCTGCGGCCCTCTGCGTTCTCCGCGCGCTCTGCGTTAAAACTCCGGCTGCGCTCCAGTTCGCTTAAACCGCCGACGGCAGCGGCGCGACCGGCTCCGCTTCCGCTTCGTAATCGACGCCGGGCAGGCCGAAGCCGAAGAGCTTGAGGAATTCCGTCCGGTAGCCGGCCATGTCGGAGAGCGTCTTGAGATTTTCGGTGCTCACCTCGGGCCAGAGTTTGGCCACGGCTTGCTGGATGTCGGGGCGCATTTCCCAGTCGTCGAGGCGCACCCGGCCGGCTTCGTCGAGCGCCGGTGCGGAGCGGTTGTAAAAGCGGTCGGCGAAGAGCCGGTAAATCTGCTCGATGCAACCTTCGTGCAGGCCCTCGGCTTTCATCACCTTGTAGAGGAGCGAGATGTAGAGGGGTACCACGGGAATGGCGCTGCTCGCTTGCGTGACCAGCGCCTTGTTCACCGAGACGACGGCGTGGCCGCCGGTCGCGCCGAGCTTTTCCTGGAGACGCTTTGCGGTGGCCTCGAGATCTTCCTTCGCGCGGCCGATGGTGCCGTTGCGATAGATCGCCCACGTCAGGTCCGGCCCGATGTAGCTATAGGCGACTGTGAACGCCTTGTCCGCCAGCACGCCGGCGGCGCGGAGGGCATCGATCCACATTTCCCAGTCCTCGCCGCCCATCACCGTGATCGTGTCGGCGATCTCCTGCTCGCTGGCCGCTTCGAGCGTGACGTCGTGGACCACGCCCTTGTCGGTATTCACCGTCTTCGCCGTGTAAGGCGCGCCGATCGGCTTGAGCGTGGAACTGTGGGTCACGCCGGTGCGCGGGTGCGTGCGCCGCGGCGAGGCGAGACTGTAAATCACCGCATCCACCTGGCCGAGGTCCGCCTTGATGAGCGCGATGGTCTGCTCCTTGATCGCGTCGGAGAAGGCGTCGCCATTGATGCTCTTCGCATACAGGCCCGCGGCGTGCGCCGCTTTCTCGAAGGCCACGGAATTGTACCACCCCGCGCTGCCGGTGCGCCCTTCCTCCCCGGCCTTCTCGTAAAAAACGCCGATCGTCGCCGCCCCGCCCGCAAACGCGGGCACGATGCGGCTCGCCAGCCCGTAGCCTGTGGACGCCCCCACCACCAGCACGCGCTTCGCCGTCCCCTCGATGGGGCCTTTCCCCTGCACATACGCGATCTGCTCCGCCACATGGGCGGCGCAACCGGCGGGGTGGGCGGTGGTGCAGATGAATCCACGAATCCTGGGCTTGATGATCATGCGCGCATGTTTGGGCGCGACCCGGCGGCGCGTAAAGAATTTCCTGACGGCCCTTTCCACCTGGAAAAGTCTCCCCCGACATTCGCTTTGAAATAAGCCGCTAATGCCGTTAAATATCAGGCTGTCGTTCATCCCGTTATGCGCCCGTCGTTCTTCGTCTCCTTCCTCAGCCTGCTGGCCAGCGCCGGCCTTTGTCTCGCGGCGGCCGATTCCGCGACCTCCGCCCTCAACGCCATCAAGCAGCTCCCACGCGGCGAAGCCAAGAAAATCGCCCGCATCGAGGCCCGCGATGGCACGCCCTTCCCCGAGCGCTGGCACATCCTCGTGAACGATCCCAAGGACGAAAACGGCCTGCACGAATACGTCGTGGCTGGCGGTGAAGTGGTCGCTTCGCGCAACATCTCGCAATTCGCCGAGAGCCTCAAACCCACCGATGTCTTCGGCACCTCCGGCTTGAAGGTCGATTCCGACAAGCTCGCCACGCTCGCGCAAGACTACGCTCAGGCGAACAACGTGGCCATCGCCACGCTCAACTACGCCTTGAGCAAGGAAGGCGCCGAAGCTACGCCGCTCTGGAACGTGACCTGCCTCGATGAAGCCGGAAAGGAAATCGGCCACATCGTCGTCAGCGCCGGCAAGGGCAACGTCGTCTCGCACGATGGCTTCACCGCGGAGCCCGGCTCCGCCATCGCGGGCATCGATACCCAGAGCGGTTCGGACTCGGATGATTCCGACGCCCCACGGCATCGCCCGCGAAAAACGGTTACCCGCAAGGCCGCCCCGGCGCCGGAGGAAAAAGGACGTCTTCGGCAAGATCGGCAGCAGCCTTTCCAAATTCTTCACCGGACACTGACGCGGGATGTTGCTCGCGCGCCAGTTGGAGAAACTGCTCGGCCAAGACCGGGTCAGCATCGAGCCCGCCACGCTCGCCCAGCACGCCACCGATAAGTGGTTTGCCAGTCATCCGCCCGAAGTCGTCGTCTTCGCCGAATCCACCGCGGACGTCAGCAAGCTGCTGAAGTTCGCCCATCGCCGCAAGATCCCGGTCACTCCGCGCGGCGCGGGCTATGGCTACGTCGGCGGCTGCGTGCCCTTGCGCGGGGGTATCGCGCTGTCGCTGGCGCGGATGAATCGCATCAAGGAAATCCATTTCGCGGATGCTGTCGCCGTCGTCGAGCCTGGCGTCATCACCGCCACCCTGCAGGACGCGGTGCGCAAGAAACGGCTTTTCTATCCGCCCGATCCGGCGAGCCGGAAAGATTGCAGTCTCGGCGGCAACATCGCCACCAACGCCGGCGGCCCGCGCTGTCTCAAGTACGGCGTCACGCGTCAATATGTGCTCGGCCTGGAGGTCGTGCTCGCCAATGGCGACATCCTGCGCACGGGCGGACGCACTCACAAAAACAAAACCGGCTTCGACCTCATCGGCATGTTCGTTGGTTCCGAGGGCCTGCTCGGCGTGGTGACCGAAGCCACCTTGCGCCTGCTTCCGCTGCCCCCGGCCCGCGCTACGCTCTCCGCCAGCTTCCGCACCTTTCGCCAGGCGGCGAAAGCCGTGCAGGAAATTTTCGCCGCCGGCTTTCTGCCTTCCGCGCTGGAAATCGCCGATGCCTTCACCCTCGCCGCGGCCGGCGAATATCTCGGCACCCACCTCGCGCCGAAAGGCAGCGCGCACCTGCTCGTCGATCTCGACGGCCAGCCCGAATCCGTCACTTCCGAAGTCCACGCCCTCGCGCGCCTGCTGGAAAAGCTCAAGCCCATCGGCGCCCGCACCGCGCTCGGCGAAGCCGATTGCGAGGAACTCTGGAACTTGCGCCGCGCGTTTTCCGAGTCGCTCAAGGCCACCGGCCTCACCAAGCTCAACGAAGACATCGTCGTCCCGCGCAGCAAGCTCACCGACCTCGCCGCCTTTGCCGAAGAACTGCGCAAGAAATACGGCTACCCCATCGCCTGTTTCGGTCATGCGGGCGACGGCAACATCCACGTCAACATCATGGCCGCGCACTATCACGCCGACCCGGCCGTCTACAAGAAAGTCGGCCTCGCCCTCGACGAACTCTTCCAGCAGGTTCTCGCCTGGGGCGGTGTGATCACCGGCGAGCATGGCATCGGCATCGCCAAGCAACGTTGGTGGCCGCAGGCCACGAGCAGCGTCAGCCGTGCCGTCCACGCGACCCTGAAGACCGCCCTCGACCCGCACGGCATCCTGAACCCCGGCAAGTTCGTCCGCACCGCCGGCGGAAAGTAATCTTCCTGTAACAGCGAGCGCGCTGGGGCGCCAGGCTGTCGGTGTTCTCCGAAAAACGACTCCAAGGAGCCGACGAATCGAATGCTTCCGGCGGCGTCTCAGGGGTAATACTACGCGTAAATACGGTGTAGTCCACTGCCTGGCGGCGTGCGGGCTGCTTATATATCCCTCCATGAAGATTCTCCTGCAATCCCGTCGCTCCCAAGCATTTACCCTGGTGGAGATCATGATCATCGTGGCCTTGATCGCCATGATCTCCGCCCTGGCCATGCCCAATTTTCTGCGGGCGAGGAAGCGCGCCCAGGCGACCCGCATCCTGGACGACCTTCGCCTGGTCGACGGAGCGCTCGATCTCTACGCGATGGAAAATTCAAAGAGTGCGGGCGACCCCGCCGCTTGGGCCGATCTTCAGCCTTATTTGAAGAAAGGCAGTCCGCTCTACAATTCGCACGGGCTCGATCTGTTGGGCAACGCTTTCAACCAAGGGAGTTTTTCCGTGGACACCTTGCCCAAGCTCAATACGGATAGCTTTGCGTCGCTCTCCGATGTGGCTCCGACCGACTTCTGGTCGCCCTTTGCCCCGTGACACCATTTTTCGGAATTTAAAGGGCTTTTCTTGAGGGAAGAAAGGGGAGGAACCACGAAATAAACGAACCAGACGAAAGAGGCTGACAGAAGGCCTTTTCGTCTCTTTCGTTTATTTCGTGGCTCCCTCCTTTGAGCCCAAGAGTTCGGTGAATGGTGAGAGATGGTATGAGTTCTCGTCTCTGCAAGACCGCTTTAAAAAGTTCTGGCTGACTTTGCCCTAAGAGACGGTGAAATAAGTCGCGTGCTCGAGAGGAAACTTTGGCCCGCGAATCACCCAGATCACACGAAGGAAGTCTTTCCAATTCGTGTGATCTGAGTGATTCGCGGGCCTGCCTTTTCTTTCCGCGGCACATTCCACAGTCTCTGAGAGATGGGGAAATAGGTCGGTCCTTGGGTCTCGTAAAGGGCGCGGAATTTAAAAACGCGACCTTGAATCGGCTTAAGGCACCTTAAGGCGGCTTAAATTTTCCGATGGAGATCCATCCTGCCGCAGCCTTCGGCGACCGTTGAAAATGGGTTCGTTTGGCAGAATTGTCATTCTGACGCCGTGCGGTGGAGTGACCGGGACGGCGGATCATTGGATGTTGGGGTGTTGGGTGTTGGGTGTTGGGTGTTGGGTGTTGGGTGTTGGGTGTTGGGTGTTGGGTGTTCCGCCCTTCCCGCCTTTCCCCCCGCTCCCGTCCTCCGCGACAGTCGAGGCAGGAGGATAGCCGTTGTAGCCGGGTTCATTGAACCCGGTCCGGCCCCGCCCCACCGGGCTCAGTGAGCCCGGCTACAGCGCTACGGCTGCAACGACGCTGATCCTCGTATTCGTGCTCGTTCCTCGACCTCGGGTTTCGTTCCCCTCCGTTCCAGGGAGTGGGGCCTGAGTGAAAAGAAGTCGGAACGAGAGCTCATTGCCGCATGATATCCCAAACCGGTCCGCAGTACCTCATAGTGGCTGGGCTGCGTGGGCTGCGTAACAGAATATTCACGCTAACCCGGCAAAACGTGGCCGTAGATCCGGCTCTTCCCCGTTCTTCCCTCGACTTATTTCACGGTCGCCAAGAGGGAACCGAGGCGTTCTTTTTGCCCCGCTCCCCGCCGGGGACGATCCGTCGCGCGACAGAATTCCGGTGGCTGAGTCCGCGGAAAGCGGACTGGCCACCGGTGCAATTCCCTGTCTTTTCAGGACTGATTCCTTAGGCGACAGACCTTCTTAGAAGGAGATGCGGACGCCGCCGGAGACGTTGTTCGCTTCGTAGCGCTCGCGGCCGAGTTCGCCGTCGTAGTAGACGTAGGTCGAGGTGCGTTCGTTCCAGATGATCGCAAAGCCGGCGCCGAGCAGCAGGCTGTCGCGTCCGATGTTGGGTCCGTTCACCGAGAACAAATTGCCGTTGCCGCCGTCGAAGCTGGAATCGAGCTGGTAGCTGCTATCCCCGTATTCATGCTGCCTGGAGGCGCGCACTTCCGGGCGAATGACCACGCCGCCGATCTTCCAGTCGTAGCTGGCCTTCACGCCCAGCGCGGTAGCGGATCGATTCCTGATGCTGCGAGCGGAAGGACAGCGGAGCCAGCGAGCCGTGCTCGGTGTAATCGTCGATCCCGAGGTAGGTGTATTGGAAGCTCGCTGTCGGGCCGACGGTGAAGTTGCCGAGCTTAAAGTCGTAGCCGGTGCCGAAGAGGACATTCAGTTCGCCGCCATCGGTGTCGCGGCGAGCGGTGCCCTGGAGAGCGTCGCGCCGCGTGTCGTAGCTATTGTAGCCGCCGTTGACCGCGGTATCGACGTAGAAGCCGCCGGTGAAATAGGTCGCGTAGAGGCCGAGCTTGCCGCCATTGACGAAGACGCGGCCGCCATCGTTGAGATCGCTGCCCGTACCGGCATAGCCCGCGCTGATACCCACCGCGAGATTCGGCGTGACCTTGTAATCCGCGCCGACAGTGAAGCCGCCGGTGGTGATATCGTAGCCGCGCGCATTGCCGTCGCCATTGACGTTCACCCACTCACCGACACCGGTGATGAACACGCCCCAGCGATCGTCCGGCGGGGACGACGTTTTTCATTTCCTTGCTGTCCTTGCCATCGCTGCCGTTCGGGCCGGCCACGCCTCCACTGTAGCTGGGGGCCGGTGCCCGCGGCGGCAAAGCCGAGGCGCTGAAACCGTGCGAGCCGTAGCGGATGTCTTCCGTGCGGCGTTGCAGGTTGGCGGTCTGCACATTGGCCAGGGCCGTGCCGATGGTGAAAAATCGAGGTCAGTTCTTCCGGCGCGATCTTGTCGAGATCGTTGGGCAGTTTCGCCAGCGGCTCGTTGTCGAGGAAGGTGATGAGCTTGGGCTGCTTGTTGCGGAAGGCAATGGTATCGAGCCCCTGCGCCACGGCGTGCTGGTTGGGGGTCAGGCCATTGAGGGCTTCGAAGCTGCCTTGCACGCCTACGAGCGAGACGGCGTTCGCCCGATAGACCACCTTGTTGGTGACGATCGTGCCGTTGTTCTCAAAAGGATTGGACACACTTGTCAAAGGTGCCCGTCACGCCTTGGCCTGCGGTGACGATGTCGATGTGCTGGCCGACTTTCAAACGCGGCGCTTTGTTACCGACCTCCACGAGGCGCAGGGTGCCATCGAGCTTGGCCTGGCCTTGCACGGCGAGGACGTCGTATTGCCCGGCATTCTTGCCCGCGATCTGGATCGTCAAGGTGCCGCCAGGCGACTGGGTGTAATTGCCCTTGATCGTCAGCGTCCCGGGAGAATCGCCGGGAGCGACGTTTGCCATTGTTGAAAACGCTGCCGCGATGAAGCCGTGACCGCCCAGCGTGCCGCCGGGATTGATGAAAAGTCCGCAAACTGCGATGGAGCCGTCCACCTGGAGGAGGCCGCCGTCGACGGTGGGTATCGCCGCGGAAGGTGCTATTGCCGGTCAAATACAACGTGCCGGTTCCGGCTTTGACCAGGGTGCCCTTACCGCCGGCGACGTCGGCGAGGACGCCGCTGATCGTGGTGTTGTGCGAGCCATTGACGATGAGCGCTACGGGTGCCTCGAACGAGATATTGCTGGTCACCAGCAAATCGCCGCTGCCCGCGGTAAACGTCACCGTGGGAAATCGTGGTGGAGCTGTTGAAATTGAAATCGTTCAGCGTGATGCCACCGACGCCGGCGCCATCGGCGAAGCTGATCACTTGCAGTGCCGCCGAGTTGTTGGCGACGACCGCTCCACCGGCGAGGAAGATGTTGAAACCGGACAAGGTGAATTTCGAGGCGTTCGGCCCGAAAGTGAGCGAGTTGAGCTCCGTGCCCGCCGCGCTGTCGTTAACGGAATGCGTATTCGAAGCCCCGACGAAGACGACGTCCGAGTCCACCGCATCGTGGCCGGAGTCAGGGGCGCTGGCCGTGCCGGGAGGGGAATCCCATGCCCCCGAGGTTTCCCAGAATCCATTGGACCCATTCCAAGTCAATTGGGTCGCATTTGCGGGCATCGGGCTTGAAGCCCACAGCGCGCGAGAAGAGCAGCAGCGGAAGTGCGGAGGATTGGGGGGGCGTTTGGCGGCTTTCATCACTTGTAGGGAGAATAGTTGCGGGTTAGGGCAATTTCGGCGGTTGGATGCGTAAATTTATCAGGGATTTCGTCAACTCCACTCCGATCGAATACGCGGAAAGTTTTCCCTTGTACTCTTTCTGGAATGGGATTATGAAGTCCGCCCAAGCTGGTGGAGTATGCGGGGGCGAGAGAGGGAGGCAAGCTTTTTGGAACTGATTTTGTGAATTTTGCGTGTCGGTGAAACCCTTACCTGCGACTTGCTGGCGGTTGTGCCATCGGTGTTTGTGTGGATTTCGGGTTCTGGCTCGGCAACTTTTGCGCGCAACTTTTGCGCGACATCGGCGCCGCCTTGTGCGTGGATCGAGTCTGCCCGATGAATCTCGGCCCTTCCATGGAATCCCCTCCACCTCGACCACCCAACGACGATTTTCACGCCCCGCCCGCTGGCCGGCGGTCCATTCCTGTCTCCGTGTGGCTCGGCAGCGTGCTCGCCTGGCTGGGAGTTTGTCTCTGCTTTGTGCTCCTCCAGCGGGAGTCGGGATTGCGCTCGTTTCTTTTGTCCTGCGCGCGGCGCCTGCGAGACGGTTTTGAGCAGCCAGTTTGCGCAGGTGCAGGGCATCCCGTTGCCGTGGCTGGGAGTGCTTTTTTATCTGCTGTTGCTGGCGCTTTGGCTGCCGGTCGTGGCCAGCGAGGCCCAGCGCCGGCGGCTTTGGCTGGTGGATGCCATTCTCTGGCTGCTCGTGATCGGCCTGACCTTTTCGGCGGGGTTGATGTACCTGCAATTTGCGGTGATCCACGCGTTTTGCCCCCCTCTGCACGATGTCTGCCGCCACGGTGGCCGCTTTGCTGATCACAGGAATGCGCGCCCGTCGGGTGGTGGCCGGCGGGACGTCAGGCGCCTCTCCGATGGCGGCGTGGACGATAGCGGCCTTCGCGGCTTTTCCCGTGCTGATCCTGGCGACGGAAAGCGCGGGCGAGAGGAATTCCGCGAGCCGTCTCTGGGCGGTCAATCTTTCCACCGCTCATCGCCTGGGGGCCGGATGGATGCGCCGGTTGGCAACTGGTGGTCTTCTCGGATTTCCAGTGCGGCTTCTGCCGCCAGTTGGCGCCGGTACTGAAGCAGTTGCACGGTGAATACCGCAGGAGGTATCCATTGTCTTTCGCCACTTTCCCCTGGAAGGACATCCGCGCGCTTTCGCCGCTGCCGTGGCGGCGGAGTGCGCCGGCGAGCAGGACGCCTTCTGGCCCTATCACGACAAGCTTTTCGCGGAAGGCGGCGATCTCGATGCCGCGAAGTTCCTCGCCCTGGCGTCCTCGCTCGGCCTGGATCAGGAGCGTTTCCGTGTGTGCTTGCAGTCCGAACACCCGCGCCGCGAGGTGGAGGCGATCTGCGCGACGCGGAGCAACTCGGCTTGCCGGGGACGCCGGCCGTTTTCCTCAATGGCCGCCTGATCGATGGGGCGCCGACGCACGACAAACTGGTGAAGAAAATCAAGGAAGTGCTGGCCGCGCCGCACCCTTGAGTGTGCGTGGCCAAAACCTAACTTTGGCACGAGGAAAGGCAGGAGACGTGGAAGTAGAAAGCGCGTGCCCCGACCAAAACCGAGGTAGGAAGCCGCGCCGCGGGTTCCCTCGCATTTGGTGCGGGAACGTAGTGGGTGGTGGACGATCGATATGTCTTGCGAGCAGGGCGGGCTCGCCGCCACCGCTTTTCCGCACACCCAAAATGGGAACCCGCGGCGCGGCTTCCCTACCACGTTGGGTTTTTTCGGCGCTCGCGCTACGTGTCATGCCGTCTCGCACCGCAGTAGAAGGAGCGTTTGGCTCGTCATTGCGGCTTCGAAACCGTCCCGCCTGGCGGGAGCAGCGAGGACCCTTGCTCTCGAGTTCGTCCTGCAGGCGGTCGAGGCCGGCCCCGGCAGCCACGGCGTTGCCGAATTTGATAGCCAGCGCAAATTCCGCCTTGGCCTCGGCATATTTGCCGGCCCGGACCAGATGGCTCGCCATGGCATTGTGGGTGGCGCCTCCGGCTGGGTCGAGCTCCAGAGCCCTGGCATACAGGGTGTCGGACTCGGAGACACGCCCTGCCTGATCCAGCGCGGATCCCAAGGCGAGGAGGATGTGAATATCGCTGGGGGGCATACTCGAGCGCCTTGGTGCAGGCTTTGACGGCCTGGTCGTAGAAGGGACTGTTTATCCACCGGGTCGGTCGCCAGGTCGCCTTGCGTCGTGAGCGCTTCGGCCAGGGAAAAATAGAGTCCTGGGTTGCGCGGATCGATATTCAGCCCGCGGGTGGCCAGTTCGGCCATGTGGCGGGCTGAGATCCGCGGAAAACGAATGGTGCCAATCGGAGAAAATCAGACGGCAGCGCTGCGCGTAGTATTCCGCCGGTGCGGTCGGCAGCATGCGGACGATCATCACGAGCCCCACGAGGGGGTGCGGTGAGCCGCAGAAAGGCGGGGAACCCGGGCAATCGTTCCTGATTTTGGCTGAAGAGAGGCCCTTCGCCGGGATTACCGAGCAGGGCGAAGACGAACGCGGCGACGAGCAGATTGGCCGGCATGTGGAGATTGTAATCGAGTAGCGAGTGCACGAGGCACGCGGCGGCGGCGCTGATGGCGCCGATGTTGAGCGCCAGCGAATTGCTCGTGATCCCCTCCATGCTGGCTTCTGGCGAAGTGCGCCGCCGGAAGGAGTTCCACGCATTGCGGAGGTGCGTCTCGAGGAAAATGACGGTGCAGATGATGCTCGAGGAGGCCGTATTCGGCGAGCAACTCGAAGTAATCGTTGTGGGCGTGAACGGGATCGGTATGAATCTCCGGACTGCGAAATTGCCGGCCATAGTAGAGATAGGTGCCGCTGCCGGTGCCGACGATGGGTTGCAAGCGAAACTGTTTCAGGCCGCCTGCCAGAGTTGCATACGGCTGGTGTCCACGGTCAGCGTCTGACTGGCCCGTGAACTCACCAGGAAGCTCTGCAACTTGATCTGGCGCACACCCCAACTCGCCCCGGCGACGAGCAGTAACCCGCGACGAGCAGCACGAGGACGCGTCCGGAAGCCAGCTTGCCGATCGGAGGACCAGGCTCAAGAGGCCGAAAATCATGAGACCCACGGCGGCGCTGATGTAGCCGCCGCGGCTTCCCGTGACGAGAATGCCGAATAGGGACAGCGCGCAGATATAGCCGGCGAGCATCTTGGCCCAAGGCGGCCAGCGCTCCAGAAAGTGACGCCCAAGCCCAACATCGTGGACATTTCGAGGAAGCCCGAGAGATTATTCGGATAGCCGTAGAACCCGCTGGCCCGCGGACCGTAATCCGGGGCGCGGAAGGAAGGGAAAAGGCATGAATTGCTGCCCCTTGAAGAATTGGACCGCCCCGATCAGGCAATTGGCGAGGGCAGCACGAGCAGTCCACCGACCACCAGGAGGCGCAATTTTGAGGAAGTGAGGGCTGAGCGCGACGACGAGGTAGAGCGCCGTCGCCGCGAGGGCGGCGAAGAGATCGGTCCGCGCGAGATATTCCTCCGGCGAGAGGAGTGCGCGACGGAGACGTAGATGCAAAAGAGGACGGCTGCACCCAGGCATTCCGCCACGGCACCGGGGGACAGGTCTCTTGCGGGCGGGCCACCAGCCTACGATCGCCGCCACGGCCAGGAGGCCGTAGCCGGGAAGACAGAGAATGATCTGCCGGCCGCCAGCAGCGCCTGCGTCACCGCTATGGCCAGCATGACTAGGCTGAAGACCACGAAATTCATGCGGCAGGAACCAGCCGATTCAAGCCCTGCCGACCAGGTAATGTGGCAGACCGCGCAGACTATGAAAAGCGCCCGCTATCGGGTGCCACGAAATCAATTGCCGCTCGTGTGGCAGGTGCCGCAATAGATGTCGGCTTGCCCCATGTTCAGATAAGAGCTTTGTGTGGGCGGGGGGAGCGCTGACGTTTGACCCCTTGTAGCACATCGGCTCATTCTGCGTAGCGCCAGCGGGGGGATTGCAGAAGGGTCCGCCACCGACCGTGCGGGCATGCACCTGCACGGACCAAAACACGCCAAAAGCGAGGGCGCCGACGGCGACCGCGGCCACGAAGGAAAGGGAACGTTTGATCGATCGTTTCATGATGGATGAAATGGGGGCTAAGGAACGTTAGAAACTTTGACTGCGGCAATCTATCCTTCGGTCCGGGGGGCGTGTCAAGGGGGGAGGAAGAACTTTTCCGGATTGTCTCAGAAAGGATCAGGGTGTGCGCTGTGCGGCATACCAGCGCACGGTTTCCTGGAGTGCGGCGGTCGATAGGGGCACCCGGCTCGAAGCCAAGAGCGGTGCGGATCGCGGTGATGTCCGCGGCCGGAATGGAGGATATCGCCTTCGCGCGGTGGTCCATGGCGTACGGCCTTCGCTTTGACCGGCCGGGCGAGACGGTGGCGCTGGCGAGGAGGGCGTGGAGTTCCTTCAGCGTGGTGCTGCCGCCGAGAGCGACATTGAAGACGGGCGCAGCCTTCGCCGGGAGTGAGGCGGTGGCGGCGAGCAGATTGGCTTGCACGACATCGGCCACGGGACAGAAGTCGCGGGTGATTCCGCCGTCTCCGTGGATCACGCATTCTTCATCCCGCAGGAGCTGGCCGATCCATTGCGGGATTACGGCGGCATAGCCGCCAGCCGGGTTCTGGCGCGGGCCGAAGATATTGAAGTAGCGCAGCCCCACCGACTCGACGCCGATTGATCGGCAAACACTTGGGCGTAGATTTCCGCCATGCGCTTGGAAGCGCCGTAGGGCGAGAGCGGGCGGCCGATTTCCGATTCGATTTTCGGCAGGCGCGCATCGTCGCCATAGACGGCGCTGCTGCTCGCGTAGACCACGCGCCGGACGCCGCTCGCGCGCGCCGCGAGAAGCAGATGCAGCGTGCCGGTGACATTCGTCTCGTGACAGGCCAGGGGGGTTTCCAGCGAGAGTGGCACGGATACAAACCCGGCCTGGTGCAGCACGTAATCCACGCCCGCGCAGGCCGCTCGGCAGGCCGCGACATCCGTCACTGATCCCTCGCGAAAAGTAAAGCGTGCCCATCGCTCCTCTCCCACCTGCTCGCGCACTTCGTCGAGATGGCGCCACGCGCCGGTGGAAAAATCGTCCAGCCCCACGACCTCCTGATCGAGCGCCAGCAGCGCTTCGAGCAAATGCGAACCGATGAAGCCGGCCACGCCGGTGATGAGCCAGCGGTGCGGCTGGGTCACGAGTCGGCGGCGCAAGTCTTCGTACGGGGACATGGGGTGCCGGGCAGAAACCACGAAGCGCCCGATCCTTGCGAGCAGAATCCGCGTTACGTTCCTGCGGCTTGTGTGACCCGAAAAAACAGGCAACCTCGCGCGGCATGCACGCCCCACCTGCCACCGCCTCTTCTCCCGTGGGCAGGGTCGTGCTCTTTATCAATCTCTGGCCGGCGAGTGGAATGAAGCATTACTCGGAGTCGCTGGTGCATGCCCTGGCGCCGGGTGGGGAGGTGGTCTATGTGCGGAATTATGAAAGCTGTGTGAAGAGTGAGGCCTTGCGGGTGGGTTTGGATCCAGTGCGGCTGCAAAGTTTGGGGGATCTTTGGCGGATTGCGCAGGTCGTGTGGCGCAGGCGGCCGCGAGTGATTCATCTGAATAGCGAGTTGCCGGTGTTGCTGCCGTTGTTTCCCGTGTTTGCCTTTTTCAATTCGGTGATCACGTTGCACGATGCGGTGCCGCATGCCGGGGAGAGCCTGGCCAAGCGGGCCTTCATGCGGATGCACCTGTGGCTGGTGTTTTTGTTCATTCGCAAAGTGATCGTGCATTCGGAGGCGATTCGGGCGCAGTTGCCGGGGTATCTGCGATCCAGAGCACACGTGTTGCCGCATGTGAATTATCAACTCTGGGCGCGGGCGAAGGAGGCGCCGCCCATCGAGGGGCCGCTGGTGGTGCTATTTTTCGGACGGCTGTTGCCCTACAAGGGGCTGGATTATTTGCTGGAAGCCTTTCGGCGGCTCGATCCGGCGAAGTTTTCGCTGCTCATTGCGGGGGAGGGGGATTTGCCGCGGGAAGTGTTCAGCACGGTGAATATTCGGGTCATCCATCGGTTTATCGGGGACGAGGATTTGCCGGGAGTTTTCAATCAGGCGCATGTGGTGGCGTTGCCGTACGTGGCGGCTTCGCAGAGCGGCGTGGCCTACATGGCGTTGGCCTTCGAGCGGCCGGTGGTGGCGACGCGCGTGGGGGGGATTGGGCGATGTGGTCGTCGACGATTTCAATGGCTTCCTCGTCGAGCCGCGTTCGGCGGAGCAATTGGGTGCGGCGCTGGAGAAGCTGGCGGAGCCGGCGACGCGGGCGCGCCTGGTCGAGAATGTGCGGCGGCAGAATGTGAGCGGGGATGAGGAAATCCGGACGCGGCTGCTGGAGGTCTACGCAGCGTAACCGTCGTGTGCAGCGTTCATTTGGCGGCTTCGCGCAAGACTTCTTCGTATTGGTCGGCGATGGCAGCGATGTCGAAAGCGCGGGCTTTTTCCCAGCTCGCGTGTCTCATCGCCTGGAGAGTTTCGTCGCTTTCGAGGAGCCAGCTCAGTTTGAGGGCGTAGGAATTGTCGAGGCGCAGACGGTAACCCGTTCACGCCGTGGTCGACAACGTCCCTCACGCCGGGGATCTCGCTGGTGACGATGGCGAGGCCGTGCTTGAGGGCCTCAACGGCGGCGACGGGCAGGCCTTCGCTCGCGGAGGGCATGCACAGGATATCCGCGTCATTTAAGATCGCGGCAACTTGGTCGGCCGATTGCCAGCCGGGGAGAGCGATGCGGTCGCGCAACTGATGCTGGTCGATGAGAGCTTCGACGGTGGCGCGGTCCGGCCCGTCGCCGACGAGGGTGGCGCGCCAGTTCGTTTCGCTGAGGCGTGCGAGCGCGTTGATGAGCAGCGGGAGATTCTTCTGCGGATTGAAGCGACCGACGAAGACGAGGTGCCGGGTGTGCCGGATGGCAGCGGGAGGGGGCGGAGCGTCGCGGAGATCGATGCCGTTGAGGATGCGCACTACGGGGCGATGGTAGGCAGCGACCGCGAGCTCTTGCACGAAGGTGCTCACCGCCGTGGTGACGGCGGCTTGGCTCCAGATCTGGCGGGCAATCGGGGCGATGAGCTTGAAAAGGGTGTCGGTCTGATCGGGGAACGCCGCCGGGAACATCGCCGAGGTGGGCGGTGAGGACGTACGGGACGCCCGTGAGGCCATGCACGGCCCAAGCGAGCGCACCGGTGGGGACGGCGAAATGCGCGTGGATGATGTCGGGCTTCCATTCGCGGATGTGACGCAGTGTCGGAAGGAAGCTGGTGATGCAGTAGAGGGCCATCTCGGGAACGGAACAGGTGTCGGGCGCGCGGCGTCCGCTGGCCGCGCGGTGGACGGTGACACCGTCGTGTTGTTCGACACTGGAGCGCCAGCCGAGGGCCGCGGTTTGCACCCGGACTTCGTGGCCGCGTGCGGCCATCTGCACGGCGATGCTTTGCGCGACGCGTCCGCCACCACCGCCGAGGGGCGGGGTATTCGTAGCAGAGAACGAGGATGCGCATGAAGAAAAAGAGATGAGGAAGTGAGGAGGGCTTGGCGACTGGATAGGGGAAAAAGGCGACCACCATTCACTGCGTGTTTACCGCATCGGCGTCGAGAAAGGGAGTTGGCTGCATGGGAAACTTTTAGCTTGAGTGATTTCGACCCTTTTACTTACCATCGCGGTCAACGGGGATTTTTGACCGCGATGGTATGGTCTGTGGTCTGGATTGCTTGCGCGGTCTTTGGCCCCGCCGATCTTGCGCACTTCATCCGCGCCTTTTCACTTCTTCATCCACTGCGAGAGGAGCCAATAGCTCCAAAGGAAGAGGCGCTCATCGCTCTGGCCGGACATGTGGGCCGCGTGCTTGCGCTCGGCGAAGGCCACGTCGAGGTGCGGAAAAGTGCGGGCGTGGTCGAATTCGAATTTGCCCTCGCGCAACCAGCGGCCGATCGGCATGCCGAACCCTTTCTTGGGGCGCTGAATGATCTCGGACGGCACCAGGCCGGCGAGCGCTTTTTTCAGGATCCACTTGGTCTGGCCGCCGCGGAGCTTAAGCTGCCAGGGGATGCGCCGGGCGAGGTCGACGAACTCAATATCGAGGAAGGGGGAGCGCGCCTCGAGGGAGTTCATCATGCTCGCGCGGTCGACCTTGGCGAGGATGCCGTCTTGCAGGTAAAGGTTGGTCCAGAATTGCAGGGCGCGATCGACGATATTCGGCTGGGCGCAGCGGTCCCACGCTGCGATGGCCTCGCTGTAGACTTCCTCCTCGTCGGTGGGCTCGCGGAAGAGTTGGGCAAGGTCGCGCGGTTCCAGAGCGCTCATCCACACGGCATTCCAAAGGGGTGCCGGATAGCTCAGGCCCATAAGCGTGCGCTTGATCTTGAAATCGAGGCTGATGTTTTGGTGCGAGACCGGAAGGCGCGCCGCGACGAGGCGGATGGCTTCGTGGACCGGATGCGGGACGAGTTTGGAATAAAGCTCGGCCTTTTGCAGCGCACGGAAGGGATCGTAGCCGGCAAAAAGCTCGTCGCCGCCATCGCCGCCGAGGGCGACGGTGACGTGCTGGCGGGTGAAGCGCGAGAGCAGGTACGTGGGAAGCAGCGAGCCGTCGCCGAGGGGTTCGTCGAGCTTGGCGATGATGTCGGGTAATAGCGCGACGGATTTATCGAGGTTGAGGATTTCCTCGCGATGCCGCGTCCCGAGGCGCTCGGCGACGAAACGGGCGTGGGCGCTTTCGTCGAAACTCGGTTCGTTGAAGCCGATGGCGAAGGTGTTGAGCTGTCCGGCCGGGACGTGTTTCGCTGCGAGCGCGGCGATGGCGGAGCTGTCGACGCCGCCGCTGAGGAAGACACCGAGCGGGACATCGGACATCAGCCGGCGCTTTACGGCGCGTTCGAGAGTGTCGCAAATTTCTTCGCAGAGCGCTTCGGAAGAAGTTGCTGCCTGAGTTTCGAGCACGAACTCCCAATACCGCCACGTCTTCAGCGCCCCACTGCGGAGGTCGTAGGAAAAGGAGTGGCCGCCGGGCAGCTTCCAGACGCGCTCATAGATGCTCCGGGGCGCGGGAATGTAAGCGTAGGCGAAGTATTTCTTGAGCGAGAGCGCGGAGATATCGCGCGGGCATTGCGGATGGGCGAGGAGGGCAGGGAGCTCGCTGGCCCAGGCGAAAGCATTGCCCTCGTGGAAATAATAGAGCGGCTTTTTGCCGAAGCGGTCGCGCGAACCGAAAAGGCGCTTCTTCGCGCGGTCATAAATGACGAAAGCCCACATGCCATTGAGCCGCTCGACGAAGCTGTCGCCCCACGTGCGGTAGCCGTGCAGCAGGACTTCGGTATCGCTATGGTCGGTGACGAATTGGCAGCCGGCAGCCTTGAGCTCGGTGCGCAACTCGGTGTGGTTATAGATCTCGCCATTGAAGGTGACGCCGATCTCGCCATCGGTCGTCCACATGGGCTGCGCGCCGCCGCTGAGGTCGACAATGGAGAGACGGCGGTGGCCAAGGTAGATGCCCTCGCTCTCCTCCGTCCAGTGGCCCTCGGCATCCGGGCCGCGGTGGCGAATGGCGTCGGTCATCCGCTGCAAGACGCCGCGGTCGCCCGGGCCGGCGAAGCCAGCTATGCCGCACATGGCAGCGGACGATCCAAAACGGGGCTCGTGGAGAGCAATTTAGCGGGCATTGGGAAGGAGTATCTGGGAATCAGAATCGTGAAGTAAAGTGTGACGTTTCTTGCCAAAGCGGCGTGCGATGCCGCAAATCAGGCCGCTTTTCCCATGACACACGAAAATATCTTCTGGTCGGAAGGCCAGGTCACGCAGCAACAACGGTGGGCCGCAATGGCCACAAGGGCTGCGTCGTGTGGCTGACCGGTCTTTCAGGTTCGGGAAAATCGACACTCGCACGCGGGCTCGAGCAGGAGCTCTTCGCGAGTGGCTTGCAGGCCTTCGTGTTGGATGGAGATAATCTGCGGCACGGTCTAAGCTCGAATTTGGGCTTTTCCCCGGCGGACCGCACGGAAAACATCCGGCGTGCCTCCGAGGTCGGGTGCCTGCTGGCGTCCGCCGGTCATGTGGTGATCGTCGCCCTGATCTCGCCGTATCGACAGGATCGTCTGGCGGCCCGTCAGGTGGCTCACGCGGGGAAACTGCGAATTTGTCGAAGTGTTCGTCGATACACCGCTGGATATCTGCGAGCAGCGCGACCGGAAGGATTTGTATCGCCGCGCGCGTGCCTGGGAGATCCGCGACTTCACCGGGATCAATTCGCCGTACGAAGCACCGGAAAATCCCGAGATTCGGGTGCGAGCGGGTGAATTGAGCATCGAAGCCTGCGTGGCGCTGATGCTGGAGAACCTGCTCCCGCGTCTCCGTCTCGAACAGGCTGAATAACCCGCCGGTTCAGCAGGCTGCGGCCCGCTCGACCTTCGCGGCGCAAGGTCCGATATTCCGCATGGACCGCACGGAATAAACGTTCTTGCCCTGGCTCTCGTAGAAGGTGCGCATGATCATCTCCGCGAGCAGGCCCATGAGAAAGCACATGATCCCCGTGAGCGCGCTCATCACGCAGAGCAGGGGCAGCGGCGTCTCAATGAACGATTTGTGCCCGAATAGCTTCAGATACACCGCCGAGCCACCCGCGGCGAAGCTGACGAAAAAGGAGAGCAGCCCGACCGCGCCGAAGACGTACATCGGCTTCTCCGCGTAGCTATCCAGGAACTTCACCACCAGCAGATCCGCGAGGACCTTCAGCACGCGCTCGAGGCCGTATTTCGATTTTCCCGTGGTCCGGGCGAAGTGATTGACCGTGACCTCCGTAATCTTCGCGCCGTGCCAATGCGCGTAGATCGGGAGAAAGCGGTGCATTTCGCCATAGAGGCGGACGGATTTGATCACCTCGGCCCCGGTAAGCCTTGAGGGAGCAGCCGAAGTCGTGCAATTCGACGCCCGACACGAACGAAATGAGGCGGTTGGCCATGATGCTCGGGATGTTGCGCTGCAGGGCATTGTCCTGGCGGTCCTTGCGCCAGCGGAGCAGACGTCGAAGCCCTCGTTGAGCTTGTCGAGCAGCTTGGGGGATGTCGCTGGGATCGTTCTGCAGGTCGCCATCCATCGGAATGATCACATCGCCGCTCGCGAAGTCGAAGCCGGCCATCATCGCCGCCGTCTGGCCGTAATTACGGCGGAAGTGCACCACTTTGATGGCCGGATTTTCCGCGGCGAGGCGGTCGAGCACGCTCGCGCTGGTGTCGTGGCTGCCGTCATTGATGAAGATGAGCTCCACGGCTGGCCGACCTTCTTCAGGACCGCAGTGACCCGTTCAGCGAGGATGGAGAGCGCTTCGGCTTCGTTGTAGACTGGGACGGTTACCGAGATCATCAGCACGCGGGAAAGGGGCGGCATTAAATGGAGGGGAGGCGGGATGGGCAAGAGGCGAATGAGCATTAAAGCCCAAACCACGGTCATCTGCCAATCCCGCCGCCAACAGGGAAAGCAGCGGAATGGTTTGTTCATTTTTTTCTGGACACTTTGGGCCGGATTGGTTTCCCTCGCCGCTCATGCCCGCCGAAACCGAATTCGATCCGCTGGTTCATGCTCCGCCAATGGGCGATCGCCAGCGCTTTCTGAACTGGAAATCGAGGCGATCGACCTCTTCATCAGCTTGATCCGGCTGCTGGGAATGCCCAAATCGGTCGGCGAACTTTACGGGCTTCTGTTCGTGTCCCCAGTGGCCCTACCCATGGACACGCTCATGGAGCGGCTCAACATGAGCAAGGGGTCGGCGAGCCAGGCTTGAAGCTCCTGCGTTCCTTCGGAGCGGTCAAAACGGTCTATGCGCCCGCCGATCGGCGCGATCATTACGTCGCCGAAATGGATCTGAGCCGCTTCGCGACCAATTTCATCAAGGGCGAATTGCAACCCCACCTCGATAGCGGCGTCCGCCGGCTGGATCGGATGGAGGAACTGGTCACGAAGTTCGCCGCCCAAGACCGGGAAACCGCGGAAAGTCGCCTGGCGCGCCTGCGTCACTGGCACGAAAAAGGGCAGGCTATGCTGCCGTGGCTTTTAAAATTCCTCGTTGCCTGATGCGATCAGACCCCCCCATGTCCATGGAATCCTCGTCTCTGGAGAAAAACTGGTATTGCCTGCGCTCGCAGCCCAAGCATGAGCACATCGCGGCCGCCCATTTGCGGCATACACGGAGATCGAAGTATACTGCCCCCGGGTAAAAATCCAGCGTTCCACCCGGCGTGGCCTGGTCTGGTTCACCGAGGCCCTTTTTCCGAACTACCTGTTTGCCCGATTCGAGCGGGAGCACTGGCAGGCCATGGGTGCGTCCTCGCCGGGGGTGAGCGGGATCGTGCATTCGGCGACGACGTGCCCCACTATTCCAGAGCAGGCGCTGGCCGATCTGCGAGCCGCCATGGAGCACACGGAGATCATGACGGTGCCCTACACCATCGCCGAGGGAGACGGACGTCGAGATCGTCGAAGGCCCGTTCCGAGGACAGACCGCCGTGGTGAAGGTGCTGCTCCCGGCGCGCGAGCGGGTGAAGGTGTTGCTCGAAGTTTTAGGCGGAGTGACTGAAGTCGAACTTCGACTGACCTCGGTTTTTAGGAAAGCATCGCTCCCCATCTGAGCGCCGGCGGCCCTTCTGCCCGGCACCCCTGAAGAAGCAAATATGAAAAGCGTCCTGTCTCAGGAAGCACGACCCAAGGTCTCGCTGGCGAAATGCCGACGAACGACCAAGGGCGGCAGCTTGGGCGGATCGCCCAAGCGCTCGGACTCGCTCCCCAAATCATCAACGCTGAGCATGGATCATCCTGAAAAAGAAAACTTAAGTGAATGGACGGAAGTCCTCATTCCGGACCGCGGCTGGATGGACTTCCGCCTCGGGGAACTCTGGCGCTATCGGGATTTTGGTCCTGCGCTTTTTCCGCCGCGATTTCGTCTCGAGCTACAAGCAGACGGTGCTGGGCCCGCTCTGGTTCGTGATTCCGCCGGTGATGACCACGCTGATCTTTACCGTCGTCTTCGGCCGCATCGGGCGGGTGTCCACCAATGGGCAGCCGACCTTCCTGTTCTTCATGCTCGGCGTCACCACCTGGAGCTACTTCGCCACCTGTCTCAATAAGAGCGCGATGACCTTTACGGGCAACGCCGGCATCTTCGGCAAGGTTTACTTCCCGCGCCTGGTCATGCCTCTCTCGATGATCCTGACGAACCTGCTGACCTTCGGCATCCAGTTCGGCGTCTTCTGCTTTTCTTCAGCTTCTACTGGCTGCACGGCGCCCAGGTCGAACCGAACTGGCGCGTCATTATCCTGCCGATCCTTCTCGTCCAGATGGCGGCGCTGGGCCTGGGCATCGGCTGCATCGTCTCCGCGCTCACCACGCGCTTTCGCGACCTGGCTTTCATGGTTTCCTTCGGCACTCAGCTCTGGATGTACGCGAGCTGCGTGGTCTACCCCCTCTCGCAAATCTCCCGCGAATACCGCTGGATATTCCTGCTCAATCCCATGGTGCCCATCATCGAAGCCATGCGCTTCTCGTTCCTCGGCGGAGGCATGGTGGAAATCTGGCAACTCGCCGTCAGCGCGACGATCACCGCCATCCTGCTCATCGTGGGGCTCGTGATGTTCACCCGCGCGGAGAAAACCTTCATGGATACCGTCTAGCGCATGTCTGCCGTCATCAAACTGGAGAATCTCGGGAAGCGTTACCGCCTTGGCGACATCAACCGCCGCATGCTCTATGAAGACATGCAGCGCTTTTGGGCCCGCCTGCGGGGCAAGCCCGACCCCTTCGGCCTGGTCGGTGGACCGGAAAAAAAAGCGCAGGCCACGGGGTCCGAGGAAATCTGGGCCCTGAAGAACGTCAATCTGGAGATTCGCGACGGCGATGTCGTGGGAATCATCGGCCGCAACGGTTCCGGCAAATCCACCCTCCTCAAGATCCTTTCGAAAATCACCGCGCCGACCGAAGGGCGGGCGCTGATCAAAGGCCGCATCGCCAGCCTGCTCGAGGTCGGCACCGGTTTTCACTCGGAACTCACCGGCCGGGAAAATGTCTATATGAATGCCGCCATTCTCGGCATGACCAAGGCCGAGACCGATCAGAAATTCGACGAGATCGTGGACTTCTCCGGCGTTGAAAAATTCATCGACACGCCGGTGAAGCGTTATTCCAGCGGCATGATGGTCCGTCTGGCCTTCGCCGTGGCCGCGCATATCGAACCGGAAATTCTCATCATCGACGAAGTGCTCGCCGTCGGAGATGCCGCATTCCAGAAGAAGTGCCTCGGGAAAGTCAGCGAAGTCGCCCGGGAAGGCCGCACGGTTTTATTCGTCAGCCACCAGGCGGCGGCCGTGGAAAATCTTTGCACCCGCGGGGTGGTGCTGGCGGGCGGACGGGTCGCGTTTCAGGGGACGCAGACGGAAGCCCTCGGGTTTTACGCGGACAGTTTCGGACACTTCACGGGCGACCTGCGGGACCGGGCGGACCGGAAAGGCAGTGGCGAACTTCAGGTCGTCGCGATCGAGATGCGCAAGCCGGATGGGGAGCGCGTGAATAGCGTCGCCACCGGACAGGATATCGATTTGGTCCTGCACTTCGAAAACCACGCCCAGCAGCCGTGGCCCGAGTTAAAGGTGTATATCGACGTCAAAAACCAATTCGACATTCCGCTCTTCCGGCACGGCAACCTTTACACCGGCGACAGCTTCGGCGCGGCGATGCCCTCCCGGGGAGCATTAGTCTGCCGGTTGCGCAAGCTGCCTTTGCCCGCCGGCTCGTATCGCATCAACTACCTCATCCGGACCACCGCACATCGCTCGGTGCTGCTCGACCAGATTGAGGCGGCCATCGATTTGCACGTCGACGGGGGCGATTTCTATGGCACCGGGCGGGTCCCCTCCGTCCACGACGCGTCCTTCCTGGTGGATGGCGATTGGCGGCTGGAAACGGAAGCGCCTTCCAACCTCGTCCGCCCGATCCAGCGGGAGACCGGTGCCGTGGAGAAATTACCCGTTTGAGTCCTGATGTTAGGGATCGCAAGCCTGTCGAGGGATGCCATCATCCCTCTTCACGAAACAACATAAGCAGCCCATGATTAAGAACAGTATTCAACTTGCCAAAGACCTGCACCGCAAGATGGGTTACCCGCTGGGCAAGGTCCACTACCGGATGCAATTGGTGGCCAATGGTTTCAAAGGGTACGGCAGCCCCATCCGCCACGTGCGCCGGGTCGCTTACAAAGTCCGCAACCTGGAAGATGTCATGGCGCGCCGGAAGGCCGCCCGCGGCGTCACGCAGGATCTCCCGCCGGGCATAGCCACGCGAGTCCGCGAGCTTCGCGAGAAGGGCTTCGCCTACTTCACGGAACAGGTCGATCCGCAGTTGCTGGCCGAATTGGGCAAGTTTTACGACGAGGTTCTTACCAGGCGCAGCGCAGTAGCCACTCCTTCCCCCACGCACCCGTTCTTCTTCTCGCTGATCGAGCCGGAAGATTATGCGACGGATCACATCATGATGCGCTTTGCCATGCAGAAGAGCATCCTGCAGGCGGTGAGTGCCTATTTTGGATCGGTTCCTTTGCTGAATCCGGTCGGCATCCAGGAATCGCGGCCGGTGAAGATCGTCTCGAAGAAAATGCGGGCTTCGCAACAATGGCACCTGGACTACACCGCGGGGGGCGACGAAGCCGTGTCCGTGTGGGTCTATTTTACCGACGTCAACTCGGTCGACCAGGGGCCCTTGACCTACCTGCCGATCGCGGCCACGCGGAAGGTGAAGAACACCTTTTTTCCGGGGCGGATCGAAGACGAGCAGATCGAAGAGTTCGGTTTGACGAAGGACGTCGAGCCGATCCTGGGATCGCGGTTGACCGTCTTCCTCATTAGCACGCACAAATGCTATCACATGGGCAGCCGGGTCAAGGAGGGCAACAAACGCGTGGTGGGCATCTTTCCGTTCTACAAGGCGGCGGACGTCGATGACTTCGTGAAGATCACCAGCCCGGTCGACGAGACGCAGAAGATGCTCATTTGCCGTTGATCGCCTGATCGAAGGGCCGCGTGCTGGCAGACCTGGGGTGGCGATCTATTGATATGAACTCGCATAGTGCTTCGACGTTGGTCAGTGACCCTCGCGTGAGCGAAATGGTGGGGCGCGCCGTTTGCATGACGGGGTCCGCTCGTTCCGGCACGACCCTCGCGGGCACGTTGATTCATTCGATGCGCGGGGTGGAGTACAGTTTCGAGCCCGCGACGCTGACCACGCTGTTTCTGCATCTCGATCGGATACCCGTCGAAGCGTGGAAGCTGATTTACGAGTCGTACGTCTTCGAGGAACTCATGCTCAATGGCCTTGCGGGACGATTCATGAATCTCAATCCGCACGATGATTCTTCCATCCTGCGGGCCAAGCCGTACAGCGAAGTATTCGGGCGATTCGAGAAGTCGGGCCGCTTCGCCAGCCTCTTCGATGAGGGATTGCAACGCACCATTGCCTACAAGCTTCCGAATGTGGTGTCGCGCATCCCGCTCCTCCGTCAGATCTATCCCGCCACGCGCGCCATCGTCATGCTGCGACATCCCGACCCCGTGGTCAATTCCATGGATCGCAAAGGGTGGTATGTCCCGTCGCCGCTGAGTTATCGCGATTGCGGAATCTTGAGTGCCGTCGATGGCCAGTTGGTGCCCCCGATGCTGCCGGAGAGCGATGCGCGGAATGGGTGAAGCTCTCTCGCGTCGATCGCTGCTACCGTCTCTACAGTCGCGAGTATGAATCCTTGCTCGCGCAGCGAGACGTGCTGATCATTAGTTACGAATCCCTCATGGACCGTCCGGCGGAGGTGACAGCCCTGATGGCGGAACGGCTCGGACTCGAATTTGGAGTGAAAACGAAAGAGCTAATCGGGCAGATTAGTGAACGCAACCCGCGCGACCGCGTGCCGGTAGGCGCCTCGCCGGAGTTACGCGACGAAGCGATCGAAATCCATCGCCGGTGTGCGCTGCTGGCGATCTAAATGGCCGCTCCCAACGACATGAAGACTACCGGCACCTTGGAAAGCACCTCCCAATTCATTTCCCGCGGCTGCGCGTGGGTGCGGAAAAAGATGCGCGCCTCTGCCGCCGAGGCTTCCGCCCGCCGGTTTATGAAATTCTTGCGGCGCAAATGGCCCACCGAGCCCGTGGCGACGAATGATTCCGTCGTCCTGCTCGGCCTTTTCCCGCATAAGATCGCCACCTATTGCAACCTGCATCTCGCGCAGCACATCGCCCGCCGGACTGGTTCACGCATCGAGGCCTTCAAGATCACGAACCGCGCCAATCCGCTCGTGGAGCAGGTCTATGCGGCCGGCGGCGCACGCGTCGGGCTGGATGCTTCCTTCATCGGCGATGCCCGCCCCGAGATCGAGAAGCAGGCGGATGCCATGTTTGCCGGCCTGCGTTCGAAATGGGACCTGGTGGAACTGCATTACGAAGGACTGAAAATCGGCGACCTCGTCTACGATAGTTATCTGCGCTATCTGGTGGAGTCGACGGTGAAACTGGATGATCCCCGGTTGCGGGAAATCATCCTCAAGGCCCTCCTGGTCTACGTCGCCACGACCAATTATCTGAAGGTCCGCAAAGTCGTCGCTTTCATCACCGACGATTACGCCTATCATGAGTGCGGAGTGGTGACGCGGCTCATGGTGCGGGCCCAGGTGCCGGTGCATCTCGTCAGCTTCGGTCCGGATTATTTTGTCTTTCGCTTGCACCGCGAGCCGGGCAGCAACGCGGAAAACTCCCGGCTCCACTGGCCCTACGCGGAGTACCCCGCTTTGTTTCGGAGCATGCCGCCGGAGCAGCAGCTCCGCTGCCGCGAGAAGGGCCGCGAACACCTGGACAAAAAGCTGGCGGGCAAGCCCGACCGCTTCACCCTTGGCTCGAACACGGCCTTCGGCGAATCCACCGGGAAACTTTTCGTCGACTCGGGCAAGCCGCGCATCCTCGTGCTCATGCACGATTTCTTCGATGCCCCGCACGGTTTTCGCTGGATGCTCTTTCCCGATTTTTACGAGTGGTCGTGCTTCCTTTTCGAGCGCGCCTCGGAAACGCCGTTCGAGTGGTACGTGAAGCCGCACCCCGCGTCCTGGGATCCGGCCCGCGCGCGACTCAACGAGAACAACCTCGCCACCTTTCAGAAACTGCAGGAGCGCTTTCCAAAGATCACCTTTCTCCCGTCCAGCACGTCCAACCGGCAGATCGTGAACGAGGGCATCAATGCCATGTTCACCATGTATGGCACGGCGGGGCACGAGTTTGCGCGGATGGGCATCCCGGTC
Source organism: Chthoniobacter sp. (assembly GCA_037200205.1). GTDB lineage: Bacteria > Verrucomicrobiota > Verrucomicrobiia > Chthoniobacterales > Chthoniobacteraceae > Chthoniobacter. The sequence continues at coordinate 150,718 of JBBCHV010000045.1, forward strand.
GTCAATGCCGGTGACAACCGGCATATCGCCTACGATTTCAACTATCACCCGCGCACCGTCGAGGAATACGCCGACCTCATTGCTCGGGCCGACCGCCTGACGATTACGCCGAATCCCGATGACCTCGCGGAATACGTCTACATGAATTATTATTACCTCTCGGATCAGCACAGCACCGGGGCCAATCCACTGCCGCCCTCCTTTTTTTCCGATGTGGATTTCGAGGCGCACTCCTCGGTGCCGACGGGTTACGACCGGCTCATCCACACGCACGATCCCGAGCGTGAGAAGGAGATGGAGAAATACTACGACCGCTATTTGAATTCTCACCCAGGCAGCGTGGCCACCGCATGAAATCCGTCGTGATCGGGACGGGCAGTATCGGCTTCCGCCATCTCTCCGTCTTGCGGAATGATGGCCGGGCCGTGCTGGCGTTGCCGAAGCGTGCGGATCGTGGCGCCGAGTTGCGGGGGCTTGGATTTGCCGTGGCCGATTCGCTCGCCGAAGCAGCCCGCGACGGCGTGGAGCGCGCCATTGTCGCCAGCGACACGCGGCTCCACGAGGCCGACACGCTCGCAACCTTGAATAGTGGCATGGACGCGCTCGTGGAAAAGCCGCTCACCTCGACGCTCGCCGAAGCGCAGCGTATCCGGGCGGCGGTGCAAGCCACCGATCGCCGTGTGTTCGTCGGCTGCACGCTGCGCTTTTCGGAATCGCTACGCCACTTTCGCTCCTGGCTGCCGCGGATCGGCGCCGTGCATTCCGTGCGCATCGAGGCCCAGTCGTATTTGCCGGATTGGCGGCCCACGCGGCCCTATCGCGAATCGTATTCCGCGCGAGCGGATGAGGGCGGTGTCTTGCGCGATGTCATTCATGAGATCGATTACGCCGGCTGGTTGTTCGGCTGGCCCGGGCAAGTTCAGGCCACGCTGCACAATCTCGGCCGGCTCGACATCGCCGCGGAGGAAGCGGCGGATCTTTTCTGGATCGCGCCCGGCGGTGCCTCCGTCTCGCTTCGCCTGGATTACATCAGCCGTCCGCCCCGCCGCCACATGACCGCCCGCGGCGAACACGGCACGCTCGAATGGGATGGCATCCGCAGCCGGGTGTCCCTGGCGACGGCGACGGAATCCGAGGAATTCATCTCCACCCAGGCGCGGGACGAAATGGTCCTCGCCCAGGATCTCGCGTTTCTCGGCTCCATGGAAGATCCCCACCTCGCCACGCTCGACGACGCATTGTGGGCCGTGGCCATTTGCGACGCCGCCCGCGTCGCCTCCGTGTCGCGGCGCGAGGAGCCCGTCAACCCATTCGCTGCATGAAGATCGTCGCCTGCATCTTCGCCCGGGGTGGTTCCAAGGGTGTCCCGCGGAAAAATATCCGTCTCCTGGGCGGCAAGCCCTTGATCGGCCGCGCGATCGAAGCCGCGCTGGCCTCGAGCCTTATCGACCGGGTGATCGTCTCCACCGACGATGCGGAGATTGCCGGCGTGGCCCGCCGGTTTGGCGCGGAAATTCCTTTCATGCGCCCGGCGGAATTGGCGACCGATCAAGCGTCGGAATGGCTGGCGTGGAAGCATGCCGCCCAGTTCTTGCGCGCGGAACCCGGTGGCGCAGAGGTGGGCGCGCTCGTCAGCGTGCCGACCACTTCTCCGCTGCGCATCACCGAGGATGTGGACGCGGCGATCCGCGCTTTCGATCCGGCTACCACCGATGCGGTCATCGCCGTGCGCGAAGCCCAGCGCAATCCCTACTTCAACATGGTGCGGATTGATTCCGACGGTTACGCCCGCCTCGTCATGGCCCAGGCGGGCGGCCCGACCCGCCGACAGGATGTGCCGCCGATCTTTGATGTCACCACCGTCGCCGACGTGGCGGGGATCGATTACATTCTCAGTTCGCCCAGCTTTTTCGCGGGCCGCATCAAAGCCGTCGAAGTGCCCGCCTCCCGGTCGATCGATATCGATAGCGAGGACGACCTCGCCATGGCGGAGTTTCTCCTCCAGCGCCGCACTCTGGCCGCTCCAGGCGCCGTTTCCCAGCCATGAAATCTGTTTCCGAACTCATGAATTTGCGGGGTCGCGTGGCGCTCGTCACCGGCGGGGCCGGTCAGCTCGGGCCCATGGTCTGCGAGACGCTCGCGGAATTGGGCGCCACGGTCATCGTGCTCGATATGCACCGCGAACGCTGCGAGGCCACCGCCCGCTCGATCGCCGAGCGCCACCAAGTCGAGACCTGGCCGCTGGTCGTGAACCTCGAGCATGCCGACGAAGTGAACGCCGGGTGCGACGCCTTGCAGCAGCGCTTCCCCAAGCTCGACATCCTGGTCAATGCCGCCGCCATGGCCGGCGCCAGCGGTGTGGAATGGGCGGCGCCTTCAGTCAGCAGTCGGGCGATCTTTTCCAGCGCGCCTGCGCCGTGAATCTCGTGGCGCCCTTTCTCCTCGTGCAGCGTTGCGCCGATCTCCTGCGGCAGTCCGGCCACGGCTCGATCATCAACTTTCTCTCCATTTACGGTGTCTCCGCGCCGGATCTGCGCATCTACGAAGGCATGGAAATGGGCAACTCCGCCGCCTACAGCACGACCAAAGGCGGCATGCTGCAAATGACCCGCTGGCTCTCCACCGTCCTCGCTCCGCAAGTGCGGGTCAATGCGATCAGCCCCGGTGGCATCTTCGCCGATCAACCGCCGAGCTTCATCCAGAACTACAGTGCGCGCACGCCGCTCGGCCGCATGGGCGTGGAAGAAGACTTGAAAGGCGCGATCGCTTTTCTGGCCAGCGATCTTTCCCAATATGTGACGCGCCAGAACCTGATGGTCGATGGCGGCTGGACGGCCTGGTAACATTTCCTCTTCATGACCACCCCGGCTACCTTCGACTCCATCGTCCGCATCCAGGATCGTGAAATCGGTCCCGGCCACCCGCGTTCATCATCGCCGAGGCGGGGGTCAATCACAACGGCGACCTCGAC
>JBBCHV010000046.1:0-179713 GCA_037200205.1 Chthoniobacter sp.
ATGAAAGCCTCGCCGTTCCAGCTTCTGCGCCTCGGCGTCTCGGCGTTTTTATTTTCTTCCGCTTCGCTCCTGGCGAACGACACAGCGCTGACCCCCGAGGAAGAACTCAAGACCTTTCAGGTCGAGCCTCCGTTGCGCGTCGAACTCGTCGCTGCCGAACCACAGGTCGAGTCGCCGTGTGCCATGGCGTTCGACGACCGGGGCCGGATTTTCGTGGCGGAGAATCGCGGCTATCCGCATACGGATGAACCCCCACAGGGCCGCATCGTCATGCTCGAATCGACGAAACACGACGGCCATTTCGACAAGAGCACCGTCTTCGCCGATGGCCTCACCTATCCGAATGGCGTGCTGCCTTGGAATGGCGGTCTCATCGTCACCTGCGCGCCCGATGTCTTCTTTCTCAAGGACACCAAGGACACCGGCCATGCCGATGAGCGGCGTGTGCTGTTGACCGGTTTCGATTACGCCAAGAGCACGCAGTTGCGCGTCAATTGCCCGACGCTCCGCCCGGACGGCTGGATCTACTTCGCGGCTGGTCTGGTTGGCGGCACGATCACCGCACCGGAGAATCCCGAAAAGCCCGCGGTGAAAATGACCGGCGACCTGCGCTGGAACCCGCAGACCGGCGACATTGAAACTCTCGATGGCCGCTCGCAATTCGGCATCTCCTTCGATCCGCTCGGCCGGTGCTTCATCTGCATGAACCGGCTGCCTGTGCAGCACGTGGTCATCGAGTCGCGCTGGTTGCGGCGCAATCCGCATCTCGCCTTCAGCGAGACGGTGCAGGATTGCAACGAGCGCACGGTAAAGACGGGTCTGCGCGGCGGCGGCGACGGCGTGCGCGTCTGGCCGATCAGCCACGACATTACCACCGCGGACTCGCACGCGGGTTCGTTCACGGCGGCGTGCAGCGTGCGGATCTGGCCTGGCGGCGCGTTGCCCGCGCAGTACGACGGCTGCGCATTTTCCTGCGAGCCGACGGGCAACCTGGTGCACGTGGATCGGCTGGTGCCGCACGGCGCCACGTTCCTCGGTGAGTCGCTGCTGGACAGGCGCGAGGTCTTCGCCTCCAGCGACGACTGGTGCCGCCCCGTCTTCCTCACGCGCGGCCCCGATGGCGCGCTCTACCTGTGCGACATGTACCGCAAGATCATCGAGCATCCGGATTATCTTCCCGCGGAAATCCGCAAGCACAGCGACTTTGGCGCCGGCAAGACGATGGGGCGGATCTGGCGGATCACATCCGACGCACCCTGGCACGAGATGGTGCCTCCGGCGCAAGGCCTCGAGCGCGAGGACGTGGATCAGGCGCCGCTCGATCTCTTGCTCCAGGGAGCGGAGAATGCCGATCCGCGCATCCGTTTCCGGGCCGCGCTGGGTCTGGGCAATTCCAGGGACGCGCGGGCGTTGCCGGCCCTGACGCACATTGCACTGGCGGGAGCGGACGACAAGTGGACGCGTGCCGCGGTGCTCAGCGGCATCGCCGGGCGCGAGCGCGATTTTGCCACCGAGCTTTTCCAACACCTCAAGGAGGGGGAGGGTGTCTTCGATCTCATGGGAGAACTGGGCATGATCTTTGGCCGCGCGGCGCTGGCGGAAAAGCGGGATGCTTTCGCGAGTGGCTCCCTGCCTTTGGATGACAACGTGCCGGCCACTCTGCGGATTGCTTTTCTGGCGGGGGTGGCAGACGGCGCGAACGCCCACGTCAGCGAAAAGGCTTCGCCCTCGGTGAGCGCCGCGATTGCCGAATCGGCGCAGGTGGCGCAACAGCACGAAGCACCGCTGGAAAGCCGCACGCGCGCCATCGGCCTGCTCAAGCACGCCGACTGGAAATCGGCCGGTCCCGCATTGATGACAGTGGCGATGAGCAAAGAATCCTTCGATCTGCGCACGGCGGCGATCCGGGCGGCGGCCAGTTTTGACGAGGCCGAAGTGGCGGGTGGATTGCTCGCGGCGAAACGCTGGGCGGCGATCGCTCCGGCGGAACGCGAAATGACCCTTGGCGCATTGCTGGCGCAGCCCGCGCAAGTGCCACGGGTCATCGATGCCATCGAAGCCGGTGCGTTGCCGAAGAATGCCCTCAGCGCGGCACAGCGCACGGCGCTTTCCAAGAGCAAGGATGCCTCGATTCGTGAACGGGTGACCAAGCTGCTCGGCGCCGCGGCCGATGGAGACCGGATGAAAGTATACGAAGCGGAAAAGGCGGTGCTGGATCTGACGCCGAACCCGAAGCACGGCGGCGAGATTTTCAAGAACATCTGCGCGACCTGCCACCGGCTGAACCAGGAGGGGCATCAGGTCGGTCCCGACCTGCTCGACATCCGCAGCCAGCCGAAGGAGTCGATCCTGCTGCACATCGTCGTGCCCGATTTTGAGATCGCGCCCGGTTTCGCGGCGAGCAACATCGAGCTGAAAGACGGGCGCTTCCTCGCGGGCATCGTCATCTCCGACGCGCCCGAGTCGGTCACCGTGCGCCAGCCGCTCGGCGTGGAGGAAAACATCCCGCGCTCCCATATCACCTCGCTCACCGCGAGCGAACATTCCCTCATGCCGCCCGGCCTGGAAGCCGCAATGAGCAAACAGGACATGGCCGATCTGCTGTCCTTTTTGAAGGGCGAGAATTAGTCACCAGACGGAATCGAACCCATTTCATGAACAAAAAATATCAAGTCGCCATCATCGGATACGGTTGGGCCGCCACGGCCCACATCGCCGCGATCAATGCCACCCCCAACGCCGAGGTGTGCGCGGTGTGGTCATCGCGTCCGCTCGATTCGAAGGAGCTCAGCGAGAAGCACGGCAGCGCGATCACCGCTTACACCGATCTGCAGAAAATGCTGGCGAGTCCGGACGTGCAGGTCGTGGACATTACCAGCTATCCGAACCAACACGCGGAGCAATTCATCGCCGCGGTGCGCGCGGGCAAGCACGTGATCATCGAGAAGCCGCTGGCCATCGAGTGGAGCGACATCCTCGCCATGAAGCGCGCGGCGGATGAGAGCGGCGCGAAGGTTTGCGTCTGCTTCGAGTGCCGCTGGTCGTCCCAATTCGTTGCGACCAAGGCGGTGCTCGATGCCGGGCTCATCGGCTCGGTGCACTATGGCGAAGTGGATTACTATCACGGCATCGGACCGTGGTACGGGCAGTATCGCTGGAATACGAAGCGCGAACTCGGCGGCAGCGCGCTCCTCACGGCGGGCTGTCACGCGCTCGATGCGCTGCTGCTCTGCCTCGGCGGTGAAGTGGAGGAGGTCACGAGCTACAGCGCACAGAGCAAGAATGCGGTCTTCGCGCCGTACGAATATCCGACGACGAGCACGACGTTGCTGCGGTTCGCCAATGGCGCCATCGGCAAGAGCGCGGCCGTGGTCGATTGCCTCCAACCCTATTACTTCCACGCGCACCTCGTCGGCAGCGAAGGCTCGATCCTCGACAACAAATTCCACAGCCAAAAGCTGGCCGGCCTGGACAAGAGCACCTGGTCGCAACTCTCGATGAAGATGCTCGATAGCGGCGACGTGGGCGATCATCCCTACCAGACACAATTTCAGGCCTTCTTCGACGCCCTCCAGGAGGGTAAGGACATGCCGCTGACGAGTTTTGCCGACGGTTTCGCCACGCACCGCGTCATCGCCGCCGCGGATAAATCCGCCGCCGAGAAGCGCCCCGGTGAAGATCAGCGAAATAGCGGTCGCCTAGGCGTCGCGCCTTCGCGCAATCTGCGGATATGCCCACGGCCCTCGCCATTGCTGCGCACCCCGGACGACATTGAATTTGTCATGGCCGGAACGCTCCTCCTGCTCCGGGAAGCCGGTTGGAAGATTCATTATTGGAATGTCACCAACGGCGACATGGGCAGTACCGTCATGACCGCCGCGCAAACCGCGCGGGTGCGGCGCCAGGAAGCGCGGGCCGCGGCCCGGTTGCTCGGCGCGAAGTGGCACGCTCCGTTTTGCCCGGACCTCGGCGTTTTCTATACCGAGCGAAATATCCGCCGAGTGTGCGCGGTCGTGCGGCAGACGAAGCCGTCGGTCGTGCTCACCCATGCGCTGACCGATTACATGGAGGATCACATGGCCACGGCACGGCTGGCGGTCACCGGGACTTTTACGCGCGGCATTCCGAATTACCGTTCCATCCCTTCGCGCCCGGCGGTGCTGGAATCCTGCGTGCTTTACCATGCGATGCCGCACGGTCAGTGCACGCCCACGCGCGAGCCGGTGCAGCCGGAGATCTACGTCGATACTTCCAGCGTGCACGAGGCGAAGCGCGCCGCGCTGGCCTGCCACACCTCGCAGAAGGAATGGCTCGATGCCACGCAAGGCATGGATAGCTATCTCGCGACCATGGATCATTTTTCCGGCAAGCTCGGGAAGCAAACGCGCCAGTTCAAGCAGGCGGAAGGCTGGACACGGCACCTGCATCTCGGCTTCGGCGCCGAGGCGGATGATCCGTTGCGCGATGCACTTGGCAAAAAATATCTCCGCAATTCCCAACGCCCATGAACCTTCGCACCTCCAGCATCAGCCCCGATTGGTGGGATTACACCTGCCTGCCACCGGACATCGTCGAAGAAGTCGCCCGCCTCACACCGCGCGATGTCGAGAAGCTCTCGCGCCCCGGTTTCCGCGTGGTCTTTTTACGATACGCTCGAGGATTTCTATCTGGCCGAAGCGCTCGAGTACATCGGCGCGTGGAAGCAGAGCACGGACGACAATCCCGTGGGCATCTGCGGCCCGATCGGACCGACCGAGCAACTTCCGCTCGTCGCGCGCCTCGTCAACCGAACTCGGGCTCGATGTGCGCAGCGGACATTTCTGGGGCATGGATGAATGGTTCGACGCGGAGACGGGAAAAGAGATGCCGGTCACGCACCCGCTCTCGTTTGAAAAGGCCGACCGCGAGATGTGCTTCCATCGCATCCCGAAAAAGCAGCGCATGCCCGACTCGCATCTGCACTTTCCGAAAGCCGATACGGCTGCCTACACGAAGACCTACGACGCCGGCGTGCGTTGCGCGGTGATGCAGGGCGGACAGGGCGACGTGAAGCACTGGGCCTTCAACGATCCGCTCCCGCGCAAGGGCAAATACAAGGCGGCGCCGCCCACGCCCGCGGAGTATCGGAAGCTGGCGACGCGGGTCGTCGACCTGCATCCGCTGACCATCGCCCAAAACGCGCGCACCAGCGGCGGTGGTAACATCGCCATGGTGCCGACCAAGGCGATCACCGTCGGCCCCGTGGAGACATGGAAGGCGGAGAAAGTTTCCATCTGGCAGGCGGGCACGCACGACAACCCGTTCGGCCAGCGGCTCACCGCCTATCTCATTTCGAAACGTCTGCCGACTTCGTGCGTCCCGATGTCGCTGCTCGCCGATCATCCCAACGTGCAATTCAACTACTATCGCGGCGGCCTCGGAACGTGCGCGGTGGAGATGCACTAAACCCTTCCCGGGAGCGGCTGCATGAGGATCGCCTTCGGTGATTTTTCCGGCTGGGACTTCCATGTCCGCAGCGTGGAAACGATGCCGCTCGGCGGTTCGCAATCCGCGGCGTGTTATCTCGCGCAGGCGCTCGCGGTGGATCACGACGTCTTCTTTCTCAGCCGCACCACCACGCCCGGACAGCACGCGAATGTGACCTGTCTGTCATGGTCGCAGACGGCGGTGGAAAGTTTGGCAGCATTGCGCCTGGATGTCTTCGTGGGCGTGTCCGAGGCCGGCCACGGCCGCTTGCTGCGGGAGGCGCTCGGGCCGGAAACGCGCCTCGTCCTGTGGACGCAGCATCGCATCGATCAACCGGCGGTGCAGCCGCTGGCGGAGCCCGTGGAAAGGGCCAGCTACGACGGGTTCGCCTTGGTCAGCGAATGGCAGTGCGAAGAGTTTCGTCTCGGCTTTGGATTGGCGCCCGCTCGCACGCAGGTGCTGGGCAATGGGGTTGCGCCGGCCTTCGCCGATCTCTTCCCGGATGGGCAACCGATCCTGCCGCAGAAGGCGAGGCCGCCGGTGCTGGCTTACACCAGCACGCCCTTTCGCGGGCTCCATCTTCTCGTCGAGGCCTTCCCCGCCATTCGCGCGCAGATTCCGGAGGCGCGTCTCCGCATCTTTTCCAGCATGGCGGTTTATCAGATGTCACCGGCGGAGGATCAGGCGCAATTCGGCGCGCTGTATCAGCGTTGCCGCCAGACACCCGGCATCGAATATGTCGGTTCCCTGCCGCAGCCCGCGCTGGCTCGCGAGATGCGCGGGGTGTCGGTGCTGGCGTATCCGAACACTTTTCCCGAGACGTTTTGTATTGCGGCGCTGGAGGCCATGGCCGGCGGCTGCCGGGTGGTGACCAGCGCGCAGGGGGCCTTGCCAGAGACGACCGCGGGCTTCGCGGAACTTATCCCCGTGGGGCGCGGCCGTGTTCCCGATGCGCGTGTTTTTGTCGAGCGCACGGTTGGCGCGGTCCGCGAAATGGAGAGCGGCGATCCCGTCGTGGAGGAGGCGCTCCGGCGTCAGGTGCAATACGTCCGCCAGAATGCCACGTGGGCGATACGCGCCGGGCAGTGGGGGGATTGGCTGCGGCGGCTGTGTGACGGAGCGGGTGGTTAAAGTGGCTCGAAGCTCCAGCTTCGAATCGATCGGCTGAATTCGAAGCTGGAGCTTCGAACCACTTTGGCGTTCCCTCCTTCCGTGGCGTTCCATGCTTTCGACCCGCACGGGGAAGTTCACATTCATCGGCAATATCTGCCGCACTGGCGACAGGAGGGAGTCACCCTATTTCATAACCTTCCGGCTGGGGGACTCGCTCCCGCTCGAAAACTCCGGGCGTGGCGCGAGGAGCGGCAAGTTTGGTTGCGGGTGCATGGATGAAGGAGCCAAGTGAAGTCGGCACGCTGCCGGAGAGCGTGCAGCGGGAATTTCAATCAGCGCTTTGCCGGCCAGATCAATGCGTGGCTCGATGCGGGCTACGGAGCGTGCTGGTTGCGCGATCCATCTTTGGCGGGGGATCGTGGCCGAGGCGCTCGCATTCTTCGATGGCAGGCACTATCGGCTGGGCACGTGGGCGATCATGCCGAATCACGTCCACGCGCTCGTCCTGCCGCTGCCGGAGTTTACGCTCGGGAAAATCGTGCAGTCGTGGAAGAGCTTTACCGCGCGGACGATCAACCAGCGGCTGGGTCGCACGGGGGACTTTTGGCAACGAGAAACTTACGATCACATCGTGCGCAGTGAGGAGTCACTGCGGGCGTTCGAGCGTTATATTCGGGGGAATCCCGTGAAGGCGAGGCTGAGGGAAGGGGAGTTTCTTCTGGGCGTGGGGAGCGCTGGTGAAAGTGGACCGGAGTAGAGGCGGGAAAGTGGCTCGAAGCTCCCGCTTCGAATCGATCGGCTGAATTCGAAGCGGGAGCTTCGAGCCACTTTGGCTTCGAGCTACTTCGGCGGCCACGCGAGGTGCTGGTGCAGAAACTCGAAGGTGCCGACGCCGTGGATGGTGTGCGGTCCGTCGAACCACTCGATCTCCCGTGCGGTCGCCGAGGCCGAGCTTGTCGTAGCCGCGCTTCACTTTGGCGTATTCGTAGCCGACCCATTCGTCATGCCGACGCCGTCGTCGTGGCCGCGCTCGACCATGAAAGGGCGCGGCGCGATGAGCATGGCCATCTCGGCGTAGTTGGCGGTATTGGCGAGATTCCACTCGGGCATTTCATACTCGCCGGTGAAGAGGTAGCTGCCGCGATAGTCGGGACTCACGACCTTGCGAATCCATTCGTTGAAGTCGCCCGAGCAGATCGAGAGGCAATAGCGGTCGAGCAACGCCGGGGAGCCGCAGGGCGCTCTTGCCGCCGTAGCTCAGCCCGTAGAAGGCGATGCGCTGGGGATCGACGAAAGGGAGGCTCGCCAGCCACTGCGTGGTGACGTCGTGCTGCGCGAGGATGAACGAGAAAAGCGAGAGCCCGAGTGGATTGGCGCGGCGCTGCAGGACGCGGAAGTTGTCCTGGCCGCGATAGGGATTATGCGGCGCGTAAACGATGAACCCTGGTCCGCGAGCTGGGTGGCGAAGCCCTTGTAAAAATGATACGCGGCCCTTTAGGATCGTCGTTCACCACGTCCTCCGGCACCCCTTCGAGCCCGTGCTGACAACGATCACAGGCCGCCGCTCGCTGGGTTGCAAATCCTTGGGTACGAGCAGCCAGCCCCAGGCGAAGACATCGGGCAACACGTCCAGCGTCACTTCATATGCGCGGAATTTCTCCTTCTCGAAGAGCAGACGCGAATGCGGATTGGCCGGGAGAAAGTCGGCCTCGATCTTGCCGATGGAATCCCGCCACAACCGATCGCGCAGCGCGCGTTGGGTTGCTTCCCATTCGGGCCTGGGTTTCACTTTGCTCCAGGTATCCGCGTTGCGCTGACGTTCCTCGGTATCGATAAGCCCTTGCGTGAAAGCTTCCAATTCCCGAACGGCGCGATGCTGCCGTTCGTTTTGGAAATCCGGTGTCGAATCCGGCAGGGACAGCACTCTGATGTCGCCCTCGGGCGGCGGTACCGCGTGGAGGGCGGTGATCATCGCCGCGCGGGCATTGGGCGCCGGGCTGTCCGAAGGAATGACGTCCGAGCCGAAAACATGGATTAGCGGCGCGCCTAATTTGGTGAGAATAGCTTCCGCGCGGAGCTTTCCTGCGTCACATCTTCCGGAGAGAACCTGGGCACGAACGTCTCCTGCCCCGTGCGGACATCGGTGGAAAGAGAGCCGGTGCCACCCGGTGCGGCACCTTTTCGGTCTCCACTCGCGGGTGGCGGTCCGGCAATTTCCGGGAGGTGGCGGACGTCTACGAAAAGTGGGCGCGGAGCCATGAGAGCGGCCATCTCCGCGTTGCCGAAGTTACGGAGCAGACCGAAGACATTGCGATAAATGGGTTCGCGGAAGTATTCCTTGTGAGAGTCGAAATAGCCCGCGACCACGGCGGCTTGAAGCGGTCGTCGAGCGCGGCGCAGGTCAGCGCCAGCAATCCGCCTTCGCCATAACCGGCGATGCCGACGCGTTCAGGAGGAATGGACAAAGGCGAACCTTTCGCATTCAAGGCATCGAGCGCCGCGAAGATCTTTTGCGCTTCGTAGCCGATGATCGTGCGGCCCATTTCGAAGGACTGCCGGTAGATCCATTCCCGATGGGGTTGATTGGTGAAGCGTGACAGGGCCTCGTTGCCGGACCATCTGGCGTGGCGATCCACCAGCGCCGGGGCCAGCACCAGCCACCCCTCGGCGGCGAAGGAGGCGGCGTGCCGCACGCTCTCGGGGAGTTCATCGGCATCGGGAATGACGATCACGAGGCCCTGCGGTGGAGTCGACGGCCGGTACAAAACGCCCTCCCCCGTAGACCCCAGGAAAGACGGGCCAGCGCACATGGTGGGCCGTCCAATTGCCATGCTCAGCCGGCCGGGCGCCGGCGATTTCCACTTCTTCGAGCAGGCCCGGTTCGCGCGGATCGACGATGCCCAGAATCTTCCGGAGTTCCTCGCGCCGCGCTTGGGCAAACGCCTCCCATTTGGCCGGGTCCACCCGCCGCGGCCTGCCAGGTCTGCGCGCGTTGCCCGGCGGCGCGGATCGCCTCCTGGCTCAGCCACGTGTCGATGCCCTGGACCATTTTGACGGAGAGATCACCCGCTCGCTTCCAGCGGTTGCGTGCCGGGCAGGGGATCGGCGGGGGCGCTCAGGCTGGCGGCCAGCACGACGAAGAAAAAAATAATGAGTGCTTTCATGCGGAGATCCTCCAGCGCGCCTGGCGCAGGACGGCGAATGGTGAATCTTTCAGGTGTTCGTACCAGATGGTCAACAGCGAGCCGTCGTCGAACTCCACGGTGCTCGGATAGCCGAGATCGCCCGAGGCGCCGTCGCCGTAGACGAGGAGCGGCTCGGACCACGTGCGTCCGGCGTCGGCGCTGAGGCGCGCCTGGTTGCCGAGCGGCGCGCGGCGGTGGCCGTAGGTCATGAGCAGGCGGCCATCGCGCAGGCGATTGAGGAACGAGGGCAGACCCCCACACGCCGATGGAATGTGGCTCGGACCAGCTCTGGCCACCGTCCGTGGATTCGCTCTGCAGGGTCTCGCCGGAGTTGTTCTTGTTTCCATTCCGGATTTGGACAATCAGCCGTCCGTCGCCCGCTTCGACCGCGTGCAACTCATGATACTGCGCCCAGGAATCCCCAGCGCGCACCGGAATCTCGGCGAGCCATTGCCAGGTCGCGCCGTCATCGGCGGAGTGGCACACGCCGACCCGCTTTTCGGCGGTCCAGAGTTGCTTGCCGGCGTAGAGCTGGCGGCCATCGGCGAGCTGGATGGGACCGTGCGGACTGTTGACGATCGTCGGGTAGCGCGCCGACCACGTGAGGCCGCCGTCGGTCGAGCGGATCATCCATTCGCCGAGGTTGGCCTGGCGTTCCCCGGCGTTGAGACGCGTGTAGGCTAGCTGCCAGGCGCGCAGTCGTTCCTCCGGCCACGCGCCCGGCTGGCCTTGCTTCTTCTGCGCGTCGAGCAGGAGGACGCTCGTAGGCGAGCGAGGTAAAGGTGGTGGCGAGCAAGGTGCCGCGCGCAGTCTCGAGGATGCCCGCGTCGCGATCGTCGCTCGGGCTGTCGAGAATCGTTTTGCGGCCAGTGCCACGTCGCGCCCCTGGGTCGCGCGAGACCATCATCTCCACGCGGCCGAAAGGACAGATGTGCCCTTCGCGTCCGCCGGAAACGACGAGCGCGAGATCGCCGTTGCGCCGGCGCGTCACCGTGGGCCAGCCGTGATAGTACTGCGGCTGCAGGCTGATCGTACGGACTTCGTCGACCACGGCGTGCGGCGCGGACTCCGCCCGGGCGCGCGGGCCGAGCAGGGCGGGCGGTGGTGGCGAGGCCGGCTCCTTGCAGGAAACGACGGCGCGAGGTGACCTGGGGAAAAATCAGGGGGAAGCATGGTTGCCAATCATGGCGAATTGTTGCCCTCATGCGGCAAGAAGCGATGAGCCGTTTCACGGGCGGGGTGATATTTCCCGCTCGAGCCTCTTCGATCCACTTCATCTCATTGCCCATGACCCCTGAATCCCGCCTTGCCGAACTGCATCTCACCCTCCCGCCGGCGCCCGAACCGGTCGCCGTCTACAAGCCGCTCGTGATCGTGGACCGCCTTGCCTATGTCTCCGGCCACGGCCCGTGGCGGGCGGACAAGTCGCTCATCACCGGCGTGGTCGGGCGCGATCTTTCGCTGGAAGAAGGGCAGGCCGCCGCGCGACAGGTGGGGCTGGCGATCCTGGCGACGCTGCGGAAACATCTCGGCGACTTGAACCGGGTGAAGCGCCTGGTGAAAGTGCTCGGCATGGTCAACACCCGCGCCCCGATTTTTACGACCACCCGAAAGTCATCAATGGCTGCAGCGAACTCTTCGCCGAGATCTGGGGAGCGGACCTCGGCGTCGGCGCGCGCAGCGCCGTGGGCATGGGACCGCTCCCGGCCAATATCGCCGTGGAGATCGAAGCGATTTTTGAACTCAACGATTAATCTGCATGGACTGGTTCCGACTCACGAATGAAGCCGAAGTCGCCTCCCCGGCGCTGCTGCTGTTTGAAGAACGCATCGAATCCAACCTGCGGCGCATGCTCGAGATCGCCGTGGGGCCGGAGCGATTGCGGCCGCATGTGAAGACGCACAAGCTCGGGCCGCTCGTCGCGCGGCAAATGGCGCTCGGCATCCGGAAATTCAAGTGCGCCACGATCGCCGAGGCGGAGATGTGCGCACAGGCGGGCGCGCCGGATGTGTTGCTCGCGATGGCGCCGGTGGGGCCGAACATCGCCCGACTGTGCGCGCTCGCGCTGAAGTATCCGGGCACGCATTTCTCCACGCTGGTCGATGACGCTGGGGGCGGCGATGCTCTGGGTGCCGCCGCGGTGGAGGAGGACTTGGTGCTGGATGTCTTCCTCGACCTGGATTGCGGGCAGAATCGCACCGGCATTCGTCCGGGAGACGAGGCCTTGCAACTCTACCGGCTCGCCGCGACGACGCCCGGTCTGCAGGCGGCGGGCCTGCACGCCTACGACGGACACATTCACGAACCCAACCAGGCGAAAAGGCGCGCGCTCTACGAAGCCGCCTTTGCGCCGGTGATCGCGTTCCGCCAGCAACTCGAGAGTGCCGGATTGCCGGTGCCGGCGCTCGTCGCGGGCGGTACGCCGACGTTTCCGTTTCACGCCCCGCAGCAGGACCGCGAATGCAGCCCCCGGCACCACCGTGCTCTGGGACTTCGGCTATGCCGACAAGCTGGTGGACATGCCCTTCCTGCCCGCGGCGCTGCTGCTCACGCGCGTCGTCAGCAAGCCCGGCTCCGATCGCCTCTGCCTCGATCTCGGGCACAAGGCGGTCGCCGCGGAGAATCCGCAGCCGCGCGTGCGTTTCCTGGAATTGCCGGACGCCCCGGCGGTCGTGCACAGCGAGGAGCATCTCGTCATCGAGACCCCGCGCGCCGCGGAGTTTTCCGTGGGCGACACGCTGCACGGGATTCCCCGCCACGTCTGCCCGACCGTCGCGCTCTATAGCGAGGCCACCTTGGTCCGCGGCGGCGCGGCCGTCGAGCGCTGGCCGATCACCGCGCGGGCGCGGCGACTGACGATTTAGACCGGTTTAATGATGGCGTGCCGTAACCAAGAGGGGTCCACGAAAGGCACGAAAAAGCACGAAAAGGCGGGGGGAGAAGCAGCCCGCGAATCACACGGATCACGCGAATAATCCAATTCGTGTGATCCGTGTGATTCGCGGGCAATTCCCTTCCCAGTTTGAATGTCGATTCAGCCCAGGCTGAATCGACATTCAAACTGGGAAGCCGCGCCCCGCCCGGAGCGCGAGCGCCGAAAGAAAAGCGGTAGGGAAGCCGCGCCGCGGGTTCCCACGCCTGTGGTGTGGCCACGTGGCCGGTGGCGGGCGGGAAAGTGGCGGGACGACCAGGGTGATTCCGCGACCAGATTGACTGGCCACCGCCGCTTTTCCGCACACCCAAAAGTGGGAACCCGCGGCGCGGCTTCCCTACCGCCGTTTGGCGGCCACACGCTTTCTACTCCCATGTCTCCCGTTTTTTGAATGTCGATTCAGCCTAGCACTTTCGTGCTTTTTCGTGCCTTTCGTGGACCCTCTCTGATCCGCCGTTCCAGGGGGAACGCGTCAGGCCAGGATCTCTTTCACCACGCGGCCTCCCTGATTGTCGGTCAGGGACATGGCGGTGCCGTTGCGGGTGAAGGTGAGCTTGGTGTGGTCGATGCCGAACAGGTCCAGGACGGTGGCGTGATAGTCGTGATGGCTGACGATGTCTTCACCGCTTTGTGGCCGAACTCGTCCGTCTCGCCGTAGGTCATGCCGCCCTTGAAGCCGCCGCCCGCGACCCACATGGAGAAGCCGTAGGTATTGTGATCGCGGCCGGCTTTCGCGCGACCGGCATCGTATTGAATCACGGGCAGAGCCGGCCCATCTCGCCACCCCAGTGGACGATGGTGGAGTCGAGCAAACCGCGCTGCTTGAGATCGGTGACCAGGCCGGCGGCCGGCTTGTCCACATATTTGCAGGCGGCAGGCAGGCTGCCGATGATGCCCATGTGATGGTCCCACGTTTGGTTCGCGGTGAAGAGCTGGACGAAGCGCACGCCGCGCTCCACCAACCGCCGCGCGATGAGGCAGCGCGTGCCCGGAATTCCGCGGTGGCCGGATCGTCGATGCCGTAGAGCTTCTTCGTCTCTTCACTCTCGCCGGAAATATCGAGCGCTTCCTTCGCCGCCGTCTGGAGCTTCGCGGCGAGGGCGGTAGCTGGCGATGCGCGCTTCGAGATCGGTTTCGCCCGGATGACGGTCGAGATGCTCGTGATTCAACTGATTGAGAAAACCGAGATAGTTCTCCTGCGCCTCGCCGCGGAGATATGGCGCGGCGTCAAGATTCGGGATGCGCGGTTCCGGGACCGCACCGCGGTGCCTTGATAAATCGAGGGCAGCCAGCCATTGGTCCAGTTCTCCACGCCGAGCACCGGCAGGCCGCGCGGATCGGTGAGCGCGACGTAGGCGGGCAAACTCCTGCGATTCCGAACCGAGCGCATAAGTCAGCCAGCTCCCGATGGTGGGGCGTCCGCCGAGGCTGCGTCCATTTTGCAGCGCGTAGATCGCCTGGCCGTGATTGTTCACGCTGCTTTGCATGCCGCGCAGGAGCACCACGTCGTCGACGATGCTGGCGAAGCCGGGGAGCAATTCGCTGACCTCGGTGCCGCACTGGCCGTGCTTTTGATACTTCCACGCGCTCGCCATGACCGTCGTGCTGGCATGGGCAGCGTCGTCGTACTTTACGTCGCCGGGAAATTTCTGGCCGTCGAGTTTGTCGAGCTCGGGCTTGGGATCGAAGAGATCGATCTGGCTCGGGCCGCCTTGCATGAACATCGAGATCATCGCCTTCGCCTTCGGGGTGAACGGAGGCTTCTTCGGCAGCAGATCGTAGTGGGGAGTCTCGAGCACCGGCTTTTCCGGCGCACCGAGCAGCCCATCCTGCTGGAGCAAGTAGGCGAGGCCGAAGGCGCTGAGATGGAAGCCGCTCGTGGCGAGGAAATGGCGCCGGCTCAGGCAGGCGGGGGGATGCGGTTTCATGCGTGAGTTAGTCGACGTAGAGGAATTGGTTGGACGTGAGCAGCGCCTGGCAAAAGGTGTTGAGCGCCTGCAGGGGTCGGCTCGGTGGGCGCCGCCTCCTTGCCCTTGGCCACAGGCGCCCGCCTTGGTCGGGTTCTTCTGGAAGTACGCGGTTTCCTTGGCGAGGAAATCGACGGAGTTTTTCAATTCATTCGCCGAGGGCGTGCTTCCAAAAGCGAGCAGCCACGCGTGCTGGACCTGTCCGGCGGGTTCCGTGCCCACTTCCCGCACGACACGCTCGGCGAAGAATTTCGACTGCGCGAGCGTGAACTCGCCATTCATCATGGCGAGGGATTGCGGGGCGATGGTCGAGGCGTTGCGGCGTTCGCAATTCGGCTCCATCCGCGGGAGGTCGAAGGTCTCCAGCATGCCGAGCGGTTTGCTCCGGCGCATCTGCACGTAAACGCTGCGGCGAAACTCCTCCCCATTGAGCGGGATGAATTTGCTGCTCGGGCGCCCGGCGGAATCGCTCGTGTCGATGCCGACGATGATCTGGCCGTCCTCATCGGTCATCACCGGCACGGGGCGCGCCGAACATCTTCGGGTTCAATTTCCCGCTGACCGCGAGCATCGCATCGCGCAGCGTCTCCGCTTCGATGCGCTCGGTATTCATGCGGCCGAGGAGATAGTTGTCGGGATCGACGCGGTCCTGATCGAGGCGGTGCGCGGACGACTGGGCGGTAGGCCGTGGAGGTGACGATGAGGCGATGCAGTTGCTTGAGGCTCCAGTGCTCCGCCACGAATTCCGTGGCCAGCCAATCCAGCAACTCGGGATGCGTAGGCTGGTCGCCGAGATGGCCGAAATCGCCGACCGAGGCGACGATGCCGCGCCCGAAATGATGGTGCCACACGCGGTTGACGAGCACGCGGGTGGTGAGGGGATGCCGGCCGTCCGTCACGCTCTGCGCGAAGGCGAGGCGGCGTCCGGTGGTGGGTTGAGAAGGCGTCGTTTCGGGAATCGCGCTCGGATGGAAACTGGTGAGGGACCGTCAATTCGCTGGGCTCCACCTTGTCCTTCGGCTGTTGCGGATCGCCGCGCGAGAAAACGAAAGTGGCCGGAGGCGTTTTCCGCCGCGACCGCCGTCTCGGTGAAGGCCGGATGAATTGTTCGACCGGCTTGCGCTTGCGGATCTCCGTGGCCTGATCGGTGAACTTCTTGAGTTCTTCGGCGTGTTTCGTCCCATAGGTGCGGTCGTAGAGATAGAGCGAACCGGAGCTGAGCTGGTTGATCGTGGGATGTTCCTTGAGCAGCTTGAGTTGCTCGGGGGTGCGCTTCTTCACCTCCGTGCGATAGGCGGCGCGCAGCGGCTCCCGCAATTCTTCGGGCTTTTCTCTCCAGCTCCCACGTCAGCACTTTCTCGATGAATTCGTCCTCCTTCGCCTTGCGCTGGTCGTCGATGACCTTCGCCTCCTTCTCGACTTCCGCGGCTTGGCGCGCTCTTCGTCGGTCATGAGCGAGATGAGCGGCCATTCGGCACGCGCCAGTGGTCGAGATCGAAGCCGGGCTCGAAGATGGCGGCGCAGGCGGTAGTAGTCGATCTGCGGGATGGGGTCGTACTTGTGGTCGTGGCATTGCGCGCAGCCACGGTGAGGCCGAAGAGGGAGGAAACGACCTTCAGCGTTTCGCTCACCACGGCGTTGCGTGCGACGGTTTGCTCCGTGGCCGCGGCGGCGGCGGTGCCGTCGGGGACCATGCGCAGAAAGGCGGTGGCCGTCAGTTTGTCGATGGCATCGGGCGAGAGATTCTTGAACGGCGGCTTGACCATTTCGTCGCCGGCCAGTTGCTCGCGGATGAACTGATCCATCGGCTTGTCGGCATTGAGCGCGCGGATGATGTAATCGCGATAACGATAGGCCCACGGGCGCACGGGATCGGCATCGGTATAGCCCCTCGGAATCCGCGTAGCCGGCGATGTCCAGCCAGTGGCGGCCCCAGCGCTCGCCGTAATGCGGCGAGGCGAGCAGGCGATCGACGAGCCGGTCATAGGCGTCGGGAGAGTCGTCGGCGAGGAAGAGGGCGACTTCGTCCGGCGTCGGCGGCAGCCCGGTGAGATCGAGAGTGACGCGGCGCAGCAGCGCCGGCTTGTCCGCATCGGGATTGAAGCCGAGCCCCTGCGCCTCGAGTTTCGCGAGGATGAAGGCGTCGATCGGTGTCCGCACGCGCGCGGTGTCCTTGACCGGCGGGACGGCGCTGCGGCGGATCGGCTGGAACGCCCAGTAGGCGCGCTCCTCCTCGGTGATCCACACCTTCGGCACCTGCTCAGGCTCGGGTCGCGCCGTCTTCGCGCCTTGGGCGATCCATTGCTCGAGCGTGGCGATCTCCGCCGGGGTCAGCTTTTTGCCTTTCTCCGGCATCTCGCCTTCGCGCACGAGCTTCACCATTTCGCTCTCCTCCGGCTTGCCGGGCACCATGACGAGGTCGCCGTCTTTCGTCGGCTTTTCCATGAAGCGGCGCAGGCGCAGATCGACGCCGCCTTTCAGCTTGTCCCCTTCGCCGTGGCAGTGAAAGCAGTGCTCCTTCAGGATCGGCCGGATGTCGTGCTCGAGCGTCAGCTCCGGCGTTCCGGCGCGGGCGAAGCCGGGAACGAGAAGGGCGGCGAGGAGCAGGATCTGGCGGGGGTGCGGTCGCATGCGGGACAGGCAAAGGCTTATCTCCGAGCACGATCCGGGGCGAAGCAATTCCTTAGAGAGGTTAAAGTGGCGGCTGATTTATCTTTCCCGATGAATTTGGGGTTCCCGCCTCCGCACACCACTTTCGCCAGGACACTGCGGAGCAAGGTGGCGAAATTCGCGGCGAGCGCGGGCCATCGCAGAGCGGCGAGGGAGGCGGACGCGGGGACGCAAGGCCGCCCGCATGCTGGCCAGGCGCGAGGGGTCGCGAGCCAGCGAGACGGCCATCTTCACGTAATCGTCCAGATCGCGGGCGATGGTCTCGGGAACGCCGGCGGAAGTGAGGTGCGCGAGCCCATGGCGGCCGGCGAATGTCTCGCCGGGGCAGGTGACGACGGGCACGCCCATCCAGAGCGCTTCGCAGGTGGTGAGGCCGCCATTGTAGGGGGAAGGTATCGAGGGCGATGTCGACTTCATGGTAGGCGGCGAGCAGCCCGGCGTGGGGCGACCAGCCTTGGAAGGCGACCTGGGTGGGGCTGGATGGCCTGCGTAGCGAATTTTTGTCGAAAAAGGGCGAAAATCGAAGGATTTTCGAAGCCGCGATTCTTGAGCAGGAGCCGCGCGTTGGGAATTTCGCGCAGGATGCGGCTCCAGGTTTCGATGACCTGGGTCGATGTCTTCGCCAGGATATTGAAGCTGGCAAACGTCACGAAGCCATTGGCGGCGGCCGGAAGCGGACCCACCGGTGGCGCGTCCGCCGGTGGATCGAAGCAGATATAGTCGTCCGGCAGACGGAGGATCTTTTCGCGATAGAACGACTCGGTTCCAGGCGGGATCTGGCGCGGATCGCCGATAAGGTAATCCATGGCGGACAAGCCGGTGGTGCCCGACATAATCGAGCCAGGTGATCTGGGATGGGGGCGGGCTTGCGGGCGAAGACCGGCAGCCGGTTGCCCGCGGTGTGGCCGGCGAGGTCGAAGAGGATGTCGATCCTGTCCTCGTGAATGCGTCGCGCGAGAGCCTCGTCCGAAAGGTTTTCGATGACCTGCCAGGAGAACGCAGGCGGGAGGTCATCGCATCCTCGCTCGCGCTATCCGCGTAGCAGACGATTTCAAATTCGCGCCGATCGAGATTTTCCAGCAACGGGACGGCAAAGTGCCCGACGGGATGGAAGGTGAAGTACGGGGAGACAAAGCCGATGCGGAGGCGGCGCTGCGGATCGCGTGAATTCGGGTGGGCCGGCCACGAGGCGCGGAAGGGGGCGGCATGGCGGTCATCGTAGGCGTCGTGCACCTGCCGGAGTTTCCGGGGCGTGACTGGGGCCAGTACTGAAGGATGGCCAGGTAATTGCTGGCCACGAAGGACGGGCAGCCGGCGCATCCACCATCCGTTCGTAAAGCGCGATGGCCTCGTCGAGATGGCCCTGATCGCGGAGAGCGTCGGCGAGATTCACACCGAGAGCGTAGTCGCCGGGGTGGTGTTGCCGACCCGCGCGATAAGCGGCGATGGCTTCCCTCGGGCCGATGCGCCGAGGCGAGAGACAGGCCCAGATTGAGCCACGACAAGGCGTGGCCGGTTGAAGCAGGAGCGCCGTACGATAGGCGGCGATGGCCGCTTCCCAATGCCGCTGTCGCTGGCGCGTGTAGCCGAGATTGTAATGAAACAGCGCGTTCCCGGGTTCCAGCGGAGCGCGGTTTCCAAGGCCGCGGCGGATTCCTCAGCCGGTCGGTAGCGGAGAATAGCAGTGCGAGATTGCTGTAATAGCGCGCGGCTTGGGGCTGGATACGGATGGACCGCTGCATCAACTCCAGCGCCTCCGGAAACCGGGCGGCGTCGTAGGCGACGACCCCGAGCAAATGAATGACGTCCGCGCTTTCGGGATGAAGGGCCAGCACGTGCCGATAGAGCGCTTCCGCTTCCACCAGGCGCCGGGCGTGATGATGCTCGATGGCCAGGTTCAGGAGCTGTTGCGCGGAGAGCGGCGGCGAGGGAGGAAGGGCGATGTCAAGATGGTTCCGACTCACCGGAGGGGAGTTTCTGAGGAACTAAAAGAAACGCAAAAAAAGGGGTAAAATCGGCTATGCAGCCAATCCAGGCAAAATAGACAAGGGAGCGTAAAAATAGGCGAAAGCGACACGGCAGGGGTCGGCGGATTTACAGAGAGAAATCACGTAGAAAAGGCCGGAAGAACGGGGTGATGAAAATGTATGGCATGAAAATAGCTATCGCTCGCAAAGCATTTTTCCGCCGGGTGGCGGCAGTACAAAAATTGGGAGGCCCTGTAGCGGATATTTCGTTAAGTGGAAACGGGCTCAAACCATAGGTGAAAACGACGGAATTTCCAATTGGATGATCGAGGAAACGCTACGCAAAAAATGGCGGTGAATCAATGTCAAGAGAGTAATCTTACGTAAAAACAGATTTATTTGCGGATTTTTTTTGACCGGCTCCCGACGGAGTCTCAGCATCCCGTGCGTCGAATAGTGCCCCGCCCCCACTGTCCCCCCCCTCTCTCCACCCCAGCACGCGTCTGCTTATGTACCGCACCCAGCCCCCCCGCAAACCCCGCAAGGGGACGCGCCTGTCGCCGCATTTCATTCGACGCCTCTCGTCCTGGCTCGTCCTTTCAACGGCACTGACGGTCGGATTTCATCGCGCGGCCAAGGCCGACCGCGCTGATTTTCGATACCGACGCCAATCCGATCACCGGCGCGACCGACGCGGGCGGCACGTTCAATTGGGCGACAACGGGAGCGACCTGGTTCAATCCGACCACGATTCTCGACGTCGATTCGACCAATAACGACATCGGGCAGTTTGGCAATGGCGGCTATCTCGGCACGCCCGGCACGGTCAATGTCTCGACGCAAACCATCGCGGGCCTGACGTTCAACACCACGGGCTTCAGACGGCTACACCTTGACGGCCTCCACGGCCGGGCAAACGCTGACGATCGGCACCAGCGGCATCGTGGTGAACGCGGGCGCGCAGGCCAGTGCCGTGGCAGTTCGAATCTCGCGGTGACGCTCGGAGGAGGAGCGCAATCGTGGGTCAACAATTCCGCGAGCGCGCTGACCGTGGGTGCGGCCGGCAGCACCATCACCAACGGCACCGGCCTGCTCACGCTCCAGGCGCAGGGCGCGGGCGGCATCAATGTGGCCGGGAACCTGACCGGCGGGACCGCGGGCGGCATCACCGTCAACAGCAGCGGCCCCGGCGTGGTGACGCTCTCCGGCGTCAATACCGAAACGGGAACCACCACGTTGACCGCCGGTATTCTGCGGGTCACGAATGCGAACGGCCTGGGGACGGGCCCGCTGCAATTGAACGGCGGCACCCTGCAGTTGGCGAGTGTCTCCGGAACGAACCTGACATTGACCAACAATGTGACGGTGGGAGGGAATACGACGATCCTGAGCGACCTGACCGCGGCGGGGGCGGGCAATACCTACACGCTCGGCTCGCTGAGCCTGGGCGCATTCACCCTCACGGTGGGAGCGGGCGAGTTCGTCACCAGCGGCACGGCGGGATTGAACTTTGGCACGACGACGCTGACGGGCAATGCGACGATCCTCACGAATAACAGTTTCTTCAACCCGGGCGTCACGACTTCCACGACCCTGCTCAATCTTTCGGGGTCGACGCAGAACCTGACCGTGGGAGGCACGGGCAATACGACGATCACCGGCGGGGATACCGGGACGACAGGCACGCTCACCAAGCTGGGCACCGGCACGCTCACCTTGGGAGCCTCGACCAATGCCAGCTCCGGCCTGATCACGGTGAGCGGCGGCACGCTGGCCGTGGCCGCGGGCGGCACCTTCTCCGCGGGTACGAAACCGGGGCTGACTTTCGGCGGCACGGGCGCGTTTAATTTTCATTCGGCGCCCACCGGAACGGTCAGCCAATCCTTGGGCACGCTCACCTTTACGGCGGGCGAGGGCACGGTGCAGTCCACCTTCACGACCGGGGTCACTTCCACGGCGCTCACGTTCGGATCGCTCGCGGCCCGCCCCGTCGGGGCGGATGGGCTCTTCATCGCCTCAGGCGGAGCGAATGGGACGACCAACAAGATCGTGCTCACCGGCGTGACGCCGGGGGCCACGGGGATCGTGCTCGGGTCGGGGGTCGCGGGAGCGGGCGGGCAGGCCGTCTATTTCTTCGACACCGTGAACCCGTCCACCACCGGCACGCCCGCGGATTTTGCGGTCTACGACACCGGCGGTTTCGTGCGGGCGATCAATTATGGAACGGATACGACGCTGGCGGCCACGGTCGCCGCGGCGGGCACCCTCACGGCCAGTCGCGTCAACCAGATCACGACGGGGAGCGGCACGACGGGCGCGGTGACGCAGACCGCGGCGGCCATTGTCAACGGCATCAAATTCGCGAACGGAACCACCTCGCTGGCCACGGGGAGCAACCTGGTTACCACGCCCAGCATCCTGGTCGCGGGCGGCGGCACCGCGACGATCAGCGGCGCCACCGGCATCACCACCGGCGGGAGTGGGGACCTGGTCATCCGGACGGACACGGCGGCGGATTCGCTGACCATCTCCTCGCCGATCACGTCGTCGACGACCGGCGGTCTGACCAAGACCGGCGCGGGCAAGCTGACGCTGACCGGGACCAATGCGTTTACCGGCAACATCAATATCGACGGGGGCATCCTTTCCATCACCGGCCCCGGCGGCACCACGGACCCGACGGCGCTGGGCGCGGCCGGGGCGAGGAACGTGACCCTCAACGGCGGCACCTTCCAGATCACCGGCGGCGGCTACAATCCGGGAGCCGGCACCAAGGTTTTCGTCATCGGTCCGGCCGGGGGCACCTTCGATGTCTCGAATCAGACTTTCGTCCTCGATGACACGCCCACGCAGCTCACGGGCAGCGGCAATCTCACCCTCGGTGGAACGACGACCAGCGCGGGAGTCCTCCAGACTGGCAACGCCACCGCGTCGACCTTTACGGGCAATGTCTTTGTCAACGCCGGCACATTGCGACTGATCAACGGAGCAAACGCCCTCGGAAATACCGCCGGGCAGGTCGTTGTGGTCGCCAGCGGGGCCGCGCTGGACCTGAATATCGCTACCGTGCCCCAGAACGTCGTCTTGAACGGCACAGGCACGGCGGGTGGCGGCGCCTTGCTCGACAGTTCCGCGACGGCCGGCGGCCTCAGCGGGGCGATCACGCTCGCCAGCAATAGCGCCATCGGCGTCAGCAGCACGGCGTCGCTGACTTTGAGCGGGTCGATCACCGACAATGGGGTGGGCTTCAGCCTGACCAAGGTCGGAGCGGGCACGGGGAACCTGATCCTCAACGGCGCCAGTACCTATACCGGCGGGACCATCCTCAGTGCGGGAGCCATCCTCATTGGCAACAACGCCGCCTTGGGGACCGGCCCCCTCACGGTCAGCGGCACCGGCACCACCGTGGCGGCGAATGGCACGGCCAGCTTTGTCACGACCAACGGGGTCATCTTGAATGCCGACGCCGTCCTGGGTTCGGCTACGAATTCCGGAGCGCTGACCTTTGGCTCTTTGAATCTGGGCGGCGGTGCGCCCCGCACCATCACGGTCAACAATCCTGGTGCCAATGCGATTACCTTTGCCGGTCCCATTACGAATGGCGCACTGACTCTGGCCGGTCCCGGGACGCTCGTTCTGCCGGGCGCGGGCAGCTATGCCGGAGCGACTATTGTCAATGCCGGCGGCACCTTGAGCGTCGGCTCGACGACGCTGGCCAACACCACCGCGCTGACGATCGGCGCGGCGGCCTCGTCCAGCTTGAACTTCTTCGCGGACAACGCTGGCGTGGCCGAAAACCTGGCTCCGAATGCGACTGCCACTTTCGGCGGCGCCACGTCGCAGGCGCGCCTGGGATTCCAATTGGGTGACACCAGCAATTACGATTCCTTGAACGTCACCGGAGCCGCCGGTGGCGTCACCGTGGCGGCGGGGGGTGCGCCCATCTCGATCACGGCGCTCGCTGGTTTCGGCATCGGCAATTACAACCTCATCACGGCGAGCGGCGGGGCGACGATCACGGGCGCATCCAATTTCAGCCTCCAGACGGCGGCGCTACCCACCGGCTATCACTATGCGCTGGCCACGAGTGCGACGGCGGTGACCTTGACGGTGACGGGAGGGGCGGGCGGTAATCTCTATTGGGCGGGAGGCATCAACAATAGTTGGAACGGGGGCGCAGGTGGGCCAGCCACGAATTGGTCCACCGATGCAGCCGGATCCAATATTTCCGCGTTCGCTCCGAATGCCTCAAACACGGTGGTGTTCAGTGCCTCCTCCATCGGTGCTGCCACGCCGGTCGCCACCGCGCTCGATCAGAACTTCAGCGTGGCGGGAATCGTGGTCAACAACTCCAGCACCGGCGCGGTGACGATCAATCAGGGAGCATTCGGAACGCTCACCCTCGGTGTCGGTGGCATTAATATCCAGACGGGTGGCCCGGCGAGTACCACCATCAACGCCCCGCTGGCCTTGAGCGCCGTGGAGCCGTGGACGATTGCCGACAGCGGCCAAACGCTGAACGTCCTCACCGGCGGCCTGGCCAACAGCGTCATTTCGGGGCCGGGCGGAATTGCCCTGGCCGGCACGGGCACGCTGGGTCTCGGTGGTTTCAGCACCTTTACGGGCGGCGTGACGACCAGTGCCACCGGTACACTCAACCTCAACAATGGCGGCTCAACCACCACCAACTCCGCCCTCGGCACGGGCACCTTCGTCATTTCCGGCGGCACGATCGACAACACCAGCGGCGTTTCCCAAGCGATCCAAACCGTCAACGCGCAAAACTGGAATGGGGACTTCACGTTCCTGGGCAGCAACTCGCTGAGCCTCGGCACGGGAGCGGTGGCCCTGGGGGGCAGTCGGCAGGTAACGGTCAATGCGAATACCCTCGTGGCCGGCGGCGTCATCAGCGGCGCGTTCAGCCTCACCAAGGCCGGCGCGGGTGCGCTGACCTTGAGCGGAGCGAACACGTTCGGTGGTTCCGGCAACACGGTGACGCTGGCCGCCGGCACGCTGAATATCAATGCCGCCGCCGCCCTGGGTAACGCCGCCAACAAGCTGATCGTCAACGGCGGAACCCTGGACAATACCAGCAGTGCCGCGGTCACGACCGGCAACTATCCGATGACGTGGAACTCGAGTTTCACCTTCGGCGGAAGCAACGGCTTGAATCTGGGGACCGGCGCGACAGCCCTCACGGTCTCGCCGACGATTACGACCAACTCGCAGTTGTTCGGCCTGGCGGGCGTCAATGCGGATGCCCTGGCGGTGGGCGGCGTCATCAGCGGCAATTTCAGTCTGACCAAGGCTGGTCCCGGCGAACTGATCCTCAACGGAGCGAATACTTTTGGCGGTGCCGGTCAGAGCGTGACCCTGGGCGCCGGCGTGCTGGGCTTTGGCAATGCCGCAGCGCTGGGCAATGCCAGCAATACGCTGATCATCTCCGCCAGCGGAACGATTCCCCTGGCACTGGATGCGACCGCCGCCGTGACCTTGGGAGCCTATGGCCAGAGCTGGAACAGCGATTTCGCGTTCATCGGCACCGCCGCCTTGAATAGCACCGGGACGGTGACGCTGGGTGGAAATACCACCGTCACTCTGCTGAGCGGGACGAATGCGTTGTCGGTCGGTGGTGTCATCGGTGGTGCGGCGGGAGTCGGCTTGACGCTGAACGGACCGGGCGTCTTCGACATCTACAATGCGGACAGCTACACGGGCGCCACGACCATCAACCCCGGCAGCATCGTCAACCTGGGCAGCAACAACGGCACCGCCGGCGCCGCGGGCGGTCTGTCGAGCAACACGCTCGTCTTGAATGGCGGCACCTTGAATTACGTGCGCACGGGCGCGGTCAGCCAGTCCTTCGCGGGCGGAACGACCATTGGGCCCGGGGCCGCGCTGGTCACCGAAAGCGTCGCCGCTTCCCAATCGTTGAACCTCGGGACGATCACGCGCCAGGCGGGCGGGACGGTCAACTTTACGCTCACCGGCACCCCGGCCGGCCTCACCGGCATCACGACCAGCACTCCCAATACCGCGGGCATCCTCGGCGGCTGGGCGACGATCGCAAGCGGTGCGAACTGGGCGGTGGCCAATGGTGCCACCTCCACGATCACGGCTTATGCCGGCTACACGCCATCCGTGGCCGTCACGACGGCCCCGGGGAGTGCGGCGAATGTGGATTTCCAAGTCAACAATACGACTCCCTGGAGCACCCAGTCGATCAACACCCTGCGCTTCGGTCAGAACGCGGCCGACACGCTCACGCTGGGCTCCGGACAGGTGCTGACGATTGCCGCCGGCGGCATTCTCGATACGCCGACAGTCGCGGGCAACGCTTCCACGATCACCGGGGGAACGATCGTCTCGGGCGCGGGCGACCTGATCGTCAATCAATTCAACACGACCGGCGCGTTGAACCTCAATACCGTCGTCGACGGTACGGGGGGACTGACGAAATCAGGCACGGCGACCGGCGCCACGGTCCTCGGCGGATCCTTGAATTCGGGGCTCGGCGGCACGATTACCAACACCCTCTCCGGTGGCATTTGGATCAACGCCGGCGTCCTGCAGGCCAACGGCACCGATGTGGCCGGCGGCAACGGCAGCACCGGCGCGCTGGGCAGCAATGCCATCACGATGAATGGCGGCACGCTGGCCCTGGCCATGGACGGCGATGCGACGGGGACGCGCAACGCGGTGACCTTGGGGAATGATGTGAGCTTCAACGCCAGCGCGACGATCAACGTCACGCGCCTGGCGCAGGGCATCAATCTCGGCGGCCCCGCCACGCTCTTCCAGACCGCGGCCAACAAGATCGTGAAACTCGGCGCGCTCACGGTGGTGAATCCCGGCACGACCGTGACCATCACGCCGGCTTCCGGCACGGGTTACGGGATCGAGTTCACCGCCGCGTCGAATATTTTCAGCCAGCCCTACACCACGCTGTCGGTGGGCGCGAACTACGGGACGGTCGCGACCAACCAGCTTCCGAGCTTGATCCTCAGTGGGCCGGTGACCGGCACCCAGAGCTGGACCAAGGCCGGCACGGGCGAGATGCTGCTGACCAATACCGACAATGCGGGCAGCCTGAGCGGCAACATCCTCGTCAATGCGGGCATGCTCGCCTTTCTCGCCGACGCCACCTTGAACGATGCCGCCCTGGGCGCGCCGGGGAATCGGATTACCCTCAATGGGGGCACGTTGGAAGCGGTGGGCGCGATTGTCACGGGATATAATACCGCCCCGATCGCGATTACGAGTTCGCGGACGATCGACTTTTTCACCGCCAGCAGCATCGGGGTGGGAGGCAGTACCACGCTTACGCTGCTCAGCCCTTTCGGACCGACGAACGCCGGCTTTTCCAAGACCGATCTGGGCACGCTGGTCCTGGCGGCGAACAACGACGCGTGGTCCGGCAACGTCACCATTACCGCCGGCGCCTTGGAACTGACCAATAGCGGCGCGCTCGGCTTGAACACAGGCGCCACCAAGCTCACTGTCTCGAACAACGTCGGCGCGGCCCTGCAGCTCGCCAATAACGTCAGCATTTTCGATGGCATCACGCTGAGCGGCACCGTGGGCATCAACTCGGCCGGCGCGATCGAGTCGCTCAGCGGCAGCAATATTCTCAACGGCCTCATCACCTTGGGCACGGCGGCCAGCGATATCGGTGCCGATGCCGGCACGTTGACCCTCCGCGGCGGGATCACGGGAGCGCAGGGTCTGACCTTCGTCGGCGCGGGCAATATCAACCTCGACACCGCCGCCGTGGGCGCCGTCAGCTCCATCGCGAAGATGGGCGGCGGCACGACGACGCTCGGCGTGGCCAGTCCTTTGTTTGTCGGAGCGCTCACCGTCAACGCGGGCACGTTCTACCTCGGCGGACCCACG
Source organism: Chthoniobacter sp. (assembly GCA_037200205.1). Classification (GTDB taxonomy): domain Bacteria; phylum Verrucomicrobiota; class Verrucomicrobiia; order Chthoniobacterales; family Chthoniobacteraceae; genus Chthoniobacter. The sequence continues at coordinate 27,194 of JBBCHV010000046.1, forward strand.
GGTGCGGGTGCGGGGAGCGTGGGGCCTTCCGGGACCGTCACGATCAATCCCGGAGCCACCCTCACGGTCGACGACAGCGTGGGCATCCCGGTCGCGAACCGTCTCGGTGGAAACCGGCCCATGACCCTGCAGGGCGGCGCCTTCAATTATATCGGCAGCGCGGGCGGGAGCTCTTCCGAATTGCTGGGGAGCCTGACGCCCGGCGTCGGCAACGGCGTGATCACGATCACGGCCGGAAGCGGTGGCCAGGCGAATGTGCAGGTCGCGAGCATCGGCACCGTGGCGGCGGGATCGACCTTGTTGATCCGGGGATCGAATCTGGGCAGCGCTGTAGGCAGCGACGTGGCCACCCTGTCGTCCGTGGCGGGAGCGACGTTTGTCGGCAACCAGGGTCTCACCGCCACGGTGAACAAAGGCATCCTGCCGTGGGCCATCGTCGACACTACGACGACCGGCCTGGGCAGTTCCTTCCTGACCCTGGATAACACCGTCGCGGCGACGGGCACGCCGGGCGCGCTCTTTCGGCCTCTCAATTCCAATGAGTATGTGACGTCGCTCTTCTATGGAGCGGTCGCCAATACGGTGCTCGGGTCCACGAACGCCCTGGAGGGTTCGCTCTCGGTGAACTCCCTCACTTTGAACAGCGGCGGTGGAGTGACCCTCAATCCCATGCTGCAACTTGTCCTGGGGGCGACCACGGGGGCGAGCGGCGCCAGCGGCGGTCTGCTCGCGCAGGACGGGAACACCGGCCTCAGTGGCGGTATCCTGATGCTGAACGCGCTGGCGCTTTACGCCTACACCCCGACGGCGACGCCGGCGAACACCACGACGATCGGCAGCGTGATCGCCGGGTCGGCGGGCATCAACAAGGCGGGGAATGGCACCCTGGCCCTCACCAGTTTCGAACCCTACACGGGGACCACGACGGTCAACCAGGGCACGTTGCGACTCGCCGCCGGCACCAACACCATTGTCGTGGGCCTGAATACGACGGGTGCCAGCGCCGTGGTCAACCCGGGCGGCACGCTCGACTTGCACGGCAATGTGCAGGTCGTCGGAGCCCTGAGCAGCACGGGCGCGGCGATCAATGGCGGGCAACTGGGCGGGACGGTCACTTCCAGCACGGGCACCGGCACCATCGTCAGCACGGCGGCCTCGAGTTTCGCCGGCAACATCGACGGTGCGGTCAATTTCATTCACTCCGGCGGCCTGATGACCCTGCTGAAACCGCAGGGCTACACCGGGACGACGCTGATCAACGGCGGCGGATTGAGCAGTGCCAACGCCCTGGCGGGGGTGACCCTCACGGACAATGGTTCGCTGGCGAGCACGGACATCACGCTCAACTTCGCCTCGCTGAACCTGAACAACAGCTCGGGCACATTGACCGACAGTTCCTCGCGGTTGCCGGCGAACGTCGCGATCACGATGAACGGGGGCGGCTTCAATCTCTACGGGCGGGCCGCGTCCTATTCGAATCAAACCGTCGGCTCGATCAATGCCCAATCTGGCATCAACGTCATCAGCGCGGCCAGCCAGAGCAACGGCGGCACCGGGCCCGATTCCGCCGCGCTGACGATCACCAGCCTGAGCCGCAACGCGGCCAGCGGCGCCACCGTCATCTTTGCGCAGAACTACCAGAACAACAGCGCGGGCTCGCTCGGTCTGATTTCGGATGGCAACGGCCATAGCGAAAACATCATCGCCACCAACTGGAGCAGCACCTCGCCGCTGACCAACAACATCATCGGCGGCTGGGCGCTGATCGATCCCGGTTACTTCCCTTTCACCCCGGTGGAGTTCGCGAGCTACAACCCGACCCTCGGGGTGGGCGCCCTCAATACGGCGGGCTTCGCCGGCTACGACGCGACCGCCATGTCTGCCTCCAGTCAACCGGGCCAGAACATCCGCTACAATGCGACCGCGACCAATACGCTGGTTGCCACCGTGCCTCTCAATGGGCTGACGATCAATACCCTCAATTTGACGACGAGCATCAATAGCGCAACTTCCCAAAGTGGGACGGGGGTAAGCATGACGTTTGCCGGCGCTTCCGACCTCCTGACGCTGTCCAGCGGCGGCATGATCGTCAATATCATGCAGAACAACGCCACCGCGACGATCAGCAATACCATGACGGGCACGATCGGCGCCACGGCCAATTCCGGCCGGATTACTTCGGCCTATGACAATGGGAACGGCGCCGACGACCTTTATTTCTTCTACCAAAACTCGACGGCGACGGCGGCCAATGCGCTGACCATCAACTCCGACTTCGTGGACGACGGGTCCACTCCGGTCCGTCTGGTTTTTACCGGGGGCAACTTCGGCAATGCCAGCAACATCATCCTCCAGGGCACGAACCTCTACAGCGGCGGCACGGTGGTCAACGGGACCACCGTCACCGTCGGCGCCACCGGCACTCTGCCCGGCGGTGGCCTGACCCTGAATGGCGGCGTCGTGACCCAGGCCGCGGGCGGCGTGATCGCCTCCCAAGCCATCACCATCAATGGCGGGTCGACCCTCACCTTTGCCGGGACGAATAACAACTTCACTTCCGCGATCACGTTCAACAACTTCGGCGGCACCGCTCCGACCCTCGCGGCGGGCACGCTGCTGAACCTGGCCGGGGCGAGCAGCATCACGGCGTCGTCGAATAACGTGGCGGCGGTCAATACCTTCTCCGGCACGGCGCTGGACATCTCCGGGGTCGACAACGGCAACGGGGCCGGTGTCTTCACCATCACTGCCAATGCGGTCACGGCCGATGGCACGGCGGGCGGCACGGTCATCTCGCCGTACACGGCCACGTTGAACATCAGCGCAATCATCCAGAGCACGACCACGGCCGGCGTGCCCGGCGCGCTGATCAAGGAGGGCAACGGCATCCTGCAACTGGGCGGCGCCAATACCTTCACGGGCGGTGTCACCCTGAATGCCGGCGGTTTGTACATTACGGCCGCTCAAGGCCTGGGTCTCACCACTTCCGGTCCGGGCGGCTTCCTGACGATCGCGGGGAACAATACTTCCATCAGTGGCTCGGCAGCGACGGCGGTCAATCCCATCGTCTGGGGCAGCAGCGCTACCAATGTGACCATCGGCCAGTATGGCGGCGCGGCCCTGGTCCTGTCCGGCAATGAAACCTGGGGCACCGGCATCACCCGCACTCTCACCACCAACGCGGTGGCGGGCGCGACCTTCAGCGCGCAGACTCTTTCCGGTGTCTTCATCGGGTCCGGCGGCCTCGCCAAGCAGGGCCTGGGCCTTCTCGCCATCACCAATGCGAACAGCGCCGGTTCCTTCGACCTGACCGGCGCGAACGCCGTGGAGATCGACAACGGCACCCTCCAGATCGGGGCGGATGCTTCGCTCGGCTTCGCGCCGGGCCCGGTGGTGTCCAATAACATCACGCTCGACGGCGGTGTGCTCAGCGCCTCGGCCACGACGACCCTCAATCCCAACCGGGGCATCCAGCTCTCCGGGACGAACACGTCCGGCATCCTCGATACTACCACGGGGACTTTCACTATCGCGGGCGTGATCGGCGGCAGCAATGGCCTCGTGAAGACCGGCGCGGGCACGCTGCTCCTCGCGGGGGGCAACACCTACACGGGCCAGACCGTCATCTCCGGTGCGGCCGGTCTCACGGCGGCGAACTTTTTTGCCCTCGGCACCACGGATGCCGGCACGGTCGTCTTGAACACCTCCGCGCTCAATCTCGACAACACTGTGCCCGGCGGGGCGATCATCATCGGGGCGGAAGCGCTGGAACTGAACGGCACCGGTGTTTCCAGCGCCGGCGCGCTGGCCAACATCGCGGGGCCGAATACCTACGGCGGCAACGTCACCCTGGACAGCGCCTCTTCGATCGGCTCGACGGCCGGCCTCCTGACCCTCAATGGCCCGCTGGCCAGCAGCAATCCGACGAGCGCTCCGCTCTCGGCCCTGACCCTGGTGGGCGCGGGCTTCCTGCAGGTCAACGGAGCGATTGGCTCCAGCATCTCGACGCTGACCAAGAGCGGGACCGGCACCGACTACCTCTTTGGCGCCAATGCTTACACCGGGATCACGACGATTTCCGCCGGCGCCCTGCGCTTGCAAAATAACAATGGTCTCGGAGCCACCACCGCCGGGACATCCGTCGCCGCCGGGGCGGCGTTGGAACTCGATGGCAGTTCGACCAACGGTGCGCTGAGTGTCGGCGCGGAGCCGCTCACGCTCAACGGCGCCGGTATCGCGGCCAGCAGCGGTATCGCGGCCAGCCCCGGCGCCCTGCGCAACGTCGTAGGCAATAACAGCTTCGCGGGCGCGATCACGCTGGGTTCGGCCTCGCAGATTGATTCCGACTTTGGCAGTCTGACGCTGACGGGTGGTATCACCGGGAGCTTTGGCCTGACGATCGGCGGCGCGGGCAATACGACGATCAGCACCGCCGGCCTCAGCGGCATCACCAGCCTGACCAAGACGGATGTGGGCACGCTGACCCTGGCGGTGGCCAATGCTTATAGCGGAGCGACCGCCGTGAATAATGGTGTTCTCAATGTCCAGGCGGCTGGGGGGCGCTGGGGACTACGTCGGGAGTCACCGTCGCCTCCGGGGCGGCTTTGCAACTGGGAGCCAGCGTGGGGAACATTCCGCTCACGCTTGGCGGGGCCGGCGCACAGTCCGGACAAAATGGCGCGCTGGTCAATGTCAGCGGTGCCAACACCTACGCCGGTCCGATCACCCTGGCCCTGGATGCCACGGTTTCGGTGGATGCCGGCAGCCTGAATCTCACGAATAGTATCGCCGGTTCCGGCAGTCAGACCCTGACCCTCACCGGGGCCGGCAACGGGAATGTTTCCGGCAACATCGCCTCCTCGATCACGGGCGTGACCAAAACCGGAGACGGCACCTGGACCCTCAGCGGCACCGACGTTTTTACCGGCGCGACCACGGTCAACGCAGGCACGCTCGTGCTGGATCTGGCCACCGGCTCGCTGGCCAGCGCCTCGACGCTCACGCTTGGCGGCGGCCTCTTCGAGGCCAGGGGAGCTTCCTCCGGCAGCAGCACGCAGACTCTCGGCGGCCTGACTCTCACCGCCGGGACGAACAGCGCGATCGGCCTCGACCCGAATAACGGGAGCAGCACGACGCTGAACCTCGGCAGCCTCACTCGCGGCGCAGCCTCGACCCTGCTGCTCGATTATTCCTCCGGAAATACCGGCACCCGGACGGCGGCCACGACGGACACCGGCACCGGAGTTAACGGTGTGCTGGGCTACGCCTTGGTCAAGGATGGCAGCGGGACGGGTCTCGCCCGCATCAGCGGGGGAAATATCTCCCGGCTCACCTCCTTCACCGCGCTGACGGCGAGTTCCGACGACACCATCGCCGGGCCATTCCGTGACTACACCACGCTCGGCGTGGGTTCGCTGACGTGGACCGCCGGCGGCAGCCTCACCGACCGGTGGGTGGATTCCCTGACCCTGGACACCAACAGCGGCGGTGGAACCATCGACATGGGAGCCGCGACGAACGTGCTCACTCTCGCCAGCGGCGCCCTTGTCTTCCAAGGGGGGAACGCCAGCGAAACTCTGACCGGCGGCCAGGTCGGTGCGACCGGCAGCGAGGTCATCGTCCACCAACTCGGCACGGGCACCGGCACGCTCACCATTTCCAGCCTCCTCAGTGGCGGCGCGGGCAGCCTGCTCAAGGACGGCGCGGGCACGCTCATCCTCGGCAACATGAACACCTACACCGGCACGACTACGGTCGACGCCGGCACCCTGGAAGCGGGCGCCTACTATTCGGCGTTCGGCCTCGGTTCGGCGGTGACGGTGGCCTCCGGGGCGACCCTGGATATCGGCAGCTACGATCAGCGCATCGGCTCCCTGGCGGGCAGTGGCACGGTGGATCTTTCCTCCGCCATTCTCCAACTGACCCTGGACAATTCGGCAACCGTCTTCTCCGGTCTTCTTTCCGACGACGGCGGGAGCGCCCTGGGGGGCATCGGCAAGACCGGGAACGGCACGCTGACCCTGACCAACAATGGGAACACCTTTGGCGGCAATGTGGGTGTGACCAAGGGCATCCTCGTGACCGAGGGGGCCGGGACGATTGGCACCGGCAGCAGCACGATCCAGGTCGGCGGCGATGGTTCGGTGGGTGGCGGCACTTTCCTGGTCACTTCTGCGGCTGGCGGCCTCGGCGGTTTTGCCGGCAACCCCGGGTCCAGCATTACGCGCAACTTCTCGTTAAGCGGCATTGGCAGTGCCGGGTTCGCTCAATCCCCGACTGCGCAGGCCACGGCTTCCGGCGGCATTTCTGCTGCCACCGGGTTCATCGTGGCGCAAGGGGCGCTGGCCAGCCTCGGCAATAACACCGTCAGCGGCAATGTCACCTTCTCCCCGTACACAGCCACGCGCGTGGTATCCGATTTCGGCACGCTGACGCTGGGAGGAACCGTGACGGTGCAATCCCAGACGGCCCAGTTCGGCAGTTCCTCGGGCAACAGCGCGCAGCCCAATAACATCCTCATCACCGGCCAGGTCACCGGCGGCGCCAGCGCGAATGTCTTCCAGAAATTCGGGAACGGCACGGTGATCCTGGCGAACGCCACCAACAACTTCGCCAACCTCGTCCAGATTGATGCGGGCTTCCTGCGCGTCGACACCGGCACGGAACTGGGCACCAGTACCGCTTCCAACGCGATTTACATGAATGGCGGCACGCTGGAAATTCGCTCGGACGCGCCGGGCACGACATTCAGTTCCCGCAATCTCGTCACCCACGTGACCGGCACCGTCTTCGCCAGCCGCGCGGTGAATGGCAGCGGAATCAACCAAACCGTGACATTCGGCAATTACGGAATCGATCAACAGGGCCAGACCCAGACCTTTGCCAGCCGGGATGGTTACGGAATCACCCTCGGCACCGGCACTACCATCGCCATCGGAACGGGCGGCAATAGTGCCGTAACCAACAGCCTCACTGGCCTCCTGACGCTGAATAACAACTTCAGCATTGGAGATACCTCGGCGCGCAACGTGACCTTCAACGGCACCGGCGATAGCCTCCTGCTCGGCAACTTTGCGAGCACCGGCAGCGCCGATTCCCAATTCGTGAAGCAAGGGAGCGGCACGATGACAATGCAGGGTGGAAACTATACGGGCGTGGGCAGCTTTTTCCAGCAAGGTGGCACCACCGCGATCAATGCCATCGGCTCGGTGGTCACCGGTAATACGGCGGTCAATATTTCGACGACCACCACCGTGGGCACGATCAACTACCTGGGCGCCGCCGGCACCGGCACCGGCGAAACGACGGCCAAGGTTTTCAATCTGCAGGGCACGACGGGGAACAGCATCCTCCTGGCCAACCAAAGCGGCTCCGCGGCGACCGCCCTGATCCTGGCCAGCAACATCGGGACCGGCAACGCGGGTGCCAAGGCGCTCGTGATCGGCGGCAACAGTTCGTTCACGAGCGCGGACGCCGCGATCATCAACGAAATCCAAGGGGTGATCCAGGATAGCAGCAGCGGTGCGACCGGCCTTACCAAGACGGGCTCCACGACCTGGCTCTATGACCCGGCGACGACGAACTACTCCGCGGGGGCGGCTCCCACGTGGTCGAGCGGCGGTGCGGCGAACAGCAATACTTTCATCGTGAGCAGTGTGGCCGGCATTGGCTTGGGTTCGCTGGTCACCGGCACCAGCATTCCCGCGGGGGCTGTAGTGACCGCCATCAACGCCAGCACTCGCGCCATCACGATCAGCAACAACATCGGCACCAGTCTCGCTGCCGGGACGATTACCTTCGCCGCGACCACGGGTTTCACCGGCAATGTCACGGTGGCCGGCGGGACTCTCCAATTCCGGCCGACCGCCACCACCGGCGGTGGCTCGAACCTCATCGGCGACACGGCAAACCTGGTCTTCACTGCCGACTCGATTACGGGCAACGGCTTTGCGGGGGGCACGTTCGAATATCAAGGTTCGGCCGCCGGCGGCACGCTCACCGAAACGCTTGCCCAGATTCAGGTGGCCAGTGGCGCGGCGACCGTCAAGACCACGGCCAATGGCGGCACGCCCACCCTCAATTTCACCAATGCCACCACGGCCATCAGCCGGACGGCCGGTGCGACCCTCAACTTCGCCGTGGACGCCGGGACGAACATCACTTTCACCACAGCCAATCCCACGAATGCGACCGGCATCATCGGCGGCTATGCGACCTACAATGGAGTGGACTGGGCCACCACGACGGGAACGGGACCCTTCACCCTTGCGGCTTACAACAGCTATACGCCCGGCCTCCCGGCTTCCGGCGCTTCCGCCACCGGCAATTACCTGACGACCGCCGCGACCACGGTGACGACGGCGGCGGAGACGATCAATACCCTCAAGCTGGCGGGGCCGCAGACCATTACCCTTGGCGGCACTCTCTCATTTACGACCGCCACCGGTGGCGGGGTGCTCTTCGACGATTCGACCGGCGCGGCCACCATCGCCAGCAGCAATCCGCTCTTCACCTTGGGCGCGGCGAACGCGGAAACGATCCTCATCGTCAACGGCAGCAATTCGGCCAATGCGCTGACCGTCAGCGCCCCGATCGGCAGCGGCACGGGTTCCTTGACCAAGTCCGGCAACGGCACTGTCGTGATCGGCAGCCCCAATACCTACACCGGCAATACCACGATCGACGCCGGCACGATCAAACTGGCGGGGGCGCTGGCCAGCCTCGGCTCCATCACCACGGCGGGCAACGTGACGACCATTCGCCAGGGCGCGACGCTCGATATCAATGCCGCCGGGCCTGGCCACGCGGTCACCATCGGCGCCCTCTCGGGCGCGGGCAACGTCACCAACAGCGGCGACAATGGCAGCACCGCCGGCACCCTCCAGATCGGCTTGCTCAACAGCACGACCTCCACCACGGCGGCCGTCTTCTCCGGCGTCCTGCAGGACGGAACCGGGGTGCTCAATGTGACGATGAACAAGGCCGGCACCGGTGTGCAGGCGTTCACCGGGTTGAACACCTACACGGGCGTGACGACCATCGCGTCGGGCACCCTCGCCGTGACCGCCCTTCCCGCGGTCAGCGGGCCGACGGGATCGCTGACCTTGACGACCGACGGGACCAATACGGCCACGGTTTCCAGTGCCGCCGGTCTGGCGGTGGGGCAGACCTTTGGCTACAATCCGAACATCGCCCCCGGCACGACGATCACCGCCATCAACGGCACCACCGTCACCCTGTCGCAAAATGCCACGGGTACCGGCGCGGTCAGCACCCTCTTCGGCGTGGCGAGTTCGCTCGGTTGGTCGAGCAGCGCCGCCGGCAACCTCGTGCTGGGCACGTCCACCACGCTGGGCACGCTGCAATACACCGGCTCCAACGCCAGCATCTTCCAGGCGACCCAGACGCCGTCGGTTTCCACGGATCGCCTCTTCAGCCTGGGCGGCAGCGGGGCGATCGATTCTTCGGGGCAGTTCGGCAACAACGTGCTGGGCGCGGGTGCGGCCAACAATGCGGCGCTGATCTTCAACAACACCGGCGACCTGGGTTTCACCACCACCGGCTCCAAGACGCTGACCCTGACCGGCAACTCCACGGGCGACAACGAGATCGATATCCACCTGATCAACAACACGGACGGATCTCCGCTCAACCTGACAAAACTAGGCACGGGATTGTGGATTTTGGGCAATGCAGCCAATACCTACAGCGGAGTCACCACGATCGGCGCGGGCGCCTTGCGGGCCCAGGATGGGGTCAGCCTGCCCACGGCCAGCAATCTGTTCCTGAACGGCGGCGTGCTGGAAATGTCCGGCGTCTTCTCTCGTGGCCTCGGCTCGGGAGCCGGCCAGGTGATGTGGGGGACGAATACCAGTGGGGGCTTCGCGGCGAGCACCGGCAAGCTCACCGTCGACCTTGCCGGTGGCGCGCAAATGTACTGGGGAGTCGGCGGCATCGGCAATGGCACCGGCACCTTGATCCTGGGCTCCAGCACTTCGCTGGCCGAAACCGAGTTCCAGAACAATATCAACCTCGGCTCGGGTTACACCACGACCCGCACGATCACGGTCAACGACAACACCACGACGACGACCGATTACTCGACTCTGTCGGGGAATATCACCGGCAGTGCGGCGCCGGGCATCGCGGCGCTGACCATCTCCAACGGCGGGGTATTGATCATGACGGGCCACAACACCTTCACCGGTGGCGGCAATGCGACCGCGGGCACGGGCGGCGTGGCTCTGACCAATGGCACGCTGGTCATCAATTCCTTTGCGGCCAACGGACCTTTGGGCGCTTTGAACGGTGCCGGGGACATTGTCAACCGGTTGGTCATGGGCTCGGGCGCCAATAACACGGCGCTCACGTATGTGGGCACCGGCGAAACCGTCACCCGCCGCATCGAGATCGCCGGCAGCGGCGGCACGTCCACCATTGAAAGCGATGGCTCCGGCCCGCTGGTGATCACCGACATGACCTTCACGCAGACGGGCACCCGGACTTTGAATCTGCGCGGGAACAACCTGGAGTTGAACACGGTGAGCGCCTTGCTCCAGAATAATGGAACGCAGGCGCTGGCCGTGGCCAAGAACGACACCGGTACCTGGGTGCTGACCAATAATGCCAACAGCTACACCGGTGGAACGACGGTCAACGGCGGTGTTCTGATTCTCGCGGGTGACGGGGTGCTTGGGAGTGGAAATTTCATTCTGCAGAATGCGGCTATCCAAGCCAGCGGCGGCACGCGCACCCTGGCGAACAACGTCCTCGTTGGCGGTGCGACCAGTAGTATCAACAACGAATTCAGCGGGACAAACAGCTTCATTTTGAACGGCACCGTGACCAATTCGGGCGGCAGCAGCGCTTTGCAAAATTTCCTGCCGACGGGCGGCGAATATCCCACGTTCACCGGCGGAGCGATTCCGGCGCAGGATGCCGCCTACACGGCGGCGGGGGGCCGGACGCTGACCATCAATGGGAACATCTCCCTGACGAACGATGCGGCTGCCCGTACTCTCATCTTCCGCGGAGCCGGCGTGACCATCCTCAACGGGGTGGTGGGCAACGGCGGTTCGGGAGCCAGCGTCATGCAAGTGGATGCGGCAGCGAACACGGGACTGAACCGGGGCCCCGGCCTGGTCATTCTCAATGGCACCGCGGCCAATACCTACACCGGCGGCACCAATTTGCTGAGCGGCGTGCTCCAGATCAATAGCAGTAACTCTCCGCTCGGCACCGGACGGCTGGCCTTGACCAGCAATAGCACCTCGCAGACGAACGGCAGTTATCTGCAGTCCACGGTCGACTTGACGGGCGCCAACAAGCTGAACATCCCGATCGTCTTCGGCAATAGCACGACGGCGACCGCGCTGGATTCCTTCCAGGGCGCCAATGACATCGAGTTCGGAGGCGCCGCGACGAACAGCGATGCCAGCAATAGCATCATCATCAACGGCATCACCGTCACCTTTGATTCCACATTTGGTCTCTCGGGCAGCACCACGGCCCGCACCTTTACCTTCGCCGGCACGGGTAACGCGATCGTTCAGGGCATCGTGGGCAACAACGGTGGCGCGACCACCGGCGGCGCAGGCAGCCTGACCAAGAACGGTTCCGGCACGCTCACGTTGAACGGGGTCAACGTCTTCACCGGCGGCGTGGCGGTCAATAACGGCACGCTTATCGACAACAACAGCACGACCGCGGCCAATCAACTCGGCGCCACGACTTTGACTCTCGGTGGCGGGACCTTGATTTTCAACAAGGCGGATGCGAACGCGTCGACGCAAGCCTACACCACGGGCGCGCTCACGGCGAATACCTCTTCGACGCTCACGCTCAATACGACCGATTCCGCCGGTTCCCAGACCGTGACCACCGGCGTCATCACGCGCAATGCACAGTCCACGGCGGCGTTCAATCTCACCGGGACAGGAACGAACACGGTCAACGTGAGCACGACCGCCCTCGGCGATTGGGCCACGATCACCACCGGCGGCGCGACCAACTTCGCAACCAAGAACGGATCGAACAATCTGGTCGCGGTAACCACCACGGCGAATGACACTGTGGCGACCTGGACTAACACGGATTTGACGGACAATGCCGGTTACTCCGGGACTTATGCGGGCGTGACCGGGGTCAATAGCATCCGGTTCAACGCGGCCGCGACTTCCACCGTTAACATCGGCTGGCCCGGCGGACCGCTCAACGACCTCAACGTGATTGCCGGCGGCATCCTGGTAACCTCGAATGTCGGCGCGCACGCCGCTTCCATTGCGGGCGGCAACCTGGCCTCCACGGGCAACGAACTCATTGTCCAGCAACAGAACACCGGCCAGGCGTTCACCATCACCTCCAACCTGACGAATAATCCGTTGACCGGCGCGGCCTTGACCCTGACCAAGGCCGGAAATGGAACGCTGATTCTGTCGGGAAACAACAACTACGGTTATACGGGCGCCACGAGCATTAACGAAGGCACGCTCCAGGTTTCGGGCGGCAATGCCATCGGCGACACCTCCAATGTCATCCTGGCCAACAAGCTCAGCGCGGTGCTCGACCTCGACAACGGCACGGAAACCATCGGCGGCCTCAGTGGCGGCGGGTTGCTGGGCAGCACGCTCACCGCGGGTGTGGTGACGGGCACAATCACGGTGGGCGGCACGGTTTCCATCGGCACCGGCAGCCTGACGATCAATCAAACCGGCGCCACGTCGACCTATTCCGGCCAGATCACCGGCAGCGGCAACCTGATCGTCACCGGCACAGCCCAGGCGAATATCCTGACCCTCAACACGGCGAACAATTCGTTCTCGGGTAACCTGGTCGTCCAGGGCACTCAATTGGCGCTGGCCAATGGCGCCCTGACCCCTGGGGTGGTTTCCTCGAATTTGGGGAATGTGGCCACGATCCTCATCCAGAACGGCGGCGGCCTGAGCATCGATAACTCCGGCGCCTTTCCTGCGAACCGGGTCAATGATGCCGCGCCAATCACGTTGAAGAACACTGGCCCGAATGCCACCGTGACGACGGTCGGCCTGAACTACACCAGCGACCAGGCAAACCTGACCGCGCCGCGCGTGGAAAACGTCGGCGCCGTGACTTTGGGCGCCGGCGCCAACACCATCCGCGTCAATGCCAGCGCCAACGGGGCGCAGGCGAACCTGAACCTCGCGTCTCTGACCCGGAACAATCACTCCACCCTGGTGATCCTGGCCACCAATATGGATGACCCGATCGCCGACCGGCGCGGCGATGTCACGGATACGAATGCCCTGACCGATATTATCGGGAACTTGATCGGCGGCGGCAGTGAAGTAGTGGGCAGCCCTAATATCAGCATCCTGCCCTGGGCCATCGGCAGCAATGCCGGGATCAATGCCGCGGTGGCCGGTTCCCTTGGCAACACGTTCGTTACTTACAACACCTCCGCTGGTTTCGGGAATGGCTTCCGAGCCCTGAGCACGGCGGAATACGAGCAACTCGTCCCGACCGGCGGCACGACGATCGATAACAACGTCCGCTATTCCGGCAGCACCAGCCTCACGTTGACGGGGACCGGCCATGCCGTGAATGCCCTCTTGCTGGACAACACCTCCACCGTGACGGGCGGCGTGGTGAGCGTGTCCGGTTCCGGAGCAGGGGACAGCCTGAACATCGCCAGCGGCGCGATTTTGTTCACCGGTTCCGCCACGCCTCAGTCGATCGCGCTCGGCGGATTCGGGAGTGGCATCACGACCGGCACGGGCGAGTATATCCTCACGCAGAACGACACGGCCGCCGGGGGTGTCCTGATCTCGAGCAACCTGACCAGCGCGGCGAGCCTGACCAAGGCCGGCCTGGGGATGCTGAAACTCAGCGGCAATAACAGCAACCTCACCGGGCCGATCACGGTCAACCAAGGGACGCTGGGCATTAGTTCGAGCGCGGCGATCAATAACCTCCCGGTCACTCTCACCGGCGGCAGCATCGGTTTCACCATGGACGGGGACGGCACCCAAAGCTTCCAGGCTCTTTCCGGGGGTAACTTCGGGGTTACGATCGTGACCGACAGTGGATTCACCGTGGATCGTCTGGGCAACGGCACGAACACCGGCCCGCTGCTCTTCCAGACGGCGGCGAACAAGAACATCCAGTGGGGCGGAACGCTTTCCGGCTTCACCAATCAGACACTCACGATCACGAACAATAACGGTTATGGCCTGGAGTTCACCGCGCCGCTTGCCCTGAGCGCCACGGTGACCAACGATCGCTATAACCCGGCGCCGACCTTCAACGTGGCCACGGCCACGGCCTCGAACGTGGTGCAGGGCTTTGACATTTCCGGCCAGTTGACCGGTGGAGTGACCGGGGCGGGCAATATCGTCTTCATCAAGAGCGGGAATGGCACGATGGTCCTGGGCAACAATGCCACGGGTCCGAACGCCAATACCTTTGGTAGCGCGGGATCGATGATCGACATCACTTCGGGCGTGCTGGCGGCGGGCAGCGACCAGGCGCTCGGCAATGCTTCCAATGTCATTCGCCTCAATGCGTTGTCCGGCACCGCAACCTTCCGCGCGACCGACGACCTCACCACGAGCCGCACGATCCTGCTCAACAATACGGCCAACACGCGCGCCATCGAGGTCGTCGCGGGCAAGACGCTGAAGCTGAACACCGCCTTCGGCGTCACCGCCGGGGCGGAAGCCGCCTCGCTGGCCAAGAATGACAACGGCACGCTGACCTTCGGCAACACCGTGGACAACAGTTCCTGGCTGGGCAACCTGACGATCAACGCCGGCTCGGTGAAGGTGACGGGCAACAACAACCTCGGTTATACGGGCGGCATCACCATTGCGAATGCCTTGACGGCCTCGCTGCTTCTGGACGGCACCGCCGGCGACTTGCAGATCGACAAGATCATCTCGCTGAGCAGCAGTGGCGTGAGTTCGGCGGGGGCGATCGAGAACCTGGCCGGCACCAACACCATCGGCAGCAGCTTTACCCAGAGCATTACGACGGCCAGCGCCAGCACTTCGGTGACCACGGCCAGTACCGCCAACCTGCAGGTGGGGCAATTGATCACCGGTCCCGGCATCGCGGCGAACACCACGGTCGCGAGCATTGTCAATGGGACGACCTTCACCCTGTCGGCGGCAGCGGCACGGGATTCGGCACCGGCACGGGGACACTGGTCACGGGCATCATCAATCTGGCGGCGGCGGCCACCATCGGGGCCGACACGGGTTCCGTGCTGAATATCACCGGGGGGCATCAACGGCGCCCAGGCGCTGACCTTCGTGGGCGGCGGCACGATTAATATCAATACCCACGGCTTCGGCGGCACGGGGGCGGCTCTGCCGGACCGGTCTCACCGTGCAGTCTCTGGACGGGGCGAATGTCCCCACGGTGACCTTGGGCGTCGCCAGCAATACCTTTGTCGGGACGATTACCGTGCGCGCGGGCACCCTGACGATCGGCGACAGTACCACGGGGCTCGGCAGCGTGAGTGGCACGGGAGCGATTGCCCTGCAAGGGGGAACGCTGGCGGTCGATGACACCGGCGGGGGCCGCCATGGCCAATCGTCTCAACGCCGCGGGGGGGACGGCACGGGCGATTTCCATCACCGGCGGTACCTTGAGCTATACCGCCAATGGGCGGCGCCATCTCGGCGGAAACCCTGGGCGCTCTTACGGTGGGCCAGGGCGAAGACACCATCATCCTGAACAACAGCGGGGATCAACAATGCCACCCTCACGTTTGCGTCGCTGGCGTCGAACACGAACAACGGCAGCACGACGATCTTTCGCAGCGCCCAAACATTCAATACCACTACCGATCGCCTGGTCTTTGCCGCGGCGCCGGCGCTGACCAATAGCCTCATCCAGCGCGCGGTGGTCATCGACAACGCGGGAGTCAACTTCGCCACCTATGGCGGAACCACTCCGGCGCTGACCGCATTCAGCGCCTACAATACCAATAACAATCTCGTCACCGCCCTCGCCACCGATACGATGAAGGTCAACGCGGACCTGACAGCGGCGTTGAATCCCGGGCTCAATCTGCGCGCGATCAATGCGCCTCTACATCACCGGCAATGGGACGGATGTCACCTTTGCCGCCACGGGTGGGACGCAACTCACCTTCGCGAGTGGGAGCGGCAACATTCTGGTCAGCGGCGCCGCGGGAGCGACCATCGGCAATGCCGCATCTGTCGCTCTCGGCTCCGCGCCGGTCATCGCATTTGGATCTGTGGAAGCGGGTCTGATGGTGAATACGGGCTCGGATCTCGCGGTCGATGCCAGCCTCGTCAACGCGGCCAACCTCACCAAGAGTCTCGGGGGCGATCTCACTTTCAATACCAGGCAGTATTTCAATACCGCGGCCAACTACCTCACCATCCTCGATGGCACGGTGACCCTCAATGGGGGCGAGAATACCCTCTGGCAGGGTGTCCAGGGTGGCACCGCGGGCCAGCACCTGTCCATCGGTGCCAATGGCACCCTGAATTTGAACGGCAACTCCCAGATGGTGGGCGACCTGCGTTCCCCCAGTTCCCTCGTCTTTGTCGGCGCAGGCGGCACGATCACCTCCTCATCGGCGGCCAATTTCGTCACCGCCAATGCGGCCAACAGCTGGGGCGGCCAGATCACGGGCGATATCTTTTATAACAAGACCGGCAACAGCGCGATCACCTTCCAGAACGACAATACCTACAGCGGTAACGGCGGCACCTTGATCAACGGCAGTACGTTTGACCCTGACCGATCAAGGCAGAATCTCCGGCTTCGCCGCGGGCGACAAAATTACGCTCGGCTATGGCGGCCTGCTCATCACCAATGGCGGCACGGTCGACTTATCCAATCGCCGTCAACGACCTCGCTGCCCATCATCTCCAGCGGCGGCACGCTCAATTTCACCGGCCGCGACAATACCGCCTCTTCGGAAACCGTCGGCAGCGTCACCCTCGCCGAGGGCTTGACCAGCATGACCGTCCACCGTGGGCGGTGGCACGGTGCGATCCGCGGATCTCATTCTGGGGAACATCATCCACACGAACGCGGACGCCACCTTCAACTTCAGCGGCGTCAACGGCCAGATCGGGAGCGTGGCCCGCCTCACCGCGGCCAATGGCTCCTCGTTCCTCGTCAACAATGTCCTCCCCTGGGTGAACGGCGGCGGCGTCGAACTGGCTTCCTATAATGCGACTTACGGCTTCGGGCCCATCACCGCGACCGGCATGGCGGGTTACGATGGCACGGATTTCACGACAACGGGTGTGACCAGGAACGTCCGCATTTCCGGCGCGACGGCCAGCCAGCTCTTCACCATCCCGGATGTGGGCGGCGTCGGCACGCTGGGCATCACCTTCGAAAACGCGGTCAACTTCCAGGCGGGCGCGGCGACGCAGACCCTCGCCTTCGCTGACAATGCGGACATCCTGAGCCTCAAAGGCCGGCACGTTGATGATCGGTGGCGCTCAAAACCCCGCGCCCATCGGTTCCTCGGTCGGCAATGGAACCATCGCCGCCGGGGGCGATAGTACCACCCGGTACGGCCGACCTCTATCTCTTCAATACCGCCGGGAATACGACGACCCAGATCGTGAACATCAATTCCATCGTGGGCGACAACAGCCTGGGGTCGAGCACCCGGCTTGGTTATCTCGGGAATTGGCGCCGTGGAGACCAGCCTCAACGCTGCAAATACCTATACGGGCGGGACGGTCATCAACGGTGGCGCGCCATCGTTCTCCTGAATGTCACCGGCGCCAATGGCGGCAGCACGGTCGCCATTCCCAACGGTGACCTGATCATCAACTCCGCCACGGTCACCCTGGCGGCGGCCAATGAGATTCACTTTGGAGTGGCTCCGACCTTGAACGGCCAGGGCAGCCTGAATCTCAATGGCTTCGCCCAGACACTCAATGGCCTGACCTTCCATAACGATGGCGGCACCGCGCCCACCGTGACCATCGGCGCCGGAACCCTCACGCTCACCGGCGATATCAGCGCCACCTCGTCCAATGCGGGCTCCATCTCCGTCATCACCAGTTCCGGTGTGGGCACGCTCGACCTCAATGGCGCGACCCGCACGTTCGACGTCGCCCCCGGTCACGATCAATGCGGATACCGTTATCGCCAATATCACGCCGACCCTGAGCGTCAGCGCGCTGATCAGCAGCTCGTCCAATGGCGGCACGACGGGCATCGACAAGATCGGCAATGGCATTCTCGGCTTGAGCGGCGCGAACACCTTCGGGGGCGGCGTCAACATCGAGCATGGCGGCATCCAGATCGGCGCCAGTACGAATGTGACCACTGTGACCGGGGGGATCGCGGATGTCTTTGCTTCCGGCCCTCTGGGCACTGGCGACTTCACCGTGGGCGCCGGCACCAGCCTCAGCTCCAGCGGCGCCTTCACCGTCAACAACGACTATATTCTGGGCGCCAACGACCTGAATTTCAAGGGCACGAACAACCTGACCCTCAACGGTGCGACCACCTTGAACGCGGGCGAAACGGTGGTCACCGTCGACGCCCCGCAAATGACCGCCACGCTCGGCGGCGTGATCAGCGGGATCGGCGCGAGCCTGCGCAAGGAAGGCCTCGGGGTGCTTTCGCTCACGAATAACAACCTGTTCGACGGCAATATCACCCTCAACGCCGGCACCCTGATCCTGGCGGGTTTGAATGGCGCTTCGCCCAGCCCCTTCAGCGGTAACGTGACGATAAACAACGGCGGGCTGCTCTCCTTCCAGAATAACGGCACCGGCAGCAGCGGTCTCATCACCTATTCCAACGGCGTCATCCTCAACTCCGCGTTGTCCGCCGCCAACATTTTCGTCGGCAATCTCACCGCGAACACGGGCAATACCATCGAACTGCCCAGCGTGACCATCGCCGGCGGGCAGATTCTCGACGTCTCCAGCGCGAACAGCTACCAGCTCCGGATTGACAACATCCAGGACGGCGTGAGCGGCGTTCCGTTCATCAACCCCGGGCTGGGCACCACCGTCTTGATCCTGACCTGGACGGGTGACAAGCCCGCGAAGCTCCCCGGTGCGCAGGGCTCGGTGATTTTCCCCGACATCATCGCCATCAACCAGTCGAACATCCTGACGACGGGCACGGGCGCCTTGAACGGGAATGGCAACGGCCAGCAGAGCATCAACCTCAGCGACACCACCGCGTATCCCGGTGGCTATTATCCGCTGGTCGTCCAGAAGGCGTCTCCCACTCCTGCCACGACCCCTGCGGGCTTCGTCAGTGGAGGGCTGAACGCGTCCTTCAGCAGTTTGGGAGCCGCGCAAAGCTCTCTCGCGACCAGCGTAGCCGGCATTGGTTTCTCGGGCTCTGGAATTACGGTCGCCAATATCAATGACGGCAGCGATGCCAATCGCCCCCGCGGCCACCACTGGCGGTTTCGTCAATAGCATCGCCAGCCTCAGCGGCCTCCTGAAGATCAATACGGCGGGCACTTATTTCTTCCGCAGCGGCACGGACGACCAGTCGCTGCTCTACATCGACGGGGTGCCGCTGATCAACTTCGCCACGGCGAACCAGGAATCCCCGGTGGCTTCGATCACCCTGGACGCCGGGTTCCACACGATCACCTACAAAGCCGTCAATCAGGGCAGCGGCGGCGCCTATCGTCTCGTCTATTCCGGTCCGGATACCGTGGCCTTCCAAGGGGCGAATGCGACGGCGAATAACTTCCAGGCGATCCCGTCCTCGCAGCTCTATTCGACGAGCGCCAGCCCGACGGCGGCGAACAACTACAACTACGCGGCGATCATCAACAACGATTATGCGTTGGCCGCGAATGGCACGGCGACGATCGATACCTTTGCCACCCAGTTTGGCGCGGTCATCGCTCCGAACAGCACCTTGACGTTGGGTGATCATTCTGCATTGAATATCACCAATGGCTCGACGGGCAGCTTTGGCACCGGCTGGTTCGGCGCCGCCGGTGGAATCAGCGCCGGCAATGGCGTGATTCTCAACACCGGCAGCACCGCCAATGCGGCCGCGGGCGTCCTCAACCTGATCGGCGCGGTGACCCATGCCGGGGCGGGCGTTGCGACCGGAGTGGGCACGACCAATGCCTTGATCAAGACCGGCACCGGCACTCTGGTGCTCGGGGGCGACAACACGGCGACCTTTACCGGCGCGCTGGTCATTCAGGGCGGCACGGTGATGCTCAACAGTCCCTCGGCGCTGCCTCCGGGACGTCCGGCACGGCGACGACGACCAATCCGACCGTGGCGGGAACCACGATCACCCTCACGGGCGGCGATACCACCGGCACGCTTGGCTTGCAGGTCGGCTCGGCGGTTTCCGGCGCCAACGTGCCCGCGGGCACCTATATCACCAGCATCACCGATCCTACGCACGTGGTGGTTTCCCAAGCGCCGGGCGCGGTCGCGGGTGGTTACAACTTCTCGCTGGGCACGCTGGTGCGCTCGGCCAGCATCAATTCCACCACCGTCCCGACTGCGACCGTCGGCACCAATACCATCACTTTGGCCGGCGCTGACACCACGAGCAGCCTCGGTTTGCAGGTCGGCGAGGAAGTCTTCGGCACCGGCATCCCGGCCGGCACCTACGTGACGGCAATCACGGGGACCAATTCGTTTACCGTTTCGCAAAACACCACGGTCGCGCTGTCGGGCGTCTACAATTTTTCCGCCAGCGGCATGCTGGATCTCAATGGCCAGACGGCTGTCGCGGGCAATGTCGTCATCAATGGTGTCGGCTCTACCATTCCCGCCGCCACGCCCGCGGGGGTTCTCGCCGTCGGCTCCAGTGGCGCGCTTTGGAACAGCAGCCCGAACGCCGCCAGCCTGGCCGGCACCCTCACGCTCGCCTCGACCTCCTCGGTCGGCGGCAATGGCGACCTCACACTCAATACGATCTATGCCGCCAGCGGTGCCAACCTGACCAAGCAGGGGACCGACACATTGACGCTCGCCGGCAACAACGCCACTACATTCCTCGGCACTATCACCGTCAGCCTCGGCACCCTCAAACTCGGCGGCACGGGTGCCTTGGGCGATACGGCTGGCGGCACCACGAGCATCACGACCGTCTCCAGCGGGGCGGTGCTCGACCTCAATGGCCAGACCACGTCGGAAAACATCACCATCAACAGCACGGTGGGTTACGGGGGCACCGGCACCATCACCGGGGTGGGGACCGTCAGTTCGCTCGGCGCATTGATCAATACTTCCGCGTCGACGGCCACGGTGAATGGCAACATCACCCTGGGTGCGACCGTGAGCATCGGTTCGAACTACATCAATGCCCTCAGTGGCGTGACGCCGGGCGGGGACATCACGTATGCCGGTGTTTTCTCCGGCGCGCAGGCAATTACCAAGGTGGGTTCCAACACCCTCACCATCACGGCGAACCAGGGCACGGCCAATCTCAGCTCGGTGACCGTCAACGATGGCTCGGTCGTCGTGAGTGGCGCCGGCACGTTGGGCAACGGCGCTTTCGTCGTCAACGCCGGCACGGCTTCCGGCCTCAACCTGGGTAACTCCATGTTGTTCGATTACACGGGCATTGTCGCGAGCATCAATCGCAACAATGTCCACTCGGTTACCTTGTCCGGCGGCGCCTTTACCATGAAGGGCAGCACCTCCGTGGCTGAAAACGAGAGCTTCGGCGGCGGCGCTCTGAACATCAACAACGCCTTCAACCTCGTCACGCTCCTCAACAATGGCGCCAACGTTCAGCTCTCGGGTACCGGCACAGTCGCTCGCGGCACGGGCGGCACGGGTCTGGTGCGCGGTCTGAATCTCGGCACGACGGTCGGAGCAACCACCACCAACGTCATTACGGCCGCAGCGACCGCCACCGGTCAAGGGGGCGCCAACGGGGCGGCCACCCGGGCCATTCTGCCGTGGTTGATTGTGGATACTTCGGCGACCGGCTCCGGCATCTCCTTTGCGGTCTCCGATACCACGGCGAACATCGGTCTCCGTCCGCTCAATACGAGCACGGAAATGGTCACGACCTTTACGGCCAACGACAACATTCTGCTCAACAGCGCCACGCCTCTCTCGGCGGGAGCGGCGACGACGAACTACGCGACCACTCTGCTCAATTCGCTGACCTTCAGCACCGCGGCGAACCCCACACTGACGATCAACGCCGGGCAAAATGTCACGCTCGACAGTGGCGGCATCCTGACCACTGTCAGTTCCACCATTGGCGGTGCGTCCGTCGCCACCTCCGGCTTCCTCAACGCGGCCAACGGCGCGACGGGCCGTGAAATGATCATCACTACCGCGGGAAGTGGCACCACCCTGACGATCAACTCCGCGGTTGGCGGCGCGGTCGCACCCTCGACCGCCGGCCTTACCAAGTCGGGCGAAGGTACTTTGCTGCTCAACGCGGCCCAGAACAATTACACCGGCGCGACCCCGCCTCAATCTGGGCACGTTGAAGCTGGCCCCGGCGACGAGCACCAGCAACGACCTCTTCTACAAGTTCACGACCGGCCCGGCGGTCAACGCCACGGCCTCCACCTCGAATGCCGATGCGCTCGTCGTGAACGCGGGGGCGACGCTGGACCTCGATGGCAATTCGCAGACCGTCGGCAACTTCTCCAGCACCGGCACCCTGCCCGGCACGGGCGGTACTGTGACCAATAGTTCGACGACGACGTTGACCTTCACCGTCGATCAGACCACGGGGCAGGATTGGGCCGGCCAGATCACCTCGGCGGATGCCTCCCATCAGCTCAATTTCGTCAAGACCGGCAACACGCAGCTAACCTTTCGCGACAACAACAGCTACTTCGGCACCACCACCGTGCAGGGCAACATCCTGGCCTTGGTGGATCAGGGCCGGCTGTCGAATACCACAGCCATCTCGGTCACCAATTCCGTGCTGAAGTGGGATGACTCCGGGATTCAAGGAATGGATTCGAACAGCGCCACCCCCCGCGCATCGGCGCCGTGCCGCTCACCCTCGACGGGGGCGCGTTCAGCTATGTCAGCCGCAGCGGCACCAATGGCTTCGTTTCGCTGGGCAACCTGAATCTGGCTGCCGGGGCCAGCGATGTGCTGGTCAACGTCGGGGGCACCAGCGGGCTGGGGACCGCTTCGGTCAATTTCAACAGCCTTGCCACCCGCAGCCCCGGCGCGACGCTCAACTTTGCCGCCAGCGGCGGTGCGATCGGCGACAACCCCTTCGTGACCTTCTCCACCGCGCCGACGCTCGTCAACGGAATCATCGGCGGCTGGGCCACCGTCACGGGCCTCGACGACAATGCCGGCGGCAGCAATGCCGAATTTGCCACCTACGATCCAGCCACGGGGGTGCGCGCCTTGACCGGCTCCATGCTGACGACTCTCACGGTCGCCAATACCCTGGCGACCAATGCCACGCCCACGGCCAACGTCCGCATCGGTTCGACCCTGGTCCAAACAGTCGCGGCAGGTGGCGAGACGATCAATTCGCTGACGATGAGCAGTTTCAATTCGACGGCGGCTGCGAGTACGATCTCCTTCGCCAATACGGGCGACACGCTGACCCTGGCCAGCGGCGGCCTGCTCTCGGGCACGGACAGTGCCGGTCGCAATATCGGCACGAGCGCGGTCCGCGGCCAGTTAACGACGGGAGCGACGCAGCCGGAGTTGTTCCTGCACAATGGAGCGAACACCTTGACGATCTATTCCAAGATCATCGACAACGGTGTGGCGGGCGGAATGAACGTCGTCCTGGATGCCATGAGTCAAACGGCAACCATCATCCCGACCGTTGCCTTGGCCAACGCCAACACCTACCAAGGCACCACCTACGTTAACGGCATCGCTGTCAATCTGGTGAACACCACCGGCGCGGGGAATGCCATTCCCGGCAACCTGATCATCACCGGAGGCAACAACAACGGGACCGATTCATTGGCCATTGCCAATGTGCTGGTGCAGAACCTGGCCAGCGAGCAGATCGCCGATACCGCCACGGTGACGGTGCGCGGCGGTTCGCAGTACTCGACCAACGGCTTCGCGGAAACCATCGGCAACCTGGTGTTCAATTCGCAGGGCGGTAGCAACGGCGGCAATGGCCCGCAGGTTTCCCACCGGCTCCGGTACGCTGACCATCGCTTCCGGCGGCAGCATCACGGCGACGAACCTGACCGATGTCCGCGTGGTTCCGACCATTGCCGGCCTGCTCAGTCTGCCGGGGACGATGACCGTGACGGTGGATTCCGTCACCGGCGCCGCGGTGGGCGCCAACGGCCAGATCGGTCTGGCCATCAACTCAAATATCACCAGCGCGGGCACGATCACCAAGGCCGGGACCGGAGTGCTTTCTCTCGGCGGTGTGAGTTACGCCGCCAACACCATCCATTTCGCCAACGCCACCAGCGGAGAGATCGTGCTCGGAGCCAGTGCGAACTACGGCAGCACGACGATTGACACGACCAATGGCATCCTCGATATGCGCGGCCAGACCGACCTGGAATTGGGCGCCGTGACTGGCAGCGGCACGATCAAGAACTTCAGCGTCAGCGCGGCGGGTACCCTCGTGGTCGGCTCGCTGAACTCCGACTTCCAGTTCGATGGCACGCTCTCGAGCGACTACACCAGCGGTCTGCTCAATGTGACCAAGATGGGCAGTGGCAACATGACCCTCACGAATGACAACAGCGCCAACATCCTCGGCACGCTGCTCATCTCCGGTGGAAACGTCACCCTCAGCGGTTCGACGGCGAAGGTCGGCTTCCTGACCGATACCCTCTCTGCGAACGGCTCCCTCACGCTGGACAATCGCGTGACCCCGTTGAACAACCGTCTCGGCGGCACCACCGCCATCACGGGCGGCACGCGCACGCTGAGTTTCCAGGGAGGCAAACTCAACTACTTTGGCAACAATACCGCGGCGACATCCGAAGCGCTCGGCACGGTGACCCCGCTCGCCGGCTCGAGCGCCCTCAATATCACTCCCGGCGCCGGGGCCAGCACCTCGATCACCCTGGGCACGCTCACGGCGTCGAGCACGACCAATACCGGGACGCTGACCATCACCGCCGTCGGCGCCTCCGCCATCCTGGGCGGGACCGCGGGCGCGAACCACGTCAACGTGACCGCGACCACCGCGGGGCTCACGGGCAATATCCGGCCGGACATCATCGGTATAGACAGCAACAATCCGGTGGGCGGTTTCGTGACCAGCGACACCAACGGCCTGCGGGTCTACACCTCGGCGGATACCGCGCTCGGGGCGTTCACGCCCGCCGGCACCTATCTGGGCACCGCCACCCCCGGCGGCCATCACCCAGATGGGCGGCACCGTCTCGAATGCCGCGGCCACCAATAACGTCTTCGTTAATTCGGTGCTGAATCTCTATGCCAGCACCACCGTCAACAGCCTCATCCTGAATAGCGGTGGCGGCCTGGCCTCCATGGCGGGTGGGACTGCGGTTGCCGACGGCGGGTTGTTCAATGCGGCGGGCACGCTCAATACGCTCACCGTGACCAGCGGCGGTGTCCTGGCTTACTCCGGCAATGCCGGCATCAGCGGTGGCGCCATCACCCAGGGTTCTGGCGATTTGTTCTTCCACACACTGGGCAATCTGAGCGTCGGCGCCTACCTCACCGGCAGTGGTGCGCTGGTCAAGGCCGATGGCGGCACACTGACGCTGAATGCGCCGAGCTTCATTAGCGGCGCGACCTACGTCAATGGCGGCGAACTCGACCTGAGCAGCGGGGCCAACACCCTGCTGGTTATCCCCACTGCCTCCGTCGCGACCCTAACTAATCTGAATCTTAACGCCGGCGCGGTCGATCTCACGGGCAACAACCAGGCGATTGCGTCCCTGACCCAGACCAATGGCAACGCTTATCCCGGCGGCGCAGGCACGATCACCAATACCGGTGCGACCGCCACGCTTTATACCACCGGCGCGGCCACCTTCGTCGGCACGGTGGCCGGCAACATCACCCTCGATAAATCGGGCAATACCGTCCTCACGCTGACCAACCCGGATAGCCGCGCGGCCAACATGGTGACCAACATCCGCGGCGGCACCCTGGCCCTCAAGGACAGCGGCACCATCAATAACGGAGGCGCGATCAACGTCGATTACTCGATCCTGCAACTGGACAACACCGGCCTCATCTCGCTGCCGTCCCGCACCGGCAGTTCGCCCATCAACCTCAACGGCGGCACGGTCAACCTCGCTTCGAAGCAGGGGAATGACGTCTTCACGCTGGGAGCGGTCACGCCGCTCGTCGGCGCGAACACCTTCACCGTCACGCCGTTCAGCGGCGTCGTGACCGGCACCGGCGGCACGGCGGTGACCCTTGCCAGCCTCGGAGCGCCGACCAACAATGCCACAATGAACTTTACGGTCCCGGCCGGCACGCTAGGCGCGCCGCTGAGCGGTGTGAACGGCTACGCCCCCGGCGGCGCGGGCGCCAATTCGCAGATCATCGTTACGACCGCTCCGACGCCGGTCAACGGCATCCTGGGCGGCTGGGCGGTGGTCAATGGCAACGACTTCGCCACCTATCTCAGCCCCGCTTCCGCTTTGTCGATCAACTCCGGGGCGGCCGGTATCGGTGCCTTGGGCGTGGCGATCGACCAGATCACGGCGCAGGAAACCAATGGCAGCAACATCATCGGCGTGCCCTCCACGGCGGGCTTCACGATCGGTGAAGTGGTCAATGGCATCGGGGGCCTGACCAACCCCACGATCACGGCGATCAACGCGGCCAACAATACGATTACCGTCAGTGGCAATGCGAACGCGACCAATTCGATCGCGCTTTCCTCCAATCCCTTTGGGGCTTACTCGGCCAATGCCCTTGGCTCCGCCTTGTTGCTCGACAACGTTTCCGTGGGCGCCAGCGTCGGCGCAGTCACCAGCCGCACGATCAATTCGTTGCGCATCAACGGGGCGTTCACCGCCACCATGAACACCCAAGGGGACACGCTCACCGTGGCCAGTGGCGGCGTACTGGTCACTTCGACGGGCGCCGGCGTCATTGCCGGTGGCCGGTTGAGCGCGGGCGCCACCCCAAACGCGGCGGCTTCCCTCTATCAATACGCCAGCGCCACGACCACGATCAACAGCGTCATCGCCAACAACGGCACCGGCCCCCCTGACTTTCGTGAAATCCGGCGGCAGCGCCACCACCCTCAATGCGCTGCCCACGGTCTGGACCACTTCCACCACCAGCGCTTCCAATAGCGTGACGGTTGGTGGGACGGCGGGCCTGGCTATCGGGCAATTGGTGAGTGCAGGGGTGGGCCAGACGGCAAACTCGGTCGTCATCGGCATTACCGACGCCACGCACTATACGATCAGCGCCAATGTCGCCACGGGTTCCACGACGGCTGGCGGCACCCAGTTCAGCCTGCCGACCTCGCAGGTGCTCACGCTTCCCAAGGCGAATTTCGCGGCCAACACGATCACCGTTCCGACGGGCAGCATCGTCTACCCCGGCATGACCGTGACCCTCGCGACGGCGGCCGCCGGCGGCGGCGTGTTGACCACCAGCACGACCGTGGCCAGTGTCTCGGGGACGACGGTGACGCTCAACGGCGCTGGTTTCACCACGCTGCCCACCAGTGCCACGGCGACGGTCCTCTTCGGTTCGATCGGCGCCAACGTTGCCACGGTGGCATCCGCCAGCACCACCGCCGGCACGAACACGGTGACCCTGGCTTCAGGCACCAATGGACTGTATGTGGGCGAAGTTCTTTCCGGCAACAATGCCAACATTCCTACCGGTTCGACGATCACCGCGATTACCAGCCCGACCACGTTTACGATCAACAACGTGGCTCTCGCCACGTCGAGCAATACCGCGACCACGATCACGACCACGGGCACGGGCACGACTCCGACCGCGCAGTCCGTCATCGCCAATACCAGCAACGGCACCAATACGCTGCAGATTCTGGGCGCACCGGCGCTCTTCACCGGTCAAGCCGTCAGCGGCGCCGGCATCCCGCAGGGCACCACCGTCACCGGCATCAGCACCGTCGGCGGCGTCAGCACCGTGATCTTGTCGCAAAATGTCACCGCGAGCGGCACCGCGAATCTCTACTTCGGCCTGCAGCCGCTCGGGGTCACCGTGAACGGCAGCCTCACTGCGGCCAACGCCACGGTCACCGTGCCCAGCACGGCGGGATTGACCCCCGGTCAGACCGTCAACGGTCTCGGCATCCCCTTCGGGGCGGTGATCGGCACGATCACCGACGCCACGCATTTCACCCTCGCGACGACCGCCGGCGCCCGCGGTGAACGCCGTCGATACGGCGACCAATGCTCCGCTCACCATCGGCGCGGCGCTCAACCCGACCGGGGGCAATATTACCGGGCTGGCCGGGACGACCACGGCGAACAGCGCCACTGTCACCGTGCTCAGCACCAATGGCCTCTACGTTGGCCAGCCCGTGGCGGCGACTGCCAACATTCCGGCGGGCGAGTTCATCGCCACGATCACCGACGCCACCCACTTCACCCTCACGACCGGAACCGGGGTGACGGCGGGGACGCCATCCATGACCATCGGCAGCCCGGCCATTGGCGGGTATTCGAATACCTACACCGGGCCGACCGTAGTCAACCAGGGCACGCTGACCGTCAGCGGCACGTTGGGCAGCACCCAGGTGCCCGGGGATCTGATCATCAATGGCAATACCTCGACGACGAACACCACCGTCACGCAGACCGTGGCCGGGACGATCGCCGCGACCAGCAATGTCACGATCAATGGCAACGGCACGTTGACCCTGGCGGGCAACAACACCCTGAACACGCTGACCTTCAATGACAACGGCGGTGCGGTTAATCCGGCCGTCAATGGCTCTGCGGCAGGCAATACCCTGGTGCTCAACGGCACGACGAACTGGATCACTTCGACCAACGACAACTACGCCTTTACGCCGACCATCGGGGTGAGCAACCTCCTGCTCGAGTTGAACGGCCTCAACCGGACCGTCACGACCACCGGCCAGTCGCCCATCGACCTGATCATCAGCGGTGTCATCCAGAACGTCCTCGGCGGCACGGCCAGCCCGGCCGGCCTCATCAAGGCGGGCAATGGCTCTCTGGTCCTGTCCGCGGCGAACACCTTCAATGGAGGCGTCGAACTGGTCAACGGCACCCTCATCCTCAACAACGCCGCGGCGCTCGGCACCACTGCCGGCACCTTCACCATCGGCGACCCCACCACGGCGAATACCGTGCCGCTGACCATCATGGCCGGCAGCGCGGCTGTGACGACCAATGCCATCCCGGTGGTCGTCAATCGCGACTTCACCTTTGGCGGCGCGGTGGCGGCCAGCAACCTGAACCTGGCCGGCACCGTCAACCTCGGCAGCGCGAACCGCACCATCACCGTCGCCGCTCCGAACGTCACGGCGACCCTCAGCGGTCTGATCAGCAGCGCGTCCACGGGCGGTTTCACCAAGGCCGGTCCGGGCATCCTGAAAATCTCCGCTGCCAACACCAACGCCAATATGAATGGCGCGCCCATCGCGGTGAGCGCCGGCCTCTTGCAGGATGGCATCGCCAATGCGCTGCCCAACTCGAGCCCGCTGACTGTCGGCACCGGAGCGGCTTACGATGTGAACGGCTTCGCCCAGGCGCTGCAGCAGATCGCGGGCGGCGGTTTGATTACCAACGGCACCTCCACCGCGGTGACCCTGGCCGTGGGTGGGATCAGCGCCACGGATATTGCCACTACGCCGGCCAGCAACAGCACCTTCAACGGCATCATTACGAATAATACCGGTGCGCTGACCCTGGCGAAGACCGGTCTCGGCAGCCTGACCCTCACCGGGCTCAATACCTACACCGGGCCGACCAACGTGGTGGCCGGTTCGCTGATCATCGGCGCCAATAACACCCTGCCGATTGCCAACAAGGTCGTCGTGGGCACGGCGGGCGACGCCTCCGGCGCCACCCTGGATCTCTCCAACTTCAGCCAGACCGTGGCCAGCGTCACCATGAGCAGCACCACCGGAACCGATGCTATCATCATCGGCTCCGGCCAGACCCTCACGGTAAACGGCGCGGATGGCACCACCACCGCCGTCAACGGCAACAGCATCAACAACGTCTTCCGGGTCGGCGGCAACGTCTCGTCCACCGCCGCCATCACGACCTCGGCGACGGTCAGTGGGGCGGGCACCCTCACGATCAACAATGCCGCGGCGAACTTCGCCCTCGATAATACCCTGACCACGGCCGGAACGTCGAACGCCGTGACCAACCTGGACATGTCCGGCCTCGCAAACTTCAACGCCACCGTGGCCACCTTCGCTGTCGGTCAGGGCAATGGTGCCGCCGGCAACCTGACGCTCGCCCAGAATAACGTCATCACCGCTTCCAACCTTACGGTTGGCAACTTCAATACCCAGTCCAATCCGCCCACCGTTAGCAGTTCCCTTATCCTCGGCCAGTCAAACGTGATCAACGCGGCCACGGTCAATATCGGTTCCCAGAAGGAAGCCGGAACGGTTGCCTTTAATACCGGCCTGACCAGCCCGACCCTCACCATTCGCGGCACTGCGGGAGGCGTCACGAGGGCGGCGGTCAATATCGGCGTCAACAATGTCGGCACGGCGTCCACCCCGGTGAGCAGCGTGCTGCTCACGGCCGGCGCGGCCGCGGCGACGGGAGCATCGACGCGCTCATCAGCACCCTGACGATCGGCGAGGGCTCCAGCGGCGCCAATAGCGGGACGGGCACCGGCACGCTGGAATACGATCAAGGCACGGTCGACGCCACTAGCGTCATCCTTGGAATTTCCGCCAGCGGCAATACCTCCACCGGCGCCGGCACCGGTACGATCAACCTCATGGGCGGCGCCTTGAACGCCGGCGGCATCGTCCTCGGCCAGAAACTGGGTACCCCGCAAGCCACCGGTAACCTGAACATCACGGGTGGCACGGCCACGCTCACGGGCGACATTACCGATGGCGGAGGCAGCAGCACGGTCAACCTCAATGGCGGTTCGCTGAACATGAGCAGCCACAATATCGGCTCGGCTACGCAGTCCATCGACACGCTCACACTCGCGGCAGGGACACTGAGCAATGTGAACCAGATCAACAATGGCGCGAACGTCACCAAGAGCACCGCGGGCACGCTGACCGTCCTCGGCACGAATACCTACACCGGCCTGACCACCGTCGCCGCCGGCAAACTGGTGGTGGGCGGTTCGCTGTCCGGGAACGTCACCGTCAATAACGGCGCGACCGTGGCCACCCTGCACAATGCCGTGGGCACGATCGGGTCGCTCAATGTGAACGACCTCGCGGGGGGCGGCATCGTGGCCCCGGGCGATACGGGCGGCGCGACCGATACGTCGACCGTCGGGCAACTCAACGTCACCGGCAACGTCGTCCTCGGCAATGCCTCCGCGCCGACCCAGGCCCATCTGGCCATGGAACTCGGCGGCACGACGCCGGGCAGCCTCTACGACCAGCTCAAGCTGACCGGCGCGGGCAGCACCTTGAACCTCGCGAAGGTCGACCTCGATCTTTCCACCGTGAATAGCAGCGTCTTCGATCCCGCCTCGCTGACCATTGCCACCTCGGACAATGCCGGTGGCTTCGCCACCCCGGGCACGGAGTTCTTCCTGGTCGTGGGATCGACCCAGCCGGTCGTCGGCACCTTCCAGAATCAAGGGGCTCTGGACGTGACCTTCAGCAATTACCACACGTTCTTCGCGGGCGGGCAGGCCTTCGCCATCAGCTACACGGCCAACTTCAACGGCGGCGTGGGCAGCACGTTCAGCGGCGGCAACGATGTGGCCATCATGGCCATTCCGGAACCGAACTCCCTGTCGATGCTCGCCGGCAGCTTCGGCCTGGCCCTCGGCCTCCAGCGCTTCCGCCGCCGGCGGAAATAACCCGAGTGCCGCCCAAGGGGGACGCAGCAGGCATTCATCCCCGCCCGGGATCGCAAGATCCCGGCTGGTTTATTTTCAGCCCGTCTGCCGCGGTGGCGGACTGCGAGGGCGAAAAAGACCCATCCAAAAATTCGGTCTTGGCGAATACAGAACGAGCCGACAAGCGAGGTGTCCTGGGAGTTGCTCCTCTGTGAGTCCCCGAGGCCCCGCTTGTCGGCCCGCTTCTTTTGAACAGGCAGGGTGAATGTCCGCTAACGGTCACGGCCCGATCGGGCCTTTGGCCTGCATTTGCCGTGGTCATGAGGGCGAGGCATCGATGCTTGCTGAACCGCTCGAACCCGTGTGCGGTGTGGAGCCGCGGACAGAGCCGGAACGCGCGGCATCTTTTGACAGATACCCATAGGGGGTATATGTATAATTCATGAATTCCGAAACTCAAACCCGGCTCCGGGCCCGGATGAAGCGCATCAGCGGCCAGGTCGCGGGTGTCCAGCGGATGCTCGAGGAAGACCGGTATTGCGTGGATATCCTCAACCAAATCTCCGCCGTGCGGTCCGCGCTGGATGCCCTGGGCGTGGAGTTGCTCACCCGCCACGTCGAATGCTGCGTGGCGGGGCAGGGGACGGCGAAACAGCATGCGAAGGCCAGGCCCATGAAACCGGCGGAACTGCTCGCCGAATTACGCACCGCGCTCTCGCGGTTCCTGAAATGAACGAACCCGATCACGACTGCTGTCATGGCCATCACGAGGAGGCGAAAGTCACCCCCTCGGCGGCGGCCGCTTACTTTTGTCCCATGTGTCCCGGCGTCGAAAGCGACCGCCCCGGTGCCTGCCCGAAGTGCGGCATGGCGCTGGAAGCGGCGTCGCCGCCGCCCGCGCGCACGAAGACTGTCTACACCTGCCCGATGCACCCGGAAATTGAGCGGGATCATCCTGGCGCCTGCCCCATCTGTGGGATGGCACTGGAGCCAAAGACAGTGACGGCCGAGCCCGAAGACGATGGAGAATTGCGTGACATGACACGCCGCTTCTGGGTGGGCGCGGCTTTGACGCTGCCGGTGTTCTTCCTCGCCATGAGCCATCTGCTACCGTCGGCCCCGGGGTGGACCATGAGCGCGGCTTCGCGCTGGACGCAATTCATCCTCTCGACGCCGGTGGTGTTGTGGGCCGGGTGGCCTTTCTTTGAGCGCGGCGCGCGTTCCTTGATCACGCGGCACCTCAACATGTTCACGCTCATCGCGCTGGGAGTGGGCGCGGCCTACGGCTACAGCGCCGTCGCCATGCTGGCGCCGGGACTGTTTCCACACACGCCGGGGCATCACGACGGCACACCGATTTATTTTGAAGCGGCCGCGATGATTGTCGTGCTGGTCCTGCTCGGGCAGGTGCTCGAGTTGCGGGCGCGCCGGCGCACGGGCGACGCGTTGCGGGCGCTGCTCGATCTCGCGCCGAAGACCGCGCGCCTGCTCACGGATGACGGCGAGCGGGAAGTGCCGCTCGAGGAAGTGGCGCCGGGGATGCGTTTGCGCGTCCGGCCGGGGGAAAAGGTGCCGGTGGACGGTGCGATCGCGGAGGGAAAATCCGCCCTCGACGAATCCATGCTCACCGGGGAGTCGATGCCGGTGGAGAAGGGGGTGGGCGATCCTGTGACCGGGGGCACGATCAACGGCAGCGGCGGCTTCATCATGCGCGCGGAACACGTGGGCAGCGAAACCGTGCTGGCGCGCATTGTGCAGATGGTTTCGCAGGCCCAACGCAGCCGCGCGCCGATCCAGGCGCTTGCAGACCGCGTGGCGGGCTACTTCGTGCCGGCGGTGCTGGGCGTGTCCGCGTTGACTTTTGTGCTCTGGTTCTGGCTGGGGCCGGAGCCGCGCTTCACCTCGGCGATTGTGAATGCGGTCGCGGTGTTGATTATCGCGTGTCCGTGCGCCCTGGGGCTGGCGACGCCCATGTCGATCATGGTGGGGGTCGGGCGCGGCGCCCGCGCGGGCGTGCTCATCAAGAATGCCGAGGCGATCGAGCGGCTGGAAAAGGTGAGCACCGTCGTCGTGGACAAGACGGGGACGCTGACCGAGGGGAAGCCGCGGCTGGTGGAGGTGCAGGCGGTGGCCGGCATGGACGAGAACGAACTGATCGCCCTGACCGCGGCGGTGGAGCAGTCCAGCGAACACCCCCTCGGTGCCGCGATCGTGGCTGCGGCGCAGGAGCGCGGGCTGAAGCTGCCGGCGGCGCAGGATTTCCATTCGACGACCGGCGGCGGGGTGAGTGCGACGGTGAATGGGCAAACGATACTGGCCGGGAAGCTGCCGTTCTTGCGCGAGCATTCGGTAACGGAAGGCGACGCCCTGGCCGCACCCGCGGAGGCGCTGCAGAAGCGCGGGCAGACGGTCATCTTCGTCGCGCTTGACGGGCGGGCCGCCGGCTTTCTCTCCGTGGCCGATCCGATCAAATCTTCGACCCCGGAGGCAATCCGGGCGCTTCATGCCCTCGGCCTGAAGGTGCTCATGCTCACTGGTGACAATCCGCAAACCGGGCAGGCGGTGGCCGCGCAGATCGGCATCGAGCGGGTGGAAGCCGGTGTCGCGCCGGATGAAAAGCACGCACGCGTCGAGGCTTTGCGGCGGGAAGGCGAGGTCGTGGCCATGGCCGGCGATGGCATCAACGACGCTCCCGCGCTGGCCGCGGCCGATGTGGGCATTGCCATGGGCACGGGTGCGGATGTGGCCATGGAAAGCGCCGGCGTGACGCTGGTGAAAGGCGATCTCGGTGGCCTCGTGCGGGCGATCCATCTCAGCCGCGCCGTCATGCGCAACATCCGGCAGAATCTTTTCTTCGCCTTCGTCTACAACGCCCTCGGTATTCCGCTGGCCGCGGGGGTGCTCTACCCCTTCTTCGGGCTGCTCCTGAGCCCGATCATCGCGGGCGCCGCGATGAGCCTGAGTTCCGTATCGGTGATCGGCAACGCGCTGCGGCTGCGCGCCGTGAAGCTGGAATAGCGAAGAATCCCGGCGGGCTGTTTCACCGAAGTTCCACGCAATGTCTTTGGCATCGCGGCCAACGCGCTTAAACTGCCCGCTATGTTGAAAGCTCGCGATCGTTTCCTCCCCTGCTGCGCCGTCCTTGCCGGCAGCTCAATGCTGTTTTTCAGCGGTTGCCTGCTGCTGCCGCAATCGAAAGGACACACCGAGCATCATCACGCGTTCATCGACTACTGGCCGCCGGCCAAGGGCGCGGGCTTCAAGCTGGCCGTGAAGGACAACATCGACATGCGGGGCGTGGTCACGACCGCCGGCTCCGAATACCTCGCGAAGAACAGCACGCCCGCCCCGAAGGATGCGCCCTGCCTGGCCATCGCCCGGCAGCGGGGCGTGACGATCGTCGGCAAGACGAACATGAGCGAATTCGCCGTCGCTCCTTCCGGTTTCAATGAGTATTACGGTACGCCCAAGAGTCCGCTGAGCCACATGCACCGTCTCATTCCTGGTGGCTCGTCATGCGGTTCGGCGGTCGCGGTGGCGCGAGGTTATGCGGATGTCGCGCTCGGCACGGACACCGCCGGCTCCGTCCGGGTACCGGCAGCCTGCTGCGGGGTGGTCGGCCTGAAGACGACGCATGGCCTGGTTTCCATTCAAGGGGTGGTTCCTATCGAGGCCAAACATCTCGATACCGTGGGTCCCATTGGCAAAAACATCGAAGCGACCGCCAAAGGCATGAGCCTGCTGCAGAACGGCTTTGATTCCCTGTATGCCACAGCCAGGGCCGCCAAGCCCTCGGGCGCCAGCATTCGGATCGGTCGGCTGTACCTTAAAGGCACCAATTCGACGGTGGATAAAGCCGTCGACGACGCGTTGGCCAAAGCCGGTTTTCAAGTCGTCCCGTTGGATGAGACGTTCCGGAAAAAGTGGGACCAGGCCAAATCGGATGGCAATACGGTGGCCGCCGCAGGAGCGTGGCTGAGCGAGGGGCCATATCTGACCTCGACCGGCGTCAGCGCCCGCACCAAGGCAGCCATTCTCGTGGGCCGCATTGAGTATCCCATGGCTTACCGGCGAGCCCTGGGCCGGCAGGAAGAGTGGCAACATGCGTTGCACGATGTCTTTCATAAGGTGGATTTCATTGCCCTTTCCACGCTCCAATCCACACCTCCCGGCATTCCGCCGAATTTGCGACTGGGTATCCTGGAGGCCTTCATGCTGGATTTCCAAAACACCGTGCCGGCGAATTTTGCCGGGAACCCGGCCCTGGCGGTGCCGGTCCCTCTGACGCATGCCAATGTCCATCTCACGAGCCTGCAATTGATCGGCCCGCGGCGGAGCGAGGCCGGATTGCTCAATGCGGGCCGCATCGTGGAAGAGTCCGTGAAGAGGAAATAGTGGGGCCGCGGGAATTCCGTGAAGTCCAACTTGCGAATCCCCTACGAAGAGTAGTGTACCCTCGTCCTCTGGAACTATTATGCGCCGCCTTTTCCTTTTCAGCACCCTCATCGCCGCGAGTGGATTGCTCTTTGCCGGGAAGGGCAGAGCTTCGGAAGCTGCGGAGGATCTGATCCGCAAGGGAGATGTCTTTTATGCGAGGCTGGAGCCTTCCGAGGCGCTGAAGTTTTATCTCCCGGCGGAGAAACTCGACCCGAACAATCCGCAGCTCTTGGTGCGCATCGCCCGCCAGTATCGCCATCTCATGTGCGAAACTTCCGCGAAAGAACAGAAGCGGCAGTTGGGCACCACCGCCGTGGATTACGCCCAGCGCGCCGTGGCCCTCGCGCCGAACGATCCCGACACGCAACTCGCGGTGGCGATCAGCTACGGCAAACTGCTCCCCCTCGTGGGCACCGGCGATCAAATCGCCGATTCACGCCTGATCAAAGCTGCCGTCGACAAAGTGCTCGCCCTCGACTCCAACAACGATCTCGGCTGGCAGATCCTGGGGCGTTGGTATCGCGCCCTCGCCGATGTCAGCGGGGTGAAGCGCGCCCTCGCCCAGATGGCCTATGGCAAGTTGCCGCCGGCCAAATACGAAGACGCCGTGAAGTGCTTCGAAAAGGCGATCGAACTCAATCCCAACCGGCTGATGCACTACATCGAGCTGGGCCGCACTTACGGGCAAATGGGCAAGCCGATCGAGGCACGCAAGTATATTTCCAAAGGACTGGCGATGCCCAATACCGAGAAGGACGATCCCGAGACGAAGGATCTGGGCCGGGAGCTTTTGGCCAAGCTGCACTGACCGGCTTTGTAACCTCTGCGGGATAGGGTGGAAGGGTAAGCCCGCGAATCGCGCGAATCGGAAAGATTCCATTCGTGTAATCGGTGTGATTCGCGGGCCAAAGTTCCTACTCATCCCGCAACGCATTTCACAGTCTCTAAGCTGGCACGTCCGCCAGGCTGGAATCGATGTAGAGATGATGCCACAACTGCGTGGCTACCACGGCGGCGAGTCCGCCTTCGACCGACAGGCGCGGCAGCGAGCCGACCCGCATCTGTCGGAACGCATGGCGCCAGTGGCGCACCGCCGCCACGTCGAAATATCCCGTGCGTCGCAATGATTCCTCGCTCAAGAGCTGGCCGATAAACGGCGGCTCCGGATCCATGTGGAAGCTATCCAGCGGCGCCTGGAAGATCACTTTGCGGCGCTGATAGACTGAGGGCGGCAGCCAGCGTTCGGCGAGCAAGCGCAGGATGTGCTTGTCGCGGAAACCGCGCAGCTTCCAGGTCGGATCGAGCTTCGACAGGAAGGCGAAGACGTCCTCGTCGAGAAACGGATAGCGCACTTCCACCGAGGAGTGCATGGCGACACGATCGCCTTTCGCTTGCAGCAAATGACCGGCGAGCGTCACGCGGCCGGCGACCCAGATCCCGCGATTCAGCGGGTGCCAGCGCTTCGCGCGCTCAAGCGGGATTTGCAATTCGGCCCACGGGTTCGTCGTTTCGCGCACTTCGTGCATCGAGTCGGAATAGAAACGGAGCTTCGACAATCCCAGCAGGCCATAGGCATCGATCCATGCGTTGGGTCCGCCCACCGTGGCCTCCACGCCGTGCCGGAATTCGCGCGGATACTGGGGCACGTTGTTCAGCCGCAGATAACCCCGGCGGGCGAGATCGCTGAGCGGCAGGCCGGGAATGACGTCGAGATAGTTGAGGATCTTCGCGGCTTTGTACCACGGATAGCCGATCATCCACTCATCCGCCCCTTCGCCGGTGAGCACGACTTTCTGGTCATTCTGATGAACGCGGCGCGCCAACTGGAGCAGCGCCGCGCACGAGGTATCGACCACCGGCGCTTCCGCGGCGCGCAGCAGCTCGGGATAGGTATTGATGGCGTCTTCCGCCCGGAATTCCTGGACGATCGGCGGCTTGGTCTTGATGTGCTGCGCGACGAGATTGGCGGCGTCGAGTTCGTCCAGTTCGGGCGAATCCACGCGAATGGTGTAAGTATTGATCGACTCGCCCTTCAGGTGGCAGGCGAGCGCGGCGATCATGCTCGAATCGACGCCGCCTGAGAGATACGAGCCCACCGGCACATCCGCCTTCAGGCGGGTATCGACGGAACGCATCATCACTTCCTCGAACGCATCCACGAGCGCCTTTGGGTCCTGGCCGCGCTCTTCGTCGCCCATGTCCGGGAAATCCATTTCCCAGTAGGCGTGCTCCGCGATCTCCGCGGTGCGGCCATTGGCGGCCCCAGGGGTGATGTCGAGAAAATGGCCGGCCCGCAGCAATTGCACGCCTTCGAAGCACGTGATCGGCCCCGGCAGGGCCGAGAAGGTGAAGATGTGATCGATGCCCCGCCGATCCGGCCGCGCCGGCACCATCCCGGAAGCCAGCAGCGCCTTGATTTCCGAGGCGAAGAGCAGCCAGTCGCCCTGCCGCGTCCAGTAGAGCGGACAGATGCCAAACCGATCGCGACCGAGGGTCAGCCGTCGTCGCTTCTCATCCCACACCGCGATGGCAAACTGCCCGCGCAGCCGCGCCCACATCTCCTGCTGATACTCCTCCCAAAGATGGGGAATGACCTCCGTGTCGCAGTGCTTGATCAGACGGTGCCCGCGCGCTTCCAACTCCGCCCGCTTCTCCAGGTGGTCGAACAGCTCTCCGTTAAAAATGACGTTCACGCTCCGGTCTTCGTTGGTCACCGGCTGCTGGCCATCCGCCAGGCCCACGATGCTCAAGCGGCGCATCCCAAGCCCGATGCCGGGCGCGAAGTAGAAGCCTTCCTCATCCGGCCCACGGTGGAGGATGGCGCGCGTCATTTTGCGCACCGCTTCTTCGGGCACCGGCCGTTGGTCTGAGAGATCGATTATTCCTGCGATGCCACACATGTGTTCTCCCTGTATTCGGCGCAACTCCCCTTGGCGACCGGTTTCTTTTTGAACCAATCTTTTACCGCGGAAGATCCCGCGTGGAACATTCCGCTCTCTGGATCCGCGGCATTCACCGAGTGAGAGCTCCAGATGGCCCAGAAAGAGGAAGTGGGATTGGGTGGGAGCTTCTCTGTACCAGCGGGTAGGAAAGTTCGCCGGACTTTCCTTTTCCGGGCTGGGAGGTAAGCTTGAATCGAACTCCCCCCGAAGAATTGGTCGATTTGTATATCCGTGCGCAGAGGTCGAGTTGATCGGGATTGCTCCTCCATGCGGCGGAACGGCTGGGCTGGACGGAGATCGCACTTCGCTTTGCTGAGGTGCGCTCCGGCAGAGTGTCCGGGTAATTGTGGCGCGAATTACACACTTTCCACGCCGGACGTCGGCACGTCGCCTGCAGCGGAATGCGGCTGCAACTCACTCATCCCTGCGGCATGCTTTACACCGTTGACGACATTCCCCAACTCCGCCGAAACGTCTGGATTTGCCGGCAGTTTCGGCAGGAAGCCACGCGCCGTGGCGATTGGCATTACGAGATCTTCGCCGAAGGTCAGTTGCGCATCGCCCAACGCCGTTACAAATCAGCGCTCCGCTGGCTGCGGTGCAGCCACTGATCGCCGCCACCCCTGCGGCGGACGCCTGGCTTCGCTGAGCCCCTGGATAGAACCGTTCGGATCTTCCATGATCCGGCGACGGGGGGGACCGCAACGAGGCGGTGGAGGAATGGACTCCGATGCCGCTACGCCGGCTTCTCTGGCGAAGGACTGGCGCCCTTGTTCAGCTTGCGAAGGCGCTTTTCGTCCTTCTTGGCTTTCTTCTCCATGTCCTTTTTGCGTTTTTCGAATTGGTAATTTGGTTTTGGCAACTGTCGCTCCTTGTTTGAAAACGGGGATACTATCGGGCAAATGACGCTGACGCGACATTTTCTGAAGGCTGCGGTGAAATTTGTTGCGGGACCGATAATCGGCGCGCGAGGGCGAGGGAGGCTGTCGCCCGGGTCAGCGACCCCGGCCCGACGGCCTCCACGATCCGGCTCACCGGCGTCCATGAGGCCGGTTACAGCAACATTCCCGCAACCGGCGACAACGCGCTTTTAAACGCGGATCGCGGCTCCAGATTCAGCGCAATTTCAGCTATTTTCCAGAGTCGCCGGGTATTTGCGTAGGCGCAAAGACGCGTGGTTTGCGATATTTGTGGAAACGCGGCTTGACGGGGCATTGATGCCATCGGTCAATCGCAGACCGGGTTATCCCGCGCCCTCTTTAATCCTCATGTCCAAAGATCGTATCGCAATTATCGGAGTCGGATGTCGATTCCCCGGCGGAATCAATCACCCGGAGGCCCTGTGGAAACTGCTGGTGGATGGACGGGAGGCGATCAGCGAGGTGCCGGCGGATCGGTGGAATGTGGAACGCTTTTACGACGCGGAGCCGGGCGTTATCGGCAAGTCGATCGCCAAGCGCGGGGGGTTCATCGACGGGATCGATCAATTCGATCCGCAGTTTTTTGGAATCTCGCCGCGGGAAGCTCCGTATGTGGATCCTCAGCAGCGGTTGTTGCTGGAGACGGCTTGGGAGGCGATCGAAGATGCGGGGGTGGTGCTCGATTTTGAAAAGGGGACGGATATCGGGGTGTTCGTCGGCGTTTCGCACAATGACTACCAGGTCATCCAGGGCACGCCTTGGGATTCGGCGGGAATCTCGCCGCATTCGCCCACGGGCAGCGCACACAGCATCGCGGCGAACCGTATTTCCTACTGCCTGAACCTGCACGGGCCGAGCGTGGCCATGGATACGGCGTGCTCTTCCGCTCTCACGGCGGTGCACGCGGCCTGCGAACACATCTGGAGCGGTCGCGGCGATGTCGCGATGGCGGGCGGCGTCACGATCATGATCACGCCTGGGGGCTTCATCGGCTTTTCCCAGGCCTCGATGCTTTCGCCGGATGGCAAGTGCAAGGCGTTCGACGCTTCGGCGAATGGCTTCGTGCGGGGCGAAGGCGCCGGCATGGTGCTGCTGAAGCGCTACTCGCAGGCGGTCGCCGATGGCGATCCGATCCAGGGC
Organism: Chthoniobacter sp.; assembly: GCA_037200205.1. Taxonomy (GTDB): domain Bacteria; phylum Verrucomicrobiota; class Verrucomicrobiia; order Chthoniobacterales; family Chthoniobacteraceae; genus Chthoniobacter. The sequence continues at coordinate 68,489 of JBBCHV010000046.1, forward strand.
ATCGTGGTCGGCACGGCGCTGAACCAGGACGGCCACACGAATGGCATTTCGCTGCCGAGCTCCGAGGCGCAGGCGCGGCTGGTCCGCGATGCGTGCATCGACGCGGGCATCGATCCGCTGCAGATCAGTTTCGTCGAGGCGCACGGCACGGGCACCGCGGTGGGCGATCCCATCGAAGCGCATGCGCTGGCGGAAGCCCTGTGCGCGCATCGTCCGGCGAATCAGCCGCTGACCATCGGCTCCGTGAAGACCAACCTGGGCCATCTCGAGACAGCCGCGGGTGTGGCCGGACTGGTGAAGGCGATGCTGGTGCTCAAGCGCCGGCAGATCCCAGCCAACCTCCATTTCGAGACGCCGAATCCGCACATCGATTTCGAGAAGCTCAAGCTGCGCGTGAATACCACGCTCGAGCCCTTGCCGGAGGTGAAGGGCGCCCGCATGGTGGGCGTCAATTCGTTCGGCTTCGGCGGGGCGAATGCGCACATCATCCTCGAGGAGCCGCCGGCGCGCCCGCACCACGAGCATCACGAAGATCCCATTGAGCGCCCGTGGCCGGTGGTGCTTTCCGCGCGCTCGGAGAAGGCGTTGCAGAGTTACGCCGGGCTCTTTGCGAAGTGGCTCGAGGAGCGCTCGCATGCCAATGGCGACACGCCGTTGCTGCCCGATCTCGTCTACTCGCTCGGCGCGCGGCGCAATCATCACGCCCACCGGCTCACGCTGGCGACGAAGTCGATGACGGAACTCATCCAGGAACTGGAAGGCTTCGCCGCCGCGCAGGAAAGCACCCGCATTCGCACTTCTTTCACCCCGCGCCGCGAGACGGCGCCGCGCATCGCTTTCGTGATGAGCGGGCAGGGGCCGCAGTGGTGGGGCATGGGGCGCGAACTCACGCGCCACGAACCCGTTTTCCGCAAGATGCTGGAGCGTTGCGCCGCGGCGATGGAGCCCTATGCGCGCTTCTCCCTGCTCGAAGAGCTGGGCCGCAGCGAGGAGACCTCGCAGATGCACCGCACGGAAATTGCCCAGCCGGCGATTTTTGCCATGCAGGTGGCGCTGGCCGAGCTGTGGAAATCGTGGGGCGTGCAGCCGGCGGCGATCGTCGGGCACAGCGTGGGCGAGATCGCGGCGGCTTGTGTCGCCGGGATTTTCAGCGTCGAGGAAGGCGCGCGGGTCATCGCGCTGCGGGCGCGTTTCATGGATGGCTGCGCCCGGGGCGAAGGCACCATGCTGGCCGTGGGCCTTGGCGAAGACGAAGCGAAGGCGCTCATCCTGCGCCATGACCGCACCGTCACCATCGCGGCGATCAATGGGCCGCGCTCACTGACCCTCGCCGGGCCACGCCTTTCGCTCGAAGCGATGCTGGCCGAGTTGGAGCCGCAGGGCGTCTTTGCCCGCCTCGTGCGGGTCGATCATCCTTTCCATCATCCGCTCATGCGCCCGGCTTCCGAGGAACTCGAAGCGGCGCTGGCGGATCTCGAACCGCAGGCGGAGACGACGCCGTTCTTCAGCACGGTCACGGGCGATCGCTGCGAGGGCGAATCGTGCGGGCCGGAGCATTGGGGCCGCGGGGTGCGGCAGCCCGTGCAATTTGCCGCGGCGGTGGACGCCCTGGCGGAATTCGGCGTGGATGTGTGGCTGGAAATCGGCGCGCATCCCGCGCTGGTCCATTCCATCCAGGAATGTCTCGCCAGCCGCCCCGGTGCCAAGGTGCCGGTGCTGTCTTCCGCGCGTCGCGAACGCGAACACGAGTCCTTGCTGGAGACGGCGCTGGACCTGCATCGCGCCGCTGTGCCGCTGGATTTCGCGGCGATGACCCCTTCCCGCCGTCTGCTCTCGCTGCCCGCCTATGCGTGGGACAAGAGCCGCTGGTGGAATGAATCGAGCGATTGGCGCGAAGGCCGCCTCGGAGCCGGTGGACGCGGATTGCTCGAGCAGCGCCTGCCCCGCGCCACCCCGACCTGGACGGCCCGGCTGGACAGCCGCCACATGGCTTATCTCAAGGACCACAAGGTGGACACGCATGTCATCTTCCCGGCGGCGGCGTTCGTGGACATGATCCTCGAGGCCGGCGTGCAGCTTTTCGATGGACGCGCTTTTGTGGTCGAGGATTTCGAGATTCGCAAGCCGCTGATCCTGCCGGAAGCGGCTTCCAGCGTGCATCTCGAGGTTTCCTACGAACCGGGTGAGCGCACTTTCGCCATCCAGAGCCGCTTCGATCAGGGCGCGGCCTGGTCGCTGCACGTCGTCGGCTCGATGCGCGGCGAGCGCACGGAATCGCCCTTTGCCTCGACCGTCTGGGACGGGCATGCGGACAAGGGCGTGGAGTCGGTCGATGTCGAAGGATTTTACCGCTACATGAGCGACCTCGGGTTGCGCTACGGCGAGGAATTCCGGCCGATCCGCGAACTCTCCGCGGGGGGCGGGCATTCCGCCGGACGCGTGGCGCTTTCGGAAACGATCGCGCCGCGGGCCGGTGAATACGCGTTGCATCCGGTGCTGTTCGACGGCGCGTTGCAGACCTTTTCCGCCGGTGCGGCGACCGTGGAAGATCGCCGCTCGCGCATGAAGCTGCCGGTGCGCTTTGCGCGCATCCTGTTCCTCCGCCCGCCGGGTGCTTCCGTGCGCGTGCAGGCCGGGGTGTTGCAGTGCAATGACGATTTCGTGGAAGGCCGCATCGGCCTGTACGATGAAGCGGGCCAGCCTTGCGTGCTGGTCGACGGTTTCCGGGCGATCAGCGTGGCCGGAGTGCGGCGCGCGGGCGCCTCAGGCGGCACACGCGACGTGCTCTATCATGTCGATTGGGAACGCACGCCGGCGACTTCGCCGGGCGCTCCGTTGCCGCCGTTGCCGCTGCAGGATTTGTGCGCGGTGGCGGTGCACGCCTCCGGCCAGGTGATCGACGATCACGGTCAGGAAGCCCTGGTCGCGGCGATGACGGCGGGCGACGAACTCGCGGCGGCGCAGCTCGTCCGCGGCCTGGACTCGATGGGCGTCAAACCCGAGGGAACTTTCACGGCGAAATCCTTGCGCGTGGCGGGGCCGATGCAGCCGGTCTTCGAGCGCTTGATGACCACGCTCGTGAGTCATGGCCTGCTCCAGAAAAAAGGCGCGGGATATGTGCCCACGCCTCTCTTCGCCCCGACCGCGGCGGCGGCGAACGAAACGCTGCGTCACTTCATTGCGCAACACGCCGGTCATTTGCCGGAGGCCCTGCTCTGCGCGGGGAATTGCGCGGAACTGGGTCCGATTTTGCGCGGCGAAAAAGACGCAGTGCAAGTGCTCTTCGCAAGCACGGGCGCGGAATTGCTGGAGCAATTTTACGGCGACGGCCTCTACACGAGCCGCTGGCTGGCGGCGATCGCCGCCACGGTGCAGGAAACGGCGCGGCATCTCCCCGAGGGCCGCGGATTGCGGATTCTCGAGGTGGGTGGCGGAACGGCGGGCCTCGCGGCGCACGTGCTGCCGCTGCTCGAGCGCCGTCTGCACACCTATGTGTTTACCGATGTCTCGGCGGGTTTCTTTCCCAGCGCGATGCAGAAGCTGGCCGCTTTCCCGGAAGTGGAGTGCAGCATTTTCGACCTCGAGAAACCCGGCACCGACCAGGGCCTGGAAGCCGGCTCGTTCGACTTCATCATCGGCACCAATGTGCTGCACGCGGTGCGCGACGTGCGCGCCACGCTCGGCTACCTGCGCGACTTGCTCGTGCCCGGCGGCAGCCTGGCCTTCATGGATACGGCCACGCCGCAATTGTGGACGGAAACGGTCTTCGGCCTCACGAGCGGCTGGTGGCGGTTCACGGATCGCGACCTGCGTCCGGAGCAGCCGCTGCTGGAACGCGCGCAGTGGGAGAAGGTGTTGCAAAAAACAGGCTTCAGCGAAACGGCCTCGATGCCGGGCCTGATCGGGCCGACGGGTGGCGAAGGACAATTCGGGATGCTCGCGCGCAAAGCGTGGGTGCCGCCCGCGACGGGCGCGGTGATTTCGACCGAGGCGCCGGCGGAGAAGTCGTGGCTCATTTTCGCCGATGCCGCCGGCCTGGGCGAAGCCCTGGCCGCGCAATTGCGCACCGTGGGCGCGCGCTGCCGCCTGGCCCTGCGGGCCGGGGAGTTTGCCACCACCGGCATCGATACCTTTACCCTCCGCGCGGAAGTGCCGGAGGATTGGTCGCGTCTCCTGAACTCCTGTGCCGATGCGGCGCCGGAGCGCATCGTTTACCTCTGGAACCTGGATGCGACGAAGGTGACCGCCGACACGCTGATGGGGACGGACTCGCTCCTGCATCTCAGCCAGGCGCTCGAAGCCATCTACCCCGCGGCGAAGCTGCGCATCGACTCGGTGACGCGCGGCGCGCAGCCGGTGGGACGCGACATGACCGCCACGGCCGTGGCGCAAGCGCCGGCCATCGGCCTGCTCCGCGTGATCCAGAACGAATACACGAACCTCGCCTGCCGCGGCATCGATCTTCCACCGGCGGCCGCGGCGTCCGACTTGCGGCTGCTGTGGAGCGAGCTGCTGCGCAGCGAACCGGAGCGTGAAATCGCCCTCCGTGGTGAAGCGCGCTATGCGCAGCGCCTCGATCGCGGGCGTCCGTCCGTGCAGCGCACGCTCGACGCCTCGGTGCCGCTGCGCCTGGAGTCGCGCGAGCGCGGGCATCTCGATACCTTGCGCTTCGCGCCTTTTGCCCTGCCGCCGTGTGGGCCGGGCGAGGTGCTGATCGATGTGAAGGCCGCGGGCATGAACTTCCGCGACGTCCTCAAGGCGCTGGCGCTCTATCCCGGGGAAGCGCCCGATGCGCGCATCTTCGGCGACGAAGTCGGCGGCATCGTGCAAGCCGTCGGCCCCGGCGTGACGCATGTGGCCCCGGGCGATCGCGTTTTCGGTCTCGCCGTTTTCGGCATTGCGACGCAGACGCTGGCCCGGGCGGGCGATGTCCGCCGCATTCCCGCGACGCTGTCCTTTGAGGATGCGGCGACGATTCCGGTGGTCTTCATGACCGCCTGGCATGCCCTCCAGAACGTGGCGCGCATCCGCCAGGGCGAGTGCGTGCTTGTGCATGCGGGAGCGGGTGGCGTGGGCATGGCGGCGATCCAGATCGCGCATCATCTCGGGGCGGAAGTCATCGCCAGCGCGGGCAGCGCCACCAAGCGCGCCCTGCTGGAGACGCTCGGCGTGAAACACGTGATCGATTCGCGCCGCGGCGATTTTGCCGAGGCGGTGATGGAACTCACGCAGCGCCGCGGGGTGGACGTGGTGCTCAACGCCCTGGCGGGTGAAGCGATCCCCATGGGCCTTTCCTGCCTCAACGAATTCGGCCGCTTCATCGAGATCGGCAAACGCGACATTTACCAGAACTCGCGCATCCCGCTCTGGAATCTGCGCCGCAACGCTTCCTTCCACGTGGTGGCCATGGATGCGGTCTTCACCGGCGACGAATCGCTGACCCGCGAGATGTTCGGAGAGATCGGCGAACTCGTGGAGCAGGGCGCGCTGACGCCGCTGCCGTTCCGCTCCTTCGCGGCCTGCCGCATCGATTCGGCGTTCCGCCTCATGGCGAGTGGCAAGCACATCGGCAAGGTCATCGTGTCCTTCCCGGAAGTGTTCGTCCCGCGCCGCGGCGAACCGCTGCCTTCGCCATTCTCGATCCAGGCGGATGGTTGCTATCTCATCACCGGCGCCTTCGGCGGCTTCGGTAAGGTCGTCGCGCAATGGCTGGTGAAATGCGGCGCGAAACACCTCGTGCTGAGCAGCCGCAGTGGCGCGGCGACACCGGAAGCGGAGGCCTTCGTCCAGAGCCTGCGCGACCTGGGCACGGAAGTGCGCGTGGTGCGTGCCGACGCCGGGTCCGAGAAGGACATCAAGCGTCTGCTCGCGGAGATCAAAACCGGCAAGCAACCGCTGCGCGGCGTGTTCCATCTCGCGATGGTCATCGACGACGCGCCGCTCGCCGCGCTCACGCGGGAGCGCATGCAAAGCGTCATGGCCCCGAAAGCCTACGGCGCCTGGCTGCTCCACAAGGGCACGGAGAAGCTGAAGCTGGACTGCTTCGTGATGTTCTCCTCCGTCTCCAGTCTCTTCGGCAATCCTGCGCAGGGAAATTACGGCGCGGCCAATGCCTTCCTCGATTCGCTGGCGCATCATCGCCGCACGCTGGGCCTGCCGGCGCTGACGATGAACTGGGGCGTGCTGGGTGGTGAAGGGTACGTGGCGCGCAACGAGCGCGTCGCCGAATTCCTCGCGCGGCAAGGAACGACGGAGATCTCGCCCGGCGAGGTGGTGTCGATCCTCGAATCCTCGCTCATGGCCGGCAATGCCCAGGTCGTGGCCATCCGCGTGGACTGGGCGAAGTGGCGCCAGTTCTTCCGCAGTGCGCAGGAGAATCCCTTGCTCGAGCGCATCCTCACTGCAGTCGAAGGACAGGAGGGCGGTGGAGTGACGAGCGACTGGCGGCTCAAGATCGAATCCGCGACACCCGAAGATCGCGAAGGCATCATCGTGCAGGCGGTGCGGGAGGTCGTGGGCTCGGTGTTGCGCGTCAAACCGGACAGCTTGCGGGAAGATCAGCCGCTCACGGATCTCGGCCTCGATTCCCTCATGGGCGTCGAAATTGAGAACTCGCTCGAAGCCGCGATCGGGGTGGCGCTGCCCCCGACCAGCCTCATGCGGGCGCGAACCATCGGGCAGATTGCCAGTCTCATCGCCGGCCACATGGGCGGCAAGACCACGGCCGCACCGGCGCCCGCCGCCGCTCCCGTGGAGGCGGCTCCGGCCGAGGAAATCGATCTCGAAGCGTTGTCGGACGAAGAACTCGATCGGTTGCTGGGCAATGGCTCCGCGCCGGATGCGGATCCCGATCCGCAGGGAGTGGTGAAGTAGCGCTGCCCAGCGACCTGTCATGGCCGAAGCTAAACGCGCGCTATTGAAGCAACGTCTGGAGAGCGGCGAGCTGCGATTGCAGCCGCTGACCTTCCCGCAACGCGAGCTGTGGGAGACTTCGCCCGTGCCGGTGGAGGATCCGGCGAACCACATCTGCTGCCTCATCGAAGTGCGCGGCCACGTCACGCCCGAGGACGGCAGCGGCGCCCTGCAAATGGTGGTGGCACGGCAGGAGGCGTTGCGCGTTTCGTTCCTGCCCGGCAAGGACGGGCCGGTGCAGATGATTCGCAGGGACGGCATCCTGAAGTTTCGCTTTCGTGAGTTGAGCGCGGCGGAGAGTCATCCGGAGGCCATGGAGGAAATCGCGCAGCGGATTTTCGACGAACCGTTCGATCTCCTGCAGGGGCCGCTCTACCGGGTGGATCTGCTGCGCCGTGCGCCCGACGATCACGTGCTGGTCTTCACGATTCATCACGCCATCGGCGATGGCTGGACGCTCGGGCTTTTCGTCCAGGAATTGTGCCTCGCCTTCATCCAGCGGGTGCGGGGCCTGCGCGAGGCGCTGCCTGCCGTGCCGCAAAGTTACAGCGCGTGGGGAGCGGCCGAGCGGGCGTTTTGGCGGCCATCGGAACTGGCGCCGCGGGTGGCCTTCTGGAAGGCGCACCTCGCAGGCTATCAGCGGCTCTGGGATGCGAAGGAGGGGCCGGGCACGGCGTCCGGCGGATCGGAACGGCTGGTGACGCAAATCCCGGCGGAACTGACCAAGGCGGCGCGCGACCTGGCCAGGCGGGTGGGGGCCACCCTTTTCAGCACTCTGCTCACGGCTTTTCAGGTGGCTTTCGCGGACTGGGCGGGGACGGACGACGTGCTCGTGGGCACACCGGTGGCCAACCGCACCAAACAGGCCGCCAATGAGACGATGGGCTATTACGCGGGGATCGTGCCCCTGCGCGGCCGCGTCGATACGGAACGGACTTTTCCCGCGAGCTTGCGCGCGATGCATCAGACGACGATCGATTGCTTCGCCCATGCCCTGCCGTTTGTGGAACTGGCGCGGGCGCTGGGCGACAAAGGGTCGCCGGGACACAATCCCATCTTCGAGGTGCGGTTCGCTCTGCAAAATCATCCGATCCCGGATGTGGCGCTGCCGGGCCTTTCGGCGAAGTTGCGCATGCGCTCGACGGGCACAGCCCGCTGCCACCTGGCGTGCGAAATCACCGAGGACGGGGACCAACTCGAGGTCGTCTGGCTCTTCCGGCCGCAACTCTTCGCGCAAGCCGAGGTGGAAAACCTCGGGCGCTTGTTCGAGAGTGTGCTGGCTGGCGCCTGCCGCTCTCCGGAAGTCCGCGTCGCCGCCCTCACCGAATAAAACGCGCATGAACGCCGCGCCCGCCCTCGAAATGGAAGCCGAACCGCATGAGCCGCATTGGATCACCCATGTGGCGTTTCCGATTTTGGTGGGACTCTTCGCGATCTCGCAGGTGTCGATGGGCGTCGCGGTCTATCACGGCTGGTTCTGGCTCGCGGTGCCGCTGGTTCTCGTCACGAGCCATCTCATGCACGGGATGCTGATCGGTTTTCACGAGGCCACGCACGGGCTGCTGCGCAAGAGCCGCACGTTGAATGAAATCGATGGCCTCATTATTGGCACGCTCAGCATCATGAGTTTCAGCCTGTATCGCGCGGCGCATCAGTTGCACCACGCGTATCTCGCTTCCGAACGCGACGAAGAGCTTTGGCCGTTCATCCATCCCACGATGCCGCGCTGGGTGCGGGTGCTGGCGGCGGTCCTCGAGCTCACGATGGGGCTCTTCTTCACGCCGTTTCTTTTCATTCGCACCTTCCTGCGGGAAGGGTCGCCGATCCGGAACAAGAAATTGCGCCGGCGGATCTGGACGGAATTTGCGGCCACGGCGGTCGTCTGGGCCGTAGTGCTCAGCGTGATCGGCTATTTACACCTGTGGAAATATTTCGTCTGGCTCCATCTCGCTCCGGCCTGGCTGGCGGCGAATATGCAAAGTGTGCGCAAATACGTGGAGCATGTCGGGCTGACCGGTGCGACGGTGAACAGCTCCACGCGCAGCATTGTGACCGAAGGATGGATGGCGACGTTTCTCAACTTCACGCTCCTCCACGAGCCGTATCATGGCGTGCACCACTGGCGCTCCGGCCTGCCGCATCCGCAGTTGCCCCGGCACGCCGCGGCGCTCGAGCCGAGCGGGCCTGAGGAGCGCCCGCCGTTTCGCAGCTTCGGCGCGGCGGTTTACGACACGTTCATCAATCTGGCCGACCCGAAAGTGGGCGCCCAGTGGCGCGGCATCACGGTGCCGACGCGGCAGGAATTGGCCCGGCAGGCGTCGAACTGATGGCCACCTCGCAAGATGGCGGCGGGTGGGTGTTCGAAGCGGTCGCGCTGCAAAAGGAATATGACGACGGGCAGGTGAAGGCCTTGCGCGGCGTGGACTTTCGCATCCGCGCCGGCGAGTTCGTCGCCATCGTCGGGCAGAGCGGATCGGGCAAATCGACGCTCTTGCAGATGCTCGGCGCACTGGATCATCCCAGCCGCGGTTCGTTGCTCTATCGCGGCAGTTCGCTGGCGGAGCGGCCCGATCTTTCCGCGTATCGCGCCCATGATGTCGGTTTCATTTTCCAGGCGTTCCATTTGCTTCCCACATTTACCGCGATCGAGAACGTGCAGATTCCGATGTTGGAATCCTCGCGCACGACCGCGGAGCGCCAACAGCGGGCGACGGATCTGCTGGGATTGGTCGGGCTCGAAAAGCGGTTCGATCATTTTCCGGCGAAGCTCTCCGGGGGAGAACGCCAGCGCGTGGCGATCGCGCGCAGCCTGGCCAACGATGCGTCCGTCCTGCTCGCGGATGAGCCGACCGGCAACCTCGACAGCGAGAATGCAACCGTGGTCATGGACCTGCTCGTGCGTTTGCAACACGAGCAGAATTTCACGCTCATCCTCGTGACCCACGACCCGGGAATTGCGCGCCGCGCCGGCCGCGTGATCTCCATGAAAGACGGGCGCATCGTTTCCGACACGCTGAATTCCCAGCCATGACTTTTTTTACGATCGTGACGCGGGGACTATGGCGGCGGCCCGTGCGCACCGGGCTCACCATGGTGGGCATTTCCATCGGCATCGCCGCCGTGGTGGCCCTGGTCGGCATCTCCCGCGGCTTCGAGACGAGCTGGCAGGCGGGAATGAAAACCCGCGGCACCGACGTGGTCGTGAGCAACATGGGCAGCGCGCTCACGCCGAAGCCGTTCAGCGACTCCGTGGTCGAGCGCATCACGCCCATTCCGCATGTGGCCGAAACCTGCTCGCTGCTGGTCGACCTGGTGAGTGTCGAGAAGGCCGACATGATGATTGTCTCCTCGCGCCAGTGGGGCGGTTTTTCCTGGAAGAACCTGAAGATCGTCGCGGGAAGACTTCCCCATGACGCCAGGGAAAAGGCGGTCGTGCTGGGGAAGACCGCGGCGGAGGTGCTGCAGAAAAAAGTGGGCGATACGCTGCAACTGGAGACCGAGGAACTCGCGGTCGTCGGGATCGTCGACGGCGGCGCGGTGGTGGAGAACGGTTCGGTGATCCTGTCGCTGCCACTGTTCCAGCAGCTCACCGCAACGAGGGGAAGATCAACATCATCGACCTGCGCGTGACGCCGGGCACGACCAAGGAAGAGATCACGCAGCTTTGCGATCAAATCACCCAGGCGGTGCCGGAGGCGCGGGCCGTCGTGGCGGGAGACCACATTCGCGACAGCCAGGCCTACCGCATCATCCGGGCGATGAGTTGGGGTACTTCGCTGCTGGCGGTGCTCGTCGGTGTGCTCGGCGTGATGAATACGATGATGATGACGGTCTTCGAGCGCACCCAGGAAATCTGCGTGCTCCTCGCCATTGGCTGGAAGCGGAGCCGCATCATGCGGATGATTTTGTGGGAGTCGGCGCTGCTCGGATTTCTCGGCGGAGTGTGCGGAGTGTTGCTCGGGGTGGCCGGAGTGAAGGTGCTCGTCACCGCCCCGGCGATGCGCGGATTGCTCGAGCCCGACTTGAACCCGAAGCTGCTGGTGACGGCGGTGGCGATTGCGGTGGTGGTCGGTGTCGTGAGCGGCGTCTATCCCGCCTGCGCAGTTCGCGGCTCATGCCCAGCCAGGCTTTGCACGGTTGACGTCCTGCGCGGCGCCCAAAAACGTATCCCCTCGTATGAATCTTTCCCGCCTGTTCCCCGCCATCCTCTTCTGCCTCACCGGCTTCGCGGTGGCAGCCGATCCGGCCGCCGCGACCTCGCGTCCAGACTCAGCGCGCGTGCGGCAGGATGGCGCTTCCTATGTCCGCCTGCGCATGGAGATCAGCGGGCCGAAAGCGGAGACGCTGCAATTGCAGATCAAGCAACGGCTGACGAAGGGTTCCTCCGAGGTGCTGTATCAGGTGCTCTTTCCGAAGGAACGCAAAGGCGAATCCGTGTTGCTCAAAAAGAGCGGCGGTCGCGCCAGCGGCTCCATCTTCACGCCGCCCCGGCACCGTGCGCCCGATCAACGATCTGAAGGAGCCGCTGTTCGGCAGCGATCTTTCTTACGAAGATATCATCGATAACTTCTACGCGTGGGACAGCAGGCGATCGTCGGCACGGAAACGGTGGATGGCGTGAACTGCCAGATTCTGGAGTCGAAGCCTGGGAAGGGCGATCGATCCACCTACGGGAGCGTCCGAAGCTGGATCGACGCGAAGCGGCTCGTGCCGTTGCGCATCGAGAAATATTCCGGCTCGGGACAGGTGCTCCGGCGCATCGACACCACGCGGGTGGTCACGGATGCCGGTCATGCGATCCCGGCCAATCTGTCCGTGCGCGGCGCGCGCCCGGATTCGTCACGCAGATCGATGGCTCGCGCATCAAGCACGACGTGAATCTGACCGATAGCGACTTCAGCGCGGAAGGCCTGAAGGATGTGACGGCGCCGCGCGGATCCGAATAGGAAGCGCGGCTAATCGAAATGGTGCCCGCCCGGCAGGGCACGGACCGTCTCCGGCACCTCGAGGCCAAACTCGGTGAACGCCTTGGCCGCGCATTCCGGCAATAGCCGGGGCTGAGTTTCGCATCGGTGTGGCGGTCCAGATAGGGGTCGACCTGACTCCGGTAACCGGTGTCATCGCGGACGCGTTGGCAGGAGCGCAGATCGGGAGCAGGCCCTTCGCGCACCAGTACCACCCGCCGCGTCCGCGTCCATCCACTCAGGCGCAACTCCGCGGTCAGCACCTCCCAGCCATCGCCCGCGTCTTCCCATCCACCGCCGGCCCGCAGGGCCTGCGCGATCAGCGTTTTGACTTTGGCCGTGTGCCGCAGCTTGAACAGGCACGGGCGGCCCACGCTCCTTGGTGGTGTTGAGCAGTCTTTGGAGCCGAAGAATCCCGTTGCATTGCCATCGACGTCGCTGGTTGTTCGACGGGGTTTGCCCCGCAGTCCCGTAGGCGTCTCGCAGACTCGGCTTTCGACTGCGCTCAGGATGACACCGCGAGGGAGCCGCACTTATTTCACGCCACGTGGTGGCCTGTACCGGCTCGACAGCCCGCGCATTCCCTGCGAAGTTGCCGGCGTAGTCCTCTCTGTGTTTTTGTCGAACCGCCATGAAGCGCCTTCCCTTTTTGCTCGCTGTACTGCTGCCGTTGCTGGCCTGGGTGAAGATCTCAAGCGGGCGGACGGGACGATTTCCAAGGCACGATCGTCCGGGGCGAGCCGGATGGGTTGGTGGTGCAAACGGATTCGGGAGTGGAAAAGATCGAATTCGTGATGCTTTCGGCGGAATTGCAGAAGCGCTTCAACTACGATCCGGTCAAGGCGGAGGCTTACCGGGAGCAGAGCCGGGCCAATCGCGCGGCGGCGCAGCAGCAAATGGTGCAGCAGCAGATGGCCGCGATCCGGGCGCGGGCCCGCGGCGGTGGACGAAAAGCAGAGCGAGCAGCCTTCGCCCGAGGAAGCGGCCCGCCGGTTGCGCATCGAGCAGAGCGTGATTTTCGCTTCGGCGTCGATTGAACAAGGCGCTTCCAAAGGGGTGCGCGCGTCGCTCTCCGTGCAAACGGGGCGTCCGGCGGCGAGCATGCTGGACCGGGACACCCGCTCGACGATGCAGCTCGGCGCAGGCTTCATCTATGGACTCGAAGGGGCGGCCGGGGAATCGTGGCAGGGGAAGCTGTATCCGGCGGGCTACTACCACTACACGACGGCTTTCGGGGAAGAAGACTCCATCCGGGCCTATGCGCTCACCGTGGACGATGCGCTGGCGCACGGCGCGAACGGCAACGGTCCGAGCGTTCCTTCGGTGAATCCGGCCGCGCAACGCCAGCTGCCGGGCAACCTCAAGGGCCATACGGCCCTCGACAAATAATCGTCGCACTTTACGACTTGATAACGGAGTGAGAGACGGGTAGCCGTAGCAACCACCATGGGCGAACGACTTACGGTTCTTAATGACGATCGCCTCGGCCATTTGCGCGCCATCGTCCGGACCCGTCTGCGTGAATTCGCCGGCCGGGTGGCACCGGGTCGTTCGATGAATTCTTCGATTCCACGATGCGGGCGCTGGTCGTGGACTGCTTCCAAGCCATCGGCGCCCACGAAGGCACCGTGTGGCTGCTCGATGAGAGCCGCAATTATCTGATTCCGCGTTTCAATACGGGGGCCGAACGCGGCGAGTTTCGTCGGCCGCTTCCGCCAGAGTGTGCGCGCGGGGATGATCAGCATGATCGTGTCCACCGAGTTGCCGCTGTGCGAAAACGACGTCAGCAAAAACCAGCGGCAGGACAAATCGCTGGACCAGAAGCTGGCCTGCAAACCTGCGCCATGCTGGCCACGCCGCTTTATTTTGCCGGGGAATTGCGGGGGCGTCATCTCGGCGGTGCAATTGCGCTCGCCCGAACTCGACCGAGGCCGGAGCCGCCGGGATTTTCACCGCAGCATCTCGCCACGCTGCAACTCACGGCGACGATTTTTTCCCGCCTCATCGAGCAACAACTGCTCACCCTCGCCATCGGTCTCGATGACCAGACATGAAGTGCTGGATTACGCCGGCCGAGGCGGCGGCGGCCGTGCGGCGCGGGCGCGGACGCGGGGTGCGCATCGCGGTGCTGGACTCGGGCATTGAGACGAGTCATCCGGCCTTCGGCGGCCGCCCGTTTTGCGACGATCTCGCCGTGGTCGAGGATGCCGGCACGCTGAAGATGGTCCCCGGCGGAGGGGCGGATGTTTTCGGCCACGGGACGGCGGTGGCGGGCATCATTCACGAGATGGCGCCGGAGGCGGAAATCGGGAGCATTCGCGTGCTGGGCGAGTCGCTCGCGGCGCGCACCCCGAGCATCTTGCAAGGCGCGTGTGAAGCGATCGACCGGGGCTATCATATTCTCAATTGCAGCCTGGGCTGCGGTATTTACGAACACGGTCTGCTGTACAAAGCGTGGGTCGATCAGGCCTATCTCCGCGGGGTCCATGTCGTGGCGGCGTGCAATAATGCCGATCTGGGCCGCTCGGAGTGGCCGGCTTTTTTTTTACGTCGGTCCTGGGCGTGAACATGGCGCGCACGCAGGACAAGCTGGAACTCTTTCGCAAGCCGGGGCAACTGGTCGAGTTCGCGGCCTGCGGCGTGGATATCGAGGTGCTCTGGTCTGCGGAGGGGCCAAGAAGATGAGTGGCAGCAGCTACGCCGCGCCGCGGGTCACGGGGATGCTGGCGTGCCTGCTCAGCGAGTATCCCGAGATCGAACCGTTGCAGGCCAAGGTGCTCTTTCAGCAATTCGCCCAGCCCTGGAGCCGCGATATCAAGGCGCCGAACGAGCGGTGAAGCGGCGCTGGTGACTCCTCGCGTGTCATTCTGAGCGGAGTGTAACGGAGTCGAAGAACCCCGTCGCTCTACCAAAGATCATCGCTGGTTGTTCGACGGCGTCCTTCGACTTCGCTCAGGATGACACGCGAGGACAGAGTGGGCAATTATTTCTGAGTCTCTTTGGGTGCTGGCAGCGGACTGTCGATGGGGATCTCGCTTCGCAGCATCTTCCCGCCCTGGCCGGTGAGCCGCAGGTAGTAATCGGAAGGCAATCCTTCGTAGGTCACAAAGGGGGGCTTCGCTTTCGGGCGGCACGTCGTTGGTGCATTTGAAGATCGCCGTGCCTTCGTCCACTTCGTCGAACATCGCCACATAGAGCATGCTGGCGCCCGCGGATTTCGTCTCGCGAAATTGCCGCCAGAAAAATTCGCCCCGCCGGCGGGCGATGGCGCTCGTGCTCTTGCCGTACATGTTGTTCCACGAAAAGCCGGGAAAGATGACGGGCAGATAATCGAGGCGGTGTTCGGCGCACCAGGCGAGGTCGGGCTTGATCTGCTTTTCCGCGTAGCGGGCGGCGTCGTCCGGCGAGCGATAGCGGCCCACGGTCCAGGGGCTCAGGACATCGGCGAGAGCGAGGATTTCATGCAACGCGGGGTCGGGGACGGCATCGTTCTTTTGTTCGCGCCAGTAGGTGGGCACGCCGAGCATCACGGTGCAGCCGTCGCTCTTGAGGAATTCGATGAGCCGCCGGCATTCCTCGAGCGTGTAGGCACGATGGTCGTTGAAGCCGATGCCCCAGACCGCGACGACGGGCTTGCCGCGGTGGTGAAGGTAGGCCGGATCTTCGCCGAGCTTCATGCGGGTGCGGAGCTGGCGCCAGTCGTCCATCACCTCGTCCATGTGTCCCACGCCCAGGCCGGAGAGGGTCGTACATCAGCGCGTAGGCGCGCCATGAAGATTCGCGCCCGCCCGGCAATGGGCGAGCACGGTGTTGTTCTGCCGTTGAAAATCCGGGGAGCGCGCGCCCGCGGCGAAGCGTTGCACGAAGGCCCCGTCGATGCCGTATTCGCCGCATCCATTGAAAGTGCCGGAGCACCGTGGCCTCCTTGAAGGAGCTGAAGACCTGCGCGGGCGAGCCGTTGGCATGATGAAAAGCCGTGTCGAAGCGCTCATCCGCGCCGAGCTCGGAGACGTCCGGCCAGAGATCCACCTTCACGTTCGCCGGCGAAGGCAGGCCGCGGCCTTTCACCCAGTGCACCAGCCGCGATTGGCGCCGTCGCCTTCGCAATTGAACCATCCCTGGTAGCCGCACATCACCTTGCCCGTGAGGGTGCCCGTATCCACGCCGTGCACGGACGTGCCGACATAGGGTGTGAGCGTGGCGGCCAGCACCTCCTCGCGCGTGGGAGCGGGCGCGGCGGGAAGAGCGGTGACGGCGGTGAGAAGAAAGACGAATCCGGTCGCCAGCCGTGCGGCCCGACTCACGCTCACTGGGCCCACTGCACCTTGCCCGAATGGAGATCGTAATAGCCCTCGACCACGCGCACCTGGGAAGCGAGGTCGCCCAGCCGGGCCTTCTCGTGAATCTTCTTTGCGACCAGCAAGTCATTCTCCTGGATCGCGTTCACGAGCGGATCGCCGGGCAGGCCTTTCGAGGCTCGCACCGCGGGTTGGATGGCTTTGACCAGCGCATGGACATGACCCGGGGCAGCGCCACCCGCCAGCGCGGCCTGCACCGCGCCGCATTTCTGATGACCGAGGACCACGATAAGCCGCGCGCCGAGGTGGCCACCGCATATTCGATGCTGCCGAGGGCAAAGTCGTCGACGAGATTGCCCGCGGTGCGGATGACGAAGAGGGTCGCCGATGTTTTGATCGAAGACGATCTCGGGCGACGTGCGGGAATCCGCACAGCCGACGATGATGGCAAAGGGGTGCTGCCCTTCGGCGGTCTCCGCACGCCGGGCGGCGGTCGGCTTGCCACCGCTGATGGAGGTGCTGACGAAGCGATGGTTGCCGGCCTTCAATCGCGCGAGCGCCACGTCGGGAGGGATGGAGGGCGGGGCGTGATCCGCCGCAGCGGCGAGTGCCGTCAGGAGGAGGGTGAAGAGGAGGGTGAGTTTTCCCGGATGGATTTTCATGGCGCAGGGGCGGATTGGAAACAGACCGCAGCCGGGGAGATTACCCATTCTCCACGGCCAGCCAAGATCGTTCACCGTCGTGCGCGAAGACGGCGGGTCGCTCCCCTGTAAGATGCCTTTGGGGAGAGACTATTCGCCGCCGGCGAGCGAAGCGTCACCTGCATCGCGGCCCGTCTTGATGCGCTCGGCGATCCAGCGAATCCAGGCGGGGTGCAACTGCAGGAACCGGGACAACTCGCGCCGCTCGGCATCGTCGCACCGTCCATTGATGAACCGTTCGATCATGGCGGTCTGTTCCACTTGCAGACCGATCAGGCCACGGCCGCTCACTTCAGGACCGCTCCGGTCGAGGAATTCAATTAGCAAGGAGATATCGTCGCTCATAACTACTGGTTAAGATGACAAGGAGGTGAATTCTTGCAGGAAAAAAATGCGTTTTATGGGAAAGCCCGCCGAATTTTCGAAAACTGAAAAATAAACGGCGATTTGCTGCAAGGCGTCTGCAAACCGCCATCTCAGCCGCTGAAGGCCGCGGGTAGTCGGGGGGGCAGCTTTCGTAGATCGTCAGCGACCGATGGGCATGTGGGCGTGGGGGATACGGAGAGCGGGTGCAGCGGGGAAACACGGAGAGTGGCGGACAGTGGGCGGGCAGGGGGAGTAGCGGGCGTTGGCAGTCGCGGGTTGTTGCGGGATGGAGCGCGGCCACGAAAATGGCCGTGCTCCTCCCGCAAGACCGTGCAATTTACGTTGAATTTCGGACCAACGCTTTTCACGATCCGTCGCAATGATTGACCCCCTTCCGTTCCTCGAAGATTTCCTGCTCGCGCAGAAGTGTCTGGAGGACGATCCGCTGTCCATCAGCCGGCTTCAGGAAATCTGTGAGACACAAGTCATGGACTACCTGGTTCACACTGGAGCCACCGCGGAGCAGGCTTGGGAACTGGCCAATGAACTGAAGGCGGATTGCCTCGCGGAGCGCGGGAAAACAGGCCGCGTTTGGCCACCTACGGCGGAAACTCTCCCCTGCGGACCTGGTTGAAAGCGGTGGCTTTGAACAAGCTGGTCCAACGGAAGCGCCAGGAAGGTCGCATCCGGCAGCGGAATGGGACAAGCGGCCGCTGGAGGATGTCGTGAAGGGAGAAAGTGGGCGGGCGTCCTCCCTCGAGACGCGATACCACGCCGAAGCGCCGCTTTTGGAAATCATGCGCGGGGCGGTGGAGACGGCTTTTCGCGAGTGCGACCCGGAGGATTTCGTGCTGGTGCAATTGGCCCACACCAACGGCCTGCTCGGCCGCGAACTTGCCCAAATGTTTTCCTGCTCGGAAGCGAAGATCAGCCGCAACCTGGAGCGGGCGCGGCGTGAGATCGCCACCGCCACGATGAACCATGTGCGCCAGCGTGATCCGTGGGCTGGAACTGCGGTGGGAGGATTTCCTCGAGCTCTGCCGGGTGGCGAGTCCGGCGTGCTTCGGCGTGGAATAAGGCGGGTCAGGAAGACAGCACCGGCTCCTCGATGCGAGCGGACTCCTCGGGCGCCGGCAGGGAAGCCGAGAGCCGCTCCTCGATGCTGGCCGCCACGGTCTTGACGATGGCGCGCTGGCCCCGGGAGAAAAGGAAGATGTATTTGGGCTTTTTCCCAGGGTGCGAGAGCACGATGTTTTCGCTCAGGAATTTTGGCTCGTGCGCGACCTGGTAGCCAGTGAGGTTGAGTTCGATGGCGGTTTGCTTCCAGCCGCGCTTCGCGACGAAGCGAGCCTGGGTCCGGGACGCTCGGTAGCCACGAGGAAACCGAAGAAATTGCCCGGCAGACCGCGGGATGAAGTGCTGATGCAGGGCGCAGCCCAGGCGATCGGGTCGCGTTCGAGATTCACGCTGAGAAGGCCACATCGAGTTCCCGCGCAGTTCGCGAGCAATTTGGTTTCGAGTTTGTCCGAAGCCGGCGAGGCGATCTTTTTCCAAATGAGCCAAAGCTGCACACGGGCGCCGCGAAAAATCATGGGACCAAGGTAGCCGATGGTGAGCAGGATGACGGTGAAGACGATGAGCGCGAGCATGGGATCCTGCCGGATGAGAAAGAGCCCGCCGAGAACCGTGACATCCTCGCCCAGGCTCAAGGCGATGTTGGAGAAGGGCTCGGTGAATGGTTTGCGACCAGCCGCGTGCCGGCCTTCACGCTGTGCGTGGTGAGGCTCACGCCGCCGGCCAGCAGAGCCGCGACGGACTTCCATCGTCGGGTCGGACAGGCCCAGGACGCGAAGGGCCAGGAAGGCGCCCCGAGGGGGCGGATAAAGGTATGCACCGCATCCCAGAGGGAGTCGATCCACGGGATCTTGTCGGCAAAGAATTGCAGCACGTAGAGGACGCCGGAAATGGCGATGATCGCGGGGATGTGCGAGAATCGCGAGTTCCGGGTAGGTCTGGCTGATATCGATCCAATGCTGCTGGATGGCCAGGCCGGTGACGAAAACGGTGAGGTAAACATTCAGGCCCGCGAGCGACGCGAGCCCGAGGGCGACGCCCAGTGTTTGCAGGACTTGCATGGCCGAACTATTGGCGGGCGCGGGCTTTTTACAAATGGAAAGTCGTTGCGCCCGAGGCGCTCTCGTCGATCACGGGATTGGTCAGCGCACCGATGCCCTCGATGTCGATCGTGACTTGGTCGCCCGCGTGCAGGAAGCGCGGCGGCGTGCGGGCCATACCCACGCCGTGCGGCGTGCCGGTGAAGATGACGGTGCCGGGAAGGAGCGTGGTGGAGCCGCTCAGGAATTCGATGAGCGTAGCCACGTCGAAGATCATGTCGCCCGTCGAGCAGTCCTGCAGCGTCTCGCCGTTGACGATGGTGCGGATGCGCAAGCCTTGAGGATTGGGAATCTCGTCGCGCGTGACCAGGCGCGGCCCGAGGGGAGCGAAGGTATCGAAGGATTTGCCGCGGCACCATTGCGAGCCGCCGCCTTCCTTCTGCCAGTCCCGGGCGCTCACGTCATTGGCGCAGGTGTAGCCGAGCACGTATTCGAGCGCACGCTCGCGCGGGATGTTTTTCGCCCGTCGACCGATGACGACCGCGAGTTCGCACTCGTAGTCGACCTTCTCGCTCCTCATCCAGCGGGGGAGCACGATGGGCCTGCCCGGGTGCTGGAGGGACGCGGGGTTCTTGAAAAAGAGCACGGGAAATTGCGGCAGTGGGGCCTTCGTCTCGGCAGCGTGCTGGCGGTAGTTCAGGCCGATGCAGAGAATCGCCGCGATCGAGTGGCGCGAGCACGCGGGCGACCGGAGCCGTTTCATCGGTCGGAGTGAGCGTGTCCAGAGCGAGCCACGGAGCTTCGTGGCCGTGCCGCCGGCGTGTTCCTGCGCGTAGCCGATTTCGCCGGTGGGGGATTGGTAGCGGATGATTTTCACGGGGGAAGGTCTAGTTGCTGCCGTCCTCGAGGGCCATGTCTACGGGGGCGAAAAGACCGGCATCCTGGAGGTGAAGTGCCACCATTCGTCGCGAATGCCGCCGAAGCCGGCGTTGATCATCGCGGCGCGCAGGATCTTCATGCGCGTGGCGATCCCCGCATCGTTCCCGACGTACGTGGATTTTGCCGATTCGGAGAGGGCGTCGAAATCTGTCGCCATTTTCTGTTCGCGCCCCTGCAGATCGACGAGCGTCACATCGACCGAAGCGCCCCACGTGTGATAAGAGCCACCCCGCGCGGGATCGGCGAGGAACTCCGGATTCGGCGCCGCTTGCCACAAGAGGAGCTGCGCCCACGCCGGCCGATAGGCGTCCCAGATTTTCAGGCCGAAGCCTTGTTTGCGCAGTTCGTCCTGCGCCTGCCGCAGCCGTTTGGCCACGCTCTTGCGGACCAGCGCCCGGGCTCGCAAAGGGTAAATCGCGACCCCGGCGAGATTGCGATCGGTGGCGTAGCGCATCTCGATGCAAATGCCCGGGCAGGCCTTGGCCACATCGACCATCGGTTCGCTGCGCAGGCTCCAGAGCATCTTGCGCGGCGGCGCCTTCGCCTGTTCCGGCAGGTCCGGCTGGCTGGCCGGCGGCGACGAACGGGAGCAGGAGCGCCATCGTGCAGAGACCGGTCATGAGCCAATGGAAAGGCATGAGCCGCGCAGTGTAGATACGGCCGGCCGTGCTGGCAATTTCCTTGTCGGGAAAGGTCGCTTTCCTATGATGCGCGCGTGACGAATCCAGATGGGGATACGGTGACCGTCCCTCTTTCCACACCCCGCCAATGCGCCGCCCATTTCGTCCTCATCGGAGTCATTTTCCTCGCGACGTTCGTCCACGAGTTGTGCCGTATTACGCCGCTATCTGCCGTTTCCGGAGCTTTCGCTGGTGCGGGACAAGATCGAATATCTCGCGCGGCATGGCGACGAATACGACGTGCTTTTCCTCGGTTCGAGCCGCGTGCACTGCCAGATCATGCCGGCGGTTTTCGATCGGATCGCGGGGAGAAAATGGCGTCCCCGTAAAGTCCTTCAATGCCGGGCTCAATGGCATGCGCGCGCCGGAGGACGGCTACTTGCTGGAGGAGATTCTCCGCCGCCCGCACCGCCGTCTGCGCTGGATCTTCGTGGAAATCTCACGTCTCGGGACAGGCCTGGCCCGCGAGGATACGAGCGGTTCGCCTACTGGCACGATACCGCACGCCTCCTGCTCGTCGTCCAGCGCTTGCGCGGACAGGCCATGGAGAATGAGGCGCGGCTGCCGAGGGAGGTGGCCGCCACCTTCTCGGCCCGCTACGCGATCTGGTCGGAGACGATCGGCTCATCTGCGGGCACGCCCGGCGCTGGCTGATCCGCGCGATCAACCTCGGCTGCGGAACGGAAGTGCTGGCGCGCTGGCTGCGTGCCCCCAGCGGCGCGCCCGGGAAATCGGCAAGGAACGCCAGGTGCAAATCTTGCCGGCTCGGTCGCTCGAAGAGTTGCCCGCGGTGTTTAACGCAATCGACGTACTCGTGCTTTCCATCGCGCACCACGCGTCGCTGGAAAGAGCAGTTCGGCAGGGTGATCATCGAGGCCCACGCGTGCGGGTACGCCGGTGATCGGGTCCGACTCGGGCGCCATCCCGCAAGTGGTGGGAAACGGTGGGATCATTGTTCCGGAGCGAAATCCCCCGGCACTGGCGCGCGCTTTCGATCGACTGGCGTCGGACCAGCAGGAATGTCGTCGCTTGGGAGGTATTGGGCGAGAGCAGGTCCTGGAACGCTGTACCTGGGAGCGAGTACGCTGAAAGAATGCATGCCATCTACCAACGGGTATCTGATCAAACGAAGAATGATCCTGTCCAGGACGCCGTGGGAGCGGCAACGCGATCATGAACGTAAAGGGACGGGCTCCTGATCCTGCGCGCTCCTATTGGCAGGAGAAGGTGGCGCCGCCGAGGGTAAAGGCAAAAGCGCGGCAATGGTCCATCTTGATTAAGATGCCTGCATTTCTTACAAGGGGATCCACGCGAGGCTGACAGCCAGGATTTTGGTGGAGATCAGTCAGAACACGCATCTCATCTCCTTGTCAAGGGCGCTCATCGTTGCGCCCCATCCAGATGATGATGTTCTTGGTTGCGGAGGGCTCATTGCCCTTAAACGTCAAGTTGGCGCCTCGGTAAGCGTCCTTTTTCTCACAGATGGCGGCGAAGGATACCCATCGGTGGATGTAGATCCAGGATCTCCACCTCAAAATAGTCCGACCAATTGCCCCGGATGACCCTAGGCGTATTTTGGAAGAAAGGCGTCGGAAGGAGGCGCTCGAGGCTCTCGGTCAACTCGGTGTTCGCGCGGATTGCGTGCATTTCTGGCATCTTCCTGACGGAATGTTGAGTGAACTATCAGCCGAAACGCGGACCGCACTCGGGATTAAATTGGCGGCTCTATTGGCAGCGAGTGGCAGCGCGGAAATTTACGTAACTCACGCGAGAGACGGTCACCCCGATCATCAGGCGGCTTTTCGGTTAGTCAAGGAAGTCCCTTTTGATGCGCAGATCGCACGCGCGCCTTTTCGAATATCCGATCTGGCTCTTTTGGTCGCGACCATTTTTCCTGCGAATTTACCCGCGGGATATCTCTCGTATCCGGGCTCTCCATCTGGGAGAGGCACTACAGGCTAAACAGCGGGCAATTTCGGCCCACGCGTCGCAGATGACGCGGCTTTCTTGTCCCTTCCTTTGCGCCTCGCTTCGGCCGCAGGAGATTTTTTTCGAGTGCGAAATGACAATCGACCAGCAGACGCATATCGGCGCGGCGCGGCTAGTGGACTATAAGCAATGAGCGGAGCGCAATCGAACAGTGGTGGACGTGGCATACGAAAAGTGAATTTGCTTTGCATTTCGCACAACCGCTGTCCCCGGCGGGGCGGAAATTGCTCTGTCGAGACTCCTCAAGGCGATCGACAGAGACCCGTTTCGACGTACGGGTCCTTTTGTTTTCCAAGGGTCCCCATTGGTGATGCTATCAAAAGCCTCAATGTCCCCATCGATTTGCTCATTCTCGATCCGGCGATTAATCAGGCTTCGCGATACGAACTTGACTGGACGATCATGTTTCGGTGGAGCTCCGCATTTAAAGTAATTCGGCATATCCTTCAAGTGAGTGCGGTAATCGAGACGTATAAGATCGACATAGTTCACGTCAACTCGTTAAAAGCCGCCTTGATAGGGGGTGTTGCGGCTCGGTTGCGGCGACGTCCCGTCCTTATGGTATGTCCATCAAAACATTACGGACGGAGCACTGCCACCGAGAACCGTGCGTATGTTACGCTATTTCGCGAGGCATTGGATTTCTTGCATTGTCGCCAATTCGAAATCTACGCTCAGGACGTTCTTGGGGGAGACGAAGCCGAATTATAGAGTGATCTATCCTGGTATCGATATCGAGACATCGGAGAAGGCAATAGAATGCAACGGACACCAAATGCGGGTAGGACTGGTTGGGAGACTTTCGCCTGGGAAGGGGCATGATGTATTCATTGCAGCGGCCGCAATAGTGAACAAGAAATTTCCCCAGGCGATATTTCCAATGATCGGCGGAACGTTTTTCAACGAGGAGGCCTGGGAGGAAAAAATCCGCAAGCAGGCGGCGAGTGACCGAGTACCAAGTTGCAATTCATCGGTTTCTCGGACAATGTCTTAGCGAAGATGGAGGAATTGGATATCGTGGTTCTTGCATCAACCACTCCTGAGCCGTTTGGGCAGGTGCTTGTTGAAGCAATGTCCCTAGGGAAGCCAGTCGTCGCGACGGCTGGGGGCGGGGTGCCGGAAGTGGTCATCGACGGAGAGACTGGGTGGCTGGTTCCCATGGGCGACGCGACATCGATGGCGGAGCGCATTGTGTTCCTTTTGGAAAATCCGGACGACGCCAGGAGAATGGGAGAGTGCGGAAAGAAAATAGCCGTGGCGAAATTTTTCTGCGACAAGGATGGCAGAAATGATGGAAGTCGCCTATTTGGAGACGCTGGAGGCGACGTCACGCAAAGTGGCCACACAGGGCGGGATTGATTCAGAGTCCGAATCGGAAACCAAAGCGAGGCCGAAGCATTCGGTGGTCCAGAGAATCGACCGCCGGCCGAAATCAAACGATCCGCGAATCGAGTAATGTCCATTCTTATATGTCGACCATACCGCGGAAATGGGGGGGCGGAGGTTGCTTTGGTGCGGTTGTTGAGTGCGTTAGATCGCATTCGATTCAAGCCAGTGGTGTTGCTCTTTCCGACGGTCCGCTAGTAGATCGATTAAGGGAAATTTCGGTTGAAGTGCAGATTATCGCGCTGCCGATAAGGCTGATGAATACCTCGCGAAATCACCTCGGTTCGGTATTAGCGCACCCGAACGATTTGTTCGACTTAGTGTTACGCTTATCTGCAATTGAAAGATTCATGCGTCGCCGAGACTTTGATTTAGTGCACACGACTTCGCTCAAAGCCGACATTTTGGGAGGAGTAGCGGCGCGGGTCGCGGGCCGGCGCCTTGTCTGGCACATTCACGATCGGTTTGCCGAGGACTATTTGCCAAGGGCCGTGGTGGAAGCTTTCAAAATGCTGGTGCGGTGGATTCCGCATCGGGTGATCGCGAATTCCAAGGCCACACTCCAAACATTGCCGCTGCTTGCGTCGGGCCGGGTCCGAGTAGTGTATCCGGGCGTGCCTCAAGAATTCCTCCAACCGGTCACCTCCGACATGACCGACGGCGTAATGGCTGGACCGCCGGTTGTGGGCATCGTGGGGCGGATTAGTCCAACCCAAAGGTCAGGATGTTTTCGTTCGCGCGGCCGCGAAAGTCGCAAAGCGCTTTCCAAAAGTGAGATTTCAGATAATCGGTGGAGCACTCTTTCAGAACGGAGCGTTCGAGGAGAAAGTTTGGAAATTGGCCACTGAACTTGGCTTGCGAAAGCTGGAGTTCCGCGGATTTTGCCACAATGTGGTGCCTCTTATTCGGGCTTTATCGATTCTTGTTCATGCCTCGCCGATTCCGGAACCGTTTGGGCAAGTTGTCATAGAAGCAATGGCTGCAGGCAAACCCGTGGTGGCAACGAATGCCGGAGGCATTCCAGAGATCGTGGTGGACGGAGAATGCGGCTACTTAGTTCCGGTTGGAGACGTGGATGCAATGGCCGAAAAAATTTGCGCCCTTCTTGCAGATCCGTGACGGCCCAAGCGATGGGGCAGAGGGGAAAAACCAGAGTAGCGGAGTACTTTACCGCTGCGCAAACTGCTGGCCGGATTGAGAGCTTTACGAGGAGATTTTTGCAACAAAATCGAGGGTGGCCCGGTGAAAAGACCCCGGATTACTTAGGAATATGCGTTTTGTGCGCACTCAAGAGGGTGATTGCTCTCGCCACCGGACTTCTCCCCTACGAAATTGGTGGTCCAAACTTGCGAGCCACACCTTGTCATATGCCCAGCTACGAGTTATTCTGCCGGATAAGCAACAAGATCAACGATCTGTTGACAAGAAATCTCATGCACAATGGAGCGACCCCGCGCTCTCCAGAGGAGGCAGGATTTTCGACAATCCCGGGCCTGGGAAAATGGCTGTAGGATGGAAATTGTCGAGGAACAATTCTTGAGAGCGCCAGATAATGGGTGATTGGGTACGTGTGCAGACATTGAGGAGTAGAATTCGACGCCGCTCTAGCAGCCTGTCGGACTTTTCCTCCAACGATTTTTGAGCAAGGGAGGGTAGAAGACGTATGGCCGCTCGATTTGTGAATGTAGACCACGACACGCCGCTGTTGTTGCCGCCGGATATTCGGGAGTGGGTGCCGGAAGGTCATCTGGTGCACTTCCTCATGGATGCGGTTGGGGAACTGAACTTGAGCGGCGCGCGGGTCAATGAGCGCGGGACGGGCGATGAGCAGTATCCGCCGGGGATGATGCTGGGGCTGTTGATCTCCAGCTACGCCAGCGGGGTATTCAGCAGCCGGCAGATTGAGAACTCGACCTATGACAGCGTGCCGGTGCGGTTGTTGTGCGCGGACACGCATCCGGATCACGACACGATCTGCGCGTTTCGGCGGCAGCGCCAAGCGTTGTTGAGCAGCGGCTTCAGCCAGGTGCTGGAGATGGCGGCGGGCTGCGGGGTGCTGAAGGTCGGAGGGATCACCGTGGCCATCGACGGGACCCAGGTGCTGGCCAATGCGAGCAAGCAGGCGGCGGTCAGTTACCCCGCGGGCCGGCGAGCAGATGCGGGAACTGGATTTGGAGATCGCCCAGTTGCTGGCCAAGGGCCGAAGAAGCGGATGCGACTCCTTGGGAGGACGGGCTGTCCATCCCCGAGGAAGTGCAGCGCCGGCAGGAGCGCAAAGCGCTTTTGGCCAAGGCGCGAGCGGAGATGGAAGCGCGAGCCTACGCGCGGGCGCAAGCCGAGCGCGGTGAATACGAAGCCAAAGTCGCCGCGCGGGAGGAAAAGCGGCGGGCTGGCCAGAAGCCGCGCGGCAAGGAGCCCAAGCCGCCGAGCGAAACTCCCGGTCCCAAGGACCAATACAACTTCACCGATCCCGAGAGCCGGATCATGTAGGCGGGCAGTGGTGGGCACTGCGAGCCGAGTTACAACGCGCAGGCGGCGGTGGAAGTCGACAGTCGGCTCATCGGAGGCCAGCGGGTGGACCATGCGCCCAACGACAAGGAGCAACTCCTGCCGAGCTTTGGAGCGGTGGGCCGTGGAGGCTGGGCCGGTCAAGGAAGTGCTCATCGACAGTGGTTTTGTCAGCCAGGAGGCCATTGAGCAGTTGGAAAAGGACGCACAGGGAGAGGCCCACCGGGGTGCGGGTGCTGGCAGCCGTCCAGCGCGAGCGGGCATGGACGCACCGTGACGCAACTGGAGAAGAAAGAGGATCCGCCGGAGCCGGCCAGCGACGCGCCCTTTCTGGAGCGTTTGGCCAACCGGGTCGCCACGCGTGCCGGACGGCGCGCTACAAGCTGCGCCAGCAGACCGTCGAACCAGTCTTTGGCATCATCAAGGAAGCACTCGGTTTTCGGCGCTTTTCGCTGCGCGGCTTGGAAAAGGCCGCGTTGGAATGGACGCTGGTTACGCTGGCCTATAACTGCAAACGGCTCTTCTATCTCGGCGTCAAACTGGCGACCGCCTGAAAAAGGCGGGCGCTCGAAGCAAAACCATCTCTTTCGGCGCCTCATGACGGCACCCGACTGCGCATCGAAGGTGCGTGGATGCCAGCCACAGCGCGCCGATTCCCCTGTCTTTCGATCCCGCGCCCCGAAAATTCAGCGCCTTGCTTCTATGTCCGACAGGCTGCTAGGTGATTTTTAGAGCATCGGTATGCCCACGAAGAAACGTAAACGGAAGGTCGCAATTGTTCATGACTGGCTGCCGCTTTACGGGGGGGCCTGAGCGGGTTTTGGAGCAAATTATTAAGGCCTACCCAGATTCGGATATTTTTAGCCTCGTCGATGGTCTGACATCGACTGAACGACATTTTTTAGGGGGGCGGCCGGTCAATACGTCATTCGTGCAAAAGCTGCCGTGGGGACGAACTAAATATCGGCACTACTTTCCTCTAATGCCGCTGGCGATAGAACAATTCGATCTCTCGAGTTACGATCTAGTCTTATCTAGTAGCTACGCGTTCGCCAAGGGCGTCATAACGGGACCCGATCAATTGCATATCTGCTATTGTCATTCACCGATTCGCTTCGCGTGGGATCTTCAACATCAGTATCTTGAGGAAGCTCATTTAAAAAAGGGGTTCGGCTCCCTTGTGACCAGGTCGTTTCTGCACTATATGCGCCTATGGGACACGCGCACTAGCGCCGGTGTGGATTCCTTTATCGCGAATTCCTGTTTTGTCGCACGTCGAATCGAAAAGGCGTATCGCAGGAACGCCGAGGTAATCTATCCGTCCATAGAATGCTCTGACTTCTCTGTTCAGGCAGAGAAGGAAGACTTTTACCTCACCGCTTCACGTCTAGTCCCTTACAAGAAGATTCCCCTAGTCCTCGAGGCATTCCGAGCATGCCTGATCGTCGGCTTGTAATCATTGGCGACGGCCCCAGAACGGTCTCGGATCGATATACGAGGCGTGCCCCAATGTTGAGTATCTCGGATGGCAGCCTACGAAGATTCTTCGTCAGTATCTCCAAAGAGCAAAAGCGTTCATTTTTCCAGCCGAAGAGGATTTTGGGATTACTCCCCGTGGAAGCTCAAGCGTGTGGTACGCCAGTCATCGGCTACGGTCGAGGCGGAGTAGCGGAGACTGTGGAAGATGGTGTCACTGGTGTGCTATTTCACGAGCAAACGGTCGAAGCCATTCGAAATGCAATTCAAGAGTTTGAGAGTCGGCCTTTGCAATTTGATCCCTCGCGCATTCGACGTAACGCTGAGAGGTTTTCAAACGATCGTTTTCGTTCGGAATTATTCAAATTTGTAGAGGGGAAGATGGAGCGATTAAGTAAGCGAATTCATGACCGCGGGCGTTTGTCGCTAGAGGATGGGGAAGGACCGAATTCATGGAGGGCCGCATGAGTTCCGGCGGATTTTGCTGCGGATTGCGGCGGACGTGAGGTCCGAATACTAGCGGTATGAAAGCGAACATACCTTGGCCTATTGTCCGCGGTGTGGGCACCGACAAATCTTCGAAAGGGACGAGGTTCGCCATGCGCTGCACCTTTTCATTTCAGTCTTCACATACGGATTGTGGCTCGTTTGCTGGATTGCGAGCGTGATCGTAAGTCGCGGGTGTCCTTGGCGATGCGCGCAATGCGGTGGGCAAAAAGGAGCGACTCGCCGGTAGACGGTAGCCTACGCCGGAAAATGCGTTGCAGAACGAATCGCAAACTACATGGCTTGTCGGTCGCTCTTCAAAGCCATCAAAATGAGGTGCGGTTCCCTCTGCCCATCAAATCTTGCGTCCGACGCCGGAAGGGGCGCTCAGGATAGCCTCCCCAGCTTTGTTCGTAACATTCTCTTGAAAAGTGAGCGCATTCATAAAACGCTCCCCAGACCTACTCTTTATTGACAGGTATTGATAATGTATTTTATCAATACTAACGGGTGAGGTTTGAGTGGATGTGGTGGAAAGTGAAGTTCTCTTAACGAAGGTTGAGAACAGTGAACGGAAATTAACGGCGAGAGAATTTCAGTCTCTGGCGGATGTGCCGCCAGAGGCGGAATGGTTCGCGAACATCGAAAACGCGAATACGCGGCGAGCGTATCGAACCGATGTGCACGATTTTATGACGTTCGCAGGCATGCGCGAACTTGGAGAATTTCGCGCCGTGAAGCGTGCGCATTTGATTGCGTGGAGGAAGCAGTTGGAAGGACGGGCGCTTGAGCCGTCGACGATTCGCCGGAAGCTCTCGGCCGTAGCCTCTTTATTCGATCACCTCTGCGAGGCCAACGCGGTGACACATAATCCTGCGGATGGCGTGAGGCGTCCTTCAGAGGGTCTGAATGAAGGAAAGTCTGCCGCTCTTGGTGATGACCAGGCGAAGGCGATATTGGAAGCTCCCTCGGCATCGACGCTCAAAGGACTGCGAGACAGGGCGATTCTGTCCGTCCTGCTCTTTCATGGTCTGCGGCGTTCGGAGTTGTGCTCGCTCGCGGTGGGAGACCTACAATCTCGCCGCGGTGTGATGCACTTTCGCGTCCAGTGGAAAGGCGGGAAGACGCGATACATACCGGTCCACCCTCAGGCGACCGAACGGATCAACGATTACCTCGAACACGCCGGCCACGGTGAGGATTTGGAGGGGGCAGTATTTCGGGCAGCAAGGCGAACTCGCGGAATAGACTCCAGTAAGGCTCTTTCAGGAAACGCCATCTATAAGGACGTGGTAAAAAAGTACGCACGGCAAATTGGGGTCGAAGCGTCCTCGGTTTCGGTTCACGGATTGCGTGCTACGGCCGCGACGAATGCGCTGGAACATGAGGCAGACATCGCCAAGGTCCAGGAATGGCTTGGCCATGCCAACATCTCGACGACACGGCTCTACGATCGAAGAAAAATGCGGCCGGAAGATTCGCCGACATTCAAGGTGAGCTATTGACGGGAGGCCGATCTGCCTATAGGAGCGCCTTCCAGTTCGAAATTAATTCACTGTGTAACCGAGTTCGATCGCAGGGAAGCAAACATAATCACTGTTGCTGACATTATAGCTGGCCCCGCTGGCGCAACTGAAGCCCGACCAACCACTGCCAATGACTTTCCCAGAATTTGCCACGCCGTCATCGATTTTAGTATCTATCGCATCAAAGTCGATAGGTTTGAAGGCTCCTCCGCCGGATGGGCCACTCCACCACGTGTCGCCGCCAAAGCCCCAATAGAGCCAGTAGTTTTTGGTCCCGTTGCCGATATCGGTCTGGGACACAAATAAGCCCGTCTTCACCGATCGCTTCTGGTCAATGTTGAACTGCGGAATTTGTTTCTCGAAGACGGTGTCGGTATTTACGTCAAAGACGTGAAAATCCTGGCCTGTGGTGTTTTTCAGCCCTACGCCGAGAGATAAATCGGCCCAGAACGCGCCAACCTCCTGAGGATAAGCTGAGCCGACTATTCCGTCATTATTGCCAAGAGCGGAGAACAGAATCGAATCTCCAGGTAGTTGATTGTACTTCGTCTGGAAGTTCGAAACGGCCATGTCGTATTGCTGCAACTGCCGAACAACGCCTTGAACTTTCGCCGTGCCGATCATGCTCTGCGCTGCGAGAATTCCGCCAATCAAAAGGCCGATGATGACGAGCACGATGGAAAGCTCGACTAGCGTGAATCCTCTCCTCATTGCGGATCTCCTGTCCGTGCGCCGATGCGTATCAGCGGGGTGCATTCGTAGGAGTTATTTTGGACCAAGTATGCATGTGTAGTAGTATCATTACACGTTGAAAGAGGGTTCGGAAAAATGCCGCCTGCATTCGAAAATCCAGTAATTGATCCGGAAATTACATTTCCGGTGGTTGCTATACCATCATCGATCTTGACGTCTAATGCGAGCGCCTCCGACGGCTTCACAGCAGAATTCGTGGAATTCGTCGCGGGAAAATAATAGCAACATGCATCACCCATAACTTGCGCCTGCGTAGCTCCATCTAAAATTGCGTAGTAGTTTTGAGGATTGGCCGGATCAGCGGCAAAGCCCGGACCGAAAGCAGATGGCCCATTGGCTAAAGCCGAGGCTATAAAGATTGAAGTAGACTTTCCAAGTTTTGCGGCCGGCACATTTTTGCCCACGCCGCTGGTGGAAGCCGGAAGGCCTGGGCGGGCGCAAGCTGAACCGCCGGGATAATTGTCAGGATTCATGTCGGGCCAAAAATTCGAAAGCTCGCAAACAAAAATATGTACGTAATTATCGGCACCGTTTGCGGAAGCGTTAGTATTATCTATAATGCCGTCCCCGTCGCCGCCGAACATCGGAGCGTCGCCGGGAAGGTAGCCATACTTCGTTTTGAAATTCTCCACCCGGCGTCGAATTGTCCAAGCTGCTGGATGGTTGCGGTTATCTTCGAAGTCGAAATCATGCTCTGCGCCACGAGGATCCCGCCGATCAGAAGGCCGATGATGACGAGCACAATGGACGGTTCGACGAGCGTGAAACCGCTTTCGAGCGGAGTGGTTTCCGTACAGAGTCGCGTGATCGTTTCCGCTAAAGCTGTGGCATCTATTTCGAATCGCTTCGCGCTTAATGCACATGCATCAGCGATCAAGTGGAGGAATTCCGATTCCGTAATAGCACCGTTTACGCGGCGTTCAGCGGCGGACAGGACGCGGGAATCGTTCCAAAATAGATGGAGTATCGCAACCTGAAGGGAGCCGCTGGTCTGCGCTTTCACCTTCGTTCTAATCCGAGCGTGGAACGACATCTCCGGCTGGCGCATTGCATCTCCCTTCCGGCCGCACTGTAAAGTCCACGGGTTAAGAAGTCATTAACCTTGGGCGACCTTCTTCGAAAAGGGCCTAAAATTGCTTGGTTTGTGGCGGGCGAGAGACATGCCCATCGCAGCCCACTGTCATATTTTTGTAATATTCCCCTGATATAATACGGAGAGGAAGGATTGATGAGCGGAACCGAATTCGAGATGAGGCAGCAGGAAACGGAACGTGATTCCCTGCAAGCAGTGGTTTCCCAAATGCAGGGAGCGTTGCTATTCGCGACCGCGGATTCTCGTCCTGCGCTCTCAACGGCCCTGCGAAACGCCTCGACGAAGCTCGGTGCCGTCGAAAAAGAAAATCCAGGAACTCCACGCTACGCGTGAGACTGAGGCGAAAGCGCAAACCAATGCGGTGGTGATCGCGCAAAGCGAGTCACGCCTGAATCAGCAAGAGCGAAGTACTTTCGCTGGCTTCCTCAAGGAGGATTATTTCACGAAAACTGATTTCGGAAAACTCGAAGAATTCTACGAGAAGAGTTGGGATCGTTTGAGCGAGCACGGAAAAGACGAAATGAGCAAACGCATCTGGGGCGGTATTCGCCACGGAAAATACTCGTTCGGCGATTTGCCGCCGAAAGTGCGCGAACACGAGATGGAACGCGCATACGGCGCCGTTACCAAGCAGCACGGACAGTCCGCAGAAGTCTCAGCCATTCCTGAAAAGGATCGGCACGACTTTATTCGTGCGTTTGAGGAAGGCAAAAAAGATGAAGCGGCGAAAATTCTGGAGCGCGACAGTTTCAAGAAGCATTTGTTTGAACGGCCTGAATCCGCGGCGCGCTCTCACACAAACGAGAATTTAAATCGTGAAGCTGAAAAGCCCGCTCTCGCGGCAAGCTCGGCCAACGCACAACCGAACAAGGAACCAGAAAAAGCAGCGCATGGCGGATCGAATGCCATCAAAGACCTGGCTGGATTTTCACTCGAAGGGGTGAAGCTTGCTGAGAGCAAAGTGCAGGGCACATCTGCCGACATTCCGAATGCGCGAATTCCGACCCCAAGTTCAAGCAGGTCAACGCCGGGCGGTTGACGGATTTGAGAGCGCCCACTCAGCGAGGCCGGCTTCGAGTTCAGATTGCGCCATTGCACCGGTATCGATGATCACGCTCAACAAGACAGCTTTCACGGCCTCGGCAGCATCCGGTTTCAATCCTTGGTCGATTCTTGAAAACAGTTTCAGCGTCACGCCTTGAATATCGAGAGCGAACGAGATGGCGTCGCCGCGTGCGACCTCGTCGTGTTCGTAGGCGTGGGTTTTTCGGTCGAGTTCAAGGCGACTCACCAATTCTGCCCGTAAAGCGTCGAAATCTGCGTCTTTGCTCCCCTTTCCTGCCATTCGATCAAAGACGGCGGTTTGGTGGTGATTCAAAATATCGACGACGATTGTGCCGGTTTCACGCGTGCCGAGAATGGCGTTGCGCATCGTGTGGCCGATGTCCTTTGCGTATGGTTCGAGGCCAAGCTTGGGTGAAAGCAGCTTCCAATTCGCGCAGAGTTTATTGATGTATTCGTCCGTCATGTAATCGGACGGTGGGATGCGGGCTCTTTCCCAAATTTGCGCCTGTAAAGCCCTTCGGATCCGTTGATGCTCTTCGGAGACGTGGCGCAGATATGGTTCCGGGCTCCCGTAGGCTTCGAGACTCCCGGCTAATTGCAGGAAAACCTCCGTGAGGTCGCGCTGAGCTGGTTGAACCCCTGCGCGGGGTTGAAGGAGTGGAAGTATCCCGGTTTTTTCCGCGTCAGCGACGCAAGCGCCGAGATGCAAGAAAGCCACTACCACGACAAAAATGCGACTGATGCAAAGGTTTCGGAAGACTTGGCGGCATATGTTGAAACAGAATGCTGGAATTCTGTTTCATTGGAGGGACGATGGAGATTAGCGCCACGAGCGCCTACGACCGAGAAGGACGACGCAAGTATCTTACCCGTGCCGAAGGACGAAGATTCCTTGAGCACGTCGTTCGCCAGTCGAGGCCGAACGCTCTATTCTGCCTCACGATTTACTATACCGGCTGTCGCATCTTCCGAAGCGCTGAGTCTACGCCGGAATAATCTCGACTCGGAGACAAATGTGATCCGGATTCAGTCGCTCAAAAAAACGTGGTAGAAAGGAGATCCGGCGAATTCCGATCCCCGAATTCCCTCGCATCGGAACTGCGGAATCTTTCCACCTGCGAAGAAAGCAAGTCTCTCTGGCCATTTTCTCGGACCAAAGGCTGGCGAGTCATAAAAAACGGTAATGGTGAACGCCGGAATCTCAGGAATTCACGCGACAGCCAGGGGACTTCGCCATGGTTTTGGAGTCCGCGGTGCGCTGGAGCAGATTCCAGTGAGTCTCATACAGAACTGGATGGGTCATTCCGATTCCACGACGACGGCGATTTATCTCGCAGTTCAGGACGACGAGGAGCGGGCTTTGATAAAGAAAACCTGGTGAGGGACGGGTGTTCTGATCCCAGAGGGATTAACAAATCGCTTTGTGGACCTCACTGCCGCCAGCGGCAGTCTGCAATCCTAGGGAATACTACCCAGTGGATTTGCGGGAAGCACCTATCTGGATCGCGGGATAGACCTGATTTTCTTCTCCGCTTGGCGTTGCCAGTCTCGAGGCAAATGAGCCGAGGTATTTCCACCAATCGTAATGTTACCAATCGTGTAGGCTGTCTTCGCCAGGCCGGAATCGATTTTGTATGTCGCTACTACAGCACTTTTACTGCCGATCACGAGAAGCGTCTAACTGGCCCGGAGGCACAGGCGATATCTGCTGCAGCCATGCAGGTCGTCGCCGTGTATGAAGACTCGCCCCACCAATCTTCACTACTTTTCTTCCTCAACGCGGTCATCTCGATGGCGTGAACGCCTACCATTACGCCAACAGCATCCAGCAACCTAGCACTTCGGCAATTTACTTCGCCGTGGATTACGACGCTGATTCAGGAG
This sequence comes from Chthoniobacter sp., assembly GCA_037200205.1. Taxonomy (GTDB): domain Bacteria; phylum Verrucomicrobiota; class Verrucomicrobiia; order Chthoniobacterales; family Chthoniobacteraceae; genus Chthoniobacter. The sequence goes on from JBBCHV010000046.1 coordinate 103,629, forward strand.
ATGTGACTGGAGCCATATCCGACTATTTCCGAGGCGTGCGCCAAGGATTCCAAGATGCCAGCCAAGGCAACCCTATTTACCGACATCGGGCGTGTATGGATCGGTTTATGCTGTGGCTGGCTCAAACAGCATCTCGGCATCGCCAAATATAGCTGGCTGGCGGAGTCCGACGGGTTGGCAGGGCAGCCACGATTATACCGACTGGGATATAAGCAAGCGATCGCCCCGGCAGGAAATTTGTGTGGTCTTACCGGCACCGTCAACGGAGACTATGAAGCGAACACAGGCCAGCAGGCTGGCTTCGGCGGATTTCGCGTTTCCACGTCCGCGGAGATGCTCGCAGCGCTGACTGCGAAGCCAAAAGCGGCGAAAAAGGGCGCCAAGGCCGCTGCCGTGGTAGCAACACCCGCCAGCATTAAAGCGCAGATTGTACAACAGGCGATCATCGAATGGAATTTCTGGGGTCAATCCACTCCTGGCCATATTCATCGGACGGAATCCGATCCCGTCGTCGTGCCACACATCGAGACGTATTGGTCCCTCGGAGTGGAAGACCCACACCCAGGAGATCATGATACGCCATGGTCAGCGGCCTATCATTTCTTGGTGCATGCGCACCGGCGGGGTTGGAAGCGCTTTTCACTACAGCGGCCGACATTCGGACTATATTTACCGTGCGATACAGGACAAACTGAATGGGAGTGGAACATCCTTTTTCTCGGCTACCGATTGAAAGAATATGCGCCGCAAGTTGGCGATCTTGTTTGCTGGGCGCGCCAAGCCGGAATCAGCTACGAGAATCAAAACCATGGCGCCTATGCCGGCCATAGCGATCTCGTTGTGGCGGTCAATAACGGCAATGTCGAAGTGATAGGCGGCAATGTTAGCAATTCCGTCACTCGCCGTCCTTTGCCTACCGACAGCCAAGGTCATCTCCTGCCGACGCCCGGCGGGCACGCTGAATACCTGATCGCGGTCATGGAAAACAAACTCGTGTAGTTCCAGTAATACGGGAATTCGTTTCTCTCGTGATTGATACTATCGTTCGACGGAACTGAGTATGGTCATGCTTAGATATTGACTGGAAGCGACGTCACCGAGGCTCTCGGACAAGGCGTAGCCAGTCAGTCGCTTCAAGCGAGTGTCGAGGACGGCTGCGAATTACTCGTTTCGCTTGCTTCCACCTGTCAATGGTTAAAGTGGCAACGGCTTCGGGTTGCTTAGCAGTTTCAAGAGGTCATGGTTGCCACGTTCTGATTTGACAGTCCCGGTTTGTCGCGATGGCGGGGCCTCTGACAACGAATGCGGACACTACCGGCCAATCGGCGTAGTGGTGAAATTTGCTGGCATGTCTCTCGGACTTGGGTAAATCTGTGAAACAGAATTCCAGCATTCTGTTACAAGGTTATTACGAAGGGCTCCCCATTTTTGATCGATGTCGGCGAATGTCCTGAGGACGGCCGGTCGCTAACGGAAATTAAGGCGCGACCGGCGCGAAGCGCACTTTGCGGATCATCTCGGCTTCGTGCTCGTGGCGCACATGCGAAGAGACTTTCAGTAACAGCGCGCCGTTATCTTTGTGCCCCAGCCAGCTGGCCACCGTGCGGACATCGACGCTCGCCTCAAGGCAGGCAGTCCCGAACAGGTGGCGCAGCGCGTGTGTGGTAAAGCGCTGAATGCCCAATTTCCGGCAGGCGCTGGTAATGAAGCCTTGGGCTTCTTTGACCAAGAGAACGGGGCTGTCGGGCGTTGTGGCCGCCCGCTCGGCCTTCATGCGCTCCAGGAGGGAACGCATTTCATCGGTCATGGGCACTTAGCGGTCCTCTCCGTTCTTGGTCACGCGAAGGTGAATTCTTCTCCGACCGAATTCAACGTCCATCCAGAGGACGCATAGGCACGCGCATGTTGAAATACCAGCGGCCATTGCGGCAGAGCAAACCGGTTTGACGGGGCATCGGAAGGGAGTGTTGTGTATCAGTCTTGTGTGACATAGGCGCTTTCCGATGCCTTGATTCCGAACAACTTCCCTGATTTTCAAGCCTTTATGCTCGAATGGCGGAAGGGGTGGGATTCGAACCCACGGTGCCTTTTACAGCACGCTCGATTTCGAGTCGAGTGCCTTAGACCGGACTCAGCCACCCTTCCTATTGATTATCAAGCACTTACGTTGCAGCTAAAAACTCTCATTTGATTTTTATACGGTCAGTTTATACGGTCGACGAGCAAAAAGCTGCGCTTTCAGGCGCAAAATGGCGATCTGACATGCAAACGAAAACCGTAGAAAAAGCGACCGTGTGGAATCCCACGCCGGTTCAGTTCCTCTACAGGCATCAGAACGGGCGCTAACTATGTCCGGACCTATGGGGGAGGCAACGGAAAATTCACCAGCCTGCGCACAAAGCTTCTCTCTGTCGCCAAGAACCGGATGAAGGAGCACGTCGACGCCACCGAGCGCCAGCGCACCACCGGCCACTCCCTGAGGGCGGTCGGCAAGCTCACTTTCGGAGAAACCATGCAAACCTACCGCGGCCAACTGGCCGCCGCCGACGTTCGTCCGAAAACGAAAGCCTTTCGGGAAGCCGGCCTCAAACTGGTTCTTCGCTCCTGGGCAGGTGTGGGAAACGATCAACCTTCGCCGCATCACCTCCCAAACCGTGGAAGAGTGGCTGCGTCACTTTAAGGCGACGGCGAAACCCCACGTCCCGCATCTAGCAAAGGCCGCCGCCAAGAACTCGACGGGCGCCAGTTTGACGACCGTCAAATGCGCGCTCGACGCCGTCCGCCAGGTCCTCAATGTCGCCGTGGCCGCCGGCCATCTTTACCCCAACCCCGCCCGCAACACGACCGTCGCCGAAACGGCCCGCCGCACCCGTGCCGAACGCGCTCCGCTTTGCCTTCCGACGCGCACGGAATTTATGGAAATCGTGGAAACTATCCGCACCGCCGGAGTCTCCGATTGCCGAGCGGCGGCGGATTATATCCAGTTCATCGCCTTCTCCGGGGCGCGCAAAAACGAAGCGGCCCACGTATCCTCGGGACCAAAGCCCAGACCAGGGACGAGAAATGATCACCCTTATTACACAGCAGACCGGGGCGAGTGTCCGTAAGGTGTGCGAGGTGCTGGCGGTGCCCCGCAGCAGCTTCTACCACGCCGCCACGCCGACCGCAACGCAGGTCGCCGACGCCGAACTCGGCGATCAGATCGAGGAGATTTTTCGGCGCCACCGCGGCCGCTACGGCTATCGGCGCGTGGCTGCGGAGCTGGCCGATCGGGGCATCACCTGCGCGCCGGCGCGCCTCCGGCGCCTCATGGCCCAGCGTGGACTGCGCGCACTCCAGCCGAAGAACTTCGTCCCCAAGACGAGCGACGGCCGCGCCGACAAACCTTCGCCCAATCTCGTGGCCGAGCTCCCTCCGCCGACCGCTCCAGACCAAGTTTGGGCGGGCGACATTACCTACATCCCGACCAGCACCGGTTGGCTCTACCTAGCCGTGGTCATCGATCTCTACTCGCGCCGCATCATCGGCTGGAGTTTGGCCGATCATCTGCGCTCGGATCTTGTCCTCGCGGCCCTGCGCCAAGCCCTCCAAACTCGCTCCGCCAACGCCATCACCATCTTCCACAGCGATCGTGGCAGCCCATATGGGAGTACGCTCTTCCGGAAGGCTTTGGCCACCGTCGGCCGGCGCCAGAGCATGTCCGCGCGCGCCAATCCCTATCACAATGCCTGGACGGAATCCTTCATCGGCTCTCTCAAGCATGAGATGCTTCAGGGCGGGTGCTTCGACTCCGCCCACGATGCCCGCCTCGAACTCTTCGAATACATCGAAGGCTACTACAACACCCACCGTAAACACTCCTCCCTCGACTACAAAACCCCATCCCAATTCGAGGCTCAAATCCACTCCAACAACTAAACAAAAACCGGTCCCAAAATCGGTTGCATCTCAAGGCACGACACGGCGCATCCTCGGCTTTTTCCAGAACTGCCATGTGGGAAGACCGGCTATTTCTCTGACCCGTTTAGCAAGTGGGCGGGGCGCTTTTTGAAGTCCGCAATTGATGAACCGTGCCGCGCAACATTTCACAGCTTAAGGCACCATTTTCGAGATGCGTTGCGCGATATTGGAGCGTCGATAGACGACGTGGAGGCGTTGGAAGGGTGGGGCGGGAAAGAGCGAAGCGAGGAACGCCATTATGGTAACGGGCCATCTTTGAAACGATTGCGGGAACAAATCGGCAAAGTGAGGTATGAAGGGCTAGACCTTGCACATCTTTACCGGCGCAAGGTGGTGCAACCGGTTGCATCGAATGGGGTGAAGTGCCGGGTGCGGACGCGGCGGTAAGCTGATTCGCGCTTTACTCATCCTGTGGAAGGCGAGATGATTTCTACCGCTGGCGAGAGCCAGCCGGGGCTTGATAACCCTGGCCAAAGCGGCATGGCGTAGTGCCGCAACAACTACTCCGCTTCCTAGCCAACAATGGCCGGGAGGCGGCGATTCATGTCCAAGCCTCACGGCCAAAAGTCCTCGCGGCTGTCTTTGGGCGGCTTATCAGCTCCCGGCCCCCTTGCGGAATGATTCCGTGAGGGGCGGAAAAGCAAACGCAGAGAACAGCTATGACAACTCCCGTTCCTCCACCGCTGCCGAATGAGGGCGCAGAAAAACTTTGGTATTACACGGATGCCGAAAACCAGCCGGTCGGGCCAGTAGCGTTTGCCATGCTGAAACATTTGGGGGAGCAAGGATTGATTCGCCCGGTAGATTACGTTCGCGAAAAGGGAAGTGACGAGTGGGTGCCGTTCCAGACGATCCAAGAGCGCACTCCGCGCCAAAATACGAGTGTCGTTCCGCCTCCGTTGCCCTCGGTTGATATGGTCAACCTCTGCCGGTTCACCAGCGTATGGGCCAAGCGTGACGGTGGGGGAGTGGCCGTGTCGCAGCTTCCATAAATTTTCATCGGTCAAGCAGCCGAGCTTTTCGGCAATGTCGAGGTTGCGAAGCAATTCATCTTTCACCAGTGCGGCCCGCGCGCCGGTGGAATGTGTTACGGCTTGTGCATCGCCAATGACGCTCTCCGATGAATGGCCGCGCCAGGTGCTTTTCCTCCATTCCGTAACAAATCGCATACAACCCGTCTTTGATAGCGCGCTTAACTGGCCCGCGCTGGGTCGTGGGCACGTCCATTTCATCGAAAACATAAGTCCAAAAGCTCGTCCCTCGCGTGAGGAAATCTTGCAGTTCTGGCAATCCCCACAACGAAGCGCAAATTGCCAACTGCGAACACCGCAGGTCCGCATCCTCCCAACCGCGCGTGAGTGCCCGCCGCACATCGCCTTTGAGGTTGGGAATCGCCCCGCTCTTCCACAGCCGCACAGTCCGTTCGCTTTCACTCGCTCCGTAAAACGGTTGCGGTTGACTGTGAATCTGGCGAAGAAGCCTCCTTTGTTCCATCAGCACATTTGCTTTTGGAATTCTTGACGCGACCGAGGATGCGGCGTCGAAGTTTTCCGAAATCGCGCGCGTGAATAGGTTTGGGGCCAATGAATTCAAGGATTCCTGAATCTCTCGCGCATCATCGCAGAGCCCCGCCCGTCTCGAACTCTCTTCCTGCTCTACTTTTCTCAGCGACCGTAGCTTTCCCGAAGTGTAGGCGGTTCCGTTCAAGTAGACGCGCCCTTGGGAATGCCACTGGCGCTGAAATTCGTTCACTACAATCTCGTCGAATGCGCCGAGGCTGAACGCGAATAGCTGACGACATTTTTTGTCGCGCGCCGACCATCTGCTCCACTGGAATACTGAACCCGGTGGCAAAACGTCGTTCTGGAATCGAATCAAGAACTGCTCCGCTTGCGTGTTCTCTTCATCGCGGCCTGGGCTTTGTCGGAGAACGTCTCTCGCACCCGTTTTCCGCCGAGCACGGGCTTCCAGGGGATGGCGTAGGTGCCTTGCCGTTGTGGACGACGTGGACGCGGACGTTGCCGGCAGTCGCGGTGTAGACGGGTGGCATGGCGGGGGCGCTACGTGATGGACGAGGGCCAATGAAAATGGGCAAGAGGGCGTGCAGCGGGTTGGCTGTGGCAGAATGTATCGACACGAATGGGGGCAGCGCTACGATGACGGAATGAAGGGGTGTCTCAGCCACTTGCTGACCTTTGCGATTGGGATGGTGGCGGTGGCGATAGTGGCGGGAGGGACTGGGATGCTGTTTCCCCGCCTCGGCTTCCTGATTTTGGCTCTGGGTGGCTTGGTTTGGGCAATCATGGGAATCTGCCATTGGCTTGGCTGGATGTCCTTGCGCGCTCAGGAAGTCGCGCGCGAAGTGGCGGAGAGGATGACGCAATGGGACACCGCTTGGGAACGGCGTAGGCAGGAAGAGGCATTTGCCCGGCTGCCGACTCGGGAGAAATTCGAGGCGCAGAGACGCCTCGACGCGGTGATCGTTCAACAAGCGGAAGAGCACGGCGAAAATCGACGCGGCGATCCGGGGGAAGGAACAAAGCGCATCTCCGCCTCCCCTGATGGACCCGAGAGTTCTGGCGCGGCTGGATAAAATGGATCCGGATATTGGGAAGGAGGCGGCCATGTGGCATCTGCCAGATGCGACCGCAGGCGATTGCATCTAAATACTCAGTAAGTGGAGGAGATAGGAATGATCCCAAGCAGCATTTTTCTGTTTGCCCTTGATGCCGCGCTTTTTGGTGGTGTCGGCTTTGAGGATGTTGAGGGCGATGTGACGTAAGCGGGCGAGGTTTTCGGCCGCATGACCGACCCGCACCCGGCACTGGTCTTCACCGAAAGCGACATCCAGCGACCAGTGGAGTTGGTTTTCAATGCCCCAGTGACCGCGGACCGCACGGGCGAAGGTTTGGGCGTCGGCGGGGATGCTGCCGAGATAGAAGCGGATTTCCGCCGTCATTTGGCCGTCGATTTCCCGCAGGCTTTCGACCATGCCAAAGCTGCGCAGTCCTGCCCAAAGGGCGCGGTCGGCAAACCAGCCGATCTGTTCGGTGATCCAATAGCGCCGGGTCTCCAAGCGCCCGTGATCTTTCTCGACGGTTTCCAGAAAAGCATGTGTCACGCCTGGAAACTGCCGCGCCCGCGCGTCCGCGAAAAACTCCCGCACCTCCGCGTGCACTTTTTCATGGTTGCCCTTGAGCGCCAGGACGTATTGGGCGTCGGCTTCCACGATCTCTTTGGCAATGGCCTTCTGCGTGCCCATGGCGTCGATGGTCACGATGCAGCCGCGCAGTTCCAAGGCGCGCAGTAACGCCGGGATGGCCGTGATCTCGTTGCTCTTTTCCTCGATCTTGATCTGCCCCAAAACCAGCCCGTTTTCGGAGGCCCAGGCGCTGACCAGGTGAATGGCCGGCCGGCCCCGTGCGCGATCGTGGCTGCGCCGCACCGTCTTGCCATCGACGGCCACGATCTCCTGGGCCAAGCTCTGCCGCAGGCTTTGTGTCCACGAAGAGAAGCACGCGGCAAACTGCTCGGGATCCAGCAGCGCAAAGACCCGGCCAAAGGTATCATGGCTGGGAATCCCGTTGGGCAGGGGCAAAAACGTGCGCAGCCAACTTTCCTGGGCCCGCCCAAAGTCCGCAAAGTCGACAAAGCTTTCCCCTCCGCACAACATCGCCAGCACGGCGATGATGAGCAGGTCATGCAGGGAGTGCTCCTTGGTTCGATCCACGCGCGGATCGGCAATAATGGAAAGGTATTGGCTCAGACTCGTGGCATGATTCTCGGGCATCCCAAGCTTGTCGCAAAGGCCCTTCCAAAAGTACAGTTATGATAATTACAAGGAAACCGCTCATTTAGATGCAATCGCCCTGGAGGTGAGACAAAGGTGTGTACTTTTGAGGAGAGGTGCTTAAATATGCTGGTCCATGAAAACACCGCATGGCCCGCCGTCCGAAGCACGGCGCGAAAAACGATTATTGGAGAAGCTGCGCAGTCATCCTGAACTGTTGGAGCGCTTTGAAGCGATTTTGGAGATTACGGAGTCGCCGAGCGGCACGGCGGATCAAGTGGAGGAACGGCTGGTCGCAGAAGTGCGGCGCTTGGGCAACAAAGCGATGCAGGACTGGGCGCAAGGTGCGGAAGCGAAAGCGGCGGAAGGACTTCGGCAAAAGACGCCTGGTGCGAGGGTGCGAAAAAAAAGACCCTGAGTTGGTGGTGCAGTTTTGGAGCGATCGGGGTGGAGGAGCGGATTTGGCGGGCTCCGGGCCGGAGCTATCTGCGGCCTTTTGTGGAGCGGACCGCCATCACGGCGCGTGGCAAGTCGCGACGTTTACAGCGGGTGTTAAGCGATTTTGGCGCCGAGCATTCCTTTCGGCAAAGCGGCCAGCGCCTCAAAGAACATTACGGATTTGAATTGCATGCGACGGCCGTTCGCGATGCGACTTTGCAGCAGGCGGCACGCGCGGCGGCGCAGTTGGAAGCACACTACACGCAGAGCTTCCGTGTTCTGCCCAAGACGGGGCCGCAGTATCTCGTCGCGGAAGCCGACGGAACGATGATCTGCACGGTGTCTGCGGGCCGAAAGCGCCAAGCACCTCATCCGCGCGAGTGGAAGGAAATGCGCCTGAGCGCGGCGCGGCCGCAAGGCGGCGTTGCAACCACTTACGCGGCGGGCTTCCTCACGGTGGAGGAAACCGGACGCCGTTGGGGACACTGTGCGCGCGACGCGGGTTGGTCGCTGGGGGCTCGTCTCCATGTGGTGGCTGATGGCGCGGAATGGATTCGCCTCCAATGTCAGGAAACTTTCGGAGAGCAAGCCGAGTTCCTCCTGGACTTCTTTCATGTCAGCGAATACCTCGCGGCGGCTGCCGAGACCTGCCGCCCCAAAGCTCCGCGTTCCTGGCTGCACACCCAACAGCAACGGTTGCGCCGGGGCGCTGCAGACAAAGTGCTCGGAGCCTTGGCGGCCGCACTCGCGCCTGCCACAGTCCCCGACGAGGAAGCTCCGGTGCGCAGCGCCCATGGTTATCTGTCTAGGCGCCGATCCAACCTCGACTACCCCAAAGCCCTTGCCCGCGAGTTACCGATCGGTTCCGGCCTCATTGAGTCTGGACACAAGCATGTCCTCCAGGCTCGGCTCAAAAAACCTGGCTGCGCTTGGTCGCCCCACAACGCCCACGCCCTCGCTCAGTTGCGTGTCATTCGCGCCAACCAACAATGGGACCTCTTCTGGCAGGATCGCAAAGCTGCCTGATCCTTCGGCACCACTTTCAATCACACCCTGTCTTCTCCCCAAAAACGAATCTCGCTTGCCAGCGGCCTGAGTGTCGTCCAGATTCGCCCTCCCTTTTTTACCCACCCCAACGAAGCCCTCTCTCTACTGACTCCTATGGCCGCCGCCAACGATCTCCGCAAAGGCATGTGCATCCGCTACAATGGCAACCCCGCCATCGTCCTCGAAGTGCAGCACCGCACGCCAGGCAACCTGCGCGCCTTTGTGCAGGCCATCATCCGCTACATCGGCACCGGCAAGAGCGCGGATGTACGCTTTGGCTCGACGGACAAAGTCGACACCGTCGACGTGGAGCGCAAGGAACTCGAGTTTTCCTACAAGGACGTTTCCGGCTTCCACTTCATGGACCCGGAGAATTACGAGACGGTCGATTTTGACGAGACGTTCGTCGGCGACGCCAAGGAGTACCTGACCGAAAATCTGAAGGTCGAAGTGCTCTACGTCCAAGGCAAGGCGGCGAGCATCGCCCTGCCGTCGTCAGTCGTCCTTACCGTCACCGAAAGCGCGGAAGGCGTGCGGGGCGACAGCGCGAACAACGTGCAGAAGCCGGCGACCCTCGAGACGGGCAAGATCGTGCAGGTCCCGCTCTTCGTGAAGGAAGGCGAGAAGATCAAGATCTCGACCGAGACCGGCGCCTACATGGGCCGCGCTTAAAGCGCGGCAGTCGATAGTTGAGAGAGAATAGTGGATAGCCGCGTGTCCTGATTCGCGGGTTCTCCCCGATTTCAACTGCTCCGCCAAACACGTGTGGCGGTGTTGGGTAGGTATTGAAGCCAGATCGGCGGCTATCAACTATCCACTATCAACTTTTCCACCGGCCTGCTATTCACGCCGCGCGCGTGAGCCGAAAGAAATCATCTGCCAATCGTAAGGCACCGAACCGCCTGGCTTTTCAGCCAGCGGTGACGATGGCGCGGGTCTGGGCGATTCCCCAGCGGTGGCTGAAGAATGTCGTCGGCCTCTTCCTCCTGCCGGTCGCGTGGATCTTCACGAAGACTTTCTTCAACGTCTTTTCCAAGGAGGGGCACGATGCCGAGTTTTGGATGAGCGAGGAGTTCTGGTTCTTCTCGCTCGGTGCGGCGCTGTGGACCCTGTGGTTCTTCGGCAGCATCTGGGCGTTGGGGCAGCCCCGACCGCTACGGGCCTACGTCTTCGGGCACGAACTCACCCACGCCATCTGGGTCTGGATGTGGGGCGGGCGGGTGAGCCGGATGGAGGTGACGCGCGAAGGAGGCTACATCCTCACCGACACGCACAATTTCTGGATTGCCCTCGCCCCCTATTTCTATCCGCTCTACAGCCTGGTCGTGGTGCTCGGCTTCGGTATCGCGAGCCTTTTTACGGACATCACGCGCGTCGGCGAGACCTTCATGTTCATGACGCCGCTCCAGTGGTTGTTCCTGTTGCTCGGGGCGACCTGGGCTTTTCATCTCAGCTTCACCATCTGGATGATCCCCAAGGGGCAGACGGACCTCACCTATCACGGCACCTTCTTCTCCCTCGTCGTCATCTATTTGATGAACCTGCTGCTGGTCACCGTCTTTCTCATCGTGGTCTCGCGGCACCTCAGCTTTGCGAGTTTCGGCCAGGAACTGCTCGAGAATGCCGAGAGTTTTTCCACTGTGGCCTGGTCCTGGTGGCAGCAATTGCAGGCTGCGGCACAATCCGGTTAGGCAGCGGAAGTGGCCGATATGGCCCATCTACGCCGCTAATCCGCCTGTTTTCTCCGGGAAAACACCCAAATCTGCGTCACGCAGGTGTTTGACCGCTGTGGGAATAGGGCGCGATTTCTTTTGACGCTACCGGGGAGTCACCCCTAATTGTAATCGCTTTTTGCCCCTGCGAGTGCCCTGTGAAAGGTGGGTTACGAAAAAACCGCCGCACTTGTATCGACGCAGAAACGTCACTCCCGACACAACTTTTTACGATTACGAAGAGGTTCATACTGAATGTTTAATGGAATTTTTGGGCTGCTCTCGAACGATATTGGGATCGACCTGGGCACGGCAAATACGCTCGTTTACGTCAAGGACCACGGCATCGTGCTCCGCGAACCGTCCGTCGTGGCGGTGCAGGTCGGCACCAGCCACGTGCTGGCTGTAGGCGACGAAGCCAAGCGCATGCTCGGGCGCACCCCGGGAAATATCGTCGCGATTCGGCCGTTGAAAGACGGCGTGATCGCGGATTTCGAAATCACCGAGGCGATGCTCCGGCACTTCATCCATAAGGTCCACAACCGGCGGACGCTGTTCAAGCCGCGCCCGCGGGTGGTCATCGCGGTGCCGAGCGGCATTACGGAAGTGGAAAAGCGCGCGGTCAAGGAATCGGCACTCCGGGCCGGTGCCCGCGAGGTGCATCTCATCGAGGAGCCCATGGCGGCGGCGATCGGCTGCGGCCTGCCGGTGCAGGACGCTGCAGGCAACATGATCATCGACATCGGCGGCGGCACCACGGAAGTGGCGCTCATTTCCCTTTCCGGCATCGTCTTCTGCCGCAGCGTGCGCGTGGCGGGCGATGAACTCGACGAGGCCATCATCCAGTACATGAAGCGCGCCTACAATCTGATGATCGGCGAGCGCACCGCGGAAGACATCAAGATCAAGATCGGCAGCGCCTACCCCATCGAGAAGGAAACCACGATGGAAGTAAAAGGCCGAGACCTCGTGGCCGGCCTCCCGAAAACCCTCACCATTACCTCGCAGGAAGTGCGCGAAGCGTTGCTCGAACCGATCTCGACGATTGTCGATTCGGTGCGTGTGACCCTCGAGCGCTGCCCGCCCGAACTTTCTGCCGACCTTGTCGATCGTGGGCTTGTGCTCGCGGGCGGCGGCGCGCTCTTGCGCGGCCTCGATCGTTTGCTCACCGAAGAAACAGGATTGCCGGTCCATGTGGCCGAGGATCCGCTTAGCGCCGTGGCCGAAGGCACGGGCCGCGCCTTGAGCGAGATCAAGTTCCTGCGCCAGGTAGCGACGAGCGACAGCCGCTGGTCGCATTAATCCATCCGCGGGCATGACCGCTTTCGCCAAACGCCAATTTCCAGGGACCACGGCCCGGCAGATCGCCGGGGCCGTACAGCTTCGTACCGCATGAGCCGACGTCTAGTCATTCCATCCGTCATCATTTTCGTCATCGCCACCGGGTTCATTCTCTTCCTGAGCCCGCACAATATGCGGACCGTGCAGGCGGGTTTTCTCGGCACCATTTCGCCGTTCCTGAAAACCGGCTCGTCGGTGGACAAAAAATACCGCGATTTCCGGGAAGGGCTCAAGACCCTCGAGCAGCTCGAGGAAGAAAACAAACGCCTCGTCGTGGCCAACAAGGAGATGAGCGCCACGAACCAGACCCTGCGGGGCCTGGAAACTGAAAACAATCGCCTGCGCAATGCGCTCGGCTACCGCGAGCGCGCGGTCTTCAAACTGCTGCCGGCCCGGATCATTTCGCGGGATGCCTCCACTTGGTACAACGAGATCATCATCGACCGCGGGGCGGCGGACGGTCTGAAGGAAGAGGGCGATCAGGCCGTGCTCACCGAAGAGGGGCTCGTCGGCAAGACCACCGTGGTATCGGATCATTCGGCGACGGTCGTGCTCATTTCGGATGAAGCCTGCCGTGTGGCGGCGAGCGTCGAGGGCACCCGCGAGCAGGGCGTGGTCAAGGGCGAGCGCGCTTCCAGCGGATCGACCCCCAGCATCGGCCTCAATTTTCTGTCCAAGGAAGCGAACCTCAAGCCCGGATCGAACATCTACACGTCGGGCGCCGGCGGGGTGTTCCCCTCGGGGGTGCTCATCGGCCAGGTCAAGGAATTCAAGAAGCGTGAACTGGATGGCCACGCGAGCGTGGTGCCTGCGGTCGATCTCACCACGCTCGAGGATGTTTTCGTCGTTGTCGGAGATACCAAGTGATCTTCTTCCTTTTGCTTCTGGTGGCGATGTTTGTGGCGCTGGTCGTGCAGCACTTTATCGGGCCGTTGCCGGTCGTGGGCGCGCGCGTGCTGCTCATGCCGATCATCATGTTTTACGGTGCGCTCGCCCTGCCCACGCCGGGCATGCTGGTGCTGGCCTTTTGCGGCGGGTTGATGTGGGACGCGCTCCATATGCAAATTGTCAACGGCAACGTTGAAATCGCCCTGGGGTGGTCGATTGTCCTCTACGCCGCACTGGGCGCGCTGATGGGGGGCTTCCGACCGCTCTTTCAGCGTGGCCGCTGGGAAATCCACTGCCTGCTCAGCGGCGTTTGCACCTCGATGATCGTCCTTGCCGAATACCTCATGATCACTTTCCGCCGCGAGCCGGTGGTCTTCCTTTTCAACAAGGAGATCTGGTGGCGCATCGGCGGCGCGGGCCTGGTGGCGGCGCTCCTCTCCCCTTTCTTTTTCTTCACCCTCAACTACATCGCTTTCCTCGTCGGCTACGACACGCAGCCGGCGCGAAGCACCAAACGGTCTCGTTGATATGGCCAGCCGCCCTTCCACCGAACTGCGTCTCATCTTTCTCGGGTTCATCATCCTCTGCGGACTCGGCATCCTCATCACCAAGCTCTGGTGGGAGCAGGTCGCCCGCGGCCAGATGTGGTCGAAGAAAATCTCCGGCCGGTCGGAGGTGACCGTGCGCATTCCCAGCGTGCGCGGCGAAATCCGCGACCGCAACGGCATCACCCTCGTGGCCAATCGCGCCAGCTACGAAGTCGATTTCTATCTGCCGGACATGGTTCGCGGCTATCGCCGGGAGATGGGCTACACCCCGCTGGTGGAATATCTCGCGACGGTCAAGCAGATGAAGACCAAGCAGAAGGAAGCGGACATCGTGAAGATCGTGAACGACTCGGTCATTCCGCGCCTCAACGAACTGGACATCGCGAAAGACTACAATTCCGAGCATCTGCAGAAGCACTACCGCAACGACACGCTCGTGCCTTTCACCTACCAGGAGGAGGTCGATTTCAAGACGATCGCGAAATTCTCCGAGCACAATGTCGGCCTGCCGGGCGTCGAGATTTCGGTGAAGCCGGTGCGGCAGTACGTCTATGGCGCGCTGGCCGCGCATTTGCTGGGCTACGTCGGGGCGCCGCTCGACGTCAATTTGTTGCCCGACATCACCAAGTACACCTTTTACCAGCCGGACGTGGAGGGGAAGTCGCAGATCGAGGCCACCATGGACAAGTATCTTCGCGGTTCACCCGGCACGCGGGTGCTGCGCAAGAGCGTCAAGGGGGTCATCGAGAGCGAAGACCGCGTCGACCCGCCGAAGGCCGGCGACAATGTCTACCTCACGCTCGACGCGCGCATTCAATACATCGCCGAGCAAGCCCTGCGGCATCCCCAACTGGGGCGGGCGGCGGCCGTGGTCGTCGACCCAAACAACGGGGACATCCTCGCCATGGCCTCGGTGCCGTCCTTCGACCCGAACGTTTTCATCCCGAGTGTTTCTTCGGCGGATTGGAAGAAGCTCAACACCGATCCGGCCATCCCCTTGATCAGCCGCGCGGTCAGCGCCTTTCCGCCCGGATCGACCTTCAAAATCGTCACCGGCCTTGGCGGACTGAAGAAGAACATGGGCAACGCGCGGTTCAATTGTCCCGGCGGCATTAGCTACGGCGATCACTATTTCAAGTGCTGGATCGCCGACAAACACGGCCAGCACGGCACGGTGGGCCTGGCGGATGCGCTCCGCGTTTCGTGCGATTGCTTTTTCTACCAGTACGGCAATGCCGCCGGCATGGAATCCGTCGATGAGATCGGCAAGGTTCTCGGCATCGGCGAGCATTACGAAATCGGCCTCCAGGACGAAAAGGACGGCGTGATGCCTGGGCCGGCGTGGATCAAGACGAAGTATCCGGACATCAAATGGACCAGCGCGCAGACGGCGAACGCCTCGATCGGCCAGGGCTATGTGCTGGCCAGCCCCTTGCAGATGGCCATGGCCTATGCCGCGGTGGCGAATGGCGGTGTCGCCTATGAGCCCCGGCTCGTCAAGACGGTGCTCACACCCGATGGCAAACCGGCTCTGGACGAAAACGGCCAGGAGGCCGTCCGGACAAACCGAAAATCCGCGGTGACCTGCGTAACGAGGTGACCAAAGAACAGATCGACATTATCCGTCACGGTCTGTGGATGGTCGTGAACGACGCCGGCGGCACCGGCGCGAAGGGGCGCGTCAAGGGGATCACCGTCGCTGGCAAGACGGGCAGCGCCCAGGCGACGGATCGCGGCAAGGAAGACATGATCGCGTGGTTCTGCTGCTTCGCACCGTTTGAAAAGCCGCGCTACGCCATTTGCACCATGGTCCAGGGCGGCCACCATGGCGGCGGCGTCGCCGGGCCGATTGCCCAGCATATCCTCGAGCAAATCATCGGCATGGAGCAGGGGTCTTACAACGTGGAACTCACCAAGCTCGAGCCAGCCTATAACCCGCATCCTTTCGAAAAGATCGAAGCTCTTACCGACTACAAAGCCACCGGCATCAACCTCACGCCGGAGGCGCCGTCGGAAGAAGAAAGCGCCGATACCCACGGCAGCGGCGCCAGGGCGCAGATGGGTGGCAATGGCGCCCAGCCCGACATCCGTGCCGAAGCGGATGCCCGGGGCAGGGTGCAGCCCGGGCGCGTCGCGCCCACGCCCAAGCCGGTCGATAACCGCAGTTTCCTGCAAAAGTTCTTCGGTGTTAAATCCTCTGCTCCCAACCCCCCGCGTCCCTCCGGCCCTCCGAGCCGCGGTGCGCACTAGCCCGTGCTCTCAAAGCTTTACCCCAAACTCCTTTCCATGACCGAACGCGTCAAAAGATTGATCGGCCTGGCTCCGCGCCAGACCGGCAACAAACTCATCATTAATTCCGAAAAGCTCGAGCGCCGCGTGGCGCTCCTCGAGGGCGGCGTCCTCGAGGAATATTCCATCGAGCGCGAAACCGACCGCAACATTGTCGGCAGCATTTTCAAGGGCCGCGTGAAAAACATCGAGCACGGCCTCAAGGCCATGTTCGTCGACATCGGCTTCGAGAAAAACGCCTTCCTGCACTTCTGGGATGCCCTCCCGGCGGCGCTCGATAGCGGCGTCGAGCAGGTCGAGCGGTCCGGTGGCCGCAAGGAAAACAAGCGCATCACCGCTGCGGACATCCCGAAGATTTACCCCGTGGGCAGCGAAGTCCTGGTGCAGGTCACCAAGGGCCCGATCAGCACCAAGGGCCCGCGCATCACCACCAACCTCAGCCTTGCCGGCCGCTACCTCGTGCTCATGCCCTACAGCGACCAGTGCGGCATCTCGCGCAAGATCGAGAGCCCCAAGGAGCGCGACCGGCTGCGCAAGATCTTGAAGGAACTCGACATCCCGGAGAACATGGGCGTGATCGTACGTACCGTCGGCGAAGGCCAGCGGGGCGCGCTATTTCGTGCGCGATCTCGGCCTGCTCGTCGAGCAATGGCGCGCCATCGAGCAAGCCATGAAGGAAAAGCCCGCGCCGGCCTGCGTCTTCGCCGAGCCCGATCTCATCGAGCGCACGGTGCGCGACTTCCTTACCGACGAAATCGACGAGGTCATCTGCGACGATGAAGAATCCGTCAAGCGCATGTCGGACGTTGTCGGGCAGATTTCCCGCCGTTCCGCGGGGCGCATCCGGCATTACCAAGACACCACGCCGATCTTCGAGCGTTACGGCGTGCAAAAGCAGATCGACGACGCTTTCCATCGACAGGTCTGGCTGCCCTGCGGCGGCTACATCGTCATCGACGAAACCGAAGCGCTTATCGCCATCGACGTAAACACCGGCCGCAACAAGGGCGGCGGCAGCGCCGACAAGACCATCCTCCAGACGAATCTCGAGGCGGCCGACGAAATGGCGCGCCAGATGCGCCTGCGCAACATCGGCGGCCTCATCATCGGCGACTTCATCGACATGAAAAACCGCAAGGACCAGCAGGCCGTCTTTTCGCGGATGAAGGACCGCCTCAAGCGCGACAAAAGCAAGACCCACGTCCTGCCCATCAGCCCGCTCGGCCTCATGGAAATGACCCGCCAGCGCGCGGCGGAATCCATCAGCGGCGCGGTCTTCGAGCCCTGCCCCTACTGCGGCGGCCGTGGCAAGGTGAAGAGCGCCATGACGATGAGCGTGGAATTGCAACGCTCCCTGCACCAGATCATGCGCAAATATCAGGATACGATCCACGAGATCCGCGTCATCGTGCACCCCCACGTCATGGGGCGTCTGCGTACGGAGGACGAGGAGTTGCTGGTCGACATCGAGCGGCGCTACGCCGGCCGGCTCTCCTTCCGGGCCGACCCCACCTTTCATCACGAGAAATTCATGATCACGGACGCGAACACGGGGCAGGAATTGAAGGCATAAAGGAAATCGGGATTGAAACGCAGAGCCGCAGAGACGCAGAGGTCACCCGCCGCTGCGCAGGCGTTAACTTACACAATGCTTGTCCGTGGTTTCATCCTTCCGGTGCCTAAAGCGATTGCCAGACTCGTTTGATTCGCCTGACGGGCGGCTCGACGTGGCAATTGGGGCACACCGCCTGGGTTTCAAAGGTATCGAAAGCGGCCCCGCACTGCGGGCAACGCCAGAGATCTCCCACTGGCGGCGCCATGTGACAGGACGGGCAGGCGTATTCGGTCCGTCGCGGCTAGCGCTCCAAGGCGCTGAGCGCCTTGGCGTGCGCCCAGCCTTGGCGGCAATTCTGAAAGACGTAGACGGTAATGAGCCCCAACCAAATATCCCGTCGCCAAAGCGCGAGAAGGGCGAGGCCGCCGACACCCACAAAGCCCACGATGGCCGCAACATACATGCTCCGTGCCCGGCCTATAAGGAACCAGAGGAGGGCACGAAAGATTTGGCCCCCATCAAGCGGGTAAACAGGAAGCATATTAAAGATCAGCAGGGACGTGTTGATGAGCCATACATTGCGGACGAAAGCGGATGGATCCGGAAGATCGACGCGCGGATCGAAGGGAATATCATTCGCCAGCAACACGGGAGTAAGAACGCAAAACAGGATGACGTTGACCAAGGGGCCCGCTGCAATGCTCCAAAGCTCCGCTCCGGGCCGGGGTGGCGGGGGAGACATAGGCGACGCCGCCGAAGGGCCAAAGCAGGATTTGATTGGCCGTGCCGCCAACCTGCCTCGTGGCGAGTGCGTGGCCGAATTCGTGAATCAGGACGATGAGGAACAGGGTGAGATACTGGACAACATTCCAAAGGATCGAGTCGTACAAATGTCGACCGCTGGAAATCTGCCAATACGCGACAAAAAACCCACGCCCAGTGCACGTATACGTCGACCCCGAGCAGGCGGAATATTCGGAGTGAGCCTTGCGGACCAGGATTCATAGCGCGGCACTGTGGCGGTGGGTTTAGTGGGTGGCAAGGGACATTGCCGTGCCGGCTGCCCGACACTTACGCAGCCGCGTGATTTGCCAAATCGTTGCGGCGCCGATATATCTGTTCTCCCCACCACGCATGGATCGCCTCCTGTTGGTCATTGCTACATTTTGTTTCCTGTTCGGGTTTGCCTACACCATGCATGCCTTGGGAGCCCGCGTGTACAAGGCTTCCCGGCTCAATTTCTTCGCCATTCTCACCGGTTTTCTCTGTCAGACGGCGTTTCTTTACGTGCGGGGGCAGGCGGTGGGGCGTTGCCCGCTGACCAGTCTTTTTGAGGTTCTGATCTTCCTGAGTTGGTCGACGGTGCTGTTTTATCTGCTCATCGGGCCGGCTTACCGGCTTTCCTTGCTGGGCGCCTTCACTTCGCCGCTCGCCTTTCTCTTTCAAGTCGGGGCACTCCTTCTGGCGAGCGACACGCCGATGAAGGCGGTGACCCCGCCGAATGCCTGGCTCGAATTGCACGCCGCCATCTCGGTGGTGGCGTATGGCGCCTTCGCTCTGGCCTGCGTGGCGGGGGCGATGTATCTGGCGCAGGAACGGCAGCTCAAGAGCCACAATATCCACTCCATCTTCTATCATCTGCCGCCGATTCGCGATCTCGCGGTGGCGAATACGCGGCTGATTATCGTCGGCTTTCTCTTGCTCACCATCGGTCTCGGCGCGGGCTTCGGCCTCGGTGGCATTTTCACCCACTCGACGCTCACGGCGTGGGCGATCGGGGTGTGGTTTCTTTACGGCTTCATCCTCACGGCGGAATGGCGGCATCGCATCAGCCCGCGGCGGGTGGCGTGGCTTTCGGTTGCGGCGTTCAGCGTGTTGCTGCTCACGCTCGGTGGCCTCAATTTCATCGGGCAGAAAGGAACACTGTAGCGATGGAGATTCTCTGCCTCGGTCTCAGCCATCATACCGCCCCGATCGACCTGCGGGAAAAGTTCGCCATCGCGGAAAGCGAAGCGCCGGCGGTGGCCTCGCAGCTCCTGGCGGCCCCGGGCGTGAGTGAAGCGCTCGTCGTTTCCACGTGCAACCGGGGTCGAATTTTACGTCGCCGCGGAGCAGGCCGCGCAGGGCTTCAGCGCGGTGAACGAATTTCTGACCACGCGCCTGGCGGAACCGCCGGGAGAGGCATTTTTCCAACTGTCCACAGCCCCGGCGATCCGGCATTTGTTTCGCGTGGTGAGCGGACTCGATTCCATGGTGCTCGGCGAGACGGAAATCCTGGGCCAGGTGAAGAAGGCGTACGCGGCAGCGAGTGCCGGCAAGACAACGTCCAAGCACCTGAACAAGCTCTTCCAGCGCGCCTTCAACGTGGCCAAGGACGTGCGGACCAATACCAATATCACGCGGGGTGCGGTCAGCGTGGGCTCGGCGGCCGTGGAACTGGCCGAGAAGATCTTCGGCAAACTCTCGACGTGCCACGTGATGATCCTCGGCGCGGGAGAGACGAGCGAGCTCACCGCCGGCGCGCTCGCCGCGCGCGGGGGTGCGCTCCATCTTCGTGGCCAACCGTTCCTTTGACCGGGCGGTGACGCTGGCGGAGAAGATGAAAGGCAAGGCGATCCACTTCGAGGAGTGGCCTGCCCAGTTTCACGACATCGACATTCTCATCGGCTCCACGTCCGCGCCGCATCACGTGGTCACGGCCGCTCAGCTCGCCCCGATCATGCGTACGCGCCCGGATCGTCCGCTTTTTTGCATCGATCTCGCGGTGCCGCGCGACATTGAGCCCGCGGTGAATGACCTGGAAGGAGTGTACCGTTTCGATATCGACAAGCTGCAAGAGATTGCCGACCAATCGATGAGCGTGAGGAAGCAGGAACTGGTCATTTGCGAGCAGATGATCGAGCGGCATGCGACGGAATTTGGCGAGTGGCTGGCCGGTGGCTGGACGCAGGCCGGAGTGCGTTATTCGGAAGCGGTGTCGGGAGGACAGAGTTGAATTCGATCATCCTCGGCACCCGCGCCTCGGCGCTGGCCATCGCGCAGGTGGAGTTGACCGCGAAAGCACTGGCGGCGGCTTTTCCCGGCATCGTGATCGCACGAAAGGAATTTGTGACGCGGGGGGACAAGAAGCTCGACCTGAGCCTCATTCGCGCGAGCGAGGCGGGCGGCAAAGGCCTCTTCACCAAGGAACTCGAGGACGCTCTGCTCAACGGCACGATCGATATCGCCGTGCACAGTCTCAAGGACCTGCCGGGACATAATCCGCCGGGCCTCGAAATCACCGCCGTGCTGGAGCGCGCGCCGACGGCGGACGTGCTCATCACCCGTGAACCGCGGATCCTGCGCGATCTGCCGCCGGGCGCGACGCTCGGGACGAGCAGTGTGCGCCGGGCGCGACAGTTGCAATGGCTGCGGCCGGATGTGCAAATCGTGGACTGGCGTGGAAATGTGCAGACGCGCTTGCGCAAGCTCGCCGAGCGGAGCGATGTCGCGGGCATCATCCTCGCGCAGGCCGGGCTGGAGCGGCTGGGGCACGATTTGCGTGCCGGGGTGCTCGCCGTGGAACAGGGCCGATTTTATGTGGCGTCTCTCGCCGAGGATCTGTTGCCCGCCATCGGCCAGGGAGCCATCGCTCTGCAAAGCCGGGCCGATCGCGCGGAAGTGACCGCTGTGCTGCAAAAGATCGACCATCGCGACACCCATCTCGCCATCCGCGCCGAACGCGAATTGCAGCGCCTGCTATCCGGCGATTGTGCGTTGCCCGTCGGTGTCCGCACGAAACTGACGAAGGACGGCATCGCCATGCGGGCGATCCTTTTCGGTGCGACGGATGCGCCGCCGAAAGTGGCCGCCGCCGAAGCGGAAACGCCCGAAGCGGTGGCGGCAGCGGTCTTCGCGGAGCTGGAGAAAGTCTAGAGCTATTCTGTCGCGGCATGGTGTGCCCGGGGCGACGAAAACGTGTTCGGCGGGCCACGCTTCATCCGGCAAGACGACAGATTAAACCGCAACCGCTCTAGGCGACACCCACCGACGGCGGACGCGACGCGCTGGATTGAGGGGAGCGATCGACCCCGGAGCGCCGTGAGGAAGCGGGGGGAGTGTCGCGATTCAGCGTTGGGAGATCGATCGTGAAACTCGTGCCGTGACCGAGGCCGGCGCTTTCGCCGATGAGGGTGCCGTCGTGCAATTCCACGATGCCGCGCGCGATGGCGAGGCCCAAACCGAGGCCGCCATGTTTCTTGTTCGTCTCGTGGCCCGCTTGCTCGAAGGGGTGGAAGATGCGCTCGAGAGATTCGGCGGTCAGGCCGACGCCGTTGTCCTGAACGCGCACCGCGATGCGGCCCGGAGCAGGGTTCGACGTTTCGATTTCGATGCGCCCATCCGGGGGTGTGAATTTGGCGGCGTTGCGGAGGATATTCCAAAAGACCTGCAGCAGGCGGTCGCGGTCTCCCTGGATGCGCGTTTCCTGGGCCTTGAGGTGAAGGGTCGGCGTCGGGCCGACGAGCTGGCGATCGATGCCGGCGGTGCGGACCGCTTCGGCCAGCAGCAGGTGCAGGTCCAGGGGGCGCAATTCGATCTCCAGTTTGCCGCGGGTGAGCCGGGTGAGGTCGAGCAGGTCACCGATGAGCCGTGACTGCATGTGCGCATTGCGGTCGATGAGGGCGAAGTCGGCGCGCAGATCCTCGGGGATACTGGCATCCTTGAGCCGATCCGTGACGCAATAGCTGATCGCGCTGAGCGGGCCGCGCAATTCGTGGCTGAGCACGGCCAGAAAATAATCCTTCGTGCGGTGCAACTCCTCGGCGGCCTCGTGGGCGCGGCGCTCGGCTTCGTAGAGATGGCGCAATTCCACCTCGGCGGCATCCCGCATCCGCAGGGCACGGTGCAGGTAGCCGGCGCAGATACTGATGATGATACCCTCAATGACGGCGAGGATGAAAGTGACCGTCGCGGACCGTGTTTGAAAATGAAAAGTGTAGCGCGGGAGAAAGAAGAAATAGTTCCCCATCATGGTTCCGACCACAGTGGCAAAAATACCCGGCCCCCGGCCAAAGAGGAACGCACTCAGGGCGGCCGCGAGCAGGAAAAAGAGCATCCGCGCGGAATTGCCGAAGCTGGCGTCGCAAATCCACCGGATGAGGAAAGCGATGACCGTCAGACCCAAGGCACAGCCATAGGCGGGCAGGGGATGGCGAAATAGCGGCCAGCGAGTGGCCGTTATTCCGGGAGATGGCAGGGCAGCGGTCGGAGTTACCATGTAATGGCAAAGTAAAGCAGTGATGACGCGGACACGCCAGCGGACATTTGTTCCCGGCGCCGCTGGAACGACCAGAAAAGGCCCTGATCGCTTAGGCCACTTCGACCACGGCCTTGATCACGCCTGTTTCCGGCCTCAGCCACGAGGGGAAGGCGTCGATCATGGAGTCGAACCGTGCGTGATGGGTGATCCACGGGACGGTGTCGATTTTTCCTTCCTCGATGAGCGTGATGATGCGCGTGAAATCCGGAGGGAGGGCGTTGCGTGAGGCCATGATCGTGACCTCGCGGCGGTGCAGGATCGGCGCGTGGAGAAAGCTGACCTCCTGCTGGGTGATCCCAACGTAAACGAGCCGCCCGGCGAAAGCACAATAGGCGAGGGCCGCGGCCATGGATTTGTTGCTCCCCGTGGCATCGATGACGACATCGGCAAGCTGCCCGCTCGTGACAGCGCTGAGCTGTTCGAGAGCAGCGGCTTCCCCACCGGGCGTGAGTTCGATGGTGTCGGGCACGCCCATTTTGCTCCGCACAAATTCGAGCCGGGCCGCATTCATGTCCATGACGATGGTGCGCGCGCCGCTGAGCTTGGCAAACTCGACTGCCGAAAGCCCGATCGGTCCCGCGCCGATCACGAGGACGTGCTCACCGGCTTGGGGCGCGCCGCGGTTCACGGCATGGCAGCCGATGGCCAGCGTCTCGACGAGGGCGAGCTGGTCGAAGGTCAATTGGCGCGAGACGTGGAGCTTGCGCGCGGGCAGCAGGTAGCGTTCGGCGAGGCCGCCGTCGCACATCACACCGAGGGTCTGGTTGTGCTCGCAGCAGTTCGTGTGGGCCGCGCCGGCAGGCGTAGCATTTTTGGCAATTGAGATAGGGTTCGACCGAGCAACGGTCGCCGGGTTGCACTGCGGTGACGCCCGAGCCGACGGCGAGCACCTCCACGCCGAGCTCGTGTCCGGGGATGCGTGGGTAGCTGAAAAATGGCATCTTGCCGAGATAGCCGCCGTAGTCCGTACCGCAGATCCCCACGCGATGGACTTTCACCAGCGCCTCGCCTGGGCCGGGCGCCGCGGGCTCGGCGACATCGATGAAGCGGAACTTTTGCGGTTGATCGAGGGAGATGGCTTTCATGTCAATTATTCTCGGGGAGACCTTCGCGGTGGCCGAGGTTCTTCACGGGAGCGAAGATGGCCTGCACTTCGCGGAGCAGCTCTTCGTCGAGCGGCTCGGCGGCCCACTTGGGCCCAGTTGCGGATGTTGTTGGGGTTCGCGCTGCCCGAGACGGTGGTGGTGATGTCGGGATTCGCGAGGGAGAATTGCAGCGCCAGCTTGGCGATGTCCACGCCCTGGCTGGCGCAATGCGCGGCGGCCTGGCGCGCGGCGGCCTTCACGTCCTCGGGCTCTTTCAGCCACGAGGGCAGCGGGGCATTGGTGAGCAGGCGGGCGCTAAAGGGTCCGGCATTCATCACGCCCACGCCTTTCGACTTCAAGTAGGGCACGGCCTCGTCGGCGAAGCGGGTGTTTTGCAGCGTGTACTGGTTGTAGCTGAGCACGCAATCCACGTCCGTCTGGTCGAGGATGAAGCGGAAGACTTTCATCGGGTAGCCGGAGAAGCCGATGTAGCGGACCTTGCCCGCGGCCTGGATTTTGCGCAGGGCCGGGATCGTTTCATCCACGATCTGCTGCATGGGCACGAACTCGATGTCGTGGCAGAGAATGATGTCGAGATGATCGGTGCCGAGCCGGTGCAGCGAGACGTCCACGCTTTCGGCCACGCGCTTCGCCGAGAAATCGAAGTGCGCCAGATCGTAGCGTCCGAGCTTGGTGCAGAGCGTGTAGCTGTCACGCGGGACACCGCGGAGCGCGATGCCAAGGAGCACTTCGCTCATGCCGCGGCCGTAGAAGGGCGAGGTGTCGATGAAGTTGAGCCCGACTTCGATTGCGACGCGCACGGAATCGAGGGCTTCTTCGAGCTTCACACTGCGAAATTCCTGCCCGAGCGAGGAGGCGCCGAAACTGAGGATGGGGAGCTGGAGATCGGTCTGTCCGAGGCGGCGAGTCTGCATGGTGAAAGGATCAGCGCGTGCTCATCTGCGGCTTGGTCGAGGTGCGCTTGAGCGCGATCTCGCCGTAGAAAACGGTGGCGCGTGGGTCCACTACTTTCGTGGTCTTCAGCGAGAGGTGGTAGAGCTTGCCCTCGCGGCGGAAGGAGCCGGTGCCGGCATTGCCGAAGGTATCGGTCCACTTGAATTCCAGTTCGCCCTTGGCGTTCAGCGAACCTTCGCCATCACCGTCCGGTGCCGCGCCCGAGCCATCGGAATGGGCGGCGGAAAAGGAGGTCGTCGCGCTCTTGCCCTTTTGCAGAACGTCGAACGACAGCGGGGCATTGCTCCTCTTCGCCAGTTCGTAGTGGCCGGTCAGGCTGTCGGCCACAGGATCGGCGGCGCGCGTGGTGAGGGTGATGGCGAGGAGAGCGAGAGTGAGGAGACGTTTCATGATATTCAATCGACGCGGCAGCCGAGCGTGAGCAGCACGTTGGCCCACAGCGCCTGGTCGGCGGTCTGGATGGTGAGGATGTGATCGGGTGAGTCGACGTGCTGGTAGAAGTCCCATTTGAGGATCGGCTCGAGCGCGAGCTTCGCCCCGGAATCGGCGATGATGCCGCGGTATTCGGCCCACACGGGCGGTTCGCCGTGCTGCGCGTAGGGGTCATCCGGTGGGATGCCCATCGTGTTCACGTGATCGATCGGCAGGGCACTGAGCAGCGTGCGCAGCACTTGCGCGACCGTCGGCACGCCGGGCGTGAGTTGCAGGCACACGAGCTCGGCATTCGGCCCCTTCTTGGTCGCCGCGGGATAGTTGCCATCCGCGATGAGGATCTTCGAGTGGTGGCCGCCGCGCGCGACGATACGCAGGATGTCGGGATGCAGGAGGGGCGTCTTGAGCATGGCTATGCGCCGCAGCGGCGGAAACTTTCGATGGTTTGGCGGGCCGCGGTGAGCGCATCCGGCAGGGGAAAGATCTCGGCGGAAAGATAACCGGCGTAGCCGATCTCGCGCAGCGCGGCAACGATCGGCTCGATGCGGGTGTGGCCGAAGCCGATGGCCTGCCGGTTCGAATCGGCAAAATGCACGTGGCCGATCCAGTCGCGCCCGGCACGCACCGCTTCCGCCGGATCGGCCTCCTCGATGTTCATGTGGAAAAGATCCGCGAGCACTTTTACGCCGCGCGTCTTCAGCCCGCGCAGGAATTCCACCGTCGGCGCGACGCGGTTGAAGAGATTGGTTTCGTAACGATTGAGAAATTCGTAGAGCAACGGCTGACCGTGCGAGGCCGCGTAGTCGCCCAGTTCCTCGAGCCCTTCGGCGAGCCAGCCCAGCGCTTGTTCGCGTGTCACGTCTCCTTCCACCTTGCCTTGCATCGAACCGATGATCGCCGGGGCGTCAAAGCTCGCGGCCATATCGATGATCGCGCGGATGAAATCCCGCGCTTGCTGCCGCACCGCTGCATCCACACTGGTCAGCGACCACCGGTGAATGACCCAGCCCGCCCCGGTCCCCATCGCCGCCACCTTCAGCGCGTGCCGGTCGAGCAGTCCCTGCAGTTCGGCCTCGTCGATGGCGTTCGCTGCCGGGGGAAAAATCTCCACGGCATCAAAGCCGAGTTCGGAGGCAATCCGGCAACCGTCGGCGAGGCCTTCGTGAAAAACGAACGGACCGCTCCGAGCCTGCGGGGTGAGGGGAGAGAGTAATGGCGGATTTCACAAAGTAACCCCACGCACGCCTTCGATCTCCTGCAGCTTCGCGGCCAGTGCGAGCAGCGCTTCCCGGGAGGCGCTGCGCAACAGCGTGAACTCGACGAAGTCGTCGCCGGGCTCATCCCCGCGTTTGAGGGTGAGCTGTTTCACGTTGAGCCCGCCGGATTCGATTTCCGCTTCGATGCGCAGCAGCGAGGCGCGCTCACGGTCAATCAGGATGGTGACGTGGCGTCGCTCCTGCCGGCGGAACAAGCGCTTCTCGAGAGGTTTGACGAGCGCCAGGATCACGACGATGAGCGCCGTGGTGCTGATCGCCGCCACGTAGAGCCCATTCCCCACCGCGAGACCCACGGCCGCCACCGTCCATAGGCTGGCCGCCGTCGTCAGCCCGCGGATGACTTGCTGACGAAGAAACAGGATGGTTCCCGCGCCGAGAAAACCGATTCCGCTGACGACCTGGGCCGCGACGCGCGACGGGTCGAGGACGACCCGATAGGGGCTGATCGTATCGGTGAATCCATAAGCCGAGACAATCATGACCAGCGCGGCGCCCAGGCAGACCAGCATATGCGTGCGCAATCCCGCCACCCATTCCAGGCGCTCCCGCTCGAGGCCGACTGCGCCGCCGAGAACGGCCGCGACGACCAGCCGTAGAATGGTTTCCTGATGAGTCAGCATAGCGAATTCGCCAGCCAATGTGTCACCCCTGCGCATTCGATCAACCGACAAACAACGGCTTCAGGTGTCGCACGTAAATGTTTTCCGTCACGTTGCGCCCCACGATTTCGGCATTCGCCTCGAGCAGGTCGAGATAGCAGCGGCCTGCCTTGGCGGCGAGTTTGAAGCCGACGTGCAGGAGCTGGCGCAGGCTGGAGTTGAATTGCGGATCGGCGGGCACGTGGCGCAGGGCGCGGACAAATTGTTCGCTGGTCCAGCCGTTCACGGTCGCGGCGCCGGGCAGCTTCGCGCGATCAATGTCAATGACCGAGGCATACGGGCCGCAGAGCTCATCCACGTGGTCGATGGCCTGCGCGTACATTTCCTTCGCAAAGGCCAACCCCTCGCCGCCGGCTTCAGCCAGGCCGATGATTTCCTCCAGCCACGTCGTGCCGGCGGTCTTGAGATGCAGGCCGGCGCCAAATTGCGGCAGGGTGCGGCGAATGATCGGGTAAAGCGAAAACTTGTCGGAACCGCTGTGGACCGAGAGCTTGAGATTGGCCGGCAGGCCATAGCGGGCCACGGCGTGGCGGATCACCGCGAGATCGTCGTGAAACTCCTTCTCGAATTGTGCGAGATCGCCGACGTAATCCACGCCCTTGTTGAAGCGTCCGGTGAACTTGGGCGCGATCGTCTGCACGCGCACTTTCTCATCGGCCAGCGCGGCGAGAATGACCAGCAGCTCCGGCGGAGTCTGCGGCGAGTCCGTCTCATCCATGGAAACCTCCGCGATGATGTTGCCTTCGCCCTTGGCCGTCGCAATGTGGCGGTAAATCTTCCCGGCATCCTGCACGGCGAGGAGGAATTTTCCGGCGATGCGCTCCACCTCCGCGCGGGTCGTCTCGAAGGGACGATCGATGCCGGCGATCTCGATCCGGCCCACCAGTTCCGGGTGACGGTCGACCAAGGCCGCGACCGTTTCCGGCGCGGTCGGTTGCCCAATGGAATCGGCCACATCGATGGTGAAAAAATCCGAGCAGGGGAGAAAACGCGCGACCGTTTCCAGGCGGATGTGATCGGCGTCCACGTGCCAGCCGTGCTCCCAGCCGAGCGCTTTCACCGCGGCCTGCGCCGCATCATGCACGCTCTGCGGTTCCGAGCCGACGAAGGTGTGTTCGCGATTCGATTTGTTCCAGACCGGCACGACTTCGACGCCGTCCTGCGCGGCGAGTTGGAAGGCGCGCAGTTGCGCCGAGGCCTGGTGGGCGAAGCGGTCGCCGACGCCAATGGTGAATTTTTCGAGGGTGAGCATACGGAAGGGGAGACTGGGGATGGGATAAGCGTAGGAGAGGGCCGGGCGCATGGAAATGGCGCGGATTGACTAAGGCATGTCGATTCTTGACCTTGTCATGGCTCTGCCATTTATGCCTGCCAACCCGCACCTGGTCGAAAAGCGTCCCAGCTTCGTCTCCACTCAAGTCGCCGAGGCGCGCCGCTACTTACCTCGATCTCCAGCCCCGGCCGACGCGCGAGATCACCGTGGTCTGTGGAGGGTAGCGAGCGTGTCCGATCCGACTACGTGATGGAGCGGCGCAGCTTCCCGTACTACGCGGTGGAATTCGTTGCCGAAGGCGAAGGCTCGCTCACGCTCGCCGGCGAAAACTGCCGGTTGCGGCCGGGGGTGGTCTTCGCCTATGGACCGCGCGTGCCGCACACCATCCGCACCGAGCCGGGCCGGCCCATGCTCAAGTATTACGTCGATTTCGTCGGCCGTCGCGCGAAGGATTTGCTCGAGGGCAGCCCGGTGCAGCCGGGCTCGATGGCCCAGGTTTCCACGCCGGGTGAAATCCGCGAAATTTTCGAGGCGCTGCAGCGCAATGGCGCGGGCGAATCGCCGTACGGTCCCCGCCCTGTGCGCCGCGCTCATCCCGGTGCTGCTGCTCAAGATTGCCGAACGCGCCGTGCCCACGGGAGCCGGCGATCCCCGCGCGCTGGCCACCTATCGGCGCGCCCGCGCGCTCATCGACGCCCGCTTCCTCGAATTCAAGACTCTGGAGGAAGCCGCCCGGGCCGCCGGTGTGAACCTGTCATATCTTTGCCGGCTGTTTCAGCGCTTCGATCACCAGACGCCCTACCGCCACCTTCTGCACCTCAAAATGAACCGCGCCGCGCAGCTCCTGCTCGACCGAGGGATGCTCGTCAAGGAAGCCGCCGCCGAGCTCGGCTTCAGCGATCCCTTCAACTTCTCCCGCGCCTTCCGCAGCGTGTTCGGCCTCGCGCCGGAAAAGTTCCTGGCCCGCACGCAGCGCCAGTGATCACTTCGGCACCCGTGGGCCTTAAAAAGCCATTCACTCCGTGGCCAGAGCGAAGGCGAACTGCGGGCTAATGCGGCTTGTCCTGCGGTTCGTGGTGTTCGTGATCATGGCCGCCACACCCGCCCATGAGCAGATGGCAGCCCAGCATGAGGACGATAAAGACGACCACGGTGACGCCGTTGCTCACTCCGAGCGCGGGTAGAATGAAAAGCAGCAGCATGGGCAGCCCGCAGCCAACGAGCATCTGGAGGACATTTTTCATATGTTCTCCCGATTTGGTTGAGTTGGCGGGGGGATGAATGCCGGCACTGGCTGGCTGTAGGTGGGCCACCATTCCACGCCGCCTCTTAAGCGGATAAAACTGACCGCGAAGAGGGCAAATAACAGCATGTTGGAATAGACCATCGGCCATAGCCCGTAAGCGAATATCGAAGTATCTGGTCCGTACATAATGGGTAACTCAGTTGCAGAGCGGCTTATTCCGCTCGTTCTTACGCCTCAATGTCCCGCTGCCGCCCGGCTTCGCCTCCACTTCTGTTGCGGAAGACTTTGCAGGTCTTGCCCTCCGCATTTCACGGCTTGCGCCCGATTGGCTCTCGGTGCCCGGCCCGCTCGTGATCTTCGACATCGAGCCGTTGGATTCGAATCCTTGCCGAACCAGCCGCCCGCCCGTGGGCGGAAAAGCTCGCGATCGGTTTACCGCTTCCGAGACCGCCGGGCGAGCAACGCCAGCCCGCAGACCAGGAAAGTACCAGTGGCCGGTTCGGGAGCGGGAGTGACCACGCCGAACTCGCTATTATGGTCGACGACCGCCCAGACCGTGGAATTCGCGGTATCCACGCCGTAGTAGCCGAGATTGAAATCGACGCTGGGATCGTAGGCGCCCGCGACGAAATGGGCGCTCGCGCCGCCGTCGCTATTGCCGTCCACCGCGTTCTTCCACGTGGAGTCGGACGGATCGAACCAGGCCAGATAAGAGTCGAGCACGTCGCCCATGGTGGCGACTGCCGCGGGGTCGAAGCTCAATTGCAGCACATACTTGTCGTGCACGCCGGGAGTATCGAACTCTGAGATGTGAACGGACACCGGGTTGCCGGTGAGATTCTGCACCGCCGGCAGATAGAGAAGGGAGATCGTGCCGCCGTTGGTCAGAAAGCCATCCAGGAATCGGATCGCCGTTCCGGCGGAAGAGGGGCCCGTGACCAGCGGAATTTTGTTCAGCAGGATGCTCGGCGAGAGGTTGATGTTGAACGCCGTCGAGATAGGCACCTGGAGGTGGTTGCCGGCAAAAATGGAGCCTGTGCCGATGGCAATGGTGGTCGGACCGGTAAAGATGAGGTTGCCGGTGTTGGCCGCACCGACTCCCAAGGTCGGTAAGGTACCGGACACGATGCTCAGGGAGCCACCCGTCGTGCCGTTGAGATACAATCCCGCGCTGTTGCTGAGGGTCGAGCCCGCGCCCACGTTCAGAACGCCGCCGGTCGCGATGGTCCCGCCGGTTCCGAAGGTCAAAATGCCATTCGCCACCGTGGCGTTGGAGCCCAGGGACAGCGTGCCATTCGAATCGATGATCGAACCCGCGCCGAGCGTCAGCGTGCCCGCGATTGTGAGGGTCGAGGCGGTGCCGAGCCGCAGCGCGACATTCGAACCGATCTGGGAAAAGGCGCTTGCCACCAGGGTGGCACCGGAATCAACCGAGAAAGTGTTCCCGGAGTTGAGCTGTCCGTCGAAGGAAACGCTCGATCCGGTCCCCAGGGAAAGCGTTCCGGCGGTCAGGAAATTCGAGCCCGCCGCCAGCGACAGGACTCCGCCGGGAGTAGTCGGGTCGGTGGTCACCGCGAGAGGAATGCCCGCGGTGCGCGTCAACGTGCCGAGATTGGTCAGGACACCGCTGTTCGACCGGGTGTAAATGGTCAGTTGACTGGCCCCGGTCACATCGCCACCGGTATAGGGGGTCGAGGATCCATCGCTGAGGTACAGCGTGCCAGCAGAAGTGCTGGTATAGATGAGGGTGGCTCCGCCGGCCGCACCTCCGGTGGAGCGGGCCGAAAGCAAAGCCGTTGACCAGACAAGCAGGAGACCAAGGATGACGCTGGGGGGGGCTTTCATTACTTTTGTTCTGTTTGGGGGTTGAGTGGACCGAAGTAATACGTATTTCGCTTTTTGAAGCCAAGGCGAAAATCAGAGGTTGTGCGTTCGTTCCTGACTTCGGAGCGTAGGGCTCGTTCGTTCGGTGACCGTTCGGGGCCAGAGCTTTCCTCCGGATTTTCCTTCACAGGAATGTTACAATCGTGGCGTCGCCAGCCGGTCGGGCGTTGGTCTAGGGGAAGACGCGTTATGCACATGCTCGCTGATCTCGCTACCGGTCCCACCGCCGCCACCTGGGTTTTTCTCGTCCTCGCCCTCGCTCTGGCGCTGGGATTTGAATTCGTCAATGGCTTTCACGACACCGCAAATGCGGTGGCGACGGTCATTTACACCCAGTCGTTGAAGCCGAACATCGCGGTCATCTGGTCTGGCCTGTGCAATTTGGCCGGGGTGCTCACGTCTTCGGGGCTGGTGGCCTATAGCATCGTCAATCTGCTCCCGGTAGAGTTGGTGTTGAATGTGGGCTCCGGGGCCGGTTTCGCGATGGTCTTCGCCTTGCTCATCTCGGCGATCGTCTGGAATATGGGCACTTGGTATCTCGGTCTGCCGGCGTCGAGCTCGCACACGCTCATTGGCTCCATCCTCGGCGTGGGCATCGCCAATTCGCTGCTCAGCGGCCATTCCTTTGCCGAAGGCGTCAATTGGGGCAAGGCGCAGGAGATCGGCATGTCGCTCCTTCTTTCGCCCCTCTGCGGTTTCGTCTGGGCGGCGGCGCTCCTGCTGCTGCTGAAGCTGCTGGTGCGCAACGTGGCGCTCTTTACCGCGCCGGAGAAGGACAAGGCGCCACCCTGGTGGATCCGGGGCATTCTCATCCTCACCTGCACGGGCGTGAGCTTTTTCCATGGCTCGAATGACGGCCAGAAGGGCATGGGGCTCATCGTGCTGATTCTCGTCGGCATCCTGCCCGGCACCTATGCATTGCACATGGCTCATTCTCCGGAGCGCATCCATGCCATCGTCATGGAAGCGCAGGCGACGCGCGAAATTTTCGAAAAGAAGGCCGGCGACGTGAAGGTCGAGGAAGCCAAAACGACCGATGAACTGAGCGCCTATCTCAAGGCCTCCGGCAAATTGCGTCCCGAGACTTATGCGGCGCTGGTGACGAGGAGCCAGGACATCGAGACGCGACTGGGGGCAGTCAAGACCTTTGCGGATCTTCCCGAAAACGACCGCCGCGGCGTGCGCACCGACATGTATCTGGTCGGCACCACCATTGCGAAAATGGAGAAGACCAAGGGCTACGCGGAGACGGAAGAGGGGAAAATCACGGTGCCCTTCCGCAAAGACCTCGAGAGCGTGACCAAATACATCCCCGATTGGGTGAAATTTGCGGTGGCCATCGCGCTGGGCCTGGGCACCACCGTGGGCTGGAAGCGCATCGTGGTGACCGTCGGCGAGAAGATCGGCAAATCGCATCTGACATATGCGCAGGGCGCTTGCGCCGAAGTCGTGGCGATGATCACGATCGCGCTGGCGGATACCAAGGGCTGGCCGGTGAGCACCACGCACGTGCTTTCCTCGGGCATCGCCGGGACCATGGCGGCGAATAATTCCGGCCTCCAGGCGCAGACGTTGCGCAATATCCTGCTCGCCTGGGTGCTCACTCTCCCGGTGTGTATCTTCCTCGGTTCACTGCTCTTCGCCTTCGGCAACTATGTCGTGCTGAACGTGCTCGGCCTGAAGTAATCCGACGGGGTCGGGGAATGCGAAGACGGGATTGGTCGTCAACTTTTCCGCGCCCAAACCTCGGCGACCGTGGCCAGACCCCGGATCAGCTTCAGCGCGTGAGCGAAGCGGTCCGCAGGCAGGAAGGAGCGATTGTCGCGCAGCGTGAGCAGGCCGTCTTTCAGTGAAAGACGCTGGATGCCGGGCGTCTGCTGCAGTCTCCCGCGAAATGAGCGCGCAGCTCGGAGTCGAGCGCGGTGCGAAGCAGGGCCGGCTGATTGGTTTCCATGAGCCAGGCGCCGTCGAATTCCGCATCGCCGGTCTGCACATACCGGGCGTCGCCCTCGGGCTCCAGCTTCCGCCAATGGCTCTTCGGCCGGAACAGAAACTCCAGACCGCCGGCCGCCGGCAGACGCAGCGTCAGTTCCTGGAAATAGTCCTCATTCTCGTCTCTTGGCACCTGCTCCTCCCGAATCTCCAGCGTCCACGCTCCCTCCGATTGGGTCGCGAGCGTGCGCCAGTGGCGGGCGAAGCTCGGCCGCTGCGCGGCGACCGTGAAACCGTGATTTTCCGCGACCTGCCGGAAGTCCGCCCAGCGCTTCTTGATTCGGACGAAGACCGCCAGCCCGATGAGCATAAATAGCGCGATCATGCCGGTGATTACCGGCACGGGATCCATCTCGGCGACGATAACAGGAGCGACCGGCAAGAGACTCAACATGCGCGGAGCATGGCCAAAACGGCCACGACGAGACGAGCGCGAAGAGGCAGTCGCTTACAAACGCGCACGTAGACCGTGCTCGCGGATTCGCAGTCGAGCACTGGATTGGCGAATGGGACGACATGCGCCTCGGCGGTGGCGAAGACCGTCTGAAGCACGTGGAGAAAATAGTCCTCGGGCGGGTCGTCGGACCACATGGCGAAGACGCCCCCTGGCTGCAAATGCGCGGCGAGGGCGCGCAGGCCCGGCCAGCGAATAGAAAGCACCGTGACGCTCGTGGAGCAGATTGTCCGGAGAATGGTCGATATCGAGCAGGATGGCGTGGAAACGGCGGCCGGGAGACGCTGGATCGAAGCCTTCGGCCGAAGCGGCCAGGACGAAGAAATCGGCCAGCACGAAGCGGCAGCGCGGATCGCCGCAGAGGACCGGCCCGAGGGGAACGAGCCCGCGCTGGTGCCATTCGATGACGGGCGCCAGGGCATCGACGACGATCAGCTCGTGTACCGCGGGGTGTTTCAACGCCGCCACCGCCGTGTAACCGAGCCCCAGCCCGCCCACGACGACATCCCACGATCCCGGCTCGAGCGCCGCCAGCCCGAGATCGGCGAGCGCGACTTCCACGACATGGAAGAGGCTCGACATCAGAAAGGCGTCGCCAAGGATCACTTCGTAGACTTCAAGATCATCCAGCCCCCGCATGCGGCGGCGGCGCAGCGAAAGATCGCCCAGCGCGGTTTCTTGAAAATCGAGTTCGGCGAAATCTTTGCTCATCGTGTCCGGGGTGTCATCAGCAGACACCCTGCGGGGAAATCGGGCCATCGAACAGATAACATTTCGTGCGGGTGCGAATCCGGAAGGAGTTGGTCCGGCAGACAGGAATGTCCAGGCTCCGCTTAAACAAACGCCGACAGCCTGTTCGCCATCTTGGCGGGTTACGGCTGGATCGTTATCCGAGATTACTGCTGAAATCCTGCTAAGGTTCCTCCCTTGGCGGGCATCTTCGCGCAGCTACCCCATGTCATCCCCGGAAACCCATGCTTCCGACCCGCAGGTCGCCCTCGTGCAGATGCTCTTCGTGCAGCACACGGCGGCGCTGCGCGGCTTTGTCCATGCGCTCATGCCGGACTTTGCGCGCGCGGATGATATTGTGCAGGAGACCTTTCTCACGGTCACCAGGAAGGCGGGGGACTTCGAGCCGGGGACGAATTTCCTCGGCTGGGTGTGCCGCATCGCGCGATTCAAGGTGATGGAGGCCGGGCGCAAGGCGCAGCGCTCGACGACGCTTTCCCCCGACATCATCGAATCGCTCTGTGCCTGCGAGCCGGAGCCCGAGGCGAGCGACGAGCGGCTGCGGCATCTTTCCGAATGTTTGAAGAAGCTCGCCCCGCAGGCCCGGCAGGCGGTGGAGATGCGGTATCAGCAGGCGCACAAGCCGGCGGAGATCGCGCGCCGCCTGGGCTGGGGTGCGGAATCGGTCTACGTGGCGCTGTCGCGCGCCCGTGCGCTCCTGCGCGAGTGCGTGGCCCGCAAGCTCGCCGAGGAGGCGGTCCAATAGATGGACACGGCGCGCCTCGAACGCCTGCTCGATCAGTACCTCGACGAGGCGCTGACCTCCGGCGAGAAGACGGAACTCGAGCAGATGCTGCGCGCCTCTCCGCAAGCGCGGCAGACCTTTTGGAGCCATGCGCGCTTTCACGCGCTGCTGCGCGAATCCGGCGCGGAAGGGCAGGGGCGCGAACTGGCGACCGAACTGCGGCGTCCTTGGTGGCAGGCCTGGGCGCAAGGAGCCGGAGACCTGTTTTCCAATAGGGGCCTGATCCTGGCGGCGGCGGCGTTGGTGCTGGCCTTCGCGGGCATCGCCTGGGAGCGCCGCCAGGCGGATGCCACGCGCGATCAAACGACTTCCGCCGTGGCCGTGCTCACCCAGGCGGTGGATGTGGAATGGGCTCCCGGCGATGAAACGCACACCGTCGGCGGCGCCCTCTCGCCCGGCTGGCTGCGGCTCAAGGCAGGTCTCGCCCAGATCGAATTCAACGACGGCGCACGCATCATCGTCGAAGGGCCGGCAGAACTGGAAATCCGCTCCCGCGCGGAAGCCTTCTGCCGCGACGGTTGCCTCAGCGCCCAGGTGCCGGCGGCGGCGCACGGCTTCAAGATCGCGTCCTCCCGCATGACGGTCGTCGATCTCGGCACGGCGTTCGGCTTTGAAACGCACGATGGCGCCGCGGAGGTCCACGTCTTCGAGGGCAAGGTGCAGCTCACCGATACCGGCACCGCGCCGCAGCGCGAGCTGCTCGCCGGCCAGGCGCTCGGGGTGGATGCCGGCGGCACCTGGCGCGAATTTGCCGCGACGACGGCCCTCTTTCCGAACGCGGATGCCCTCGAGCAAAAGGCCGCGTCTTCCTGGCAGCGGCGCGCGGCCGAATGGAAGCAGGCCTCCGGCGCCTTGCAGGGCGATGCCTCGCTGATCCTCCACTACACCTTCGAGGGCGGCTCCACGTTCGAGCGGCGGCTGCCGAATGTCGCCCGCGGAGAGCCGCGCGCTACCGAGGGCGCCATCGTCGGCTGCCGCTGGGCGGAAGGCCGCTGGCCGGGCAAGGGCGCGCTGGAATTCAAAGGCGCCGGAGACCGTGTGCGCATCGAAATCCCGGGCGTGTTCGATGCCCTGACTCTCGCCGCCTGGGTGCGCGTGGACAGCCTCGATCACAACTTCAATTCGCTCCTCATGGCCGACGCCTTCGACCGCGGCGGCATGCACTGGCAGATCACCAAGGCGGGCGCGGTGAAACTCGGTATCAGCGGCGGCGGCGATTTCGACACGCCCGTTATTTTTCAGCCGGAGCGCCTCGGTCAATGGGTGCATCTCGCCGTGGTTGTCGATCGGGCGGGTCATCGCGTGGCGCACTATGTGGACGGCCAGGAGGTGAGCACGCATGCGCTCAAGATCGACGTGCCCCTCGGCTTCGGGCGCGCTGAGGTCGGCAACTGGAATCCCGGCACCCGTCGCGACCGCACGCCCATCCGCACTTTTAACGGGCGCATGGATGAAATGCTTGTCTTCCGCCGGGCACTTGGCGCACAGGAAGTGCGCGCCCTGGCCCAGAGCGCCCCTATTCCCTCCCTCGCTCTCCATTAAATCCCATGAATGCCCGTTCCTCCGCCCGGCTCGCCGCCGTCTTCCTCAGCGCTTCGCTTCCCGCCCTCGCGGTCGAGCTTGTCCCCGTCCCGAAGCCGAACACTTTCCCGGCAGCGAAGCCGATCGAGCCGCGTTCGCCCGCGGAGACGATCAAGGCCACGGAGTTGCCGCCCGGCTATCACCTCGAGACGGTGCTCAGCGAGCCGGATATCAAGGAGCCGGTCGCCGTCGCCTTCGATGGTGACGGGCGCATGTATGTAGCCGAGATGCGCACCTACATGCAGGACATCGATGGCACCACCGAGCACGAACCCACGAGCCGCGTGTCCGTGCACTGGTCATCGAAGCACGATGGCGTCTACGACCAGCATGCCGTCTTCGCCGACAAGCTCCTGCTCCCGCGCATCCTGCTGCCGCTCGACAAGGGCCGCGTGCTCATCGGCGAAACCGACACGAACGATCTCTATATCTACACCGACACCGACGGCGACGGCGTCTCCGACAAGAAGGATCTCTTCTTCCAGGGTGGCCCGCGCGGCGGCAACATGGAGCACCAGCCCAGCGGTCCGGTCTGGGCGCTCGATAACTGGCTTTACACCACCTACAATGCCTACCGCCTGCGCTGGTCGCCCGATGGCCAGGTGAAGAAAGAGGCCACGGCTCCCAACGGCGGCCAGTGGGGCGTCTCGCAGGACGACTGGGGCAAGATCTGGTACGTGAACGCCGGCGGCGAAAAAGGACCGATCAATTTCCAGACCGGCATCGTCTACGGCGCCTTCAACACCAAGGACCAGTTTGAGCCCGGCTTCGATGCCGTGTGGCCCATCGTCGGCATCGCCGACGTGCAGGGCGGCGAGAACCGTTATCGCGAGGAGAACGGCACGCTCAATCACTTCACCGCCACCTGCGGCGGCGAGATCTATCGCGGCGACAAGCTGCCTGCGGAGCTGCGTGGCGACCTGTTCTTCGGCGAGCCGGTCGGCCGCCTCGTGCGCCGGTCGAAGGTCACGGTGAAAGACGGCATCACCACGCTGAGCAATCCTTACGGCCAGTCGGAGTTCATCCGCTCGAGCGATCCGCTCTTTCGCGCCGTCAATTTCAACACCGCGCCGGATGGCACGCTCTACATTACCGACCTGTATCGCGGCATCATCCAGGAAGGCAACTGGGTGAAGGACGGCAGCTACCTCCGCAAAGTCGTGCAGCAGTACGCCCTCGACAAACAGATCGGCCACGGGCGCGTCTACCGCCTCGTCTACGACGGCCTGACGCCCGGCCCGCAGCCGAGCATGAACAGCGAAACCGCCACGCAACTCGTCGCGCATCTCGAACACCCGAACGGTTGGTGGCGGGACACCGCGCAGCGTCTGCTCGTCCTCAAGCAGGACAAGTCCGTCGTGCCCGCACTTACCGCCATGGCGACGACGAGCAAAAATCCGCTCGCCCGTCTGCACGCCCTGTGGACGCTCGAGGGTCTCGATTCGTTGACCCGCGAACTCGTCCGCGCCAAGCTCAGCGACGCGGATCCGCACCTGCGCGCCGCTGCTCTCCGCGTGATGGAGACGCTCTATAAAGCCGGTGACAATTCTTTCGCCGCCGACATCCAGAATGCCACCAAGGACACGGATGGCGACGTCGTCCTGCAAGCGCTGCTCACCGCGAAGTTGCTCAACCTCGGCGATTGGAAAAAGACGATCGCGGACACCGTGGCCACGAGCAACTATCGCGGCGTGAAAGAGATCGGCGACATGATCCTGCACCCGCCCGTGCAGGTTGCGCCGCTGGCCATGAGCGGCGACGAGCAGAAGCTCTACAAAGCCGGCGAGGGCATCTTCCAGACGCTCTGCTCGGCCTGCCACGGTCTCGATGGCAAAGGCATGCCGATGGCGGGCGCCGCGCCCGGCACCATGCTGGCTCCTCCGCTCGCCGGTTCGCGCACCGTGCTCGGCTGGCGCGAAGGCCCCATCCACATTCTCATGCAGGGCTTGAGCGGCGAGATCGACGGCAAGAAGTACGAAGGCCAGATGATTTCCATGGCCACGAACGACGACGCCTGGATCGCCAGCGTGCTCAGCTACGTGCGCAACACCTTCGGCAATCGCGCCGGGTTCGTCTCCCCGCAACAGGTCGCCGCCATCCGCGCCGCGACCAAAGACCGCGTGCAGCCGTGGACCATCGCCGAGCTGCGCGCCACGCTGCCGCAGCCCCTCGCCAACCGCAAGGAATGGAAGCTCACCGCGAGCGACAAGCCGAACGACGCCGGCCTGGCCATCGACGGCAAGGCCGACACCCGCTACACCACCGGTGCTCCGCAAAAGCCCGGCATGTGGTTCCAGGTCGAGTTGCCCACCGAGACGCAGGTCGTCGGCCTCCAGCTCGATTGCGTGAAATCGCCCAACGACTATCCGCGCGGTTACAAGCTGGAGATTTCCTCGGATGGCGAGAAATGGAAGCAAGTGGCGGGCGGCAAAGGCACCGGCCCCGATCACCGACATCCAGTTCGCCGCCGCCAAGGCGAAGTTCCTGCGCGTCACGCAAACCGGTTCGGTCGGCGGCCTCTTCTGGTCGATCCACGAACTGCAGATCTTCTCCGTCAGCGACACCGCCGCCGCCAAGCCCGACGGCTCGGCGGGTCCGACGGGCCGGTAGCTCCCTGGAAGTCGCCCCTCTCTTGGGGGCCGCGCTGCGGATTGAGTCCACGAAAGACACGAAAAGGCACGAAAAGAAGAACCTTGTCCTCGCAGAGTTCAGACTCGGTGGCGGGAAATCCCTTTCGTGCTTTTTCGTGTCTTTCGTGGACTCTCCTCCGTCGTCGCTCCGCCATGCGGCGGCGCCTCTACGGGCGACGACGCGGTTTGACTCGCTTCGGCTGGTCCGCCGGCTCCCAGCCTTTCGCGCGTGTCAGCGCTTCATTCCAGCGGCCCGCGCAGTTCCGAGACGCGCGCCCGGGGCATTTTCGGCTCGAAGGTCTTCTCAATCTTCCACTGCGTGGCGATCGCGTCCGCGTTTTTCCAATAGCCCACGGCCAGTCCCGCGAGATACGCTGCGCCGAGCGCCGTGGTTTCAATGACGGCGGGCCGCACCACCGGCACGCCCAGCAAATCCGCCTGGAATTGCATGAGCGGTTCGCTGCGTGATGCGCCGCCGTCCACGCGCAACTCGGTGAGGGGCTTGCCCGTATCCGCGCGCATCGCATCGACCAGATCCGCCACCTGAAAACCGACGCCTTCCAGGGCCGCACGGGCGATGTGCGCCGCGGAGGTATCGCGCGTGAGGCCGATCATCGTTCCCCGCGCATAGGCATCCCAATGCGGCGCACCGAGCCCGGCGAAAGCGGGCACGAGAAAGACGCCGCCGCTATCCGGCACGGAGGCCGCAAGCATGTCCACCTCCTGCGCGGAACGCACCAATTGCAGCCCGTCCCGCAGCCATTGCACGACCGCGCCGCCGATGAAGACGCTACCCTCCAGCGCAAACTCCCGCTTCTTCCCGATCTGCCACGCCACAGTGGTGAGCAACCGCTGCCTGGAGGCGACCGGCTTCGTGCCGATATTCTGCAGCAGGAAACAGCCGGTGCCGTAAGTATTTTTCGCCAGGCGGGTTTCACGCACATCTGCCCGAAGAGCGCCGCCTGCTGGTCGCCCGCCACGCCCGCGACCGGCAGCCCTTGCAAGCCGAGCGAGGTGCTGATTTCGCCATACACTTCGCTCGAACTGCGCACCTCCGGGAGCATGCTCGCCGGGATGCGGAACAGCTTGAGCAATTCCTTGTCCCAGGTGCCGGTGTGGATGTTGTAGAGCATCGTCCGCGAAGCGTTGCTCGGGTCGGTCACATGGGCATGGTGACCGCTCGTCAGTTTCCAAATGAGCCATGAGTCCACCGTGCCGAAGGCCAGTTCGCCCGCTTCGGCTTTGGCGCGCGCGCCGGGTACGTTCTCGAGAATCCACGCGACCTTCGTGGCGGAAAAGTAGGCATCGATCAGCAGGCCGGTGCGCTTTTGGATCGTCTTCTCGTGACCGGCTTCGCGCAGCTTGTCGCAGGCTCCTGCGGTGCGGCGATCCTGCCACACGATCGCATTATAGACGGCTTCTCCTGTCTGGCGGTCCCACACCACCGCTGTCTCGCGCTGATTGGTGATGCCGACGGCGGCGACATCGCTCGGGCGAATCCGCGCCCGCCCGAGCGCTTCCACCGCGGCGGAGATCTGCGAAAACCAGATTTCCTGCGGATCGTGCTCCACCCATCCGGGCTGCGGATAAATCTGGCGAATCTCCTTTTGCGCCACCGCGCGGATCTGGCCGTCGTGATCGAAAAGGATGGCACGCACGCTGGTCGTGCCGGCATCGAGGGAGAGAATGTAAGGCATAGGGGGGAGGGAATTTTGCGGTCTTAATCTTACTCTTAATCCTAATCTTAATCTCCATCCCGCTGGTTCGATCGCAAGATCAAGATGAGGATGCGGAGGAGAGGGCACATCGTCGCTTCAGGTGCCAACCGCCGCGAGAATTGCCGAAACAATCGATGGTCGAGCGACGGGGTTTGCCCCACGGTCCCATAGGCGTCTCGCTTCGCTCGGCTTTCGACTCCGTTACACTCCCTCAGGATGACACGCGAGGAGAGGGCGACAATTATTTCACACTCACTCCGCCCGGCGCGTGTGTCTCTTACACGCGCTCGCGCTTTTTCAGCGTAAACCACGCCACGAAGTAAGTGAACAGGCCCCACATGAGACAGCCGAGCAGGCCGCGGATGGCGGGGCGCTTTTGTTGTAGATGTCGCCGGTGGAGAATTCGCGGTTGGGATCGAGGTTGCGATAGGACTGATGGTGGTCGCTGATCAAGTCGCCGCTGAGTTCGCGCTGCCAGAGGAAGCTGGTGTCCATGACCGTCTGCGCGCAGAAGGTGGGGCGTGAGGCGGCCTGACGAAAAGCACGCTGCGGCTCATGTCGCTCGAGGCCACCGTTATAGCGGAAAAAAGAATCTGCGGGATGAGGGATGAGCGGCACGAACATCACGGCTTGCATGACCGAGCGGGAGAGCGCGGAGATGGCGGCGCCGATACCCACGCCGGCGATGGCAATGCCGTACAAGGCCGCGAGTTGCAGCTTCACCGAGCCCTCGGCTTTGCCTTCGCCGACCATGACGGTGATATAGAGCAGCGTCGCCTGGATCATCGTGAGCCCGATGAGGAAGATAAACTTGCTGGCGAGATAGGAATGCGCGCCGACGCCGACGAGCCGCTCGCGGCGGTAGATGGCGATCTCCTTCACGATCTCCTGCGCGGCGTTGCTGCACCCGAACCACATCGTCGCCAGGTACGCGAAGAACATGATGAGCGCCCGGTCGTCGCTCACCCAGGAGACCAGTGCGGCGATGATGAAAGGCTGGCTGACGAGCAGGACGAAGTTGCGCCAATCGGGAACAACAGGATGGTCCACTGCCGGGCGAGCAGGATCGGGAGGGCAAAGGCGCGCCGCGCCGGTTTTGGCGGTGCGGGTCGCCGGACCACGGGCGCC
The DNA here is from genome assembly GCA_037200205.1 of Chthoniobacter sp. Classification (GTDB taxonomy): domain Bacteria; phylum Verrucomicrobiota; class Verrucomicrobiia; order Chthoniobacterales; family Chthoniobacteraceae; genus Chthoniobacter. Next base: position 146,364 of record JBBCHV010000046.1, read on the forward strand.
GGGGCGTCTTCCGGAGGGATGGGGCGTTCCAGGAAGGCGGCCTGCCATTCCTTGGGCGGGCGATCCGCGAGGCGATCGTAGAGGCGGTCAGCTTTTGCACGCCGAAATACTCGCGCGCCGCCTGGGCCGACCCCTGGAAGGCGAGGATGCCGCCGCAGAGGACGATCAACTGGTCCATCAGGTAAGCGTTCTCCATCACGTGGGTGGTGCAGACGATGGTGCAGCCGGTATCCGCGAGGTCGCGGAGCAATTCCATGAGTTGAAATTCGTGGCCGGATCGAGGCCGGAACTGGGCTCGTCGAGGAAGAGGATGGCGGGCTTGGCCAGCAACTCGACGCCGACGCTCACGCGTTTGCGCTGGCCGCCGGAGAGGCGGCTGATCGGCTTGCGCACGTGAGCCCGCAGGCCGAGCTGGTCCACCGTTTGCAGGAGCAGCTTGTCGATTTCCCGCGGCGGCGTGCCGGCGGGCAGGCGCAGCCGCGCGCTGTACCGCAGCGCCTGGTCCACGGTGAGGTCGGCATGCACGATATCTTCCTGCGGGACGAAGCCGAAGGATTGCGCCTCGTGGCCGGCATAGATGTCCTTGCCATTGACGAAGACGACGCCGGACTCCGGGGCGCGCAGGCCGCTGAGGGTGGTGAGCAGGGAGGACTTGCCCGCGCCGCTGGGGCCGATGATGCCGACGAAGCGCGACGCGGGGATGGTCAGCGCAATGTCGTCGAGAATGGTCAGCGGTCCCGAGCGAAAGAAGACGTGGTCGGCGCGAATGGTGCCGCCGGCGGCGTTGGCCACGCGATTCAGCCCGTGCCCGTCGAACTGGAAACAGAACGGCCCGACTTGCAGGCGATCGCCGATGGTCAGTTCGTGGGTGTCGAAGCGGTGGCCGTTGACGAAGGAGCCGGCGGTGCTGTTGAGATCGGTGACGACGATGCCGCCGCGCTCGCCGGGCGCGGCCGAGGCGTGCCGCCGCGAGACGCCGGGATCGTTCAGCATGACATCGGTGCCTGGGTCCCGGCCGAAAGTCACGGGCCGGTCGACCTCGATGCGGTCGGCGGGTTTGCCGAAGACCAGCATTTGCGCGGACGGGGTGGGGGCGGATTTTTCCGATGGTGCGGCCGCGGAGGGCGCCTCGCCGAGGCCGAAGACAATAATCGCCGGCCCCACGCCGACCTGGTCCCCGGGATTCAACGTGGTGGGCGCTTCGATGCGGTGGCCATTGACGCGCGTGCCGCGCACGCTGCCGAGATCCTCAGGACGCAGGTTTTGCCATCCCAGGTGAAGCGGCAATGCTGGCGGGAAATCTCGACGTGGCTCAGCTCGAAATCGGTCTCCGCCGCCCGCCCCGCCACGAAGCTGCCCTCGCGGAGCGCAAAGACCCGACCCGGCAAGCACTCGTAACCGCGAGATGCGCGCCGCTCATGTTTCCTGGTGAATTACGGCAGCACCGCCCAAATCTCCACGATGCGGTTCTTTTCCAGATTCTGCGCGTCGAGCAATTTCGAGCCGCCCATGGCCACAGGGTGCATCACGTTGATGACATCGCACTTGTCGCGCATGGTCTTCATGACGGAATCCGCGCGCGTCTGGGAGATGGCGATATTCTTCTTCGGGTCGCCCTTGGGATCGGCGTAGCCGAGGATGACGAACACGGCGGTCGGGTCGCCGCGCAGCGCGGTGATCTCGGGCTTTTCGAGTTCGGTCTTGAGTTGCTGAATGTCGGCCGCCGCCAGGTCGGTCTTGCCGGAGTTGAAGGGGATGGTGAGGATCTTGCCCATCTTGCGGGCGCGTTCCACGGCGCTGTAGAGCTTGTCCTTGTTGCTCGAGGAGACGTTCGGCATGAGGTCGATGCGGGTGAGCACCTCGGCCTTCACCGACTTGTCTCCTGCTTCGTGATGTCCATTTCGATCCGCTGCGGCGACGTGACGAACCGGGGAGGCTCGGAGACGGGGGCGGTGGGAGTGGAGTCGCCCGGCGCCGGCGTGCTCGTGTCGCCAGTAGTCGGAGAATTATCGGTGGAAGGCTGCTCGATCGGCGCGCGGCGGTCGTCGCCGGCTTCGTGATGTCCCTTGCCTTTCACGATCAGGCCGCGGAGCGGGGGAAAGAAGGGCGAAGGCCAGGCCGGCCACGACGAGGATGGCCAGCAGCCCCGTAAACATAAAGCATCAGAAAGCCGCCGGCGACTTGACCTCGACCAGAGGCTGGCCGCATTCGGCACAGATAAAGGGCTGATCTTTTTCAACCTCCGTCTCCTCACCGCGGTAGGCGAGGAGGCAACCGGAAAGGTTCTGGCATTTCCCAAAACGTGACATAGGGGCGAGTTATATGCAGCGATTTCCGAGCGCCGCGAGCAAATTTTCCCCGGCCCAGGCCGCGAGGTCCGGCGCGAGGGGCGATTGCCAGGCGAGCCCGGCGGCCGGCAGCCGCAGGACGGTGGAGTGCAAAGCGTGCCGGGGAAGCAGGAGGCGCGCGGCCAGTTCGGGAGTCCAGCCCGTGCGAATGAATTCGAGATAGCCGCCTTCGTCGGGGCCGTAGATCTTGTCGCCGACGACCGGATGCCCGGCATGGGCGAGGTGCACGCGGATCTGGTGCGTGCGGCCGGTTTCCGGAAACGCGCGGATCAATCAAGGCAAAGCGATCGCCATTCGTCGTCTCGAGCGTGAAGTTGCCTTCCACGCGAAACCGCGTGCGCGCGGCGGCACCATCGGGGTGGACCGCCTGTTTCAGATAAATCGGCGACGGACCGCGGCTGCCCTGCCGGAGGATCGGGACGTCGACGTCAAAGGCCTCGCTCTCCGGCCAGCCCCAGACGAGCGCGAGGTACTCCTTCTCGATGTGCCGCGCTTCCATGTGCCGGTGAAACTCGCGCGCCGCCGCCCGATGCTTGGCCACCAGGGTGAGGCCGCTCGTTTCGCGATCGAGGCGATTGATGATCGAGACCTGGCCGCCATTGGCCAGCTCGTAGGCGAGCAGGCCGCGCAGGCCGTCCCAGAGTGTGGCCCGGCCATTCGGCTTGCTGGGATGCGCCTCCATGAAAGGCGGCTTGTCCACCACGAGCCAATCGGCGCATTCGTCGATGACGGTGAAACGGAGTGGAATGGTCGGCTGAGGAAGGAAGGCCACGGTTTGGTGCTCGCCGAATCTCGCTATTGCCAGCGCCGGCGGCAATCCCCGCGACGAAATAAAGTCGCTGTCTCCTTGCGGGTCATCCTGAGCGAAGTCGAAGGATCCCGTCGAACCACCAGCGACATCGAGCGACGAAAAGACAATGGTGATACTTCACGCTTCTCAATCAGATTAAGATTACGAGTAAGATTAAGATTAAGACCTTCCGCTACCACGTTCCCAATGAGCAACACCGCCCAGAACTAAAATGATCCAGATCCGCCACGTCACCCGCCGTTACTCTGCCGCCGTCACGGCGCTGGACGATGTCTCGCTGGACATTGCCGCGGGGGAATTTGTCGCCATTACCGGGCCGAGCGGCTGCGGAAAGAGCACGCTCATGCACCTGATCGGCGGGCTCGATACGCCCACCTCGGGCGAGATCACGGTGGATGGCCTGCCGCTGCACGGGGCCAGGGATGCGGCGCTGACGGCTTATCGGCGGACGAAGATCGGGATCGTTTTCCAGTTCTTTCATCTGCTGCCGACGATGAGCGTGCTCGAAAACGTCTGCCTTCCTCTGCTGTTGCGTGGGGATTCGTATGCCGCGGCGCGGGCGCGGGCGGATGAGATCATTGCGCTGGTCGGCCTCAGCGACCGGGCGCGGCACGGCATGCACCAGTTGAGCGGCGGGCAACTGCAACGCACGGCCATGGCGCGCGCGCTGGTGCACGATCCCGCGGTCCTGCTGGCGGATGAGCCGACGGGCAATCTCGACTCCGCCAACGCCGGGCAGATCATGGAACTGCTGCAAAAGATTTCTTCTCAGCGCCGAACGACAATGCTAGTCGTCACCCACAGCGAAGAAATTGCGCGGCAAGCCACGCGATGCATCCGTCTGCGCGACGGGAAAATTTCACACCACCCATGAGCCATAGCAGCGACATCCGGAGCAAACTGAAAGGCCATGCTCTTTTCGCCGAGTTCACCGACCTCGAACTCGGGGAATTACTCGATTTGCTCGACCAGGCGAGCGTGCAGGACGGCGACACCGTCGTAAAACAGGACGAGCCCGGCGACTGCATGTACCTGGTCGTGGATGGAGAAGTGCGTGTAGTGCATCACCGTGGCGGACGGGACATCGCGCTCGCCACGCTGCGCAGCGGCGATTTTTTCGGCGAGATCGCGCTGGTGGACAGCGGCCCGCGCTCGGCGGACGTGATCGCCCAAGGCAACGGCCTGCTGCTCAAGATCACCCAGGCGTCGATCTCCGCCCTGGCGGGCATTTACCCGACGGCGGCTTTCAAGTTTCTCATCGCCATCGGTCGTATCCTGGTGAGCCGGTTGCGCACGAGCAACCAGCGCTACGTCGATTCGCTGCTCTTCCCGGTCGAGGGGAAGGATTGAACAAACGGTCACAAGGGGCTTGTCGGCGGGAATTTTGTCGTCCATATACGACGCCCTTGTTTTTTCCGACCGAATGAGTTCTTTGCAAACCACCCTCGCCAAAAGCGCCAGCGTCAGCGGTTCCTCTCTCCACACCGGCGAGAAAGTGACCCTTACATTGCACCCGGCGCCGCCGGGGCATGGCCGCAAATTCAAGCGCAAGGACCTGGCGGACGAGCCGATCATCGACGCGAAGATCGAGAATGTGAAGACCGTGGAGCGCTCGACGACCATCGCCGAGGGCAGCGTGAAGGTGCACACCGTGGAGCATATCCTGTCCGCCCTGGCCGGGATGGGCGTGGACAATGCGCTGATCGAGATGGACGCGAACGAACCGCCGATCGGCGACGGCAGCAGCCAGCCCTACGTGGAATTGATCAAGAAAGCCGGCATCGTCGAACAAGCCGCACCGCGCGCGGAATTCCACGTCACCGAGCCCATTTTCATCGAAACGAAAGCCGGCTCGCTCATGACCGTGGTGCCGGACCCGGCGTTCCGCATTTCCTGCACGCAAGTGGGGCCGGATGGCCGCTTCACCCAGTACTATTCCACGGAAATCACGCCGGAGATTTACGAGAAGGAAATCGCCCCCGCCCGCACGTTCGTCTATTACGAGGATCTGAAGCCGCTCATGGACAAGGGGCTGATCAAGGGTGGCAGCTTGGAAAATGCGGTCGTGGTCCGCGGCGATTCCGTGCTGAGCAAGGAGCCGCTCCGGTTCCGCGAGGAATTCGCCCGCCACAAGATCCTCGACATCGTCGGCGACCTCGCGCTTTTCGGCCGGCCGATCAAGGGCCACGTGATCGCCGTCAAACCCGGCCACGGCGCGAATTCCGACCTGACCCGCGCCCTGGCCAAGCAACTCGCGCGGATGACCGCGCTCGTGCCGCCGATGGTCACGCCCAAGGGCGGCGACGTGCTCGATATTAACGACGTGATGCGCGTGCTGCCGCACCGGTATCCGTTCCTCATGGTCGATCGCGTGGTGCAACTCAACGATCAGCGCTGCACCGCGATCAAATCCGTTTCGATCAACGAACCCTACTTCCAGGGCCATTTCCCGGGTCATCCGATCATGCCCGGAGTGCTGCAACTCGAAGCGATGGCCCAGGCGGGCAGCATCGTGCTGTATCGCAACCTGAATGTGGCGGGAAAGATCGGCTTCTTCATGAGCGCGGATGAAGTGAAATTCCGCAAACCGGTGATGCCCGGCGATACGCTGTTCATCGAGGTCGAACTCATCTTGAAAAAGCGGGCGATCATGAAGGCGCGGGGCCGTTGCCTCGTGAATGGCGAAGTGGTCTCGGAGGCGGAGATGATGTTTGGCATTGTCGATTCGTGAACACGCGGATTCATCCCACCGCAGTCATCGATCCCACGGCGCAGATCGCGGAAGGCTGCGAGGTCGGGCCATATTGTGTTATCGGCGCCGATGTCGAGCTCGGCCCCGATTGCTGGTTGCAGCATCACGTGAGTCTCAGCGGGCCGAGCAAGATCGGCCGCGGCAACCGTTTCTTCGCCTTCAGTTCCATCGGTCAGCAGACCCAGGATTTGAAATATGCCGGCGAGCCGACCTATCTCGCCGTTGGCGACGGCAATACTTTCCGGGAGTTCGTCACCGTGCACCGCGGGACGGGCCAGGGGATGATCACGCGGATCGGCCACGGCGGCAATTTCCTCGCTTACTCGCACATCGCGCACGACTGCACCGTGGGCGACCACGTCATCTTTTCCAACAACGGGACGCTCGCCGGCCACGTGGAGGTCGGCGACCATGCCATTATCGGCGGGTTGACGGCGATCCACCAGTACTGCCGCATCGGCGCGTATGCCCTCACGGGCGGCTGCTCGAAGATCGTGCAGGACGTGCCGCCCTTTATGATCGCCGACGGCAACCCGGCAAAAGTCCGCAGCTATAACAAGGTCGCCCTCGAGCGGCATGGCTTCTCCGAGGAAACCCATCGCGCCATCAAGGAAGCGTACCGCCTCATCTATCGCTCCGCGCTCAATCTGCAGCAGGCCGTGGAGCAGATCCGCAGCGACCTCCCGGAAACACCGGAAGTGGCGCAGTTGGTCTCCTTCGTCACGAGCAGCCCGCGCGGGATCATCAAGTAGCGTCCGTCGTGGCCCGGCCCCGATTCCCGTGGCCACCCCACGTCAAGCCCCGCGTGGCCCAAGAGTGGCCCGCGAATCACACGGATCACCCGAATGAGTGGGAATGCCCCTTGGGAAAAGGACTGCCGAAGGGGCCCTGTAGGGGGAAGCCGCTGGCTTCCCAAGCCCGCGCAGCGTCCCCGCCGCCCATAATGCCGCCTCGGACTTCCGCCAAGTCTGGAGCGGCTCAAGTTGAACTGCAGCCATCCATCAAAACGAAGCGCGGCCCAACGAAACGCAGAGGGCGCGGAGATGTCGGAGAGAGGAAGGGAGGGCTGTTTCTTTTCTCCGCAGACCTCTGTTTCCTCTGCAGTGCTATCTCGAAGAAGAGCGCAGGTCTGCGAGGATTTTTGGCCCGCGAATCACGCCCATGACACGAATGGGATAATTCGCGTGATTGGTGTGATTCGCGGGCTGCTCCTCCTACCGCTTTTCGTGCTTTTTCGTGCCTTTCGTGGACCCTCTTGGGTTGCGGCTCCGCCGCGCTGTGCTCTCTGCGTTCGGCTGCGACATATTTAAGTCGCGCCAGCCGATCCAATATTAGCTGATTCCACCCCGCGACACCTCCCTTCGGTGATTTCTATCGAATCTGCCCGGCATAGGGGCTCCATTGCTATCGAGAACCGGATCTGTTTAAAGCTGTCCATTGAGGGAGTCCATCAGGTCTATGACGGATTTGTAACTCCCCTCCGGTTCGGTTGGTATCCGGCGATTGGAGATCGCCGCGAAACAAACGCCATTGGGATACTGCACGCAGACCGACAGGCAGCCATAAGTGCTGCCAAAGAACACATATTTGCCGGGCGAATCCGCCAGCTTTCGACCGGTTATCGAGTAGTGGGAAAGGAAGCGGCAGTAATCGGCTGCCGAACACGCCAGATCGGCGGAACCGTCCATCGCTTCGTGCCGTACCGGGAGGAGATCGACCGGGCGGGGGACTTCCGGATGATAACAGTACCATGTCTCGCGAGGGGTGCGATCCCTCGCGTCGGAGCGGCTCAGAAGAAGCGTCGTCATGCCCGATTCCCGGCCGATGGTGGAATTAAGGGCGTCGACGAAACTTTGGCCGGAGAGCTTTTCGATGACCCGGGCCAGGAGGATATAGCCAAAATTGCTATATTCCGAACGCGCACCGGGGTCGAAGTCGAGCCGCTTATCGAGCGCCCATTTCACCAGGTCGTCCGGTTTCATCCTGGCCAGCGGGATCCTGAGATCATGGCAGACGACATCCGATTGGTAGGCAAAATCCCCGCTTTGATTGCGATCCCATCCCCCTTGGTGAAGGAGCAAGTGCTGGATGGTGATCTCCTTCCAGCGCGGGTCCATGCCGGGATGATGCAGATTCAAAACGGTCGCCACCTTGTCCGTGAGTTTCAGTTTTCCCTGCTCCACCAGCGTGTAAATTCCGGCCGCCGTCAGCGGTTTGCTGATCGACGCCAGGCGCATCGCCAAGCCCGTGGGGAAGGGCGTCTTGAGGTCGGCATCGCCCCAGCCAAATGCGCGCTCGTGCAGCAGGACGCCGCCCTTGGCCACCGCGAAGCTCACGGCCACGAATCCGTGTTCCGCCATCGTCTTTCGAACCGCTTCGTCGACGGCTGCCAGTCTCGGATCGGCCAGGCCTTGCAGGGGAATCTTTTCCGCGGAAAAGGCCGGCACAATGTCAAAGCGGTCGCGCATTCTGCCCCGCTTGGCCGGCTCGGCACTGGACCAAGCCGTCGCGGCCGAGGTCTGGACACCCGCATGCTGCCGGGCCAGGTATTCTTGATCGGAATTCGAGAGGCTGGCCACCGGCACAGACAAGATTTGCCCGTTCTGGCCCCGAAGCGTCGCCACTCCGTCCGCCGCTTTCAGCAATTCGGCGACCCAGGTGCGGTTGGAGTTACGGTCGGTCCAAAGGCGAAGGGAATCCGCTGGCGACCAGGCGGCGGTCAGAAGAAGAAAACTCAGCGAGAGACAAAATCGGGAAAACATCGGGACGATAAACTCTCGTTTTAATAAGCCGGCCATCCATCGTCCATAGAGAAGCGAAACCGAAACGATACGGGTCGATCGAAGCCATTTCTTGCCGGAGGAGGGGGTTGCGATCCTCCAGGCAAGATGTCTACGGCCATCCGTCGCTCGTCCTGGATCTTCCTTATGATACAGGGAGAGGCTGGCGTGGACAAAAAGTCACATGAAAAGCGTCGCCTCAATCGTGCTGCGTCCGTGGAGAGACGGGGATTTTGAGGTGCAACCGATTTTTGGACCGGTTTGTTGTTTAGTTAGCGGAGTGGATGTTGGCCTCGAACTGGGAGGGAGTTTGGTAAGCGAGGGCGGGGTGTTTGCGGTGAATGTTGTAGTAGCCTTCGATGGATTCGAAGATTTCGATTCGAAGATTTCGAGGTGGGCGTAGGTGGTGTTCTCGAAGCAACCGCCTTGGAGCATTTCGTGTATGAGGGTGCCGATGAAGGACTCGGTCCAGGCGTTGTCGTAGGGGTTGGCACGTGCGGACATGCTCTGGCGCAGGCCGGCCTGGGCCAAGGCCTTGCGGAAGGGAGTGCTGCCGCGGTCGCTGTGGAAGATGAGGTCGTTGGCGGGGCCCTGTGCGGCGTCCGCCGCACCCCGCACAGGACGTTGCCCCGGTCGATCGGCGACTTGGAAGTCGCCGCTCCCCAGTAAGTCGAACCCAGTCGAAGGTAATCGAAGTTTAAATTTTTTCACGCCGCGCCGCCGGGAAGGTCGCCCCAAGCCCCGTCCAGGCGCGCTTTTCTCTCGCCCGACAGGGGAAAAAACGGGCTTTAAGCTGCGCGTGCGCATGAAGTTTTCCGTCCCGCTGGCCGCCCTCTCGCTCTGGGCGGTGTCCGCCCGTGGAGAGACACCGATTGAGCTGGCGCTCAAGCCCTACGTGCCGCCGCCCGCACCCGATGCGAAGGCCTGGCCACGGGAAAGGCTCCTCGGCTTCATGCACGAGCTGGCGGATTTCGTGGAGAAGAACCACGTCGTTACCGATCCCGCGCACAAGACCTACGGCATGGTCTACGAATTCTGGAAGGACGGGAAAAAGATGCAGGAGTTCGGGCTCGATTCCATGCACGACGGCGCCTGGTTCCTATCCGCGCTGGTGGTGGCGCAGCGCGCGGACCCCAAGGGCGGCTGGCTCGCGCGGGCGCAGAAATACGAGGTGCCGTTTTACACCAATCTGCTCAACCACAGCGACCGGCTCTTCCCGAAAATGCAGCCGACGGAGGAGGACAAGCATCCCTGGACGGCGCCGTTGAAAGGCTGGGCGCCCCGCGGCTGGGACGACGGCACCGGCTTCGAGCGGAAGAATGGACAGCCGATGCCCGATGCTTATTTCACGGGCTCGAATCATCTCGCGGAGGATCTCGCCGATGCGCTGCTCAACGTGTGGCTCTCCACGCGCGACCCGCAGGTGGCCGAGGCGGCGGCGCATCTGCGCGACTACAAGGAAGAGTGCTTTGGCCCCATCCAGGGGATCGACGTCGCGGCGGCCGTTTCGGCGGGGCAGGCGGATGCCTTTCTCAAGTACAAGTCGCCCGATGTTTCGGCCCATGCCTTCGCGCCGTGTTACGCGGGATTGTTCGAAAAGAAGGCGACGGCCTTGCCGGTCTACGACGACGGCCTCGCGTGGCTCTACCGGCAGGGGACGGCCGGCGCGCTGATCTCCGGGGAATTGCCCCATGGCTTCACCGCGAATGCCATCGCGCGCTCCTACGGCGTGGTGGCGGGGGATGGAGACGTTCTTCGACGACCGGCCTTATCCGTACGGCGCCTGGTTTTTCGATCTTCAGCGCGCGCCCGGCTATGTCGATGGCAAGGGCAAGCTGGCCGACTACAGTTCCACGGCGAAGAACTTTTATGGATCGCGTGGCGTGCAGTTCGCGTGGATCGCCGCGGCCATCCTGCCGGAGCTCAAGGCGCAGCCGGCCCTGTGGGATAATCTCGCCCGGCCCGCCGCGGGCGATGTCCTCGTGCGGATGGTCGACGAGCCGCCCACGACCGACGGCGTGAAGGATCCGGTGTATGCCAGATCCGCGCCCCTGGGCGACGATTCCGCGCGCGTCACGCTGCTCAGCGATCCGCGCAATCTGCATGTCTTCATCGAGACGGCGCGCCCGCAATTGACGGTGACCTTCCAGGAGGACATGGGGGAGCCGCACGCCTCCCGAGCGATGGAGGCGGCGGGTGCGAAGACCGCGACCCGGGAAACCGATGCGCGGGACCTAAGTCATCCCACGGCGAAGAAAAAGGCGCACAAGAAGGACGACGACCCGAAGGACAAAAAGGACGCGCCGCCTCCCGAGCCCGCCTTCACCCACGGCGGCAAGCTCACGGTGACAAAGGAAGGGCTGTGCACCGTGGTGAACGAAAAAGGCGAGGCATTGCTCAACGTGGCCGCGTTCAAGCAGGGCAGCGGCGATGGCTGGACCGCCGAGGTGCGGATTCCCTACACCTTCGTGCCGGGACAGAACGCGTGGATCAACGGCGTGGATTTCGGCCGCTACCGGGTGGGCATCGACACCGCGCCGCAGCAGACCGTCTGCCTGCGCAGCGAAGCAGCGCGGGTGCAAAAGCGGCTGGAAAATGGCGTGCTGGGCACGATCGATTTTTGGAACCGGTGTGGAAGGAGCGCGGCATCATCCCGAGTGGCTGGCATACGCCCTCGGTCCCGGCGGGCGTGTGGGAACTGAGCGATGCCGGCGGCTACGCGCACCTCATTCAGGCGATGGCCCTGTGGCTCATCTATCAGGATGGACATCGCGAATGGGGAAATCATCCGCGAGCAATTTCCCAAGACGCCCCAGCCGGCGCCGGCGCTGCCGGAGAGTGTGCTGAAGGCGCAGGGGCTGAAATGAAAAGAGGAAGGCAGAACATCCAACATCCAACGCCCACACCGAACATCCAATGGCGCAAGCGCGTGGGATGGCGTGTCTTCCATTGGATGTTGGATGTTGGATGTTGGATGTTGGATGTTGGATGTTGGATGTTGGACGTTCAATTGCCCCACCTCTCTGCCGTTGACAGTCTCACCACCTGCGACCATTTATTATCCTTATGTATACCCCCGAGAAGAAGCAGCCTTTCTTCGTGCGCCTGCAGGAGCGCTTTGCCGCTTCCCGTTTCCTCACTTTTTTCGGCGCTGCTGCACGCCATTCTCATTTTCCCTCGGTGGCGGCGTCGTCCTCTATAAACAGGCCCACCGACACGCCCGACTTCGCGGCTTCCGGGGGGCGATCTCGTGGCGAGCGACACCCAGGTCCAGGCCCCGCCGGAGCAACCGCCGGACCTGACGCAGCAGGAATTCACGCCCCAGACGCCGCAGCTCAATGCGCCCTCCCTGAGCGCGATCACCACCAACAACGTCAGCACGCCGACCTTCCAGGTGGCTTCGGCCGCCCCGGTAATGAGTGCGCCGACCAACGACATGACCAAGGCCATCCAGAGCGCCTCCAAGGCGATCGGCAAAGGCTCGTCGGGCATTCCGGGAACGATGGCTTCGCGTGTCGGCGGCACGGCCCGCGCCGCCGCCATGCAGATGAACGGCGGCAAGAAGGAGAGCGAAGAAGCCGTGGTGAAGGGGCTGCGCTGGTTGGTCAAGACGCAGAATCCCGATGGTTCGTGGGGCAAAGCCGGCCGGCCGACAAGTCACTGGGCGGCCCTGCGGTCGTTTCCGCGATGACTGGTTTCGCCATCCTTTCATTCCTCGGTCACGGTGAAACGCCGGTTTCGGCCGAATTTGGGCCGACCGTTCAAAAGGCGCTGGATTGGGTCATGAAAAACGGCGCGAAATACGATGGGCGTCCTCAGCATGGAAAAAGGTTTTCACCCAACCCGGCGTCTACGCCCATGGGATCGTGGCCTACGCCTTGGGCGAGTATTACACGATGACCAAGGACGAGCGCGTGGTGGACCTGGAGAAAAAAGCCATCGGCTATATCATCGACGGGCAGGGGCCGGACGGCGGCTGGATGTATGCCTACGACAAGAGCGAAAGCGATACTTCGGTGAGCGGTTGGCAGATCAGGCGTTGAAGGCGGCGCACCTGAGCGGCCTGGATATCCCCGGGGTGGATGCGGCACTCGACAAGGCGATGCTCGATCTGCAGCGTGTCCGCGGCAAGAACGGTGGCTTTGGCTATCGCAACGCCGCGTCGGAAAAATACAGCCTCACCGGGGTCGGCGTGCTGTGCACCTATTTCTGGAAACAGGAGAAGGACAAGATGGTCCGCGAAGGCATCGAGTACATCATGGACCACACCAAGAAGGACCAACCGGTGGAGTACAAGGGAGACAAAGCCGACCTTTACGCGTGGGTACTATAACACGCAGGCCTGCCTCATGGTGGGCGGCGCCGCCTGGAATACCTGGAACCGTCTTTTCCAGGGTGAACTCACCAAGAGCCAAAATCCCGATGGCAGTTGGCCGCCCATGGCCGGAAAATCGGCGGGTGATTTGCAAAAAAATGTCGAGGGCAACGGACCCTTTTACCGGACGAACTTCTGCATCCTGATGCTGGAGGTTTATTACCGGTACATGCCGACGACCAAGTAGCGTCTCTGTGGGTTTTTGCGGGCAGGCCCTGGTCTTACGGCACCTTGGCGCTCCGCGCCGGGAGTGAGCGGGAAAGACAGCAGACGTACCACTGGGAGATGCGCATTCATACACGGGATACGGTGATCGTAATCGCAGAGAGCGCAGAGAAGACAGAGGTCCGCAGAGGAGAGGACAACCCTCCTTTTCTCTCTCTTACCTCCGCGTCCTCCGCGTTTTGTTTGGCTACGCTGCGGTTTGATGGATGGCTGCAGTTCAACTTAAACCGCTCTACCCATCCCGCGTGATAGCCAAAGCATCCGCCTCGAAAGCATTTTGACGAATTGAGAATATACAGGTTCAGTTCTGCCTTCCGGTTATGCCGTTCCATCTTCCTTCCATTTCCCGCCGCGAATTTCTGCGGCGCTCATTCATTGCCGGGGCCGGTCTGCTCACCATCCCGGCCCTGCGCGCGGCGGATTCGAAGATCGATCCCGATCATTGGGCGCTTTTCTCCGATACCCACGTGGCCGCGGATGCCACGATGGTGAGGTTCGATGTGAACATGGCGGATCATCTGCGTGCCGCGGTGGGCGGGAGTGCGCGCGCTTGCTTCGCCGCCGGCGGGGGTGCTCGTGAATGGCGATTGCGCATTCAATCACGGGCTCGCGGAGGATTACGCGACCTTCACCGGATTGCTCAAGCCGCTTTCGGAGGCCGGCCTGCCGCTGCATCTGGCGCTCGGCAATCACGATGATCGCGACGTGCTTTGGGCCGCCATCCAGGATGCGCGGCCCCCCGGCGCCGCCGCTGGCCAGCCGGCGGGTGTCGATCGTCGAAGCCGGGCATGCGAATTGGTTCATGCTCGACTCGCTGGACGTCACGAATCAGACACCCGGCCGTCTCGGTGACGAGCAGCGCGCCTGGCTGGCGAAGGCGCTCGACGCGCGCGCCGACAAACCGGCGCTGGTCATGGTGCATCATAATCCGGTCTTCGCGGACGGGAACAAGACCGGGCTCCTGGATACGGCGGAGTTGATCGCGATCCTGGCGCCGCGCCGCCATGTGAAGGCGCTCCTCTTCGGCCATACGCATACGTGGAGATTGCCGGGCAGGATGGCCTGCATCTCGTGAATCTGCCCGCCGTCGCTTATCCCTTCAACAAGGTGGAGGTCACGGGCTGGATGGATTGCCGGCTCCGCGCGGACGGCATGTCGCTGGAGATGCACGCCCACGACACGCAGCACGCCGCGCACGGCAAGGTGAGCGAGTTGAACTGGCGCGCGGCTTAACGCCGGCGGATGAGGCCGGCCTTTGCGAGGCCTGCCGTCAAGGCGGCGTAGGATTTGCGGGCGGCTTCCTTAGGCTCGTATGCGGGCTGCTTGAAAAGCATGGCGCTGACTTCGACGACGACGTCGCCGCGGTAGCCGAATGCCTGGAGCTTCTGGAAGTAAGCGCCGTAGTCGATGGTGCCTTCGCCGGGCAGCAGGAATTTCACCTTCTCGGAGTGCCGCTGGCATCTTTCACGTGAATGAAGCTCGTGTGCGGCAGGATGGCGGCGAGGGTTTCGTCGAGTGCGAGGCCCTGCACTTGAAAATGGCTGTAGTCGTAGGTGAGCCGAATGGCGGAGTGATTGACCGCCTGCCAAAGCCAGAGCAGGCGCTCCGGGGTTTGCACGGCATTCATCACGTGCGCCTTGATGGCCAGGACGATCTTCGCTTCCTCCGCGGCTTTGGCCCACCCGCGCAGCCGCTCGACCATGCGATCCTTCACCTGGTCCCACTCGGCGGGCTTGCCGCCGAGCACGGTTTCGAGGGGAAGGCACGGCGTCCGGCGCGAGTTCGTGCGCCAGTTGCCCGGCCGCCTGGATCCGCTCGAGAATCTTCGCTTGCTGGGCGTCGTCCGCGAGGATGCTGAAGTTTTCCATCAACCCCGAGACGCGCAGTTTCAAGGCAGCGAGGGTCTCGCGGAGCCTGGCGCGCTCGGCGGCTCCGAACAGGGAGGGCGTGGTCGGATAGCCATCGAGGAGACAAAGCTCGACGCCATCGTAGCCGATCTCCGCGCACGTCTGGAGCGCGTCGTCCAGCGCCAACGACTTCATGCCATACAGGGTGTAGCCGAGGCCGAACGCGGCGACGGCCTTGTCCTGCGCGCGCAACGGCGAGCCGAGCGCAGTGAGGCCCAGGGCGGCGGCAGCCTGGGTGAGGAATGTGCGGCGGGGGAGCGAGTTCATGGGCGACAGCTAGCATGTGCACTGGCGAAGAGGAAGCGATGGACCTGGAAAAATGAGGTGGCCGCAAAATTACATGCGCCGTTTCTGGAATTACGCGGTTCAAACCACCTACGCTGATTGCTCCCCTCGTCGTTGTCACCGCCATCCCCTATGAAACGTCTGCTCCTCGTTGGTCTCGCCCTGTTCTTTGCCGGCCATGCGTTCGCCGCCGCGGAGCGCTGGAATATCCTCTTCATCTTTGCCGATGACTGGGGGCGCTACGCGAGCTGCTATCAAGGGCTCGATGGACGCCCCACGCTGAACGGACGTGGTGAAGACGCCGAATATCGATCGCATGGCTCGCGAGGGCGTGCTGTTCAAGAACGCGTTTGTCAATGCGCCGAGTTGCACGCCGTGCCGCAGCTCGCTGCTCTCCGGAAGATACTTCTTCAACTGCGGTCGCGGTGCGATCCTTAATGGCGCCGTTTGGGATGGCGCGATCCCGTCGTTTCCTTTGCTGCTGCGCGATGCCGGCTATCAGATCGGCAAAAGCTACAAGGTGTGGGGCCCCGGCAAGCCCGCGGATGCGCCGATTGGCGGCCAGCAATACGCCTACGAAAAATCCGGCCGTCTGCCGAATCGCTTCTCCAGCAACGTGACGAAAATGGTCACCGAGGGGATGGCGGTGGACGCGGCGCGCGAGAAAATCCTCGACCAGGTGCGCGGTAATTTTAAGTCGTTTCTCGCCGACCAAAAACAGGGGTCAGCCGTGGCTGTATTTCTTCGGCCCGACGAACACGCATCGGCCGTGGGTGAAAGGCTCGGGCAAGCAGCTCTGGGGAATCGATCCCGAGTCGGTGAAAGGCAGGATGCCGAAGTTTCTGCCGGATGTTCGGAGATCCGCGAGGATGTGGCGGACAATCTGGGCGAAGCGCAGGCCGTGGATGCCTATGTGGGGTGTGCTGGTGAAAATGGTCGAAGAGGCCGGCGCACTGGATCACACGTTGATCGTCCATCAGCGGCGATCACGGAATGGGCGGCATGCCGGGGGCGAAGTGCAATCTGTATGATTTCGGGCTCAACGTGGCGCTGGTGGCGCGCGTGGCCGGGCGGCAAGGGAGGACGGATCGTGGATGATTTCGTGCGCCTCCCGGACCTCGCGCCGACCTTCATGGAAGTGGGCGGTGTGACGCCGCCCGCGGACCTGTATGGACGCAGCTTGAAGGCGCAGTTGCAATCGGACCAGAGCGGCCAGATCGACCCGGAGCGCAATTGGGTGTTGAGCGGGAGAGAGCGTCATGTGGCGACGGCCCGCGAGGACAATCTGCCGTATCCGATGCGGTGCCTGCGCACGCCGGAGTTTCTCTACATTCGCAATTTCGCACCCGACCGCTGGCCCATGGGCGCGCCCTATTCCGCCGGCGCGAGCGGCGCGCCGCCGGCGGAGGAATTGGAGACGAACACCTACGCCGCATATCCCGATATGGATGCGAGCCCGACGAAGGCATGGTTGATCATCCACCGCGACGATCCGCAATGGAAATGGCACTTCGACCACGCCTTTGGCAAACGTCCGGCGGAGGAACTGTACGACTTGCGCAAGGATCCGGATCAAACGGTGAACGTCGCCGCCGATGCGGCCTACGCCGCGCAGAAGGACAGGCTGGCGGCGGAACTCATGAAGAAGCTCAAGGAAGCCGCGGATCCGCGGGTGACGGGCGACGGCCTCACCTTCGACCATTTACCGATGCCAAGAATTGATTTCATCATGCACCTCCATCGCTTCCTAATGAGAGCAGTGATCGTCGCCTGCTTGGCGGCGTCGAAGCCGGAGGTCGTTGCGAAATACCAAAGCTGTGCGGGAAACGATGGGCGCCCAATTGCCCACCCCAAACCCGAACTATGATCCCGCCCATCCGAACGAGACGCCGAAGAAGAAAACACCGGCGGAACAATGATCACGGACGGGAAAGTTGCAACTTTCCCTCCCATTCGACGTTTCACCGCGGCCTTCCATCATCCTATGTTCCTCCCCTCCCTCTCCCGTCGTTTCTATCTGCATCTCTGTGTCGCGCTCGCCGCCGGTTCCCTCGGCATGACGACTCGCGCGGCGGAAAGTTCCGCCGACCCAAAGACGTTGCTCGCCGAACGCGGCAAGCTGCTCTTCAGCGATGATCTCAACGCCGCGCCGGCCAAGGAATGGCATGTCGCGAAAGGCAAATGGGAGGTGGTTGACGGCGCGTGGCATGCCGAAGAATTGCCGGCGGACAACCATCCGGGGGTGGTGCGCCGCCCGTTCAAGTTTCAGGACGCGATCTTCCAGTATTCCTTCAAGCTGGAGGGCACGAAGATGACGACTTCAGCATCAACGACGCGAAGGGGCATCTCTGCCGGGTGCTGATCCGCCCGACCGGGTTCACGGTGCAGAAGGATGATCACGACCACGACGGACCGGACAAAGCGGTCGTGTTTCAGAACGTCACGACGCCGATCAAGGCGGGCGAGTGGCACACGCTGGTCATTGAGCTTCTCGGCAAGGAGATGCTCGCCAGCCTCGATGGCGACAAGGTCGGCTTCGGTGCCCACGACGTGATCGCGCAGGAAAAGGACAACTTCGGTTTCACGGTGTCCGGCCAATCCGCTGCGTTCAAGAACCTGCGGGTGTGGGAGGCGCTGCCGAACAAGAGCTGGGAAGATACGAAGTCGAAGCTCGCTTCAGTGGCACCGGCCAAATAGTCGATCCTGCGATCAGTTTGCGCTGAAACTCGCCGAACCGGACGAATGCGGGGAGTCTCTGTCTGTGCAGAGATCCAGGAATAGTTTGGCGGGAGGGCCCGGAGGCATTGGTTTGGCGTACCAACCGGCCAATTCCATTTGAGATTCTGCAATTCCGCTCGATAGGCTTGCGCTTCTGCGTGTAAAGCGCCGCCTTGTGCGAGCCAGTCTCCGATGGATTTGATGCGCCGCTCGATTTTTTTCATCTGCAAGGTCATTACTCTGCGGGCCACCGCAGAGTCGCGTTCGGCGAGCAGTGCGTTGAGGTGGTGATAGTAATAATACGCGCCGTCCAGACTTGCTTCGTCGCGCTTCTGGCGAAAGCGATCCTCCCACGCACTGGCCAGACGCCGGGTGAGGTCGACGTCTTGAATGTTGACTTCCCATTCCGCCGTTAGCGAAGCGAGCAGATGGTCGATCATTTCGTCGCTTAAAGGCATGCCGCTACTGTAGCGGGATCGCCCGCCAAAGTCGAACGGATAGAGGGTCTTGAATTGGCACCGCCAAAGCAAACAACCTCGCCGCGGAGATTCCACGACGAGGTTGCTATCGTTTGCGTACGGTCTTCTAGGCGAAGAACGCGGTGTTTGGTTTTGCTTTGACCAGCTCGCGCGGCTGGTTGAGGTGGTTGTAGACGATGGTGTCGGAGTCGATGCCGAAGGCGTGGTAGATGGTTGCCAGCAGTTCGGTCGGGTGCACGGGATCGGACTTCGGGCTGGAGCCGGTGGAGTCGGATTCACCGTGGACGTAGCCGCGCTTGACGCCGGCCCCCGCGAGGCACGCGGTGTAGCAGTATGGCCAGTGGTCGCGGCCATCGGAGCTATTCACGTTGCCGCTGGTGCTGAGGCCTTTCTCCGGGCTGCGGCCGAATTCGCCGAGCGTGACGACGAGCGTCTCGTCGAGCAGACCACGTTGATCGAGATCCTCGATGAAGGCGCTGAAGGCCTGGTCGAACATCGGTCCGGCCTGGGTCTTCAGACGGCTGGTGAGCCCGACGTGCATGTCCCACGAATGGTTGTCGGAATTGGCGACCTTGGGCCAGATGACCTCGACGACGCGCGTGCCGGCTTCCACCAAACGGCGCGCGAGCAGCAGCGACTGGCCGAAGGTATTGAGGCCGTAACTGGCGCGTGTCTTATCGTCCTCACGATCGATGGCAAAGGCGTCGCGCGCCTTGCCACTGGTGATGAGGTCCAGCGCTTTGCCGTAGTACTCGTCGAGGTGATAGTTTTCCACGGCCTTGTCGATGTCGGGCATGGTGTCCTCGATCGACTGGCGCAGCGAGGCCCGGCGTTTCAGGCGCTGGGCATAGACGTCGGGCCGCAAGTTCAGGTCGTCGACCTTGATGCGGTTCATCTTCGTCATGTCGAGATCGTCGCCATCGGGGAAGAGCGTGTAGGGATCGAAGCCCTTGCCGAGGAAGCCGGCGGTGCCGCCTTTGCCGACGACGTTCGATTCCTGCAGCGGCCGCGGCAGCACCACGAAAGGCAGCATCGGCTCGGTCGGCGGCTTCAGGCGGATGATGTTGGAGCCGAAGTTCGGATAATCTTTCGGGCTCGGCGGCTCGAGCTGGCCGGAGGGTGAAACCTTGTCCGTCGTGTAACCGGTCATGATCTGGTAGATCGCGGCGGTGTGATTGAAGAGCCCGTTGGGCGTGTAGCTCATCGAGCGGATCATCGTGAACTTGTCGTTGACCTTCGCGAGCTTCGGCAGGATTTCGGTGAAATTGATGCCGGGAATCTGCGTCTTGATGTTGGTGAACGGGCTGCGGATTTTATCCGGCACGTTTTCCTTCGGGTCCCACATGTCGAGATGGCTCGGGCCACCTTGCAGGTAGACCATCACCACGCTTTTGGCTTTGCCCCAGCCGGGGCCGCCCTTGCCGACCGCATCGGTCGCCGCCGCCGCTGCCGCCCGGGCTTTCAGACTCAGCAGGGAGCCGAGCGTGCAACCGAGAATGGCGGAACCGCCGATGCGGATGAGATCGCGGCGGGTCACGCCGAGATGATGGTCGCAGAGATCGCGACCGGGTTGTCCTGGTATGCGCAGCATAGTTTTGGTGTTGTCTGGGTGGGTTAGTGGTTGAAGAGAAAGGACGAGCTGTTGATGAGCGCCCAGGCGAGATCCTGCGCGCCGGTGAGGCGTTTGTTCGCGATCTGCGTGTTGCTCTGCGCGGAATCCTGGCGGAGTTGCACGAGCTTGGGATCGAGCCGGATCGGCTCCTGATTTTTCGCGAGCACCGCGCGGCGCTCCAGCACGCCAGGGTCGATGGCCAGCGGCATCTGGTTTTTGCCCAGCGTGAGGTTGAGCTTGCGGAAGTCCGGATCGGCTTCCTTCCAGTAATTTGCGAGCGCCATCTGGTCTTCCTTGGTGCGGCTCGGCGCGGGCTTCTTCAGCGCGTCGATGACCGCGAGAGGCAGACCAATGGTCAGCGGCTGCGTGGAGGTGGTGGCCCACAGGCGGAAGTGCGCGATGGTGAACATGCCGGAACGCGGCATATTCATCTCGAACCGCAGGCGCGTGCCCTTTTCGTCGCCGAGCGGCTTCTTGAAGGTGAACGCCGCGTAGTGCGGCACGCCGGCTTGCGGCGCGATGGCCCAGCCATTGTTGCCGTCGCCCTTCTTGCCGTCGATGGCCGCCTTGATGTCAAACTTCTCCTGGCTGTGGTCGGCAATCGCTGTCGCGATATCGACTTCGTTCTGTGGCAGGCCGCGGTATTCGGCGGACTTCACCACCAATTCGCCGAGGACAAAATTGCCCCCCGCACGGCCAGGACCGAAGCCTGGCTCATCCGCGCTGGGCAGCACTTCCAGCAAGACGCCGGTGATCGCCGCGAGCTTGGTGTCCACCGTCACGACGTAGTCCGCATTCTGCGCGGTCTGCGGACCGGCCTTGATCGAGCCGTCAGCCTGCTTGGTGAGGGTGATGTTGTTCGTCGCCTTGAGGTCGGTGGGGTCGAGAAGCTGCCAGCCGGTGTAGGTACGGGAGATCGGTACTGTCTCCTCGAACTTCGCCTGGGCGGTGGCGAGCTTGGTCTTTTCGTAATCCTTCGCGGCGGCGTCCGCGGCAGCGATATCCGCCTGCCGCTTCTTTTCCGCCGCGGCGACCTGCGGGGCGATTTCTGTTTCGTAGCGCGCGAGCTCTTTTGTCGCGGTGTCGATGGCGACAAGGCGGTCGGCTTCCATCTTCGCGATGATCGGGGCCTGTTCCTTTTCCTTGGCCTGCCATTCGGCGATCAGGGAGGTGTTTTCGGGAGTGATCGTCGACCACGCCGCGAGCGTCTTCTTGATTTCCTCTTCAGTCGCGGGGCGGTTCAGTACGCGGGCGAAAACTTCATCGACCAGCTTGGCATCATCGGTCTGGGTGGAGACGAGCTTGGCCAGGGCGTTCTTGTCATCGCCGATGGCGTCCGCGACAGCCGGTCCACCGAGCAGCGCCATGACGCTGCCCAGCCGCAGATCGCTGGAGCGTTCGCACTCGCAAGCGCTCTCGCGAGCGGGCCGGCCGAGATTCGCGAGGAATCCGCTGGGCAGATCGAGCGCGGAATCGGGAAGCTGTTGCGCGCCTACGCCGCCGGGAAGATGGGTCGTGGCGCCGGTCACCTTGAGCACCGCGTCGTAGAGCACTTCCGCGGGCAGGCGGCGGGCGGTGGCGTGCGAATAGTTGATCTTGTCGTCCTCGTTCCACTTGTTGGTGGAGACGGCCAGTTGATAAGTGCGCGACTGGCAGATGAGGCGCAGCACGTGGCGCACATCGAAGCCGTGATTGATGAACTCCGTCTTAAGGTAGTCGAGCAGTTCGGGGTTGGTCGGCGGATTGCCGGCGCGAATGTCGTCAAGCGGTTCGATCACGCCCACGCCGGTGAGGTAGCCCCAGAGGCGGTTCACGTAGCTGGCGGCGAAGAAACGATTGTCCGGGCTGGTCATCCAGGCGGCGAGCTTCTCGCGGCGCGGGGCCTTGTCGTCCGGCGGAGTCTCGATCTTCGTCTCAAAAGGGAACGTCGGCTCGGCGACCTTGTTGGTGCGCAAGTGGATCATGTCTCCCGTGGTACCATCCTTCACGATCTCGAAAAGCGGGCGGGCTTTTTCCACCGCGGTGCCGGCGATGATGGCCTTGCCGCTGGCGGGATCGCCCGTGAGCTGGACCTGCGTGAAGTAGGCGCCGAGCCGGTAGTACTGGTCCTGCGTCCAGCGTTCGAACGGATGGTCGTGGCACTTGTTGCAGTTGAAGCGGGTGGCGAGGAAGAGGTGCGTGGTGGTTCTCCATCGCTTCCGACGGTTCGCGCAGGATTTTCCAGTAGTTGGCCGCCGGGTTGTCCTTGGTCGAACCCGTGGCCGTGAGGATTTCGTGGACGAACTGGTCGTAGGGCTTGTTCTTGGCGACCTGCTCGCGAATCCAGCCGCGGAAAAGCTTCGCGCCTTCGCCGCCGAGGAACTTCGAGTTCACCTGCAGCATGTCGGCCCACTTGTTTGTCCAGTGCTCGACGAATTCCGGCGAACCGATGAGCTTGTCGATCACGGCATTGCGCTTCTCGCGGGCCGGGCTGGTCTCGCCGACAAAGGCGCGCATCTCCTCGGCGCTCGGCGGCAGGCCGGTGAGATCGAGATACACGCGGCGCAGGAAATCCGCGTCGCTGCACAGGTCGGACGGCTGGATTTTCATTCGCTCCCATTTCGCGGCGACGAGTTCGTCGATGCGGCTCCAGGTTTCCGGCTGCTGCCAGGCGAAGCCTGTGCGGTCGCCCATGACAGTGAGCGTGGTGGCGACATAGTTGCCCTCGTAACGGGCGAGCAGCGGCGCTTCGCCGCGGCGCAGGGTATCGATGAGGCCGCCGCCATCGGTCTTGGCGACGTCGCTATTGCCGCTCTCGACGAAGGCCTCGGCGGTCACGTCGCGCGTTTTGCCGTCGGTGTAGGTGGCGACGATGCGCACCTGCTGGCGCGAGCCGACCAGTTGCACGACGGGGTCATGCGGGAAAACTTCGATCTTCGTCACACGCGGCGCTTTGAGGTCGAGCTTGGCGCCATCGGCGATCCAGGAGCGCAGGATCTCGTAATACTTGTCGCCGAGCTTGGTCCGCTGGCCGCCTTCATGGGGCACGCCGGCGGTGGCCTTGAGCAGCATGAGCGAATCTTCGGGCGAGGCAGTGTTGAGGCGCCGGCCGGCGAGATCGTCCTTGAGCGCGCGGACGTCGAAGATCGGATCGTAGCCGCGCAGCGAAAGCTTGAAGCCGTATTTGCCTTCCTTCGCGCCGTGGCAGGTGCCGGCGTTGCAGCCCAGCTTCGTCATCACGGGATTCACGTCGCGGATGAAATCCACAGTTTGCGCATCGACGATATCGGCCACGAGCACCGGGGCCGAAATGCTCTTGCCGGCGATCTCGGCGCGCAGGGCGCCGCTGCCGTTGTGCAGCGGCTTCACCTGGCCGGTGGGCGTGACTTCCGCCACGCCGCCGTCGAGCGCGAGCTTGGCCAGACGCGTGACGTCCACCAGATCGCCGCTGGCCAAGCGGGCCGTGACGACGAGTTGAGCCGCCTCGTACTTGCCGCTCAGCGCGATCTTCGCGGGCTGCACTTCGAGGGCGGTCACCTGCGCGCCGGGGGGCAAGGCCTCCGGCGGGGGCGTCTTGGCCATTTCAGGGGTCAGCGCATTCGCCCAGACCGAGGCGGCGCCGAGAGCGAAAAGGGAGGCGAAACGAACAGCGGATTTCATGGGTTGGGAAAGAATTACTTGGTGTCGAGCTTGACGGTTTGAGTGGTGAGCGGCCCGGCGCCGATCGGGACGGGCACGAATTCCTTGAGGACCTTGGCGTCCGCCGCACTGATCATGCGCACCTTGCCATCTTCGCCCGCCACGGCCACGGCCTTGCCGTCCGGTTGGTAGGAGAGCGCGTAGACGCCGGCATTGAACGGCACGCTGGCGAGCAGCTTCACATTGCTGGTAAAGTGTTCCTCTTCCTTCTTCTTCTCTTCCTCGGTGCGGCTGGCCTTGTTCTCAATGGCGAGGATGTCGGCCGGCATCTCCGTGTCGAAATCGTAGTTGTAGAAATTCACGGCGCCGGTGCCGTCGAGCGAGCTGGTGGCGGCGAAGGATTTGCCATCGGGCGCAAACTGCACCGCGTAGATGCGGCCTTCCATGGCGGGCCATTTGCGAATACAAAGCGCATTGTCGCCGATGCGGCGCTGCACCTTGCGCACGATGCGATAGGCCTGCGGCACGCCGTCCGCGCCACCGACGAGGAATTCATCGCGCTCCGGATGCCGCGCCACGCTTTGCAAACCGCCGCGCAGGGCGCCCGGCGTGATGGACGAGATATTGTCGATGAAGCGCTGGGATTCGACCTCGGTGAGCTTGGCGCTCATGTCGCGGCCCACGCTCACGAGTTGGTCGCCTTTATGCGTGAAGACGGTGTCGAGCACCCAATCGCTGTGCGAGGTGCCTTGCAGGACTTGCTTGCCGGTTTCGGCGTCGATGGCGCGCAGGGAGTTGTCAGGGCAACCAAATGAAACCACCTTGCCGTCCGGCGACCAGCTCACGCCGTAAACAGTGTCGAAGCCGATCGCCGTGCTGAGGATGAGCTTGCGCTTTTCCACGTCCCAGATCTGCACTTCGCCCATCTGCGCCGGGCGTCCGCCGGCGGCGGCGAGGCGCTTGCCATCCGGGGAGAAGCGGACGCTCTGGATGCGTTCGCTGAGGCCGATGAGCCGCGCGACCAGTTCCGAGCCGTCGGCTTTCCAGAGGAGCACTTCGTGAAAACCGGCGACCGCGAGCAAGGTGCCATCGGGCGAAAAAGCGAGCGAAGTGATGACGGGCGGGCGCTGATAGACAGGCGGATGCTCGGCGTCGAAGCGCTGGCGGGCATTGGGCGGCGTGTCGTCGACGGCGCCTTCGCTGATCCAGCGGCGGATGATTTGGATATCGGTATCCGGCAGCGGCGCTTTCTTCGGCGGCATTTCGGCTTTGTCGCCATCCGGGGTGATCTGCTGGACGAGGAACGATTTGTCCGGGTCCTTGGCGACGACCGCCTGCTTCTTGTCCTTCGCGCATTCCTCGCCGCCGGCGAGCAGTTTGGCGAAATCGGTCATCACATAGCCGCCCTTGGACTTGGCCGGCTGATGGCAGCCCTGGCACTGCGCTTGAAGGATGGGACGGATCTTCTTGAAATAGCTGACCGGCGCGTTGGGGTCTTCTTTCTCCGCCATCTTGGGCGCGGAAGCCGCGGAGGCGGTGACCGCCAATACGGTGGAGAGAAACAGCGCGGGGAGAGAGCGGCAAAAACGGCCGGAATTCATGT
This sequence comes from Chthoniobacter sp., assembly GCA_037200205.1. Lineage (GTDB taxonomy): Bacteria > Verrucomicrobiota > Verrucomicrobiia > Chthoniobacterales > Chthoniobacteraceae > Chthoniobacter. The sequence goes on from JBBCHV010000046.1 coordinate 171,877, forward strand.
TCAAGTTGGGTGCGGGAAACGGCGGCTAGACTACCTGGAGAATTCCCTGAGCCTAGTTACGGGATTCCGTAATACGGGAGTGCGTAAATCCGCGTGGCCGCAGGGGTTTGGGGACGGCGGGGATGCGTCTTTTCAGACCGCCTCGCGGTAGACGAACGCCATGAAGAGCCCGAGCACGATGATCCACGCCGGCCACAGCAGATTCGCCCAGCGGCCGCGGATCAAGTCGCGCAGGACGAACCAACGGACCGTGCCGGCGAAAAGGCCGCAGGCGCCCAGGACGGCGTGCTGGACATTGATGAGATTCGTGAGTTCATCCGACACGGCAGGGGTCGAATGGGCGTGGCCGAGCAGCAGCAGGCTGCCGACGATCATGATGACGGGCAGCGGATAGCCGAGCGGACGCAGAGTGGCCGGTTGGCGCAGATCGCGCCAGCTCAGCCAGGCCAGGACGAAGACAAGCGCGGCTCCGATCTGGTGCTCGAGGATTTGCGGATTGGTAATGGCTTCCCAAGGGCTCACGTAGTGCAGCAGCCATAGCTCGGGGTTGGCCAGCATGGCGACGAAGCCACCGAAGGGGAGGAGCAGGAAGGGATTGATACGTCCCGCCCAGAGGCTAAGCCGTCCGCCGGAAGCCTGCACCATCCAGCCGATGCCGAGCAGCGTGACGATGACGCCGGACCAGTTATGCGTGAATTCCGAGTAGTGGAGATCGTCGAGCGTAGGACCGCGCGGATCGTCGGCCGCCATCCAGTTATCGACATGACTGGTGGGCCAGTGGGGCGTGAGCAGGGCCTGGGTCTGGCGGGACGTGAGGCGCAGGGAACCGTCTTCGCCGGGCGGCGATACCGAGCCGAGGATGCCGGCGACGGTGATGACCAGGATGCCTGCGGTGACTTCCAATTCCAGCGTCCGGCCGAAGCGTCGCAGGACCGGCAGCCTGTCGCCGGACGCGGCGCGCAAGGCCGGACGGATAACGCGGTAATTGATGAATCCCGCAGCCAGCGCAGGGGCGAGCAGGGTGAGCTTCACCAGCAAGGTGAGCCCGTAGGCGGAGGTGAAGAGGGCGCCGAAGGATTGGAGAAAGCGGCCGGCGGCCAGGAGGCCGGTGAGCGCGAGCAGGGAGGTCGTGGCGAGCGCGAAGGGGGAGAAGCGCCGCACGATTTCCGCCAGCAGGGGCGCGGCTTCGGGCGTGAGCAAATGGCGGCGCGCGACAAAGAGGTGCAGCAGGACGCCCATCCACGCGGCGACCGCGGCGAGATGCGCCATCTGGCAGCCGATGAAGACCGCGCGTCCCTCCGGTTGTGCGGCGGCGTGGCTCACGAAAGCCGTCGCGACCAGCGCGCCGAAAGCGAGCAACCCCGTGATACTCCACTTCCACGCGCCCGGCAGGAAACGCACCGCCGTCGCTGCGAGCAGCAGCAGGATGCCGCGCGTCAGATTGAGCTGGCCGACCGTGGTGACGGTGATGAAGCGCAGGACCAGCGAGAGATCGACGCCGCCGAAAACCGTCTGGTTTTCAATTTCCGCTGCCTGGACAAAGAAATCGCCGGCCGTGGCCAAGGCGGCGGCCAGCGCCCCGATCATGACCAGGCGCTCCACGCTGACGAACAGCGCGCGCGTGATCGCTACCGTCGAGAGTCGCGCGGCGGGCCGGAGGAGCCACCAGATCGCGAGCACGCCGCCACACGCCACGGTGACGCCGCCACACGCCACGGTGAGGCCGCAGAGCAGCAGGGCGTGCAGGGCCGAGTGTTCCATCGCCGCGGTGCGCCGTTACGGGACGCGCACGCGAAAGGTCGAACGTCCCGGCGCACTGTGTCCGTCGCGGGAGAGCACCCGCCATTCGACGACGTATTCTCCGGGGGGCAGCGCTCCGAGCCGGATGGTGAGATGGGTGCGGTCGCGCGGATCGACGACCGGTTTGTCCTTCGCGAAATTGTTCTTCTTCTCCGTCGCGAGATCGGCGGCGGGAATGACCGTGACGGTAATTGAAGCCGTCCTCGAGCAGTTCATTGAACCACAGGTCGATCTGCTGGGGCGCGGCGGAAAGTTCCGCGCCGGATTTCGGATCGGAGTGGAGGAGACGGGCATGCGCCCAGGCGCCCGGAGCGCCGGCCAGGGTGAGAAGAAGGATGAAAAAAGTAACGCGGGGAATGCGCATGGCGAGAGGGATAGACGCGATCGCGCCGGGGAGAAATGAATTTCTTGCCGCGGTCTTCGTCAAACCTGACCCTCGTCGATTTACGTAATGCCGTAAGACGCCGCGGGCCTCCCCAACACCTCTCTGTATACGTGAAATTCGCCACACTCTCCTCAGGATCAGCGCCATTGGATTTTGTTTGCCACTGCCGAAGCGGTTCCCTAATTCGTCCTAAAAAGTTGGGCTGTACTATTACAGGAATGCATGAGTAATGAATTAAAAGCAGTGTGCCGCGCCGCGGATGGGGAAACGTGCGAGACAAGCTGGGGGCATCTGGTGTGGACGGCTTCGGGTCAGGTGGGCAATTCGACCAGGATGAGTTTTGGGCGGTCGACGATTCGCGCCGGCCACTCGAACCCGCGGCACCGTCATCCGAATTGCGATGAAATCCTGCATCTCCTGCGGGGCCGCCTGGAGCACACCCAGGGCCAGCACCTGTGCGTGCTGGAGCCGGGAGATACGGTCTGCATTCCCAAGGGCATATGGCATCAGGGCGCGCGCGCGTGGGCGGCGACGACGCGGAGATCGTGATCTGCTTCGACTCACCGGATCGGCTGACCGAAGTCGACTCGTCGATCCTCGGCAATATGCCTTGAGGGTCGACGAGGGGGCGGTCAGTGGGGGGTGAGTTCTTTGAGCAGTGCGGGCGGCCTTCGCGCCGCGTCCGGAGGGCCAGGCGCCATTCTTGTCCGGGGCCAGGCCGAAGATGGTATCGTGCAAAGTGATTCCCGCCATCGGCGGCGAGTAAATTGCAGCCGAGCATCGTCACGTGCTGCAGGTCGAGCGACGCGCCTTTGCCCACGCGCGGCTTCCGCCGGGCGCTCCGTCACGGCGGATGAAGACATTGTCGAGCGCCAGCGAGCAGGTGCCTTTGCCGGGCGTCTGCTCGGCGATGGAGAGGACGGTGGCCGCGTGCGAGAGGACGACGCCATTGTGAATACTGTGCCGATTGTTGCCGGAGAACAGCAGGTCGACACCGAGGCAGTCGCGGATAAAGACGTGAATCGTATTCCGTGATGCTGTCGACGGTGTCGGCGATGCCGGTGGAGTTGCCGATGGAGACGAGCCCGTCGACGCGATACTGGCAGTCGTCGTGTGCGCTGATGCCGTCGTCGCCGCATTCGAAGGCGCCGATGTGCTCGAAAACACAATCGCGGCACTTGCCGTGGATGTTATAGCCGTCGTTGTAGACGTGCGTCGCGTTCACATGGCGGATGACGAGCCCATTGGTTCGTGCCGCTGATCTGCACGCCGGCCGAACGCATCGGCGCGGCAAGGTGAGCGTCGGCCAGCTTCTGCCCCGGCGGCAGCTTCACGTAAAATGAGCCGAAAATTGTCGCCCCCTTCGACCCGCTGCGCGCCTCGTCCTTGATGAAAGTCCATTCGCCCGGTTGCAACTCCTCGGGCTGCTTGAAGGCGGGACGCGGGCCTTTTGAGGTGCGGCCCATGTGGTTCATCCTGCCATCCCACAAAAAGAACCAGCGCTGGATCACGCCATCGTCGAGGGGCAGCAGGTTGTCGTTGCGAAAGAGGCCGGGCGAAACCTCCGGCCAATCGGCGGGATGGAGCGCGTCGCTGCCTTCGAGCGTGGCGCCGTGGCCATCCAGCGTGATCGGTTTGGCCGGCTCGCCCGCCCGGTTGTTGAAAACCGCGGATTCTCGATAGACCGCGGGGGCGAGATGCACCGTGTCCACCCGGCTGTGCGGCCCTGATGCCGCGCGCAATGGTCTTCACGGGCCATTGGTGCCGTCGGCCTGGGCGGCCAGGCCGTTGGCGTGTTCATCGCCATTGGTGGGGTCGACGTAATAATCGGTGGCCTTCGCGGTGACCATGCAGGCCAGGAAAAGCGGAAGAAATATCCGATACATGGGGACGAGGAACTGAGAACCAAGAACTACTTCGCCGCCGCCTCCGAGCGGCTCGCGAATCTGCACGCGCTTCTCACCGAGGTTCAAGACCGCGGCGACGCTTTTCGCATACTGCCACGGTGCTCCGTCGGAAGTATAGATCGCGACGGTAGAATGTTCGGCGGCCAGGGCGGCGGCTTGCGGGAGATCGAGATGGCGCAGGACATTCAAGTAGATGGGCCCGTCGTTGTTGCGTGGCGGGAAGCGTGTGCAGGTCGAGGCGCTTGACCTCGGGGATGAAGAGCGAGGCGTAGAGGGCATTCGCGGCCATCGTTTCTGGGCCTGCATCCACAGCGGAGTCTTGGCGAAGCCGGGCACGCTGCGCAGTGCGGCGGCGGCGCGGGGTGATGTCCCACACCTGGCCGCTTTCGAGCGATTCGCCGAGCAGGAGCAGGCGGCGGCGCAGGTGAGTTTGCTTCACCGGCGAGAGTGCCGTCCAGCTTGTGGGCCCGGCGCCGCGCGGGGCAAAAGTAGGCCATCGCCCACTTGGTGCCGACGAGCATCTTGCGCTCTTCGGCAAAGGCCGCGGCATCGGGTGCGGCCCCAGGAAACTGTCCACCAAAAGCGGTGGCGGCCAGGCGTGCGAAACTCCTGCCAGCCTTCATCATCGAGCGCATTGAGGACGACGAGTTCCAGGTCTTCGGGCTTCACATCCGCGCGGTGCAGCAGCCAGAGGGTGAGGGGAATGTCCGCTTCGCTCTGGAAGTCGACCTTGGTCAGGCGCAGCCCTTCGGCGGTGGACGCGGCGGGTGGATGAGGGGTGCTGGCATGGCATCGCCGGGCCAGGCGCGGAAGCAATCGTGGCGGAGCGCTTGCATCCAGCCATCGCGCAGTTGCGGCCATTCCGCAGCGGTGGGCGGCTCGGTCTTCGGGGGGAAGGCGGGGACGAAAGGATTGATCGATAGAGGTGACCTTTTCGTCCTTCGGTATCTCGGTGAAGACCTTGAGTTCGCGCGGCTTGAACGCGGGGCGGGCGGGCTCGTCGATGAGATCCTCGCGCTTGGCGCCCTGGAGGAAACGATCAATCCAATTGAAAGCGCCGAAGTTCAATTGCTGCGTGTCCAAGTGCGGCCCCTCGGCGATGTGGATGCCGATATTTTCCGCGTGGCCGAGGGTGCGGTAGAGCGTGGCGGTGCGGTTGTAGACATTCATCACGCCATCGAGCGGGAAGATGGGGTCCTTGTCCGAGTTGAGGATGAGCAACGGACGCGGGGGCGACGAGCGCGGCGATGCGGTCAAAGTCCCAGCGCTCGGTATTCACCATGAACATGCAGTCGCAGTGACCCTCGATGGCGCCATCGAGGATGTGATTGCGGAGGGTGGTGATGCCGGCGGTGGGGGGGCGGCAACCTTGATGCGCTCATCCAAGGCGGCGATGTACCAGGGAATAGGCGCCACCGCCCGACCGGCCGGTGACGCCGAATTTCGTGCGATCCACCTCGGGCCGCGTCTCGAGGTAATCCAGCGCCCGCAGGCCATTCCACGCTTCCACGCCCGCGGGCGTGTAGCCGCGCTCCGCCCACCACCAGCGCCCTTCCTTGTAGGTGCCGTGATGCTCGCCGTGAATCTCGCCAAGCTCGATGGTGTCGATGACCAGACACACGTAGCCATGCCGCGCGAACCACACGCCGTGATGTTGATAGTGCGCCTTGTTCCCCATGCTCACTCCGTCCTCGACGACGCTGGCATGGCCGCAGACGTAGAGGATGGTGGGCAGGGGATGCGTGACTTCCTTGGGCCGATACAGATCGCCGGTGACGTAGAGACCGGGGAGCGATTGGAATTGCAGTTTCTCCACCACGAAGCCGTCGCCTGCCACCGTGCCGGTGATGACGGGATGCAGATCGCCGCGCGCCGGCCAGGGATCGAGCCCGAGCATGCGCTGCAACTGCTGGCGCATCTCCGCTTGCTTGGCCGGCCAGTTTTCCGCGGTGATGCCTTTCTGCCAATCGGTCGAGGAGAGCTCCTCCACGCGGCGCGTGCAGTATTGGTCGAACGGTGGAGGCAGGAATTCGCGGGGTTCCTTTTTGGGTGTTTGCGCATTTGCCAATGACGCGGCCGCGAGCAAGGCGAGTGTGGCGGGAAGGAGCGGGGGACGGAACATAGTGGGGCGGATGGGGCAGGCAGCGGGTGCTGAAGCGAAACATCGCTTATGAACACAAAGCACAATATATTTTCAGAAGCGACGATTTTCACGCTTGCACGGAATCCCGCTCATTCCTAGCGACCCCATGAACCAGTTTTTCTTTGCCCTCATGATCTGTGCCTGTCCGCTGGTGGCGCGCGCCGGGGTGAAAGCCGGCTTCGCCGAGCGCGACATCACCCCCGATCTCGGAATGGAAGTGCCCGGCGGCTACGGCAAGGCGTTTTCCAAGAAGATCCACGACCCCTGCAAAGTCCGCGCGTGTGTCTTCGACGATGGCCAGCATCGCGTGGCGCTGGTCGGGCTCGATGCCCTCGGTGAGTCGCGGGCGCTGGTGCTCGAGGCCCGCGCGAAGATCGCCGCCCGCTGCGGCATTCCGCCCGATTGCGTGATGGTCAATGCCTCGCATTCGCATTCCTCGGGGCCAACGCTGATGGTGCAGCCAGGCGAGTACGATCACGCGTCGGACCTCGTCAAAGACCTCGCTTACAACAAATCGTCGTGCGCTGATCCAGTCTACCTCGCGAAGGTCCGCGAGGCGATCGTCGACGCCGTGGTGGCGGCCAACGACGCGCGCGCCGAAGGCACCGCCAGCTTCGGTGTGGGGCACGAGGACACGGTCGCTTTCAATCGCCGCATCCGGATGAAAAATGGGCTGAGCTACTCGCATCCGGGCAAAGGCAATCCCGATAATGTCGAGTTTGCCGGCCCGGTCGATCCCGAGGTGGGCGTGATCGGCTACTGGAATCCGGAGGGCAAGCTGGCCGGTTGTGTGGTGAACTTTGCCTGCCATGGCACGGCGAGCGGTCCTTGGGTCAGCGCCAATTGGATCTACTACCTCGAGCGCGCCATCCAGGGCTTCTACGGCCCGGAGACGAAGGTGGTCTATCTGCAAGGAGCGTGCGGCGACGTGACGCAGGTGAACAATCTCGATCCGCACGCGAATCCCGACAGCGACGCGTGGTCGCAATTCGTCGGTGGCCGTGTCGGCGCCGAGGCGGTGAAAGTGCTCACCGGCATGTCGCAGACGCGGGTCGCCGACGTGCCCGTCGCGGCCTTGCAAAAGATCTGGCAGATTCCCCGTCGCGTGCCGGCGCCGGAGAAGGTCAAGGCCGCGCTGGAACTCGCGCCCAAGGATCCGAAGGAGGCGGGGCCGGATTGGGTATGGGCCAAGGAAACGCTGATGCTCGACGCGCTCATCGCCCGGAAGCCGAAGGTGGAAGTGGAAGTGCAGGCGATCCAGATCGGGCCGGTGGTGTGCATTTCCGATCCCGCGGAATACTTCTGCCAGTATGGACTCGAATTGAAAAAGAACAGCGGCTTCCCGATCACTTTTCCTGCGGAACTGGCCAACGGCTGCGTGGGCTACGTGCCGACGCTGGAGTCCTTCGGTCCGCACGGCGGCGGCTACGAGACGCGGCTCTCCGCCTATAGCAATCTCGACATCACCGCGGGCGATCAATTCCGCGATGTGGGCCTGGAACTCGCGCACCAGCTCAAGCCCGCGCCGCTGCCGGAACGGCCGCCGGCGCCGCCCTTCAAGGGCTCGGGCTGGCTCTACGGCAATCAACCGCCGCAATTGCA
>JBBCHV010000047.1:0-76272 GCA_037200205.1 Chthoniobacter sp.
ATGTCCCGTAGCTTCATCTTTTCCTCTGAATCCGTCGGCGAAGGCCACCCCGACAAGGTTGCCGACACGATTTCCGACGCCGTGCTCGACGCCTGCCTCGCGCAGGATACGAAGAGCCGCGTGGCCTGCGAGACTTACGTGAAGAGCAATATCGCCATTGTCGGCGGCGAGATCACGACCAAGGCGAAGCTCGATTACGTGCAGATCGCCCGCGACGCCGTGCGCGAAATCGGCTACGTGAACGACGACGACGTCTTTCACGCAGACAAGATTTTCGTGCAAAACATCCTCACCGCGCAATCGCCCGACATCGCGCAGGGCGTGGACGCCAAGAAAGCCAAGGGCAAGAAGACCGCCGAGCAGGGCGCGGGCGACCAGGGCATCATGTTTGGCTATGCCTCCGACGAGACGCCCGAGCTGATGCCGGCGCCGATCATGTTCGCCCATCGCCTGGGCCGCAAGCTGACGGAAATCCGCAAGGCCGGCAAAGCCGCGAAGTGGCTGCGCCCCGACGCGAAATCGCAGGTCTCCGTGGAGTACGTGGACGGCAAGCCGACGCGCATCACGAATGTCGTCATCTCCACCCAGCATGCGGCCGGCGCGGAGCACGCGGAGATCGAGAGATTCTGCATCGAGAAGATCGTCAAGGCCGTGCTGCCCAAGTCGATGCTCACCAAGGACACCGAGTATCTCATCAACCCCACCGGCAATTTCGTCGTCGGCGGCCCGCAGGGTGACACCGGCCTCACCGGCCGCAAGATCATCGTCGATACCTACGGCGGCATGGGCCGTCACGGCGGCGGCGCTTTCTCGGGCAAGGATCCGTCGAAGTGGACCGCAGCGCCGCTTACATGGGCCGCTGGGTGGCGAAGAACATCGTCGCCGCCGGCCTCGCCGCGAAAGCGGAAGTGCAATTCGCCTACGCCATCGGGCATCCGCAGCCAGTCAGCGTGCATATCGATACCTTCGGCACCGGCAGCGTCTCCGACGAAGCCATCCTCAAGGCCGTCCTGAAAACCTTCAGCTTCAAGCCCGCCGACATCATCGCGCAACTCGACCTCCTGCGCCCCATCTACAGCAAGACGACGAACTACGGCCACTTCGGCAAGGACGACAAAGATCTCACGTGGGAAACCACGGACAAAGCATCTGCCCTCAAGAAGCTCGCCAAATAGTTTTAAGTTTTAAGACTTCAGTTTTAAGAGATGAGCTACCAGTCATTCGAGGATTTGGAAGTGTGGCAGCGCGGATGCCGGCTCGCTGTGGCTGTGTTCAAGGCATTCGCCGGATGCAAGAACTTCACCATGAAAGACCAGGTGCAGCGGGCGGCGCTCTCCATTCCTTCCAACATTGCCGAAGGAGCCGAGCGCGGAGGGACCAAAGAGTTCATTCGCTTTCTCAACATCGCCAAAGGCTCAAGCGGTGAACTGCGCACGCAACTCTACATCTCCCGCAAACTATCATTCCTCAGCAGCAGGACGTTCAACGCCCTGCTGGGTGAATCCAAAGAAATCAGCGCCATGCTTCAGGGCTTGAGCCGCTCCCTAACCAGCAAAACCACCCCAAAAGAGAAACGCGTCCGCCGCCGCTCTTAAAACTTAACACTTAACACTTAAAACAAGAATGAGCACCGCCACCCTCCCCACCAAAACCGCTGACTTCAAAGTCGCCGACATCACCCTCGCCGATTGGGGTAGAAAAGAAATCGAGATCGCCGAGCAGGAAATGCCCGGCCTCGTTTCCATCCGCAAACAGTACGCGCCGAGCGCGCCGTTGAAGGGCGTGCGCATCACCGGTTCGCTGCACATGACCATCCAGACGGCGGTCCTCATCGAGACGCTCGTCGCCCTTGGGCGCCACGGTGCGCTGGGCGAGCTGCAACATTTTCTCCACGCAGGATCACGCCGCCGCGGCCATCGCCAAAACCGGCGTGCCCGTCTTCGCCTGGAAGGGCGAGACGCTCGAGGAATACTGGGACTGCACCTGGAAGGCGATCGTCAATCCCGAGGGCCAGGGCCCGCAGCTCGTCGTCGATGACGGCGGCGATGTGACGCTCTTCCTGCACAAGGGCTACGAGCTCGAGGAAGGCGACAAGTGGATCGACAGCGAAAGCGGTTCGCATGAGGAAAAAGTCATCAAGGATCTGCTCAAGAAGATCCACGCCGAGAATCCTTACATCTTCCACGAGCTCGTGAAGGAATGGCGCGGCGTCTCGGAAGAGACCACCACCGGCGTGCATCGCCTCTACAAGCTCCAGGAACTCGGCAAGCTGCTTGTCCCGGCGTTCAACGTGAACGACTCCGTGACCAAGTCGAAGTTCGACAACCTTTACGGCTGCCGCCACTCGCTCGTCGACGGCCTCAACCGCGCGCTCGATGTCATGATCTCCGGCAAGGTTGCCGTGGTCATCGGCTATGGCGACGTGGGCAAAGGCTGCGCGCAGTCGCTCCGCGGCCAGGGCGCCCGGGTCATCGTCACGGAGATCGATCCGATCAATGCGCTCCAGGCGGCGATGGAAGGCTACGAAGTCACCACCATCGAGGAAACCCTTGGCCGCGGCGACATCTACGTCACCACCACCGGCAACGTCGACGTCATCACCATCGAGCACATGACGAAGATGAAAGACCAGGCCGTGATTTGTAACATCGGCCATTTCGACAACGAAATTCAGGTCGACAAGCTGATCAACTATCCCGGCATCAAGCGCACCAACATCAAGCCGCAGGTCGACAAGTACACCTTCCCCGCAGGTCAGGAAATCTTCCTCCTCGCCGAAGGCCGCCTCGTCAACCTCGGCTGCGCCACTGGCCATCCGTCGTTCGTCATGAGCAACAGCTTCTCCAACCAGACCCTCGCCCAGCTCGACCTCTGGAAGAACAAGGACACCTACAAGCCCGCCGTCTACGTCCTCCCGAAGAAGCTCGACGAAGAAGTCGCCCGCCTGCATCTCGCGAAGATCGGCGTGAAGCTCACCACGCTCACCGCCAAGCAGGCCGCCTATCTCGACGTCCCGATCGAAGGCCCCTACAAGCCCGCGCACTACCGCTACTAAGCGCCGGGTTCAATAGCTCACACGCAAAAGGCGCACGGTTCTCCGTGCGCCTTTTGTTTTTCGGGCAGAGTCGCTTTTCAGGGCGGGGCGACGACCGGAATCAACTGTCGACCGTGTCGACGGTAGCCTTCGCCGACCGGCGTCTCTTCTCGCCTGTCATCCTGAGCGGAGTGTAACGAAGTCGAAGGACCCCGCCGCTCTACCAGAGACCATCGCTGGTTGTTCGACCGGGTCCTTCGACTTCGTTACACTCCGCTCAGGATGACACCGAAGGAGATGCCACTCCTCGGAGGCACGCGTGTCACGCCAATCCCCAGCGCCGGCGCAGGTACCAGTCCATCCCGAAGAGCAGGCCGATGAGCCAGAAGACCCACACGCGGTCCCACGCGCTGGTCAGCTTGCGGATGGGCGAAGACTCCACTTTGTCGTTCTTCAATTCGGCGAGGAGCTGGTTGAGTTCACTTGGTAGCAGCAGCCGGCCGCCGCTGCTTTCGCAGAGCTTGCGGAGATAGCCGGAGTCCGTGGCCACTTCGGTTTGTTCGAGATTGTCGTCGAAGACCACGAAGCGCGCGGTCTGGGTCGTGCCATCGGGGAACTTCGCCGAGGCCAGATACTTCCCCGGTTTCGGCGCGAGGAATTCGCCGGTGAGTTTGTCCGCGGCATTCGGGTCTGGCCGCAGCGCGGCGTGTCCTTCCTCGCCCTTGTCCTGGGTGATGGTCAGCGGGATCTCTGTGGCGATCTTGTTCATCGCGCTGTCGCGGACGATCGCGCGGAAATAGATCTTCTCGCCGAGCGGGATATTCGCGGAATTCGCGCGCAGGGCATATTGCTGTGTGGGCAGGAAATCGCGTCCGGCCATGAGCCACAGGATCATCTGGTCCCAGAAGCGGTCGAAGAGCGTATTCACTCCCTCGATCTTCGCGTTGAAGGCCCAGCGCCAGAGCCCGTCCACGCCCACGCTGAGCACCTGGCCTTCCCCGAAGCGACGGTGCACCATGCCGGGGACGGCTTCGCCGCCATCCGCGGGCTGCGCCGTGGCCAGGGTGGCGGCGAGCGACTTCTTTTCCGTCACTCCGTAGCTGGCGATGAGGTCGGGGACGCTATCCGCGCTGCCCGGCCCCGTGATGGTGCGGAAAGGGGCGAGCGCCTGGCCTTCGCGCGCGACCTGCAGCCGCACGTGCTCGGTCGGCTGCGCGGACCAGATGACGGGCTCGAGTTCATTCGGGATTTCGTCGCCGAAGGCGCGCCCGCGGCTGAAGATCACGGTGCCGCCGTGGTTCTTGACGTAATCCTCGAGCTGATGCAGCGCCGCGGCGCCGAGCAGCTTTTCCACCGAGCGACCGAGCACCACCACGTCGTAGCGCCGCCATTGATCGGCGGCCGCGGGGATTTTCAGTTCTGTCTCGCCGGGCTTCTTCCGCACCACGCGCGCCTTCCCATCGGCGTACTGCACGATGCTGTCGACGTTCATCTTGTCGTCGCGCATCAGCGAACGCTGGAGGAAAGTGGTGTCCCAGTAGGGCGAGCCCTCGAGGAAGAGCACCTGGATCTGCTGGTCGATGACGTTGAGATAAGTCAGCGCGCGATTGTTCTCCCGCGTCCACCTCCCCGGGCAGCGGCGTCACGCGAATCTCGTATTCGTATTGGCCCACGGCCGGTTCGGTGACGTCGAAGTTGACCGCGACTTCCGGTTCGTCGCCGGCGTGCAGGCGCTGCGTCTGCACCACCTGGTCGCCGCGCACGAGTTCCACATTCAGCGTTTCCAGTTCGCAGCCGATGAGCCGGAGCGCGCCGCTGATGCGCGCCTTCTGCTTCACGTAGCAGTAGGGCTGGTAGCTGGTGATGCGCACGCTCACGTCGCGGACGGTGCCCTGCTTGCCGAGCGGCACGGCGTAGATCGGCACGCCGCGCTGGCGGGCGAGAAAGCCCGTCTTCGCGGGGTTCGTCAGCTCGAAGTCGTGGCCATCGCTGAAGACGAGCAGGGCGCGGGCGGAATCGTTCGCGCCCAGCGACGAGAGAATCGTGGAAATCGAGCGGTGCACGCGCGTGCTCGGGCCCGCGGTCTGGAGATCGTTCGTGCTTTTGATCGGCGCGGCGTCTTCGCCGAACTGGTACAGCCGCGTATCGTGATCGGCAGGCGTGCCGTCGGGCTTGATGAGGCCCGCATCGGCCAGCAGCGCCCGCGCGGCTTGGGAGCGCGTGCCTTGCTCCACATCCTGCTGCGCCATGCTGCGCGAATCGTCCACCGCCACGAGCGTCACGCGATTCGTCACCGGCGGCGGAATCTCCTCCAGGCGCGATGGCTGGAGCAGGAGCAGGAGCACGAGCGCCCCGCCGAGCAGGCGGAAAAGCAGGAGCGTCCCATTTTGCGCCGCGGAGAGCCGGGTGCCCACGCGGCGATAGATGGCGAGCGTCAGGACAGCGAGCGCCGCCCCGAGCAGGGCGACGGCGGCGATTGGCAGGATCGGGTCGAAAACGAAGTTCGCTGGGGCCGCCAGGAGGGAGGAGGGCATGGGTGAGGCATATTAGACCGGCGGCCGGTGCCGGGAATATTTATCGGGCCGCCGCCAACCCTTGGAACGATATAAATATGGCTACGTAACAAATACGTAGTGCGACGTAGGTAGTGCCATTCGCTCTTGATATTGTAGTGAAAAACACTACGATATAAACCGGGTGCCGCCAGACGGGCATCGCTGGATTTTACCCCCATTTGGGCCATCTGTGCCGCCCCATTTTAATGCCTCCTACTTCCGTCCTTATCATCGGCGCCGGCCCGGCGGGCCTCACCGCCGCCTACTTGCTGGCCAAGCAAAACATCCCCGTCACCATCCTGGAATCCGATGGACGGTACGTCGGAGGCATCTCGCGGACGGTGCGTTACAAGGGCTTCCTCTTCGATATCGGAGGGCATCGCTTCTTTTCCAAGTCGCAGCAGGTGGAGGACTTCTGGACCGAAATCCTGGGCGGCGACATGCTTGTCCGTCCCCGTTCCTCGCGGATCATTTTCCGGGGTCAATTCTTCGAGTATCCGCTCCGGGCGGGCGAGGCGCTGGCCAAGCTCGGCCTGCTGGAGTCGCTGCGGTGCGGCCTCTCCTACCTCAAGGCCAGGCTCTTTCCCAAGCGTCCGGCGGCGAATTTCGAAGACTGGGTGAGCAACCAGTTCGGGCGGCGCCTGTTCGGCATGTTTTTCAAGACCTACACCGAGAAGGTGTGGGGTATGAGCTGCCGGGAGATCTCGGCCGATTGGGCGGCCCAGCGGATCAAGGGCCTCTCCCTCGGCACTGCCTTGCTCGCCGCCCTGATGCCCCGGAAACGCGGCGGCAAAGGCATCAAGACGCTCATCAATTCCTTTCGCTATCCGCGCCGGGGGCCGGGCATGCTGTGGGAGGTCTGCGCGGAAAAGATCCAGAAGATGGGCGGGGTGATCCACATGGGACGGCACGTCACGGAGTGCGCTCGCGATCCGCAGAGCGGCGAGTGGAAAGTCACCGCGGTGGATGCCGCCGGGCAGAGCGAACAATTCGTCGCCGGGCATGTGATCTCCTCGGCGCCCATGCGGGAGCTGGCCCGCTCGCTGCGGCCGGTCCTGTCGGCGAAGGCAGGGTCTTCGGCCGAAGCGCTGCACTACCGGGACTTCCTGATCGTCTCGCTCATCCTCAAGGAGCGGAACCGCTTCGCCGACAACTGGATCTACGTCCACGACCCCGCCGTCCGCGTGGGCCGCATTCAAAATTTCAAGTCGTGGTCGCCCGAGATGGTGCCCAACGCCGCCCAGGCCTGCTATGGGATGGAGTATTTCTGCTTTGAAGGAGACGGCCTGTGGCAGATGAGCGACGCCGACCTCATCGCCCTGGCCACCCGGGAAGTCGAGCAACTCGGCCTGGCCGAAGCGGGCGATGTGCAGGATGGTTGCGTGACCCGGCAGCGCAAGGCCTACCCCGTCTATGACGACCATTATCGTGAATACATCGCGGCGGTCCGCACGGAACTGGATGCCCACTATCCCACGCTGCACCTCGTGGGCCGGAATGGGATGCACAAATACAACAATCAGGACCACTCGATGATGACCGCGATGCTGACCGTGGAAAACATCATTGCCGGAAAGGCTCTCTACGACATCTGGGAGGTGAACGAGGACGCCGAGTATCACGAGCAGGTCCAGGAACACGAGCAGACCGGGGCCGGTGGTTTGCGCCAGGTTCCCGGGCGTGTGGCCATGGCCGCCACGAAATGAGGACCATCGAAGCTCCGGAAAAGGTGGCCGCGCCCGCGGCCGACGCTGGCCTTTGGGGCCGGCTCTGGGCGATCGGGCGGTTCATCCTGCGACCGGCGATAGTCGTTCCCGTGCTCAGTGTCATCTACCTGTGCGTGACCGTACCAGTGCTGTCCAAAATGGTGCATACGCCCGCAGAGGCCGAGCGCTTTGTCCGCGAGGATGCCGCGCAGTACCCGCGACATCGGGCTGGAATTTGCCAGCGGCGATCTCTCCATGGCCTACGTGAAGAAAAAGCCGCATCGCCAGCCCCTCTTTCCGCTGCTCCTCGCGCCGGCCCTGAAGCTCGGCGGCGGCAACCTGTTGGTCTTTGGGCATGGTCAATATCCTCGTCGGCCTGGCGACGCTGCTGCTGCTCTACTTCGCCATTCTCCGGCTCTTCGGAAATACACTCGTGGCCGCGCTGCTCGGGGCGAGCTTCGTCGATAGCTGGTACCTTATGCGGCAGGTCAGCACGCAATTGATGACCGAGCCGATCTTCATCCTGCTGGAGATCCCGATCGTGTATTGCTTCCTCCGGTATGTGCGGGAAGGGGAGCGCCGCTGGCTGTGGCTGCCTCGGCGGCCGCCGGGATCTCCTACCTGGCGCGGACGAATGGCCTGTTCGTCTGGGCGGCCCTGCTGGGGACGCTGTTCTGCTGGGATCTAGGGCTCTGGGTGCGCGAGCAGACCGCGGCGCGGCTCCCACGCCTGGGCCGCCTGGCGGGAACGTACGCGGTGGCGGGGCTCATCGGGGCGATCAGTATGTCGCCGAGCTGGGTGCCGCGGTTGCGCGATTACGGCAACCCCATCTTCCACGGCCACCTCGCCAATTTCATGTGGGCCGACTCGTATGAGGAGGCGCGTTCGCATGGCGAGAAGCCGTTCCTGACGTCGCGGGACTACCTCGCGAGGCACACCGCTCGGGACGCCTGGCGGCGCTGGTCGGAAGGCTTTTACGACATTTGCTACGGCATCCCCTATCGCGTGGATCACTCTCTGCACTGGGCGGCGCTGGTCGGTATCGCGCTGGCCCTTTTCACCCGGAATGGCCGGTTTCTCCTGCTCACGCTCTTCTGCTTCATCCAGGCCCAGCCGCTCATCTGGACCAGCATCGCCAATCGCCACTCCCGGCGCATCGCCTATCCTGGGGTCGTCTGTTTCGAATGGTTCCTGGCCGCCTTCGCGCTGGCCTGGGTGGCCGAAACCGTGCTGCGCCGGTGGCCAAGCGGCCGAAAGGCAGACGTCCTCGCTTAGAAAGCGGCGGGGGCCTTCGACTTCGTTACCCTCCGCTGCCAATGATGTGATTCGTAAGTTGTTGGGAATGAGGGAATGTTTTGAACATCCAACACCCAGCAGAGCCGCCAGCCAAGAAGGGTCCACGAAAAGAACGAAAAGTACGAAAAGGCGGTCGGAGAGTGCCCCGCGAATCACACCAATCACTCAAATCCTCCCCTTCGTGTCATTGGCGTGATTCGCGGGCCCAAAAATCCTCGCCAGACCTGCGCTGTCCTTCGAGATAGCGGTGCGGAGATGTCGAAGAGAGGGAAGGAGGGGTCGGTTCTTTCCTCTGCGCTCTCTGCGTTAAAAAACGGCTGCGACCTTATTTCGGCGGCTCTAAAAGGAATGCTCGTCCCCTTCCCGTTCGCCTTCCACGTCGGCCACCGACGCGTAAAACTCGATGGGATGCACGGGCGGCGGCAAACCCGCCGTCCCGCCATCGTTGATTTCAATCAGGATCAACTCTCCGGCTTGCGTGCGGGCCACATCGGCTACGAAAAAGTCGGAAGCGATGCGTTCGCCGAGGCCCGCGAATTTCGAAAAATCCTCCTCTTTCCCCTCAAGATCGTCGTAGCCGCTCGAGAGGATCATTTTGCCCCGCCAGAAGATGAGGCGGTATTCGTCGAAAATCGGCACCCCAGTGTAATGCATGGCCAGCCTCACCAGGGGCACCTCCGGACGAATGACGATGCCGGTTTCGAACCGCTCCCCGCGCCGGTCGATCAGCTCCTGGCAAATCTCGAGAAACTTCGCCCGGCGCGCCTTGGGCGGAACGTAACAGGCGTTGAGCCAGGCTTCCTTGCAGGACTTCGCATGGTCCTTGAGGATATAGGGCGGCGGACCCAGGCTCTTGGCCACTTCCCACGCCTCTTCCGGGTCGGCATCCCACGTCCAGACCGCGGGCGGAGTCAGGTCCGCCACGCGCGCGTGCCAGTTCGGCAGCAGCGCCGCTTCGAGATACTGATGGGTATTGGTGAGCAGCGTATAACCCCCGCCCGATCACCTCATCCTCCAGGCAGCGATATTCATCCTCCTTCAACAACCAGCCGCGATAAACCAAAGTGCGGCCGCCACCGTTGGGCAGATGCTCCAGAGCGCCCTCCGTGTCGCCATCGATGAATCGCTCCATATCGAAGCTGTGGCAGACAAAATCCGTCTCCTCCGCCGCCTCCGCCTCTTCGCGCCAGTTGATGGGCTGTACCGCCTCGAGCGTGGGCAGGTAACAATAGAGCCATTCGATCATGGAAGTGAGCGGAGAGAATCGAGTGAACCGGCCATTTTCGGAATCGCGCGGGTGTGGAATCTGCACGCGGTTTTGGAAACATGCAATTCGAAGCGGGCCGGCGCGCGATTTGTCGAGGTGCCCGCATACCACGCGATGCGGAAAAGGGGTTAGGCGCCCACTCTGGACCGGCCTGTCGGCAAATGTCGCCTGCCCCGCCTCCGCACGCGGGCGCCCGGTCTTGCCTTGGGTGCCAATGAATGGCAATGTAGCGGCCGTTATGAGTCGTTCTACCGCCGCTACTGCCACGCCACTTTCCGTCGACGAGCGCAAGGCTCGCGTCGAAAAGTTGGTTGCCTCCGGCAAGCTGACGCGACGGCAGGCAGAGCTAATTCGCTTTGACGAGGAAATACCCGATACGATTCGCAAGGCAGCGGCAAAGTTGGCTCCGGTGGCCAAACGCGCGCTGGCCAAGGCGGCACAACATCGGCAGGCGGCTTAGTCCGAGGCCGACCGATGGACAGCCCAGCGGGATTGATTTGATGGCCAGGAAATCAAACCGGGATCGTCTCCCGCGTCAGCGGGTCTCAGACTGAAGGCATCGCAAATGGCTGATCTCCCGTTCCGCAATATTATCCGCGAAGAATCATTTGAGGACGAGCTGAGGCTCCTCATCCCAAATGCCGAGCTCGCCGACGAATACACAGCCGCGGCGGAAAATCTGCCCGTCTGGGAGCCCACCGCAGGCATACCCACTCCCGACTCACCGGACGTGTGGGCGTTGCTCATGGCACCCATCGATAGCCAGACCATGTGGCTGCTCTATTCCTTTGACGATGCGGCGGTCGTATTTCTCGGATTGCGCACCATATAGTAGGGCGTCGCAAAGAGGTAAAAGCCCGGCTCGCGTTAAATGCCAACCGTTGAACTGATTTGCGCTCCAGTCGCAAATCTCAACGCGAACTCACTTCGGTGGAGCGATGCACGGTCGCATTTAACCGATGGGCTCCATGACGGAAAATCGCGTAAAAAAGGGCAAAATTCGCGAAAACGCGTTCTCCTTCTCTGTGATCCTCTGTTAGAGGGTGGGGCCTATGGCAACTTTGCGCATTCATGAATTGCCGGCGCAGGAGCGTCCGCGAGAGAAGCTCGCGGCGCTGGGGGCAGGGGCGTTGAGCGATAGCGAGTTGATTGCGATCCTGCTGCGGACGGGCATGCAGGGGGCGAATGCGATCGACGTGGCGCGGCAGCTTCTCGGGGAGTTCCAGTCGTTGAGTGGGCTGGCGCGGTGCACGGTGGCGGAGCTGTCGAAGATCAAGGGCGTGGGGCCGGCGAAGGCGGTGCAACTGGCGGCGGCGTTCGGGCTGGCGTCGCGGCTGGCGCGGGAGACGCTGGTGCGGCAGCGGCTGGATACGCCGGAGTTGATCAATGAACTGCTCGGCGCGGAGATGCGGGCGCTGACGAAGGAGTCTTTGCGGGCGGTGCTGCTGGATACGAAGTATCACCTGCTGCGGGTGGAGGAGGTCTCGCACGGGAGCCTGAATGAGAGCATCGCGCATCCGCGGGAGATCTTCCGGCCGGCGCTGATCTACGCGGCGTTCGCGGTGGTGCTGGTGCACAATCATCCTTCGGGCGATCCCGCGCCGAGCAGTGCGGATCACCAGCTCACGCGGCGGCTGATGCAAGGGGCGGAGCTGCTGCAGATCCGGCTGCTGGACCATGTGATCATCGGGTCGGGCGACAACGGGCGGCAGCCGTACTTCAGCTTCAAGGAAGCGGGGCTGATTTAAGAGGCGGGGCCTCTTGAACATCCCGGGCGCATTGTCCAACATGCCCCGCTTATTCCATGATTCATCCCACCGCCGTCATTCATCCCGACGCCGTGCTCGGCACGAACGTCATCATCGGGCCGTACGCTGTGATCGAGGGGGCGGCGAAGATCGGCGATGGCTGCGAGATCCAGGCGCATGCGGTGATCGGCGCGGATGTGGAAATGGGGCGCGACAACCTGATCGGCTACAGTGCGGTGATCGGCGGCGACCCGCAGGATTTTGCCTTCCAGCCGCAGGTGCGCAGCGCGGTGCGGATCGGCGACGGGAACAAGATCCGCGAGTATTGCACGATCCATCGCGGGACGACCGCCAATAGTGTGACCGCGGTCGGGCATGGGTGTTTCCTCATGGCCGGGGCGCATCTGGCGCACAATGTGTCGCTGGGCGATCACGTGATCATCGCCAATAATGCGCTGCTCGGCGGGCACGTGCAGGTGGCCGAGCGAGTGTTCATCGGGGGCGGCTGCGTGTTTCACCAGCATATCCGCGTGGGGCGCCTGGCCATCTGCCAGGGAGGGAGCGCGTTCAGCAAGGACATCCCCCCTTTCACCACGGCGGCGGAGCGCAACGGGATCGCGGGACTGAATGTGGTGGGCTTGCGGCGGGCGGGGCTGACGGCGGCGACCCGGGCGGAGATCAAGGAGGCCTTCGCCCTGCTCTACCGCCGGGGCTTGAATACCACCCAGGCGCTGGCCGCGGCGAAGGGCCAAAGCTGGGGTGCGGAAGCGCAGTCGTTCTTCGATTTCGTGGCGGCGGCGAAGAAGCGCGGAGTGTGCGATTTTTCTCGCCTCGCGAAGGGGTGGAATGGCAGAGGATGTGCTTCCTGCAGAGTGAAATAAGGGATTGCCACCGGCCCTCCCCTTGCCTAGATAACCGCGGCCCCCGGGGTTTGTTCACATCACAAATACTCATGCGATATCTCCTACCGTTTGCCCTCGCGCTTTGCCTCATCGGTTGTGCCACCCCGAAGCGCCCGACGGCACAGAACGGCCATACCGGCCAGAAAATCACCGTGCGCACCACCGCCTACACGCAGACCGAGGGCCGGCGGCTCGAAGAACGCCATCGGCGGGCGCCTGCACTTCGGCGGCGACGTCTACAGCGCGGCGTCGGATTGGTCGTGGCTGCCGCTGGGCACGCGCTTCAAGCTCCTCAGCACGGGGCACGAATATGTGATCGAGGACTACGGTTCGGCGCTGGTCGGCCGGCAGACCATCGACCTTTTTCTTCCCTCACCGGTCGAATGTCCGCGGCTGGGGCGTGCGCAACGAAGAGATCGAGATCCTGGAATGGGGCTCGGAAGCCATGAGCTTGAAGCTGCTCGCCGGGCGGTGCCGGAACGCGCATGTGGCGGTCATGGTGGCGCAATTGAAGAAGCAGGGTGTCGTTCCCCCATCGTAGCCACTCTGGGAAGGGCTCTTCCCCCGCCTCTTTTTTGAACAGAAGGAAGCGAAGGTCGCCAAGAGCGCCGAAACGAATCCTTCGTTTTCATCGCTGCTTTCTGTCCAGAATTTCTTACCCGAACGCACCGGAATACCTTCTGTGCAGGATCCGTGGCACGCTCCAGTCTTGCACAGCGGCGGGCGAGTCGCGCTTAATGACGCATCCCGGTCTCGGGAACTGTAATTAAGCTTATCATGAAAATCTTTGTTACCGGCGGAGCCGGCTATATCGGCAGTATTTGTGTGGAGCAACTGCTGAACGCCGGGCACACCGTCACCGTTTTTGACAACCTCACCGAGGGCCATCGCAAGGCCATCGACCCGCGCGCGGAATTGATCGTAGGCGATTTGCAGAAGGAATGCGATATCCACGACGCCCTGGAGCACGCGCGCCCGGATGCGGTGATGCACTTCGCGGCCAATGCCCTCGTCGGGGAATCGATGGAGAATCCCTCGAAATACTTCCGCAACAACGTCTACGGCGGCCTAAATCTCCTGGACGCCATGGTGGCGGTGGGGGTGAAGAAATTCGTCTTTAGTTCCACTTGTGCGACCTTCGGGCCCCCGGATCGCCTGCCGCTCGACGAGACCTTGCCGCAACGGCCGATCAACCCCTATGGGGAATCGAAGCTGATCTTCGAGAAGATCCTGCGGTGGTACGACGAGATCCACGGGTTGAAGTTCGTGGCCCTGCGTTATTTCAATGCCGCCGGCGCCACGGAGCGCTACGGCGAGGATCACCGGATCGAGACCCACCTCATCCCGAACGTGCTAAAGGTGGCGCTCGGCCAGAAGGAGAACGTGCAGATTTTCGGGACCGATTATGAGACGCCGGACGGCACGTGTATCCGCGACTACATTCATATCGTGGACCTGGCGCAGGCCCACATGCTCGCCCTGGGAGCCGAACGGTCGGCCTTCTACAATCTGGGCACCGGCGGCGGCACCAGCGTGCGGGAGATCATCGTGACCTGCGAGCGGGTGACGGGCAAAAAGATCCCCGTGGTGGAAAAACCGCGGCGCCCGGGCGACCCCGCGCGGCTGATCGCCGGGTCGGACAAAGTGCAGCGCGAGTTGGGCTGGAAGCCCAAATTTCAGGCCATCGATCGCATCATCGAGAGCGCCTGGGCGTGGCACTTACGGAACCCCAATGGCTACGGGGATTAAAGGGGCTAATACTGCCTTTTCTCTTGGCAACCTTCCGAGCGCTCCAGTAGTTTCGCCGCCTCGCATGAAAAGACTGCTGTATTCGCTCGCGCTCTTATTGATCGGCACTACGGGTGCCTGGGCGCAATTCGGCAGCTTTGGCGACGTGCCGATTGAGATCACGTCGGAGTCGACGCGCATGGAAAACGGCCTGGCGATCGCCGACAAGGACGTGGTCATCCGTTACAAGGAAACGATGATTTATTGCGACTATGCGCAATACAATCCGGATACCCGCGATGTTTACCTGACGGGCAGCGTGCGCATCTATCGGGAAGGCCACCTCTTTACGGGCGATCGGGCGATCTACAATCTCGAGACCAAGATCCTGAATACGGCTGACTTCCGCGGGGACGTGACGCCGTTCCAGTTCGCGGGCGAATCCCTGTCGACGCTCAGCAGTAATTCCTATCTCGTGAAGGACGGTATCTTCACCACCAGCGACAACTCCAAGCCGGACTGGTGCATGCACGCCAAGACGGTCCGCATTTATCCGAAGGACCGCGTCGTTTTCAGCAACGTCACGCTCTACGTGGGAAAGACCCCGGTCTTCTGGTATCCGTATCTTTACCAGTCGCTCAGCGCGGACCAGAGCTTCACTTTCACCCCTGGGTATTACAGTGTGTGGGGCGCGTTTTTGATGACGCAGTACACGTTCCCGCTGTCGGATACCATTTCGGGCAAGTTCCGGCTCGACCTGTATTCCCAACGCGGTATCGGCGTGGGCTTTGAAGCTCGCTGGGGAGCGGAAAAGCGTTCCGCCACGCCCTTTGCCAAGGCGACGGAGACGAAAGACGAGAAACAAGCCCGCGAAATCCAGCACGGGGAAAACTGGGGGCACTTCCTGAGCTATTATGTCAGCGACTCGGATCCCGGCACCAACGAGACCGCCCTGGCCCGTGAACCGATCAACCCCAATCGCTACCGCGTCTCTTTGCAGGACCGGACTTTCCTCGACGAGGATCTCTATTCCACGATCAATATCACGAAGCTGAGCGACGCCCGCTTCCTGCAGGATTTCGAGCCGGGCGAATTTCGGGAGAACCCGAACCCGGACAACATGATCGCCGTGACGAAGTGGAGCGAGAATTACTCGGCCATCCTCATCGCCCGCAAACAGATCAACAACGATTTCGACGGCACGGAAAAGCTTCCCGAGGGAGCCCTCGACATCAAGCGTCAGCCGCTCTGGGGTTCGCCGATTTTCTATGACAGCGAAACCAGCGCCGGCATGTACCAGCGCAACTTCGCCAACGGGTCGCTCTTCCCCGATTACAAGTCGTTCCGCGCGGATACCTACCAGCAGCTCAGCCGGCCCGGTACGTATTTCGGCTGGCTGTCGGTGAATCCCCACCTGGGAGTGCGCGGCACCTTCTACGACAACAGCGGCTTCACCCAGCAGGACATCGAGAACATTACGACCAGCTCCAATTACGACCAGCTCCACCGTCATCGGTCCGGATGGCCTGCCGGTGACGACCAAGAAGACCACCCAGCAGACGACGGAAACACTGGTCAAGAATGGGTCGCTCTTTCGCGCGGCGGTCACCGCCGGGCTCGAGGCGTCATTCAAATTTTCCCGGGCGTATGAAAGCGTGCAGTCGCGCGCGTGGGGCCTCGATGGCCTTCGGCACATTGTCGAGCCCTACATGGACGCCTCGTTCGTGTACACCAACCAATCCCCGGATCAGATTTATCAATTCGACCGCTTCGTCCCTTCGACCCAGGCGCCGCCGATCGACTTCCCGCAGTTCAACGCCATCGACTCGCTGGATGACTGGTCGATCGTCCGTCTCGGTGTCCGCAACCGGCTCCAGACGCGGCGCGACAATCAAACGATGAATTGGCTCGAGTTGAATACCTATTTCGACGTGGACATTCAGCGTCCGGACTTCGGCAGTCCCCGCCCTCATCGCCGATACGGGAACCTTTTCCAATATCTACAATTCCCTGAAATGGACGCCGCTGCCGTGGTTGGGCCTGACCGTCGATTCCCAATTTCCGCTGCTGGACCAGGGCTTCACCCAGGTGAATACCGCGTTCTCGTTTCAGGTCAGCCGCGACCTCACGGTGAGCCTCGGCGAGCGCTACATCAACGGGAACACCCAATTCCAGAACAGCAATCTGGTCACGATGGGTGGCTACTATCGGATCAACGACAACTGGGCCTTCAGTTTCGGCGAGCAGTATGAATTTGAAACCAGCACGCTCGAGGCGCAGACCTATTCGATCAGCCGCGATCTTTCGAGTTGGGTCGCTTCCTTCGGTCTGACCCTGGAAGACGACGGTGGAAAGCAGACGGTCGGTTTGATCCTCACCTTCACCCTGAAGGATCTGCCCAGCGTCCGCCTGCCGGCGGCTTTCGACCCGAGCACGATCGCCGGCCTCGGAGGCAGCAAGTAATTGCGGCGCCGGACAGAGCGCATCGTTTTCCTTGCACTCGGGCGAGGCCATACGCTTAATCCCGCCCTGCTCCGCCACAGGCTCGCTTCTTGAAGCGGCCGGGTGGGCGTTTCATCCAATCGAATCAACAACCTAGAAAAATGGATCTCTGCATTATTGGCTCCGGTTATGTCGGTCTCGTCTCCGGCGCCTGCTTCGCCGAAGTAGGTCACCACGTCGTCTGCGTCGATAACGACCAACGCAAAGTGGACGCCCTTCAGGCGGGCAAAATCCCGATTTACGAACCCGGCCTCGAAGACCTCGTCCACCGCAACGTAGCCGCGAAGCGCCTGCGCTTCACGAATTCCATCCAGGACGGCGTCGACCATTCCCAGATCGTCTTCATCGCTGTGCCGACGCCGCCGCAAGTCGATGGCAGCGTGGACCTCACCTATATCGAGCGGGTCGCGCGGGAGATCGCCGGTGTGCTCAAGCCGGGCGAATACCGCGTGGTGGTGGACAAATCGACAGTCCCGGTGAAGACCGGCGAGAAAGTCGCCGACACCATCAAGCGCTACAACAAAGGCGCCGAATTTGACGTCGTCTCGAACCCCCCGAATTCCTCCGCGAAGGCTGCGCCGTGCCCGATCTCATGAACCCGGATCGCGTGGTCATCGGTTCCGCCAGCCAGAAGGCCACGGACTTGATGAAACAGGTCTACGAGCCGTTCCGCGCGCCGATCCTCGTCACCGACGTGAACAGCGCCGAACTCATCAAGCACGCGGCCAATTCCTTTCTCTCGCTGAAGATCAGCTACATCAACGCCGTGGCCGCGATTTGCGAAGCCAGCGGCGCCGATGTGGAAATGGTCGCCGACGGCATTGGCATGGACAAGCGCATCGGCCGCAACCTTCCTCAATGCGGGCCTCGGATATGGCGGCTCCTGCTTCCCGAAGGACGTGAAAGCGTTCATCGCCATCAGCAAACAGCTCGGCACGCCGTTCAAGCTCCTCGAGGAAGTCGAGCGCATCAACGCCGCCCAGCTCGCGCGCTTCATCGACAAGGTCCGCAACGAACTGTGGGTGCTGAAAGACAAGAAACTCGCCGTCTGGGGGCTGACCTTCAAACCCGACACCGACGACGTCCGCAACTCCGGTCGCCATCGAGCTCGTGAACAAGCTCGTCGCCGAGGGCGCACACGTCACCGCTTACGATCCGAAAGGTTCCGAGAAAGCGGTCGAGTGGAACCTCATCGATCCCACGAAGGTCAAGCTCGTGCCGACGGCGCTCGAAGCGCTGGACGGTGCCGAGGCGCTGATCCTCGCCACGGAATGGAAGGAATTCGTGAATGTCGATTTCGCCGAAGTGAAGCAGCGCATGCACACCCCGCTCGTCTTCGACGGACGCAATCTTTTCGACCCCGAGACGATGCGCCAGTTCGGCTTCACCTATCACGCCGTGGGGCCGCGCGGGCACGCCGTAAACCAACACCGACCGAAACCCCTTCTGAACAAGCGCCCTTCGGCCACCGGAGGGCGCTTTTCTTTTCATTGGGAGAGACGCTCGATTCCCCTACATTGCGACCGTGCCCATGAACCCGCGCCAATCCTGCGTCCATGCGCTCCTCGAGTGGGAGAAGGGCAAGTATTTCTCCGACGAGATCCTCCACACGGCGCTGGAAAAGAATCCGTTGTCGCCGCTCGACCGGGCCTTCTTCATGGAGACCTTCTTCGGTGTGCTGCGCAATCTCAGCCGGCTCGATTTCCTCATCGCACAGTTGCGGGAAGGCCGCGTCGACCCGCAGACCCGCGCCGTGTTGCGGCTCGGGCTCTACCAGAATCTTCCACATGCGCACGGCGGCGCATGCGGCGGTCAATGAAAGCGTCGAGCTCGGCGGGAAGGCGCGCGGATTGATCAACGCCATCCTGCGCCGGGCGCTGCGCGAGAAGGAAGCCCTGGAGTCCGCGCTGGCGGCGGCTCCGCCGGCCATTCGCACCTCGCACCCGGAATTCCTGATCGCGCGGTGGGAGGCCACCTTCGGCGCGGAAGCCACCCGGCTGCTCTGCGAATGGAACAACCAGCCCGCCGACGTCCATGTGCGGGCCAATGGGCTGCGGGGTCACCGTCGGCGAACTATTGCGCACTTCCGCCACCGCCCAGCCATCCCCGACCCACCCTCTCGCCATCCAGGTGCAGCACATCCCGCCTTCGTGGATCGCCCTCGGACTCTGCTATGTGCAGGACCCGAGCACCCTGCTTTCGTGCGATCTCCTCGCGCCGCAGCCTGGCGAGACCGTCCTCGACGCCTGCGCCGCGCCCGGGGCAAAGACCACCTATCTCGCCCAGCTCATGCAAGACGAGGGCCGAATCGTGGCGTGCGACTTGTACGAATCCCGCGTCGCGCGGTTGCGCGAAAACCTCCAGCGGCTCGGCGTCACCATCGCGCAGGCCATCCAGCATGATTGCATGCAGGCCGGCGCGCCGCTCACGGCGGGAAGCTTCGATCGCATCCTCGTCGATGCGCCGTGCAGCAACACCGGCGTCATTCGGCGGCGGGTCGATGTGCGCTGGCGGCTCACCGAGGAGGATTTCATCCGCATTGCCCGCGCAACAGTTCGCGCTGCTGCGACGGACCGCCACGCTGCTCAAGCCCGGCGGCACGCTGGTCTACAGCACCTGCAGCCTGGAGCCGGAGGAGAACGATCAGCTTGTCGAGAAAAGTGAGCGCCGAGGTGCCGTCACTGCGCTTCAATCGAGTCGCGCCGGACGCTGCCTTTCGTCGATGGAATCGATGGCGCCTTTGCGGCGAAATTCGTGCGCGGGTCATCCTGACTTGAAGGTCCAGGGACGCCGAAGGCGTCAGAGAAATTAGAGCGGTTTAAATAATGGCGTAGCCGTTATGGGATGCTGAGAGCGCTGGCGCCTCACGTCCCGAAGGGACAAGAGCCGTGTAGCCCCGGGTCGAGCGAGTCTGCGAGCGACCACCCGGGGTCCAGACCCACGAGCGAACGCTCCAACCGTCCCGGCGCCAGCCGCATCTCTGCTGCTTCTAGACCGGAGGATGCGGCCAGGAGGCCGGGACGGTTGGAATGTCCGCGGGTGGGGCGGTACCCCCGGGTGGTCGCTCGCAGACTCGCTCGACCCGGGGGCTACGCCGCTTTTGACGCCTTCGGCGTGGAAGAAGAAAAGTCCGAGAAACCGGCTACAGTTTAAATTAAACCGCTCTAGTGTCCTGTCAGCCAAGTGATTTGCATAATTTGGCGGTCTTCTGCAGGAATGCGATCAGCGCGCGCCGTCCAGACAAAGGGCTTGGGTTTAGCGTTGTGAGTATCGAGGTAAGCTCTGATCGCTGAGACCAGATCGGCCACGCTCAGGAAGTTGCCCCGGCGGATGGCTTCGGTGGTAATCTTGGCAAAGAAGCGTTCCACTTGATTGAGCCAGGAAGCATGGGTGGGGGTAAAGTGTAGGTTGCCAGTGGGGTCTTCTGACCAGCCACCGCGCTACGGTTGCCGACTTGTGGGTCCCATAGTTGTCGAGTACCAGGTGCACTTCCTTGCCGGCCGCCCACCTCTGCGGCGACGTGAGTTTCAATCTCCTTGAGGAAGGCGAGAAACTCCTTGGCTCGGTGCTGACGATAACATTGGCCCAGCACTTCGCCCTTTTTCACGTCCAGCGCGGCGAAGAGCGAGACGGTGCCATGCCGGAAGTATTCGGGGGTGTGGCCTTCGGGTTTGCCGGAGCGCATCGGCAGCACGGGCTGGGCGCGCTCCAGCGCTTGAATCTGGCTCTTCTCGTCCACGCAAAGCACCAGGGCGTTTTCCGGTGGGCTCAGGTACAGGCCGACCACGTCACGCACCTTGTCCACGTAATAGGGATCGGTAGAAATCTGGAAGGTGTCAGCGCGATGGGGCTTGAGGCCAAAGGCTCTCCAGATGCGCGAGACCGAGTCGCGGGAAATGCCCATCTGTCGGGCCATCTTGCGGGTGCTCCAATGCGTGGCTGCGGGAGGCTTGCTCTGCAAAGTCTTCTCAATGAGTTGCTGAATTTGCTGGTCGTCGATGGTCCGCGGCGGTCCACTGCGCGGCAGGTCGCTGAGCCCCTCCAGACGTGTTGCGGTAAAGCGCTGGCGCAGGGTTCCCACCGTGGCACTGCAAAAGCCGACGCGCGCCGCGATCTGCGTATGGGTGCAGACCCTCCGCCATCAAAAGAATCGCCTTGGCGCGTTTGACTTCGATCGCGGGAGCGCTCCCGGCGGCGCGCGAGTTCGTGGAGGAAGTCGCGTTCCTGGTCACTCAGTTCGATGGCAACGACGGGACGACCTCTCTTGTGCATGCAAGAGGTTAGTCATGCTCCTGTTTATGTAAAGAACTTAACTGACAGGACACTAGTCGGTGGCGTAAGCCACCGGAACCTGCGACCAAACGGCATTAGCCCCGAAGGGGCGGCAGAATCTCCCTGCCCCGCTGGGGCAGACACGCGTAATAAATCGTATTCCGGTGGCTGACGCCACCGGCTAATTTCTGCGGCCCTCCGGGCCAGTGATTCGGCGACCCCTCTTTGGCCAGTGCCTATCGCATCTCTCACCATTAACCGAACTCTTGGGGTCAAAGGAGGAACCCCGAAATAAACGAAAGAGACGAAAGGGCCTTCTGTTAGCATCTTTCGTTTGGTTCGTTTATTTCGTGGTTCCTCCCCTCGTCATTTTAATTCCGAAAAATGGGATTAGGAGAAGATCTGGCTGAAGAATTTCTTCATTTCGGCCCAGGACTTTTTGTCCGCTTCGGCGTTGTAGGCGATGCCTTTGCTGTTGTCGCTGCCGACGTCCGGGCGGGTGAAGGCATGCACCGCGCCGGGATAGGCGATGAAGGTGTATTTCACTTTCGCGTCTGCCATCTCTTTCTTGAAGGCGGCGACCTCATCCGAATTCACCAGCGGATCGTCCGCGCCGTGCAAGACGAGCACGGGGCACTTGATATTCTTCGCGTCCGCCGCGTGGGCGTGCTGAGGCCGCCATGGAAGGTGACCACGCCCTTCAAGTCGGCGCCGCTGCGCGCCAATTCCAGCGCGCCCGTGCCGCCGGAAGCAGTAGCCGATGACCGCTACTTTTCCGGGAGCGACCAGCTTGTGGCCGGTGAGCTGGGCGAGGCCGGCCTTCAGGCGCTCACGATAGAGCGGGCGGTCGCCCTTGTAATTTTCCGGCCAGGCTGCCCGCCTGCTTGGGGTCGGCGGGGCGGACGCCCTTGCCATAAATGTCCGGCGGCAAAGGCCACGTAGCCGAGTTCGGCGAGCTGTTTGGCGCGGCTCTCCGCATAACCTTCCACGCCCATCCAGTCGTGAATCAGGGAGCACGCCGGGGCGGGGTTTGGCGTTCGCATCGTCGTAGGCCAGGAAGCCCTGGAGCGTGGTGTCACCGGATTTGTATTCGACCACTTCGGTTTTGATCTTCGCCTGGGCGGAAGGTGTGAGCAGGGCCAGCGACAAGGGCAAACAGCGGAGGAGGGCGGCGGTTTTCATAGGGTGGGATTTTAGTGGGATCATTCGATTTCGTAAATGGGCTGTTCGGTGGACGCCAGATCGAGGGGAAGAAGACGAAGAAGGGGAGCCATGGGAGCCATGGGAGCCGGGCCGGACTAAGGGCCGCACACTTCCCGGATGGCCGCCGACAAGGCGCCGACGGCGGCGTGAAGTTTGGGCTTCGGTGATGCAGTAGGGCGGCATGAGCACGATCGTGTCGCGGATGGGGCGCGTGAGCAGGCCGTGCCGGCGCGCGGCCTGGCACACCTGGGTGCCCACTGCCTGGTCGGGCGCATACGGCTCGTGTTCCGTGCGGCGGAGTTCGATGCCGGCGATGAAGCCGCACTGGCGCACCTCGGCGACGTGCGGTTTGCCGACGGGAGTTCCGCCAGCAGATGGGCGAGGAGTTCGATTTTGAAAGCGAGGTCGTCGAGAACATGCTCGTCGCGGGAAAATGGCGAGGCTGGCGCGAGCGCGGCGGCGCAACCGAGTTGGCTGGCCGTATAGCTGTGCCCGTAGTAGAGCGTGGCGCTCCGGCCCGCCGAGGAAGGCGTGGGAAAACGCGTTCGGTGGTGAGGGTCGCGGCGAGCGGCAGGTAGCCGCCGGTGAGGCCCTTGGCGAGGGCAATGAAATCCGGCACCACCTGCTCGTGTTCGCAGGCGAACATCCGGCCGGTGCGGCCGAAGCCGGTCATCACCTCGTCGAGAATGAGCAGGATGCCGTGTGCATCGCACCAGCGGCGCAACTCCGCCAGCATACCGGCAGGCCACAGGCGCATCCCCCGCCGCACCTTGAATGAGCGGCTCGATGACGACTGCCGCGATCGTTGTCGGATCGAGACCGCCGAGTTCCGCGAGCGTCGCCACGTGTTCCGCCGGGAATTGCCACGCCGAGAAAACGCCCGTGGAATGTCGCGATGCCCCCGAGGCTCGACGCACCCATCGTGTCGCCGTGATAAGCGCCCGTAAACGCCACGAAACGTGTCCGCTCCGGATGCCCCGTCTGCTGCCAGAACTGCACCGCCATCTTCAGCGCCACTTCCATCGCCGTGGAACCGTCGTCGGAAAAGAAGACGCGCGTCAGCGTATTCGCGGGCCACAGGGCGACGAGTTCCCGCGCCAATTCCGCGGCCAGCGGATGGGTGAACCCGAGAAAGGAAGTATGCCGACTTGGTCGAGTTGGGCGCGAAGGGCGGCATCGATCTTCGGATGCCGATGCCCCGTGCAGGTTCGTCCAGATGGAGGAGTTGCCGTCGATGTATTCCCGGCCCTCGCTGTCGCGCAGGACCGCGCCCCTGGCCGGATACGAGCACCAGCGGCTCATGCTCCGGCGCGTTCCAATCGCGATGTTGCGTGAAAGGGTGCCAGAGGTGGGCCTTGTCGAGGGCCACGGTGTCTTGGGGTTCTCGCGGCGTCATGCGCAATCGACCCCGGTGTCATCCTGAGCGGAGTGTAACGGAGTCGAAGGACCCGTCGCTTTACCAGCGACCACTTTGCACTCATGCCAAATTGCCCTTCGTATATTAGGACGCCTGCGCGTGCGTAATATCCAAAGCCGATCGCTGGTTGTGCGGCGGGGTCCTTCGACTCCGTTACACTCCGCTCAGGATGACAGATGGGGGGACCACATTTATTCATCGGTCGGCTCCTCTTCATCCGGCTCCTTCCACGTCCCACCGCGGTCGGTGATCATTTCTCAATCGCCGCCACATCTTCGAACGAGAGATGCTTGCGCTGGTATTTGCGGAAGAGGACTTCACGCAGTTCGATGAGGTCAGGGAGCAGCGGTTCGTCGTAATAGGTCCACCGCTCCTCGCTCTTCAGCTTCGCCTGGAGGCGCCATTTCTTGCCGAATTTCTCGGCGCGCACTTCGCGTTTCCTCGCCTTCTTCGGTGGTGGTTTTCCAAACGTGGAGATTGCGCATTGGGGAATTTTGGTGGAGCGGGCGATGGTTTTGGCAAGAATACGCACCCCTTGAAAGACTGGAACATGACAAAGGTCGTCTCACCTCCCCGATTATCCCACCTTCCTCGTGGCTCTCAAGGAGCGTATCCAGCATGCTCGCATATCTGCCGCACGCTCGATCAACCGGGGATTTGGTTCTCCTCTATTGGGGACATCGGCCAGCGGATCGTCGAGCAGCAGCAAACGAAGGGCTGGGGTGACGCGGTGGTTTAAGCGTCTCGCTGCCGATTTACGGGCCGCATTTCCCGGTCAACAGGGTTTCTCCGTCGTCAATCTCTGGAGAATGCAGCAGTTTTATCTCGTTCACACCTCGCCTGACCTTTCTCTCACAGGCTGTGAGAGAATTGAAAATCGATGCAGGTGATCCGGAGAAACTCTCACAAGCTGTGAGAGAATTGGTCACCGCCATTCCTTGGGGACACCCTCCATCGGCATTATCCTCTGCGCGGAGAAGGACGATGTCGAAGTGGAGTTCGCCCTGAAAACGAAAACCAATCCGATCGGAGTCGCCGAATACCAACTACAGCCTAAAATTGCCGGCCAAATTCAGAGGCCAATTGCCTAGCGCGAACCAACTTGCCGACGCCATGCGGGAAGCCCTTGCCCGGGAGGAAATGAAGCCGCGGAAGGCAGGGCTCTTGACTCTTGGCACTTCCCCTATTCTGGCAAGAATACGCACCCCTTGAAAGACATCGCCAAGATTTTTGCCTATTTGATTGCCGTCATCGTGCTGGGCGCACTGCTGGCCCCCGCCGCTGTACTGGGGGGCGCAATGGCTGGCGGGGGCATGGCGTCCTGCGGGTGCTGGCGGAATTCAAGTTTCAGAAATACTTCAACCGCGCGGCACTGATCGCGCTCTCGCGCTGCTTTGGCCAACAGTGCGGTGGCTGCGGGTCACGGGGTGGCGCAACCTGGGACTGGAGCCCGATGCGCGCTGGGGGCGGCATTTGCTCGTGGGCTTCGTCATTGCCGCGGCAGGCGTGGGGGCGATGGCCTGCGCTTACGTCCATTTCGGGGTGTATCGCTTTCGGCCGGATAGCCCTTGGAGCAAGCTGCCGTTACTGGCGCTCTCGGCGGCCACGGTTGCCATTCTCGAGGAAGCGCTTTTTCGCGGCGGAATCCTCGGGCTGGGTGCGCCGGTCGCTGTCGCCTTACGCGGCGCTCTTCTGGGTTTCGACGCTCTTCGCCATCGTGCATTTTCTCAAGCCCGACGAGAGTTTCGATCCGCAGCCAATCACCTGGCTATCCGCTTCGTGCTCATCCCGCATGCGTTTCACCAATTCGCCGAGCCCACAACCCTTCTCGCCGGCTTCACCACGCTCTTTGCCCTCGGCTGGCTGTGCGGCGATGCCCGGCTGCGCACCCCGCTCGCTGTGGATGAGCATCGGGCTGCACGCGGGCGTGGTCTTCGTGAAGATGAGCTTCGCCGTGCTCTCCAAACGGCGCGAGACGCATCTCCCGTGGATCGGCCGGGAGCTGCAGATCGGCCTCGTGCCGGTGGGCATTCTCCTGCTGGCCTGGTCGCCGTGGTGCTCTCCACCGCCTATGAGAATCGCGGACGCGCTGCGGTTGACCGGTGAAGCGCTTCTCAATGCGCTTGTATCCGCCGCACTGCGCGAAGTGCCTGGCGGAGACGGCCCCGGGGAGGCACCTCTGCCCGGCCTGCGCGGCCCAGGCGGCGAAAATCGAGGCTCCCTTTTGCCGGCAATGCTCCCAACCTTTCGATGGCGCGATCGAGGGCGAGTTCGTCCTGCGGCCAGTGCCGGGACCGGAAGTTGCATTTCGATTGCGCGGTGGCGCGCTATCGCAGCCGCGGGGTGGGTGCGCGAGTTCATCCATCGTTTCAAGTACGAGCGCCATTTCTATCTGCGGCGTCCGCTGGCGGATTGGCTGGCCGAAACGCTGGAAGACGAACGCATCGCCACCCGGCCCTTTGACGCCCTGGTTCCCGTGCCTTTGCACGCCGCCCGTTAACCGGGAACGTGATTTCAACCAAGCGGAAGTCCTCGCGAAATTGCTCGCCCAACGGGCGGGCAAACCGGCGGTGAACGCGCTGAAACGCATCCGCTACACCACGACCCAGACCCGGCTGGACCGGGATGAACGGATGGAAAACTTGCGCAACGCCTTCCGCGTGCGACATGCTTCTGCTGTGCACAGCCGCCATCTCATCTTAGTGGACGACGTCTTCACCACGGGTTCCACCGTGGAGGAGTGCGCGCGCGTCCTCCGCCACGCGGGCGCCGCCTCCGTGCGGGTCGTCACCGTGGCCCGCGGCTGAACTCCCAAACCACCTTTCCCCATGGGTATTTTCAAAAACCGAATTTCAACTCCGACAAGAAGCGCGACTTCCCCGAAGGGCTCTGGCAGAAGTGCCCGAGCTGCAACGAAATGGTCCACAACCTGGAGCTCGTGCAGAATTTCCGGGTGTGCCCGAAGTGCGACCACCATTTCACGCAGAGCGCCCGCGAGCGGCTGGACATGCTCCTCGATCCCGATTCCTTCGTGGAGCACGACGCCGACATGACCTCGGTCGACACGCTGAAATTCACCGGCATGGCCAGCTACACCGAGCGGCTGAAGACCTACCAGAAAAAGACCGGCCTCAAGGATGCGGTGATCAGCGGCTTCGGGAAGATGGAGGGCCAGCGCCTGTCGATCTCGGCCATGGATTTCAATTTCATCGCCGCCACCATGGGCTCGGTGGTGGGCGAAAAGCTCACGCGCTGCGTGGAGCGCGCCACCCAGGAACGGGTGCCGGTGATCATCGTCTCCGCCTCCGGCGGGGCGCGGATGTACGAAGGCATGCTGAGCCTGTTGCAAATGGCCAAGACCTGCGGCGCGCTCGCCCTGCACGCCAAGGCCGGGCTGCCCTATATCTCGGTGCTCACCGCATCCGACGACGGGCGGCGTGAGTGCGAGCTTCGCCACGATCGGCGACGTGAATATTGCCGAGCCGAAGGCGATGATTGGCTTCGCCGGGCCGCGCGTCATTCGCGAGACGACGCACCAGGACCTGCCGCCCAATTTTCCAGACCGCGGAATTTCTCGAGGATCACGGCCTGGTCGACATGATCGTCCACCGGAAAAAGCTCCGGGACACGCTGAGCAACCTGCTCGGTTACCTGACTCCCGCGAAGTGACGTACGACGAAGCCGTAGCCTGGTTGTATGCCAGCCAGCTTCATGGCATCAAGTTGGGACTGGAGAATATCCGGCGGCTGGTCGAGGCGCTGAAGATTCACGCCAGCGGGCCGCGGGCGCCGCAGTTCCTGCATGTCGCGGGCACCAATGGCAAGGGCTCGGTATGCGCGCTGCTCGATGCCTGCTGCCGGGCGGCGGGCCTGCGCACGGGGCTGTTCACGTCGCCGCATCTCATCACCTTTTCGCGAGCGCATCCGGCTCGATGGCGAGATTCAGCGAGGCGGCGGTGGCGGAGGGATTGACGCGGATTCGCGCGCTGGCCACCGATTGGGATCACGAACCGACCTTTTTTCGAAATCACGACCGCGCTGGCGCTGGCGTGGTTTCAAAGCCAGGGCGCGGAAGTGGTGGTGCTGGAGACGGGCATGGGTGGACGGCTCGATGCGACCAACGCGGTCACACCGGCGGTCTGCGTGCTCACGCCGATCGATCTGGATCATCAGCAGTGGCTGGGGGCATCGCTGCCCGAGATCGCGCGGGAGAAAGCCGGCATTTTGAAGCCGGGTGTGCCGGCGGTCTCGGCTCCGCAGGCGGATGAAGTGCGCGCGGTTTTCGATGAAGTCGCGCGGCACCAAGGGACCGGCCTGCAGTACATCGAGGCGCCGCTGGAGGGTTACGAACTCGCGCTGGCGGGGAGTCATCAGCCATGGAATGCCGCGCTCGCGGTGCAGGCGCTCGCGCTGGCCGGGCTCCCGGTGCCCGACGAGGCGATGGCCCGCGGCTTGCGCGAAGTGGTCTGGCCCGGGCGGTTTCAGCAGATTCATGAGAAGTTCATCATCGACGGGGCGCACAATCCCGCCGCGGCCCGGCGTCTCGCCCTGACCTGGCGCGAGGTCTACGGGGAGAAGCGGGCGTCGCTGGTGCTGGGAATCCTGCGGGACAAGGACGTGCGCGGGATTTGCGAAGCGCTGCTGCCGATTGCGGGGCGCATCATGACGGTGCCGGTGCCCAATCCGCGTTCGTCCACGCCGCTGGAGATCGCGAAGGTCATCGGCCAACTGGCGCCGCGGCAGGAGTGCATCGCGGTGCGGGATTTGCCGGCAGCCATCCGTTTCGCGCAAGCCGACGCGCGGCGGACTTTGATCACGGGGTCGCTCTTTCTGGCCGGGGAAGCACTGGCGCTATTCGAAGCGAAGCCGGCGCCCGAGCGCAGCGCGCAGTAACACACGAGTCATCCTGAGCGGAGTGTAACGAGTCGAAGGACCCCGTCGCACTACCAGCGGTCACCGTTGGTGATGCGATGCCGTGTATTTTTCGGATGGGCACTGTCAGGTCGCACTACCAGCGGTCACCGTTGGTGATTCGACGGGGTCCTTCGACAAGCTCAGGATGACCGAGGTTTTCGCTATGCCCCGCGCACCTTGCGAACGGCGGCAGCCATATCTGCCGCGCCGAAGACCGACGTCCCCGCGACCAACGTATCGGCTCCCTGCTCGATCGACAGCGCGGCGGTCTTTTCGTTGATCCCCCCATCGACCTCGAGCCGGAAGTGAAGCCCACGGGCTTCGCGCGCCTCACGGCCGGCCTGCACCTTGGCCATCATCTCCGGCATGAAGGGCTGACCGCCAAAGCCGGGAACCACGGTCATCACCAGCAGCACGTCGATCTGGTCGAGATACGGGACGACCGCTTCGAAGGGCGTGGCGGGGCGCAGCGACAGGCCACACGTCCGGCCTGTCTCGCGGATCGCGGCCAGCGTCTGGCGGACGTCGTGCTGCGCCTCGACATGGACGGTGATATTGGCGGCGCTTTTGACGAAGCGCGGGAAATAATGGTCGGGGCGTTCGACCATGAGGTGCACGTCGATCGGGACGGTGGCGACCTTGGCCACGGAATCGACGAAGGCCGGGCCGAAGGAAATGTTGTCCACGAAATGGCCATCCATGATGTCGAGATGCAACCAGTCGGCGCCGGCCGCTTCCGCGCGGAGCACCTCCTCGTGCAACCTCCCGAAATCACAGGCGAGAATGGACGGGGCGACAACGATGGAATGGGCGGGCATAGACAGGCGAGTGCCTACCGCGAAGCGGGGCGGGTGGCAAGTGGAGGAAACGCGGGGGGACAGAACATCCAACATCGAACTTCCAACACCCAACATCCAATGGCGCAAGCGATGTGCGATGGCGGCCTCTTCCATTGGATGTTGGAGGTTCGGCGTTGGGTGTTGGATGTTCTGCCTTTTCTCTCCTACAACAGCCACGTCGCCAGGCTGAAATAGAGCAGCAGCGTCAGCACATCCGCGAGGGCGAGGGTGATGGGGCCGGCGGCGATCTTGGGATCGAGTTTCAGGGCGTGCAGGGCGGAGGGGACGATGAGGCCGGAGACACAGGCGATGATGGCGCCGCCGATAATTGTGGCGGCGATGACGCCGGCGGCGAGAGCGGCGCCGCGCCAAAAGAAGGCGATGCCAAAGACGATGCTGCCGCAGCCGAGACCGATCAGGACCGCGATGAGGAGTTCCGCCGGATATTGGTCCAGAACCAACCCCACGTCGGCTTCATCGCGCGCAGGGCTTGCAGGGTGAGTGTCATGGATTGGATGCTGACCGATTCGGCGAGGGCCAGGACCAGGGCGAGGAAGAAGGACAGGATGAGGGCACGCGCCAGGGTGGCCTCGAAGAAGCCGGCCAGGAGCGCACCCGTGGTGCCACTGGCGATGGTGGCCAGCAGCCACGGGAAGCGCAGGCGAAACGCCCGGAAGGCGGAGGCCTCGCGCACCTGGGTGATGTGAAAGCCGAGCGATTCGAACATGTCGTTCACCTTTTCCGGCTCGGTGAAATCCATCACCTCCTGGGTGAAGCTGCTCACGTCAATGACGCCGACGACCTTGCGCGCGGCATCGATGACGGGGAAAGCGAAGAATTTGTAGAGGACGAACAGTTCCAGGGCATCGAGCAGCGTGGCCGTCTCCGGGACGGCCACGACGCGGCGGATCATCAATTCCCCGAGCTTCGATTCCGGGGGGGGGAAGCGAGCAGGCGGCGCGTGGGCAGCACGCCGGCGAGGCGGCCTTCCGCATCGGCGACGTAGAAGTAGACGATGCGCTCGCCGACGCCGTGCTGGCGGATGGCGGCGAGCGCTTCGTCAACGGTCATGTTCTCCCGCAGCAGGGAAAAATCCTGCCGGGCATGCACGAGGACTGATTCGCGAAAGTGAGCCGGTTCCGCCATGGCGCAGCCCTACCGGCCGGGGATCTCGATATTCGGCGGCGGCGGTGGCGCACTGCGCCACTCGACAAACCACCAGACGGCCACGGCAAGGAGGAGCGTCGCCAGTGCGCTGAGGTAAAGTCGCAGGGGCGCAGGCTCGGGAGTCACGTGCGCCCGTCTATTCGTCGACGAGCGTGTCGATCTTCTCCGCGACCTCGAAATCGAGGTCGGTGAGGCCGCCCTTCGCTGTGGGTGGAGAGCCGGAGCGTCACCTTGCTGTAGCGGATATCGATGTCGGGGTGATGATCGTCCTCCTCGGCGATCTCGGCCACGCCGTTGACGAACTCGATGGCTTGGGAGAAGTCATCAAATTCGAACACCCGTTCGATGTGCTTTTTTTCGTGGTCCCAGCTGGGCAATTTCTTGAGCCAGGTCTTGATATCTTGAGCGGTGAGCAGGTCGGCCATAAGTCGGTTGGATTGGGTGTGTGTGGGAGCAGTAGCACTCGGCATTCGCATTTCAAAAACAAAATGCGTTTCTTTCGTTGCGACACAGGGGAAAATAAGCGCCTTGCCAAATCCCCACTGCGGGAGTAGGAAAACCGCCCCTTCACTGATAAACCTTCTGCCAACAATTCTTATGGGTAAAATCTACAACAACATCATCGAGACCATCGGCGCACGCCGCTGGTGAAACTGAACAAGATCCCCGCCAGCCTCGGCGTGGACCCCAGCACGACGATCGCCCTCAAGCTGGAATACTTCAATCCGCTGGGCAGCGTGAAAGATCGTATCGGCGCGGCGATGATCGAGGATGCCGAGAAGCGCGGCGTGCTGAACGCCGAAACCGTGATCATCGAGCCGACGAGCGGCAACACCGGCATCGCGCTGGCTTTCGTGGCGGCGGCCAAGGGTTACAAGCTCATCCTCACCATGCCGGAGACGATGTCGCTGGAACGGCGCACGCTGCTGGCCATGCTGGGCGCCAAGCTGGTGCTCACGCCGGGCGCGGAAGGCATGAAGGGCGCGATCGCCCGCGCCGAGGACCTGGCGAAGAACACGCCGAATTCGTGGATTCCACAGCAGTTCAACAACCCGGCCAATCCGGAG
Source organism: Chthoniobacter sp. (assembly GCA_037200205.1). Classification (GTDB taxonomy): domain Bacteria; phylum Verrucomicrobiota; class Verrucomicrobiia; order Chthoniobacterales; family Chthoniobacteraceae; genus Chthoniobacter. The sequence continues at coordinate 31,617 of JBBCHV010000047.1, forward strand.
ATTCACAAGAAGACGACCGCGGTGGAACTGTGGGATGACACGGACGGTGGGATCGACATTCTGGTCGCGGCCGTCGGCACGGGCGGGACGATCACGGGCGTGACGGAAGTGATCAAGCCGCTCAAGGCCTCTTTTACCGCGATCGCCGTGGAGCCGAAGGACTCCCCGGTCATCTCGCAGACGCTGGCCGGGCAGCCGGTGAAGCCAGGGCCGCACAAGATCCAGGGCACGGGCGCCGGATTCGTGCCGAACAACCTGCACCTCAAGGACAGCGCGGGGAATCCGCAGATCGTGGAGTGTATCCAGGTGACCAATGATGATTCGTTTGCCATCGCCCGCCGCCTGGCCAAGGAAGAAGGTATTTTGGCCGGCATCAGCACGGGAGCGAACGTCTGGGCCGCCATTCAGGTCGCCAAGCGTCCCGAAAACAAGGGCAAGCTGATCGTGACGGTCGCGTGCTCCACTGGTGAGCGCTATCTGTCCACCGCCCTCGCCGCGGAAGCGAAAGCGGAAGTTGGCGGATAGCCGATTCTTCAGAGAAAAAGCGCTGCTTTACAGAGACGCGCGCCGGGGCTGCCCGGCGCGCGTTTTTGCATTTTCGGGGCAACATTCGCAGAATTGCGTACTCGTCTCCCGCTTCAATCCGGACTCAAGGAGCGGTGCCAGTCATTGAGGGGCACGCTTTCCTCCCCTTCCCGCTCTTTCCGGCAATGGTCTCCATCCACGTGCTATAGCCTTGATTGAAAGTAACTTGTGATGACTACCGTCGTTCATCAGTGATCTCATTTTCCCGTTGCAAAAGTTTTTCCGCCCGGATGCGTCACAACGCGGACCGGACTCTCAATAGCAGGGTATATGAAAAATTGGCACCGCCCCTGCTTTACAGAAATTGTGAAATTTCTGCTTCCTTTACTCGCTATTGTCATTGCACCGCTCGCCGCCCACGCGAACGATCTCTCTGAGCAGGTCATCGCCGAAATCAATCTCGCCCGCACGGCACCACAGCAATATGCGCAAATCGTGGCCAGCCAAATGGCTGGCTATCATGGTGTGGAAGGCGACCGCGCGGTGACCGACGCCATTCGTTTTCTGCAAAAGGCCCGCCCGGTGGCCCCGCTGAGCGCTTCGGCCGGCATGTCGAACAGCGCGCTGAGCCACGTGCTCGAGATGGGACCGATCGGCGGTCGCGGCCACAAGAGCGGCAACGGCAGCCAGCCTTGGGATCGCATGGCCCAGTTTGGCAAGTGGATCGGCCAGGCCGGCGAAAACATCGACTACGGCGTGCATGACGCCCGGGCGGTGGTCATCCGCCTCATCGTGGACGACGGTGTGAGCGGTCGCGGGCATCGCAAGAATATCTTCAATCGCGACTTCCGCGTAGCGGGTGCGGCCAGTGGCTTTCACGCCACCTACGGCTCCATGTGCGTGATCGATTTCGCCGGTGGCTTCGTGGAGACGCCCGGCAAGGTGGCCAGCCGCTCGGGTTCGCCGGTGGCTCCGCTGTAAGCAGGAGTGCTTAGTTCTTAGTGCGTAGTGTAATTTCCCTTCCCAAGCGCCGCGCGCTTCGTGTTCTATCGGCGCGCGATGCCCAAGCCGACTGCCCGCCAGAAAATCCGCAAAAACACTGAAGCCCAAATACCAGCGTATCGTCTTGAAATTGAGTGGCGAAGCCCTCAAGGCGCGGGGCAGCATGGACAATATTTCGCCGGAGATCGTCCAGCAGGTCTGCACGCAGATCAAGGACGTGCACCACCTCGGGGTGCAGGTGGCGGTAGTCATCGGCGGAGGCAATATCTGGCGCGGACTTTCCGCCTCGCATCGGGGTATGGAACGCACGACGGCGGATTACATGGGCATGCTCGCCACGGTGATCAATGGCCTCGCCTTGCAAAGCGCGCTCGAACAAATGGGGCTGCCCACCCGCGTGCAGACGGCGATCAAGATGGACAACGTCGCCGAGCCCTTCATCCGGCGCCGGGCCATCGACCAGCTCGAGGACGGCAAGATCGTCATTTTCGTCGCCGGCACGGGCAATCCCTTTTTCTCGACCGATACGACCGCGGCGCTGCGCGCCAATGAAATCGGCGCGGAGGTGATCTTGAAAGCCACGAAAGTCGATGGCATCTACACGGCGGATCCGTTCAAAGACCCGAAGGCCACGAAATACGAGCGCATCACCTACGGCGAGGCGCTCGGGAAGCGGCTCTCGGTGATGGATTCCACTGCGTTCAGCCTTTGCATGGACAACAAAATGCCGATTATCGTCTTCGACATGATGAAGTCCGACAACATCAAGCGCGTCGTTCTCGGCAAGGCCGTGGGCACGCTCGTCACCTCTGAATAATTTTTCGCCATGGATCCTGATGAAATTCTCCTCGAAACCGAGGCCACAATGGAAAAGGGCTTCGAATACATGCAGCACGAATTCGCCGCGGTGCGGACCGGCAAGGCTTCGCCCGCCCTCGTGGAAAACATCGACGTCGAAGCGTACGGCTCGTCGATGAAGCTCAAGCAGCTCGCGCTCATCACCACGCCCGAACCGCGCATGCTGGTCATCCAGCCCTTCGACGCCAGCACCACGAAAGACATCGAGAAAGCGATCAAAGAGTCCAGGCTCGGCATCAATCCCGCCGTCGATGGCAAGATCATCCGGCTGCCCATTCCCGCGCTGTCCGAAGAGCGCCGCAAGGATCTGGTCAAGGGCATCAAGCAGATGGCCGAGGAAGCGCGCGTGCGGGTGCGCTCGTCGCGTCGCGAGGGGATCGACGGGCTGAAGAAAGCGCAGAAGGACGGCAAGATCACCGAGGACGACCTCACGAGCTACGAAAAGGAAATCCAGAAACTCACCGACGGCTTCACCAAGAAGATCGATGACGCCATCAACCTCAAGGAAGCCGATATTCTCAAAGTCTGATCCCGCCATGCGCCCCCTCCTGCTCACCCTCTCTCTCGTCGCCGTCTGGGCCACGGCCCACGCGGCCGTCGTCCGGCTCGCGCCCGATTTCACCTTCCCGGGCATCGGCAAATCCCAATCGCTCAAAGGCGTGCGCGGCCAGCCCGTTGTGCTGCTCATCGCGAAAACCCCGAAGATCGGCGATTTCAAGAAGCAGGTGGAAAACCTCGGCCTCATCTACCAGGAGTTCGCCAACAAGCAGGTCATCTTCGTCGCCGCCTTCATCGACGAGGCCGCCCCGATAAAGTCGAACATCCCGTTTGTCATCGCCAACAATGGTCCGGCCGTCGCCAGCGCCTACTCCATGCCCGCGACGGACAAGTTCAACATCGTCATCATCGGCAAGGACGGGAATGTCGATTACCAGACGAGCAAGTTGATCGGCGCGGAGCGCGTGCGCGACGTGATCCAGAACTCCTACGCGGTGCAGTCGGTCACGGGACGCTGAGCGTTCCGGCACCGTCCGCCGTCCCTTCTTCATGCGGATCGCGGTCATCTCGGATACGCACGATCGCCTGCCGGGGCACGTGACCGCAGCCATCGCCGAGGCGGATGAAATCTGGCATCTCGGCGACGTGTGCATGCCTTCGATCGTCGACACGCTGAAAATGCTCGGGCCGAAGATTCGCGTCGTCCGGGGCAATTGCGACGAGTGCGCCGTCTGGCCACTGACGCTCGATTTCCAACTCGCCGGCCATCGCTTTCACCTCGAGCACATTCCCTCGCGCGTCGCCCCCGCGGGCGCGGACTTCTTTCTCCACGGCCACACGCACGTCCCGCGCGATGAGACCATCGGCGGCATCCGCTTCCTGAACCCCGGCTGCATCACCCGCCCCATCGCGGCGCCCCCGCCAGCTACGCCTGGCTGCGCCTCGGTGCGAAATCGGCCGTGGAATGGGAATTGGTGCGCGTGTAGAGCGAGCCTTCTCGAAGGGGCCGATTTCATGCGCCGCGACAGCGTGTCGAAAAACAGACCGTCATCCTGAGCTTGCGAAGGATTTCTGATTTCTGCCTTTCCTCACCCGTAAAGCAAAGATGGAGCTGAGCTTTCACACGAAGCCGTGCGTCAGATGCCAGAGCGAGATCAGAGGTCCTTCGCAAGCTCAGGATGACGGCCGGGGAAGCGCTGGCGCGCTTGCTCCCTCTATTTCTTCGCCGCACTCTCGCGAGCGAGGTTTAGCAGGTACTGCTCGACCTGGGCACCGTACTCCTCGGGATACTTCTCCGCCTGCGCTTGCTCGATCACCGCCCGCTCCCGCGCGGGGAGCGCGGTGAAGGCCGATTTACCGATGACGTTCCGCGCCTCCACTTTCACCGCTTCATCCCCCGTGGGTGGCTGATATTCCTGCGCGCCTTCCGTGCCGGGCGGACCATTGGGTTTGCCCGGCGTCTTCCCCGGACCCTGGCCGGGCTTCGCCCCCGGCTTCCCGGGAGCGGGGCTCCCCGGAGAACCCCGGCAACGCGGGACTCCCATTGGCCGCGGTCAGTCCCGCCTGGGCCTGCATTAGCGAGGCTTGAGCTTGCGCAAGAGCCTGCTGCGCAGCCTGGGCCTGCGCTTGTGCTTCGGGAAGATTCTGTCCGGCGGCAGCCGCGGCCGCCTTCGCCGCGGCTTGGGCTCCGCTCTGCGCAGCCTGCTGCGCCGGGCCATTGGCCGGCATCGCTTGAGCGGCAGCCTGCCCGGCTTGAGCCGCGGCCTTGGTGAGAGCGGCAGCGGCTTTTTGCGCGGCTTGCTGCGGCGCGGCGGCCGGCTGACCGGGCTTCTGCGCCTGCTGCAAAACTTCATTGGCTTGCGCGATCTGTTGCTGGGCCTGCGCCAGTTGCGCGGCCGTGGATTGCTGGGCGGCAGCATTGGGCGGCTCATTGGGTTGCGGACCCATCGCCTGCTGCGCCTGAGCGACCGCCGCCTCCAGGGCTCCTTGCGCCGCATACAGTTTCTCCAGTGCCAGGGCCTCCCCGAATTTCGCCGCTGGGACATCGGGTTTCTCGAGCGCCACTTTCGCCTCGGTCATCGCCGATTGCGCGGCATCGAGTGCCGAGTTCACGGCGGGAGCGTCCGGCGGCAAACCTCGTTCAAATGCGGCGGTCTGCTGCGCGATGCCGTCCTGCCTCTCCGGCTGGCCCTTGAAATCCGCAGGCTTCGCAAACTTCTTCTTCTCCGCCAGCGCTTACACCCGCTCTTCGCGGTGTCGACCTGCAATTTCTGCTGGTCGCTGATGATCTCGGCGAGTTGCTGCCGGGGCCTGTTGGGCGGCGGCGGCCTGCTGTTGGGCCTGCTGCGCCGCCGCAGCCTGTTGCGCAATTTGCTGCGCCGCTTGCGCGAGATTCTGGGCCGCGGCTTGCTGCGCCGGCGCGGCGGCCGCCGGTTGTCCGGCCTGGGCCGCTTGCGCTGCCTGTTGTGCCTGCACAGCAGCTTGCTGCGCGGCGGGAGCGGCGGCCGGCGCCATCGCCGCCGCCTGCTTCGCCAGTTCGCCCGCCTTTTGCGCCAGGGCCGGTTGACCGGCTTTATCCGGATTCTTCGCCCGCCTCAGCCTGCTGTTGCGCCAGCGCCTGCGCCTGCTGCTGCAAGGCCTGCAAATCTTTTACCGGGTCGCCCGACTTGCCGGCCAGCGCCTCGGCTTTCGCCAATTCCTGCCGCAGTTTCTCGTCCGCCTTCTGCATGGCGGCGAGCGCTTCCTGCGTATCCTTCGCCGCCACCACGCCATTCTTGTCGCTCATCGCGCCGCGCGCCTCCTGCATCTTGTCCGTCGCGGCTTTTACATCGGCCGCCGCCTCGGGGGCGGTCTTCGCGAGGTTCTGCGCAATCTCATCGCTGCGCGCCGCGACTTCGCCCTGCTTGTTCTCCTGCTCGGCGAGTTGCTCGGACCGCCCGTTTTTCTGGGCATTGAATTGCGCCTGCAGGTGCGGGTCCTTGCGCAATTGTTCGCGCGTCATCTTGGCCAGCTTGGGATTGAGCTTCTTCTGCTCCTCGGCGAAGCGGTCGAAATCCGTCTCCCCGGCTGCTTTCGCCGTGTCCTTCGCCACTTCCTTTTGATCCTCGATCGCCCTGGCCAATTCCTTCTCCGCCGCGCGCAGTGCTTCCGGCCGCTCCGGTGGCGGGGCGATGTCCTTCGCGAGCCGCCGCATCGCATCCCGCGCGGTCTTCTCGTCGCCGACCGCCTTGAAAAGCTGCCCGTCCTTCAACGCCGCCGCCGCCGTCTCCACATTCGGCTGCACCTTTTGCATCGCCTCCATCCCCTGGCGAAACCGGGCCGCGTCATTGCCATTCTCCGGATCGCGCGCAAAGGCGGTGACGCGTTGCGCCAGCACTTTCAACTCCTCGGCAATCGCCGCCTGCTCCGCCTGCTGACCCTGCAAATTCGCCTGCATCGCCGCCTCGAAATTCTCGGGCTTCTTCCCGTCGGACCATTGGCCGAGCGTGATGCCATTTTGCAAATTCACGGCCTGCCGCTCGGCGAGCAGCGCCAGTTGCTGGGCGATCTCCGCGCCTTGCTGATCGCGCTGATGCTGCGCGAGCAGTTTGGTCATCTGCGTGAGGATCGCCTTCTGGCTGGAATAGGCATCGGCCACGCGCTGCTTCGCCTCGCCCGCATCGGACGTCCCGCGCGCTTTCTCCAGCAGATCGACGACCTGTTTCATTTCATCGACCGAAAGCTTCGCCAGCGAATCGCGCAAGGCTTGCAAGGTCTTCGTGTCCTCGCCACCAAGGGCATTGCGCTGATACTCGTCCAGCATGCTGTCGAGCTGCTCGACGAGCTTTTGCGCATCGCCGCGCAGTTGCTGCTGCCGGGCTTCCCCCTGGCGAATGCGCTCCGCCGGAGCACCGTCTTCGCCATGGGCTGTCGGGTAAACGCCGCACGCTAGCGCAAGGAAGAGGGGCAGGCGTTTCATAGCGGGGGGCTGCGGCAGTGTCTCACTCCGCACTTCCGGAGTCAAACCTCTGCAAACTGTCATCCTGAGCTTGTCGAAGGACCCCGTCGTACAACCGGAGACAATCGCTGGTTATTCGACGGGGTCCTTCGACAAGCTCAGCCGTAACGATGCAGTTGGAAATGGGGAGCGCACGCGCCCTCGCGTGCTGTTTCCGGCGCCCCCGCCGGAAACGTTCGGCCGATTTACGCGCACCCTGCGGGGAGTCTGCTCTGGTGCTTCCCAGACTGCCCGGCGAGGGCGCCGGACAGAGCACGCGAGGGCGCTTGCGCTCCCCATTTTCCCTCCGCGAACGGCATCGATCCGGCTCAGGATGACAGAGGGTTTTTGCCACGCGCTCCCTCATGGCTTCGTCGCCGCCGGCTTCTCGAAGATGATCTCGCCGAGTTGCTGGTTCACATCCTCCTGGCCGTGCTTCACGCCATTGAGGCCCTCCATCGCGTCGCTCAGGCGGCTCGACAGGTCGGCGCGCTTTTCCCGACGAAGCTTACTACTACCAGTGGTCGCAGCATCTCGACCTGAGCTACTTCAGCAAGGGGCCCGGCATCGCGCTGAGCATGTGGTTGAGCACCCACCTCTTTGGCGCCAACGCATTTGGCATCCGCGTGTTCAGCCCATTGCTCGCGCTCGGGACCAGCCTGCTCATGTTCTCGTTCGCCCGGCGCTTGTACGGCGAGACGGTCGCCATCTGGACGGTGCTGATGCTGAATTTCATCCCGATCTTTCAAGCCGGCGCGCTGGTGATGACCATCGATCCGCTCTCGATCTTCTTCTGGATGGCGGCGCTCTACACCTTCTGGCTGGCCTTGGAAAAGAGCCCCGCCTTTACCGCCTGGTGGCCGGCCACCGGCGCGCTCATCGGTCTCGGCTTTCTCGCGAAATACACCAATGCGATGCAGTTGCTCTCGATCCTGCTGCTGCTCGCACTCACGCCCAAGTATCGCCGCGAACTGCGGCGACCGGGCTTTTACACCCTGCTCGCCGTCTTCGCGCTCTTCACCGCGCCAGTCATCATCTGGAATTCCCAACACGCCTGGATCACGCTGCTGCATCTGCGCGACCGGGGCGGCCTGGATTCCCCGGCGCGCTTCAATCCCGTCTCCTTCCTCACTTTTCTCGGGCTGCAATTCGGGGTCTACGGCGGGCTCATTTATGGGGCGATGCTCGCCGCCGTGGCCTGGAGCTGGAAAAAGGCCCGCACGCACTTGAAGCCCCGGTTTCTCCTCGCCTTCACGCTGCCGCTCCTCGTGATGTACTTCACGCTGGCGTTCAAAAAGCCCGGGGAGCCGAATTGGACCGCACCCGCCATCCTCAGCCTCTCCGTGCTCACGGTGGTTTACTGGCTGGAATTGATGCGCGAAAAGAATTGGGCGCGCACTTACGCCATCGCCGGCCTGGTGCTCGGCGGGATCGTCAGTGTGGTCGCGATCGATACGGATTTGTTGCGGCGCGCCGGCCTGCCGTTGGCCACCGATCCCAGCAGCCGGGCCCGCGGCTGGCTCACCACGGTGGAGAAGATCGAAGAGATCCGGAACGCCTACGAGGCCGAGCACGGCGAGCAGGTCTTCCTCATCGCCAACAAATACGGCACCGCCGCCAGCGTCGGTTTCTACCTGCCGCACCGGCGCCCGGAGTTGGACGATTTTCCGCCGGTGTTTGTGCCGGAATCGGCCTGGCCGGATAACCAATTCTACTTCTGGCCGCGCTATGACGGGCTGGTCGACTACACGGATGCCGCCCGCGAAAAGCTGCGCCCGGCCAGCAATCTCGACCCCGCCGTCCGCGCCGAACTCGCCGCCGCGCTGGACGCCATGCCCACCGCGACGGGCGCCATGCCCAGCGAAGAAATCCGCCTGCGGTTTCTGCACGCGCTCAAGGCCGCGGCCCCGGAACTCGGCATCGACGACTATTTCACGGAATCGTTTGGCTACAGTCCCTTTGTCGGACGGACGGCGCTTTACATCACCGATCGCGACGATGAATCCCGGCCGCCGGACGTCTTCGCCCGCACCTTCGCCCACAGCGAGATGATCGCCTGCTTCAATATCCTGCGGCGCGGCACGTCGTTGCGGCAGATCCGGATCTTCGCCTGCACGGGCTATCACTTGCAGGAGTTGTAAGCTCTTGGCACTGCCGTCTTGATTCTGCATTCTGACCCTCTCATGCCTGCCGTCTCCGTCGTCATCCCGCTTTACAACGAGGAGGATAACATCGCCGAACTGGAAAAAGAACTCGCCGCCGCGCTCGCCGGGATCGATCACGAGATCATCCTTGTGGACGATTGCTCGTCGGACCAGACGCTCGCCCGCATCGAGCGGCGGCCCGAAGTGCGCGTCATCGAATTTGCCAAAAACACCGGCCAAAGCGCCGCCATGTATGCCGGCATCCAGGCCGCCCGTGGCGACGTGATCGTGCTCCTCGACGGCGACCGGCAGAACGACCCCGCCGATATCCCCAAGCTGCTCGCCGGCATCGAGCAGGGCGCCGATCTCGTCTGCGGCTACCGGGCCAATCGCAAGGACACCACCTTCAAGCGCATCCAGAGCCGCATCGCGAATGCCGTGCGCAGCCGCTTCACCGGCGACGGCGTGCGCGACACCGGCTGCACGCTCAAGGCCATGCGCCGGGAGTGCCGCGAGGCGCTCGTCCCCTTCTACGGCATGCACCGTTTCATCCCCGCGCTCATCAAGGGCATGGGCTATCGGATCGCCGAGGTGCCCACGCACCATCGTCCGCGCACTGCCGGGGTAAGCAAATACGGCTTCGGCAACCGCGCCTGGAAAGCCACCTGCGACATGTTTGCCGTCAAATGGCTGCTTTCGCGGCAATTTCAGATCCGCATCCGCAAGGAGAGCTGACCTCTCGCTTTCCCGCTACCGGTGAAAAATCTCGTGAATGTCCGGCACCCAGTGGCACGTTTAGGCATGCCCACTCTCGGCCTCGATCTTGTCGAAGAAATCCTCGAATTGAAGCGCACCCGCCATGCGGTGATTCTCGCGCACAATTATCAGGTGAAGGAGATCCAGGAAATCGCGGATTATGTGGGAGATTCGCTCGGCCTCAGCTACCAGGCGGCGAAAACTGATGCGGACGTCATCGCCTTCTGTGGCGTTCATTTCATGGCCGAGACGGCGAAGATCGTGAATCCGACGAAGAAAGTCGTCCTGCCCGACCTGGACGCCGGCTGCTCGCTGAGCGAATCGTGCCCGGCGGACAAGCTTGCCGCCTATCTCGAGGCGCATCGCGACCAGAATTACTACGTCGTCGCCTACATCAATTGCAGCGCTGGGGTGAAGGCGCTGAGCGATGTCATCTGCACCAGCGGCAACGCGGTGAAGATCGTCCAGCGCGTGCCGGCGGACCGCAACATCCTCTTCGTCCCCGACCAGAATCTCGGCGCCTGGGTGATGGAAAAGACCGGTCGCAAAATGGAACTGTGGAAGGGCAATTGCTACGTTCACGTCGAGTTCACCCGCAGCGCCATTGAGCGCATCAAGGCTGAGTGGCCCGACGCTCCCGTGGTCGCCCATCCCGAGTGCACCTTTGCCGTCCGCCTGCTGGCCGACGAAGTTTGCTCCACGGAAAAGATGATCAGCTACTGCCGGGAATCGCCGTCCGACGCGTTCGTCATCGTCACGGAATCGGGCATGCTCCACCGGCTCCGCCGCGAGATCCCCGGCAAGACTTTCATTCCCGGTCCCACCGATCAGTGCGCCTGTGCCGATTGCCGGTTCATGAAGATGAACACGCTGGAAAAGCTGCACTCCGCGCTGCTCAATCTCGAGCCCGAGATCGATATTCCCGAACCCATTCGCGCCCGGGCCGAATTGCCGATTCGCAGGATGCTGGAATGGAGCGCCTGATTCTGCTTCGCTCTCCCTGCGATGCGTTTCCTCCTCCGCCTGCTCCTCCTGACGATCTTCCTGCCCCTGGGCGGTTGCACTAAAAAAGCGGAGCCGCTGACCGTCGCGCAAAACTTCTTCGGACTCATCGCCGCCGGCCAGGCGGACGCGGCTTATCACAGCGCCGCTTTCGGCTTCCAGGCCCAGCGGAGTGCGCTCGTCTTCGCCACCGCGGCCAAGGACATGGGCCTCACCGACTACGTCGGCGGGGATTGGGAAAAACCGGAGCGCGACGGCAACACCACCACGATTCGCGTCAACATCCAGACCAAATCCGGGATCCGGATTCCCTTGATCGTCACGCTGGTCAAACAATCCGGCGACTGGCGCGTCTTTTCGCTCCGTTCCCCGCCCAGCCAGGAGACCGGCCTCTCGGAGAACCGCTTCAGCCTCGTCGGCAAGGCCCCATCTTTTGCCGACGCCGTGACGAAGCCGATGCCCCCGGAAAACGAAATCCGCCAGTTGGTCCGCGAGAACCTGTTGCACTTCAACGACGCCATCGCCTCGCAATCGTTCGACGCCTTTTACGATTCGGTCTCCGTCCACTGGCAGGACCAGCTCACCAAGGGCCAGCTCCAGCGCGCCTTCCAGCCGTTCATCGACCGCAAAATCACGCTCGCGCCCATCGCCAACGCCACTCCCGTCTTCGATGAACCGCCCGCGGTGAACAGCGAGGGATTGCTCACCGTGACCGGTCACTACGATACCCAGCCCTACCGGGTTCAATTCGCGATGAAGTTTTTTTACGAGCTGCCCGAATGGAAGCTTTTCGGCCTCGACGTCAATCTGTTGAAGTAGGCTTGCCGGTTCATTTGCGGAGCGCACTTGCGCCGCAGGCCAACAGCTAGCATCTTCGCCGCCTTTTCGATGCTCACCCTTTCCCAAGTCAGCAAATCCTTTGCCGGGCGCACGCTCTTTAGCGACGTGTCCTTGCAGGTCAATCGTGGCGACCGCATTGGCCTCGTCGGCCCGAATGGCGCCGGCAAATCCACGCTCTTCTCCCTGATCCTCGGGGAAGCCTCGCCCGATACCGGCCGCGTCCTGCTGGAAAAGAGCGCGACGATGGGCTTCCTCCCCCAGGAAAGTGCGCCCGCGGGCGACGAGACCGTCCTCGAGCTGGCTTGCGCGATTTCCCCGGAGATGGTCAAGGCCCAGAGCACGATCAAGCGTCACGAACTCGCCGAGACCCACGGCGACGAGGAATACCACGACGCTCTGGCCACCTTCGACGAGCTCGGCGGCTGGCAGCTCGAGCCCAAGGCCAAGCAAATCCTCAGCGGCCTCGCCTTCCGCGAATCGGACTTCGGCCGCGAGGCCCGCACCATGAGCGGCGGCTGGATCATGCGCGCCCATCTTGCCCGCCTGCTCGTCATGGAGCCCGACCTGCTCCTCCTCGACGAACCGACCAACCACCTCGACCTCGAATCGCTCTACTGGTTCCAGGATTACCTGCGCTCGTATCCCGGCGCGATCCTCATGATCTCGCACGATCGCGAGTTCCTGAACGCGCTCGTCGGCTCCATCGTCGAAATCTCCCACTCGAAGCTCAATCGCTACCGCGGCAATTGGGACAGATACGTGATCGAGAAGGTCGCCCGCGAGGAGCAGCAGCTCGCCGCTTACAAGAACCAGCAGAAGGAAATCGCCGCCCTCCAGGAGTTCGCCGACCGCTTCCGCGCCAAGGCCAGCAAAGCCTCGCAGGCCCAGAGCAAGCTGAAGCAGATCGACCGGATGGAGAAGATCGAGGCGCCATTGAGCCAGGAAAAGACGGTCCACATGCGCTTTCCGCAGCCGCCGCGCTCGGGCATTCGCGCGATCCAAATGAAGGACATCGATTTCTCCTACGGCGATCTCACGGTGTATCGCGGGCTGGAATTCGAAGCGGAGCGCGGCCAGCGCACCGTGCTCGTCGGGCCGAACGGCGCGGGCAAATCCACGCTGCTCAAGCTGCTCGCGGGCAATCTCAAACCCGATCGCGGCACCGTTGAGCCCGGCTACAACGTGAAGGTCGGCTACTTCTCCCAGCACCGCATGGAGGGCCTGAACCCGAAGAACACCGTGCTGGAGAGCGTGCAGGACATGCCGAATCCTCCTGGCGAGCAGGCGTGCCGCACAGTGCTCGGCTCCTTCCTCTTCCGCGGCGACGATGTCTTCAAGCCCGTCGGCGTCCTCAGCGGCGGGGAAAAGACCCGCCTCGCGCTGGTCAAGCTGCTGCTCGATCCACCCAATCTCCTCCTCATGGACGAGCCGACGACCCACCTGGACATCGGCTCCATCGACGCCCTCATCAACGCGCTCCAGCAGTATGAAGGCACGCTCATCTTCATCAGCCACGACGTGCATTTCATCCGCGCCATGGCCAAAACCGTCCTGCACATCAGCGCCGGCAAGCTCACGCCCTACGCGGGCGATTACGATTACTACCTCGACAAGTCGAAAGCCACGTCTGCTCGCGAGGCGCTGACGGCGGGGGAAAAACTGACCAACGCCCAGCCGGCCGCGGCTCCTTCCGCAGGGTCGAACGCCTCCGGCAACGCCCCCACCCCGCGCAAATCGAAGGAGCAAAAGCGCGCCGAGGCCGAGGCCCGGCAGGAGCAATCGCGCCTGCGCAAGGAGCACGATTCGCGGGTTGCTTCGTTGGAAATGCAGATCGCGACGCTGGAAGGCAAGCAGCGCGACCTCACCGCCGAACTCGAAAACCCCAACACCTACGAAAGCGGCGGCCGCGCGGTGGTCATCAATCGCGACCTGATGGCGATCTCCGAAGACCTCGCGCGCCTCACTGCCGAGTGGGAGGCGCTGGCGGCCAAAAACGCCGGGCACTGACCGGTGGGCTCCGCAAAGCGCGGCGTTGTAGCCGGGTTCACTGAACCCGGAGCTGCGAATCCGGAGCAGGCCGGCTCGGTCCGGGCTCAATGAGCCCGGCTACAACGCCGCGACGGCGAAAGATCGCGGCGGACGGTGAGACGCGGCGATGGAGAAACGCCGCTTCCGAGGTGCCCTCTCGCGGTGTCATCCTGAGCGGAGTGTAACGGAGTCGAAGGACCCCGTCGCTCTACCAAAGATGATCGCTGGTTATTCGACGGGGTCCTTCGACTCCGTTACACTCCGCTCAGGATGACACCGCCGGGAGCGGTCACAAATAGCCCCGCACCGGTGCGGGCTGGCTGCGGAGACGCTCCTCGCAATCCCGCAGGCGCCGCGTGAGAAAAGCCTGTTCGGATTTCAACTCCGCGAGCTGCGCCGCGCGGTGAAAGTGGCTGGCGGCCACCAGATCGTTGCCCAGTTGAGCCTCAAACTCTCCCACGACAGCGTAAAGCAGGTAATATGACGCCAGCTCAGCGCGGTCGGAAATCGCCTGCACGGCCTCCAGTCCTTGGGCCGGCCCGTGCACATTGGCCACCGCGACCGCACGATTCAACGCAATGACCGGGGAATCGTCCCGCTCCGCAAGACGATCGTACAGGGCCAGGATCTGCCGCCAGTTCGTCGACGCATCATCCGCCGCGGTGTCGTGGCAGGCGGCGATACCGGCGTGCAGATGGTACTCGCTCAACTCATCCCCCGCCGCGGAGCGTCCCAGGTGCATGATCCCGCGCGCGATCATCTCGCGATTCCACAAGCGGCGATCCTGCTCCTTGAGACGCAGGATGTTCCCGTCGCTATCCACGCGAGCGGGCAGGCGCGCTCCGCTCAGGAGCATCAGCGCCAGCAGCGCATGCGTGCGCGGCTGATTGCCCGCCGGGTGCTCCGCGAGCAGCGTGGTCAGGCGAATCGCTTCCGCGCAAATGTCTTCGCGCACCAGACTCTCGCCGCTGGAGGCTTTGTAGCCTTCGTTGAAGAGCAGCAGGAGCGTCTGCCGCACCCCATCGAGCCGGCTCGCCAGTTCCGGGCCGCTCGGGATCTCAAACGGAATCTTCTGCTCCTGAATGCGCTGCCGGGCGCGGGTGAGGCGCTTGGCGATGGCGGCTTCGGTCGTCAAAAACGCCGCCGCGATCTCGGTGGCACCCAGGCCACAGAGCGTCTTGAGGGCGAGAGCCGCCTGCGAGTCCGGTGGAATGAGCGGATGGCAGCACGTAAACATGAGCCGTAACCGGTCGTCCTGGATCTCGTCGTCGAGTGCCGGGGAAACCTCTTGCCCGCCCCCCCGCCCTTCCACCTGGGCGATGATCTCCGGCTGCTTTTCGTGAAAGCGTTTCTCCCGGCGCACCAGGTCCAGCGCGAGATGCTTCGCCGTCTGCATGAGCCACGCGGCGGGGTTCTTCGGGACGCCTTGATAGGGCCACGTCTGCATCGCGCGGATCAGGGCCTCCTGCACCACATCCTCCGCCATTTGCAAGCGGTCGGCGCCAAAGATGCCGGTGAGCACCGAAACCAGCTTGCCCGCTTCGTGACGGAAAAGGCGCTCCGTCAATCGCGGAATATCCGCGGTCGACGCGGCGGGCGATGGGACGGGCTCCACGATTTCCGTGGGCTAGGCTTCGGCGCTGGCGTACTCCACCCCGGCGCGTTCACTGGCTTCGCAGCGCGCGAGCAGCGGGCGCACTTCCACGGTCATGCCGTAGGCCAGCGCCGGGCAATCCTGCGCGATCTCGGCGGCTTCCTCGATGCTGCCGGCGGAGACCATGAAATAGCCGGCGACGGATTCCTTGGCCTCGGCATAAGGACCATCCACCACGTTCTTCATCTTGCCGGAAACGACCTTCGACTCGGTCGCGAGCGACTGGCCGCCCTTGCAGCGGCTTCGCCCACAAGCCGGTTGAACCAGGCCATCCAGACGGTCATGGTCTTTTGAAGTTCGTCCGGCGACAGGTCGCGATGCCAGTCCGCGCCACGGAAGAGAAGGAGGTAGTCGGATTTTTCGGAGTCGGAGTTCATAGATGGGTAGGGATTGGGTTTCAGATTTCTCTATTTGGCGGTGAGTTCTCGAGGAAGACGGCCAGCCGCGTCTGCCGGCGCGGAACGCCCGGCCATCCTGCGGGCAACATCTTCGATCTTCGCGACCGCGAGTTCGCTGGCCAGGCAGCGGGACGGCATCGGGCGGACTTCCACGGTCGCGCCATAAGCCAGCGTCGGGCAGTCCCGGGCGATCGAGACGGCTTCATCGAGATCATCGACCTCCAGCAGGAAATAGCCGGCCACCGTTTCCTTGGCTTCCGCGAACGGCCCGTCGAAAACCTTTCTCTCCTTGCCGGAGACAAACTTCCCGCCCCCTTCGAGCGAACGGCGGGCCTTCGACCGGCCCTCGGCCACGAGGCGATCGGACCACTCCATCCAGGCGATCATGACTTTCTGGATCTCCTCGGGCGAAAGGCCGCCGTGCCAGTCCGTGCCGCGAAAGAGGAGCAGATATTCCGATTTTCCGGTGGGTGAATTCATCGCGAGTTACTTTCGTGCTTCGGCTTCGGCCAGACCTTTCAGGTCCGCGAGGCCCTTTTCAAACATCGGGCCGCACATCTTGTCGCAGTCCATGACGAGGCTGACGGCCTTGGTAACAAAATTGTAGGTGCCGGTCATGATCCAGGTGACCACCGTCTGGCCGCCCTCGGGCTGGAAGGAGAACTCCACATGGTTCGTGCCCTTGAACGGCTTGAGGAATTCGAGCCGGTAGGCGAGCAACTCATTCGGCCGGCTTTCCGTGCAGGTCATGCTGCCCTGGCCGGCCTTCGCGTTCCCCTCCCAGGAGAAACTGGCGTCCTGCCCGGACTCCGGCCCCGGCATAGGTCAGCTTCGCCGCCGGATCGATCCCGGCGAAAGGCGACCACTCCTGAAAGCGGTGCAGATTGCTCACGTGATCGAAGACGATAGCGGGCGGCGCCGCAATGGTGGCACTGCGGACGACGCGGAAATTCGCGGGCCGGGTGGCAACGACGATGACGAAGACGACCACCAGCAGGAGAAGGCCCAGGATGATGTATTTTAGCATGGCAGTGGCGGCGGGGTGGAGGCGGATATTTGTTTCAGTTCAGCAAGCCGGCGAAGGCCTTGCGCCCACACCAGAGGAGATAAAGGGCGAGCGCGACGACGAGGAAGGTCATCACGTTCAAGGCCGACTTATCGATCAAGAATCCGAAGGCGAGGATGTTGACGATGATGGGGCCGAGTACGAGCAGCCCGAAATTCCGGGTCCGCGGAATCAGGACGAGAATCGCGCCCATCAGTTCACAGACCTTGACGAGAGTCATGTAACCCGTCGGTCCAAAGGCGCCCATGAACATGGCTGTGGGTGTCCCTTCGGGAATCTTCTGCTCGGGGACCATGTGGAGGAGAAAGGTCACGCTGGCCAGGAGGAACAGCAGGCCGAGCAGCACACTGGCGACGGTGGGAAGGTATTTCATAAGATGGTTAGGAAGCGGACATTCCGGCCAGTTCCGCCTCGATGCGATCGAAATTCTGCTCATTGGCCGGCACGACGAAACTGCGGACGCGTTCATAGTACTCCACGGTTTCGAAGCGCATATGCCAGGTGAGCTGCGTCTTCGGGCCGCGCTCCTCGAGCAGGACAGTCATCTGAAATTCGTGAAGGGGATCGAGGTGCCGGAAGACGATCCGCTCCGGGGCCACGATTTCTTCGAAGACGCTGTGGTTCGGGTAATCGGTGCCGTCCGGCCCATGCATGATGAAGCGCCAGTGGCCACCCGGGCGAAAGTCGTATTCGTGAAAAGTATTCCGAAAGCCGGTCGGTCCCCAGCAGCGGGCGAGACGCTCGGGCTCACGATAGAGACGGAAGACGAGCGCGCGGGGAGCGTCGATCAGACGGGTGGTAACGATCATACGATCATCCAGGCTGGCGGCCGGTGTAGTCACGGTGTTCATGGGGTTACTTTCGCGGGTGAATTAGCTAAGGCGTGGTGACGCATCATACCCATGACGAACGGGCAACGCCATTCTGGACATCTCTGCTGAAATATTTTTGCTCCTCCACCGTTCGGTTCGGTGGCTCCTGGAGCTGCTCATGCACTCAGCCCAGGGTTCCCCCTCATGCCCCCTCGGAGTCGATGTCTCCGCCGAAACCCTCGTCGTCGCCTGCACCGACCGTCGCTGGCAGTTCAACACCAAGGACGGTCATCGCAAGATCCTGCGCGCGGCCTTCGTCACCGAGATCGACCAATTCGATACCCATCGGTGGCTCAAGGTCCTTTGGCGGGTGTATGCTTCGGTCGTGGGGTGGTTCCGCGGGCGGACTTCGTCCCTTTCACTTTCTCCTGCGACTGGATTTTGTGCGCCTGCACGATGGCGGCGATCAGGCCAGGAAAACGTTTTTCCACCTCGGCGCAACGGGAGGTGTTGCGCATCTCCACGCCGCGGCGTTCGCCGTGGATGAGGCCCGCTTCCCGGAGGGCTTTGAAGTGCTGGGAGAGGGTGGATTTGGGGATCGCTTTTTCGCTGACGGTGAGGAAGTTCGAGCAGTTCTGGGAACACTCGGAGCCACGGATTTGGGTATAGATGGCCACGCGGACGGGATCGGAGAGGGCGTGGAGGATGCCTTCGACCGTGATGGCTTCGAGCGGGGGGTGGTAGAGAGGTCTCATGGGATTTTAACCTAGCAGCATTTGACAGCTTGTTCCATTGTTCATAAGTTCTGAACTATAGAAACAATGGGCGGCCTTCCGGGCCCGTCCGGCGTTTCCAACCCAATCCAACTCAGCAACCACCCAAAAACACATATGAGCAAACTCACCGGTAAAGTCGCCGTCG
Source organism: Chthoniobacter sp. (assembly GCA_037200205.1). Lineage (GTDB taxonomy): Bacteria > Verrucomicrobiota > Verrucomicrobiia > Chthoniobacterales > Chthoniobacteraceae > Chthoniobacter. Next base: position 50,097 of record JBBCHV010000047.1, read on the forward strand.
TCACCGGAGCCTCCAAGGGCATCGGCGCCGCCATCGCCAAAGCACTCGCCGCCGCCGGCGCCTCCGTCGTCGTCAATTATGCCTCCAGCAAAGCGGGGGCCGATGTCGTGGTCGCCGCCATCACCGCCGCCGGCGGGAAAGCCATCGCCGTCGGGGGCGATGTCTCCAAGGCCGCGGAGGCCCGCGGCATCATCGACGCCGCCGTCCGCCAGTACGGGCGCCTCGACATCCTCGTCAACAACGCCGGCGTCTATGAATTTGCTGCCGCCGAGGCCATCACCGAAGAGCACTTCCACCGCATCTTCAATATCAACGTGCTCGGGCTCCTGCTCACCACGCAGGCCGCGCTCCCGCACCTCGGCGAAGGGGCCAGCATCATCAACATCGGCTCCGGCATCAGCCGGCTGAAGCCCGCCGGCACCGCCGTCTACACCGCCACCAAGGGCGCGGTCGATACGATCACCAGCGTGTTTGCCAAGGAGTTCGGCGCCCGAAAAATCCGCGTCAATTCCATCAACCCCGGCATCGTCGAAACCGAAGGCACGCGCACGGGCGGCTTCGTCGGCGGCGACTTTGAGAAGGGGCTTATCGCGCAGACTCCGCTGGGCCGCACCGGCCAGCCGGATGATATCGCCGACATCGCGGTCTTCCTGGCCTCGGAAGACTCCCGCTGGCTCACGGGCGAAATTCAATTCGCCAGCGGCGGCCTGTAAAAACGAAAACACCCGTGCGCGAATCGCCCGGACGACGCTCTGAAGCGAAGCTTTGCGGCGGAGTCCGGGTGCTTCGCGGACTGCGGGGTTGTGAAATAGGTGGCGTCTCCCTCGTAGTTTCGTCCTGATCCCGCAGTTGCGGGACGAAGGATCCCGTCGCACAGCCAGCCACGTCGATGGTAAAGCGACGGGGTTCTTCGACTTCGTTACACTCCGCTCAGAATGACACCGTGAGGGAGCTGCACTGAATGTCACGGCCTCCAAAATCATGAAAAAGCGATGAATTTACCATCTCCCGGAACAGCGATGCACGAATCTCTAAAACACCTCCACCCCATATGCCCAAATCCAAATCCAAATCCAAATCCAAATCCAAATCGAAGACCAAGACCCAGACCGTCCCCGCCGCGCCCAATCTCCACGAGCGTCCGCCGCGCAGTCCGCGCGTGCGCCTCGGGGGCTATGTAATCCTCGCCCGCCTGCTGGACAAAGGCCGCGCCACGCTGGCCGGAAAGGAAGGCGAATACATCTACAACAGCGCGACCGACCAGCACTGGCTGCGATTCACCGGCGTCGACGCCAAAGCCTTGAAGGCCGAGCTCGCCAAGGGCAAGGGCGATGGCGAAATCCTCGCGTGGATTCAAAAGCACGCCGCCCACAAACGCGAGGTCTGGGAAATTCAGGCGTGGAATGCCTATTTCAACGAGCGCGGCCCGGACAGCGATCCGGAGACGCTGGAGTTCTTCGCCGGCCGGGTGAGTTCCTTCAGCCGGATCCGCGAGGACATCAAAACGTGGTTCGACCTCCTCGATCTCGACGATCACGTGAGTTTCGGCGGCACCGCGTGACGGGGGGGAAGAAGTCCGCGCCAGACCTGAGCTTACCGCTGCGGCGTGATCACGGCGGGGCTGGCGGTCGAGGCCAGGCCCACGGCATTCAGGCTGCGGACGGCGTAGCGATGCGGCTCGCCGGGTGGGGCGCCCGGGTCGTGGAAGCGCATGGGCGGCATGGCGAGAATGGGCGTGTCGCCGCCGCTCAGCCCTTGGAACAAGGGCGTGCCGAGTTTGCCGACGGGCTTTTGCGGCAGACGCGCCAGCTCCTGCCCATCGCGTTCGATGAGGAATCCACCGAGACCGCTTTCGAGATCGGCTTCGGCGGTCCAGGTCAGGTCGCCCGTGGCACTGAGGCGCACATTCGTCGGCGCTGGGGGCGGCGTGTTATCGGCGGGATGCCCGGTTTCATTGTAGGAGGCCCAGACCTTGGCGAAGGCAGCGCTGGGCAGCCAGGAGGCGTCGGCGGGGTTGCCGATGAATTCGCCGGCGGGCTGCGCGGTGTGGGTGCCCGGGGCGGCCAGCCAGGCGAGCTGGCTGTTCACCGGCTGGAGCGTTGGCGTCGGGCTGCCGGGAGCGGGCAGGCGTTGCGCGAGGCAGGTGTCGAAGAAAGCGATGGCGAGATAACGGGAGTCGCCGCACTCGTGTCCGCTAAGCGGATCGGAGGCGAGGCCGCCGGGCGCACCGTGTTCGCGCCACGTCTTGAGCATTGCCCGGTCCCCCAATGCGGGCCGGGCCGTGGCTGGGATCCTGCGCTTCCTTCACGCCGCCGATGAACAGAAAGGGAACCTCGTAGACAGCTGGCGTCAGCGTGGGCGGGGGAATCTCCCCGCGCTCCCAAGCGGCGTAGGCAGAGCCGGAGCGAAAGAAGATCGCGGCGATCCGCTCGGGATGCAGCGTGAGCATGAGGCTGGACCAAAAGCCGCCGCCGGAATGTCCCCACAGGCACCACGGCACGGTGGTCAGCTCGGGATGCTTCGACTCTTCCGCAAAATGGGCGAGGGCCTTTTGAAAGGCGGCGTCGGAGCCGTTGCGCGGATCGCACCAATGGCGGCAGTCGCTGTCGGTGAGCTGTTGGTACGCCGGGCCGAGCAGGGCGCAGTCCCATTTTCGCGCCAGCGCCTGCCAGTGCAGATCGTAAGCCGCGGTGAGGCCGGTGACGCCCGAACCCTTGCCGCAGCCGTGCTGGTGCACGATGACGCCCCGGAGCGTCTTCGCGCTCTCGGGAATCCACAGGGTGTACGTGACTGGCATGGCCAGTTCGCCCGGCTTGTCCGACGCCTCGTAGCGGATCGAGTAATAGGGTGGCGCGACGGGTGGCAGCGGCTCGGCGGCGAACGCACCGGTCGCGAGCAGGAGAAGCAGGAGGGCGGTCTTCATGGGCGATGCTCGATCAGCCCCAGCGAGTTCAGGAAGGCGTCCGACTTTGCCAGGCATTCGTCGTAGAGCGGCTGCGTGCGCATCAGGTATCCATGTTGGCCGCCTTCGTTCACCACCAACTCGCTGCGGTTGCCCGCCTGCTGCATCGCTTCGTGAAACTTCTGCGCGCCCTTGAAAGGCGTCGTCGTGTCGCCGGTGCCATGGAAGGTGATCGTGGGTGGCAGTCCGGCGCGAACGTTGTGCGCGGGGGACAGTTCCTGCCAGCGCTCGCCGATCTTTGCATTGCCGTAGCCTTCCGTGGAGGTGTCGATCACCGGGAACAGCAGCACGAGCGCATTCGGCACGCAGGAGACGTGGGTGTCTTCGCCCGCTTCATCGATGCCGTCGAAGATCGCCGTGGCCGCGGCCAGGTGTCCGCCCGCCGAACCTCCGCTGACGATGATCTTCTGCGGATCGACCCCCAACTCCGCCGCATGCGCGCGGACGTAGCGCACCGCGGAGCGCGCGTCCTTCACGCAGTCGAATACCGTGGTCTGCGTCTTCGTGCTGTAGAGCCGATATTGGACGCTGATGCCGACCATCCCCAGCTTCGCATAATGATCGGCAAACGGATACATGCGCTTCGGTTCCCCACCAGTCCAGCCGCCGCCGTGAATGGTGATGAAGCACGCCCGTTTGTCGCTCGCCTGCCAGTCCTCAGGCTGGAAGAGGTGCAGGTGCAGTTCGCGGTCCGCGATGTGTTTGTAGACGATTTCCCGTGTGGCCGTGAGCGGCGCGGCCAGGCGTGCGACGTAGTCGTTGGCCGAGGGATTGGGCGCGGGCGTGGGAGTCTGTGCGTGCAGGGAAGCCGCGGTGAGGGTGAGGACGGAAAGGACGATGCGAGGGGAGGGGAACAGCATGGCAATGATTGTTTGATGCGGATCGAGTGGAGTGGCTATCGTCCAGATTTCACCGCCCACTGGCAAGCATCGCGGAACGCGCAGGCTGCCGCCGGGCTCATCCCCCTACTCCCCATGAAATCCCTCGCCTTCCTCGCACTCACTCTCCTCGCGTTCGCGCCGTTGCGGGCCGCCGATCCCGCGCCGCCGAAGGGCTTCCGCGCGATCTTCAACGGGAAAGACCTCACCGGCTGGTACGGGTTGAATCCGCATTTGGTCGTGAAGCTCGAGGGCGAGAAGAAGGAGGCGAACTTGAAGCAGCAACGCGAGGAATTCCCGCAACACTGGACGGTCGAGAAAGACGAGTTGGTGAACAACGGTACGGGGCCTTATGCGACGACCGAGGAAGAGTTCGGCGACATCGAGCTGATGATCGAATATAAGACGGTGCCGCATGCGGACAGCGGTGTCTATTTGCGCGGCAATCCGCAGGTGCAGATCTGGGACATTACCCAGCCGAGCCTGCCGGACAAACCGGATCGCAACCCGAACAAAGGCTCCGGCGGATTGTTCAATAACACGCCGAAGACGCTCGGCCGCGATCCGATCATGTGCGCGGACAAGCCGTTTGGCCAATGGAACCAGTTGCGCATCCGCCAGATCGGCGCGCGGACCTGGGTGTGGCTGAACACCCGCGCCGTGGTGGAAGGCGCGGTGATGGAGAACTACTGGGACAAGACGCAGCCGCTGCCCGCGAAAGGGCCGATCATGCTCCAGACCCATGGCGGCGAGATTCGCTGGCGCAATCTCTTCGTGCGGGAAATCGGTGATGCCGAAGCGAAGCAGGTGCTCGCGGCCAGTCCCCTGCTGCCCAACCCGACCGCCTACGATGTGCCCTACGGCCCGCATCCCAAGCAGGTGTTGCATTTCTGGAAAGCCGAGTCCGACAAGCCGACGCCGCTGCTCTTCTTCATTCACGGCGGCGGATGGATGGGTGGCGGCCGTCTCAGTGGCTTGAGTGGCATGCTGCCTCAATTCCTGAAGGCGGGCATATCGGTGGTGTCCGTGGAGTATCGCTTTATCCCGGAAGCCACGGCGGATGGCGAGGTGCCGCCGGTCAATGGTCCGCTGCACGACGCGGCGCGGGCGCTGCAATTCGTGCGCAGCAAGGCTGCGGAGTGGAATATCGACAAGGAGCGTATCGGCGCGAGCGGCGGTTCGGCGGGCGCTTGCACGTCGCTCTGGCTGGCGTTTCATCCCGACCTTGCCGACCCGAAGAGCGCCGATCCAGTGGCACGCGAATCCACCCGCCTGTGGTGCGCCGCGGTCACCGCGCCGCAGACGACGCTGGATCCCAAGCAGATGAAAGAATGGACGCCGAACAGCAGCTACGGCGGTCACGCCTTCTTCTTCAATGCCGATCCGGTGAAGAAGATTTCGCAGTTCGACGCCTTTCTCGCCGGCCGCGAAACGATCCTGCCGTGGATCGCCGAGTATTCGCCGTACGCGCTGGTGTCGGCGGATGACCCGCCGATTTACATGACTTTCGGTGCGCCGCCGGCGATCGGTCAGAACCAGAAGGATCCCACGCACACCGCGAACTTCGGCGTGAAACTGCAGGAGCATTGCCAGGAAATAGGCGTGCCGTGCGAACTCTTCTATCCCGGCGCGCCCGACGTGAAGCACGCGACGGTGCAGGATTACCTGCTCGAGAAGCTCAAGGCGGCGGCGGCGAGATAAACGACAGCGTCGGTTGTATAGGATATCCCGACCGTTTCCGCCCGGACGGTCGCTGTGGTTACCCTTTATTAGGGATGGCAAAACCCCATTGTCGAAAGAAAGACAGCCAATCCCGGGAGCGGGCGCGAATCTTACTTCAGACTGCCCGGCCTGTTTTCGAAGTAAGTTGAATGGAGAGAGGTAACCCAGGCGTCACTTTACTTTATGAAAAAACTCAGCCTCCTTTGGCTCGTCCTCGCTGCTGTCCTCCTGAACCCGGTGGGCGCTTTCGCCAGCGATAATGACAAGCATCATCACAAGAAGCATCACGACAAGAGTGATGAGCGCAATAATCGAGATCGGCTGGCGCAGATCGAGGCGGACCGCCGGGCGAACGGTTATTACAACGTTCCTCGTAACTCTCATCACCACCACCATTCCAATTAAGTAAGGCAGTCACGCTGAGCCGAAGCGAAATCGGCGGGGGCTTTTCTTTGATGGCCATGGGGCGATAGGAGCGGCCGCTGGATATCAGGCAGCGGACAGGAATGTCCGCACTCCGTTACTGTGCACCTTTTGCGGCGCGGTTTGGTGTTTTCAACGATGCCTTCGTGCGTTCACTGTGTAACGCATTCCCATGACGCACACGCGCCGGACATTTATCCGCACGTCCGTATCAGCCGGGGCGGCACTCTTTGCGGAGGTGCTGGGCGCCCGTGAGCCGAAGCGCGGTCCCGCGCCAAGCCCGCCGGAGCCGCCGCGCCAGACGGAAGACGTGATCCTTCTCCGTTCCACCGATCCCGCTTACGCGTCGGCTCGCCAAGTCTACAACGCCGGCATCCTTCTCCGGCCCAACTCCATCGCCTTGTGCGCTACGGATACCGGCGTGCAGACGGCCTTGCAGCGGGCGCAGACCGAAAACTGGCCGGTCGCGGTGAAATCCGGAGGACATTCCTTCGAGGGTTTTTCGCTGAATGACGATGGGCTGGTCGTCAGCGTTTCGCCGATGAGCGACCTGCATCTGGATCCTCACAGCGGACTGCTTACTGCCGGTGCGGGTTGCCGCTTGCGCGATGTGAATCGCTATCTTCTCCCGCAGGGCCGGTTCCTGCCCTCCGGTTCTTGTGCGACGGTCGGTCTCGCAGGACTTACGCTCGGCGGAGGTTACGGGATGTTCGCCCGCAAGTGGGGCCTCACCTGCGATCATCTCCGCAGCTTCCGCATGGTGGATGGCACCGGCGCGATCCATGATTCGGCCGACGATTCCGAGTTGCTCTGGGCGGCGCGCGGCGGCGGGCAACGGGCATTTTGGCATTGTCACGCAACTCACGCTGCAGACGCGTCCGGTGCCGAAGGCTTTTTCGTCCTGGAGATTCCGCGCCTACCATCTCGATGAAACTCGCGCGACCGCGCTGCTCGGCGCGTGGTTCGAGGCCACCGCGGCGTTGCCCGACGATGCCTTCTCCGCCTGGATCATGAACGGGAGCCAGGTGACCATCCTGCTCACGACCATCGGCTCGAGCGAAGAGAAAGGCGTCGCCGCGTTTCGCCGCCGAATTGCCGCCCTCTCGAACAAGAACACCGCCGCTCCGCCGGTGCCCTTGACGAAATCGCTCCCCTGGTATTACGGCGGGCCGGGGCCGGAATACTTCAAGAATACCAGCGCCGGTTACTACCGCGGCATCGACGATATCCGCAGCGCCTTGCCCGGCATCTTCTTCGAAGTTCTCACCAAGCCCGGACTCGTTTTCCAGATCAACACCATGGGCGGCGCGATTGCCCGGGAGGGCGCCGACGGCGCCTACCCGCACCGCGCGCGGCCCTATCTCGGCGAGGCGCAAGCCTACTGGGACAGCCCTTTCCGCGCGTCCAACTTGCGCGCCGCCATCGGCCGGATTCGCGATCACATCGCGCAAGCCGGCATCACCGGCCACTACGCCAACTATCCCGACCTCGCCTTCCTGGACTGGCCCACCGCCTACTACGGCCGGGAAAATTACCAACGCCTCCAGATCCTCAAGAAGCGCTACGACCCCGAAGATCGCATCCGCCATCCGCAAAGCGTGCGCCTGCCGAGCTGAGGCGCGGAGAAATGAGATGGGTCATCGTCTTCGATGCGCCGCTGCCGGGGCGAATCGGGCTGGGAACATCCTTGCCTGGTCCAGTGACTTCGGATAGGCTTCAGCCCATGACGACGCGACCCATCACCTTGCGCGACGAACACGAAAAGCTGATTCAGCGGGCGCTGGAATCGGGCCGTTTTCTTTCGGAAAGCGAAGTGGTGGCGGCGGCACTGAGCGAGTTTCAGGTCCACGAAGAAATCCGCCGTGCGAAATTCGCCGAGTTGAAAGCGAAGATTCAGATCGGAATCAACGAACTGGACCGGGGTGAGACGGCGGTATTCAACCTCGAGGAATTCCTGACAGCACGGAATGCCGAGCGGATCGGTTGATGCCACGGATTGAGCGCAGTCGAGCCAGCATTTCCGATTATGAGGAAATCTGGCGTTACATCGCCCGGGACAATCCGGTTGCGGCAGACAGGATGATTACCACCCTCGAGCGGCAGCTATCCATGCTCGCTGCGATGCCCGGCGCCGGACGGAAAGAACCGAAGCTGGCCGTCGACCTGCGCAGTTTTCCGGTAGGTAATTATCTCATCTTTTACCGGCCATTGGAAGATGGCTTGGCGGTCGTTCGTGTGCTGCACGGAGCACGCGACATTACTTCGGAATATTTCGAAGAAGAATAAAGACCTATCACGGCTTCCACGCCTTGCTCCACAGAATATAGATCTCGTGGATGGCGCGGCGTTCGAGCGGGGTCCACTCGGCGGTGCGCTCGTCGAGGGTCTTGAATTCGCCGAAGCGGGGGTCGCGCTCGACGGCGAGTTGGTAATTCTCGAGGGCGAGTTTCGTCTGGCCGGTGCCCCAGTAGCCGAGGACGAGGGAATAGTAATCGTAATGGGCGTGATGGTCGCTGAGCTTGGCGGAGGTCTCGAAGGCACGCACGGCATCGGCATAGTCGCCCATGTTGAAGTAAGCCCAGCCCACCCGGTTTTGCATGGGAGCATTGTCCTTGAGGGAGAGCGCTTTGGTCAGGTCGGCGCGAGCCTCGGCCTTGCGGCCCAGCAGGGCAAAGGTGTAGGCGCGGTTCACGTAGGCCTGCGAGTCCTCGGCGTTTATCGCGATCTGTTGGTTGAGGATCTCCAGCTTGGGAGTTGTCGCCACCACTTCCGGCTCCGCGTGACCAACTGCCATGGACAGACCGAGGGCGAGACACCAGCAAACGAGACGGGGAGGGATCATGCCGGGATGATGGTGTGGCGCCGCCCAGAGTGAAGCCTTTTGTCAATCGGCGTTTCATTTTACTCATGTGTCCCTCGCGGCTAAAATAATCCGTCATCCCTGATGCATCGTTCAGGGAGCCATGGTATCGTTCCCATATGAATAGCACCGGCAATTCTATGCCGGGCGCCCTCCCGGAGACCAAACGGGACACGTCCTCCTGGAAGGGGATCGTGCGTCAATACCAGAAGCCCTCGCTTTGGCGCGCCATCTGGCAGCTCACCAATACCCTCGGACCCTACGCTTTCCTCTGGTATCTCATGTACCGCAGCCTCGCGTGGTCGCACTGGATCACCTTCGGTCTCGCGGTTATCGCGGGTCTGTTTCTGGTCCGCATTTTCATCTTCTTCCACGACTGCGGACACGGTTCCTTTTTCAAGTCGCGGGTCGCCAATGATATCGTCGGCTATATCACCGGCGCACTCGTCCTCACGCCCTATTACCATTGGCGCTGGGAGCATTCCATCCATCACGCCAATTCCGGCGACCTCGATCGGCGCGGCGTGGGCGATCTATGGACGATGACGGTCGAGGAATACCTGAAATCTCCGCTCTGGAGGCGGGTCGCCTATCGCCTATCCCGCAGTCCATTTGTCCTCTTTCTGCTGGCGCCGATCATCCTGATGGTATTCCAGCAACGCTTTCCCGCCTTCAAGGCCAGCCGCGCGAGCGTCGCTCCGTGCATTGGATGAATTTCACCGTCCCTCTGCATGGCAGTCGTGCTCAGTGGGATCTTTGGCTTCGCCAACTATGCGATGATCCAGTTGACCATCGTGGTGGTCGGCGGGGGCGCGGGCGTCTGGCTTTTCTACGTCCAGCACCAGTTCGAGGACGTCTACTGGGAGCGGGAGGGGAATTGGGATTTCACCGCCGCAGCGCTCCAGGGCAGTTCTTTCTATAAACTGCCGAAGATTCTCCAGTGGTTCTCCGGCAATATCGGGTTCCACCACATTCACCACCTCAGCTCGCGGATTCCGAACTACAATCTCCAACGCTGCCACGATGCCGCGCCGCTCTTCCAGGATGTGAAGGCCCTCACCCTGCGCTCCAGCTTCCGGTCACTGCGCGTCCACCTTTGGGACGAACAGGGTGGAAAACTCGTCGGTTTCCGCCACGCGCGCCGAGTCCGCAAACAACGCCAGCGGGCTGCCCAGCGGTAGAGCGCGACGTGGCGATCAGGCCAGCGAGAGAACGTGGATCACGCGGTTGGAAACGAACTCTCTCGTCTTTGCCGAGTAGGCGGTCATGTGGGGCGCGGTCAGATGCGCTTCCAGGGCGGCGGCGCTTTCCCACTTTTCGACCACGACGAAGGTGTCCGGTCCAAATTCGGTTTGAAACTTGAGCGCCGGGCTGGCGTCGATGGTGGCTTCGTATTCGATGCAGCCGTGCTCGGCCCGGACCGCGGGCACATTGGCGCGGAACATTTGCAAGACGGTGTCGCGCTGGCCGTGTTGGTGGTGATGATGGCGATGACGTGGATCATGAGGTCGATCAAAATGATTGAGGGAGGGCGTATCCCCGGAAACAGCAGCGTCAATCCGCAAATGCAGATTATTCCCGCGCGCTGCGGCGCTATCTCGAAGAAGAGCGCACGTCCGCCCGGGATCTTTTTGCCCGCGAATCACACCAATCACTCGAATCATCATTCGTGTCATTGGCGTGATTCGCGGGCTGCTCCTCCGTCCGGCTTTTCGTGCTTTTTCGTGCCTTTCGTGGACCCTCTTGGATTGCAGCTCCGCCGCGCTGTGGCGAATAGCGGTTGCAATCCGGCCGCGAGGGCAGACCTTATCGCATGCAGTTTCACGCCTGACCTTGACGGAAGGGCGCGTGGGAGGGCGAACGAATATGCCAAAATCTTCCACCCAGCGAATCGTCATCTTCGAGCCGGACGAGGCCCAATTAAAGAGCGCCCTGGCCGACCGGCAGATTTCATCGGGACTCGCGGAGTTCCTCAAGAATCTCCTCAAGCGAAAGAGGTGGGCGCGAAAAATCAACATCCCGTCGGATCACGAAGACGTGGCGGCGGTGCTGGTCTTTACGACGACGCTCAAGGACGGCGGGGTTGGAGATTTTCAGCGAACTGCACGTTTATTTCGCGGGCCACATCATGGTGGAAAAATGGCAGGTGGTCGGCGGAGTCGGAGCGGATCTCGCTGCTGCCGAAGGAAGCCTTTCGCGCGATCGATATCACCAAGGTTCCGGGTGGAGGGCGCGCAGGTAGATGTGGAATTCAGCGTGCCCATCGTGGGCGGACAAAGCCGGACGCTGGTCAAAACGTTCGACTTTTCGGTGGAGGATTCGGAAGTGCGCATCGTGCCGCATCCCCTTCTCCAGATTGGATCTCTCGACGCGGAGAAGCACTCGTCTCCGCCCGCGGCGATGAGTTAGAGCCTCGTCTCGAAAACCCCTTGCGCGACTTCGGGACCGGGTTAGCTTCTGTGCCAAGGTGCTTTCGCGCCCCTCAGGAAGCTTCGGGATGACTGGCCAGTATCAATGAGCTTTCTGAGTGTCCATCGGTGGGATTTCCATCGCTGACCAACCCGCGATCACTGGCACCCCCAAATCATGACATCAGAGATAGATTACGCAGCCATACGCGCCGTAGTAGACGCCGCCAAACGCCAGGGCTTGGCGACCGCCGACGGTTCCAGCCCGGAGCCCACCAAAAAAGCGACCCTCCCGGAACCGATCAATCCAGACCTTCCGGACTGGTTGTTAAAGGAGCATGCACGAAACGCGGGAAGCTTCCCGCGAGTGGAAGCGCCGCTAGCTCACCAGCTTTTCTTCGCTCAACCGCTCGACTTGTTTTTCCAGTTCCCGTAAGCGGCGGACCATCTCCGGCAGTTGCTGCACGGCGATCCATTGCCGTTTCGCCTGTTTGTCGGGCATGGCGGGAATTCCAAGCACGGTTCCTTTGGCGGGGATATCGCGCATAACTCCGGATTTTGCGCCGACCGTGGATTGCGTTCCGAGGTGCAAGTGGCCGGCGATGCCGGATTGAGAAGCGATCACGACGTAATCGCCCAGGTGCGTGCTGCCGGCGAAGCCGACCTGCCCCATGATCAAACAGTGGCGCCCGATCACGACGTTGTGGGCGATGTGCACCAGGTTATCGATCTTGGTGCCGGCGCCGATCACGGTCGAATCCAGGGCGCCGCGGTCGATGGCGCAGTTCGCTCCGATCTCCACGTCGCTATGGATGATGACATTCCCGATCTGCAGCACTTTCCGATGCAGTCCTCCATCGAAGACGTAGCCCGTAACCGTCGGAGCCGATCACTCTGCCGGCATGGATCGTCACCCGATCGGCGATCTGCGTCCGCTCGTAGATGACCACATTGGGATAGAGCGACGCATCTTCTCCGATGCGCGAATCTTTTCGTACGTGGTTGCCCCCCATGAGGACAGAGCGCGGCCCGATCTGCACGCGCTCGCCGATGATGCAATTCGGTCCGATATGCGCGCTCGGATCCACTTGCGCGGAAGCCGCGACAGTGGCGCTGGAATCTGTGCCGGCAGGATACGCGTCGGGCGGAAAGAAATGCGGCAGGGAGCCGGGCAAAGGCGACCCGTGGATTGCTCACCCGGATCAAGACCTTCCGCGAAGAGGCCGAGGCCGGAGACGAGAGAATGGCGGTAGCTTCGCCTTGCTCAGCGGACATGAATTGCGGACTCCTTTTCGGCAAAGGTGATGTCGCCCGTGCGGCCCCGTCGATCGAGGAAAGGCCGGTCAGTCGCGTGGTTTCATCGCCCAGCACTTCTCCCTGGACGATCGTGGCAATTTCAAGGGCGGTGAATGAGATAGAAGAAAAGGTTGGAGTTTAGTCGTGCGCGGGCCTTCGCGGCGCACCGCGCGAAAAAGATCAAGTCGGGGTCGCCACGGGCTCCGCCAGCACCTGGCGAAGGCTCACCATGCGCTGCGCTTCCACGTCCCAGACTTTCAACCGCAGGCAGCGCAGGATCTCCGCGGGATGGAGCGAAGTGACTTTTCGGCTTTTGCAGTTCGGGGATTTCCCGAAGGACCTGCGGCAGCCGATAGAACGGAATGCGTGCATTGATGTGATGGATGTGGTGATAGCCGATATTGGCGGTGAACCACCCCATGATCCTGTTCGTTGCCATGAAGCTCGACGATTCAACCGCTGCTTTGTGATAAGTCCATCCCGCCTTGTCCGCGAAACATACGCCGGGAAAGTTGTTGCTGCGCGTAAAAGAGATAGGTCCCGATCGCGTATAAGATGAAGTGCGGAATCGTCTGGGTGAGAAACAGCGCCGGCCAGCCCCAATAGTGGACGAGGGCGACGCCGATCGCCGCGTGGACGAGCAGAGCGATCAGGCCGTCGAAGTGCTTTTTCGGCTCATTGAGAAAAGGAGCCAGGCACATCCCGTAGAGGAAGACGAAGACGTAGCCGAAGAGGATGGTCAGCGGATGCCGCATGAAGATGTACTTCATCCGGGTTGCCGCCGACGACTTGAGAAACTGGCTGTTCGTCATGATCGGAAAGGAGCCGATCTCCGAGCCACGCAGCTTCGAATTGTGATTGTGATGATGATTGTGCGAGCTGCGCCAGATGCTGCTCGGGCTCAGCGCGAGGATGCCGAAGACCCGCATGAGCAGGGCGGCCAGTCGGCGAGCGGGGGCAGGATGGCGTGGTGCTGCTGATCGTGAAAAATGACGAAAAATCGCAGGAGCAACAGGCCACTAAGAATGCTGCAGACCACTTTTCCGGCGGGAAGGAAATTCCAGTGTGTGCCCGCGAGAGCGGCTAAAAGGAGGACGGCGGTCGAAAGGATGTGCCACCAGCTTTGCACAGTGGAATCTTTCGCGTACGGCTGGGTGGCGAGGATCAACTCCGCACCTGTTCTGATTTTCGAGGACAAGACCTACGATAGGCGTGAAAAGAGAGGCTGTCGAAGAAAAGGGTGAGAAAAATTCTTATAAATCCAGTAGCGTTATACACTACAATAACACCGCTGCGGCACCCGCGAAGTCAACTCGCGCGGTCGCTTTATCCTTCAGTTTTCACTCTCGCCGACGTCACTCGCGGCCAGCGCCATGGGCCACGGCTCGTGCGGCACGAGGGCCTCGTGGTCGAGATACTCGGCGCAGATGCGGAAGAAATCGGCCTTCGTCATCACCCGACGGATGGGAGTGCTGGAATTGACCGGTCGGCTCCACGCCCTGGCTGATGAAGTTCAGATATTTCTTCATCTTTTGCACTTGCGACAGCTCGCGCACCTCCGGGTCGCAGACGGCTTCGTAGAGCGCGTGGATGTAGCCCAGCACATCGCGGCCGGTGGGTTGGAAGAGCGGTTCGCCGCGGCGATGCTGGCGGATCTGCTGGAAGATCCATGGGTTGCGGATGGCCGCGCGGCCGATCATCAATCCGCACGCCCCGGTGAGGGGCCAGCACTTCCTCCGCCTTGTGTACCGTGCCGACGTTGCCATTGGCCACGACGGGACACGGGAGCGTGGCGACTGCGCGGGCGATGTAGTCGTAGTGGACCTCGCTGCGATACATCTCTTTCACCGTCCGTCCGTGGACGGTGAGCAGGTCGAGCGAGTGCCGGGCGAAAATGGGCAGCATTTGCTCAAATACCGCCGGATCATCGAAGCCGATCCGCGTTTTGACCGTGAAGGGGATGCTCACCGCTTCCCGCAGCGCGCCGAGGATGGAATCGACCCGTTGCGGATCGCGCAGCAGACCGCCGCCGGCGCATTTGCGATAGACCACCGGCACCGGCAGCCGAGATTCAGATCGATCGCCGCCACGGGGTGTTGCTCCAGTTCCTTGGCCGCCCGCACGAGGCCGGGAATGTCGTTGCCCATCATTTGCGCGACCACGGGGCGGCCCGGTGGGATTTTTCCGTGATGGAAGCGAGGATGTGAGGATTCAGCCGGGAGTCCGGGTGAACGCGAAAATACTCCGTGCAATAGAGATCCGCCCCGCCGTAGCGCGTCATGAGGCCGCCAGAACGGCAGGTCGGTGACGTCCTGCATGGGCGCGAGGACGAGCAGCGGTTCTGGGCCGCGGAGCAGGGCGTGGAGTGACGTGGGCGGTTCCAAGGTGTCAACTTTCGGCAGATGCCGCGTCCGAGCGACTTCTATTTTTCGTATCGGTGAATCCCTGATCGTCGTATCAGGGATTTTTGTGGTGCGAACTGGACCAGGGTCGCCGACAATCGATCCACTCCATCCGCTCCATGCCCGCCGGCTTTTTCCACCGCCTCCTCAAGCATTCCGAGATCATCGTCTTTGCCGTCGTCATCCTCGCGTTGCGCATCGGCTACTCTTTG
The DNA here is from genome assembly GCA_037200205.1 of Chthoniobacter sp. Taxonomy (GTDB): domain Bacteria; phylum Verrucomicrobiota; class Verrucomicrobiia; order Chthoniobacterales; family Chthoniobacteraceae; genus Chthoniobacter. Next base: position 65,260 of record JBBCHV010000047.1, read on the forward strand.
ATCCTGAGGTTCGACTCGGACGAACCGCAGCACCTGCACGTCGTCTGGGCGTGGACGAAGGGCCTGCTGCCGTATCGCGATGTCTTCGATAATCACGCGCCGCTCTTCCAGATTTGTGCGCGCCCCTGTTCGGGATGATCGGCGAGCGGGCGAATATCGTCCCTCCCGATGCGCTGGGCGATGTTTCCGCTCTACGTCCTGGCGGTCTATGGCATCTTCCGTCTGGGCGCGGTATTTTTTCCCCGGCGGGCTGGCCTTCTTCATCGCCCTCAGTGGCAGTCTGGTGCCGGCTTATTTTTTGAAGTCGGTGGAATTTCGTCCGGATGACCTTTGGGCGGCGGTCTGGTTTCTCTCGGTCGCCGTGCTCATCGAGGGGCAGTTGACCGTCCGGCGGGCATTTTGGTTTGGCCTCGGGATGGGAGTCTCCTTCGCGGTGTCCATGAAGACGACCTTGTTCGTCCTGACCCTCGTGCTGGCGCTCGCGATCCTGCTGGGGTTGAAGCTGCTCGATAAAAAGGCGCGCCTTCCCTGGATGCATTTTGCCCGATGCATCGGCGTGGCGATCCTCGGCATGCTGGTCGCGCCGGCCGTGGTCGTCGCCTATTTCGCGCTGCACGGAATTCTGCCGCAGTTCTATTACGGCGTGATCGAGCACAACATCGTCCCCGGGATGAAACGCTGGAACCATCCCGGCTATCTGCAACCGTGGTTCGTCCCTGACCCTGGCCGGCTTGATCCTCGGGGCGACGATCATTTATCGCCGCAGCGCGGAGGTCGTCCTGCGGAGCCGCATGGTCGTTACTTTTCTCCTGCCCGCTGCTATGCGCTCGTTCTCTTTGGGTTCTGGCCGGATATCCCCCGGGAGGATGATCTGCCGCTGTATCCGCTCATTCCCCTGGCCCTCTGCCTGTTGGGCAGCGCCCTTCTGCCGAAGCTGGGCCGCGAGCCGGTCTGGCGCTTCGCCACGAGGCTGGCGTGGGTGCTTATCGCCCTGCAGATTTCCCTGGCTGCTCGTGTGCCGGCAGCCGTGGGCGCGGGAAAACAAGAGCCAGATCTCGACCATCGCCGAGATCCTCCAACTAACCACGCCCGAGGATTACGTCATGGATGCCAAGGCGGGGGCGATCTATCGCCCGCGCCCGTTCTTCTACGCCCTCGAGACGATCACCCGCATGCGAATGCGGCACGGGTTGATCAAAGACGATATCCGGCAGCGCCTCGTGGCGACCCGGACGGCCATCGCTCTTCCGAGAGGCATGCTGGACAACTCCAAATCCAAGGACTTCATCGCCGCGAATTACCTGCCCTTGAAAGGGCGCGACCAGATTCAAGTGTTGGGAAAACCGCTGGTGAAAGACTCCGCGGCCGATGGCGTCTTTCACTTCGATGTCATGGTCCCCGGGAAGTACTCCATCGTGGATGACTCGGGCCGGGTGCCGGGAGAACTGGATGGCGCCCCTTGCCATGTGGGAAGAGAGTTGCCGGCGGGCCGGCATGAATTTCACTCCGGGCGGCCCTCCTCCAGGCCGGTTATTTTCTGGGACCGCGCGCTGGGAAAAAGGGTTTCATGCCCGACTTGCGCAGCGTGGCAACTTCTGCGCCCCAGGTCGATTCGGGAACCTGACCTCGCAAGGCGCGAACCCGCCGCGCTCGCCATGCCTAGCGCCGCGGAGGAGGCGGCGGAATTTCCGGAGAGAGCCGGAGTCGACGGCGGCAGGGAGCGGCCCTTGGTGTCCGGCGTGATCTCCGCCTTGCCAATCAGCGTCGCCCCTTCGTCCATTGCCAGGCGGTTCGTCGTGAGGCTGCCGGTGAGAGAGGCCGACCCCTTGAGTTCGCAGCGGCCGGTGACCAGCACGTCGCCCGTCACGGAGCCATGCAGAGTCAGCGCCGAGGCCTGGATGTTCCCTTTGATCCGGGCCTTCGGGCCGAGGACGAGCACTTCGCCGATGATATCCCCATCGTGCAATTGACCGTCGAACGAGAGTTCGCCGGTAAAAGTAATTGTGCCGCTGATTTCGACGTCGCTGAGGATGCTGGATGGATTCATGAAACTCCATGTCTACCTGACTTGAGCGATTGGCCTAGAGTTAATTTTTTCGAGCCCGTTTCGCGGGCGCCCGATCCGCCGTGCCCCGCTAAATCGGCGTTCAACATGAAAGTCGCCCGCCGCGGCGAAAAACGGCTGCTACCTGAGGGAGACGGCTATTTGCCGAGCATCTTCGCGACCACGAAGATCAGGAGGGCTCCGCCGAGGCCACCTCCGAAAAGGAGGTAGATGAGGGAGTATCCTGCGGCGGCCAGCATGGTGGGGATGAGCATTGCGATCATAGAATCGTGGTCGTCCGCGGTGTGAGCCCATCGAGCTTCAGGCTCGAGAGGTGCCAGCGGCAGCCACACCGATGTTTCGCAGGGAACCCCGCCCTGAGGGGGTGTCAAGATGCGTTTCTATCGGGTTATCATCCCGTGTCGTGCTTTTTGCTTCGTTGAGCGATAGGAACCCACGCGCGGTGCAGGCGGCCGAGGGTCGAGGGTTATGCGATACCTTCAGTAATTCAATGAAAGCTATCCTGACATTCGCCGCTGTTTTGCTTGGACTGAGTTTGGTCTGCCGTCCAGGCCCGTGATGACGCTCCCGCGATGCAGAGAACGCACGATCTCTCGCACCGGCACCATCATCATCACAAGCATCACCATCACCACCACCATCACCATCGCTAGTGGCTGATGGGAGGGATAGGGGAGAATGACACTGACTGCGAGAAGCGCGTGGGCGGCAGCGCCTGCGATCCTTATCAGGCTCCTCATGAAAACAACTAACCATGTTGATGAATTTGTCCACGGGCGCGTATTGGAAGTGAACTTGCATGGCAAGTTATGCCGCCGCGATTTCGACCAGATCGTCCCCGAGACGGAGAAATTGATCGGCCGCTTCGGCAAGATTCGCATCCTGGTGACCTTGCACGATTTCGACGGCTGGGATTGGGGTGGGTTCTGGGAGGAAATCAAATGGGAGGCCAAACACTTCAACCATGTCGATCGCATCGCCATCGCCGGCGATTCCCGATGGCACCGCCGCCTGGCCGGTGTATGCAGTGCCTTTACCACGGCCCGCGTCCGCTATTTCGATCTCGATTCGCTCGATCTGGCTTACCAGTGGGTGGACTCCTAAGAGGACTGCGAAATAAGCCCCCCGCGGTGTCATCCTGAGCGGAGTGTAACGGAGTCGAAGGATCCCGTCGAACCACCAGCGATGATCTTTGCCCGAGCGGGGGGGTTTGCCCCACAGTCCCATAGGCGTCTCGCAGACTCGGCTTTCGACTTCGTTACACCTCCGCTCAGAATGACATCGCGAGGGGAGCCTCGGAGAAGCTCATTTATTTCGTCGCGGGCTGACGTTTCAGCATCACCACCAGGTAAGTAGCGATGACGATGTTCAGGACGAGGATCACGACCTTGATCGGCCTGAAATGCTTCGCCAGTTCAAACACCTCGAGGGGAATGAACGAGAGCGTAATCACGAGGGTGAGGTATTCCGCCCAGCGCTTTTTCAAAATCAGGCCGATGCCTTCGACCAGGAAAATGGCGCCATAGGCAAAAGTGAAACCGCCCAGGTGGTTTCAGCGTCGATCATTCACGAGCCCGGCTTGGTGCAGGAGTGCCGCCACATGGCGATTGTCGGCGTCGAGATGCAACACCTTCACCCAATGGTCGGCCGTGGGCCTGGAGATCGTGGTCGACGAGGGCGAGAAGTCCCGTGGCGGACGACGACCAGCAGCAGGCCTTGCACCAGCTTATAGCTGGCCGATCCAAACGAGGCTCGCCTCTCCCTTTCGCGAGTCGGCATTCATCGCGCGGTGCGCCTCATCGCTTCCCGGCCTGGTCACTGCCTTCCAGCGGGCTGGCGTCATCCACGGTTGACCGCGACGCCCGGCTTCACCATCTCCGCCAGTTTCACGATGTCCCAATTCGCCAGCCGGATGCAGCCGTGGCTGGCGCTGCGTCCGATGGAATCCGGGTCGCTGGTCCCGTGAATGCCGATGCCCTTTTTGTTCAGCGCGATCCACATCACGCCGACAGGATTGTTCGGACCGGGCGGTAGCATGTGAAAGTGGGAACTGCGCTCTCCCTTCTGCAGCATGGCCTGATCGTAGCGGAAGTTGGGCAGCTTCGCGATGGCTTTGACGACCCAGTGGCCGATCGGCGAGACAGTCTGCTTCGATCCGACAGTCACGGGAAAGGACGCGGCAATTTTGCCGTCCGCCATCACCTCGAGCAGGCCGTCCTTCACGCCCACGTGCAGGGTGAGGGCGGCGCTGTCGTCCGCCTTGTTGGCGGCGGCATCGGGGCTGGTGCTGTCCTCGCCCAGTTCGTTGGCGATGATTGCTTTCGTTTCCGACCCCGGCTGGACGGCCTTCACCGCGCTTAGTTCGAAGGGCTTCACGTTTGGGACGGTGAGTGGATCGCCGACCTTCAGCTTCTCCGTCTTCTTGGGATTCAGGTCCTTGAGAAACCTGAGGTCGCAATGAAATTTCTCCGCGATGCCTTCGGCGACGGTCGCATACGGGAGTCGCTTCACCTTCGCCTGCGCTTCCGGACCGCTCGGCAGTTCGCCGACATTCGCCAGGTCGTCTGCGGTAACGCGATAGCTCGTGAAAGGTCCAGCCCCGTGGTGTCCAGCGGCGCCTTTGGCTGCGGCGGCGGCACGGCCGGCAGACCTTTGGCCTGCCGATAAAGCGCCAGGGCTTTCTGCGTGAATTCGCCCTGCGTTCCATCGATCTTGCCCGGTCCAAAGTTTGCGTTATCCAGAAAGATCTGCAGCCGGGTATTCTGCTCGATCTGCTCACGGCTCGGCTTCGGCACGGCCGCCTCGGCAGCGAGTCCCGCCAAAAACGCCAGACTGAGCACCGCAGACAAGAGAGTTTTCATACCCATCCCAATCGCACCTGCGAGAGGCATCAGCCGTCTTACCGCTCGGGTGGCCTTAGGCCGTATCGATGCAGTTGGAAAATGGGGAGCGCACGCGCCCTCGCGTGCTGTTTTCGGCGCCCCGCCGAAAACTTCTCTCGCGCACGGTCACTGTCTGGGAGTTGCCTTGGTGCTTCCCGGACTGTCCGGCGGGGGCGCCGGACAGGGCACGCGAGGGCGCGTGCGCTCCCCATTTCGCCCCTGCGAACGGCATCGTTACGGCTTAGTCTCCGCCTATTCCTGCGGGTTTGGATTCCACCACTTTTGCGCCGCGGTGATATACGCCAGGATGCGCGCCTGCTGGGCGCCATCGAGGCGGCCCGGCGTGACATGTTGCCCACCATTTTTTCCCAACTGCTGGCCGAGCGCGAGTCGATCAACTCGAGATCGTGGCATTCGGTGCAGCGATTGGTGTAGAGGCTGTGCCCCTCGGCGAGCGCCTGTGCATCGCCCCCGCCGGCAGCGGGCCAGGAAGGCGGGCGTCACGGGCGGCGCGGTGCGTTCCTCGAAAGCCCCGGACATCTCTTTCTTGAGCGCGATGAGCTGCGGATGATCGGCGCAGAGCTTCAAGCCCATTTCGAGCGCGGTCAGCGCGTGAGGCGTGCCCTTGAAGATGCGGCGCATGCGGTCGGCATCGGCGCAGCGCTGGCGGCCTCTTCGATGTCCTTCTCCACCTTGGTTTGAAAAGCCTTGAGCTCGGGGCGATTGGGCTCCCGCTTCCAGGCCGGCGTGGATTTCTTCATCGGCATTGATCAGGCAGCGCATGGCCACGGCCTGGCGGGTGCGGGCGAGGGCGCGCGTGCTGGTGGCCACGCGTTGGCTCAGGTCTGCACGATTTAGCTTCGTGGGAGGCGCCGTGGGGCCGCCGAGATGGTCTACGCCTTCGTCGAGGGCCAGTGCGAGACAGGGATGGCCGAGCTTTTCGAGCTGGGCCGCCGTCTCGCGCAAGGTGCCCAGCGACCCGGTGCTGCGCGACACGATGGCGCCTTGCAAGCGGGGCGCGAGCGCCGTGGCCAGCGGCGCGATACTTTTCATCCTGCGCCGCGCGGGCGAGGAGCTGCCGCGCGAGGTCGTAACGCTGGTCGCGAAAAGCTTCGAGGCTGGCGAGCAGATCCAGCCAGCCATCGTGCGGTGCGGCTTCGACGGCATCCGCGGTGTATCGTTACGGAAACCGGCGCGCCATCCTTCTTGTAAAAAGGCACCACGATCACCCCGCGCGCCGCGTCCTGCTGGAGCACAGGAAATTCCTGTCCCTTGGCCGCGCCCACGTAATTCTTGCCGTCGAGCTGCAACATCTCGCCCCGCGTGGCGCGCACCAGCTCCCCCGGCGCAAACGTCGCGACGGCCATGGCTTGGGCGTGCAAAAGGACGAGACTAATGGGGAGAAGGGTGCGACGAGCCATGGGGAGTTAGGGAAGGCTTAAATCGAATTGCCTTTCCGCGCAAGCGCGAGGCCAGGAGCCAGGAGCCACGGAGCGTCGACGTTAGGTGTTCAGTTTTAAGTGCGCGCGCCGCAGTTCTCTGCCTTAAGGGCACCTCTGGAAAGGTCGCGTTGGAGTTTTGGGAGGAAACCGGGGTGGTTGGCGGGGGATTTTCCCGCTCGAAAAGGTTGGTCGATCAAGCAAGGCGGTCAACGACCACGGCTCCGCTCGTTCTGGAGTTGGCTCCCGGCCTTCTTTAGCCTGGCCGGGCGGTCGGCGCCGCGCTCATTTTCGCAAGCAGGCGTAGCGATCCATATTATACACCAGGTTGCAGAGATGATTGTGGGCCGTGGCTCGAGCCAACCCGATGCTCCGGCAAAAGTCGGCTCCCATCTGCGCCATCCGTGCAAAGATGTGCTCTACCCGCACGCGGATCCGGCTGATGGTGTGGTTGCTCTTTTGCTCGGCCGCACTCAGGGCCTGGCCTCGGGGGGCTTTGCGCAGCAGGAATTCCTCCGCCCCCCAAGGCCAACAAATGCGCTTCGTGTTCCTCGCTGTGGTAGGCCGAGTCGGCCAGCACCGCCCGGTCCTGGGCATCGACCAACTCCTTGAAGACCTGGCTGTCATGCACGTTGGCCGGAGTCGTCACCGCGCGCAGAATGAGCTTAGTCTGCGCATCGGCTTTCACATGGTTCTTCCACCCGTAGTGCACTTCCTCGTTCTCTTGGTCCAGCGTGCCTCGCTGTCTTTCTGCCGCCCCACCGCCGGCTGGCGATCGAACTCTTCGGGACGTTCGCCCTCTTTGATCCGCCGGTTCTGCTCCCGGTCATTGCGCTGCCGGGGCGCTTCCACAAAGCTGGCGTCCACGATGCTGCCGGCGCGCGCGATGAGTCCTTCGTCCTCCAGCATCGCCCCAAAGGCCTCAAACAACCGCCGACTGCCCGCGCGTCCTTCGGCTTCGATGCGCTGCTTGAAGTCCCCACAGCGTCCTTGGCGTCGGGAATGGCGTCCGCCGATCCGCAGCCAAGGAAGCTCTTGAAACTCGTCCGATCGAAGATTTGCTCTTCGGTGGCATCATCGCTCAGCCCGTGAAACTTTTGCAGCACCAGCACTTTGAACATCAGCACCGGATCAAACGGTGGTTTGCCGCCCTTGCTCCAGTCCCGCTGGGCGTAACCGCTTAACTCCTCTAACAACGGTCGGAACCTTTCCCAATCGATCACCTCCCGCAGTTTCAAAATCCCCGTCGTTTTACTGGCCACCGCTTGTTCGTGTTCAATCGCGGCAAACAATCCTCCTCCGGTGCTCTGGCGGTAACGCTTCATACTTCACCCTCTCCTCCATTTTTCCCCGGCAAAAGCTTTCTCTGAAGAAATGTGGGTTTCCAGAGGTGCCCTTAAATCTTAAATCTTAAATCTTAAGACTGAAAACTGACCGCTTTCAGCGCGCGAAGAACTGCTCGCGCAAGGCCACGCAGAGATAGTAGACGCCGCAGACCGAGATGAGGACGGAACCGTAGCGCAAAGCGGGGCGGGTGAAGCGCTCGTGCCACTGCTGGCGCCCCACGGCCAGCGCGCCGAAGAGCGGCAGCACCACGACCTGATGTCCGACCTCTACGCCAAGGCTGAACGCCGCCAGGGCGATCCACGTGCCGATGCGCGGCAGCCCTTCCATGGCGTCGAGCAGGCCGCCGGCGAAGCCGAGCCCATGAATCAGGCCGAAGCCAAACGCCACCGCGAGGCGCAGCCGCGAATGCGCGCTCCGTGGCCGCACAATATTCTCCACAGCCACGAAGATGATGCTCACCGCGATGACCGGTTCCACCACCCACGATGGCAGCCGCACGATGTCGAAGACCGAAAGGGTGAGCGTGATCGTATGGGCGACCGGTGAAAGCCGCGATGACCTTGACCATTTCCCAGAAGTTCATCGTCGCAATGACCAGCGCGGACACGAAGAGCAGATGGTCCCACCCGGTGAGGATGTGCATCACGCCGTGCCAGAAATATTCGCGGAACGTGCGCCAGCCATCGGGGGACGCGGCCGGCGGCGCCTGGGCCGGGCGGCGGCCCGGCCGGTGGAAAAATCCGTCGGCTGCTGCGGCGCAAGAGCGCCGAGGTAATTTCATCCGCATCGGAACGTTTCAGCCGCACGATGTAATTGACGTCCCAAGGCGTGGCCCACCGCGTAGGGCCATTCGCGTAGCATGTCCTGGGTCATGGTGATCTTGTCCGGAGCCGCGCCGGCGAAGGGAAATTCCAGCTCGTATTGGTAGTAGGTTTTCTCGGGCTCGGCGAATATCGACGGGGCCGTGATGTGCACGAGCCGGCCGGCCAGCGCCCGCCCATTCGCACTGACCTGAAGGTGCCGCAGGACATAGTCGCGATGTTTCTCCGCTGCCGCGGACAAGGCCGCGCTGTCGAAGCCGTCCTCCTTCGGCGCCCAGATCCTGCGCCACGGCGATCTCGCGCACGGACACATTCACCGCCACGTGAACGCGCGCCGGCTCGAACTGCACCCACATGACATTCTGCAAAAGCGGATGCGCTCCCGCCACGCCAGCAGCTGGCGAGCAGGGAAAAGAAAGACGAGCAGGAGGAGGCGCATGGGTCGGAGACGTATCATGGCTCGGTTCCCGGTGAAAGCGCGGCCGAGGATAAATGGTGGTGTCGAAAAAAAGCCGTCATCCTGAGCTTGCGAAGGACCTCTGATTTCTGCCTTTCCTCACCCATTTGCCGAAGATAGCGCATCGCTTGCACCATCGACCATGCGTCAGATGCCAGAGCGAAATCAGAGGTTCTTCGCAAGCTCAGAATGACGGGCGTGGGGGAAGCCCGCCGCCCACCATCACCGCGGCATGATCGCCAGGTAATCGCGCACGCTCTTCCACTCGTGCGCATAGAAAGCCGGCGTCCCGCGCACCCACAGCGCGGTGCTTGTGCCGCCGTCGAGGTTCATCGCCCGCACGATCTTCCCTTCCGGGAAAATCGACGCTGTGGCCAAAACGTCCGCCATCGCGGCGAGCGTGGTGCTTTTGCAGATGAGAAAGCCGCAGTGCCCCTTGGCGTCCTGAAAGACCACCGTCCGCGCCGCGCCCTTCGTGGCCTCGAGGCCCACGATCGGCTTCCCGTGCTCGACCAGAAACGGCCCCGCCTGCAACGCCTCGCGCACGGCGGGCGAGGTCTTATATAGCGGCGGCGCGCTGGATGGCGATCGTCGTGGACGTGACGCTTGAGCACGCCGCTCAGGAGCTTCGCACGTTCGAGCGGGTGAATCTCCACGCCCTGCCGCACGAGCAGGCCGAGTGGCGTGCGGTCCGGTTGAAAGTAGCCGCCGTTCACCCCGGCGAGCGCCCCGCGCTTCTTGGACGCACTGCCGAGGTCGAAAGCGCCGTTGGGGTTGTCCATCACGGCAAAGGCGTGCGCCTTCGGATCGAAGGTCACTACCCAGAGTGTGGCGTCGCCGGTCTCATTCTTCACTCGCCGCTCGGTGAATTCCAAGGCCCGCGGGCGCGGGACGGGCGTTGCTCTCTTGCAGCACCCATTCCGCCATGGCGAACCGGGTGGTGAAGAGGAAGAGGCCGAGCGCGAAAAAGAAACAACGCATGCTATTTCACGCAGTGGCGAGAATGGTCTGGAAGTGCGGTGGCTGCGCCTCGCGCGAAACGACGGAAATCTCGATCTCGCAGAATCCCGCCGTCTCGAGGAATTGCTGGAGATCCGCCTCGCTGAAGCCGAGCCACCGGTCGGCGTACATATCCCGCGCTTCTTCGAATTGATGCGCGAGCAGGTCCAGCACCGCAAGGCGACCGCCCTTTTTCAAGAGACGATGCGCGGCGGCAATCGCCCGCTGCGGATTCGCGGCGTGATGCAGCGCCTGGCTGAGCAGCGCGAGGTCCACGCTGTCCGCCGGGATCGGCGGTTCCTCGATTTCGCCGAGGCGGTATTCGAGATTCTGGAAGCCGTGCTTCCTGGCTAGCGCCGAGCCGAACTCGACCATTTTTTCCGAGTTATCGATCGCGATCACTTTCTTCGCGCGCTTGGCCAGCAGTTGCGCCAGCGTGCCTTCCCCCGCGCCGAGATCCGCGATGACCATGGACGGCACGAGCGTGAACAGCATGTGGGCGACGCCGTCCCACGTGCGCCCGGGGCAGTAGGAGCGGCCGAATTTCCCCGCGAGCTGGTTGAAGTATTCGCGCGCTTTGTCGTCGCGTTTTTTCAGGACCACCTTCAGCGCCGCCTGGTCGCGCGCGGCCTCCGGCAGTTCTTTGGAAGCGGCCTCGACGATCGAGCGCAATTCCGTGTGCGAACCGTTGTCGGCCAGGGCGTAGTAGATGTTCTTCCCCGCGCGCCGGTCGCGCACCAATCCCGCCTGCCGGAGCTGCGCAAGATGGCTGGAGATGCGCGATTGCCCCATGCCGAGCACCTCCTGGATCTCGACCACCGAGAGCTCCTCCTTTTGCAGCAAAAGAAGCAGGCGCAGACGCGTTTCGTCGGCGAGGAGGCGCAGGGATTTTACAATTGACACCATCCGGAAGTGGTCTAGACGTATCACCGCATCATGATTGGTCAATGCGTTGTTTTGCCCAGTCTCCCCAACCCTTAGCCCTTACCCACTCCTTCCGCGC
>JBBCHV010000048.1:0-359965 GCA_037200205.1 Chthoniobacter sp.
ATGATCATTGGTCGTGTTCTCCTCTACGACCGTGTTTACTTTCACCATAAAGTCCGCTCTGCCGAGGCGATGGTTAGGCTTCTGTTTCGGGTTGTAGAACGCGAGCGGAAAACCTCATTTACGTTGCGGGAATTGCTGTCGGATATTAACGACGACAGTATGACCTACCTTTTGAGCGGAGAGATGAACTTAGGAGAGATGACGGGCGGCGTCCAGGAGTCCCGCGAAGTGGGTGGCCGCATCAGGGTTCGGCGGTTCTATCACCGCGCTTTCGCTTTCGCCGAACGCTTTCTTGCAGGGTTAGAGGATTTTGCGCCACAGGATGCAACCGATACGAGGTCGATGTTGTGGCAACATGTTCTAGATGCGCTGGGTTCAGAGGATGCTTTAGAAGCGTTTGCAGAGGAAATCTTCGACCTTAGCCAGCGATTGCACGATGCAATTCCTGAAATCGGCTCTTTGCCTAAACTCCAACGCTACGAAGTAATAGTCGATATGACAGAGGATCGCGTGGTTGCCTCAAGCCGAGGGGTATTTATGCGCACCGAAGGCGGCGAACTCAATTACGCCAATCTGTTTTTTAACCCAGACAAATGGTCCGATGCCTACAAAACTCAGAAAAAGTGCGGTTATGTTTTTGCGCCGCGCCAAGCAGCGAAGCTGGTTGCGTTAGCCACACAGATTCTCCTTTTTCAGAAATTTGGTGTTTTAATGGGGCCACAGGCCCGCCATTTGTGCAAATTAGAGTTTGTGCCAATGGCAGATTGGAGTGACTGGCTTGCTAAGGCACGCGATAAGCAACTTTGCAGTCCCGAAACTCTTTTGGCTCTCACAGAAGAGAAGCCGCTGTTAGTCCAATTTCGAGCACGAGATTTCAAAATTCCGGACGGTTGGCTGGAGCTTCAAGCCAATTTGAAATCACGGTTAGCAGATGAGTTTCAGGTCGCATTTGCCGGCGGTTTCGTGGCGTCCGTCCACGAGGCAGTGATTTCCGGGATTGAACATATCTGCTACGCGATGGAGGCCCTCGAAAAAACTGGGGAATTCGTAAAATCTGAACGACCAGACGAAAAAAGGCGCCTTCAAAATGAGATTTTGAAGGCCCTCAATGCACGGGGATGTGCAGCGATTGAGGGCACCGAAGTAAGCGGTGGTGAAACTGATTTGATTTTGCCGGGAAACCTAATCGTCGAGAATAAGGTGGCTGGATTGACAACGGATTTGCAAAGTTTGAAGCCGGACGCGCCATGGCAAGCACGCCGTTACGCATTGGCTTTTAACAGGCGCGTATTCTTTGTCATTATCGCCTACCGGCCTGCTGCCGAGAGCAAGTTTTTGTCGCTTCCAGAGCGTGTCTCGGTTTTACCACTGCTCGAATCACCTGAGGAGTCGGTGTATGTTCGTTTTCTGATCCCGTGGGGCACGGACACGCCGTCGAAAGCCAAAACGCCGGCCTGAGAAATCACGTAACCGCATTGCGCATTGGCCTCCGGTGGGGCAAGATTGCGCCATGGCCTCTTCCGATACCGACTCTTTTGTAAAGGGCATCGCTGATGTGGTTGCTGCGCAATCGACCAACGCGAGCATTGCCAGTTTCGATCTTGCAAAATTAATTGCACCGACTGCGATGCGAACGGTGCTTGAGAGTATGCCGACTTACGCAATTAAGCAGGCGGCGTCTTTGGGCCTCGCAAATAGTTCGCTCTTCCGTGCCGCACGAGAGCTTTCGGCGTTGCCTCGGATGGGAGAGGCATTTGCTGCATCGCTCTCACTACGGTCCGACGCTCTGATGGGAATCGGCCAGACAATGAAAGAACTTATGTGGGCGTTCCAGACTCCGCTCCCTAGAATTGGAGAGGCCGTGGCCGAAATGATGGCTCAGTCCGCGGCCATATCGAAAGCAATGGAGGGGTTCCGATTCCAGACAAGTGATCTCCATCGTTCGCTTTTCGCTGAAGGTCACTCGATCCAGCGCATGATGGAAGGAATTCGCCTTCCAGCGATGGCGCTAGATTTCCCTCAACTCACCGCAGGGTTCCAAGTGTTCTTACAGGAAAGTGAGCGCGCTGGCGAGGAACTTTCCGCAACGCTCGCCGCCATCCCGTCACGCGAACTATTTCTATCCGGTGACGCGTGCCTGGTCTTCGAAGATGTTGAACCGCTTGAACCGGCGGCAGAGCAGGAGCGTGAAGCTGCGAGAGCAGAAATTGATGCCTATGTATGGCCGACTTTTGAAATGATGCTCGCTGACTTAGAACCGCAGCTTGTCGTACTTTGGAACGGCGCTCGCGAAGCGGCATCCAGTCACCGCAGTGATTGCGCCCGCCATGTTCTGACCTCACTTCGCGAACTCTACCGGGAAATGATGAATCGGCTCGCTCCTGACACTGCGGTCTCTGCTTGGAGCACAGAACCGGCTGATTTCGTCAACGGCCAACCAACCCGTCTGGCGCGACATCGCTATGCTTTGCGAAACCTCCGATCACCGGCTTTGAAGAGATTTCTAGAGTTGGATATGAAATTCGTCTCAGAACTGTTGGGAATATTCAATCGTGGCACTCATTGTCTCGAATCGGCGCTTTCGGAGAATGAATTGCCCTTTATGATTCGAAGAGTAGAGGGGTTTCTATGCGCATTATTCGAGGCGCAGGAAATCGACTAACTTGAATAAAAGCAACATGCGTGAGGCACAGTTCCGACTCACGAGCGCAAAATGCACCACCACCTGTTCAGGCTCCTGCGAGGTATTACGAACAACAAAAAGCACTATGCAATAGCGTTCCCGTTTATCGTGGGCGCGTTGAGAACGCCACCCGGTGGTCTTTGGACCGACCGGGAGAAATGCCGCTGTGAGTTCACGGCAATTATTCATCATTTGCTAGAGAAGATGCCGGAGGACCACGTGTGCCGAATCTCCTGTTGTGATCGCTTGGAACAACCAGTGATCACCCTCTATGGTCCCACGCGGCACTATAACCTAGCTGGTGCGCCACTTTACTCCGCCGCCCAACAACGACCAACACTCTTCATTACTCCTGATGTGGTCAACGACGATCTATCGATAGCCACCTTGGTAGAATGTCTTTGGCGCGAATCTGCTGATGCTATCTGCACAGGTCGCTTTTCTTTCGACAAAACAAAACGGGAGTATCGACCTTTCACTCTATCCGAACTCCAGGACATCGAACTCTGCCTGAATCAGTTGGTTGAGGAAGAGGTTTGAACAGATTTTACCAAAAGGTCACAGACCCAACCTTCTGTTTCCACTCACCGGAAAATCACCGCCGCTCACTTCCGGGCCGCTCTGCTGATGCAGCCACATCGAGTGGTCAGCCGAGATTACCTCGCTCACGCTCTTTCCGCCTTCCTGAATCCGTTGAAGCGCAGTCTGGGCCGTGTTCGTATAGAGCCTCAATGTTGAGCCGCCGCGGTTCACAAATTGGCCCGTGGGAAAAATCTTCAAATCTTGAAATTGCTCTCCATCGCCACGACTGGAAACGCCCTCCACGAAGATCGTCATCGAGGAAACGGCCACGCCTGCGCTCGCAGCGCCTTGCGCGATCCACGGCCCACCTGAAAAGCCATTGACGCGAAGAAAGCAGCCGTTCGGATTCGATTGGGCAACGCGACCGTAAATCTCCGTTGCGGCCTGTTCTACCTTCCTGATGTCGGCAGGGGAGAGACTGGTTTGTGAGGCACGGCCCTGCATTATTGGGACTTTGTTGGTATTGGAAGGCGCGGTGCCCTGCCGCAATTCTGCATCTGCGCGCGCGGCCATTACCAAGGGCCAATCAGATTTTGTTAAGGCGTCTGGCTCCGCCGCCTTCGCTGCCTCGAAAAGAGCGACGAACTTCCGATTCAATGCCGAGTCCTTTTGACTGAGCGCAGGATAGCGCCGGACAGCCTCAGCAACGGCTTCTTTGGCCGGATTCGGAGTCGCTATGGCCTGTTTCTGCTGGGGAGTGGATGGCTCAGCCTCGGTTTCCGATTTGGGCTGAGGTACGCATCCTTGTAACACAAAGGAAATGCCTCCGAACAGCACTAGCAAGGTCGCGCATGTGGATGATTTCATAGAAAATATCGAAAGGATTGGTTCCCACGTCCCAGCCGTAGAAGCGCGTTTGTATGCGGAACAGTTCAACCACCCACCCGGCTCGTTATCGGAGGGGGTGCTCGCTGACTTCTGCGGCCAGGTTCACTGGCCATCGGGTGTCGTTGAAATAGGTCGGCTGATACTGCTTGTAGAAGTTGTAGCGTGCCACGAAATCAGCGTTGAGCTTGGAGCCCGCTACAATGAGGGCTGGGAATTGCCGCACTGCTGCCTTCTGCGCATCGCCTACCGTCGCAAATTGCGCGCTGCTGTTTGCGTGCGTCTGCTCGATTTTAGGTGGTGTAGTGGTGTCGGTTTCCGTTGGGTGGAAGTTGTAAAAGGCGACGAGACCAATTACGACAGCGGCAACGGCCAGAAGGGCGAAAATAGGCGAGCCGGTAGAGCGGCTTTCCGGGAGAGGATTTACCTTTTCGGGCTCTGCCAGCCACTCGGCTGCAAGTTGGCCGGTAGCGACTACAACCTTTCCGGCCTTCGTAGAAGCGGCGGCGTTGACCCCGCGTTTTGCCACGCCTAGACCTACCCGCGCTGCTTTTGGAGCGCCCCACTTCACCACCTTCCAAAACCCCTTGGACACAATGCAGATGGTCTCCACGGCGAGGCGTTCATCCCACCGAGTTTTGCGGGTTGGCTGGAGCGCTTCGTTTTGCATCGTCTACATCGTCTGAGCGGCACCACAGTGAAGGGCGAGAGAATGCCGTATCGCATTTTCGGAACGACAACAAGCGAAAATCATCCCGTATCCGGGATGCTCTGCTTTTCAGGCTGGGGCGGTGCCACTTCCACCGTCACTGCTCGACCGGGCGCTCAGCGCGTTTTTGAAGAAAGCGCGTGGCGAGATGTCATTCGCTGAATTCGGGCGGAAAACCGGCGTGCCATCATCGACGCTGCATCGCGTGGAGATGGGTGAGCAGAGCATGACGTTGGGCAAATTGACCACGATGCTGAAACGTCTGAATCTTTCACTCGAAGACGTTTTCGGTGCTACGACGACGAAGAAGTTGACCCGCCGAGATTGAACATCTGAACGCAATCGTTCGGCAGTGAGTGATGACCTATGGTGGAGGTGGTAAAAGCGTAAGCTCATCAGCCTTTTTCCAATCTCCGTATCTCTTATACATTTCTTCTTTTCGGCGGTGGATCGGGATCGCCCATTGGTTGCCCGCTGACCAGTCAAGTAGATGGTCCCAAATCCGCCCCGTGTGACCCAGCAAATCGGACAGCAAAAGCTGACACGTCACAGGATCGCGGCGGAGTAAAATGAAGGAACCGGGGACAGGGTGCCCTCCGAGTTCACAGTGGTATCCGTAATCCTTTCCTCGGAACTTGCCGTTCGCTGCTTGCCGCAACTTGGCCGGTGTGAAAAAGTTGCGCCGCTCATCTGCGTCGCTTCTAAGCCAGCGTTCCGCGTCCTTATCCCGACTCTCAAAAGCCCACGCGAGATACTCGATCTCGACCATTTGGCGGAGCAAAGCAGCCGCCGCGTAATGTCTTCCATCGCTAAACAAATCGACACTGGCCGAGGTCAACTGTCCGCCAAGACGGAGTAGCAATGAAACTGCGACAATTTCGTCATTGCCGTGCCCAAATGGTGATGCACCGCTGAGTCGATCCTCTCCAAAGATGTGGCCCACCGCATGTAATTCTTCCCCGACTTGCGTGAAGGTTGAGGCGGTGAATTTTGCCAGTTCGATTCGCGCAGCACCCTGTGCCTCATCCGCCGCTGCCTTTTGGGCTATCGTTGCCCACTTCTTATGTTTGTCAGAGTATGCCATGCGCAGAAGCGCCTACTGGTTCGATTTCAGAACTCATCACCGTGTAGTAATTCAATCGTCTCCGTGGGTCGCCAACGGGCTGTCGAGGAATGATCACTGGCGCTAGCCAGAATTGATCGTGCTCTGTCTGAACTTGATTGGTGTCCCGGAGGTGGCGAGCGAAAGCAAGCGTATGTGCCTGCTTGCGTCGCGATGACTCATCATTAGGTGGTGGAAAGAGGGGTTTAATGCCGATGTGGGAAAAGAGATTGAAACGCCAATTAATGACAGTGGCGTCCGGAAGTGTGCCCTCCTTAAGTGGCACGGTGTAGCGAGCGATCAGAGGCTGCACGCGGGGATGCAGGCGGTCGGTGATGGAGGTATGATCTCCAATCTTAGGCGAAAGTGTGACGCCCAGCCAATCCTGCTGCTGCTCGAATTCAACCGCGGCAACGATACCGCTGCCGATCATGTGGTCGGAGTTCGGGATAAAGTCGGCGTCGCCTAAAACAATCGCACCGCGGACAGGGAACATCGAAGCGAAAAGACTGCGGCTGAGAATGGCAGTCGAAACGATAATCGAATTGAGACTGTCACGGGAATCATCCTTGGTAGCAAATACGAATGAATCGGAAAAGCTAAAGCGAAACACCGAGCGGTGAGTTGGATCGGGGTGGGCGACGCCGTCGATTTCGCTAATCTTAAAAAGGCATTCGGCGTATGGTAGGAAGCTGAAGACATGGCCCATCCGGGCCACTGCCTGCTCCAGTGGCGTTGTGGTAACGAACTGCTTGAACCCGAGAATATCAAGAAATGCGATGTAACGACGCATATCGCGGAAAGTTGCCTATCGAAAGGAGATACACTGGCGGGTAGTCGGGCTGCCTTCACGGTAAAGCGAGCGCACAGTCGGTATTCCAATATCATCAGGACGCGAACTCAAGCCCGAAGTCTTTGGATTCGGGCCGGATGTCGATTCGCCCGCCTCGATACGCAGCTTTCGGCTGCAAATTTGCACCGCATCTAATAGAGCCATTTTCACCAAATCCACGCCCCCCGCGCGCTCAGCCGTGCGGAGGGCTTTCGCCGTTTTGGGGACGTGAAAACGCCCCGAAATGACCAACGCCACGCGAGACGTAATTCTGTGCCTCGGCTGGGCGTCGGCAAAATCGAAAGGAAATGAACAGATGAAACCCAAAGACATTGTGATCGAGATTGCGCTACGCACGCTCTCTCTCGTTGTGGAGGTTCTGCTAGAGAATCGGACCACCAAGCGAAGCAAATCGCAACCGCGCGCGAAACGATAGTTGCATTCGAGACGCTTGGGAGCCCGGTCGATACGCGGCTGGGCTCCCCGAGCGGCTCCAAAAAAACCACCAAGATGATTAGTTATGACAATCTGCACGTCCTTGGGCGGCGCTAAAGGTGACGAGGAAATCATGGTGAGAATAGTGTGTCCTCGAAATGAAGATTTTGGTGGTTCAGCTTCATCCTCCTCCCCGGCGCGGCACAAGACTATCCGTATCTCCATATTCGCGCTGTGCGGTGGCAATAATGCTCTCCATTTCGGCTTCGAGGACCGTGTAAGATACGAGCGGATTTTGTGGATTACACCGTTGGGCCATTGATTGAGGCAGACGCCGCATGCGGTTCATCATCACCTCGAACCCGCGACGGAATAATTCCGCCGCCGCTGTCCATGATACAAGCATGCCCCTTCGTTCCAACTCGGCTCGATACATTTCCTCGGCCTTGTAGCGCGCTTCGATTGCCTTGTTATGGACCGAGAGCCGGATGCTGACCGTCGCGTCCTCCCCATCGCGCATGGCGTCCTGTAACATCTCGAATGCCTCCTCCTGCACGAGGATGGCTGCTTGGAGAGCGTCGTAGAGAGTGTCGCCCGTGCGTGGAACCATCTTCTTGTTCCGTGGTCGCCCCTTCTTCTTGGCCTGCGAATTTGCAGTTCCATTCGTTGCCGCTCGTTTCTTTCCTCTCGCCTCCCTCCAGCGTTCTGCCGCACGGATGCTGTTCGTCGGCATCCCCTCTCTGACAAGTTGGCCCGCTCGTTCTCTGGATATTCCAAAGTGGCGGGCAAGATCGGCTTGGCTGGGCATCGGTATAAAAATTGGTGTCGGTATCTGAGAGGACGACTGTCAAGGTGGAAGCCTACCTTCCAAAAATGTTGCGCGGGCACGCGAGCCACGGTTTCACCTATAACCTGAACACGCGGAAAAAATAGAGTATCCTTGGAACGACGACCATGATTTAGAGGGCCAAGCTACGCAGCGCCGTTGCTCGTTTCTTCCGCTGGGAGCGATACCAACGGAAGGTAAAGGTATTCGTTTGTAAGCCGCTCGGCAAAGCTGCCGATGCGCATTTTTTTTAGAATTCGGTAAGGTCCATCGTCAGCGGCGAGGATGTCGAGCCAAAAAGCGACCGTTCGATGAGGCATGCTGAGCAGTTTTCCGGCATCGCGCGAGCCAAGATAAAAGGCGGCTTCACCGCAGTGAAGCTGAAGCTGGTAACAGAGCGCGACCAAGAGCTGCATCTTCTCCGGCATCGGGTTGCCGTCGTAATCCACTGTAGCTTCTACCGGTGCCGATTCAGCCTGCGCGGCTGTCCATGCGGCGGTGATTGCGTTTTCATCGTCAGCCCACTTTCGATTTTTGTAGTCCGCCAGCCACTTGGCGTGATACGCGACTCGGTCAAACGCTGGGTCAACGTAAGGCTCAGCCAACGGCCACCAAGCCTTAATGAGTGCGGCCTTCTCCTCCGATGTTGCATGGCGTTGCAGTTTTTTTTCGACAGTCTTCAATCGGCCAGCCATTGCCCATAGCAACCGGTCGGACTGTCCTCTCCGGTCAGGAACAAACGGCGCGATGTCGAATAGCAGCGCGTTGCACACAGTGCCCACAGTGGACACAGCAGAGGCAGGCACATCGACATTGGGGGCACTTGAGAGCACTTGTGGGGCCTGGGCGCCTGAGGGCACTGGGGGACTATGTGCACTGTGTGCAATGGCCGGTGGTTCTTCATCTCTGCTTCGCCACCGAATTCCTTCCGGCCAATCGATATTCTTGAACTGGATTTCCACGGGCTTAGTCTCCGAAACGAAAGTGTAATCACAGCCGCTTGGATGCCTCCCGCTGATGATTGTCTGATTTCCGTTTGACCGCCATTCGCCCACGTTTTTGCCTGCTTCGGTCTTGATCTTGAAGGGAGGGGGATAGGCCCCTAGGACTCGCACCCAAACATTGCCCCCCCTGGAACCGCGAGTGCGAAGGCTACTCCGCAGCGCCGGATTGGCTTCCAGAAACTGTTGCAGCCATTCATCATCATCCCAGTCGATAGAACACAGGCCATTTGAAACTTGCCCAGCGCCACCCCGATGTTCCCTTTCTCCAATTCCCGCAGATAAGCGGGCTCTGCCATTTTTGCCAGCGCGAGGTGCCCCCACGGTTTCTTAGTTCCTTTCTTGCCAAGCGGCCATGATAGCAAGAGCACGTCATCGCCCAGCAAATTGCGGAGGTGATCGATCCTTGGATAGTCGCCATTAGGAAATTCTGAAACGTTGCGACCATGCGCATCATCGCGTAAAGATTCCATCGATTCGTATCATCAAGCGCCGTTTTCCAAACTTGGCAGCGCGGAAAACGGCTTTTGCCTTGCTAGATTAGCCGATGATTTTCTTCAGTTTCTCGATTGCCGCGTCTCGCGTATGGATTGTCCACGCGTCGGCTCCCCAACTCTCAGACTGGGGATACACCTCGGCAGGTTCCACCGTGCGCCCATGAATCTCAAATCCTGCCCGCCTGCGGATACGGATGACCTCATATGCGATCGTCGCGCCGCGTCTTTCCTGCGCGTAAATCGCACCATCTCGTTCGCGAGCGATTTGGCGATAGTCGAAGCCATCATGCCGGAAACGCTCTATCAAGGGGCGGCAGGAATGGCCTTTCTTGCCCCAAGCCTCAGCGCTAGCGCGCGTTTTCTTTGACGGGGAAGGCTGGGATAGCGGACTTGGCGGGACGGGCCTGTTTTGGGCGCGAGGCGAATCCATGGCTCAGTTCACGCGGCAGTTATGTTGAAGATGGGCCAGCACGTCGGGCCATCGGAAGCGGACGTTTTTCCAATTTTAAGGAAGGGCACGCGCCCCGTGCGCATCCATTGATCGAGAGTGCGTGTCGAGATTTTGAGCCGCTGAGCAGTTTCAGATTTCGCGAGGATTTCGTCTGTGCTCGCAGTGAGAGGGAAACTCGGCGTGTTGTGATTGGTTGCTGTCATAGCGCCGCCATATTGACACGCGATTTCGCGCGTATTGTCGGCGTCGGCCCAGATAACCCCACAGTCCGCTGTTGGTCTGGCAACCGGCGCTTTGCCGGGGATGAGAAAGTTGTTTGTCCGCTTCGCCGAAACCTAAGTCCGCCTAAATCAGCGATTATTCTTTTTCAAATTCCGTTGACGATTCTTTTGCTCACTGCGTTGCTTCGTTCGGAATGCGAGAAAGTCTTGCAAATAGTCAGTCTGTATTATCAGCCGTTGCGTCTTTTTTCCCCGTTGGGTATCGAATTCATCGAATGCTGCTTTCAAACCTTGAAGACTGAGCGTTTGATCCTTCTTTGCTGGAGCGTTTTCCTTAATCCACGCCAGTGCGCCCTCTAGTTTGACGACGGTCTTGCTGCGGTCCGACATTTCGGCCCATCTTTGAACCTGATTAGCTTTTCGGAGATCACCCGCAATTACCCACGATTTGGATTTGTCGGTGGCATTGTCGAGGTGTTGGAGCTTGTCGCAATATTCCCCTGAATAAAGCCAGAGCCGCGTGGCAACTCTTACCGCTTCTTCTTCCGAGAAAGGTAGTTCGGTAAGCCTTTCTTGATTGGGGGAATTCCGTGGTAGCTCTCTTCCGCGGCACGCCTCAAATACGATGGCGGCGAGCCGTGCAAGTTCGTCCTGCTTTGGAGGTTTTGAGTTTTCACTACGCGATCCTCATTGCGACAATGTTCGCAGCCTCGTCCGGGGCGAGCGCAAACCATGTCCGCGCTTCCGTCGGGGTGCAAAGCTCGCGGTAGTGTTGGAAAATCATCTTCGGCGAGTTCCCCGCCTCCAACGCTACCCGGTTCACGTCTTGAATTTCCGCAAGGCGGTAGGAAATGAAACTGTGCCGCAAGGCGTTTCGGCATTCGGCTTCCGCCTCTTGCGAGCGAAATTGATGGCTGTCACGGTGTCCCGCTCGTGATTCAAAAAAACCACGGCTGCTTGCTGACGCCCACACCTTCCCGTCCTTGCGGTCAGAAAACGGCCAACCATTGCGCGAGGTTGGCCGCTATAGGCACGAGACGGCCGCGCGGCGGTCTTGGCCTTGTCCGCCGCGATTTTCGATGAATCCGGGGCGACGTTCTACGTCGGACCAATCGAGGCGGAGGATTTCCTCTCTGACAGCCAAACCGGCAAACGGCAGCGAGCGCAAAGGCAGGGGCGCCAATTCAGCGGAGCACTGCGCGAGCAATTCGCCCATTTCTGCTGGGGTAAAAAATTTCAACCGGCACAGACATTTCTCGGCGCTTCTCGATACCCGCGAGCAGGTCCGCTTCTTTCGACAGCCAGCCGCGATCTTGGGCGAAGGCGAAGAATGTGCGGAGGCTGCCGAGCGTGTTGTTGAATCCGCGCGGAGCCAGCGCCAGCCCGTCGAGGAAGATGCGGAGGTCATCCGACACGACGGCATTCACGTTGCAATGAAATGCTTCCTGCGAACGTGCCGAGACGGTAGCGGAGGTCGGCAAGGTATTGTCAGCGCTCATCCGCCCTTCTCCGTCTTTGCCGCGATCATCTCGGTAACCGCATCTGCAACAGGTTTCGGACGAATGCCGCGCCCATGGTGGCGCATGTAGAAGCGTGCGGCCTCCGCGAGTGAAAAGCCGTCGAGAGTCTTTTTCGCTTCGGCAAATTCGAGTGCCGCCGCGTCCAGCGCCATGTCGAGCGGACGAATGGCTTCCAACGCCCGGCCATACACCAGACGATCCCTGCCGGTGATCTGCAAGGCGTCCAGGTCCCCGCGCGAAAGTTGTGCGGCCTTGGCTTCCGCCTCCGCCTTCGCTTTGTCCAAGTCGGCGAAGTTCAAACCGCACCGTTTCCCCCCCCATGTAGAAGCTGACACGGTAGTATTTTCCAGAGGGCTTCTCCTCTTGGTAAATCTTCACGATGGAAGAGCCGCGTCGGGCAGTGAGCGGAAACTTTTCGGATTTCGTTTTCATGCGCGGTATTGCGCGAAGAATGTCCGAAAACTGCCCGAACATTCAAGTGATGATTAAACGATTGTTCGTAAGTATCTGTCGCCACTCGATTTAGAGTGGCGACCCTAACGGGATTCGAACCCGTGTTACTCCCGTGAAAGGGGAGTGTCCTAGGCCTCTGGACGATAGGGTCTTTTGGAAAAGAGCTCGGGAAGTTGCCGGGGATACTCCACCCTTGCAAGCACATTCTCGCGGGAAGATCGCACGCGCCGAGGCTCCATGGACGACCGCGCATTGGCGGCTGGCCGTGGCACCGACGTCTTATCGGTGGGGAGGTCAGGCATCTTGCTGGCTTCACTCTCCCCAAGCGTCCGGCCTGTTGGGCTCGTATTGACGTCGTTCCCCTGCTCAGCCGATAATTCCACCCGGCCTTCCCATTGTGATTTTTCAAAATGATCCGGAAACTCTGTTCTCTCCTCCTTGTCCTTTCGTTGTTGCTGGGCCTGCTGACGTCTTGCGATGACAAGCCGAAGCGAAAGGCGCCGAAGGCGGAAGCCAAAAAGCCGTCGCTCGGCTCGCCAGATACCCGTTTTGTCGAAGCACGGACGCAGATGATCAACGGCCACTTCGCCGAGGCGGCGGACGCACTGGGGGCCATCTCGACCGAGCCGAAGATCCGGCAGCCGCTCTTGAACTGGATCGATTTTCACCAGGGGCTGGCGCTGATGCTCGCCGGCAAGCAGGACGAGGCGCAGGCGGTATTCGGCAAAATCGAGAGCCGCGGGCCTTTCACGACGGCCGGCTCCGATTCACAGGTCGCCAGCTACTTCATGAAGGTGGCGCAACTGCTGCACTCGAAGGACCCCATCCCGCCGACGGAAGGCAAGGATTACGACAAATGGTCTTACGAGGGCATCGCCCTGCTGGCCTTCGCGATGAAGGATTGGAATCTTGAAAAATACGACGATGCGACGGCGCTGTTCCGGCAGTTTGCGGATGTGGCGCCGGAGAAGATGGTGGACTGGGCCGACGGACCGGAGGATCTCCGCAAGCTGAAGGAGATGGGCGACAATTTCGTCAACGATTACAAGGAATTCGATCCGGCGAACAAGGCGCTGCAAGCGGCCAAGACGCCGGAGGAGCAGCAGGCAGCCGTGGACGCGGCCAAGGCGGCGCGGGCGAAGATGAAGCTCACGACCAAGATGAGCGAGTCGCTCGATACGCAAATCGCGGACATCGGGCCGAAGGCGGCGGCGATGCTGGCGGAGATGTCGAAGGCCTCCGCCGAGGATCAGGCCGCCGATGCCAAGGCCTTCGATGCCGCCAAGGCCAAGCGCAACGATCTGCTCGGGAAATTCCAATTCACCGAGGCGCGTTCGGCGATCATGGATCCCGCGCTCAAGACGGAAAAAGCCCGCGACGAGCAGGATCTGCTGGCGAAGAAGACGCAGTGGCTGGCGAACTACAAATCGCAATTGGTCGAAGACCTGGCCAAGAAAGGATACGCCCAGCCGATTGCCCGCAAATCGGGAGAAAAGGTGCTGGGGGGCGTCGCACAGGCGAATGACGAGCAATTGACGCTCAAGGCGGTGCGCATCCCCTTGCCGTGGGCGGATCTCTCGCTGGACTCCGCCTACGAGATGGGCCTGTCCTTCATCCAGCCCGATATGCCGCCGGAGATCGCCGGGTTCCGCAAATGGCACCTTGGCGTATTCGCCTTCTACGCGGGAAAAAAGAAAGAAGGCCTCGATCTGCTGCACGAGGCCGCCAAGCTTCGGCCGATCTTCAAAGACGAGCTGCCGCTCTTTGAGAATGCCACCGGCCCCTATTGAGCGAAGGATTGTCCGCGCGGAGGGAGTTCAAAACGAAGTTGTTCACCATGTACTGATGAAAGAAAATATTTTAGGCAGCCATTCTCTTCATCTTAATCCTGTGAATAACCGTTCCCGAACCCGTTCCACCCATACTGCGGCGGAGTTCCACGGCGATGCAATGGGGCGAATAACTTTTTCCTATCCGGCGAACCGGGACCAATAGAACCGGCAACCCCCGGTTTATTGGTCGGTCATTCACCGTTGTTGGGTAGTTATTCGGATTTCGATTGGGCGCCGTCGTGCTGCCCATCGCGGACGACCCAGCGCTCCTTGGCCAGCGCGTCGCGGGCGGCGGCGGTTTCCGCTTCCTTCTTGCTGCGCCCCTCGCCGGAGCCGAGCTCGCGCCCGTCCCAGACGATTTTGGCGACGAAGAGCTTTTGATGCTCGGGGCCGGATTGATCGACGATGGGGTAGGTGGGGCTGATCGGGGAAATGGACTGGAGCAGCTCCTGGAGCCGCCCTTTCGGATTGTTGTCGGGCGGGTCGACCTCCAGGTCTTCCAGCAGTTCCCGGGACTCGGTGAGCACGATCCGCCGCACCGTCACGAAATCGCTGTCGATATACATGGCGCCGATCAGCGCCTCGAAAGCGTCGGAGAGCGTGGAGGCGCGCTCGCGGCCGCCGCTGGATTCCTCACCGCGGCCCATCATCAGGTATTTACCCACGCCGATGCGCTCGGCGAGCACGCGGAGACCTTCGCGCGAGACGATGCGGGCGCGGATCTTGGTCAGTTGCCCTTCGCTCAAGCTGGGGAACTGATCAAAGAGATATTCCGTGAAGATCAACTGCAGCACGGCATCGCCGAGAAATTCCAACCGCTGATTGTCGAAGTGATGGCGCTGCGTTTCGTGCCCGAGACTGGGGTGGGTCAGCGCCTCCGCCAAGAGGAGGGAATTGCGAAATTTGTATTTGATGCGCTGTTCGAGCGGGTTCATGTGGGGGCCGTCGAGGCATTCTATGCACGCAGGCAGCGCCGGGGGCAAACGCCAAGTGGCGTATATTGACCACGGAGCGTGGGTGTGGGATAGCAGTCAGCGTTCGCGCCGTTGCCATGTCCGATCGTCCCGCATCCCCTCCCGCCCCCTCCCGCAGCCCGTGGAGTCGCGTGGTGCTGTGGCTCGGGCTGGCCATCGTCGTGGCCGTATTGGCGTGGCGTCTGATTTCCATGCCGGGAGCCGCCATCCATGGAGGGACGGACCTGGTGAAAGAAATCGGACACCAGGCAGCGACCGTCGCCCAGGCGTTCCAGCAACAGACGGTCCGCCAGGAGTTTCTCAGCTCGTCGATCACGTTGACCGGCACGAATCGTTTGCAGGTCGCGACGTTGCAAGAGCACGAGACTTTCCGGCGCAAGGAGAGCGACAGCCTGGTATGGGGCATCGTGCCCCTGCCCAGCATCGTCGTGCAGGCGGATGTGCCCGTGGAATACGGTTACTACCTGGACTTCAATGCGCCGTGGGAATTTGCGCAGACCGACGGCGTCGTCACGGCCTACCCGCCGCCCATCCAGCCGAACACGCCGGCGGCCGACATCTCGAAGCTGACTTTCTACACGCTCGAGGGGCACGTCTGGCAGGACGACAAGGCGGTGCGCGATCGACTGCAAGGCAGCCTCAGCGCCGCCTTGCACGACCGCGCCCTGGAGCACGTCACGCTGGTGCGCGAGATTGCGCGCCGGCAACTGCAAACCTTCGTGGAGAAATGGCTGGCGGATTCTTTCGCCGACGGGCGGGAGTTCCACGCGAAAGTCGTCTTCCCCGACGAACGCCCCGCACAGGCGAAGGATGCGCCCAAGCCGGCGGCGAAGGCCGCCGAATGATCCAATGGGGTGGCCAACGGGACTCGAACCCGCAACAGCCAGAACCACAATCTGGAGCTCTACCATTGAGCTATGGCCACCATTGGAGCCGCGCAAGATAGCAAAAGCCGCCGACTTGCCAACCGGTTTATTTTTAAAGCCGTCGGCGAGGCGTCCGCCCGGCGCGGCGGGGGCCGAATTGAGGGTGAGTGTGGCCAGAGTTTGCCACCCGTCGCACAATCGGTTGCAATTGTGCCGCACTCATCTACCTCATCTTTATGGACGAATCAAATGAAACGCCGCGTTCCGCCGGCTGCTGTGACTGGAGAAAAACCGTCGACGATCTGAGTTCGCGCACCGAGAAACTGGTGCGCGAAGATCCGGCCAAGGCGGTGGGCATTGCGCTCTTCACCGGCGTGTTGCTCACCGTGCTGCGGTCGGCCGTCTGCTCTCCGCGTTGGTCCGCCTGTCTTTCGCCCTGGGCCCGCCCGCTGCTGCTCGTGCTGGGCGCGGTGAAACTTACGAGGAATACCAAAAGAAACAAAAGCCCTGAGCCTGCGGGCTCCAAAATTTCCCTTATGAACACGCTAGACGCCAAAGAACGTGCGCAGGATCTCCTGCGCGAAACGGACAATTGCATCCGCGCCAATCCGGTGCCCGCGATCCTGACGGCGCTGGGTGTCGGCTTTGCCATCGGCGTGCTGACCCGCTTTGTCGAACCTGCGCCGCGCCGCGAGCCGTGGCAGGGATGTGGTCGACGACATCCGCGACGCCCTCTCCAGTGGTGCCAGGCGCGGACGCAAAGTCTATTCCCAAACGAGCGACGTGGTCCGCGATGCCGTCGAGCAGGCCGTGGAAAAAGCGCGCGACATCGAAGTCGATCCCGTGGTGAAGTGGTGGAAACGGCTGTGGTCGTAAGGCCGGCGAGCAGTCCTCTGCTGTAGCGGCGGTCTACGACCGCCGACGGCGCCGAGGCGGAAAATTCCCGCTTTGTGCCGCCCTGTGCCGCCTTTTGTGGCCTTGACTGGCCCTATGACGGCCGCGTCGCCACATAGCATGGCAGGCGTAATCGACCTTCATCCCAGAAAGAGCGTCCCAAAGAACGCATCGCGGAGCGATGCTCTGCCGGCAGCCGGGGCTTTCAAGCCCCGGTGCCAAAACAAAGCCGCATCCGTCGCGTGGCGACGTTTGCCATTCGCCGGTGCAGACCCTTCCAATTAAGCCGGAAGAATTTCGCGGTTTGAGCCGCCTTGACTGGCCTTCGTCAGCTTTGATTGCCTTGGAACGACGTCTCCCAGCCGCTTTTTTCCCAACCCGCATCTCGGGAAAATTTTCTCCGCTTTGATCTACCTTGATTGGGTTTGATTGCTGGCGACCTCCGTCGCCACTCTGCGGGCACGCTGCGCGTGGCTCCTCGCTCCGCTCGGATTCCCTCTGCGGGGCCGATGAACAAGTGCATCTCTCCGCTGCCTCCCTCTCCGGCTGTTCCGGCAAGAATTTCCAAAGGCTTGATTCACCTTAATCCGGCTTAATCGACCTTAACCCGCCTCCGTAACCGCCGGGCAACGATGAGTCGGATTCCGGGCTTTCACTCGGAAGTCGTCCGGATTTCCCTATCTGCGGAAAATCTCACCACGATTAGGTTCGATTCGCTTCGATTGGTTTGGACTGAGCGTGGTGAACCCCGAGAAGCCCACCCTTCTCCGATTTATCAGTCGGATATGAACTTCATGCGCCAACCGCAAGTTGGCACCGGCGCATGCCCGCCTACAATTTGTCAAAGAACCTCCTCCCCTTTCCTCACAATCCCCACAGGCCTTCCTCAGATTCGCGGGCCATTGTATAGATTAGTCCGAAAAAGGCAAGTACAAAATCCTCCGCGTTACGATCGCCAATGGTGAACGCGGAAGGGCGCGCTAAACGCCGAAATGGGATGTCCCGAAGGGACAACAGCAGAGTAGCCCCGGGTCGAGCGAGTATTACGAGCGACCACCCGGGGGGACTATCCTCCCCAGCGGGCAATCCAACCGTCCCGGCGTCAGCCGCATCTCGTCTGCGGATCGAGGGAGGATAGGGGACGATCGGAGCGGCGCCGTTTTTAGCGACCCCCCCTGGGTTGTCCGCTCGCAGAACTCGCTCGATCTACGGCTAACACCCTTGATGCCCTTGAGTGCCCCTTTCGTCCGGCGAGGGCACCGAGACTCAAACTGGCCGCATTCATAAGTCCCTGTCGGTGAAGGAGCCGGGAATCCGGATCGAATCGACGACCTGCTGATTACAAAATCTTTGGAATGCCGGTGTGCGGTATGTGCATAAAGCGTTGGTATTCAATAGGCTGCACGCGCTTTAGCCGACATACTACTCGGGGCGTAACTGGTCAAAGCTGCACGGTTTTGGTCATTCCTGACCGCAATTTTGTCCGTGGTTTGTCTGATATGCGCATACGACACTGTTCATGTGAACAGTCTCTCGTTGCGCGAGCGGGCCTGCCGAGGTATAGGTTGAGGGCGGAGAGCCTGCAAATCGGGGTCGCCACGCCGAAGAATTTCTCTATACGTCTCACGCCTATGGGCAAAAACTCCTCCATCGAATGGACTGATCACACGTTCAATCCGTGGTGGGGCTGCGTGAAAGTGTCTGACGCCTGCACGCATTGTTACGCCGAGGCGTGGGCGAAACGCGTCGGTCAAAATGTGTGGGGACCTGGATCGTCGCGCCGAGTTTTTGGCGAATCACATTGGCGCGAACCGATACGTTGGAATGAAGACGCAAGGGCTGAAAAGCGCCGACGGAGGGTGTTTTGTGCCTCCATGGCGGACGTATTCGAGCCAAGAAAAGAACTCGACAAGGAACGTGCGAAGCTTTGGGAACTGATCAAGATTACACCTTGGTTGGATTGGTTGTTGCTTACGAAAAGGCCCGGCAGCATTGGCTCTCTAGCTCCATGGACAACTGACTGGCCGCAGAACGTATGGCTGGGCACCACCGTGGAGGATCAAACATGGGCAGAAAAGCGATTGCCTCGCCTTCTTAAGCATGCTGCTGCGCGGCGTTTTCTTTCATGTGAGCCGCTGCTCGGAGCGGTTGATCTTTCGAGGTGGATCGGTGCCGAACGTGAGGGAGAGTTTACTATTGATTGGGTTATAGCAGGTGGCGAAAGCGGCGCGCATTCTCGGCCGATGTTGCCGGGTTGGGCACGTGGCCTAAGGGATCAATGTCGGCGTGCTGGAATCCCATTCCATTTCAAACAGTGGGGCCATTGGGCGCCAGCGAGTGCAGCACAGGCCAATAGAAATGTTTCGAAATTTTGGGACGACGTGGAGGAAAAGGACATCCTAATGGAAGCCAAGGGGAAAAAAGAGGCTGGACGGTTCTTAGACGGTGTGACATGGGACCAAGTGCCCGTCGTGGCATGAATGGCTGAGGAAGAACCTTTTCTGATAGACGTTCCATGTTGCGCTCGTCCTCCTACGCTGAAGTTCGCCAGATCTGACAATCCGATTTGGACTGAAAACAAGGCGCGGCTGATCGAACGCTACATCCATTTCTTCGTGTACATAACGAAGCATGGAACCTATATCGACGGATTTTCAGGACCGCAGCGAGAAGGACGCGATGATCTGTGGGCGGCGAAGTTGGTGCTGGAGGACAGACCGACGAGAATTCGTCATTTCTTTTTGTTCGAGAAGAGTCCGCGAAAAGTCAAGAGGTTGAAGGCGTTGAAACAAGCTCAACTGGTGCGAAAAAAGGGCGAGTGCAAGCGGGACATCCATATTTATCCGGGTGATTGCAATCAGAACATCCTTCAGATGCTCAAAGACTATCCGATCAAGGACAAGGAAGCCACCTTCGCCTTGCTCGACCAACGCACTTTCGAGTGTGACTGGGCTACGGTGATAGCACTTGCCAATCATAAGAAGGCGGGGCACAAGATCGAGATATTTTACTTTCTGGCACAAGGCTGGATCGACCGTAGCGTAAAGGCCAAGCGGAAGAATAAAGCAGCGGACATGCGGCGCTGGTGGGGTAACGATGGTTGGGATGCTTTCTTTCGTTTGAAGCGGGAGGATCGGCGCGAGCACTTCCGGAAGCGATTCATCGACGAACTCGGCTACAAACACGCGTACGCATTCGCGATCTACGACAAGAAGGATGGCGGCAAAACTATGTATTGGATGATCCACGCAACGGATCATGACGAAGCTCCAAAACTTATGAATCGCGCTTACCGACAAGCATTGAACCTCAAGGGAAAAGCGATTCAAGCAGAGTTGATTCCAATCGAATCCGCCCCCGCTAGTTAGTCATCAATATGTCTTGGGGTCGCCTACAAAACCGTTATCAAGGAAATCGCAGCGAGCAAATTGCCAGGCACTTACTTTCTGCACTCGGGCAAGCAATTCCCGTCGCTCGTGAAGAGGACAGCGGATTTGATTATCTCTGTAGCGTAGGATATCCAGATGGAGCGATGTTGCTATTCGCAAACCAGTTTTTGGTTTCTATCAAAACCGAGAGCAATCCTACCATCGAACTCGAGCCACGCGACAAATGGGATGGGGAGTATCCCGAGCATGTCACCGGCATGTTTGATTTAGATTTGCCGTTGCTACTAGGAGTCGTAAACCGAAAGGAGGTGAGCCTCGCACTCTATTCGACGCTACCCGCGTATTACGTTCTCTACATGCAGTTAAAGGACTGTGGCTCCCTGTCATTGGTGCCCCGAATCGGCGACGAAAAAGTCAGAGACGTGGGTATCCCCATTCAAAAAGAACAATTGGACAAGTATCCCAAGAAATATCATTACGAAGTGGATCTTGGATGTCCGATGTTCAAAATGTCGTATTCTGACGCGGAAAATTCTGATCGAATTACATGGCTCCGAGGGCGGTTGGATTTCGTTTTGCAATTCTCGTTTGCCTCTCTTCGATATGCCAAGATGGGCGTCCCATACTACTATTGGTTTGCCAGAACGCTTCCGGATTCATCCGAGTATCTTCCTGCTTTCTTCTGCCATGAATTTCCCCTTAACGATGATGTGCAAAAGAAAATTCTCGCTGAGCTTGCTCCGCCTCTCATTTCTTGGGCGTTGCATTGCAAAACAACGGGAAAAAACGAAGAGTTGCAATCCGTCGGAAAGCTACTGAGACAGGCACCCAGTTGGACAATTCACGATGATGTGAAGAAGCGTCTACCGGAAATCTTTGGGTGACATTTTCAGCGGCAGAGCCTTTTTAAGAACAGGGCAGGCTTAATTTTGTATGTGGCGCACAACTCTATGAGTTCGACCACATCCACCCGCCGCTCGCCGGACTCGCACTTCGAGACGAAGGACTGAGGGCGTCTGAGCTTCATTGCCGCCCTGCGTCTGAGTCCTGGCGTGCTTTGCGGAGGAGTACCAAGAAACGGTCGTACTCGGCTGAGTAGATCGATTTCTTGGGTTTGGCCTTGGCCATGATGCCCGGCAGCGGGGCATCCCATCTTGGAATGTCGCAAAATCCGATATTGCAATCAGGGTCATGACAACTTTACCGGTGCCATTCGATGCCGAACGGAATCATTGCGACCCGACCCACAGCGCGTAGAGTTTTCTGTAAACCTAGCCGGTGGGGTACTTGGGGCGGGAATCAAGGTGTGCTCGTTAATGGCAAACGTCGCTCCGCGACGGGCGTGTTCTGGGTTGCTTCCGGGGTCTGAAGAACCCCGGCTACCGGCAGGTATCGCTCCGCGATACGGGGAATTTTCGCGTCGGAAACTGGAGGGAAGCGCGCCGTCGCTTCCTTGGATGCGGCTTGCAGCCGGCACCGACGGCGCGGGGCCCTCCAACGCCCCGCTGGGGCGGAGCCACATCGGTTGCGGTTCCGGTGGCTGACGCCGACCGGCTAATATCCATGACGCCTCCGGCGTCTATTGTCGCGAATCCCTACCTCCGCCGCTCGCGCTCCACTGGGATCTTTGCCGTCTTCAATTCCACGCGGCGGCCCATGAGGGCGGCGGCGACGCCGACGACTGCTGCGGCGAGGACCGCCTGGAGGGCGGGTTGCAGGAGCAGTCGGACGGCGGGGATGTTCATTTGGGTTCCTTCTTCTGGAAGAGGGCTTGCACGTCGGTCGGGTCGAGGTCGCTGAAGTCGATGCCTGTGCCGGGGGAGCGGGCGGTGGCGAGGACGATGCGATCGGCGATGGAGCGCGCGGCGGGGTTCGCGTAGTACTTCATCGAGCCCACGGTGAGATGCGTGGGAAAGACGATCACGAGGAGTGAATTCTCATCCACGTTCACCATGAGCGTGCTGAAATTCTCTCCTTGCTGGTACATGCTCGTGAAATTGTTTTCGTTCACGAGCTGGGCCATGAACTGCACGGCGTTGTAAGCGTTCGAGCCCAGGGTCGCGAAGGTCGTGGTATCGATCGATTCCGGGTTGCCGCATTGATGAATCAGGTAACCGGCCTTTTCCACCAGCAACGCGACGTGCGCTTCGCTCTTGGCGAGGAGTTCACGCATCACGATGTTGAGGTGATCGAGGTCTTCCTGATTGAGCTGTGGGAATTGGCTCATGAGTACGAGGGTGTTATTTCCGAACGCCGTCGTTGAGGAATTTGTGAAGCAGCATGCGCGTGATCATGTTGAGCGTTTCGAAGACGCCTTCGCACTTCGCCGCCGAGGCTTCGAAGGAAGGCACCTGCACTTCACGGTTGTTCAAAACGAAATCGAGGTATTCCACGGGAGCGACTTCCGGCATGTCCCGCTTGTTGTACTGCATCACGTAGGGGATGTCGTTGAGATTCAGATTGAGGGTTTTCAAATTGTCCTCGAGGTGTTTGAAGGTCTCGATGTTCTCCTCCATCTTGTCGTACTGCGAGTCGGCGACGAACACGATGCCGTCCACGCCGCGCAAGACGATCTGCCGGGTGGCATTGTAAATGACCTGGCCTGGGACGGTGAAGAGCGCGAACTTCGTCTTGAAGCCCTTGATCGCCACGGCCTCGAGAGGAAAGAAATCGAAGAAGAGCGTGCGATCGCTGCTCGTGGCGAGCGAAGTCATTTTGCCTTTCGAGGTGGGGTTGGGCACTTGCACGTTGGAGTGCACCTGCTCGAGGTTGGTCGTCTTTCCGCTCTTGGCCGGACCGTAGTAGACGATCTTTACCTGGAGCTCCTTGGTGGCTTGATTGATGATGGCCATGATGTTCTGGAGTTATTTGTGCGTCTGACGCGCGAGTTCCTCGGTGATGAGGTGCAATTCAT
This sequence comes from Chthoniobacter sp., assembly GCA_037200205.1. Taxonomy (GTDB): domain Bacteria; phylum Verrucomicrobiota; class Verrucomicrobiia; order Chthoniobacterales; family Chthoniobacteraceae; genus Chthoniobacter. Next base: position 23,007 of record JBBCHV010000048.1, read on the forward strand.
GCCAGGGCAGCGCCTCGCCTGCCTTGCCGAGCACGGCAAAGTAGATGTAGCCGAGCCGGTAGATCTGGCAATGCGCACCGTGGGTCGTGAACAAGAGATCGTCCACGTCGCCGAGTCGCATCTCGCCCGCATATTGATTCAGTCGCGCAAAGATCTGGGGAAGGAAGGCCGCCACGACCTCGCTCTTCACGCCATCCGGCAGGGACGCCGCGACGGGCAAGCCTTCCTGGAGGGCGACGATGGCTCCGGCGACGCCGGGCAGGGTGACGATGCCGGTGACGAGTTCCGCCGGTGTCCAATTCTCTTTGTGGGGCTGGTGAAAAAGTTCCCCAACGGTCTCGGGGGTCTTCGGAGGTGCCGGAGCGGGCGCGGATTCGGCTGCGGCGGCCGGCGTCTCCGGCACCGGCACCGGCTCGGCGACGGTTTCCGCGGCAGGGGGGGCGGTTTCAGTGGCAGCCGGAGGAGGAATCTCGGCGGGGGGGCGGCCGTCGCTGAACAGCGCGGGAATACTCTCGTCCAGCGTGACGTTCTTCCGCTCGGCGCCGGGCTTTTTCGACGCGGCGAGAAAGGCGGGAGCGACGAACTTGAGCGGCAATTGCAGCACGGTATCGCCGCCTACGGCACTGGGAGCGTTGGATTCCGGCTCGAGCCAGGAGTAGATCTGCTTCCAGGAAAAACTCACGCGGCCCTTCGACAGGCCGGCCGAGACTTCGTCCGCGGGCAGGACCACGTGGGTGGCAGGGTCGAGAGCGGCCACTTCGGCTTGCACGCTTTCCGGCCAGTTGGCCGCCAGGGGGGCCAGGGGGAGCGAGAGGGTGGCGCCTTCGGGCTTGGGAATGGAGGCGAGGGGGGCTGGCTCGCTCGGAGCAGGTGATGCGGGAGGGACAGATGCGACAGATGGAGCAGGGGGTGCCGAGGGGAGAGGCGTACGGGCGGGCGCCGGAATATTGAAATCCGAGGGCGGCGCGATCGCGCGGGGCATGGTGTCACGGGCATCCTCCGACGCGGCGGCTTCCGCGGCCGCGCCATTGCTAAAGGCACGGAGGCCGTCGTCCATCTTCAAGACCCGCGGCCCATCCGAGGACACCTCCGGCGTGAGATCGAGCACGTTCGGCGCCTCGGAGAGGCTCACCTCGGATATCGCGTCGTCAGGAGAGACAGCGTAGGGATTGGTGGAATCGCCGAAAAGATTGAAGCCGTTGTCGGGCACGTCGATCAGACGCTGGTCGGGGCGGCGGCGAAATGATTCCGGCCGCACATGGCGGAAGACTTCGGCGAGGGGCACCTCGACGCTGCGCTTGTCGCCCGGAGGCAGCGGTTTGATCAGGCCGTGCGCCTGGCGGTGCAGGCTGGCGAGCGACATCTTCACGGAGCCGGTCGGCAATTGCTTGAGAATCGTCGGCATCGGGAGCGCGACGGTCGCCTCGGCGCCTGGCTCGCTCATGAGCAGCGGTTTGAGGTCATCGGGGAAACGGCCCACGATCGCTGCGAGGGAAAGGTGGGCCACTTCGATGGTGGGCATCGGCGTGCTGGGAGCGGCCGGGACCGCCGCGTGGACGGCCACGACGGCTTTTGGCTCAGTTTTGCCGAACATTTTTTTGAAGATCGAAAGCATGTTTCCGTCGGGGTGGCGAATGCTCTTGGCTAGCAGCCCTGATGCCATTGTCGCCAAGGTCTCAAGAAATCTTTTCTGGTCGTATTCACTTGGCGCGTGACGTGCTGAGGAAGCGAAGCGAAAATCCGGGTCATTTCCCCCTGTGCCCCGCAAACCCTGTTAAACACAAGTCCTCCCGCCCATGCCTGCACGGCAGAAAATCCTGATCCTCGACGACGAGCACGACATCCTGGAAATTTACCAGGAAATCCTCGCCCGTCTTCCCAGCCAGCCGGAAATCCACACTGCCGACGCCGGCACCCGGGCGATCGCGCTGCTGGAAAGCGAACCCTTCAACCTGCTCCTCGTCGACCTCCGCATGCCGACGATGGATGGCTTCCAGGTGCTGGCCATCGTCCGCCGCAAATTCCCGACGCTGCGCGTGGTCGTCATGACCGCGGCGGAGGACGAGCAATTCCGCGCCCGCGCCTACGCCATGGGCATCGACCTCTATCTCGAGAAACCGAAGACCGGCAAAGAGATCATCAATTTCGTCGATTGCATCGAGTCGATGCTGGAGAAGGAAGACACGGGCGGCTTCCGCGGGGTGCAGAGCAAGACGCTGGTGGACATCGTGCAACTCGAATGTCTCACGCAAAGCTCGGCGATCCTGAAGATCGCCAGCGCCATCGGCGAGGGCCGCATTTGGATCCTGAAAGGTGAAATCATCGACGCCTCCAGCGGTGAATTGCTGGGCAAGGATGCCTTCCTCGAGATGCTGCGCTGGAAGGCGGGAAGCTTCGAGATTCTGCCGAACGATACGCCGCGCCCGCGGACGATTTTCTCCTCCTACGAGAACCTGCTGATGGAAACGGCGCAGAGCCTCGACGAAGCGAAGGCCGAGGATGTGACGACGGAGGATCCGAATTCCCTGGCTTCCTTCTCGCGCTACAAGGGCGTGCAATTCGTCATCGCGGTGGAAGGCTCGGACAAAACGAAGTTCGAGCATTGGGCCGCGGAGAATCCCGATCGCATGGCGGCATGGATTCACCAGACCACCCGGGCGTTGCGCGTGCTGGGCGATCGGCTGGAAGCCGGGCACCTGGAACAAATCGAGGCGCTCGGTCCGCAACGGCACGTGGGCATTCTGACCAGCGACGAACAGGATCTCGGCGTAGGCTTTACGCGTTCCGCCACCCTGCCGCATATTCGCGAAACCATGAAACAGATCGAAGCGAAATGGGCCTCCTGAAACCGTTCTCCCGCCAGCAAAAGGTCTTGCGGCCGGAGCGGCTGCCGAGCGGTTGCTTCACGGTCCATCGCACCGGCGGGCTTGTCGCGTCCACGCTGCCTTCGTCCTATTCGGAGGAGACGATCCTGGAGATCGGCCGGCAGGTCCTGGAGATCTTCAGTTCCGCGGAGGAAGCGCAACTCGCGCTCACCGATCTGCACCTGGATTTCAGCGGCCTCGCCATCACCGCGCGCGAATTGCGCGGGGGCGCGCTGATCTTTCTACAACCGGCCACTCTTCAACTTCCGCACACGCACACGCCGCCCGCCATGCACTACAAGAATATCGAAGAATTCATTCTGCACCTCGAGAATTACATCGAGTGCTGGAAGCAGTTTAACCATTACGTGAACCTTGCGCGGGACAAGAAATTCGCCCGCGAAGACGAAGTGCAATTCCTGGAACTCAAGAGCGTGATCGCCCAGGGTCTCGAGGCCATCATCGCCTCCACGGAAAAGGGCGGCCCGAAAAAGGAAGAGGTGCACCATCTCTTCGCCCAGGCCCCCAGCCTGCGCTACCTGGCCGACGGTCCCGATGCCATCCCCGCCGTCGAAGGCGCGTGGCACAAGATCTATCTCGGTCTCCAGTCGCTGCTCGGCCAGCTCAAGGTGCAGCAGAACAAGACGGAGAAGGGGACAGGCTGGAGCTTGTTCGGGCGCAGCAAATAGCGCGAGCGGAAGCTCCCATTCTTCCTATTTCTCCTCTTCTTCCCATAGGAGTCATGGGAGGCATGGGAAGAATGGGAATGAGGCGACCCGCTCAGTGCTTGATGCTCACCCAGGTGCCCACCGGCGCTTCCTTGAAGAGCCGCCGTGCCACTTCCCCCGGCAACCGGATGCACCCGTGCGAGGCCGGCCGGCCGGTGACCACGCCCTCGTGCAAGCCAAACGCCTGGCAGCTCAGGCGCATGAAAAACGGCATACTGGCGTTGTGGTAGAGCGTGGAATGGTGCTCAAGATGTTTGTCGGTGATGACGTATTCGCCCGGCTTGGTGGCAAAGCCGTCGCGGCCTGTGGATATCTCCGTGGAGAGGATGAGCTGCCCGCTGCGATAGTAGCGCGCGCGTTGCTCATTGAGCGAAACCTCGATGCGCACTTCGTCCTTGCTCGGCGCGTCGCCCAGCAGCACCTGGATCGTCTCCGGGCTGTCCGCCCACGCGGCGAAATACAGCGCGATCAAACTTGACTTGCCGCGCGAGCACGCATTGCGATTCGCCCCGTAGTCCAGCAGGAGTTGCACGGTATCCGCCTGCTTCATGCCCGCGGCCAGCATCAGCACATTGAGCCCCTGCGTCGTGTCCAGGTAGTAGCGCATGAAATTGTTGCCGACCCACTCGCGGAAGGCCGTGTCGCCAGGCTGATCCAGCACGGTGTTCGGGTCGGCCCCGAGATCGAGCAGCGTCCGCACCTGCTCGGCATTGTGGCTGGCGATGGCGTAGGCGAGCAGCGGCTGACCGTGTGCCGAGGCCGCGGGAGCGCCGGCGAATTTCTCCATGAGCAGGGGACCGAGAATGGTATCGCGCGCGGTCAGCGCCTTGGAAAACTCCGCGCGGGCCGCGGGCGTCCAGGTCAATCCCGCCGGCAGGCGGCGCAGGATGTCTTCGAATAAATTGGCATCGCCCGACTCCAGAGCCGCCGCCGCGAGGTCGTCGCCGCCGCGCGCGGCCACGGGCAGCGTGTGCTGACGATCGAGCAACGTGGCGACCGCCGCCGGCTGCTTGAGCGCCAGCGCATATCCCAAGGCGAGGCGTCCTTTGCTATCCATCGCGTCTATCGGGGCTCCGGCAGTGAGCAGTTTTTCCATCGTCGATACATCTCCGCCACCGGCCGCCGCCATTAGCGGCGTTACGCCTTTTTCATCCGCGATGCGCGGGTCCGCTCCGGCCTTGAGCAATTGTCCCACGAGCACCCAATTGCGGGCGAGCGCCGCGGCGAGGAGCGGCGTCCGTCCTTGCTCGCCCACGCCATTCACATTGAGGCCCGCATTGAGAAAAAGCTGGATCAACGGCTGATTGCCCGCGGCAATCGCCTGGACCCACACTGCCGTCGGCGACAAGCCGAGGGCACGCACTTGCGCCAGCATGAGATCCTTCGGCGAAGCATCCTCATTGATCAGCGCAATGCGAACCAGATCCCGTCCTTCCACTGCGGGCATCTGGAAAGCCGGCGCCGCCGCTGGGGCCGCCGCCTCCGCTGCGGGAGGAGTTGCCTCCGCATCGTCCTCCGCCATCGCGGCAGGCGCGAAGGCAGCCGCGACACAAAGCGCGGAAAAGGTCTTTAATCCAAAAAGACGGAGGGCATCTTGCATAGAGCGGGTCAACAAAGCGGAAACTATACCTGACGTGACAAGCTGCGTATTATCCCTCAATTTTCCGTTGATTCAAGTCTGCTCGTCAGACATCGCTGGAGCGACCGCGGGGGAGGAACGTCAAAGAAAACTTTCCCCGGCAGCGATCGAGACGTAGCGCGCTTCGTGGTCGAGCAGCCATTGCTTGCGCGGCAGACCTCCGCCGAATCCGGTCAACGTGCCATTGGCGCCGATGACGCGATGGCAGGGCACCACGATCGGGATGGGATTCGAGCCATTTGCGGCTCCCACGGCGCGGCTGGCGGCGGGCCGGCCGAGCCGGCCGGCGAGCTGGCCGTAGCTGATCGTGGTGCCGGCGGGGATGGAGCGCAGCGCCTGCCAGACTTCGCGCTGGAAAGGCGTGCCGCCGGTCGCCGTCCGTATCGCGTTGACGGCCTCCAGATCACCCTGGAAATAGGCATCGAGCGCCTGCTTGAGCGCCGCGGGGGCAGGGCCTTCCCGGAGAATATACGGCCCGTAATGAGCGTGCAGCAACCGGTGCAGGCGCGTCTCGTAATCGGCGAATTCCAAGGCGCGAAGATGGCCCTCGTCATCGGTGACGAGGAGGAGTGGGGAAATGGGCGCGGCCCAGCGTTCAAGCTGCAAGTGCATGGTCAGGTTCCTTTCGTGGTGAGGTGATCGGTGAGATTTCGCTGTCGACCATCGACAGGTGCGCGACGGCATACGCGCGCCACGGGCGCCAGCGCTCCGCATGCGCCAGGAGTTCGGCAGCGGTGGGACGTGTTCCGTGCGGGGCAAATTTCCTTTGGATCGCCACGTCGCCGGCGAGGAACGCATCGCTTTCGCCGAGCGCCCGCATGGCGATGTACTGCGCCGTCCATTCGCCGATGCCCGGAAGCCGGCGCAGCCGCGCCACGGCCTCGGTAAGATCGCGCCGCGGATCGAAGAGGCGCGGGTCCGCCACCAAGGCCGCCGCCAGTCCTTCGATGGCCGCCGCGCGGGCTTTCGGCATCCCGATTTTGGACAAAGCGCCGGCGGAGAATTTCGGAGGCCGCGGGAAAGCGTGGGTGAGCCCCGGCAGGGTCGAGCTCACCGGCGTGCCCAGGGTGGCGACGATGCGGGTGGCCAGTTGCGTGGCCGCTTTCACCGTGATCTGCTGGCCGAGCACGGCGCGCACGGCGACTTCGAAACCATCCCAGGCGCCCGGCACCCGCAAACCGGGCCGGTCGGAAACGAGCGGCGCCATCATGGGATCGGACGACAGCGCCGCCGCGATGGCTCCCGGTTCGGCGCTCAGATCGAACATGCGGCGGAGCCGAGCGATGATCACCGACAACGCCTCCAGGCGGGGAAAGCAGACCGACACGCGCAGGGCGGTTTGGTCGGGCGCATGAGTCACGGTGATCGAGCCGATGGCCTCGCGCAGTTCGATGACCCGGCTGTAGCTCTCCTTCGTCACCACCTCCAGCCCCCTGATCGCCCGTTTTTCCAGGAAATGCAGCATGGCCTCCCAATCGTAGGGCGGCCGATACGGCAGCCGGAGCGAGATCTCGGGAGACGGCGAGTTGCCAGGGACGCGCCGCCGCAGTTCGCTCGGAGGCCGATGGTAGAGGCCCTGGAAAGTCTCATTGAAACGCCGCACGCTGCCGAAGCCGCTGGCCAGCGCCACCTCGATCATGGAGAGATCGGTCTGGTGGAGAAGCTGCCTGGCCAGCAAGACGCGCCGGGTCTGCGCGACCGTGACCGGCGCCGCGCCGATGTGCTGACGGAAAAGCCGGCGGAGCTGGCGTTCGCCAATCTCCAGCCGGGCGGCGAGCGCCTCGACATCGCCTTCATCGAGCGCGCCGCTCTCGATCATCTTGAGCGCCCGCGATACCGTCGCCGAAGTGCCGCGCCAGGCATCGAGATCGGGCGAACTCTCCGGCCGGCACCGCAAACACGGCCGGAAACCCGCCTCCTGCGCCGCCGCCGCAGTAGGGACGAAGGCGCAATTCACGAGCTTCGGCGGGCGGGCGGGGCAGATGGGCCGGCAATAGATCCCCGTCGTTTTCACGCAAGTGAAAAAGCGCCCGTCATAGCGGACGTCCCGCGCCTGCACCGCGCGGTAACAAACGGAGGGGTCGAGCTTCATGCCCGCACTGTAGGGCGGCTATTCGGCAGTGTCTGGCGGTTTTCGGACCTCAATGAAAATGAGGTAAAAAAGCGGACGAACAGGCCGGTAATGGCCTGCGATGCGCTCTGCGCGTTTCCGAAAACACTGTCATCCTGAGCTTGTCGAAGGATCCCGCCGAATAGCCAGCGATCGTCCCTGGTAGTGCGACGGCGTCCTAAGCCGGATCGATACAGTTCGCGGAGGGAAAATGGGGAGCGCACGCGCCCTCGCGTGCGCTGTCCGGCGCCCTCGCCGGGCAGTCTGGGAGGCACCAGAGCAGACTCCCCGCAGGGTGTGCGCAAATCGGCCGAACGTTTCCGGCGGGGGCGCCGGAAACAGCACGCGGGGCGCGTGCGCTCCCCATTTCCAACTGCATCGATACGGCTGCCCATGATACGTTTCGTAAGTTGTTGGGAATCAAGGAATGTTTTGAACATCCAACATCCAACATCGAACACCCAACATCCAATGGGCGTCATCCCCGAACCAATCATAATGCTCGCGTTTTGTGACCCCTCAGGATGACCGTGACCGTGTTTTCGATCGCCATGCCGGGCTGGATGCGCTCGGCAGACTTACACGTCGCAAATGCCCACGGCTTGCCGGAGGGACGCGAGGACATCGGGGCGCGCGGGGATGAATTCCTGGGCGACGTGGCCAGTGTGGCCCGTGTCGACGATGGCTTTCATGATCGCGGCGTAGTTGAGCTCCTGCGTCTCGTCGATCTCATGACGGCCGGGCACGCCGCCGGTGTGATAGTGGGCGAAGTACTCGTGACTTTTGCGGATGGTGGCAATCACATCGCCCTCCATGATCTGCATGTGATAGATGTCGTAGAGGAGGCGGAAATGGGCCGAGCCGACCCGCTTGCAGAGCTCGATGCCCCAGGCGCTCTTGTCGCACATGTAATCGGGATGATTCACCCGGCTGTTGAGCAACTCCATGCAGAGGACGACGCCTTTCTTTTCGCACAGCGGCATGAGCCGCTGGAGGCCTTCCGCGCAATTCTTGAGGCCAGTCTCCTCATCGAGGCCGTCGCGATTTCCCGAGAAGCAAATCAGGTTCTTGAATCCCGCGTCGGCCACCGCGGCAATCTGCGGCTCGTAGGCCTGGACGAGCAGATCGTGGTGTTCCTTGCGGTTGAAGGCGCGAGGGATGCCGCCGAGATCTTTGCCATCGGGCCCTTTGATCGTAGGGTTGCTGATCATCGCGCAGACCAGGTCGTATTTGCGGAGCGTCGCAAAATCCGCCGGCTGCAGCAGGTCGATGGAGGTGAGGCCCATGTCTTTGCCGGCCGCGCAGAGATCCTCGAGGCTCGTCTTGGGATAGCACCATTTGCAGACCGAATGATGGATGCGTCCTTTCAGGCCGGAAGCGGCGTCCGCGGCCTGGAGGCGCTGGCGCAAGGAGGCCACGGAAAGCGCGGCCAGGGCGCCGGTTTGCAGGAAGGAACGGCGGGCAATGGGGGAAGTCATGCGAAAGATCATACGCAGCAAACGGGCCGATGTCATTCCGGGAATGAGCGGTGGCCAGCGGGCGCGTCGTTGGCCACCAAGCGTCAAACGTGACGGACCCACTTGTTGGAAGTTGGCGCAGAACGTCCTTTTCCTGGCTGGTGCTGTTCATTAAATTTTCACGGAATCACGCTCCGGCACGCATGGCGTGGATCCTCTTAATGCCATTCCGTAGCATTCAGGCAGGTGAACGGGAAGTCCCCGGCACTCATAGTTTGTTAAACGAAGCCCATTGGACCCCTCCCGCTTAAGATGCAGATTGGCAGGCCAGCAAAGCCTCTCTCACGCGAATGAACTCGGCGCGGAGCGGCGCGAGGAGGGTCATGGCTTCGGCGGGCTGCTCGGAGTGCGCGAGCTTTTCCATCCGCGCGCACAGATCCATGAGGTGGCGCGCGCCGAAATTGGCGGCGGCGCCCCGTACGCGGTGGGCGATGGGGGCGAGCACTTCGGCGTTCTGGCTGGCTTCGGCCGCGGCGAGGTCACGCTCCGCCCGGTCGATGTCTTCGCAGAAGTATTCGACATACTGCGAAAAAAAATCCTGTTCGCCCGCGCGCGACTCGAGATGGAGTGCGGCGATGGCGCTGCTGTCCAGCGGCTCGGAAGCGGCGCCCGCGACCTCGGCGTGCACGCCCGCCCGGCGCACGACCCAATCGATCTGCCGGTAGAGTTCGTCCGCCTTGAAAGGCTTGGATAAGTAGCCATCCATGCCGGCGGCCAGGCAGCGCTCGCGCTCGCCGGTAAACGCATTGGCGGTGATGGCGACGATGCGCGTGTAGCGCTCTTCTCCGCGCTCCCGCTCGCGAATGACGGCCGTGGCGGCGTAGCCGTCCATGACGGGCATCTGGCAGTCCATGAGGATGACGTCGAAATTCGTGGTGGCCGTGGCCTCGATCGCCTGCTGGCCATTCTCCACCACGGAAACATCGCACCCGAGCTTCTGGAGCTGATGGGTGGTGACGAGGCGGTTGATCGCGCTGTCTTCCGCCAGTAGCACCCGCAGCCGCGGCATCGGCTCGCATAGCTCTTCCGCAGGCGGGAGGCTGGGAGCGGCGCCCGAGAGAAGCTGAAAGGGGATGGTAAACCAGAAATCCGAGCCACGCCCCAGATGGCTCTCCACGCCAATCGTCCCGCCCATGAGCTCGACGAGCTGACGGCAGATCGACAAGCCGAGGCCGGTGCCGCCGAAAAGCCGGGTGGTGGAGACATCCGCCTGGGTGAAGGGCTTGAAAATCTGCGCCAGTTTTTCGCGGGGAATGCCGATCCCGCAATCGCGGATGTCGAAACGCAGGCGCACCGAATCGGTCTCCGTGGCGATGGCTTCGACGACGATCCGGATGGTGCCGTTTTCGGAAAACTTGATCGCGTTCCCGAGAAGATTGTGGAGCACCTGCCGAAGGCGCACGGTGTCGCCATGGAGCCGCGTGGGAACGTTGGGAGCGATCTGCGTTTCGATGTGCAGGTCACGTTCACTGGCCCGCACCCCGTGCAGTTCGGAAAGCGAACGCAGCAATTCCGGCAGGTCGAAATCGATGGCTTCGAGTTCGAGGCGGCCGGCTTCGATCTTCGAGAAGTCGAGGATGTCGTTGACGATCGAGAGCAGGCTTTGGGCGCTGCCGAGGACCAGTTCGGCGAGCTGGCGCTGCCGCGGCGCCAATTCGGTTTCGAGCAGCATGGTAGTGATGCCGAGGATGCCATTGAGCGGCGTGCGGATTTCGTGGCTCATGTTGGCCACGAATTGCGACTTGGCCCGGTTGGCATCCTCGGCGTCTTCCTTCGCCCGGCGCTGGACCTCCTCCGTTTCGCGCCGGGCGGTGATATCCTGAATGATCCCGATGTAACCGGTCGTCTCGCCGCCCGTCTGGAGGGCGGTGACCGAGAGCGCGCCATGAAACGTGGAGCCATCCTTGCGGATGTGGGTCAGTTCGTGTTCGGCCACCGCGCCGTGACGCAGGCCCCAGCGCAGGACCGCGCCATTCGGCGCGATCGTTTCCCCGGTCTCGCGCTGGATTTCGTCCGCCATGGCGCGCAACTCCTCCGGGTCGTGCCAGATCTCCGGGCGCAGACGGTCGATCACTTCCTCCGCCCGATAGCCCAGCATGCGCTCGGCCGCGGCATTGAAGGTCCGGACCAGACCGTTCCGCGTGACGGAAACGATGGCGACATTCGCGCTGTTCACGAGAGCATTCTGGAGCGCGAGCAATTCTTCCAGCTTCTGCTCCGCTTCCTTTTGCGCGGTCATGTCCACGGCGATGCCGCCGAGGAGATGTTCGCCGGAGGGCGTGGGCACGGGAAATTTGAAGGTCAGCCAATGCCGCCGGCCGAAAGCGGTGGGAATGTCTTCCACAATGCGCAAGGACTTCCCCGTCTTGAGCACCTCGCGATCGGCGGCCATCGTTTGGGCCGCGATCTCGGGAGGCAGCCATTCGTCGTCGCGCTTGCCGTAGACATCGGCGAAGCGGACGCCGAAAAGCTTTTCGTGGTACGGATTGGCGAAGATCGTGCGGACCTCGCTGTCCTTGATGAAAGCGACGTTGGGCAGATTGTCCATGAACGCGGCAAAGCGTGCGTGCTGTTCCTCCGCGCGCCGCTCGGCCAGGGCCAGGCGTTCCAGGGTGTCGCGCAAGGGGAGGCCGCGCAACTCCTGCTCCGCCAGCAGGGCGAGATCGGCGAGCGCTTGCGCCCCGGAGGGCGATAATTCCTGCGGCTGATAACCAAGCACGCACAGCATCCCCACGGGGTGGCCGGTGCTGCTGCTGAGGACGCAGCCAGCGACGAAGCGAATGCCTTCGGGGCCCTGTGCGAGCGGGTGCGCGGCAAAGCGCCGGTCCTGCGATACATCGGGCACGACGAATGGCCGCTCCCGGCTCGTGATCGCATACGCGCCGAAGGAATGCGCCCGGGGAATTTCGGTCAGGCCGCTTAACCCGTGGACGCTTTTGAACCATTCGCGCTTTCCATCCACCAGCGAGAGCAGCGCGATCGGTGCCTGGAGGGACGCGGCGGCCAGCCGGGTGAGCCGGTCGAACCGCTCCTCCGGTGCGGTATCGAGCAGGCGCAATTGATAGAGTGCGGTGAGCCGCTGCGCTTCGTTTTCCGGCAGAGGCGCGCTTTCGCTCGCCAGCGGGCTGCACGCACCGGTGGCCCTGGCGGGGGCGCGGGAGCGAAAGAAGGACATGGCACCCGGTTACGAAGCGCCCAGCCGGTCGGCGATCTCCCGGACGCTGCGGGTGATGGGGATGCGTTGCTCGTCGACCAGGATGGCGACATCGTTGCCGGCGGACGAACTGGTGAGTTCCTTGATGCGCGAAAGATGGATGATGGCCGAACGGCTGACGCGCATGAAACGATCCGCCGGGAGCTGGCTTTCCAGGCCGCTCATCGTTTCGCGCACCATATGGTTCTGTTTGCCCACGTGAAAAATCGCGTAATTGCCCGCCGCTTCCACCCAGTCGATCTCGTCCACGGCCACGAAGGAAATCCGGCCACCGCTGCGAACGACGAAGCGCATCACGCCCGGCACCGTGGAGCCTTCCGGCGAACCGGCGCCGGCGGAAACTTCTGCCGGCAGATGGACGGAGAGTTGCACGCGGACGCGCCCGAGCGTCTTGGCGAGACGGGCGGGGGAGACGGGCTTGAGCAGATAATCGAGCGCGCAGGCATCGAAAGCGCGCACCGCGTGTTCGTCGTAGGCCGTGACAAAAACCACGAGCGGCTGGGCATCGGGGCCGAGTTGCTCGAGCAGATCGAAGCCATCCATCCCTGGCATATTGATGTCGAGGAAGAGCACGTCGGCATCCTGTTCGCGTAACGCTTCCAAGGCAGCCTGGCCATCCGCACACTCGGCGACGACCTCGATATCGGGTTCGCTTTCCAACAGCCGCCGCAAGCGGGTGCGCCCGATGCGTTCATCGTCGACTAAGAGAACGCGAATGGACTTCATGCGGCAACAGGGGCGGGGGCGATGCGAAAAGGCAGAGAGATATCAGCGGTGACCCCCAAACCATTTCGCAGCTCGAGGGTCGCGCGGCTGCCATAAAGTTCGCGCAAGCGGGCGCGGGTGTGGCCGATGCCGATCCCCTCGCCGGCGAATCGACCCTTGGCGAGGCCCACGCCATTGTCCTCGACGCTCAAGCGCAGCGCGCTGCCTTCCCGCCACGCGCGCACTGTCACCAGGCCGCCGTCGGACCGTGGCTCGAGGCCGTGATGCACGGCATTCTCAACGAGCGGTTGCAATAGGAGGGGCGGCACGAGGGCGCCGCGGACGTCGCTGCCGAACTCCAGGCGGAAATCCAGGCGATCTTCGAAACGCGCGTGCATGATATCCAGGTAGCGCTTCACGAAGGCCATTTCGTGAGCCAGCGGCAATTCCCGGGCTTGCGAGGTCTTCAGGCTCAGCCGCAGCAGGTCGCTCAAGGCGGTGAGCATCGCGTCCGCCTTCGCGGGCTCGTGGTAGACCAGGCCGGAGACGGTATTGAGCGTATTGAAGAGGAAATGGGGCTGGAGCTGCATGCGGAGCGCTTCCAGACGGGCGAGGGAGAGGGAATTGGCGCGCTCCTGCTCCCGGCGAAAGAAGAGCGCGGCGTGCGCGGCGCACGCGATCATGAGGTAAATGGGAAGGTCGAAACTCATCAAATGGAATAGCTGCGTGCGCCGGGGCGAAGGGGTGGGCGGCATGATCGGCGCGCCATTTTGGATCTGGCGGGAATGCCGAAGTGCCAGCCCGCGCCCGACGGCGCGTTGCGGATTGATCTGTAATTTCCACCACGCGCACGCCCACAGCACAGCCACACACACCAACACTTGCACAGGCAACGCCATTTTCCAATGGCTGCGATCGACCGGCAGCCGCGCGACCAGGCGAAAGAGCAACGGCGTGAGCAGCGCCCAAGGCAGCCAGTCGCGCACACTCGGCCGGATCGCGGCGAACCAGGTGCCGCCGCCGAAAATAACGAAATTGGCACTGACGATCACCGCGACGAGCCCCCACCCGGAAAAAGATAACGCCCAACCGAAAGCCAGCGGGCGAAATGGAGAGAAGAAATTTGGACGAAAAACACTCATGCCAAATTAGACCGCAATTGGAGTTGAGAAAAATAGTATCCGTATGGTGCTTTTCGCCACACGGTGAGTCGCGCAATGGAGTGCACCATGTGAGCCCCGCTCTCTAGAGATTTGGGACGAATCCACATTTTTCTGGGACAAAAGCCGCGTTGATAAATCTTCGTCCCAAAAATCGGGCAATTCGTCCCATTTCATGTGCGCGGGGGTGCGGCCCTGACGTTAGTCCGGCAATCCCTTTCAAACGCACGTATGTCCCGCCCAGCCAACGCCCCCCAGCCGCGCCTCACGTTCTCCAAGTTCAAAAAATACTGCCGGCGGTTTTCGCTTTATGCGTTCGTGCTGGGAGGTTTTTTCGTCGCCGCCCGTTACACCTCGGGTGCAGCCACCACGCTGATTTGGGACGCTGCGCCCTCGACTCCCGGGGATGGCGCCCAGGACGGGACCGGCACATGGAATGGCACCAATGTGAATTGGTGGAATGGCGGCAGCGACCAAACATGGACGAATTCCAGCACGGATGCGCCGGTATTCGCCCAATTTGGCGCCGGGACTGTGGCCCCGAAAAGGGATATCACCGTGAGTGGGACGCTCCAGACGGCGGGCCTCATCCTCGCCGCGATTCCCAACGCGCTCTCGAGCACCAATCCCTCTTACACATTTACCGGGGGCACCATTGCCATCGACGAAAATGGGACGATCTCTTTCGCCGACGCGGCATCGTCTTCCAGTTCTTTCGTGAGCATCACTTCCGCCCTCGCCGGGCATGACGTGACGATCCAGAAAAGCGCGGGTACGGCGGAGCAATTCCTGGCGCTTGGCGGGGCCAATACCTGGGATGGGACGCTGACCGTCTCCGGCGCCAATGGCGGCATGTTCGTGCGCACGGCAAATTCGAATGCCTTGAATTCACTGGCCGCGGTGGTGGTGCAATCGGGGGCGACTCTCAATCTGCAAGGTGCGGGCAGTACTTACACTTCCCCTTTCACTGTTTCGGGGACGGGCAGCGGGGGCACGGCGGCGCGCGGGGCGATTCGCTTCGAAAACGCCATGACTCTCAGCGGGTTGATCACGCTCGCGGGAGATACGACGCTCAACTTTCAGAGCTCGTCCGCCGCACCCTCCGACGTGAAGTTCACGGGCGGCATGACCGAATCCGGCGGCTCGTTCAGCTTTACCAAGACGGGCACCGGCACGCTGACTCTGCTCAACACCGCCAACTACACCGGCACGACGAGCGTCGCCAAGGCGGTTACCGGGGCGGATCCTGGCACCCTGTTGCTGGATTTTGAGAATGCCGCCTCCCCCATCGTCGATAATATGCTCTACCACGGCGTCGCTCCCGGCGCCCTGGTTCTGACTGGCAACACGGGCCGAACGCAGGATGTCTCCACGGCCACGCTGGAGATTCTCGGCGCGAATGAGACCGCGAATACGCAGGCCTTCAACGGAGTCACCGTCACCGGGCCCACCGCCCTCCTCGTGACCTCCGGGGATGACGGCTCCGTGGATTTGAACGTGGGAGCGATCACCCGCCTCGGAACCGGCACGACGCTGGCCATCACCGGTCCGGCTTCCGGCAGCATTACGACGACGACCAACAAAGGCACGCTGCTGGGCCCTTGGGCGACCTACACGATCGGCACTCAGCCCGGAGTGAGCTGGGCCGGCAGCAATGCCGACGGGGTGCTCGGCAGTTTCATCGGCGAACAGGCTTATATCAACTCAACCAGCCTTTCCTCGGCGCCCTATTCCAGCACCTCGAATCTCTTCCTCTCCAATACCTCCACCAGTGCGGTGACTCAAGGGGACGGCGTTACCTCGATTAATACGATCACCATGCGCGGCACCAATGTGAACCGCACTGTCACTGTCGGCGCGGGTAATACCCTGGATCTGGGTGCCTTGGGCGGTGTCCAACTGCTGCTCGGATCGAGGAGCATCACCATTGGCGCGGCCGGCAATGCCGGCACGCTCACCGCTGGTACGCTGGCGGGCGCGGAATTGTATCTTTCCAATTTCGACACGTTGAATCTCCTGACCGTCAACTCCGTCATCGCCAATAACGCGGGCGGCGCGGTCAATGTCATCATCAATGGCGTCGGCACGACCGTTCTGACCGGAACGAATACTTATACCGGATCGACCAGCATCGATTCCGGAATCCTCGAGATTCAGTCCGACGGGGCCTTGGGAACGGTCGATGGAGCCACGCTGGTCGGCGCAGATGGCACGCTCCAATTGACCGGCGGCCGGAAGATAGCCGAAAATATCACGATCAACGGCACGGGCGTGAACGGCGCCGGCGCGCTTTTCAGCAAGACCGGGGACAACACCTGGAATGGCCTGATTACCCTGGGTTCGGATGGCGCCGAGATCACGGCGGCGCAGGGCAGCACGCTCCACCTCTTTCGTACTTCGGGGACGACTGCGGTGATCTCTGGCTCGCACAACGTGATCTTCGGTGGCGACGGTGACATTATCGTCGGGAGCATGATCGGGATTGGCACGGGCACGACCGGCGGCACCCTCACGAAGACCGGCGCCGGCACGTTGTTCCTGACCGTGGCGAATACCTACTCGGGCGTGACGACTATCAATCAGGGGGCAATCCAGATCTCCAATGCCACGGCCTTGGGCGTGTCCTCGGGGTCGGGGGGGACTACGGTCAATGCGGGCGGTGCTCTGGAGCTCGCGGGAGGCATCACCGTGGGCTCGGAAACTTTGACGCTCAACGGTACGGGAGTGAATATGGGAGGTGCTCTGCGCAACGTCAGCGGGAATAACGTCTATAGTTCCGCGATCACTCTGAAGACCGCCTCCCGGATCAATTCCGATGCCGGTACGCTCACGCTCTCGGGTGCGATCACCGGCACCTTCGCCCTCACTCTGGGTGGCGAGGGGAATATCCTGTTTACTTCTCCATCGATCCTGGGCGCCACGCTGACCAAGGATGGCGACGGAACGCTGTCGGGAGCGCTGTCGGATGCCGTGGGGTATGTTATCCAGAATGGCAATGTCACCGCCACGCTGGCGGGTTCGGTGGCGACGGTGACGCTGACCAAGAACACCAGCAACACGGCGACCTTGAGCGGGGCGAATACTTACGCCGGGGCTACGACGGTTAGCGATGGCCGCCTGGTGCTGGACTACAGTGGCGGGGCCACGGTATTGCCGGTCGGCGATGCGATCAACCTGAGCGGTGGCGCGCTCGAAGTGGCAGGCTCCAGTAGCGGTGCCACGGCGGCCACGCTCGGTATCTTGACCACTACGAATGCCAGCGGCTTGAGCACTCTCGCGGTGGACGCCAATACCGCGTTGACGATGGCCTCGTACACCCGTGTCTCCGGCTCCTCGCTTTTGATCGATCTTTCGGCCGCCGGGAGTTCGCTGAATTTTACCTCCGCCCCTTTGGTAAGAAATGGTCAAATCGTCGGAGACACCGGCAGCAATGCCGCGGTGGTGGTGAAAACCAGCGGGGGGAGCTACGATTTTGCCGCCTTGGGCGCGAATAACAGTGTGGTCGCCCTGCATGCCACGACGGAACTGCCCAGCGCCAGCGCCAATGCCAACCTTCCCTATGCGCTGACGGCGGATGGCACGACGCATTCGCTCACGGCCAGCGAGACCGTCAGTTCTTTGCGCATCGACTCGAATGCCGGCGGCGGCACGCTGGACCTGAACGGAAATACTTTGGGGCTTACGCTTCTGGGATTGCTCCACGACGGAAGCGAGGACTTCACCATCACCAACAGCGGGACGACGGGCAGTATCTCCGGTCCGAACGCCGTTTTCATTTATCAATATGGCACGGGCAAGCTGACGCTCGATGCGACGATGACCGGTTCCACCCCGCAGACCTTCTTGATGGGCACGACTCTCATCGACTGGACCGCAGCCTCCGGCAACAACGGGCCGGTTTTCGTTCTGGGCGCCACCGTGCGGCTTAGCGGAACCGGCCTGACGCTCGACGGGGGCACCACGGGCAATGGCATCGGCTTATTGAGTATTGGCAACAACGGTATCCTCGAACTCAATTCGGGAGACTTCACCCGGGCCGTCAACACCAGCGGCGCGGCCGTCCGGTTTTACTCCGGCGGCGGCGGTTTCAGCGCCTATGGAGCGGATCGCATCGTCAATCTCGGGGGAGCAAGTGCGACGCTTACCTGGGGCAGTGGCGGGTTTCTCGCCCAAGGCAGCAAACTCATCCTCGGCTCGCCTTACTCCAATGCCACGGTTGATTTTCAGAACGGTCTCAATCTCAACGGCGGTTATCAGATCGTGGATGTGCAAAGCGCCAATGTTGCCGGCGTGGGCGGACAAATCAGCGGCGGCATCACCGGCACAGGCGGTGGCTTGACGAAGATCGGCCAGGGCATTCTCACGCTTTCCGGCTTCAATAACTATACGGGTTTTACCGCCGTCAGCGCCGGCACGCTGGTGGTGACCGGTTCGATCAACGGCAGCACGGCGGTCCGGGTCGCTTCTGCGGCGGAACTGAGGCTTTCCGCCGCGGGTGCCGTGTCCGCGGGCACGCTTTCGCTCGCGGATGGCTCGAAGTTAAGCCTCGAGGTCGGCACACTCACGTCGAGCACGATCTCGTTGACCGACAACGTGACGCTCACGGGAACCATTACGCTGGCGCTCACGCTCACGGCCGATCCTACGGATGGTACGTTGTTCACTCTCATCGATGGTAACAGCGCTGTAGCTGGGTATGGCTCCGGGGCGCGTTTCTTTGCCGATGGCCATGCGCTGGCCGAGGGATCGACCTTCAACGTCACGACCGGTGGCTTCAGCCAGCAATTTCAGATCAGCTACCTCGGCGGGACCGATGGCGACGATGTGACGATCCGCGCGGTGCCCGAGCCGAACACCAGCGCCGTGCTGCTCGCGTCTGTGGGAATGCTCATGGGGCTAAATCGGTTTCGGCGTCGCTTCCACCGGACAGTGGTGCCTTTCATCGCCCCGGAAGGACGGAACGGATTGCAGGTTTTTAACTCTCTGGATACGTAACCGCGATGAGGATACCATTCTTTCACCGCCCAGCTCCCCTGAAGAAGATCGTTTTCCGGACGTTTATTCCCGGGTTGCTGACGTCCACCGCTCTCGTGGCCTTCCGTCTCAGCGCCGGAGCAGCCACCTATGTCTGGGACAAAGATCCGGCGACCGCCGGGGCGCAGGATGGCGCTCCCGGCACCTGGCAAGTGGGCGTGGGTAATTGGTTTGACTCGACCAATACTGTCCAGAATCAGACTTGGGCGGATGGCAACGATGCGGTTTTCGGCTCGGGAACGGGTGCGGCGGGTACGGTCACCTTGGGCGGACCGATCACGGCCAACTCGCTCACCTTCCATGCTGTCGGCAGTGGCGCCTATATCATCACGGGGAATACGCTGACGAATACCACCGGGGCGATTACGGCCGACGTGGCGGCCACGATCAGTTCGGTACTGGCGGGAAGTTCCGGCCTGACGAAGTCCGGAGTGGGCACGCTCACCCTGGGTGGAACGAGCGCCAATACTTACACCGGCGTCACCACCATCAACGCCGGCGAGCTCACGCTCAGCAAGACGGCAGGTGTCAATGCGGTGCTAGGGGATATCCAGCTCGGCAGCACGGGTAAGCTCACCCTTGGTGCGGACAATCAAATCGCCGATACCGCGACACTCTTCGTGTCCGGCGGCACCGTAAATTTTAGTGGCAAGAGCGAAACGATCCGGAATCTCACGATGTCCGGGGGCACTTTTGGGACGGGAAATACCGGGTCGATCACGAGCACCGTCACGATCACCGACACCTTGGCCCTCAGTGGCGGCGCCATGACGCTGAACAGTGGAGTGACGATGAGCGCAGGGACGGTCACCATGACTGGGAGCAATATCGGCGCCTCCAGTGGAGGAAACATTTTGATCGGGGGCGCCCTCATGACGAAACTGGTCGTCGGCAGCGGCGGCCTGTCGATGACCGGCCAAACTATCGTCATGAATGCCGGAGCGGCCGGCAATCAGATCGTCTTGAACGGGGATGTGACGGCTTCCGGGACGAATAACATCGTCACTGGCACGGGCACCGCCGGAGTTGGAACCATTAACGAAGTGGCGATCGGATCGGCGAATCGCACGCTCAATATCACCGGGGGCACGACCAATATCAACGTGGTGATCACCGGCTCCGGTGGCAGCCTGATTAAGACGGGGGCGGGCGCGCTGACCTTTGGCGGTTCAGTCGCCAATACGTACAGCGGACTGGTGACGGTGAGTGCCGGCACGCTCACCTTGAAGAAGACAGGAGTGAATGCCATTGCCGGCGATGTGCTGGTCAACGGCGGCACTCTCAGTCTGGGAGCGAACGACCAGATCGCCGATACCTCGAACGTGACGGTCTCCAGTGGCACGTTCACTGGCATGTCCGGCACAGCGAACTTTAACGAGACGTTTGGCAACCTGTTGCTCAATGGTGGCACATTCACCAGCGGCAGCGGAATTTTTAACATCGGCAACGTCAATGTCACCGGTGGCGGCGGCTCCTCCCTCACCGTGAATAGCGGGGGCACCGTGAATGTAGCGGGTATCTCGTTGACCGGTGGTGGCATCTTGCTGGGCGGCAGCGCGACCAATCTCACCACGCTGACGATTGGCGCCGGCGGCCTGTCGCTCACCGGCCAGGTAATTCAGATCAATGCCGCCGCGGCGGGCGATGCCGGCACGCAAATCTTTCTCAACGGCGATCTGACGGCTTCCGGGACGAATAATTTCACCGTATCCGGCGCGGAGCCGGATGGCGCGGTCGCCCAATTGGTAATTGGATCCGCGACCCGCAATTTCAATATCACCAACGGTTCGACAGTGATTAGCCCCGCGATTGTTGGGGCGGGAGGAAGCCTCGTCAAACAGGGCATAGGACAGTTGGCGCTCCTGGGGGACAATACTTACACCGGCACTACCACCGTGCTGGGGGGCAGCCTGGCTATCTCGGCCACCGTCGGTACGACTCAAGGCAAACTTTCCGGTACCACGGCATTGACCGTCACCGGCGGCGGGAATTTTCAAGATGGCAGTTCTACGGCGAACTTAAATGACAGCGTGTCGGATCGGGTCAATCCGGCGGCGGGTCTGACGCTGGGCGGAAGCACGGGCGGGGGTGCATTTGTCCAGGCGTTCGGCACCGTGTCATCCAGCCAGACGCTGGCTTCGCTGGCGATCCGGCAAGGGGGCGATACCATCACCACCGTCAATACGGCTGCCGGGACGCTGAGCCTCGCTTTCACCGGCACGGTCGCGGGAGGCGGCTATTCCCGCAGTGTGGGCGGAGCTTTGAATGTGGTTTCCGGCAATGGTTATACCGTGAGCTTTGCCAATGCGCCCACGGCGGCCGGTGGCAGCAGCGTTTCCGGGACGGGGGCCGATGCGATTCTCATAGGGGCCACGCTCAACGGCACGGATTTCATCGCGGCCCAGGCCGGGGCGCTCACGGCGGCGACTTATACCAATACCGGCACCGCCACATGGACGGCGGGGAAGAACATGAACGTGACCGGCAATGTGACCGCCAGCTCGTCCACGGAAATCAACAGCTTGCGTTTCGGCACCGCGGGGGCGTTCACCGTTTCGCTCATGGGCGTGCAAGTCGTCGACAACGGAATCCTCGTGAATAGCGCGGTGGGGGCCAATCTTTCCAGGATCACCGGCGGAACGCTCACCGGCTCCGCGGGGGGAGATCTGCTCATTTTCCAATACAACAACGATCCGAATGGAGGACTTACGATCGGTTCGACGATCGCCGATAACGGTAGCGCGACGGCGCTGACGGTGGACGGCACCGGAGTGGTCACCTTGACGGCGGCGAATACTTACACCGGCCTGACGTATCTCGACGGCGGCACGCTGAGTATCGGCAGCAATGCCGCTCTTGGAGACCAGGTCACCGATGCGGCCGTCCATATGGATGGCGGCACTCTTTTGGCAAACGCGTCCTTCGCCCTCGAGCAAAATGCCACGAATCGCCGCGGCCTCGTGCTGGACGGATTTGGGGGCACCTTGGGCGCCAACACCGGGCTGACCCTGACGATCAACAGCGACATTACCGGCGTAGGCATGCTAACATCTGCCGGCTCTGGTGCGGTGCTGCTCACCGGCGCGAACACCTATTCCGGCGGAACGACTCTTTCCTCGGGGACGCTTCAATTGGGGAGCGACGGCGCCCTCAGCACCGGCACGGTCGTGGTGGCCGGTGGCGGCCTCCAGGCGGTCGGTGCCGCCCGCAGCTTGAGCAATCCGTTTAGTTTGAAAAGCACCGGTTCCGTCACCGGCAGCCTCGACCTGGCGATTACGGGCACTTCCACCATCACGGGGAGCGGGTTTACGTGGGTCAATAACCTGGCCAGCGGCCATACGCTCACGATCGGTGGTAGCGTTTTCCTTTCCACCGGCGCCGTCTCCACGGCGCACCAACTGACCTTTTCGGGCGCTGGTGCCACGGTGATCAGCGGTGTCATCTCGGATAACGATATCGGGAAGACGCTCGTTGGCGGTGTCACGCTCAACGGTACGGGAACATTGAAATTGACGGGTCTCAATACCTACACCGGTCGGACGATCACCGCTGGCGGCGGGAGCTTGATCGTCCAGCAGGATGCCAATTTTGGCGCCGCGCCGACCATACCCATGACCGATGCCATCATTCTCGCGCAGCAGGGATTTCTGCGCATCGAGACCGGCTTTACTCTCAACAGCAATCGCGGCATTGGCATCGGTGCCACCACTGGCGGAGTCAATACCGGGAGCATTGAAGTCTTGTCCGGCCAGACCTTCACGGTCGCCGGCGCGGTTGCCGATCGGACCGTGAATGCGGGTGGCGATCTGGTCACAGGTGTCAATATCGGTTCACTGGCCAAAATCGGCGCCGGCAAGCTGGTTCTCGCGGGTCAGAATACCTATAGCGGCAATACGACGGTCAGCGCAGGTACATTGGAAGTCAGTGGCACGATTGCGGCCCTCACCGCCGGCAGCCAGGCCGTTTCCGTGGCCACGGGGGCGACCTTGCAGCTCGATGGCGCCGGGGCGATTAGCGCCAGCACCTTGTCGTTGGGTAATAACTCCACGCTCAGCCTGGAAGTCGGAGCGCTCACGTCGAATACCATCAGCCTCACGGGTGCAGCGACCCTCACCGGCACGATCGCGCTGGCACTCAATCTGACTGCCGACCCTACCGACGGCACGCTCTTCACGCTCATCGACGGCGGCAGCGCCGTGGCGGGGTATGCCGGCGGCGCGCGTTTCTTCGCCGATGGCCAGGCGCTCGACGAGGGGGCAACCTTCAACGTGAGCACGGGTGGCTTCACTCAGGAATTTCAAATCAGTTACACCGGTGGCAGCGACGGCGACGATGTGGTCATCCGTTCCGTTCCCGAACCCAGTGTCTTGATCTCCTTGTCCGCGTCGCTCGGCTTGATGTTAGGCGTGACCCGCTTTCGTCGAGCCCGCTTGCGCCTCGCCAATCCGCTATGAAGAAGCCGATATCATTCTACCACCGCGGCGCGGTGCGTGCCTTCTCGCTGATCGAGTTGCTGGTGGTAGTGATGATTATCGGCATCATCATGGGATTCGTCGTCCCGGCGGTGAATGGTTTCGGGCGCTCCTCGGCGTTGACCACCGGCGGAAACCTCGTGGTCAACATGGTGAACCTTGCCCGGCAGAATGCGGTGACCAAAAACACCATGACCGCCCTGGTGCTTTTGAAAGACCAGGGGACCGACCAGGATTTCCGGGCATTCGCGGTGCTCGAATACGATCCCGTCGCCGGATGGAGCCAGACGGGCCAATGGGCGACGCTGCCCGTGGGCGTGGTCGTGGATCGCAATGACACCGCCAACTGCACGTTTCTGGCCAATTCCCCGCAGACTTTCCCTTTCCTCAGTCGCTTTCCCGGGCAAAAAAACCCGCCCGTGACTTATCAGGGTCAGCCAGTCACCGCTTACGCCACGCGAATCTTTATGGCAAACGGCGGATTGCAGAACCCGCAGGATCCGGCGCAGTTGCGGCTGGTCCAGGGGTTCAACCAAGGGAGTCAGGTGATCTACACCAGCCGCGCTGGGCCGGGGACAGCAGCCAATTACTACGACATCACCATTCTCGGCATGACCGGAACCACCAAAGTTGACCGGCCCACCGCTCTTACCACCCCATGAAAATGCATCGCTCTCGTCTCTCGTCTTTCGGTTTCAGTCTCGTCGAAGTGGTCCTCGCTCTGGGCATTTCCGCATTTGGCCTGGTTTCCATCCTCGGGCTGCTCAATGCCGGGGCGGATTCCGACGGCGCGGCCGGTCGCGATACGACGCTCGTCTCGATGTCCAACTATGTGCTGAACGAAATGCGGGCCGCGCCTTTCGATGCCTTGTGGGCGAAAGACCCGGCCAACTCGCCAAATGCGACGCCTTCGATGGATGCGCCGGTCGATTCCACCTATTACTTTACCGATGCGGGCGTGCCGGTGGCCGCCGCGGATGCGAGTACCACTTTCGATCTTCTCTACATGTGCGTGGTTCACAAGACCGCGGACTCACTGACGCAGAACACCAGCACGGGTTACTACAATCAACTCAAGCTACAGCTCGAATTCTCCTGGCCTGCCACCGGCGAGGAGGCCGCAGCAAAACCGGGCGACCCACCCCCACCCCCCGCCATAGGAAAAGCGGGCACCCAAACTCTCTATGCCAGCATCGCCCGTCGTTAAGTCGCTCCGTCACGCCTTCACCCTCGTCGAACTCATGGTGTCGATGTCGGTGCTGTCCCTGCTGGTCTTGATGTTTGGCAGCATGTTCAATTCCGCGAGTCACGCTTGGCTCGCCGGCGGCGGCAATGCCGAACGGCGGCGCAATGCCCGCACCTTGACGGATTACATCGGCGACGAACTCAAGGGAGCCATGCTTCCCGTGCAAGTCGTCAATCTTGGCAGTACGGGGAATCTGCAGTTCATCATCAACCCTCCGGCCGGCCAGGTATCGAGCGACTACCGTTATGCCGATTGCATTTTCTGGCAGGCGCCACTGGCCACGGAAGCGACTTACGGAGATATCGCCGAGGTCGGTTACTTCGTGAAATGGGACGAAACCGACGCTACCGAGCCCCGGCCGATGCTTTGCCGCTTCTTCGTCAATCCCTCCAGCACCGATGAGAGCGGAGCCATCGCCCCCAATCCCAATTTTCTGATTTTCGATCAATCACCGACCGCATGGTTGAGTACCAGCCTGCTCGATTTGGTGGCGCCGGCGACCAAGAAAAAGGGCTACCTGGGAATCCTGGGCGAGAATGTGGTGGGCTTCTGGGTGCGCAGCTATGGGTTGGACGGACAGGAATTGCCCCGGGATTTTGACTCGCGCACGGGATACACCTGCCAGTTCCAAAAATTCGCCGCACAGCCCGATGGCTCTTTCAGCAAGCAGACCTGGACCGAGAAGCGCTACCTTCCGGCCCGGGTGCGGATTTCCATCGCCCAGGTCGATTCGCACTACGCGGCGCTGCTGCCGGCCTCGGCGGCAAAACTGCGCACGCTCACGACCACCGCCAGCATTCACGACGCCGGGGATTTCCTCACCGCCTTCCGTCAGCAGGCGGTGGGTTCCGGGCCGCTTTCCGCGCTGCTGCCGGGCCTGCGAGTGTACTCCACAGAAGTTCAGCTGACCAACGCCCAATGAAAACATCGTCCGTTCCCTCCCCTGCTTCCCAAAGTGGCGTGGCCCTGATCATCACGCTGTTCTTTCTCGTCCTGGTATCGATCGTCGTCGTGGGATTCATCGATACGGCGAGGGTCGATCGCATCGCCGCCGGCAGCCATTTCGAGCGCATGCGCGCGCAGACCTTTGCGGCAGAAGGCATTGAGACCGTGATGGCTACGCTGCAACGCGAGACTTGCGATCCACCCTACACGAGTGGCCTTTCCACGTACATTCCGCGAAACTGGCTCAGCGCCCCCGGCTTGCTTGTGACCACCGATCCCAATGCCTCGAGTGCCACCCGCCTGGCGAAACAGGTTCCTTTGTCCTCCGGAGCGCCGAGTGCCGCCTACCTGGCCGACTCGGGGATCGACCTGGTGATGCGGCCGCCGGATTTGAATGCCGAGCTGCTCGTCGAGCAAGCCACGCCCACGCATTTGCTGACCGAGCAAGAGGACGCTACGACCCACGCCGCCATGAAAATGAAAGTGCGCTGGGTCTACGTGCGCAAAGACGGCAGCTACGACCTGGGCAGCGACGGATTGCCTACCGAAGCGCCCACACTCACGAACACCGCCAATCCCATCGTCGGCCGCTTCGCCTACTGGACCGATGACGAGAGCACGAAGATCAACTATAACCTGGCCTGGACCCGGGATCCGACACTGAACAAAAATCCACCCGGACACCCGACCAAGGTCGACCTGCGGGCGCTGCCCTTGTTCACGGATTCCATCGCAAACAGCCTGCACGGGTTCATCACCCCGGATAACTATGCGACCGTCAAGCGCTTCTTCAACAGTCCCTTTGATGCCCGCCTGCAGGCAGATACGGACATGCGCACGGCGCTCGACCAGAACAAATTCGCCCTCACCCACTATAACAGCGATCCGGATACCACCTACTACGGCCTGCCTCGCATGATACTTACGACCCAGTTGTCCAACGCGGTCGTGCGCGACGCCGCCGGCAATCCCGTGATGGACGGCGGCAAGCCGGTGACACGGCCGTTTCTCGATATCCTCAAAAATCCCAGCAACAGCCTGAGCTACATCGATCCTGGAGTCACCACAGGCGCTTCCGTCGACCCCCCAGGCAACACCGGCAATGTCGATGCGACAAAATTAAATACGGTCGTTCATAATCTGATCGATAACTATCTGCAGCGCGCCGATTGGCCGATGGTCGATGGTGCCCACAGCATCCAGGAAAAATACTATAACCGTTACTCCGCCGCACAACAGCCGGAACGCCTGGCCCAGCTTGCTCTCAATATCATCGATTACGTGCGTTCGGCGGAAAGCAGGTTGAACGTGGTACAGCCGATCCGCGCGAAGTGGATTGGCGGCACCTATCCCAATGCGGTTTTCACGCCGGATTTCATCGATTCCAGCATTCAAGGCACGGAGGATACTTTCAAGGGCCTGACCCGCGCCCCTCATATCACAGAATTAGGCATGTGGGTTTCGGATACTCCCGAGACGTCGGGCGTCAACGCGGGACGTTACCGGAGTGTCGTGCTGACGGAAGTATATCTTCCGCCAAACTATGGCCTCGACACGCTGGATCTGGCCGGAACCGACGGCCGGGCGTGGTCGCTCTACATTGGTGAAGTATCAGCGACTTACACGGATAACTCCACGGGGGTTGCCGTGCAAAAGGCACTTTACTACGGCGCCGACGGGAAGGCCGCGGTCAATGAAAATACGGTGAAAGTGCCGAAAAACCCCACCAGTTCCCCCGCCTTTGTCTGGGAGGCCCAAACGGATGCGAACCAGGCCAAGATGACACCGGATTCCTATCGCACCCTGGCCTTGGAAGTCTATCGCGCGAAATCCAAAAAGGATATGCCGACGGTGACCTTGCGCTCGGCGATCACGCTCGCGGGCGGTCCGCGCATCGATGTCGCACCGCTGGCCGCGCCGCTGAGTTACACCTTGGCGGGTACGGGTGCGGAGTTGTCGGTGAATTCATACGAGAATGCGGATCCGCGGGTCAACGGACTCACGAAGGACTGGACGCTCGACAGTCAGAGCACCTTCGGCCAGGTGAATGCGGCGCGCGTCAAGTCCCTGGCCGCGCCGATGACAAACGGCGACAAACCCGTCCTTCCGCCGCAGGATGTCGATAGCACCGGGAAAATCTCCACGGCGAGCATGCGCATGCCTTACCCCGCCGTCAAAGGGGATACCACCAAGTCGGGCCGGGTCTTTTCCTCCGGGGAACTCGGCCTCATTCACACTGGCATCGAGGGGAGCAATTCCGCTCCGCAACCCGGCGTGCCCTGGCGCTCGCTCCATCTCCAGCCTACTTCCCAGGCGACCACGACCGTGCCGGATTGGGCCTTCATGGATCTGTTTACCGTGCCGATGGATATTCCCGTTGCCGCCTCTGGCATCTTCAGCCCCCATAGCAACTCGGCCGGGGGGCGGGTCAATGTCAATGCCAAGCCGGCGCCCTTCGATCTCGAGCGGACCGATCCGCTGGCCGCGGTTTTTAACGGCGCCCTGAAGAGCACCCTCAACTCGACCACCTTGACGGCGACGGAAGCGAAAACGATCGCGCAAAATATTTACAATCACACGCTGGCGTCCGCGGGCACTCTGCCCGCCGGAAAGCTGTATCCGGCGAACTCTTCCAATCTGAACTATTACGAATCGCCGGGCGAAATCGTGGAGATCGCCGGGGTCGCCGACAAAGGCGAGGAGAGCGAACAATTGGTTCGCGAGGTTGCCAACCTGATCACCGCGCGGGGCAACGTTTTCGCGGTCTACACCGTCGGCCAGGCCTTGAAACAAACACCCAACGGCAAGCTGGTGGTTACCGGAGAGCAGCGCCAGGAGGCCATGATCGAACGTTACATGATCAACAAGGGAACGGCGAATTTGACCGACGACAGCGTCGGCCTACGCACCGTCTATTTCCGGAACTTGCTACCCTGATTTCGAGAAAGCGGAACATACAGGAAGCAACAGTGCCGGTGTATCACGTGTTGCAAATTGAAGCGCCCGGTCACCGTGGCGCGGCTTGAGAGGACATCGCAGTAGGTTCACTCATAGGCGCTTACGACTTCACGGCGGAGTTGGCACGCGCCGTGTTAATGGGTGGCGCACCAACGCCATCTATGAAACACCTTCGTCTCCTCCTCTCTACTTTTGCTCTCCTCGGCTGCCTGACCGCCACGACCCTGGCGAAAGATATCACCATGGGATTCATCTACGTCGGCCCCAAGGACGACTACGGCTACAACCAGGCGCATGCGGCCGGCAAGGAAGGCGTCTCGAAACTGCCCGGCGTCAAGACGGTCGAGGAGGCCCAGGTCCCCGAGACCATCGCCGTGCAGGAAACGATGCGGAACATGATCGAAGTCGATGGCGCGACGGTGCTCTTCCCCACTTCCTTTGGTTACTTCGACCCGCACATCCTGAAAGTCGCCAAGCAATATCCGAAAGTGCAGTTCGTCCACTGCGGCGGCCTCTACACCGAAGGCAAGCACCCGGCCAATGTCGGCAGCTATTTCGGCTACATCGACGAGGCGCAATACGTCGCCGGCATCGTCGCCGCGCATACGTCGAAAACGGGCAAGCTCGGCTTCATCGCCGCCAAGCCCATCCCGCAAGTGCTGCGCAATATCAACTCCTTCACCCTCGGCGCCCGGAGCGTCAAGCCAACCGTCACCGTGCAAGTGATCTTCACGGGCGACTGGGCCATGCCGGTGAAAGAAGCGGAGTCGGCCAACAGCCTGATCGACCAGGGAGTGGACGTGCTGACCTGCCACGTGGACAGTCCGAAGGTGGTCGTGCAGACGGCCGAGAAACGCGGCATCTATTCCTGTGGCTATCATGCCAGCCAGGCGAGCATCGCGCCGAAGGGTTATCTCACCGGCGCGGAGTGGGATTGGACCAGCGTTTATTCCATGTATGCCAAACTCCTCCAGGAAGGAAAGAAGCTCAGCGACGGCGGTATTCCGCACCTCGTCCGCGGAGGCATCAAGGAGGGCTTTGTGAAGGTTTCCCCGTATGGCCCAGCCGTCAGCGACGCCGCGAAAAAGGATGCGGACGCAGCCCTCGCGCAATTCAAGAACGGCACCATGGTGATCTACAAAGGCGAGCTGAAGGACAATACGGGCAAGGTGGTGATTCCCGCGGGCACCGCGCTGAAACAACAGGATCCAGTGCTCGAGCAGATGAACTATCTGGTGGAAGGCGTGATCGGCAGTGTGAAGTAAGCGCCCGCCCAATCTGATTCCGCATGATCCCGAACGCCTTTGGCGCCGAGCCGGAAATCGCCGTGGCCACGGTGGCGGCCGCTCCCGGGCTGCGCCGGCCGCCTTTGCGCTGGCGGTCGAAGCTGGAATCCATCGTGATTCCCGGGGGCGTCATCCTCGTTTCGATGATCCTGTTCGGCCTTTTTGTGGCCTTGCAGGGCGTCGATCCGCTGGAGGTCTTCGCCTCGATCAAGAAGGCGTCCTTCGGCTCATGGTTCTCGTTCCAGAACACCCTGTTGCGGGCCGCCCCTTTGATGCTCTGCGCCCTCTGCACCGCAATTCCCCTGCGCCTCGGCCTGGTCGTGATCGGCAACGAAGGCGCGCTGGTCATCGGCGGCCTCTGCGCCACGGCGGCCGGGTTGCAAGTCCAGACGGCCCCTGCCACCACCGTCCATGTCATCATGGCGGCCGCGGGGATGGCCACCGGCGGGCTGTGGATCATGATCGTCGGCGCGCTCAAGCAATACCGCGGGGTCAACGAGACGATCAGCAGCCTGCTGATGAACTACGTGGCGATCGCCTTGCTCAACCAGGCGGTGAACTCGTGGATGAAAGACCCGGAAAGCCTGAATAAACCCTCCAGTTATCCCATTCCCGATGACAAGATGCTCCAGCCCTTCGGCGAAACGCAGGTCCATTGGGGGCTCGTCTTTGGCATCCTCTATTGCCTGGTCGCGTGGTTCCTTATTCACCGGACCACATTCGGTTTCCAGATCCGACGATCGGCGCGAATGTCCGCACCGCCCGCCTCGCGGGGCTGGCGGTCGGGGCCGGTGACCTTGATCACTTGCTTCATCGCCGGCGCCGCGCCTGGCCTGGCGGGCATGGTCGAGGTCGCCGCCATTCACGGTCGCGCGAATGAATCGCTCAATGCCTGGTACGGTTACACCGGCATCCTCGTGGCCTTCCTGGCGCGGCAGAATGCCCTGGCCTGCATCTTCGTTTCTTTGATCCTCGGCGGCTTGCTGGCCAGCGGCGGTATCTTGCAACGCGCGCACCATTTGCCGGACGCCACGATCCTCGTCTTCCAGGGCATCGTCTTTATGACGATCCTTTACAGCGAAAGCCTCTACGGGCGGTTCAAGTTCTTTCGGGAGGAAGCCGCATGAGCGATACCCTCGGCCTTTGGGGAGTTCCTGTCGCCGTGCTGGCGGGCGCGGTTCGGGGCGGCACCCCTTTTCTCTTTGTCAGCACGGGCGAATGTCTCACGGAGAAAAGCGGCAAGATCAATCTCGGGCTCGAGGGCGTCCTGCTCATGGGTGCCATGAGCGCCTACGCGATCAGTTACCAGACCGGCTCACCTTGGGTCGGCCTGCTGGCCGCGGGTGGGGCGGGCCTGGTGCTCGGCTTCATTCATGCCTGGCTGGCCCAGCAGCCGAAGGTCAATGACATCGCGGTAGGCATTGCCATGATCATTTTCGGCAGCGGCCTCGCCTTCTTCCTCGGCAAGCCATTCATCCAGCCGCTCGCCCCGCAATTGCCGAGCCTCGATTTCGGTGCGTGGAGCGGCAACCCGGCGATCCAGTCCGCCTTGAAGGTCTGTCCGCTGTTCTTCGTCGGCGTCGCGATCGCCGTGGCGATGAATTGGTTCTTCAAGAGCACGCGCTGGGGCCTGTTCGTGCGCGCCGTGGGAGACAAACCGGACGCGGCGCGAGCCATGGGCATTTCCGTGTGGTGGGTGCGCACCTGCAGCGTCATGGCGGGGAGCGCGCTCGCGGGTGTCGGCGGTGCCTATCTCTCGCTCTTCTATCCGGGGAGCTGGACTGAACGCGTCTCTGGTGGGCAGGGCATGATCGCCGTCGCGCTGGTCATCTTCGGCCGCTGGAATCCCGTCCAATGCCTGTGGGCGTCGCTGCTCTTTGGCGGCGCGCAAGCCCTCGGGCCGGCGCTGCAGTCCGTGGGCGTCAACAGCTACTATTACCTCTTCAATGCTTCGCCCTATATCCTCACGCTGCTCGTCATGATTCTGACTTGCAGCGATAAGCGGCAGCTTGCCGGCCAGCCTGGCGCGCTTGGCACCGGGCAATGACCGTCACGATCTGACGCCATGCTCACCACTTCCCGTCACGAACCGCCCCCGCTCGAGCTGGTCAACGTGACCAAGCGCTTCGGCTCGTTCGTCGCGAATGAGAAGGTCTCCTTCAAGGTGACGCCCGGCACCTTTCACGCGCTGCTCGGGGAGAACGGCGCCGGCAAGAGCACCATCGTGAAATGCATCATGGGTTATCATCCGGCGGATGAGGGCGACATCATTGTCGATGGCGCCTCGCGCCAAATCCGCAGTCCGCACGACGCGCACAAGCTCGGCATCGGCATGGTCTACCAGCATTTCACCGTCGTGCCCGCGATGACTGTGGCCGAGAATCTCGTCCTTGCCCGACCCGACCTGCCCAGCATCATCAACTGGAAGGCCGAGCACGAGCGTCTCCAGCGGTTTCTGGAAACCGCACCCTTCAAGGTGCCACTCGATGCGCTCATCTCCGAACTGGCGGCCGGCCAGAAGCAGAAAGTCGAGATCCTTAAACAGCTCTATCTCGATAGCAAACTGCTCATCCTCGACGAGCCGACCTCGGTGCTGACGCCGCAGGAGGCCGATGAAGTGCTCGGTTTGCTGCGCGGCATGGTCGAAGCCCGCCAGCTGAGCGTGCTCATCATCACCCACAAGTTTCGCGAGGTCACCGCCTTCTGCGACGAGATCACCGTGCTGCGCAAAGGCCGTGTCGTGGGCTCGGGCAAGGTCGCCGACATGACCCCGGCAAGCATGGCCGCGCTGATGATGGGCGAGCAGCGGCGCGGCAAGACCATCGAGAAAACGGCGCAAACGCCCGGGGCGACTCTGCTGGAGATCCAGGATCTGCGGGCCTCGCGGGACAATGGCACCGAGGGCGTCTGCGGCGTGAATCTCATCGTGCGAGCGGGCGAGATCCTGGGCGTCGCGGGCATTTCCGGCAATGGCCAGCGGGAGCTGGTGGAAGTCCTCGCCGGCCAGCGACCCTCGACCGGCGGCGAAGTGCGGGTCAATGGCGAACGCTATCACATGACCCGCGAGGAAATCGCCCGGCACCAGATTTACGTCCTGCCCGAGGAGCCGTTGCGCAATGCCTGTGCACCGCTCATGACCGTGGCGGAGAACATCGCCCTGCGGACCTTCGATCGCTCGCCGCTTTCCAAGGGTGGCATCCTGCTCAGCGGCCGCAAGGTGCGCGCCAATGGCGCCCAATGGATCGCCAGCTACAACGTGAAGACCCCCGGCCCGGACGCCCCGATTGGCACCCTTTCCGGAGGCAACGTGCAGCGCGCCGTGCTGGCTCGCGAGCTCGGCCCGGGCACGGCGAAGGTTCTCATCGCGGCAAATCCCTGCTTCGGTCTCGATTTCGCCGCGGTCGATTTCATTCACTCCCAACTGCTCGCCGCGCGCAACAACGGCGTCGCCATCCTCCTCATTTGCGAAGACCTCGATGAGTTGCTCTCGCTCTCGGATCGGGTCGTCGTCATGGCGGGCGGCCAGGTCGTCTACGAAGCGCCGGTGGAAGCGGCGGACATTCGCGTGATGGGCGAACGCATGGCGGGCCATTGACGATAAAGCTCGGGCCAGCGTCGCGAGTCATGTTATGTCACCGGTCGAATCGATTTTCTTCCATTCGCCAACTAGCTTCATGACACCAGACAGAGTCACCCGCGTTCAGGTTGCGGATGATCATCCCGTCGTGCGCACCGGGGTGCGGCTCATTGTCGAGTCGGCGCCGGATTGCGAATTCCTCGGGGAGACGGTCGATGCCGCGACGACCTTCGCCGCGGTGGAAGCGCACCCGCCGGACGTCCTCGTGCTCGATCTCTGGATGGGCGGCAACGACGGTCTGGACTTGATCCGGCGCTTGTGCGCCACCCATCCGCAGACGCGCATCCTCATTTACTCGATGGCCGATGAGCAGGTGTTCGGCCCCCGCGCGCTCCGCGCCGGCGCCGCGGGCTTTTTGCGCAAGGACCGCGGGCTCGATGAACTGCTGCAAGCGATCCGCACCGTGGCCGGCGGCCGCCGCTCGATCAGCGCCGCGCTGGCGGATGAATTGATGGAAGCAGGCTTGCGCGGCGTCCACTCCGGCGAGACGCGCCCGTCCGAGTTGAGCGCGCTCACAGACCGTGAATTGCAGGTCCTGCGCTTGATCGGTCGCGGGGTCTCGAGCGCCCGGATCGCCGAGACGCTGAACATCAGTCCCAAGACCGTCGGTGCGCACCGGGAAAACTTGAAAAACAAGCTCCGGCTGGCCGACGCGGCCGAACTGGCGCAGCGGGCCGCGTCCTTGCTGGAGCATCGGCTTCTCTAGTCGATGACCCAGTCACGCTGGCGCGAGATACTCATCATTGTTGCCGGTGCGCTGGGCTATTTCCTCATCGGCTGGCTGTCGCTCCGCTTTGCGCTTACACAGGCCAATGCCTCCGCCGTGTGGGTGCTCAGCGGCTTGTGCATTGGCTCACTGGCGCGCTTTGGCGATCGCCGGTGGCCCGCCGTGTTCCTCGGCCCGCTGCTGCTCAACTACGTCATTGCCCGGCAAAACGGCGTCGCCTATGGCCCGGCCAGCCTGAGCGCCATCGGGGTTGCTCTCGCCGAAGTCGGCGAGGCTCTCGTGGGCGCGCGCCTGACCCGCCGGTATTTCGGTTCCCCGCCGACTCTCGCCTCGCCGGGCAGCATCTCCGCCCTGCTTTTCTGGGTCTCCTTCGTGCCGGCGCTGGTGAGCATGGGCGGTGGCATCCTGAGCCTCTATCTCACGGGGTTGATCCCTCCGGCGAATATTCCCGCCGTCGCGGTGACGTGGACACTCGGGAATGTCGCGGGGACATCCACGTGTGCGCCGCTGTTTTTCTCCCAGTCGTGGCGGGGCTGGATTCGTGACCGGTTGCACTTTCGCGTCTGGGAAAGCCTCGCCCTGCTGGCGGTGCTCCTCCTGCTCGTGCAAACGATCAGCGGCGTGCATTTCTCCGGCTGGGTCGAGCGCTGGCCGAAGTCCTGGCTGGCCGTGCCGCTCATGC
Organism: Chthoniobacter sp.; assembly: GCA_037200205.1. GTDB lineage: Bacteria > Verrucomicrobiota > Verrucomicrobiia > Chthoniobacterales > Chthoniobacteraceae > Chthoniobacter. The sequence continues at coordinate 57,931 of JBBCHV010000048.1, forward strand.
TCTGGATCGCCATTCGCCTCGGGCGCCGGACCACCATGGTCGCGGCGCTGCTCATCATGGGCACCGGCGTGGCCCAGACGGTGCGCGGCTTCCCGGTCTTTCCGGCGGACACTCCCGAGCAGTCGCTGCTTTCGCTGCAGCTCTTCATCGTCATGGTCACGGTGCTCGGGCTCACCGTTTCCACGCTCGCCCACCAATTGCGCCTGCAGCGCAAGGCCATGGAATCCGTGCTCGCCAGCCAGACCCTGCTGGAAACCATGGTCATGGAGGAAAAAAGCGTCCTCGCAGCGACGGCCATGCACGATTTGCAGAGCCCGTTGCACGGCATCCGCAGCCTCCTGGAATTCGCCCGCGACCGGCCGGAGCGCCTCTCGGGAACGGACCGCGAACATTTGCTGGCGGACATGCAGGCGTCCGTCGACCGCATGCTCTCCATGGTAGCCACACGACTCGCGCCGGTGAAGGCGAACCGCGTGGAAGCAGTGACGCCAGCCGAACCTTGCGATCTCTGCGCGCTCGCCCGGCGGGTGGTCGAAGCCGAGGCGCCAGCGGCGGGCAGCAAAGGCATCGTCCTGCACACCGCGATTCCCGAGGCCCCGGTCGTGGTGCTCACCGAAGCCATCGCCGTCGAGCACATCCTTGGCAATTTCCTGTCGAACGCCGTCAAATTTTCCGCGCCGCAGGCCAGCGTCACGCTGGCTCTCGAAAGGTCGAAAGACACCATCCGTCTCTGCGTCGCCGACGAGGGCCCCGGCATTCCCGAGGAAGATCGACGCGACATCTTCTCCGGGAGAATCCGCGCCCACGGAGCGCAGCCGACCGCGGGGGAGCCGTCCTCCGGTCTCGGCCTGTATCTCGCGGGACGGCTGGCGGAGCGCCTGGGCGCGCGAGTTTCCTGCGAGGCCGGGGAAAACGGGGGAAGCGTCTTCAGTCTTTCGCTTCCGGCGTAACCTAGGTTGGAATGTCGGCTCAGCCTAGGTTCTTTACCTAGGGAAAGATCGGTTCGATGCACCGATGCGGAGCACAAAGCGGTCTGCCACCATGGCGACCGATGAATATCCCATCGGCTTTTCGCAGTGTTCCAGGCGAGGAGAGTACCGGCGCCAGTGCGCAGGGTCTACTTGAACAACGAACGGCGACCTCCGCCGCGCATCTCCACGCGCAAAATCGCGCGCTGCTGGAGGAAATCGCGGCGTGCAAAAAATCCGAGCAGGAAGCTCGTCGCGCCAGTCGCGCCAAGTCGATGTTCCTGGCCGATATGAGCCACGAGATTCGCACCCCGCTCAATGCGGTGCTCGGCTACGTGCAGATTCTCGCCCGCAAGAAAGGCCTGCCGGCCGATGTGCAACCGGCGCTGACCGCCATGGCCGAGAGCGGCCACCATCTTCTGCGGCTGATCGAGGGCATCCTCGATCTTTCCAAGATCGAAGCGGGCAAGATGGAAGTCCAGCCGGTGGACTTCGATCTCGGGGCCTTGCTGCGGTCGGTCCACGCCATCTGCCAGCAGCGGGCGGAACAAGAACAAAAGGGCCTGCGCCTGATCGTCGAGACGTTGGGGAATCTGCCGGTGTGGGTGCGAGGCGATCAGGGCAAGCTGCGGTCAGGTGCTCCTCAATTTACTGGGCAATGCGGTGAAGTTCACCCCGAGCGGCGACGTCCGGCTACGCGTCGTGCCCGGCGAACACGAAGACGTCTACCGCTTCGAGGTGATCGATCACGGACCGGGATTGTCCTCGGAATTGCACGACCGGATTTTTGAAAAGTTCCAGCAAACCGCGGAAGGCGTCCACCAGGGCGGCGCCGGGTTGGGCCTATCGATCAGCCGCAAGCTCATCGAGCTCCTGGGCGGCCGGCTGGTGCTCAATTCGCAGCCCGCTTGGGGGAGCAACTTTCACTTTCAACTGCACTTGCCACAGGTCGCGGGCACGCTGACGACCAAGGCTCGCGATGAAGAAGTCCATCAGCGGCTCGCCAGAGGACACGCCCGTCCGCGCGCTGGTGATCGACGATCGCAAGGTCAACCGCGACCTCCTGCGCCAGATGCTGCGCGAGGTGGGGTGCCACGTGAAGACCGCCGCGTGCAGCGAGGACGCCCAGGAACTGCTCGCGAAATATTCGCCCAAGGTCGTCTTCATCGATGCCCGCCTGCCGGGGATGGACAGCGCCGCCGCCGTCGAACTGCTGCGCGACCGCTGCCGGAATCGCCCCCAAGCTGGTGTGCTACTCGGCCGCCGCCTTCGAACACGAATGGCAACGCTACCGCGCCGCGGGCTTCGACGCTTTCCTGCCCAAGCCGCTCAGCTATGAACGTCTGCGGGAATGTCTTTCACGCTGCTCGCCGCGCGATTCGAGGTGAGCACGACCGAGCCGGAAGAGCCCGGCCGCATTCCCCCCGGCCACGGCGAAAGCGCTCTGGCGGGCGGCGGAGATCGGCGACTTTGCCGAGATTCGCAAGGCCCTCGACGAGCTCGACGAAAGCGGGAAGGGACCGTTTTTCCAGCGTTTGCGAGCCTATGCCGATTCTTTCAATATGGCCGGCTTGCAAGCGGTACTCCGCAGTGCGGCCGATGTCGAAACCCCGGAGATCGCCGCGTGACTCCCTAGCCCACGCCGCCAGCCACCATCCTCATCGTGGACGACGAGCCCGCGAATATCGGCGCGCTCGCCGAGACGCTGGCTGACGAAGGTTATCGCGTGCTGGCCGCCATCTCCGGCCAGGCCGCTCTGAAGTCCGCCGCCAAGGCGATGCCGGATCTCATCCTCCTCGATATCTGCATGCCCGGGATGGACGGCGTGGAAACCTGTCGGCGGCTGAAATCCGATCCGCGCACGGCCGCTTTGCCGGTCCTATTTCTCACGGCCAATGATTCCACGCAGAGCCTGGTCGAAGGCCTGAAGGCGGGCGGCGTGGACTATATTACCAAGCCTTTCCAAGTGGAGGAGGTCCTCGCGCGCATCATCATGCACGTGCAATTGGCACCGGCTTCGCCGGGAGTTGGAAAAGCGCAATGCCGATCTCGCCGACGCCAATATGCGGCTGACCGACGAGATGAGGAAACGCGAAAAGGCCGAGGCCGCGCTGCGCCAGCGGATGAAAAGCTTTCATTTCTTTCCGAGGAAGAAGCCCGGCATTGGGGGCTCTCCGGCTTGATTGGCCACAGCGATTCCTTTGGCCGGCTGGTGCGCGATCTCCGCCGCGTGCAAAAGTTCCGGGGACGAATGTCCTGCTGCACGGCGAGAGCGGCACCGGCAAGGAACTGATCGCCCGCGCCATTCATTTTGGCAGTCCGAATGCGCGCCAGCCTTTCGTGCCCGTGAACTGCTCCGCGCTGCCGGAACAACTGGCGGAATCGCTGCTCTTCGGCCATACGCGCGGCTCCTTTACCGGGGCGGTGGCGGATCGCAAGGGCTACTTCGAGATGGCGGATGGCGGCACGCTGTTCCTCGATGAGATCGGGGAGATGCCGCTCGCCCTCCAGGCGAAGCTCCTCCGCGTGCTCGAGGACGGGAAAGTCACGCCGCTCGGCGCCGCGAAAGCGATTTCCGTCCGCGTGCGGATCATCGCGGCGACGCACGTCGACCTGCCGCGCAAGATCGCCGAAGGGGGATTTCGCCAGGACCTGTATTTCCGGCTCATGCACTTCAGCCTGGCGCTCGCCCCGCTGCGCGAGCGCCGCGAGGACATCCCCGCGCTCGCCGCCTACTTCATCAAACGCTTCGCCACCGAGCTCAACCGCCCGCCGCCGGCCCTGCATCCCGGCGCCTTGGAGCGGCTGCTCGCCTACCCATATCCCGGAAACATTCGCGAGCTCAAGAATACGATCGAGCGGGCGATCATTCACGCTGAGGGCGACCACATCCTGGACCGGCACATTCTCTTCCTCGCCGTCGGCGAAACGAAATCAGTCACCCCGCTGCCGCCGTCGGCGGAGAAGGATCTGGCGCTCGTGCCGAACCTTCCCTTCAACCTCGCCGAGGCTGAGGAGATTCTCATCGCCCGCGCGGTGCAGGCGGCGGGCGGCAACATCTCCGCCGCGGCCCGGCTGCTCGGCGTGAATCGGGTCCTGATCTATCGCCGGGCCAAAGCGGCGGAGATCATGACGGCGGCTTGAGTTGCTGAGTGCGACTGGCATGCGCCTTCGCGATCGGGTCACGAACCTGTCGGGCGTTGTCCCTCCCCGCCCGCCCATTCTGAGCCGTAGCGATTTAATCGCTGGAATTTTCGCGAATACGGCGCACTGGTGGGATGGTATTCTCTGTGCCGGCAAGTCGCGGACGAGAATGCAGACCCGGGAACCCAAAAGCGCACGCCCATGAAAACTCTCGGTTACAATCAGCCTCTTTACATTCTGCCTTTCGATCATCGTGGCTCGTTCGAGACGAAGCTCTTCGGCTGGCACGGAGATTTGACTTCGGAGCAGACGGCGGAAATCGCCGCGGCCAAACGGGTGATTTACGATGGCTTCACAGCGGCCGTGGCCGCCGGGGTGCCGAAGGAGAAGGCCGGCATCCTGGTGGACGAACAATTCGGCGCGGCGATCTTGCGCGACGCCGCGGCCCATGGCTTTGCAACGGCGTGCCCGGCGGAGAAGAGTGGCCAGGATGAATTTGATTTCGAGTACGGCGAGGATTTCGCCCGGCATATCGAGGCGTTCCGCCCGACCTTCTGCAAGGTGCCTCGTGCGCTACAATCCGGAAGGTGACGCGGAATTGAACCGGCGCCAGGCGGCGCGCCTCAACGTCTTTCCGACTATCTCCATTCGGAAAGTGACAGCCGTTCATGTTTGAGTTACTCGTGCCGCGGAGAAGCTGCAAACCGTCGGGTTCCATGGCGACAAGCAGGCTTACGATCACCAGGTGCGGCCAGGACTGATGGTCAAGGCGATCGAGCACCTCCAGGATGCGGGTGTCGAACCCGATCTCTGGAAGATTGAGGGACTCGACCGTCGCGAGGATTGCGAGGCGATCGTGTCCGCCGCGCGGCGCCAGGGGCGCGAGGAGGTCGGCTGTATTATTCTCGGCCGGGGCGAAGACGATCACCAGGTCCGCGAGTGGTTGACGACGGCGGCCTCGGTCCAAGGTTTCATCGGCTTCGCCGTGGGACGGACGGTTTTCTGGGAACCCCTGGTGAAATTGCGAGCGCAGCACATCTCACGGGAATCGGCCGTGGCCGAAATCCGGCGCCGCTATGGAGATTTCGCCGGCATTTTCGAGGAAGCACGGCCTCACTAATGCAATCTCTCCAGCCTCGCGTCCTGACCATCAATGGCGGTTCGTCGAGCATCAAGTTTGCCCTCTTCGAGATCGGTGATTCGCCGCGACGCATCCTGGGAGGCGAGATAGAACGGATCGGACAGCCGCAGACCACCTTGCACGTGAAAGGCTTGAAAGAGACGGACAACTTCTCGCAGCCGGTGACGGCGCCGGATCACGCGGCGGCGATGGACGTTCTGATGAAAGGGATCGAGGAGCGGAGCGGGCCTGAGCCGTTGACGGCGGTGGGACATCGCGTGGTGCATGGGGGCCCGAAGTATAGCGAATCGCAGCGCATCACGGCGGAGATGGTGGAGGAGCTCCGCAGTCTCAGCCCATTCGATCCCGAACATCTGCCGGAGGAGATCTCTTAACCGAGATGTTTCACCGCCGCTTTCCGGATTTGCCCCAGGTGGCGTGCTTTGACACCGCCTTTCATCATGATCTTCCGCGGGTCGCACGGATGCTGCCGATCCCGCGGCGATACGAGGCGAAAGGGGTGCGGCGCTATGGATTCACGGATTGTCCTATGCTTACCTCATGAGCGAATTGGAACGCGTGGCCGGCATCGACGCGGCGCAAGGCCCGGGTCATCCTCGCCCACCTGGGCAATGGCGCGAGCCTCGCGGCCGTGCGCGAGGGCCAGCCCGTGGATACCAGCATGAGCTTCACGCCGACCGCCGGCGTGCCCATGAGCACGCGCCTCCGGCGATCTCGATCCGGGCCTGCACTGGTATCTGGCGCGCACCGAAGGCCTCAATGCGAAAGACTTCAGCGAGATGGTGAATTTCCAGTCCGGTCTGCTCGGAGTTTCGGAGACGAGCGCCGACATGCGCGACTTGCTCGATCGGGAATCGCAGGACGTGCGGGCGGCGGAGGCGGTCGCGATGTTTTGTTATCAGGTCAAGAAATGGATCGGTGCGTTCGCCGCGGCGCTCGGTGGAGTGGACACGCTTATCTTTGCCGGCGGCATCGGCGAGCATGCGCCGCCCGTCCGCGCACGGATTTGCGCAGGGCTCGACTTCCTCGGTATCGAGTTGAGCGCGTCGCGCAACACGCAAAGCGCGCCGCTCATTTCCACGGATGCCGGCCGGGTCGCGGTGCGGGTCATTCGGACCGACGAGGAACTGATGATCGCGAGGTCTGTGGTCCGCGTCCTTAATCTTAGTGCCCATTCGAAAACCTAACCCATGAAAACCACCACCCTTACGCCGGAATTACTCCATAACATGGATGCCTACTGGCGCGCTGCGAACTACCTCTCCGTCGGGCAGATCTATCTTTACGACAATCCGCTGCTCAAGCGTCCACTCACGCTGGCCGATGTGAAGCACATGCTGCTGGGGCACTGGGGCACCACGCCGGGACAGAATTTCATCTACGTTCATCTGAACCGGGTGATCAAGAAATACGACCTCGACATGATCTACGTTTCCGGTCCCGGGCATGGCGGTCCGGCGATCGTGGGGCAGACTTATCTCGAGGGGACTTACAGTGAAATCTATCCTCGCATCAGCCAGGATGAGGCGGGCCTGCAGAAGCTGTTTCTGCAGTTTTCATTTCCCGGAGGAATTCCCAGCCACGTTTCGCCGGAGTGCCCGGGCTCCATCCACGAAGGCGGCGAGCTGGGCTATTCGCTCAGCCATTCTTTCGGCGCGGTTTTCGATAATCCGGATCTCATCGTCGCCTGCGTCGTGGGGGATGGGGAAGCGGAGACAGGCCCGCTGGCCACGGCATGGCATTCCAATAAGTTCCTCGATCGGTGACCGATGGCGCGGTGCTGCCGATCCTCCATCTTAACGGTTACAAAATTTCCAATCCCACCGTGCTCGCCCGCATCACCCGCGAGGAATTGGAACAGTTATTCCGCGGTTATGGCTGGACGCCTTACTTCGTCGAGCATGAGGAAAATGCGGTCATGCACGAGGCGATGGCCGCGACGCTCGATCGCGCGGTAGAGGAGATCAAACGCATCCAGCAAGAGGCCCGTGCGTCCGGTCAAAGCACGCGTCCGCGGTGGCCGATGATCGTCCTTACTTCACCGAAGGGTTGGACCGGACCCAAAGTAATCGATGGCCGGCAGATTGAAGGCACCTTCCGCTCCCACCAAGTGCCGCTCTCCGACCCAGTTGCCCATCCTGAGCATCTCCAGTTCGTGGAGGAATGGCTCCGGAGCTACCGACCTCAGGAACTTTTCGACGAGCAAGGCCGGCTGCGACCGGAGCTGGCCGACCTCGCACCGAAGGGTGAACGACGGATGGGCGCGAATCCCCACGCCAACGGCGGCGCGTTGCTGCGCGACCTGCGGATGCCGGATTTCGCGAATACGCGGTCGAGGTTCCGGCGCCGGGCGTGCCGGGCATCGGCGACACGCACGTGCTCGGACGTTTTTCTGCGCGATGTCGCGAAGCAGAACGACGAACAGCGGAATTTCCGGGTCTTCGGTCCGGACGAGACACTTTCCAACGCCTGGAAGCTTTGTTTGAAGTCACCAACCGCCAGTGGGAGGGCGCCACCCAGGCGAACGACGAGTTTCTCGCCCCGGCGGGGCGCGTGATGGAAATGCTCAGCGAGCACCAATGCGAAGGCTGGCTCGAAGGCTATCTGCTCACGGGCCGTCACGGGCTCCTCAATTGCTATGAGGCTTTCATTCACATCGTCGATTCGATGTTCAACCAGCACGCCAAGTGGTTGAAAGTCACGTCGCACCTGCCATGGCGCCGGAAGATTGCTTCGCTCAACTATCTGCTGGCCTCGCACGTCTGGCGCCAGGATCACAACGGTGGTGTCACCATCAGGATCCCGGCTTTATCGATCATGTCGTGAACAAAAAGGCGGAGATCGTGAGGGGTGTATCTGCCACCGGATGCGAACTGCCTGTTGTCCGTGGTCGACCATTGCCTGCGCAGCCGCCATTACGTCAATGTGGTGATCGCTGGCAAGCACCCGGCCCCGCAATGGCTCACCATGGAGGCCGCCGTCGAGCATTGCCTGCAAGGCATCGGCGTCTGGTCATGGGCCAGCAACGATGCCGACGGTGAACCGGATGTCGTGATGGCTTGCTGCGGCGATGTGCCCACCTTGGAGACGCTCGCCGCCGTTTCCATTCTGCGCGAGCACCTGCCGGAGCTGAAAATCCGGGTGATCAACATCGTCGATCTCATGAAATTACAGCCGCAGACGGAGCACCCGCACGGCTTGAGCGACCCCGATTTCGACGCGCTCTTCACCAAGGACAAGCCGGTTATCTTCGCGTTTCATGCCTATCCTGGCTCATTCATCGGCTCACCTACCGGCGCACCAATCACCACAATCTGCACGTGCGCGGCTACAAGGAAGAAGGCACCATCACGACGCCCTTTGACATGACTGTGCTCAACGACCTCGACCGCTTCCATCTCGTGATGGATGCCATCGACCGCCTGCCCCACACGGGGGCACGCGGCATTCAACTCAAGCAGCAGTTAGCGGCCAAGCTGATCGAGCACAAACGATACATCGACCAACACGGCGAAGACATGCCGGAGGTTCGAAACTGGAAATGGTCGAGGGACTAAGTGGAGGAGACATGCTCCGCCTGTATGGCGCGCGCATAGGTCCGTTCCAGCCAGCCCGGCTCCCGAGAATCCAAAGTCTCAGCAGAAAGGATCTCGGCCCGTCCGAGATAGCCGACGGCCCGCCGGACATCGCCCCGATCCACGACGGGCAGGCGCCCGATCTGGTGGCGAAGCATTTTCACGAGCGCTTCCCGGAGCGTTTCGTCCGGATACGTCACGACGAGTTTGCTGGCACCGGCTTCTTTCACCGTGAGCAGGCACTCCCCGGAATCCGCCGCGCGAAGAACGTCACTGCGGGTAATGAGGCCGACCAGAAACCCTTCTTCATCGAGAATCAGCGAGGCATGGCGTCGCGAGACGAGTGGGTCATTCAGGGCGATTCCGGTGGCCAATGCCTGGACCGTCATCGCCGCGGGAAGCGTTTGAAACTCACTCGCCATTACGTCCGCCACGCACCGGTGCGCGAGGGGATCGGGGGCATAACTGTTGGGCACCGACACGCCGCGGCGGGCGATCTTCTCCGTCATGATCGAATGGCGCGTGATGAGCTGGGACACGAGAAAGGCCGCGGTCGCCCCGGCGAGCAGCGCGGGCAGGGCGTGCGGCTGCATCGTGGTTTCAAATCCGAAAACGACCGAGGCCAGCAGGGCGCGGGACGCCCCGGCAAACATCGCCGTCATCCCCACCAGCGCCGCCAGACCCACGGGCAGATCCAGGCCGGGCATGAAATGATTCCCCGCGACGGCGAGCGCCGCGCCGAGTCCGCTGCCGATAGTTAACAAAGGCGCCAGCGTTCCGCCGGAGGTGCCACTGCCGAGGGCAATCAGCCACGACAGCAGCTTCATGACACAGAGCCACACCACCAGTTGGATCGGCAGGACATTGGAAACGATCTCCTCGATGTTGTTGTAACCGACGCCCAGGGTGCGCGGCGCCAAATACCCGATCACGCCGACTCCCACCGCGCCGAAGGCCGGCCACCACATCCAATGGATTGGCAGGCGCTCGAATTGATCCTCCACCAGGTAGACGGCCCGGCTGATCAGTGTCGCCGCGATGCCCACGCCGGCGCCCAGCACGAGGAAGGCGAAGAGAGACAGCGGCCCCGGAACGGCCACCGGAGGCATGGCAAAGATGGGTGCGGAGCCGAAGAACCAAAGTCGCACGGCCGACGCCGTGGCGCAGGCCAAAGCGACCGGCACGAGAGACCGGGCACTGAATTCGAAAAGCAATAGCTCGATCGCCAATAGCACCGCGGCAATCGGGCTGCCGAAAATCGCGGTCATCCCCGCGGCGGCTCCAGCGGCCAGCAACGTCTTCCGCTCCGCGGCGGTGACACTAAAGATCTGCCCGAGCAATGAACCCAGCGCGCCGCCGGTGGCGATGATCGGCCCTTCCGCGCCGAAGGGTCCGCCGGTGCCGATCGAGATGGCCGCGGAGACTGGCTTGAGCACGGTGATGCGCGCGGGAATGCGGCTCCGATTGAGCAGGACTTGCTCCATGGCCTCGGGAATCCCGTGTCCTCGAATGGCCTTCGAACCGTAGCGAGCCATGAAGCCGATGATCAAACCTCCCACGATGGGAACCACAATCACGACGGGACCGAGCTGATGATCGGCCGGAGAAACTGGCGTGAACTCGACCCGCTGATAAAAGGCAAAATTGGTAATGAAGTAGATGAGCTGAACCAAACCCCACGCGATCACCGTCGTGACTCCGGCGAGGAGAATCGAGGTGGCGGAAAGGAAAAGGACGCTGTGGCGATGGAGAACGGTGGTCATGGTCAAAAGACGCCGGAGGCAAAGATCACTCCACGGCGATCCGATCGAGGAGCTTCCGAAAGGCGGGTCCGATCCTGCGCAGTTCCTGGCGGTGGCTGGACGAAAGCTTGGCGAGGAGATGCTGGCCGCGCCGGGTCAGGGAAACCAAAACTTTTCTCCTGTCGTCCGGCGCCTTGTGCCGCCGGATGAGTTTCTCCTGGCCCAGGCGATTCACCAATCCCACCGCGCTATGGTGCCGCAATTGCAATTTTTCCGCGAGTTCTCCGATGGAGACTTGTTCACGGCCCGGGAAGCCTTTGATGGCGAGCAAGGCCTGGTGCTGCTGTGGGGCGAGCCCTTCCGCCGCGGCGGCTTCCTCGCTAAAGCGCAGGAACTGCCGCAGCGTGTGGCGCAGCGCCGCCAAAGCTTCGTAGTCAGACTTCGAGAGATCGGGAGGGGAAAGGGCAGAGAAATGGGCGGGCGGCATCGCGATCGAATGGCCGGAACATATATCGCAATACGATACATGCAAATGTTCCATTGAAGGGTGGGCGTCGGTAAGGAACGGCACGGCGCCACCGCTGCCGGACCGCCCCTTGGCGCCCAATTGTCGCCCAAGGTCACTTGGCCTTCCGTGGATCAGGTCTGGCGAAATGCGGTCGCCGCTCTGGCCGCAGATGAAGAAGTCTTCCGCATCTTTTACTACGACTGCGAGCCGTACGCCGAATCGATTACCAATCCGGTCGACAAGACCGTGACGGATTACGCCACGGCGCCTTCCTATTCGAGTCGAATGCAATTTTTCGGGCAATTCGGGCAAAGGGACTTCGTTGCGCTCAGACGTGGCGAATTGATGGCGCGGGGTTGGGAACTCACGGAAAAGTTCAAAAAAGCTCTCATTAAGGGGACCGCTGCGCCGTTGTCTGCGTCAGACATTTATCAGGCATTCCAGCGGGAGGGAGTTGATATGCGCATCGCCATGCCCCAGATCGTCTGCGAGCGCTATTTTGCTGTGAATATTCGGTCGCCGCTCGATGTTGGCTTACCCGGTGACTTGAGTTCCGGTGGTTCTCGTCTTTCAGGTACGCAAGGTTATGGTCCACCGCTTGCCGGACGTTCCCGCCATGAGGCTTCAGGAGGGCGTGGCAGGCCGCCGCCTCGACGCGAAGCTCGGTGGGAAAATCGATGGCCTCCACGCCCTTGTTCCGGTGCTCGATGGCGAGTTGCTTGGCCTTGATCTTGGCATCCTCAAGATTCTCGAAATAGAGCCGGGAGCCTTTGCCGTAAACGTGTGGTCGAAGATCGAGCATGTAGCGGCTCTTTGCGCTCTTTTCTCGAGTCTCCCGGATGCGTGGCCACTCCTTCCTCTTGAGTGGCATGCGGCGGTCCGCTCCCGTCGCCGACTTGCCCATTTGCCGGGCATCGGGGTATTTGGAAAGAGGACTTCTTGCACCCCCAGTTTGTACCGCGCCGGGGCAGTGAGACCCACATATTTTGTCCGTGTTTGTCCGTGGCATTTTCGGACAATGTTCGCCGCCCAGCTCCGATTCGCTATAAACCTCTGAAAATCTGCGCTTTAAGCTGGAGCCGGCAATCGGGCTCGAACCGATGACCTGCTGATTACAAATCACCGGTCTGACGAACTCCGCCTTGCCGGTATTTACTCTGGAAAACAGCCTTTGGACCGAGGCTCAGGTGGGCGCTTTCTATACGCCCTTTCTATACGTCTTTCAAAGCCTGTTCTTTCAGATTTTGTGTGCTTGTCACGAAGGGCGAGGCGCATTTTTCGGCCTCGCAGCTCATTGCACGCCGCAATGCAGTCGTGGGTAAGAGGGTGGCTTGCGCGACACGCGCACGGTAGGAGCGAACTCGCTCCCGCGACGGAGCTTTGCCGCACGGGGAAGCGGGCAATATCGGCGCATCGAATGGGAAATCTACGTCCCGTCCGTGCCGACTGTGAGCGACTCCGAACAATCAACTTGGGAAACCACGGCAGTTCAAAACCTGGTCCGATACCGGCCTTCGGGCACCTACTACGCACGCTTTCGGGTGAGTGGAAAACTGCTTTGGAAGAGTTTGGAAACAACGGTGTTTTCAGTCGCCAAGCAGCGGCTCCCGGACACCATCCGCGACCATCGCGCAAAAGGCGAATCTTCGAAGGCGTTCGCGAATGGGAAAATGACCGTGAACGATGCCGCCACGGTTTACCTGGAGAAAGTCAACGCGAGCGTCGCGCTTAAGCCACGTTCGAAGGATTATCGTGAGATGCTCATCGGTTTCATCCGGCGTTCGTGGCCGGCGCTGTTCGAGTCGGATGTGCGAAAGGTGAGTGAGCGAGACTGCGAAGAGTGGCTCGGCCGCTATCAGCAGCACTATGCGCCGACCGTGATCAACAACAGCATCGGAACACTTCGCGCAATTTTCGAAGAGGCAGTGGGAGCCGGTGCCCGGTTCAACAATCCAGCGGCCAACCTCTCGCGTTTGAAAGTGCGCGCAAAACGGCTGGAGCTTCCGTCGCGCGAGAAGTTCCTGGAATTCGTGGAGACGATTCGCACGGCAGGCGCGCGTCAGTCGAAGGATTGCGCCAACCTCGTGCGGTTTCTCGCTTACAGCGGGGTACGGATTGGCGAAGCAAAGAATGTGACTTGGGCGGACGTCAACTTCACCCGTCGCGAAATGCACGTCCGCGGCGATCCGGAAACAGCGACGAAGAATGGCGAAACTCGCTTCATCCCAATGATTCCTGAACTGGAGAAAATGCTCACCGAACTGAGGGCAGAGCGCCCGAACGAGTCGGCGTCGGCGATGGTAATGCGCGTCTTCGAATGTCAGAACAGCATGACTCACGCAGCAGAGAAAATCGGCATGAGGCGAATCACGCATCACGATTTGCGGCATTTATTCGCCACCATCTGCATCGAAAGCGGAGTGGACATTCCAACCGTTTCGCGCTGGTTGGGCCACAAAGATGGCGGTGCCCTTTGCATGAAAACCTACGGCCACTTGCGGCAGGAGCACAGCTTCGCGCAGGCTCAGCGCGTCAGTTTCGGTGTCGCGCCGTAATCTGGACGTCGCCTCCAAGAGCCTCCCAGGAGAATTCTGGCGCTTCGCTATTCTAAGTGGGTGAATTTGCCCTGAAAGGAATCAAGTGATGGGGCTGGTCACTGTCAAATCCCGGACCACTTGCCGCGTCCGGCGGTCGGGGGAACAGTGGGCGGGGTTTGCCGCGTGGATCCCGGCTCGAATTTCGATGGAGTCTTGTCTCGGCTTGGGACGAGCGACCATGCCTGCAGCGCATTAGGCGTTTCGGCTTCGCTCATTTTGCGCGCTTCAATGTAGCGACCTTCATCATAATCGGGCGCAGATGATGCACGGTCATTGCGTGCCAAAGGCTGCCTGATACCACATAACGCATCTTTCCAAGCTCCTTTTCTTGTATGCCCTGTGCCGCGCCTCCGAGATCGATCTCGGTGATGTCGCGCTCCTCAGGATAAGAGTCGTCGCCAGGTATGGCTCGTATCGAAATAGGTTTGTCTAAGCGAAGGATCAAGTGAGGGGATGGCTCGTGCGGTCTCGACTTGTCAACGGGCCGCTTGCGCTTTGCCTCTGCTATTGCGCGTGCCACCCCCTTTGGATCCTGGATGGGACCAAGATCGCTATCGACAAACGACATATCGAACTCACGAACAATAGTCCCGGTGAGCGATACCGGTTTGTCGTAGGAAAGCCTCTTTGGATCGGCAGCATAAATACTACCCGCAATGATAAGAGGAACAAGAGTTGTGAGAAGCCGTCGCGTGTATTTTTTCATTACGGTAAGGAATACGTGTCTTTTTCGGCGTTTTTTTAAAAAAAGCGCGTAGCGAGAAGTAGGCTTCATAATCGAAGTACTAAAATTCTGATTCTCATTCGGGGTGGCGGAGAATCTGTATCGGCGGCATCGCTCGCGAGAGGTCATTCGTTTGGCGCTTGCGTTCCATTATCCTCCTCTGTCCCTTTTCTCGCATGAGCGATGAACCCGATCCGCCCGAGGTCACGATTTTCGTGGAGAAAAGCGCCTTCTTCCGTGTTGTCCATGCGGACGGAACTCTCTGTGCGTTTAGCCCTTCCGGGAATGTCTGTCTGACCTTCTACAACGACCACGCTTCGCTTCCAAAGAAAATGGTCGAAGGGGTGGACAATAATGGCTTTGCAACCGGAGAGATTCGAGAAAAGCGCTGTGAACGCAAAGGTTACGATCGCGAGGTTGAGACGGAAATCGTGATGAGCAAAGAGCTGCGGCGCGGCTCTGGCGCTGGCTAGTGTAGTGCTTCGCAATTAGCGTGACGCACGTTTACGAGGGAGTTTTTTGCGTGCGCGGGCGACCTTGGCGAGGATGTCGTTGGCTTTGGCGGTCCAGATGAATGGCTTCGGTTCGCGGTTGTGTTGAGCGACGTATTTGTGCAGCGCGACGACCAACTCTGCCACGCTGTGGAAGACGCCGCGCCGCAACCGGTTGACCGTCAAGTCGCGGAAGAAGCGCTCGACCATGTTGAGCCACGAAGCGCTGGTCGGCGTAAAATGGAGATGGAAGCGCGGATGCTTGCCCAACCATTTTTGCACCTTCGGATGTTTGTGTGTGGCGTAATTGTCCAGGATCAGGTGCAGTTCACGATCCGCGGGCGTTTCCGCGTCGATCTGCTGGAGGAACTTCAACCACTCCTGGTGACGATGCCGGTCCTGGCATTGCCCGATCAAGGTGCCATCGGCGACGTTCAAAGCGGCAAACAGGGTCGTCGTACCGTGCCGCACATAGTCATGCGTCATCGTGCCCGCCCGTCCTTTCTTCAGCGGGAGGCCGGGTTGCGTCCGGTCCAGTGCCTGTACCTGACTTTTCTCATCACAACACAGGACCAGAGCATGCTCGGGAGCGTTCAGGTAAAGGCCAATGACATCCTCCAGTTTCTCGGCAAAACGCGGGTCATTGGAGACTTTGAAGGTTCGGATCAGGTGCGGCTTGAGTCCGTGTGCCCGCCAAACTCTACCGACCGTGCTGTCACTCAAATCCAGGGCTTTGGCCAAGGAACGTTGACTCCACTGTGTCGCTTACGACGGTCGAGAGCGCAAAGTCTTCTCCACGATCAAGGCCTGCATTTCCGCTCCATAGGCCACCTTGCGTCCACGTCCCGGCGCATCCTTTTCCAAGCCCGCTCGGCCTGACTCGACAAAGCGGGCGCGCCACCGCGAGGCTTTTTGTCGTGTGATCCCCAACAGGCCGGCGATCTGTTCGTGGTTCTGTCCTTCCGCCGCCAGCAAAACGATCCGGCAACGCTCCGCCAGGCGCCGGGGAGTCATGACGCTGGAGACTTGCTGGCGCAGCCACTGCAGATCTTCGCGAGACGGTGAATGGGAATGGGCGATGCGCATCCTTCTACTCTCACGACCCGGGCCACTCCAGAGAAGAACAATGTTACGCTAATTGCGAAGCACTACACTAGGAGAGGAACTCGGACTTGCGCACCCAAAATAACCGACTCCATAGATCCGAGAAATCGCCCCATTGCCCCTGAGCCATCAACAGCCTCTAAAATTTCAAGAGCCGGAGCAGTTCAGAACGCGGAACGAGCAGCTTTCCTCGTAGCGCACGACAGGCGTGCAGCTTTCCACGCTGAATTAGACGGTAGACGCTGAAATAGTCTACGCCGAGGAGATTGGCCGCCTCATGCACGGAATAGGCAAGCCGTTCCGTTTCGACTGTAGCGGCGTTGTTCAATGGCGAGTCCTGTGACGTTTCCATGCGGCAACGATAGCCGTTCCAACGCGGGCGTGGCTCTCGCTGCGGAGCGAGGTTCGTCCGACTGGTGGCGGTAGTGATGGTCATACGCCAACTGAGAGTTTCAGGAACCGATGGATGAACTTGTGTCCCGTGATTCTTGATCGTCACATTCTGGCGGTCAATCGTTCCGCCCTCTCTAAATCCCTGTTTGAGTCGGCAGGAAATTCGGCGCAAACGATCTTCTCGTCGGGAAATCTGGACAGCAGTGTTTCGCTCGACGCGGTGTCCGCCGCGGATCGGCCCACACGTCACACATGGCTACTCTATACGGTGCGATTCTACGAAGCGTAATAGATACAGATGATCGACGGGCCTCGGCAAATCGACAATCTCCCTTGAATTGCGACAGCTGACAAAAACGGTTGAAGCGGACACCGTCAGCATGGCATCGGGCCGGAATTCCTGGATCGAGCGAACAGCCTGTGCAGGATTGGATTCCAAACGCACGACCTTACCGTGTTCAACAAGAAAGACTTCCAGTGCGAGCGCCAGATGAGAATCTCGCTGACGATCAAAATGCGGTGATTAGGAATCGAGTCATCGGGATTGGATGAGTGCATTGCTCGCATTTCGGAGCACCCAGCGAGTTTCCCATTTTTCGGTCGCGAGGGGTCGTTGAACCGAGGACTGGCAACACGATGCTCAGCGAGTCGCCGAAGTCGTAGCGCGTCGAAGGAACTCACGTAAACGCAACTGAATCTGATCGATGTGGGCACCCACCTCCTCTTTCGATTGCGCGCGAATCGCCGCGATTTCTGCGTCGTCAAAGCCCACCAAGTAGTGAAGTTCGAATATCTTCCTTTCCTCTGGACGCCAGTTTTTAACCTCCTGTTCAAGAATCCGGACCAGTTCCTGCCCGGATACCTCCAGCCCGGGAGGGATGGCCCTCGGGTCTGGAATACGCTCCTCCGGCAAATCTTCGTCCGGTGTGAGTTCTTCGGCAATTATTTGGAGAGGTGATTCCGCATCATAACCGTCGTCTTTCGATGGGCGAATTCCATCCATGGGGAAGTGACGAAGACGGGATTCTTCGACAAACTGGCGAATCTGGCGGCTGGTTTCCTCCCCGATCAATCGGTATAACCATTCCTCGTAAGTTAGGTCACGCGGCTTTCGTTCGGGTTCGGCCAAACAGATTCGCACGGCTTCGTCCACGCTGTCCCGCGGATCGGTGGCGCCGACTGGAATATCGTCGGTCAATTCAGCCATGCGCAGGACACGGCGAGCATGGGCCAGAAGATGGGCATCATGCGCGGCGATCAGAGCGGAGAGGACTTCCGCACTGATTTGCGGTCCGGTCTCGTCCTCGACGGGTTCGGAAAAAAGGAGCGTTTTCTCTTCGTTCAACCGAGCACGCCAGGCGGGCCGCTTCCAGCGGTAATCACCGCGCATTTTGGAACGCAGAGATTCCACTTCCCGGTCCAAAGCTAAGGTGGCGGCGTCAATCGCTGCCAAGAGATCCTCCGCCGATTTCTCGGCGTGAAGAATGTGGGAAGGCAACCGAAGCGTAAGTCTGGCCGTAAAACTTCCTTTTTTAGGCAATTTCTCGAGCAGGACTTGCAGGTGCAGCGTTTCGGGCGCAAAACCCGCCAAGTGCCGCGAAAGTTTGGCGACCTTTCGGGATAACGCGGCCTTCGCGGTGTAGCCAAGGCTGACGTTTTTGCTGACAATGTTCCAACCGATTGCATTGCTGATCGTAACTGACATAAGTGCGAAGGGGTTGAAGGTCTGTTGCTCGTTTCACCAATTGGTCGAAAATCGCAGCGCCGCTCGAAGACGTTCGACTTCGTCGATCAATTCGAGGACGAGTCGCACGCTGGGAAGGTCCAGACGGTGCAGCGCGCGCAAACGCTCGATGCGGAGCAGGGTGCGGACGGCTTCAGCGGTGAAATACCAGCCGACAGCGCCGGACTCGGTCGCGGGCATCATGAGGCCGTGCCGGGCATAAAGCACGATGCGCCGGCGTGGCACCCCCGCCAGCTGCGCCACATGTTCGAGAGTATAGAGGGCATCCGGCTCCGGTTCCCAGAGGGACAATGCGCCGAATGGTTCGGTTGGATAGATTTCACTCATTGCTTTCAGATTTGCGTTGGATTGGGACCACCGCGGCTTGGGCAAAAAATCCCATGCCGCCTACCGCCTGAAATTCCGCGATACTGGTAAGCCCTTCCGCCACCTTTTGGAGGTCGTCTTCGAGCAGGGAGAGAGCCCCACTGCGCAGGTGTCGGCGGAAGGCATGTTCATCGGTATGCGCGAGGATGAGGTCCGTATCCGCTTCGCGGAGGCGGTGGATCTCAAACACGCCGATGCGCCCGCGATAACCACTGCCGCCGCATTTTGGGCAACCGCTCGCCCGCCATGTTTTATCGGGCACGGGCTGGCCGCAAAGTGTCAGCCATTGCGCCTCCTCAGGAGTGGGCGGTTCGGGATGTCGGCAGGCCGGGCAAAGCCGTCGCACGAGACGTTGGGCGACAAGCAGATCGACGCTGGCCGCGATTTCGTGGTCGGAGAGACCGAAGTGTCGCAGTACGCTCAACGTGCCCGCGGCGTCGCGCGCGTGCAGCGTGCTCAGGAAAACGTGCCCACTGTCGGCGGCATCCAGAGCGGCGCGTGCGGAAACAGCATCGCGCATTTCGCCTAGTACAAGAACATCCGGGTCGAGTCGCAGCAGGCCCCGCACGCCCTCGGCATAAGTGAGGCCTTGGCGTTCGTTCACCTGAAGCTGGGTGACATCATCGAGCACGTACTCGACCGGATCCTCGATGCTGACGATTGAGCGCCCGGCACGCTGAAGTTCGCGCACGAGGGCGTAAAGCGTGGTCGTTTTGCCCGAGCCGGTCGGGCCGCTGATTAGGATCATCCCGCGCACGTCGTGGAGCGCTTGGAGGAGCGCCCCATAGTCGACGGTGCTCAGGCCAAGCTGATCCAAGGGAGGGCGGGTGAGGGCATGCGGGAGCAGACGAAGCGCGAGTTTCTCGCCTCGCACGCCGGGACCGGTGGCAACACGCACGGAAACCTGCCCGCCGGTCAACGGCAGCGCGGCACGTCCGTCCTGCGGACGTAACGCGAAGGCGGGATCGAGATTGGCGTGCGTTTTGAAGAACCGCACCAGATGCACACCCGTCTCCCTGTGCAGCGGCACGGTATCGACTAACGTGCCATCGATCCGGAACCGGACTTCGTACCCCTCAGCTGAAGGATCAAGATGAATATCGGAGGCATGCTCGCGGACCGCATCTTCGAGCAATGCGGCTGCGAGGGTACGGGTGCGTTCTCCCGCATCGCCGCTCGGTGGCTGCGCGAGGACTTCGTCGAGCCGTCTAGCCCGGCGAATTTGGCGCAGCCGCCCATGGCCTTCGGCACTGAAAGCCTGGGTTCTCATGGCAACACTCATTTTGCCTTAGGTAGGGTCACGACCAGCATCTGTTCTTTCTTCTCCACTTTCATTTTGTCGCTCTGGACGGGGCCGGGGAGCGTGAGCAGTTGCGTGTAGGCCGTCTTGGTCGTGCTGTGCAAGGGGCTGGCTTGGTCGCCTTTCCTCGTTGTCGCTTGTTCCATGGCCTCGATTTTCAGTGTTCGGTCTTCAACGGAGACGGAAATTTCCTTCATGTCGCGATCGGGCAGATAAGCGCGCGCCACGTAGTGATCACCCTCATCCTGGAGATCGAGCGAGGAGCCAAAGCGCGGTTCGTCAAAGAACCCCTGATGTTCCGGCGACGTTCGGAATTCGCTGAATGCTTCCTCAAAGGCATGGTCCATGTCTCGACACATCTTTTCCATGCGCGCGAAGACATCCCGGTCCCAATCCGAAAGTGGCATGAGCGAAGGGTCCGGCAAACTCAGCGAAGGCTGCTTCTCCGTCACGGCCGTATTCTTCGGTACGGTGACCACAATCATGTTGTCCTTCGGTTTGCGCTCGATCTTTGGAGCGGCGCCCGAGGCAACACCCGAGAGCGCAATAGTCTGCTCGTAACGACCGCCCTTGTCTCCCGCCGGCGCGACGATTCGCAACGTGTCACCTTCGAGTTTGATCTCCACTTTCTCCAAGTCGCGGTCTGGCAGGTTCAGTCGCACCGTATAACTATCCTTGTCCTCCCGCAGATCGACTGAAGCAGTCGCATCGGGCTTCGCCTTCTGATCGCCGCGTAGGCTCTTCCAAGTATCCCGGAATTTCTCGGACATCTTGTCCTGCCATTGTTCCATTTTCTCCAGGAAGCTGCGGTCATTTTGCTTTGTTTCCCCGGCGGCGACCCCTGCCGCAGACCAAGTCAGCAGAAAGATCGACCCCAAAGTGATTCCGGCCCTCAACCAGCCGGCGCGTTCACGATAGGTTTGGATTTTCATGAATCGTTACTCCTTTGTTTTTTTGCCATTTGGAAGGGCTGGAGCCAGAAGGCTGCCCTGCTGGCCCCAGTACGCTTATCGGTTACGGCTTTGCCTCCCTTTTCTCTGTCGGTGCGGTTTCGTGGGCCTGGCCTGTTTCCCGGGTGAACCAACTCGTCGCCTTGTCCCACATTCCCCGGATACGCCCGGCCACGCCGGGTTTCTCCAGTTCGCCTGAGACCTTCTCGATTTCCTTTTCGAGATCCGCCGCGGACTTCGCCTCGCTCGCGCCAACCAAGCCCCGATAGGCGTCGAGGCGCAGTTTAGCCGCTTCCAGATTCGCCTTGGCCCCCTCGTATTTCTTTTCCTGCACCATCCGCTCGGCCAACCGCAGTGCGTGCTGCACTTCGACCAGTGGATTCTCCTCTTTATGCGCCGTGAAACGGATGCCGACATCTTGCGCGAGCGCGAGTTGCGCCGCAGCCTCCTCCGGTTTGCTGAGCAGTTGGGAAGCGCGCGCCAGTTTCCGTTCGATGTAGCCGAGATCGGCGAGCACGGAGGTGTGGATCACGTCGGCGTCGGCAAGCTTCAGACCCTTCAACGCCGCCTGATCTTTTTTCGCCTCAACCAGCGGTTCGACCACCTCGACCGCAATGTCCTCGGCGAAAATTGGGATCTGATCCTCCTGCACTTTCTGCAGGTCTCGATAAACCTCTTGACCCTGGGCATCCTTGACAATGGTAGTCACCGTCGTACTCGGCAGAAGTTTGCGCACAATTCCGGCCAGGATCTGCGCCTTTTCGATCTCCGGTTTGGCGCTGTCACCCTTGCCATCAATGCAAGCCACTGCCGCGGTATTGAGGTGTTTGAGCAACTGAGAACTGAGCAGCGAGGCTTGATGCAGATCCTCTGCCGAGAGCTCACCTTCGCTCTGCCGCTCGACGGTTGTCTTATAGTTCTTTCCGCTGCCGTAGGTGTCGGTCGTGGAACCACTGCCTTGCTCCTGTGCCCGCACAAAAATTGGGCCAGACAAAGCAAACCCCACCAGGCACAGCGCCAGTGCCGCGGAACGGATGTAATGGTTACGTAGCTGTGTTTTCATAGTTAGGATATTGGTTTGTATGGTTCATGGCGCGCCCCCCGGGGACGCCCTCGATCGACGCCCCAGGGCGCTGTCCGAATCTCAGTTCACCTTCACTTCGATTTGTTTCGGCCGGGCCGATTCGCTCTTGGCCACGCGGACCTTGAGCATGCCGTCCTTGAATTCCGCGTTCACTTTCGCCGCGTCCCCGTCGTCCGGCAGAGCAAAGCTGCGCGCGAAGCTGCCATAGGCACGTTCCACTCGGTGCCATTTCTTGTTCTTCTCTTCCTTCTCGAACTTGCGTTCTCCCGTGATGGTGAGCACGCCGTTTTCCACGGTCACCCGCACGTCTTCTTTCTTCACCTCCGGAAGCTCGGCGGTGATCAGGTATTCCGCGTCATCCTCCGTGATGTCCACGAGCGGCATCCATTCTGCCAGGGTCAGGGACTCCTGGCCATTGGCGCGCCGCGACGTGGTGGGATTAAACGCGCCCAGAATGCGATTCTGGAATTCCTCCAACTCCCGAAGAGGATTCCAACGAGTCAGTGTGTTCGTCATAGATTGATGTTTCTAAACGGCAAATCCAATTGTGTCGTTCATCCAGCCGGCCCGGCGATCTGCCGTAGCTTACCAGTCCGACTGGCGGGCGTTTCATGTTCCGACCTCGTCCGAGGCGGAGCGCCCATTTGGCGAAATATCAACTTTCGTGCCAACCAGAAGAGCACTGTTCTCCTCGGTATTTTGGAGGCGAATCGCCCTATAGTGTGTCGAAATTTCCCAGTGGTGACGCCATCCCTGTGCCAAATCGACAATTATGCCGATAAGGGGTCGCCAATGGAATCTGGCCTAAAGCGGGCGTCGGCTCGAGAACGGGGACTGTAACTTTATTTAGTGCCGCTCATCTCCCTGCGCATTTCATCATAAGCTTCTGGCGAAATGCCATGGCTAAGCTGGAGATGAAGCTGCGTGCTTAAGAATTCGTCAGGGGTCATCCACTCCTCGCCCACCTTGATCCGCTTTGTCCACGCACAAACAGTTTGAAGTCCACTTTGAAGCTTGCGGATTTCCTCGGTCGACGCTTCGAGCTTTTCCAATGCAATGCGCAGTTCCTCATTCGTTTGCTGCTTTTCTGTCAGCGTTTGCCTTAGGCGCGACAAGATGAAGCCGGTAACGATCGAAATCACGAAGCAAGTGAAAGCGTTCCAGTAATCGATGGCAGGATTGGAATATTCGTATCCGTCCAATTCATCGACGACGAAGGCAATTACGCCACTGGCGAGGGACATCGCGATCATCCAGCGGCGACTGAAGCACCAGGCGGTCAACGCCACCGGAATGAGGTAAGCACAGGAAAAGACCAATTCCTGCCCCGTACGGTAATCGAGCCACGCCATCAAACCAAGCGAGGTGATGCTGAGCAACGCCATCTGCGACCGCCGGCGGGGTGAGTTCATCAGAAAAGTGACTTATAGCATATTCCGCGCCACATGCTCCAGCAGACGCGATATTCGAATTTCCTGGGACATTATATCGACCGCACAGAGCGCCACTTGCGATTCTTTGCAAGATGAGTGCCCCTCTACCGGCCAATGAACGTCAGCGGCTCCAAGTCCTTCGTCGTTACGCGATTCTGGATACACCGCCGGAGGCTTCCTTTGACCGCATTACACGCCTCGTGA
This sequence comes from Chthoniobacter sp., assembly GCA_037200205.1. Taxonomy (GTDB): domain Bacteria; phylum Verrucomicrobiota; class Verrucomicrobiia; order Chthoniobacterales; family Chthoniobacteraceae; genus Chthoniobacter. The sequence continues at coordinate 81,399 of JBBCHV010000048.1, forward strand.
CGAAGCTGTTGAAGGTGCCCATCGCGGTCGTCACCTTGGTTGATGAGGATCGCCAGTGGTTCAAGTCCGCCTGCGGATTGCAGGCCAAAGAAACCAGCCGGGATGTTTCTTTTTGTGCTCACGCTATTTTGACGGACGATGTGCTCGTGGTGGAGGATGCCACCCACGATCCGCGTTTTCAGAACAACTCCTTGGTGACCGGGGAGATGCACATTCGGTTCTACGCCGGCGCACCGCTGAAGTCCATCGAAGGTTTTAATCTGGGTTCCCTTTGCGCCATCGACACCCGGCCAAGGCATTTGCGCCAAGAAGACCAGGAACTTTTACGTGATCTTGCAGAAATCGTGGCCGACGAACTGGAGTTGCGCCTGGCCATGCGTGAACGCAGTCAACAGTCCACGGCGATTTTTCACCTGAATTCTGGAGTGGTGGTGAGCGATCCCAATTTGCCAGACAATCCGATTGTTTTCGCGAATCCAGGATTTTGGGAGATGACTGGATATGCGGTCGACGAGATTCTCGGTCGCAATTGCAGGTTTTTACAGGGACCGGAAACCGATTCCGAGACCGTCGCTGAAATCCGGGAAGCGATTTCCGCACGACGCACCTTCCGGGGTGAACTGCTCAATTATCGAGCAGACGGTTCCCATTTTTGGTGCGAACTGACCATTAGCCCCGTCTTTGATGACGACGGTGAGCTCATCAACTATGTCGGGCTGCAGAGCGACATTACCGCACGCAAGTGCCTCTCCGATCAACTTCAGAAAAACTTCGAAAAGCTGAAGGAATTGGAAGGGCTGCGGGACAATCTCACCAGCATGATCGTGCATGACCTGCGGTCGCCCTTAAGCGCGGTTATTGGATTTCTCGATCTGCTGCAACAGGTGGCAGCCACAAGGCTTAGCTCCCAAGATTTGGAGTTGATTACCATGGCCAACAGTGGAGCAGCGACTCTGCAGGAGATGATTACTTCGTTGCTCGACGTCACCCGGCTGGAAGCGGGCGAGATGCCGTTGGATTTGCAGGTCACCGATTTGCGGGAAGTCATCATCGGTGCTCTCGCGCCTTGCGCCTCCCTCCTCGGAAGTCGCTCTTTGGTGCGCGATTTCCCCACTCGATCGGTCGAGGTGCGATGCGACGCGGATCTGCTGCGCCGCGTCGTGACGAATCTCGTCAGCAATGCCATCAAGTTCACCCCGGACGGAGGCGAAATCCGCGTGACGATTGCTCTGGAGGACGATCTCGTGAAGGTTTCGGTTCGCGATACCGGCTTTGGGATACCGGCCGAATATCACGCACACATTTTCGAGAAATTTGGCCAGATTGAAGGGCGCAAGCACCGGCACTCGACGGGTTTGGGATTGACGTTTTGCAAGCTCGCTGTGGAAGCGCACGGGGGCACAATCGGCGTCGAAAGCGTCGAAGGTAAAGGGGCCACCTTCTGGTTTGTGATCGATCGCTACGAAGAAATTCCAACCGACGTCGCCAGACCATGAAAAAGGAGAATTTCGCCAAACGCGTGTTGGTCGTGGACGATGAAGAAAATATGGTGCGGCTACTTTACTACATCCTCGTTCGGGAAGGATATGAGGTCTCGTGCGCACGAAACGGTCGCGAAGGTCTGAAGCTCTTCGGCGAGTCAGCTTGGGACGTGGTGGTCACTGACGGGACGATGCCAGAGATGAATGGGGACGAAATGGCCTCGCTGATGCGGGATGCCCAACCGAATATCCCCATTGTGCTTGTCTCTGGCATGATTCGGGAATTCAAATCCGCGCTATTCGATGCCGCACTCGAAAAGCCGTTTCTTTCGATTGATTTGCTGGCTATGATCGAGGGGATTATAGCCCCACCGCTTAAAGCTTGAAGTGACGAGTCAGAGTGCCGCGTAATTCGCATCCCCACTTGGGATTTGGTTCTGGGCGGTTCACTATCCTTCGGGTTGCCTATCGACCCAGAAGAGCTTCGAGTTCCATTGCCTCTTCCATTGATGCTTGCCTGCTCTGACGTAGATGGCCGCCCGAACACGAATATAGGGCCATCGAGAGTCCGACCTGCGATCAGTATACGCGATGGCTTCTCTTCTGGCGGCTTTTCACCACGCTGCGTTCTCGTATTTGCGTCCTCCGCAACGGAGGATTTGCGTAGCCGGGGCCGAGGTTGACCGGAAAGGGGAACGCTGATTGCGCAATCACGACAAATGCTCGACGCTAGAAGGGCCACAACGGCCGCCCTGCGTCCCTCCTGTCCATCGATCGGCCTCACTGCGGGTGGGCGTTCGTATTTACGTGGTCTTACCCCCTTTTTAGGAAATCCAGCCTTCCGTGCGCCCCCGCACCGTCTGAAAGCATTTTACCCGTTGTTCTTATGATCCGGGCCACTCCGCAGATGCGGGATTTGGCGTCACGGCTGGTCACTGCGGAGACAGGGAAACCAAAGGCATCGGATCCCGAATATCCTGCGGCCTTTAACGTCTGTGAAAAGCTACGCCCACATCTTGCGACGCTAATGGGCAATGAGGGATTTCGAGCGGTTCTCTCGCGGGCGCTCACAGTGACCAGCGCGGAGGTGAAGTGGCTGGCGGAGGTGCAGGTGAATGTGGGCGGCGCATGGGGTGGCTGGGACAAGCCGGAGGCGCAGGTGGCGCCGAAGGAATTGAGGGAGAGCGGGGTTCTTTTGGTCGCCCAGTTACTGGGGCTACTGGTCGTTTTTATCGGGGAAAAGCTGACGCTGCATTTGGTGCGCGACGTCTACCCGGAAATTTCTTTCGAAGATTTGAATCACACCTAAGGAGATCGCCCATGAAGAAGTCCAAAGCCGCGGCCAAGACCAAGCCGCCCACGAAAGTCGCCCGTGAGTCCGGAAAAGTAGTCATCCACAAAATGCCGAGCGGCGTGCGTGGACTCGACGACATCCTCGGTGGGGGCATCCCGGAATTTTCTTTTAACATCATCGCGGGCACGCCTGGCTGCGGGAAGACGACCTTGGCCCACCAAATCGTTTTCGCAAATGCGACGGCGAAGAGGCCGGCGCTCTATTTCACCGTACTCGGCGAGCCCGCGATGAAGATGCTCCGCTATCAGCAGCAGTATTCCTTTTTCGAGGAAGAGAAGCTGGGGAGGGCGATTCGATTCGTGAATCTCGCCGACGTGGTGATGGAGAAGGACTTGGATGCGGTATTTCAGGAAATCGCCAAGCAGGTTGCGGAGGTCGGGCCGAGTCTCGTGGTGGTGGATTCGTTTCGCACCGTGGTGAGGAAGGCGCTGACCAGCACGAGCGAGCTGGAGATGCAGGGCTTTGTCCAGCGACTCGCGCAGTTCCTCACCAGTTGGGAAGCGACCACTTTTCTCGTGGGCGAATACGCCCCGGAAGAGGTCAAAGACAATCCGGTTTTCACCATCGCCGATGGGCTCGTCTGGCTTTCGCAAGTGCCGGAGCGCAACTCCGTGGTGCGCAAGCTCCAGATCATGAAACTGCGCGGGCAGGAGTCGGTGCCAGGGTTGCACACCGTCCGCATCAGCGAGCAGGGCTTGCAGGCGTTCTCGCGGACGCTCGGCCTGGCCGCTCGAAAATCGCCTCCCGAGCGGCGGCGGCGGCTCTCCATGGGCATCCCGGATTTGGACGCGATGCTCGGCGGCGGCCTGCTCGAAGGGGATAGTTTGCTCATCGCAGGTCCATCCGGCACCGGGAAATCCGCACTGGCGACGCAGTTTATCGCCGAGGGACTGCGGAAGGGAGAGCCCGGGATCATAGCCGTCTTCGAGGAACGCCCAAACGGCTACACCGAGCGCGCCGCCGGTTTCGGCCTCGATCTAAAAACACCGCAGAAACAGGGCCAGCTCGAAATCCTCTACCTGCGCCCGCTCGATCTCTCGGTGGATGAAACCATGCAGGAATTGCTCGAAGCCATCCAACGCGTCGGCGCAAAGCGGCTGGCGATTGATTCGCTGGTTGGTTTCGAGATGGCGCTCGCGCCCGGCTTCCGCGCGGACTTCCGCGAGTCGCTGTATCGCATGATCGGCGCCCTGACCGGCGCGGGCATCACCATCCTCAGCACCGTCGAGGTGGAGGACACGTTCACCGCCATGCCCTTCAGCCACTACGCGATTTCGTTCCTCACGGACGACATCATCCGCCTCCGCTACGCCGAGATCGACGGCCAGCTTCGCAAGATCATCGTCGTGGTGAAGATGCGCGGCGGCAATCACAGCAAGGACATCCGCGAATACGTCATCACCGACAAAGGCGTGGTGGTCATCGGCCCGCGCCAGACGGATTACGCGCGGCTTACCACGGGGCTCCCGGAACACCTCGGCCAGCGGGAAGAAGCGCCTCCCGAACCGAAAGCGAAGTCATAGAAAATCCTATGGCTGCCGAATTTCCATCCGACGACGCGCTCTCCGACATCGCGTATATGCATTCTGTGATCGAGATGAACGAGGCGCTCACGCTCGGCGCGGTGCGCCAGCATGAACTCATGGAAGAGGCGGAGAGGCTGAACACGCAACTCCAGCTTGAAATCGCGGCGAGAATGAAAACAACCCGCGAGCTGGAGGAAAAAGCGCGCCTGCTTGATCTGACTGACGACGCCATCATTATCCGGGATGTCGAAGGCCGCATCTCTTTTTGGAACCGTGGTGCGGAAGTGCTTTACGGGTGGTCGCGCGAAGAAGCGATCGGAGAGACCACTCACTCGCTGCTCCAAACGGAGTCTCCGACAACGATGGATCAGATTGCCGAGGAGCTTTCCACGAGTGGTCGCTGGACTGGCGAACTGATCCATACCAGACGCGACGGCCAACGCATCACCGTGCTCGCCCGCAAAACGCTGGACCGCGACCGCGAGGGAAATCCGGCGGCGGTGTTGCAAACGCTCACGGACATCACTGAGCGTAAGAAACTCGAACAGCAGTCGCTCCGCGCGCAGCGTATGGAGAGCATTGGCACGCTGGCCGGTGGCATCGCGCATGATCTGAACAATTCCCTCGGGCCGATCATGATGTCGCTCGAACTGCTGAAGATGAAGTTCACCGATCCGGCCAGCCAGGAACTGCTCGGCATCATCGACAAGAGCGCCCACCGCGGTGCCGACATGGTGCGGCAGATCCTTTCCTTCGCTCGCGGAGTCGAGGGTCGGCGGGCGGAAGTGCAAATCCCGCAGCTCGTCCGCGAGATCGAGAAAATCGTCAACGAGACCTTCCTCCGGCACATTCAAATCCAGACACTCGTCCCGCCGGACGTGTGGACGGTGATGGGCGACTCTACGCAACTCCATCAGGTCTTGCTCAATCTTTGCCTAAACGCGCGGGACGCGATGCCGAACGGTGGCGTGCTCATGGTCTCGGCCGAAAACCGGCAGATCGACGCGGCCCACGAGGGGCTACGCCAAAATCCCAAGGCCGACCCTGGCCCTTACCTTGTGCTGGAGGTCAAAGATAGCGGGACCGGCATGCCGCCGAGGATCGTGGAGAACATCTTCGATCCGTTTTTCACGACCAAGGAATTTGGCCGGGGCTCGGGCCTCGGCCTGTCCACGGCCTTGGCGATCGTCAAAAGCCACGGTGGCTTTCTCGACGTCGCGAGCGAGGTCGGGAAAGGCACGACCTTCCAGGTCTTTCTCCCCGCGCAGATCCGAGTCACCTCACCAGCGCCTCCGCCGCCCACTTTCGAAAAACCAGAGGGAAATGGCGAACTCATCCTCGTCGTCGATGACGAGGAACCCATGCGTCGGATGACGCAGCAGATTCTCGAAGCCTTTGGCTACCGCGTCGTCCTGGCTTGCGACGGTGCGGAAGCGGTCGCCATCTACGGCTTGCGGGCCACGGAGATCGCCGCCGTGATCACGGATATGACGATGCCCGTGATGGAAGGCCCGGAAGCCATCCGCATTTTGCGCACGATGAATCCGAAGCTGCCGATTATGGGCGCCAGCGGACTCGCTTCCACCACCTACGCGCCCAAGCTCGCCAGCCTCGGCGTGAAGCACATTCTCTCCAAGCCTTACACGACGTCTGAGCTTTTGAAGATGCTGAAGCAGGTGCTCGCGAGCGCTGTGCCCGCCGCCAAGATGAACGCTTAAGATATGCCCGACGAAACTTCCATCGCGTCACCTCCGGGTCTCGACCTGCCGAGCCTGTGCCTGGCGATCACCGAGCACGCACCGTTACCCATCGCGACGGTCGAGGGCGCTACGCACATCGTGCGGTATGCCAATCCCGCGTTTTGCCGGCTCATGGAAGCAAGCGCGGAACATCTCCTCGGCAAGGCACTCTCGGAACTTCTACCGGAAAAAGACGCCTGCATCACCTTGCTCGACCGCGTCTTCCAAACGCGCCGGCCCGAGAGCCACATCGAGCAGGATGATTCCAAATCACACCCGGTCTTCTGGGCTTATACCATGTGGCCGGTTCTCCATGACAAAGGCCTCGTGGGGGTCATGCTGCAAGTGACCGAGACCTCCGAGTTTCACGGCAAGACGCTCGCGGTGAACGAAGCCTTGCTCCTGGGGTCGATTCGCCAGCACGAACTTGTCGAAGCCGCGGAGCAACTGAACGCGCAGCTCCACCTGGAAGTCAGCAAACGCGAACACATAGCCGGTGAGCTGGCCGACAAAGCCCGCCAGCTGGCGGAGAAGGCGCGACTGCTCGACCTGACGCAGGACGCCATCATTGTGCGCGGGGTGGAAGGCGAGGTGCGCTACTGGAATCGCGGAGCGGAGAAGCTTTACGGCTGGTCGCCCGAGGAAGCGCTTGGGCAGGTCAGTCACGTTCTGTTGAAGACGGAATTTCCCATGCCGGTTGGGCAAATGCTCGATGAATTGCACCGCACAAACCACTGGGTCGGCGAACTGGTGCATACGAAACGCGATGGCGGACGCATCACCGTGCTCGTGCGCAAAACGCTGGATCGCGACAGCGAGGGGAATCCCGCCGCGGTGCTGGAAAATATCACCGACATCACCGAACGCCGAGCGCTGGAGGACGCGTTGGCCGCACGGGCTGAAGACCTCGCCCGCGCTGATCGGAGCAAGGATGAATTCCTCGCCATGCTCGCGCACGAGCTGCGCAACCCACTCGCGCCGCTGCGCAACGCCGCGGAGATTTTGCAAACCGCGGGAGCCAGCACCGCCGAGCGGAAGCAGGCCCAGGCGATCATCGGTCGGCAGATCGAAAACATGAGCCGGATGATGGACGACCTGCTCGATGTCTCGCGCATCACCGAGGGCAAAATCGAACTCCGCAAGCAGCCCGTGGCGCTGGAGGCGATCCTCACCGCCGCGACCAGCATGGCGCGCTCTGGGTGCGCCGCGCGGCATCAGGAACTGGCCGTCGCCATGCCGGCGACGCCGGTTTTCTTAAATGGCGATGCCACCCGGCTGGAACAGGTCTTCACCAATCTTCTCGGCAACGCCTGCAAATACAGCGGCAACGGCTGCCACATCTCGCTCGCCGCCGAGCGCGTCGAGGGCGTCGAGGGCGTCGAGCCGCCGGAGGTCATCGTTCGCGTGCTCGACGACGGCGCAGGCATCGACCCCGAGCTGCTGCCGCGCGTTTTCGACCTTTTCGTGCAAGCGACGCGTGCCCTCGACCGCGCGCACGGTGGCCTCGGCATCGGCCTCACGCTTGTCAGCCGGCTCGTGAAGCTGCACGGCGGCAGCGTTGAAGCGCGCAGCGAGGGCCTCGGCCACGGCAGTGAATTCATCGTTCGCCTGCCGATCCTTCGCCAGGCGCCGCCGCTTCTGCCTCCGCCGCCACCTGTCGCCCGCGAGACCTCCCGCCGCATCCTGATCGTGGATGACAACATCGACTCGGCCCGCAGTATGGGAATCCTGCAATCGCGTCGTGGCCATATTACCCGCGTCGCTTTCACCGGCCTGGATGCGCTCGCGGTCGCCGCCGAATTTCTCCCTGAATTCGTGCTTCTCGACATTGGACTGCCTGGGATGGACGGCTTTGAAGTTGCCCGCCAACTTCGCCAAATGCCGAAGCTGGCCGGAGTTTTCCTCATCGCCATGACCGGTTACGCCAACCCCGAGGATATCCTCGCTGCCAGGCAGGCCGGCTTCGACGAACACCTCGCCAAGCCCGTGAATCTCGATGTCCTGCGGGACTGGGTGCGCCGCCGGAGTTGAAGCCACTCCCGTCAGCGCCAAGGTCCAAGGCCAACGAACGCGCCGGCCGCGGAGTTTTGCTTTTTGGCTGTGCATGCCGGGAGGACCGTCGTGGCCGCGCTTTTCTTGGCGCGAGATACTCTCATCTCGCCTGCCACCGCCTGACGAACCGCCGCTCAAAGGATAAGGCGAGCGCTACGGGGTAACGTGTGGAAGAATGTTTGCCCCATGGCGTCACCACTACCCTACACCGTCGAAATACTGGCCGAGGTGTTCGGACGCTCCCAAGAGGAGATCATCAACGAGTGGCGCCTACAGGTCGGCAAACTCCTCCGCGAACTTCATCTGGATCAGCCGACGATCACTGATCACATCCCGGATGTCATAGCCGAGATTACGCGGGACCTCGCGCTGAGCCGCAACGGGACGCTCTCCGCCGAGCACCCTCGTGGCAGTCCGCCGGCACACGGTGTGCAGCGCTTTCATGATGGACTGGATGTGGGTGAGGTGGTTGCCGAATACAATCTCTTGCGGGTGGCCTTCATCACTGTCGCCGAGCGGCATGATCTCTACGTCGTCGGCGAGGCCGCACGGATCATCAATCACCGGATCGACGAAGCGGTGCGCCTTGCCGTCATGGCCTTCGCGGCGCAGCAGGCGCTCATTCGCAAGGAGCAGGAGGACGAGCACCTCGCTTTCATCGCTCATGATTTACGCACGCCGTTGAATGCCGTATCCCTCCTCGTGCAGGAGCTTCGATTGCGTCTGGATCAAAAAGCGATCGAGGAAGCAGGCGACTTGCTCGAGGGGCTGAAGCGCAATCTGCAACGGGTCGAGGACTTGGTGAAACGGGTCATGGAGACCCACGTGCAGCCTTCAGCGATGGGCAGTTCCTTCCGACCGGAGCGGCGCTCCTTTGAACTCTGGCCGCTGGTCCAGCGCCTGATTGTCGATCTGCGCGCCGTCTCCTCCAAACACGACATTGAGGTCGTGAACGAGATTCCTCGGGCCTTCACTGTTTACGCAGATGCCGGGCTGATTTCGCAGGTTTTCCAAAACCTCCTCGGCAACGCCTTCAAATACGCCGCGCAAGGTAGGGTGATTGTGACCGCGCGCGATGACGCAGGCACGGCCGTCTGCATCGTCCGGGACAACGGGGCTGGCATCCCGCTGGAAATGCTGTCCAAAGTTTTCGACAAGCTCGCCACAGACCCGGACAAAGAAGGTAGCGGGCTCGGACTGGCCATCGTTAAACAGATCGTCGAAGCGCATGGGGGGAGAGCCAGTGCGGAAAGCACGCAAGGCGCCGGTGCCACTTTCATCTTTACGATCCCGGCGGTTGCGGAAAACTGATTTTCTCCGCCGCACGAGGGTCGGGATGGCGCTGCTGCACTGCACGAACCCCGTGTCGCTGGATTTTTCCGAAACAAGGATCTCCTCAGGACGAGTGGGAGCTCCATTTAAAAGACGGCAATTCTTGAATATTTCGACCAGCAGGAGATGTCACGGCGGGGCGCGCCAACGTTGATCTCCGATCACCGTGTCGCGCGGGGCTTACTGAAGCGATTGTGCGCCATCGATGTAGATTTCGGTGCCGGTAATGTGATCCGAAGCGTCGGACGCAAGGAAGAGCGCAAGCTTGGCGGCCTGCTCGGCCTGGCCAGGTTTTTCGCCCGTGAGGGGAACGGGGCCTTCCGGAAAGTTGGTGTGCTGGCGAAGTAGTTCGAGGTGGCGCCGTTCCTTGCCCTCTTCGATGTGTGTATCGAACCAACCGCGGCACATTACGTTCACGCGAATCCGATATTGCGAAAGCTCCAACGCGGCCATTTTGGCCAACGCGACCTGCGCTGCCTTGGAACAGGCCTACGCCGTAGCGCCTGGCGTGTGAAATGTACGCGTTCCATTGACCGATGAAGTGATGACGACCGAGCCGCCTCGCACCTTGAGCATGGGGTAGCGCAAACTTGAGGGTTAGAAAAGTGCCGCAAAGGATTCACCTTGAGCGTGGAATCCCACTCCTCGACCGACAGTTCATCGAGCGGTGCCCAGACGCCGTTTACGCCCGCATTGGCGACCAGGACATCGAGCTGGCCCCACCTTTTCCGGCATCTGTACCAGATCTGGAGCAATTCGCTCGGTTGGGACACATCGGCCACCAGGGGGAGAACTTCCTCACCACTTGCCTCGATTTCCTCCGCGATGACCGCGACCTCACGTTTCAAATTGGAGAGCACCGCCAAACGAGCGCCGTGAAAGGAGAAAAGGAGGGCAGTAGCGGCGCCGATGCCAGATCCGGCACCGGTCACAAGAGCGACCCTGCCAGCCAGTTTTTTGATCATCGGAAATAATCTCCTGCGATGTGGTCAATGCCGACCGCCAATGTTTGACGGGCTGTGATTACAAATGTCAGCCGCGGACGGGGCGTAAATGTTGCTCGGGCGACAGTCAACTTCGAACACTCCCCTTGGCAAAATCGCGGGACCAGACGTCGTTGGCGACGGTACGACGGGCTTTCCCGCTGTCATCGAATATTATCCTCGCGGATGTTGCCAATGCCAGAGTTGACTGGCAAACCGCAGAGAACTCATTCGCGCAGTAATCCTATAAGCCGCTTGATGTCGAGTGGCTTTTCAAGAATCACAATTTGGAGTGGAGGCATCTTGGGACGCAGCTCCACGGCGGGAATTTCGCTGAAGAGGATGATGCGCACCCCCTTCAAGGCGGGGTCGCTGGCAATCTGCCAGGCGACATCGCCGCCGTGGAGCTTTGGCATCAGGAAATCCAATAGAACGACATCCGGCCGGAACCCCCGGATGGTTTCTAAAGCTCTCCCAGCGTCCTGCTCCTCCCTGATTACGAAACCTTGCCCGTCCAAGGCTGCCGTGATTTCACGCGTGACGAAAGATTCATCGTCGATGAGGAGAAGGCGGAGGCACATAAAGATTCAAATGGTTCAGATGATTTTAGTCGCTGGTCGCAGCTCGCAAGAGAATTTGAGGACAACCCTTGCTGATTAGCGGGCAGGGATGGCATTCGAAGGCGGAGCCGAGCAGAACCAGATCGCGTTGCCGCGATCAAGTGTGCACTGTAGCGACACGACTGGAAATGGGGTGGCGGGCGAATTAGCCCACAAGATGGCCGCCGATATGCCCGAATTCCTTTCTCCCGAGGCACTGCGACGAAAGGAGATTGCCCTCCATCTCCAAGGGCGTCGCCAGCAAATCATATCGAAATGGATTCAAGCGGTGTCGGAAGACGACAAAATCCCCTCTGCGGACGAGCTGACCTTTGATTCGTTGAAGGACCATCTCCCGGAAATGCTCTCCGAGTTGATTTCCGCGATCGCCGAGGGCAGAATCGACCTGGTAGACGGGCAGACACTCCAGTCCGGCGAAGATCACGGAAAGGCGCGTTGGCGAGACGGTTATCGTTTAGACGAAGTCCTCCGGGAGTTGGCAAGGATGCGAGGGATGATCCGAAAGGAACTTGAAACCTTTTGCGAAGGAAGATTCTCCAGAACCGTCTGTGCGGAGACCATTCAAGCCATGGAGCACTTCTTCGACATCATAGTGGGGACCTCGGCGAGTCGGTTCGTTAAAGCACAGGAAGCCGAACTCGCACTGCGCGTACTCCAGCTCCAGCACGCTGCTGTACAGATGGGCGCAATGAGCGAACGGCCGTTAGTGGGAGAGTCACACTGGCGTCTACTTCGGGCGGTCACCCATGAACTCCGAAACTCCCTGCAAACTGTCGCGTTCGCCTCCCCATGCTTGCTAGAGAATTTGGAGGAAGTGAGCCGGGCTGAAATCAGAGATTTCCTGGTCGAAGCCGGAAACCGCCTTCAAGCTCTGCTGGACCGGCTTCGCGGGATCTCCCCAATCCTTGCCGGAGAAGCGGGAGTTCGCGCACAACGGATCGATTTGAACGAACTGCTCCACGAATTGGACCGAGAGTACCGGCCTGCCGTGGAAGGCAAAGGGCTCCATTTTGAGTGCGGCCTATCCGATTGCCCGGAGATCATCTCTGATCAGGATAAGCTCCACGAAATCGGCGCAAATCTCTTGTCGAATGCTGTCGAATATACCAATTCAGGCTTCATCCGCCTGCAAATGGGCGGTACCGGGCCTGACCATTGGGCTCTTCAAGTTACCGACAGTGGACGCGGGATTAATTCGGACGGGGCCAAGCACATCTTTAGCGAAATCCACCCAACCGACTCTTTAGCGCATCCCGGCATGCGGCTTGGATTGGTGATCTCGCGCCACTTGGCTCATTTGCTCGGCGGGGAAATCACCTTCCGATCAAAACCCTCGGCTGGAACCCGTTTCGAAGCGACGTTTCCGCGGCTGCCACGTTAACGGCGTTTCCTTTGTAGCAGGTGGAGCATTTTGGCAAACCCGAGGGGTTTTTCCAGACGGGCTTGGTGGGAATTACAGGCGACTTTCAATGAAAACGGAGACGTGGCTGGCAGGTCGCGAAAGTTAAATCGCAATCTGCCTCTGGCCTTCCTCTCATCCAATTTCGTCCACAATATCTGCGGCGGCTGTTCGGCGCTTCCCCCCGTTTCGCTTCGCGCTTTGGACGGCAATACTGAACTGCTCAACGATCTAAAAAGGCTTCGATGCAGCCAGCCCGGATCGCTACTCCCAATTCGCTGATTGGAGCTTTGAATTCATCTGGGCGGATCCTCCCTATTGGCGCCCAAAAGTTTAAGGCGACAATCCGCACCATCCTTCAAAAAGTGCCACCATTGATGGCTTCTTCGGCTCGTGCGATCCCGTGGACCACTCTCCGCCAGAACGAATCAACAGCCCCGCGGATTGCCACCAAGAAGATCGTCAGCGATCGGAAGGTCTTCGTCCTTGATCTAAAAGAGAATCATCGTGGCCGGTTTTTAAAGATCACCGAAGATGTCGGCGGGCGGCGAGACAGGGTCATGTTGCCGGCGCCCGTTTTGAGTGCTATCGCACTTTTCTACGCCGTGCACCGTCTTTTCCGAGCCCAGCGAAAAGGAGATCTTCACCCTGATGAACCAGGTTCAGTGTCGCATTGCAGAGGGCGACATCAAAACGCTCGATGACCTGACAGCCCTTCCCGTCAAGTGATCCACGTCAGCATTTCTCACGACCTTCAAACAGAATTACGATGTCTCCGGTGCGCGCCTGCGGACTGCCATCGCAGGCGGTCGTCATGGCGGGGACGACTGCGAGGGGCGATGCCCCCTTTTTCGCGCTTGAAGTGGAATGAGACGTAGTTCTCGCAAGAGGTATGTCGCCCGGCGCATTCGCAAGTCTCCTTGACAGAAGGGCATCTCGTCCATTACCCGTCTGCTCTCGTGAGCTTCCTTCGCTCCAGCCTTTTCGTCACCATTGTCTCCCTGTTTGTCCTCACGTGCTACGGGTTTGACCTTTTTGACGACTGCTGCTCGCGGCAAGAACAGGGGCAGGCAGGGCATGGAAAATCCTCACCGAATGACCGGGCTCCGGGCAGCGGAAACGGGTGTCAGTGCATTTGCCATCAGGTCATCACTCCTCTGACGGCCGAGCCGGTTCAATTGGCAGGCGCGGTTTTCGTGCAGACGGACTTCGTGGCGCACCTTGATGAGTTTCCCCCGGACGCGGTGCCCGTCGGCATCGAGGTTCCGCCTCAGCTCGTTTAACGGCTGACGCGCATCGTCGTGCCTGGATGGCGCGACGATTTTTCCCGCGTTGGCATTTTCCGGTTCGCGGCCTTCGCCGTGCCCGCCTCTCCGCGTCTTCGCGCGGATCGCATTTCACGAAACACCACTCCTACTGCATGACTCACAGATTCAAACTCATCCTCTTACTCATCGCTACCGCGCTCGCATCTGCTCGGGCGGCTGAACCTGCCGGCAGGTCCGGCATCAAACTCAGCGACGCCATCTCGACCGCACTGCGCAGCAATCCCGAACTTCACGTCTTCGAAGCGCAGATCGCGGGTGCGAAAGGCGGCGTCACGACCGCGCGCACCTGGGAGAATCCCGAAGTGTACTTCGCGCCGGACTTCCAAGTCACGCGGGAAGGTGGCCGACGCGAGACGGTTTTTCATAGCGATTTCGACGTGAACCAGACGTTCAAGTTTCCAGGCAAGCGCGCACTCGAAGTCGCCATCGCGCAACGCAACGTCGAGTTGCAGCAGCTCGCGCTCGATGGGTTCCGCTTCCAGCTTTCGGCGAAAGTGCGGAAGGCGTTCTACCAGATGCTCGCGGCGCAGCAGATCATCGGGTTGCGCACGGAGCAGGTGGAGTCGGCGAAGGTTTTCGTCGCCGTCGGCGAAGAAGCGTGCGGAGAGCGGCTACGCTTCGGATTTCGAGACGCTCAAGTGCAAAGCCGCGTTGAGACGACCAGCACGACCTATCTGCCGTGCGATATTCCACACGGCCAGCGCGGCGTTTTTCCGCAATCGCGCTATACTGCTCGACTCGTGGCACTGCCCGATGCCGGGTCGACCGTCAAAGTCGTCTTCCACGGTGTGCAAAGAGCTAAGTGCGAATTCGCCAACAAATCATAAGCGCCCATCGCACTTCCATCTATGAGCCACGAACACGAACACCAGGGACAGACCCATGAGCACGATCATAAACACGATAACGGCGACGGGTACGACCACAGCAAGCCTGCGAAGGAAAGCGCGGTTCTGAATGCGGATGCCAAGGGAAACGTCCAAACGACCTTGCGTGTTGCGGGGATGGACTGTGCGGACGAAGTCGAGGCGCTGGAGCAGGTGTTTCGCCCGCTAAAAGGAATCCGTGAGGTGCGCGTGAATCTCATGGGCGGAAAGGTCACGCTTTTCCACGACGAAAGCGTGACGCCGGAACAACTCATCGGCGCGGTCGCGAGCACCGGAATGAAAGCGGCTCGTGATGGTGATGACGCGGCGGACTTGGAGGGAGCGAAGCGGATGCGGCAATTCTCAGTCGCGGTGTCCGGTGCCTTCACTGCTCTTGGCCTGTTAATGCAATGGATGAAGTTCGCCCCGCTAGTGGCGGACGTGGCTTTCGGAATCGCGATTGTCGCGGGCGGCTGGTTCGTCGTGCCGAAGGCGTGGCGCGCATTGCAGCGTCTCGCGCTCGATATGAATGTGCTGATGACGTTCGCCGTCGTCGGTGCGCTCGCGATTCACGAATGGTCGGAAGGTGCGGCCGTCACGTTCCTCTTTGCGCTTTCGGAACTGCTCGAAGCCTTCAGCCTGGCGCGGGCGCGGAAAGCGGTGCAGTCGCTCACGCAACTCACACCTGAGACGGCGCTGCTCAAGGACGGTAGCGGTTTCCGTGAGGTGCCAGTTGCGGAAGTCGCCGTAGGTTCGACCGTCGCGGTCAAATCCGGTTCGCGCATTCCGCTCGATGGCGAGGTAACGAGCGGAACCTCCGCAGTTAACCAAGCGCCGATCACCGGCGAGTCGATGCCGGTCGAGAAGAAGTCTGGAGACGGCGTCTTCGCCGGCACAATCAACGGCGAAGGCTCGCTCGAAATCCGCACCACCAAGGGACACGCGGACACGACCATCGCGAAGATCATTCACCTCGTTGAAGAGGCGCAGTCGCAGAAAGCGCCGTCGCAGCGGTTCGTCGATGTCTTCGCCCGCTACTACACGCCGTCCGTCATGATCGCCGCGCTCCTCGTCATGGTCGCACCGCCGTTGCTCTTTCTGGGCGCCTGGCTGACGTGGTTTTACCGCGGCCTCGTGCTTCTGGTCATCGCATGTCCATGCGCGCTCGTCATTTCCACGCCCGTCTCGGTCGTTTCCGGCCTCACCGCGATGGCGCGGCGTGGAGTCCTCATCAAGGGCGGCGCGGTTCTTGAAGCCGTGGGCAAACTCCGCGCGCTCGCCGTCGATAAAACGGGCACGATTACCGAGGGGAAACCGCGGGTCACAAAAGTGATCGCTCTGAACGGAAAATTGGAGACGGACATTCTGCGCATCGCTGCCGCCATCGACACTCACTCCGAACACCCGCTCGCGCAGGCCGTAGTTGCCTATGCCAACGAGAAGAAGGTCGAATTTCCGCGCAGCGGAAACTACCAGGCAAAGAATGGGCGCGGGGCCGAGGGCGTGATCGACGGTCATCCCTACTTTGTCGGCAACCATCGTTTCACCCACGAACTGGCAGTGTGCTCGCCGGAGATCGAGCAGCAACTCGGCGAGATTGAAGCCGACGCGCAATCGGTTGTCGTCGTCGGCCACAAGCCGCACGCCGATTGCCAAGGCGAAGTTCTCGGCATCCTCGCCGTTGGTGACGCCATGCGTGCCAATGCGCCCGAAGCCGTCGCTGCACTCCATCACGCGGGAATCACGAAGATCATCATGCTCAGCGGTGACAACCAGCGCACCGCCAGCGCCATCGCCAAGAAGGCGGGCATCGACGAAGCCCACGGCGACCTTCTTCCCGACCAAAAGATCGAGCGCGTGAAAGCCCTGCTCGCGACCGAACGCTACGTCGGCATGATTGGCGACGGCGTGAACGACGCCCCCGCTATGGCCGCCGCGTCCGTTGGCATCGCGATGGGCGGCGCGGGCACCGACACCGCAATCGAAACCGCCGACATGGCTCTCATGCAGGACGACCTCAGCGAAGTCGCCGAAGCCATCGCGCTCGGCCGCCGCACCGTCGGCATCATCAAATTCAACATCGTTTTCGCCCTCGCGCTGAAAGCCATCTTCCTCATGCTCGCGCTGTTCGGCCACGCCAGCCTCTGGCTCGCCATCCTCGCCGATACGGGCGCCACCCTTTTGGTCATTGCGAACGCCCTCCGCCTGCTCCGCCCGCCCGTTCGGCTTAAGTCATGAATCATCCGCAGAAGTGCAGGAAGCGGAAAAAGGGAAAGGATCAATCACCACCCCAACCGATCTCGCTCAAGAGAAACCCGTAATCTGGGAATGGATCGTCGGAACCTTCGTCATCATCGCTCCGGGAAAACGTCCAGTTAAACCCGTCTTCGAGGCGGAGTCAAAAGGAAGAGGGGATGATCAAACTATCTCGGGATAGCGCGCAAGCTGCTCAAAATTATGCATCCGTCCGCTCAGCTGTTGCTATTTCGCCCTTTCCAAATACGTCTTCATAAAAGCGTGTTACTTCTGCCTCAAACTGCGGCCGCTTTTGCCGAAGCATAAAATCGTCATCGGTTTGTGGGGTGCGACCGAAGATGTGACGGAAGCGACCAAGCGCCTGCGCGATTCGGGCGCCGATGAAGTGGTCGTCACCCTGGCCGACGCCCTTATACAAATCGCCGGGCTCGCCCCGCCCTTGATCGAGGAAATGGCACCCGCACCAATTCCCGCAGACGAGGAGGATCGCCTCGCCGCGCTCGCTGAACTCAACCTGCTCGATACCGGAGCCGACCCGGTCTTCGACCGTATTACCGCGAAACTCGCCCGCGTCTTCGAGGTGCCGATCGCCCTCATCGCGCTCATTGATCGCGACCGCCAGTTTTTCAAATTGCAGACTGGCCTGCCCGCGGATCTCGCCAAAGCGCGCCAGACCGCGCGCGATGTTTCCGTCTGTGGACACGTGGTCGCGAAGAATCAGGTGATGGTCATTGAAGACCTCGCGCGTGACCGGCGCTTTGCGAACAATCCGCTGCTCAAGGAACACGGCATTCGATTCTACGCCGGCATCCCGCTCCTTGCGCCCAACGGCCAGCCCATTGGCGCCCTCTGCCTGATGGACATGAAACCGCGCCAACTCACGGACCGCGAAAAGCGTCTCCTCCAGGAATATGCCAACGAAGTGATGGAAGAGATCGAGAAGCGCGCGTCCCAAACACCATCAGGCACCGCTCGCCCAGCCGGTGCGAACGCATAAGCAGTGATATTGCATGAGCAGAGTTTCCGCGGAGGTGATCGATCAATCAATCCTGTCGTCGCGATGCGAAAAATCGCCGCCGGACAAGACCTCGCGCAAAGCTTTCAACAAGAGTTCTGCGCGGTAGGGCTTGGCGAGCAAGCATTGTACGCCTAACTCGGCAATTCGATCCTCCGCGAAATGTCCACTGGCCGCAATGATCGGCACCTTGGTGTCCATGCGGCGCAGGACTTGAATCATCGTAGGGCCATCCATCACGGGCATCATCATATCGGTGAGAACGGCGGCGATCTGGTGGCCCTCTCGGGCGAAGAGCGCGACCGCTTCTACGCCATTGGGGGCCAGCGCGACGCGGTAGCCAAAGGCTTTCAGGGTGTGGTCGGTGATCTGCCGCACAGCCAATTCATCATCCACCACGAGAATCAGTTCCCCATGCCCGCGCGGCATTTCTGGGGCTACTTCTTCCACCGCGCCGGCCGTGGACTCCGATTGCGCTGGCAGATAGATCTCGAATTTTGTGCCCTGCCCAAGCTCGCTATAAACTCGGATGAAACCGCCGTGGCTCTTAACGATGGCGAGCGTCGTCGAGAGGCCGAGCCCGGTACCTTTGTTAAGTTCCTTCGTAGTAAAGAAGGGGTCGAAAATTTTCTCCACCACTGACGGTGGCATACCGGTCCCGGTATCGATGACCTGCAGGTACACGTAAGGTCCCGCCTTCGCTTGCCCGTTCCAGCTCAACGCGGCACAGTCGGCGTCGAGGACAATGTTTTCGGCTGAGAGGATGAGCGCACCGCCGTGGGGCATGGCGTCGCGGGCGTTTACGCAGAGATTGAGCAGCACTTGGTGAAGTTGGGTCGCGTCACCCATGACCGTCCACAAATCGTTGGGAATGTGGCTGGTTACCTGGATGTTTTTGAGGCAGGTGTCGTTGACGATTTTTTCGATCTCCCCAATCAGGTGCCGGATTTGTACCTCCCGACGCTCGCCTTCCACCCCGCGGGCAAAGGAGAGAACCTGCCGTACCATGTCGGACCCGCGGCGTGCACTTGTGCTGAGAATGTCCAACAATTCCGCGCTGTCGGGATCGGGAAACTTCGCGGCCAGAAGTTCGAGCGACATGATAATCGGAGCAAGAGAGTTGTTTAGATCGTGCGCGATGCCGCCGGCCAGGGTGCCGATACTCTCCATGCGTTGCGCACGAAGAAATTGGAGTTCGAGCTTCTTCCGCTCGGTAATGTCGGTGCAGATCGCGAGGATGGATAGAGGCCGTTCCTGCAAATCACGCAACAAAGTCCACCGACTCATGACAGTAAAACTATGCCCACCTTTGGCTACTTTTTCGATCTCTCCACTCCAGAAACCTTCCCGCAACACAGTCTCCAGAGCGGTGGCGAAGATTTCAGGATCGGGGTGGAGGAGTTGGTTGACTTTGCGACCGACAGCCTCGGCCCGTGTCCAGCCGTAAAGCCGCTCCGCGCCTTTGCTCCAAAAAGTGACGACGTTGTCCAGACCGAGCACGGTAATTGCGTCCGGGGCATGGTCGATCAGCGCGGCTTGCTCGGCTAGGCGCTTTTCGGATTGCTTGCGCTCGGTGATGTCGCGGGAAATGCCAATCACTCCGACAACTTTGCCGTGCGCCTCACGGAAGGGAGCCTTGGTGACCATGAAGGTGCGCGTTACCCCAGCGGCCGTCAGGGTTTCTTCCGTAGTCGTGGGGCGGTTGGTTTCCATCACCACACGATCGCTCGCCATGATCCCGCGCGCATTTTCTTCACCGAAGAGCTCCCGATCATCCTGGCCGAGCACTTCGCTACCGGGCCGACCGACGAATTGGGCGGCCGCGACGTTGACCAGCAGGTAGCGGCCCTGCGCATCCTTGACGAATACCGCGTCGGGTGTCCCGTCCGCCACCGCGCGCAGCAGTTCACTTCCGCGCTGAATTTCCGCTTCGCCGTACCTTTGCGCCAGATCCTTTTCCTGCGCTTCCAAACCAAAAGAGAGTTGATCAGCAACCGCGGTCATGAGGCCAATTTCGTCGTCGCGGAAATAATCGATTTCGTCAGCAAAAAGAACCAGTGCCCCAATCGTGGTCGCGCCACGTTTGAGCGGGAAGGACGCCGTCGCGCGGAAACCATGTCGCAACGCACCTTCGCGCCAGGGTGCCATGCGCAGGTCGGTGGCGATGTCATTGCAAAAATCGGGGTGTCCCGTTCGCAGCGCTGTGCCGACTGTGCCTTGGCCTAGCGAACTGTCATTCGCGGTGCTCATCAACCCGCGCAGATACTCCTGTCCCGTGCCCTGGGAGGCCACCCAGCACACTCGTCCAGTCTCGGTCTCCACCTCGGCAATGACCGCCATTCTTAGCAGTCCGGTCTCCACGACAATGCGGCAAACGGCGTCCCACAGCCCGGCACGATCACGCACCCGCAGCAGGGCCTCTCCGGTCTTGCTTAGGACCGTGTGCAACCGGTTGAGCCGATGCAGTCGATACTCCGCAAGCTTGCGCGTGGTCACGTCGAGGGAAATGCCGAGCACGAGGTCTTCGCCGGTCGTTTTATCATAAAACGGCACGCCGGTCATTTCGAGCCAACGCCGAGTGCCGGCAAGTCCGATAAGCCGGTACTCAATCATGCACTTTTCACCCCGACTTGCGTTCGCGAGCATCATCCGCACGGTTGCCAAGTCCTCCGGGACGACCAGCGGTAGGAAATTGCGCTCCGGCAGCGCTTCGAGACTTTCCGCTTCGAACATTTGCAGGCCCGCTAAGTTGACCTCGTGCACGGTGCCGTCGGCCCCGACCAGTTTCGCACACTCCGGTTCCGCTTCAAACATTGCGAGTCGTTTGCTCTCGCTGGCCTGCAAGTCGCATCGCTGCCGCTGCAGTTCGAGATGCATCATCACTTGTCTGCTCAACACCCGCAACGCCTTGTGCTGCGCCGCGTTCAGCGTCCGAGGTTGAACGTCGATCACGCAGAGCGCGCCAATGGCCTGCCCATCCGGCGTAAGTAGCGGAGCGCCCGCGTAAAAGCGAATGCCAGGCTGACCCGTGACGAATGAAGTTTCCGCGAAACGCAGATCCTCCGTGGCATCAGGAACTATGAACAAATCCGGCTGCCTCAAAGTGTACTTACAGAAAGAGTGAGCGAGCGGCGTTTCCTTGAGATCGATGCCCACTCGCGATTTAACCCACTGCCGGTCCTCATCAATCAGTGAAATCAGCGCGATCGGTGCTGCGCAAATATGAGCGGCGAGCGCGGTGAGATCATCAAGAGCCTCCTCTGGCGGCGAATCGAGAATGGCATAGCTTCTCAGCGCTCGGAGGCGCTGATACTCATTGGGGGATTCCGAGGCCGCGAGCATTCTCGCTCACCACGAGCAGTTCATAGCCGTCCCACTAGACACCATATTCATACCAAGTAATCGGGTGCCAGACACAGCGCGGCTGCATCCGTGCGCGGCCTCGACTAGCGTCAATGCCGTTTATCGGCATATCCTGCCATCAAAATACACAGTTCTCCCTATTCTCCTTGGCTCGCGAGCTGCTGGCTCAATCGGGTGTTCACGACGCCAAAAAAAGCCGAGCAAAATTACTCGGAAGGCCTGACCTCGATCCCCGTCACCCAAGCACCTTCGTCTGGCAGCAGTTCGCGGTAACGCGGAGGCACCGCACTGATTCGTTCGACGGCCAAATCTTGAAGAGCAGCCACGATTTCATCGAGACGACGGCCGGAGATAACGACTTCGTGAGTTCCGAAGGAAAGCTTGAGCGTCTCGTCGCCAGACGCGCGTGTGTACTGCGCGCTGAGGAGGTGCTGATAAGGAAAGACGAACGTCTCGTTCGCGGCAGCGTCCAACTTGAGGCAGGTGCAGTCCCGTTCGCGACGCCAGCATTCGCGCTCGCTGTCACTCGTCGCGGAGCGTGGGTTTGCGGAATCTTTGGAGGATTGTTTGAGGCTCATACGGTTATGGTTTGCTTTTTGGTTTGCATGGAGCGCTTGCGCGCAAACATCAGCGCCACGGCCCTGGCGAATGCGCGTCCGCGTCGCAACGTGTGCAGCATGCCGCGTTGGATGGCGCGCCGTTCGCGCTTGCGAGCGTCAAGATCGAGCGCGAGTTCGCGGTCCCCAGTACGGGTGATCTGCGAACGGAGACCGGTCTTGTCTGGCGTGAAGATATGGACGCTCTTTCTGCCGCGAGAGATGGTGACATACCATTGTTGCGCATTGGTGGCTCCGCGCACCGCCGCATCGCCCAGGAGCACATGATCCACCGTCTTTCCCTGCGAACCGTAGGAGGTGACCGCGTAGCCGCGGACAAATTGCCGGTAGCTTGCCGGCAGCGTTCGACCGTCGGTGAGGTCGATTTCTCCCGAGGCCCGGATGTTTTCAATGGTGACGACTTCTCCATTGGCGAGCAACTCACCGCGGGTCGCTTTCGAGTTAGCCTTCAGTTGCAGCCGATCCCGAGCACTGAGCGAAAGCGCGTGCGGTGTGCAGACCGTCAGGTGATCAATATGCCGCGCCTTCACTAATCGAATCTTGCCTTCGGCTTCGACGATGACTCCGCCCTGATTCACCGCCAACATGCGGCCCGTCGCGCCGCGCGCGGTGCGCCCGAGTTTGCGATTGAAGACCAGCACATGATCCGCCGGGTAGTAGCGAGGATCGAGCTTTTGCGCGTCGGTAAGGTCGAGAGCCTCGTGCACCGCGACATTCCGCTCCTGCTCCGAAAGGGAGCCGCGAGCCCGCAAAGCGCCGCGAATGCTCTCGTTCAGCGCATTAACCTCGGCGCGTGTCTGGGAGACGACGAGTGCGGATTCCCCGCGAGCCGACAGCACGAGATACGTGCTGACGAGACGTTCGCGTATTTCATCGGACCCGCATTGGACTACCGCATCGATGGCCTCTAAACCGGCGAACGACTCCCGCACATCACCTTCGGCCGCCGCCTTCACCGCTTCCCTGTAGCAACGAATCCTTTGGTCCTCCTGCTCGGTTGCGGCACGGGCAGGATCTTGGCGGCGAATTGCGTTCAATTCGGCGGCCCGCAATCCCGAATAGCGTTCGATGGCGCGCAGAGCGTCCGATGCCTCGACCGGACCATGCTGCCGGGTGTCGCCGGAAAGGATCAATCGCCCTGAACTCGCGGCCACCAATTCAAGCAGCGCATGCATCTGGCGTCCGCCAATCTGCCCCGCTTCATCCACGATGACGACGGCTCCAGGCGGCATCGCTTTGGTTTGCAGAAACTCCGCGACCGTCTTCGTTCCAGTGAGTCCATCGCGCTCAAGGTCGAGCACCTGCTGCCGTTGGGGCGCTAGGACAGCCGTTTTCCCGCCGGCCTTTTCAATCGCCGCTTGCGCGCTCCGCAGGACGTAACTTTTGCCCGTACCAGCCCCGCCGCGGAAGAGCGTGACGAGATCGCGCGACGCCAGAATTCGATCGAACGCGCGCTGTTGATCCTCGGCGAGTTGCTGCACAGATCGAGGCGCGCCCGCAGCCAAGGGCGCGAAACGTTCGACGCCATGTTTCGCCATCTGGACGATTCTCCACTCACGTTCGAGCACGTCTTTGCGCGCCAGTTTGCCGCTCGCTTGCCGGATGTAATCGCGCTTCGCTGTTTCGTGTTTGAGGTCGGCGAGAGTCAGCGTTGAGCCGCGCGCAAACTCCAGTGCATGTCTCCAAAGTTCGTGCTCCCGGACGACCGACCATCGCTCGAACAGATGTTCCTCAGCCCACGAAACCGCCGCTGCCGCTGTGATCGCCAGGCGCTCTTGTGGGTTCGAGGGCACGCGCAACGACGGCTCGTCCGCTGGTGTGACTTGACTCTGCCAAAGTGCGCGGAGCCGGTCCGGCGCCATGTCGCTTATCTTGCGGGAGCGAAGTCTGTGCGCCAGATGCTCGCGAATGTCGTGGATGTTGCCGTTGTTCTTTTCGGGATGCGCGGCCAGAAACTGACGCGTCTGGTCATCGATTTGCCGATGCCGTTTTGAAAAGCGCTCAGTGAGTTCGGATGAAATCCCGACCACTCGAAAATCGCCTCGCGCAGTATTTTCAATCGCGTAGCCGCATGACCGCAGCCCCCGAGCCAACTCATGGTAATAGACGTTCTCGACGTATTTCTGCGCCACAAGCATCTGGTAGTTCTGAAGCGCCTTCCAACGGTCCTCGCCTGCATCATGGGTCGCGTTGAAGATGATGCAGTGCGTGTGCAGATGCGGATCGAGTGCGCGTGACGTATCATGCTCGAAGAGCGCCCCGACAATGTTCTCTGTGACGCGATCCGTGTTCTGTCCACCCTGGCGGCAACGCGTCGCGGCAAACCGCTCGAGTTCTACCGCCGCAATCTTCACCGCCTCTCGATGTGCCCGCACCACGCGCGTATCCCCGTTGACCAGCGCGGCGATTGAAACTGACTTCGGGGGCGAGAAGGTGAAATCGTAGAAGACGCGACGGTTCGCCGCCTGGTGTTCGTCTTCCGTTCCACCGTTCACCGTGCGCGTGGTTTTCAGCCGCTGGGTGAGCCGATCGCCGGTCCGCGGATGCGCGTTCTCGCAAAGCGCTACAAAGTCGCTCTGGACGACGACTCCATCGAGACCGAGCATCTCCGCGCCTTTGCCGATCCATTCTCCGACTACACGCTCTTTCTCAGCGTAGTAGTCACCCACTGCCAGATGTTCCTCAAAATACGACTTCGCGTTCTTGAGGTTGGTCTGGGTCTGCGGCGAGAGCATGCGCCGATGTCGTAGCGAATCGGTTCGCGAACATTGCTCCAGTGCGAGCGCCAGCTTCCTCGCAGAATCTGCGAACAACGGCGCATGACATTCATGCGAAACTTTCAAAACAGCGACGAGACGCTGCATGAACCGCCTTTGCCCACGGAAGGAACCGTGGGCCTTAATGGATTGGACGCCCCACCCCGAACTTGCGTTTGGATTGGATGCCGTAGCGCCCGCTTAGGAGGCGCACTATGAGCGGCGTAGTCGCCGCTGAGGAGCGGACGCAGCGCTTCGCCGAGGCGGTGCGCAATTTCGCTGGCGTGCCGCCGAAGCGGTTTGCAGTGCTGCTGCCACATCGCGATGGCATTGCTGAACTGCGGCAGAAAGGGGCGTCGTTCGGAATGATCCGCGAAATTCTCGCAATGGCTGGCATCGAAGTCGCCGCGGACACGGTGCGACGTTTCTACCGCGAGGTGATCGAGGAGCCGAGGATTGGTGGCAAACGCTCGGCGAAGCGTGGACGGTCAGCCGCGCCTGCACAGCTTAACTTCCCCACCTCAATGCCAGCCGCGGCGCCACAATCCGCCCCCGCAATTCCCCACGCAGCCACGGAACAGCCGCGGAGCCGCGGCCCACGCATCGCTGATCCGCGCAATCTGTAAGAACGCACCGCTCACTTTATGACCAAGCAACTCAACCTCATCCTCAACGGCAAAGGCGGCGTCGGGAAAAGCTTCTTCGCCGTTAACTTCGTGCAGGCGTTAAAAGACCGACGGCTACCGCATCGCGCCGCCGACACCGACGACGAGAATTCCACGTTGCTGCGCTTCCACGCAGACGCGGAGTTCGTGAACATTCAAAAGCCGCGCGAAACCGACCGATTGTTCGCGCTGCTCGAAACGGCAAACCTGCTGATCGTCGATTGCCGCGCCGCATCGACGGACCTGTTCCTCGACTATTTCGCCGAGATCAATCTGCGGGAGGTCCTCGGCGCACTCGATGCACGGCTGACGCTCGTGACGCCCGTGAACCACGAGGCGGACAGCGTTGAGCAACTGCGGTTGCTGTCTGCGCGGCTGAACGCCGATTGCCGTTACGTCGTCGTTAAGAACCAGTCGCACAGCGAACACTTCCGCATCTACGAAGACAGCAAGACCCGCGCACGCATCATCGGCGAACTCCAAGGCCGCGAGATCGCGATGTCGCGGCTGCATGATTGGCTCGTAACCGCGCTGAACGAAAACAACGTCACCGCGAGCGCCGCTCTGACGCATCCCGCTTTTTCGCTGATCGATCGCCAGCGGTTGAAGCACTGGCAGCGGCTCTTTAACGAGCAGATCGCACTTGCTGACGACTTGCTTCTGCCGCTCACACCGAAGACCACCGCATGAAGGCAGACGAAGCTTTGGAACAGGCAGTAATTTTGTGGCGCACGAAATATCAAATCCGGGAGGACGATCCGATGCTCGCCGCCCTTGATCTTGTTCGCGTTTATCTCGCGCACGCGCCGCTTCCTCCGCGCGACGAAGCGGAAGTTCCGCCGAGCTATGCAGAATTTCGAGAAACGGTGGAACTGCTGGACAGGCGCGCAAACGCCTTTGGCAAGCAATCGCTGGATCTCATCATCGAACTGAGGAAGCTGGCCGATCGAGGTGCCGGACGGCGCGAATTGTCGATTCCGGCGCTTTTGCTGATCGCGGGCCTTGCGGCGGTCGTTGGATACTACCTCGGTCAATTGAGCCAATGACCACGGATGGACTTACGCTGGGCTTAGTAGCGGCGGTTCTCGCGCTTGGAGTCTGGCTGGCGTTACGCGGCTCAGCCAGCAACCCCGTCGTCGTCAAACTTGCCGGATTGAAGTGGACGCGAGCTGACTTTTGTCGTGGATGGCTGATTACCGGCGACACCGGCTCCGGCAAAACCCGGTCCGGCATCACCCCGTTGCTCTACCAAATTTTCCAAAACGAGCCTGGCTGGGGCGGCCTTTGCATCGATGACAAAGGGCTCTATTGGGAGACGCTCTGCGAAATGGCGCGGCATTTTGGCCGCGAGCACGACCTCATCTTGCTCCAAGTCCGGCCCGACGATGCACCCAGCAGTTGGCAGCCGCGCCACACCTATAGTCTAACGTCCGACCGAAGCATTCCGTACAACACTTTCGCAAAAGCTGTCGTGGATACCGCTTCTTCGCTGGGCCAAGCGGGCGACAAAGGGTTCTTCCGCAACCAGGCGCAAACTCATATCGCTGCCGCGTTGGAAACTCTGCGAGAGATTGGCGCGGATGTAACGCTAGAGAACGCATACCACCTCCTGCTTGACCAGAGCGACCTCGACGAGGCGATGACGGACCTGGCGTCCAGCCAACAGACAGCCCGTCGCCGCGAGTTGGTCGCGCACTTCACAAACCGCTTCTTGTCCCAGCCACCCGAGCAAATTGGAGGCGTGAAGGAAACCATCGCCAATTACCTTCAGGCCTTTGTCACGCCCGACATCGCCCAAGTCTTCTGTCCCGCCGCAAACACCTTCGATTTCGAGGAAATAGATCGTGGCAAGATCATCTGCGTCGCTATGCCTCAAAAGTTCCAGACCGAGCGGCGCTACGTCAACACGTTCCTGAAGATGCTCTTCTACACCCACGCGCTGCGGCGCTTCGACAAATCGAAGGAAGACCGCCAACACGACAACCTCATCGTCCTGTGGGCTGACGAAGCCCAGCGGTTCGTCACCGCGTCCGAGGAAGGCATGAGCGACTACAATTGCGTCGATGTGATTCGCGAGGCCCAGGCGACCGTGGTCGCTGCCGCGCAGTCCTCCACGTCATTCATCCCTCCACTCGGCCGCGAGAAAGCCCGTGTCTTCACCCTCAACCTCCGCAACCGCCTCATCTTCAAAGCCGCCGACGAAGAAGGCGCGCTGGAGAGTTCAGACTTCATCGGCAAAGCCAAGGTCATCAAGAAATCATGGGGTTACACCGGGGAAGGATGTCTAGAAACTACTCCGAGCAGGAGGAGCACCGCATCAAGCCTCACATCCTGCGGACAATGGGCAAGCATGTCGCCGTCGTCGTGCATTGCGAGCGCGGACACCGTCGCAAGCTGCTGCCGCCGCTGGAGCCCGACGGAAAGGTGCCCAGATGGTTCCGGGGCGGTTTACGAAGCATTTTTTGACCGTCCGTGGTCTCCGCCGAACTGATTTCCACGGGAAAAGGCGCTTCCACCGCATGCACTGCGCCTGATCCCGGATTTTGAGTGCGAAATTCTGCGCACGAGCCGAAGATGATGTCGCGGCGGACCACTTCAACGGCTGGAATTCACGCAGCACCCGCTTAAGGCTGCCGGATTCAAAGCAAAAATGTGATCGTGCCTCCGAGGCGTTTCTCAATAGAATCCAAGCAACGTGAGCGACTCCATTATCTGCCTCAAACCAGTCAGCACCTTGCTGACTGACGAGGAAGGAAAACCTGCTACTTATCGCATTGCCGATTATCAGCGAGGCTATCGATGGACGCCTCAACAGGTCACTCAGCTTCTCGAAGATCTCTGGGAGTTCCTTCAGGAAAGCGGCAGCCGTAGCAAAGACGCGTTCTACTGCTTGCAGCCGCTGGTTATCAAACCTGATGGTAAGCGGATTGAGGTCGTCGATGGCCAGCAACGCCTCACGACGATTCTGCTCATCCTAAACTTCTTCAATCAGCGGCGGGTGGAGGAAGAGCGGGAAGAGCTTTATTCCATTACTTTTGAAACACGAACTGGCTTCGATCAGTTCCTAGCCAAGCCGTCTGAGGAAGAAGCCGGCCGCAATGTCGATTTTTTCCACCTCTACGGAGCCATGCAGGCGATCCGAGATTGGTTCAAGACCCGCCGCACCTATGTCAATGACATCGAGTCCGCACTTCTAAACCGAACCAAGGTAATCTGGTTTCGACTCGCGGACGGCGATCATCCGGTCGACGCCTTTACCCGGCTCAATGCCGGTAAAATTCCTCTCAGCAACGACGAGCTAATCCGGGCGCTATTCCTCCGGCGGAGCCAACCGGACGACGGCGAGGCAGAAGCCACGCAGTTCAGGATCGCAAATGAATGGGACCTCATCGAGAAGGAGCTTCAGCGTGATCCCTTTTGGTATTTCCTGAGCAACGAGAAAGGCGCGACGCAGAACCGCATCGGATTTCTCTTCAAGTTACTGGCGCAGGCGGAGGGCATCCCTCCCGAGGTTGAACACGACACCTATGCCATCTTCTATGCGTTCAACCGCAGATTGAAGGAAGGGGCTAAGCCGGAGAAAGAATGGCTCCGAGTGAAGGAAGAATTCATGCGTCTGGAGGAGTGGTTTGAAGACCGCGCCCTCTACCACATTGTCGGTTATCTAGTGAATGAAGGAGTTACGCTCGGCGAGTTGCGCAAATTGGCTCAGCAAGGGACCAAGAGCGAATTCGACCAGCAGCTGCGGCGCAGAGTGTTTGAGGAGGTCATCGACGGCGACATCCCTGAGAGACCTTCGCCCGAGGAAGTCCGCGCGAGAGTCAGCGAACGGCTCGCAAATTTGGAATACGACAGCTCTCAGCGGTCGAGGCAGGAGATCCGATCGATCCTGCTGCTGTTCAATGTCGCCACACTGCTGCAAAGCGAACGGTCGAATATGCGGTTCCAGTTCGACAGCTTCAAAAACCAGGAGTGGAACATCGAGCACGTGCGTTCGATTGCCTCTGAGCCGCCCCGTTCACACTCAGAGCGTCAGGCCTGGCTGAAGCTCTGTCTGGGATACCTTGCGGCGCAGAAAGCAAAGCCCAGGCTGCGAACGGAAATCGAGGGCGTTCTCGCCCTGGCAAAGCAGCAGGCTTCCGACGTGCTCTTCCTGCCGATTTACAAAGAGGTGTTGGAGCACTTCGGCGAATCCGAGGACAGCGAAACAGTGCACGGCATCGCCAACCTGGCCCTGTTGGACGAAGGCACAAATAAGAGTTACAAGAACGCGCCCTTCGCAGTGAAGCGTCAGCGGCTCCTCGAGCTCGACCAAGCCGCATCTTCGTCCCGCTCTGCACCCGGAACGTGTTTCTGAAATGCTACAGCCCGCAAGTGGATAATGTCATGTTCTGGAGCGAGCAGGACCAGACCGCTTATCAGAACTCCATCTTGGAGACCCTCGTGGGCTTCTTCACCGGCAAGATGGAGGACACGTTATGAGCGAAGCGGTCGGCAGCCAAATCAATTACCGGAAGTTGCTGAAGCGTCACGGGCGGATTCGCATCCCGGTGATTCAACGGGACTATGCACAAGGACGCCCGGAAGAAAGAGACGTGCGGGAAGGTTTTCTCGCCGCACTTGAGTCAGCGCTGAAACTCCCATCCGGTGATTCCAAGCTGCCGCTGAACCTCGACTTCGTTTACGGCAGCGTGGAAGGTCCGAAGGAAGACACTCGCTTCTCCCCGTTGGATGGCCAACAGCGCCTCACCACGCTCTTTCTGCTGCACTGGTTTTTGGCGTGGCAGGACAGCGCGTG
The DNA here is from genome assembly GCA_037200205.1 of Chthoniobacter sp. Lineage (GTDB taxonomy): Bacteria > Verrucomicrobiota > Verrucomicrobiia > Chthoniobacterales > Chthoniobacteraceae > Chthoniobacter. The sequence continues at coordinate 111,549 of JBBCHV010000048.1, forward strand.
GGGTGAATTCGGGAAGTTATTTCGCGGCGACGACGGCCATTCGCGTTTCAGTTACAAGGTCCGGCAATTCAGCAATGAGTTCTTCGATAAGCTTGTCCTCTTTGAGCCGGCGAAGCGTCCGCAGGACGCGCCGTCCTTGCGCGCACTGATCACCGATCAGCGTTGGTATTTCCGCAACTGGCGGCTCGACCCCACGATCCAGTCCGCGCTCACGATGCTCGATGCCATTCACCGGCGCTTCAAAGGCAGCACGGGCCTCTTTGCGCGGCTCATGAGTGAGGATCAGCCGGCGATCACCTTTCAATTGCTCGACCTCGAAAGCTTCGAGCTATCCGACGACCTCTACATCAAGATGAATGCCCGCGGGAAACCGCTCACGGCGTTCGAGACATTCAAAGCGCAATACGAGCAGGTGCTGGTGGGCCAGTTTGCCGGGCAGTCGCGCCGGGTCGGGGACCGTGATTATTCCGTGGCGAAATTTGTCGCCCTGCGGATGGACACTGCGTGGGCCGACTTTTTCTGGGTGCATCGAGACCGGCGCACCAACCTCTACGACGAGGTCATCATGAACCTGTTTCGGGTGCTGGCCCTCATCACCCGCGACCCGGACAACAAGGACTACCTGCGCGATCTTGCGCTGCTCCGCGACGATGGGCGCCTGGCATCCTACGCCATCTTCCACTCCCACGGATGGCTGGAGGAAGAATTCACTGAGACCCTAATCGCCCAGCTGGAGCAGTGGAGCGAGCACAGCCGCGGAAAGAGCGCTTTTGAGCCGCTGCTGCCGAACACCCTGTATTTCGACGAAGCGACCATCTTCGCGAAACTCGCCCGCGGCTCGACGAACCTGACCCTCACCGAAGTCATCCAGTTCGCCGGGTATATCCTCTTCATCCGCAAGTATCCGGAGGCCATCGCCACCGATGCTTTTCAGGAGTGGATGCGCGTAGTGCGAAACCTTGCGTTGAACACGCTTATAGAGCGTCCCGATGATTTGCGTGGTGCCGCGCGCGGGCTTCGTGATCTCCTCCCCAAAGCAACCGAGATTCTGACGCATCTTGAGCAGTTCCCAGAAAAAGCGCGCGTCACGGGATTCTTCCCGCAGCAATTCATGGAAGAGCGGGTCAAAGCCGGGCTCATCCGAAACCACACCGGGTGGCGCGCGTTGATCGACCGTGCGGAGCAGCATGGCTACTTCCGCGGGCAGATTGACTTCCTTTGCGAGTTCTCCGGCGCGACAGCGCAGTGGACGAAAATGAAGGGTTTTGCTTGGGACGAGCTCACCCACCTCCGCCTGCAACAGAGCTTCGAGAACTATCTGAAAAAGGCCGAAGCCATGTTCCGAGCGGAAGGACTCGTCCCCGTGGGCGAATTCCGCTGGCAGCGCGCTTTGCTCACCGTGGGGGACTACCTCCTGTCGATGGGTTGGACGAATCTGTCGTTCCTCGTCGATGCCGCAACCGACCCCACGAGTTGGAAGCGTCTGCTCCGCGGCAGTAGCTACTCGTTGGCGCCGGAAAGCGTCAGTCGTCTCCTTCTCAAACAGCTCTGGGACAAGCTCACCGACGGCCCGCCCATCGCGGAGCAACTGGACGCCCTCATCGCCGGCGCGTCCGGCCTCCCGGGTTGGCGGGAGGCTCTCGTGCGGACGCCAAGGCCATCGAATACTGCGGCAAGCGAGCCATTCGGCGCGACTCGGAAACCCAAATCTATCTGCTCAAGAAGATGCGGATGAGCGGGCACCATGCCGAGCTCTTCACCTTCTGCTTGCACGCGAAGCTCGATACCCCGGAGTGGCGCGAGAGTTTGAAGCCGCTCGGACTCGGAACATACGCCTACCAGAACGACACCTCCGAAGTTCCGCATCTACAGCTCTCGTTTCGACGTCAGAAGTCTTTCCTCTGTTCCTGGTTTACTTCACCGGAGGCCAGTTCCGCGTTTGGACGCAGCTTGCCCCGCTTGAACCCTTTTCCGAGCTTCGGAAACAACTCGGCGAGAAGGCGGGCTTTGCGGTGGATGCGGAATACGACACTTGGTTGGTGAAGTCTTCGCCTCTCGGGGAAATCGAGACTGCTCTCGCAGATTTGGCCAAACTGCTCGCAACCGCTCCGGCGGACTTACCTGGGAAAAACTGATCAAGGGGGCTGCAGCAGGCTTCGACAACACTTTCTGTGGGTTTGTGGGAACCCCGCGCCATTACTGGAATGCGCAATCAGATGCCTTTCCAAGCGAAGGTTGCACCCGCGTTGGAGCCGAGGCTTCCGATGAATGCGCGAACGTCGAGGCATGCTTCGACGTTCGCGCTCTCAACCACGGCGACAGGCGACGCCGCATCACACTGCATTTCCTGATCTACCCGAAGGCCAGCAACGGCTGATCCGCGTCGGCTTGGACGCGCTGCGCGACCCCGAGATGAACCGGCGCGTGCATGAGCACTTGGAGGCGCGAGGCGATTCACCGCGTGACCTGATCGCCGCTGCGCTCGTCGCTGCACGATTTCATCGCGAGCAAAACGGCTTCGACCGGACACAAGAACTCCTTCGACAGCGTGGAACTTCGCAATCCGTCTGATGCCCCTCAAACGCAATGGAAAAGTCGCTTCGACGAGCGACGATCAACTGAGTCTATTCGACTTCGCACGCATCCATGAGCGAATCACAATTCCATCAACTGACGCAGTACGGCCTGATGGGCCGAGAAGCACTGGCGGAAGTTCTGCCCCACAATGGTGCAGCAACTCGAACGGAGGGACAGTTGATGGAGGCGTTGTGGGAGGCGCAGGAGACGACCCTGGACGAAATGGAAACGCTCACCCGGAAGCTGGAGCGAGAGCAGCAATTAACACGGAGCAGGCGCAGACGACGGCGTGGGAATTGGTGCGGGAGAAGTATATTCTCCTGCCGCCCGAGAGCCCGAACGACTAAACGCGCGAACTACCGCATCACCAGCGAGGACCGACTCGGCGTGGGCTCGCTCAAGCAGGAAGGCACGCGATAACTTTGCGGCCATCGAGTTGGCGCAGCGGCTCGACGGAGAGGGCCGGGAGGCAACGGAGGAGGAACGGCGCACGCTGGTCAAATATGTCGGATGGGGTGGCATCCCGCAGGTCTTCGCAGACTTCGGCCCGGAGGAATGGCAGCCCGAGCGCGACCGGCTGAAGGCATTACTCACGCCGGAACAATTACGAGGGCGGCGCGAGCTTCGACGCTCAACGCGCACTACACGTCGCCCACGGTCATCGGAAGCATTTACGAGGCCGTCGAGCGCCTCGGCTTCGGGGGCGGACGTGTGCTGGAGCCAGCGCTTGGGATCGGACACTTTTTCGGCCTTATGCCGGAGAATATGGCCGCGCGCTCGCGGCTCACTGGCATCGAACTCGACCCGCTGACAACGAGCATTGCGCGCCATCTTTATCCCGACGCAGATATTCGCGCGCAGGGATTCGAGTCGGCGCGGTTGGTGGAAGGCTCCTTCGACCTTGCCATCTCCAATGTCCCCTTCGGCGACTACAAGGTGAGCGATCCGCGATTCGACGAACGCAACTTTCTCATCCACGATTACTTCTTCGCCAAAGGCTTGGAGCAAGTGCGCCCCGGCGGGCTGCTCGTCTTCATCACCTCCAAGGGCACGCTCGACAAGGTCAACTCGGGTCTGCGCGATTACCTCTCGGACAAGGCTGAGTTTGTCGGCGCGGTGCGGCTCCCGAATACCGCCTTCAAGCAGAACGCCAACACCGACGTGACCACCGACATTATCTTCCTGCGGAAGCTGGCGGATGGCGAGAGACCAGGCCACAGCGCGTGGCTAAAGCTCGCCGCGCACACAAACGGCCAGGGCACAGTCTTCCAAATCAACGAATACTTCGCCGCCAATCCGCGCATGATGCTCGGAACGATGGCGCTGGCGGGGACGATGTATCGCACGAACGATCCTGCTCTGATTCCCGACGGTCGCGACCTGGCGTTGCGCTGCGCGAAGCGATCCCGACACTGCCGGCGGGTATTTATCGGGAAGAAAGGACTAATGTCGCCGCGCGAAGGTCGAGGAGGCGATTCTTGCGCCGGACTATGTGAAGGAAAACGCGTTCACGATTCACGATGGCGTGATTGCCGTGCGCACCGGCGCGACGCTTACGACTCTGACCACATTGGCCGATGAAACGGCCCGCCGAATCCGAGGGCTGATCAAGGTGCGCGATGCCGTGCGCGATACGCTACGGACGCAACTGGAGGAGCACAGCGAGGAAGCGATCTCAGCGCGCGTCGGGAATTGAACCTGCGCTACGACTTGTTCGTCGCGCGGTTCGGGGCGGTGAACGACAGCGCCAATCGCCGCGCCTTTCGCGCCGATCCGGACTATCCGCTGCTTTGCTCGCTGGAGGATTACAACGACGAGACGAAGCGCGCGGAAAAGACACCGATTTTTCCGCGAACGCACCATCCAACAGGCACGGACGCCGGGTGCTGCGAGACTCCAAAAGACGCGATCGTTCTCGTGCTGAACGGAACCGGACGCGTGGACCTTTCGCGGATGGAGGCGCTGCTCAGCCGGCCGCCCGAAGAATTTCTCCCGAAACTTAAAGGGCTGCTCTATCGCAATCCGCAAACCGAGCAGTGGGAGACAGACGACCAATACCTCTCGGGCGACGTGCGCGTGAAGCTGGAGAATGCGCGGGCGGCTGCATCCAAGGACGCCAACTATCAGGAGAACGTCACCGCGTTGGAAGCAGTGCAGCCTGCTGACCTTACCGCCTCCGAAATCGACGCCCGTCTCGGTGCCGCGTGGATTCCCGCCGCTGACGTTGAGGCGTTCACCCGATCGCTACTCGGCGCGGAAGGCGTTACCGTCGCGCACGCCGCTGTGGTCGGGACTTGGTTCTTGCGAGGCGACTATGGAGCACGCGCCACCGTGGCCAACTCCACCGAATGGGGCACGCATCGCTACTCGGCGCTCGAATTGATTCAGGACGCGCTGAACCTCAAGACGCCGACCGTTTACGACACCGATCCGCGCACGAAGAACAGCGTCATCAACGCGACGGAGACGGAGGCTGCACGCGACAAACTGGAAAAGATCAAGGAACGCTTCAAAACGTGGGTATGGGAGGACGACGACCGGCGCGAACGGCTCTGCCGCAAATATAACGACGAGTTCAACTCTGTGCGGCTGCGCGATCTTCAACGGCAGCCACCTCACTTTGCCAGGCAGCAGCGATCTCATCGCTCTGCGTGCGCACCAAAAGAACGCGGTCTGGCGCATCGTCCAGAGTGACAACACGCTTCTCGCCCACGCGGTCGGCGCCGGAAAGACCTACACGATGGTCGCCGCAGCGATCGAGTTGAAGCGCCTCGGTCTCGCGACGAAGCCGATGTTCGCGGTGCCGAATCACATGCTTGCGCAGTTTTCCTCCGAGCGGCTCACGCTCTATCCGACGGCAAACATCCTCGTGGCCGGCAAGGAAGACTTCGAAGCGTCGCGCCGGGCACGGCTCTTCAGCCGCATCGCGACCGGGAATTGGGATGCGTCATCGTGACGCATTCGAGCTTCGAGAAGATTCCGCTCTCGGTGGAGACGCGGCGCGACTTCATCGACGAGCAAATCCGCGAGGTGGAAATGGCCATCCGGGAGCAGAGCGCACACAAGGGCACGCGGCTCGTGAAGGAACTGGAACGGGTGAAGCGGCGTCTGGAAGCAAAGCTGGAGACGCTCTCCGCGAACGAGAAGAAGGACAACACGCTGACCTTCGAGGAACTCGGGATCGACCGGCTCTTCATCGACGAAGCGCACAAGTTCAAGAACCTCTTCTACGTCACGAAGATGACACGCGTCGCTGGCCTGCCGCAGACGGCCTCGGAACGCGCTTTCGACCTTTTCCTGAAGGTGCAGCACATCCAGGCGAAGAACCGCGGCGGCGGCGTGGTCTTTGCCACCGGCACGCCGATCTCCAACACGATGGCGGAGATGTTTACTATGCAGCGCTACCTTCAAATGGGTGCGCTCCGCCGAAACGGCCTCCAGCATTTCGACTCGTGGGCGGGGACGTTCGGCGAGACCGTCACCGCGATGGAATTGAGCCCGGATGGCGCGGGCTACCGTTTGCAAAGCCGCTTCGCCCGCTTTGTGAATGTGCCCGAGTTGATGCAGCAGTTTCGGCAGGTGGCCGATGTGCAGACGGTGGACATGCTCAAGCTGCCGATTCCGAAACTCGACCAAGGCCGGCCCATTACGGCATTACGGTGAGCGCGCCGGTGACACCGGAATTGAAGCGCTTCGTCGAGCAGCTCGTTAAACGCGTGGAAAAGATCAAAAGCGGCAAGGTCGATCCGCGGGACGACAACATGCTTAAGATCACCACGGAAGGCCGAAAGGCCGCGCTCGACTTGCGGCTCGTGATGTCCCGAGTCCGCGAGAGCCCCGACAACAAAGTGAACCTCGCCGTCGCGCAGATCCACCAAGTCTGGCTCGACTCAGGGGACCAGAAAGGCGCGCAGCTCGTCTTCTGCGATCTCTCCACACCGCAGACCGGCGGCAAAGGGTTCTCGGTTTACGACGACGTGCGAAAAAAGCTGATCGCCCGCGGCATTCCATCCGGCGAGGTCGCATTCATCCAGGACTACGACGAGGACGCCGCCAAAGCCTCGCTCTTCAAATCGGTCCGAGAAGGCAAAGTGCGCATTCTCCTCGGTAGCACCCCGAAGATGGGCGAAGGCACCAACGTCCAGCGTCGGCTCGTGGCGCTGCACCATCTCGATGCGCCGTGGCGTCCCGCGGACATCGAACAGCGCGACGGGCGCATACTGCGCCAGGGCAACACCAATGAATACGTCAAGGTCTTCCGCTACGTCACCGAAGGCTCATTCGACGCCTACATGTGGCAGACGCTGGAGACGAAATGCCGCTTCATCGCCCAAGTCATGACCGGAGACGCCACCATGCGTCGTGCCGAAGACGTGGACGCCGCCGCCCTCACCTACGCGGAGGTAAAAGCCATCGCCTCCGGCAATCCGCTCGTCATCGAGAAGGCGCATGTCGACGCCGAGGTGGTGCGCCTCACCCGCCTTAAAAAGCAGCACGCCGAAAGTCTCTACCAGATGCGCTACCGTCTGAAAGGGCTCGGCGACAACATCCAGCGTTGTGAGCGCGAGATTGCCAGCATCCGCGAAGACCTGCGCACCCGGATTAGCACGCGCGGCGACAATTTCTCGATGACGGTGCAAAAGGAAGCCTTCACCGAACGCGTGAAAGCCGGCCGTGCGCTCGTCTTCCTCGCCGCCGCGATGAAGCCTTTCCAATCCACGAAGGCCATCGGCGAGATCGGCGGCTTCCCCATCTCGCTCCATCGCTTCGACGAGCGCGCCAATCTCGTGATCCACGGAAAGTGCGAATACAAAGCGAACCTCAGCGACAGCCCGACCGGCACCATCTCTTCCGTCGAGCACGCCTTAGAGAGTATGGAAGACCGGCTCCGCGAGCGTGAAACCGACCTCAAGCAGGCTCACAAACAAAGCGAAGACCTCACCAAGCAACTCGACCACCCCTTCGAGCACGAGGAGAAGCTGACGGTGGCCACCAAGCGTCAGCAGGAGATCATCACCGCCCTCGACATCACGAAGAATCAGGCATCCGCGAAACTCGACGAAGGCCCGGAGCAATCGGCCGAATCCATTAAGCAGCAACTTGGTCAGGCCGCCAGGAAAAGCCGGCGCGCTTTGGTATGAAGCAGAAGCAATTTTCGCGTATTTCTCCATTACAACAGCGTCAGCAGCCGGCCTAAAATCGAGCAAGTTGCCCTTCACAAAAATTGGACAGATCGGTCTCGTGCGGAAAACACCGTGATCATTTGTAGTTCTTTCATTGATTCGCGCGTTGTGAAGCTGGCCGCTTTCCGTGCCGCCCCTTGATCACCCACCTCTAAATGCTGCTTCCCGGTGATCCGCGTTGGTCATTAAATGCCTCAATGACACAGCTTCTCGCAAAGTTTGCGGCGCGCCTCGAAACGGCTGCGATGATCGCGGACAACTGCGTTGAGTGCCAGGCCTTTACGCTTTGGTTGTATCGCAAATATGGACGACGGTAAACAGAACCAGCGACGGGTGCCGCAAATTGAATTGCCGCCCCCCCTTGTCCCAAAGCCGCCGGGAGGGACGCCAAATAGAGGCAAGCCCAAAGAGGAGTCCGGGCTTCACACGATTAATCAGGAGAAACCTGCATCGTCCGATCCTGCGTTATTCTCGGGCAGCGCAAAGGAAGTAGCGACAGAGAGGAATTCACCCGAAACAAAAGACGAACTAGCTGTTCGAGAGCCTGCGGGTGATGCGCCGCCGGTGCCAGAAGTCGTTGCCTCTATAGATGGTGCTCAAGAGAAAAAAGAACCTTCACCCTCAGGGGGGAATGCGGTGATTTGGGTCGGAATCGCGACACTGATCGGTTTCATTGCCATAGCCATCGCATTGCAAAGCGCAAACCCTCACGGCCCGGAAGTGACTCAACGAACACCCGTTGAGACCACTTCCTCCACGGAGCCCGCAGTTTCAAACTCCGCTAATCCAGTGGAACTGCGCTCACCACTCGCAACTCCCGCTGCATCTCTCGCTCCAAACTACAGTCCGTCGCACATACAACAAACATTAGCCTCGGACACGCCCGCAGTCCGGCCTTCCCCAGTTATAAGTCGAGTGTCACCTCGCACCCCTTCTGTCGCCACGCCTGCGCCAAAAACAGACCTTGGAAGAACATACGTTTGGAGGGGCCAGACCTACTACATTCCGCCGAATCAAATGCAGAGGTTCAATGCGATCAAGAAGGCGGGCGTGACGCAGCTAACGGCAATGCAAAAGCTCAAAGATGAAATTAACAGCATTGGATTTCAGATGCAGAAGGCGGACAAGAAAGCGAAAAACCGTTTATCCAGCCGGCAAGACGCTCTGTCGGCGCAATATTCAGAGGCAAGCGCCGAATATGCTCGTGTGGTGTCCGAGATGGATCAGCTAATATCCTCCTTTGCAAATCCTTAACTAAGCCGAGAGCGTGGTTCGTTGTTCAGTTGGGTCCAGAGGACGGTCTTTCGCCGTGCCAAGGCGGCATTATCTCACGTTTCGCTACTTTCTTCAGGCGCGAAGGCTCGACGCTCTGCTGGTCTAGCAGGTCATCACGCACCTCGTCCTCGATAGATATTACCGCGAAGAGCAACTGAACTGGAAAGACTACGGTGTTCGCCATTTCGGCGAAATGCTCCGCGTCGGCGAATACCTCCTTCGCAGCTTTGCTCCGGCGCAAACGCTGAGACTCTGATTGAGCGACTCTATTGCCGGCACTCTTGCGCCGCAGCGCGCGCCGGAAAGCGCGGGCATCGAGACCCACTGCCCGAAAAATTGTTCGCAAGCGCCGCACCTCGCGCAGCAATTCTTCCAAAACTTCATCCCGATCCGGCGAGTCCCTTGGCACGAGGGCAGGCAGGTCAAGATCCACCGATTTGCAAAGTCCCAGGAGCAGGTGAGTGGGTTCGATTGTCGAAGCCTTTAGCTGCCGAGCTTCGAGTTCGGCCAGCCGCCACATGAGGATGAGACTGTCGGAATGACGGACCTTCATTGGTTGTCCGGTGCCACCGGTGGTGTGGCGGGCTGCGGCGTGGCAGGCACCGGCTGAGGCGTCGTTGGGGCGGGCTGTGGCGTGGCCGGCACAGGCTGGGGCGTCGTGGGTGCGGGTTGTGGCGTGGCCGGCACAGGCTGGGGCGTCGTGGGTGCGGGTTGTGGCGTGGCCGGCACAGGCTGGGGCGTCGTGGGTGCGGGTTGTGGCGTGGCCGGCACGGCACAGGCAGGGGCGTCGTGGGTGCGGGTTGTGGCGTGGCCGGCACAGGCTGGGGCGTCGTGGGTGCGGGTTGCGGCGTGGCCGGCACAGGTTGGGGCGTCGTGGGTGCGGGTTGTGGCGTGGCTGGCACAGGCTGGGGCGTCGTGGGTACGGGTTGTGGCGTGGCCGGCACAGGCTGGGGCGTCGTGGACGAGGAACTAGCCTGTATTTTTGCGTTTACTGCTGAAGACGAAGAGGGCCGGTGGAAAAAGGTCCAGACGCCGATCACCAAGGCAGTCACCGCGAGACACGCGAGCGCAATCATTGCCCCCTTCCGTAACACCGCCCGGAATCGCTCTGCGTCTTTCGTGCGTTCGATTGCGCGCTCGTAGTCCGGATTGCCAGGAGATTGCTGGAGCGCGGCCTCCATAGGCGCCGAGCGCGTTCATACTGGCGCTGTTGCGCAGATATGCGCGCAAGCAGATCGAGGTCTCTTGGGTCGGAAGACTCCCGACCGTTCGGTGCGAGAAGACCTTCAGCTTCGAGGTAGCGGCGGGATCGAGCCAACTCGGCGGCTCGAGCAAAGCGCATCTGCTCGAAACACTCTTTCAGCGTGTCGCGCAGTTGTTGCGTGCCTTTATCAAGTGGGTCCATAGAAGGGATTGCATTATCGAACCAAGCCAGACTGATACCCGCGCTGCGCCGCCTCTGCGACATCCGGCGGTAGCAATGCCAGAGCTGCCTTACGATACTTTGCAGTCCCGTGATGTTGTTCTTGGCAATGCAAGTCGCGGCCTTGGTCGAGCAGGCGAGCCGCTCGGGTTGGGTCCGTCATCCTCGCCTGCTCCTTTTCCATTCGTGGTATTGACTCACCCAGAACCCAGGCTGCGCGAAGACGATCTCCCAATAAAGACGGAGCACTTGGTCGAGTTTCTTGCGGAGGCGATCCATCTTCCGCTCCCCGATAACTTCTTCGACCTCCTGCGTAAGCTCGACCGCCTTGTCTTTTTGACCTTTGGACCCGAGACGGTCGACGATATCGTTAAGGTCATCGAGTTCCTTACGGACTTCCGCAATCAGCGCAGGCCATTCGAGAGCGTCAGCGGCTTCGTCGAGCTTGAGCTTGAGTTCCAACAAGCGTTTCTCGCATTTAGCCGCCGCATCCGGGTCGCCTTTCGCCGCAGCGACAGCCTCCTTGACCTCCTGCATCAACGGAGTCTTCGACATTTTGAACCAACTCCTCAGCGCTCTCACCTTCCGCATCAGCGGCCTTCATTTTTACTTCACGAAAACGCTGCATTTCAGCCTCGTATTCGCGCTTTAGGACATCCGGATTTGGATCATGCTGCTTCATGTCGAGCTTGACGGTGAACTCCTCGTCCAGCAATGGCACGTAGGCCGCCACGGTAATGATGCGTGACTCATCTATCTTCAGCGTTACCTCCACTTCGCTGTGAGCTGGCAAATCTCGACGAATGTGTTCGCCCTTGATTTCCAGCATTCCAACAAGACGATTTCGATCCGCCCGTTCGTGTTCCCCCTCGACAATTGGAATTTGAGGGTTTCACCACTCTGCCCCTGCCGAATGGCGTGGGTGGTGCGATAATCTCGCGTTGCCTTCTGCGGCAATCCGCGCCCTTTCTCACAGAGCTTGTCGTATTCGTTATTCGCCAGGGCGACTCCCATCGAATTGATGAGCGGCTGCTCTTCCACGACAGCTCCAATCGTGTAAGTCAGCGTGTCCGGTGTCGTTTTTTGTTTTGCGCCGCTCGGGTCAAACAATTCGATTGCGAATGTGTTCCGCTCTCCCCGCTCCGCGTGCAAGTTGGCAATGAACACACCGTCGCTACGAAGCGAAATCTTCCCGCTTCGCCATTGCGTCTTCGTATTTACCAATTCAAGCGTAAAGCCAGTGAAGTCCTCCGTCGATGGGCCAGAAACTTTACCGCCAGCCATGGGTGCGCTATCCATCCCGACGGGTTTATGTCTGAGGTCAATCGAGTATTCCCCGGCAGCTATCGGCGCGGCATTTCGAGCGTTGAACCGCTGTGTGCCGGCGAATACGGCAGCGCCGCGTGCTACGACCGTGAGCGGGTCAACGCTGTGGTCGAGTGGGATGCCGAGATTGCTTTCGAGCAATTCGCGGAAGTAGGGAGCAAGCGTGGGGCCGCCGACAAGTATGACTTTCTCCACCGCGTCCTTACTAAGATTCTTCTCGCTCAAAACGCGCTTACAGATTTCGGCTGACCGAACGATGAATGGCTCGGCAACCCTGATCAGTTCGCCTCGACCCAGCTCGCAATCGAATTCGATTTCCTCCCCATTGCCGTCTTTGAACTTGCCTTCCAAGGTCGCGCGTTCGCTGCGAGAGAGGTCGATCTTGCCGGTTTCAGCCGAGCGCTTGAGTATGGCGAATGCATGCCGCCACTTTGCGTTGCCGCGCGTGAAGTCTTTCAGGTCGAATTCACCGAGCAAACGCGGAACCAGAATCTGCTCAACGATGGACCAATCTATATCTGAACCACCAAGGAAGTTATCGCCACCGTGATTGACGACATGAATGGTGCCTTCTTCTGCCTTCATTATTGCTGCATCGAACGTGCCGCCGCCAAAATCATAGACGAGCCAGTACGCTTTCTCCTGGTCCGCTTGGAAACCATGTGCCAGAGCAGCAGCGACGGGCTCTTGAAGCAGCGGGCTATCCTTAAATCCCGCTGCCTGCGCCGCTTTGCGGGTCGCGTCGCACTGATGCAACTCAAACGCTGCTGGAACCGTGACGACACACGCTTCCACGATCTCACCGAGTCGTTGTTGAACGTCCGCACGAAGCGACTTCAGAACTTCTGTTGAAAGCTCCTCGGGTTTCCGATTCTGACCGCTACTTTTGAAGTGATACACATGGTCCGTACCCATACGCCGCTTGAACTCAATGTAGGCATCCCCAGAATCCCCTTCGATTTTATTCTTCGCGCGTTGCCCGACAAGTACGGCCCCCTTCTTGTCGATGCTGACAGCAGACGGCGTAATGTCGGCGTCCGCGTTGTTCTTGATGATTTCCGTGAAGACGCCCTTTAGAACAGCGATCGCGCTGTTAGTTGTCCCAAGATCAATTCCGAAGTCGATTGTCGTTCTGCTCATACCTTGGTTTCTGTTGAGGCTGGGGTCGCAATGACCACTTCGCCCATTTGGATGATTTGCTGCTGCCAATAGATTGTTGGCTTGATTGTCTCGACGACGCTTTCTCGCGTGATGCCCTGCGTGGGTTGCGTGGTGATGACCTTCAACGGCAATCCATAGTCAAAGGCGTCGCCTGTGTGGTCCTTTACCTCCAAGCCCATCTCGTGCAGGGTTTCAAGCACACCCTCGATGTGTCGGTAAACGCGCTTCATCTCGTCGCGCACTTCACCTGAAGCACCGTCGAGCATCTTCGTTCTGGCCTTCCAAATATTCGTTGCAATATCCGCCATGCCTTTGATGACGTTCGCTGGCACTGCATGGCGGACTTCAACTCCTCCGTCTTTATTGTTGAGCATCGTCCGTATACGTGTCGTAACCGCGTCGACGACCTTCTGTTCGTCCGGCCATTGAGGTGTAGGAATGTCAAAGTCTTCGGGCATAAGAGGTTGTTTTATAAAGTGCGTTGCTTGCCTTGCAGTGTGACTACCGCGTTGGCCAGTTCTTTGAAAATGACTGCATTCCAGACCTCGCGCAGAACAAATGCTTTTGTCACTTTGGGGTTCTTCGCAGAGCTGATGTTCAAGTGTCCAGCATGCGTTCCAAAACGAACGTCTGACCACGAAATAACGTGATCCTCCTTCCATAGGAGCATTCCGGTTGTCGCGAGGATGCCTTTGTTTGTCATCGTGCAGTCCCCCAGTGCGATGCGCGCTCCCCCAACAATGCTAGACGCGAGTCGTGAACAGAGCGCCGGAATTATCTGCCAGTAGAGCGCGCCGACTATGGCCTGGAAGTCCGCCGCCGCCTTATCCTCGTCCCGAAAGAACCGTTTGCACTCTATGTCCGCAGTTCCGTGGCGTGCGCTGCTGACGGCCACCTTATATGAAACGGAGCTTTTGATCCCATTTGTATATTGCATAAAGATACCGAAGCGTACTCCGGTAATATCGTTTGCCGGAATGACATGTGAATTATAGCGGAATCTCTCACGCGTAACCTCGATTGTGTCGCTTCTGATTTCCAGCAGGAGATTACGCTTCTCCTCTTCCGCCTTGTTGCGTGTAAGCTGCGCTTTGTCATCTAGCAACCGCCTTTTCAATTCGGCTTCACGAGCCAGGTCGCATGCCGTTCCAATTGCTTCCAGGGCAGTGTCGATGTCGTCGTGGTCATTATACGCACTAATCGAAATGCCACGCAAAGATATGGCGATGCTGTTCGCAAACTCGCTGGCAGAGTTGCTTGCCGAACCCTCTTTGCGAATTAACTCAGCTAGGGTGGGTATGATCTCCTGTTTAATCCTCCCGAGTTTTACCTTTGGAGAAGCCGTGCTTTCATCAATTCCGTGAAGGACACCAAGAACAGGTGCGAGTTGCGCGTAGGCAATGTTACTGTTCAGAGTGCCGATGTTTTTCTCGATCTGCTGTCGCACCTCGGTCGATATTGCGAAAGGCAAAGCCATCCTCAATAGGTCGGAGCAGCCTTTGTTGTCGCCTGTGGCTTTGTGGTAGGTAAGTTGAAGTCGGTTGCAGAGAGTTGCGACTTCATCGGAAAGTTCATTCCTCGCTTCGCTCTCTTTGCCGAAGAAGAGCTCGAAGAGGATCAGCGAAGACGGGGCGTAGTTCAGTAATTCCCGTGCGGCATTCACAGCATCGGCTGGGTTTTTATCAGCGCGTTTTTGCGCGCGGTCGATTTGCTGCTTTAGCCGTGTAGTCGTTGGAGCGAGAACCAATTCTGCGATCTTATCAATGCTGTCGAAACCTTGGTTTGTTTCCCGCATGAACCGGACATGAACTTGCGCCAGGTTCATCCGACCACTCTCTGCATACCGAACTGCAAGCTCAGCGTTGATTTTGTCGAGAGCTTGCGGGAGCGTCGCGCGCATCTTCCGCACGAAGCCGGTTGTCAGGCGCGGGTCGTCGATTTGCTTTACACGCGCGCTGACACGCTCCCAAAGCAGGTCGTCTGCAGCCAAGAGATCCCACCTTTTGAAAGCGTTCCTCCAGTAGCCTTCAATTTTCCCTCTGCGCTCGTCATCAACTTGTTCCTGAGCAGCGTATTCCTCCCATTCGAGAGCCACCAATTGCCAAAGGACTGCGACGTTGTGCATGGCCGTGAGACCCGCGGTGGGGCTCGTCTCTTTCAGCGTCCATATTTCTAACGCGGTCTCCCGGTCTCCACCCGCCAGTGCCTGAATGGCTGGATCTTGAGCGCTACTCCCGAAGTCGTCAGGCCAAAACCAGAAGAACTCATCTAAAAGTCGGCGTTCTGGATCTCGGAGGCATTGAATGGCATCCCGTATCTGGTCAATGCTTGGCGGAGGCGTGAGGGCAAAGGCTCCCGTATGAGCGCTTTTTCCCTGACCAAGCTCCTCCATCATCTTGAGCTTGTCCGCGTGCTTTGTGATCTCGCGTGTCGTCGCGTCAACGGGTAGGCCGGTGATGCGAAATGCGTTAGCCCGGAACATCTCCGGGGTAGCCGCGGTGAGGAGTGCCTTGCACGTCCAAGAAGCTCTTTGCCGCGATTCGCCAGTGAGTGAGTTATCTTCTGTGGTTGACATTCGCTTATCGGCCGTTGCGGCGCAGCTTCGTGTTGTAATCGTCCACCAGTTGATTCACAGCGCGATTCTGCGCACGCACTTCTTCCAAGATCGAGTTGTAGCTGTCCACAGCCCGATTCGTCTTCTCGTTCTGTGCGCGGACAGTTGCCAGCGCCGCATTGTAGCGATTCACCTTACGGTTGAAGTCATCCACATCGACTTGGCTTGACCGATCGAGGTATCTGCGAGCACTATCAACCTGTGCGTTTAATTGCGTGACCTGATTCTCGAACTCTTCCGCCTTGGCCTGCTCTGCATCCAGTGTTCGCTTGGCGTTGTCTAATCGATGTTCCAATCCGACAGCCTTTGCCTTCTCGCTTTCGATTGCCAGGCTGTCTCTTTCCAGCTCCTCACTGATGTAACTTGGCACCCGGTAAGTGCCCCGATCGCTGGTGCCACTCGACGAGGGTGCGGTAAAAGACTGAGGGGCCGTGGAGGTCGAGGGTATGGTGTAATTACGTGGGGTGGGTGGGGTCGGCGCGTCTGTCAGGCGAGGTGCTGGAACAGATACCGACGGAGATGGCGTGTAGGAATCTCTGTTCGGATTGTTACTTGCGGAGCTTATGGCGATAACCAGCCAGATGATGAGGCCAATGGAGATGACGAGATGCCACTTGTCGAAGGTTCGGAGGGGTGCTTTGCCGAAAAAGCGATAACCGTTGCCAGTCGAAGCGACTCGATACCGGCAGATTGGGAAAACGGGAATCCAGAAGAAGACGAAATAATAGGTGGACAGATGAGAGCCGGATGTCGGTTCTTGGTCTGTACACCCGTATAGCGCAAAACCGACGCCGTTTGTCGTGCTTAGGGATGGAGCTGATGAGATGGGGAGAAGGTCGCCATAGAGTGTGTTGTTTTTCCGAACTGTATCGAGGTTCCTGGTGACTCGTTCTTTTACATCCGAATCCACCGCAAGCTGTAGGCTCTCTTCTAGAATCGAGACGCAAGGCTTCCAATTATCGGTTTTGTTGCCGAAAGCTACCGCGCAATTCAGGAGAGCTATCGCGATCTCGTCTTTTGCCCGATTTATAGACTCCTGTGAAAGTCCGCTGCTTGAAAGCTGAGGTAACAGAGGGGAAGTGGCGCACAGTATCCGGTGAGCTTCCTTTTCTCCAGATGCTGGGTTGGCTTCAACGGCGGTAGCGGCCTCTTCGCAAATGGCTCGGATTGGTGCGAGTGCAACCTTCGCAAGGGTCACACTGATGTTTCTCTCAATTAACTGCCTAAGATCAGGAGATACCGCGAAAGGCAGAATTGCTCTAAGGGTTGCGAGACAGGTCTGGTCGTCGCTTGTCGCCTTGTGGTAATCCAACTGAAGTCGGTTACAGAGAGTTGCCACTTCATCTGAGAGGTCATTCCTCGCCTCGCTCTCCTTCCCGAAAAACAGTTCAAACAGAGAAAGTGTGCGCCGCGCGTGGTCGAGCAACTCGCGGACAGCATCTACGGTGCCGTTGGGGCTGTTTGCATCGCGCTCCTTCGCGCGTTGGATCTGCTGCTTTAGCCGCGTAGACGCAGGGGTGAGAACCAATTCCGCGGTCTTCTCAATGTTGTCGAGACCTTGGTTGGTCTCGCGCATGAATTGAACGTGAACCCTCGCCATGTCCATTCGTCCGCTCTCCGCGTAGCGCACGGCAAGCTCCGCATTTATTTTGTCGAGAGCGTGCGGCAACGTCGCGCGCATCCTGCGCGTGAAACCACTCGTCAAGCGGGGATCATCCAGTTGCTTGATGCGCGCGGTCACGCTCTCCCAGAAGAGGTCGTCTACTGCCAGCAGGTTCCACCTCTTGAATGCGCCGCGCCATAGCTTCTCGATTTCCGTCTTCTTCTCAGAGGTAAACTTGCCAGTCTTGGTGTAGTGATTCTCCCATTCAAGAGCCATTAGGTGCCGCAACACTGCGATGTTGTGCATTGCAACGTGACCGTCAGAGGGACTCGTTTCCAGCGCTGTCCAGATGTCGAACGCGGTGTCTGCGTCGCCGCCTTCAAGAGCTTTGATGGCCGAATCGGATGCGCTCTGGCCAAACTGTCTAGGCCAGAACCAAAAGAACTCATCGATGATCCGCTGTTCTGGATCTTTGAGTCGTTGAATTGCCTCACGGATTTGATCAACGGTGGGAGGAGTCGTCAGAGCAAATGCTCCGGTGTGAACACTCTTCCCCTGACCAAGCTCCTCCATCATCTTGATCTTGTCGGCGTGCTTTGTGATCTCGCGTGGCGTCGCATCAACGGGCAGTCCGGTGATACGGAATGCGTTGCCCCGGAACATCTCTGGGGTGGCTACGGCGAGCAGTGCCTGACACTCGCCGTCGCTACGTTTCGTAGCCTGACTCGCGATTATTGGAATGGTTGCTCTGGCCATCGCGTTTCCCCTTCGTCACATACTTATCCCGCAGCGCCACAGTTTCACCTGGTGGGCATATTTGGTTCTCAGCTTCTGCGACTTATTGAAAGCCTCTTCCATCAAGTCCGCTGCTTCGGCGAGTCGCCCAGCCTGCCTCGCCTTGAAAGCTCGCTCGACAAGTGATTCAGCGCTTTTTTCGTTCGCCGGTGAGTGAGCCCCCAACACTGTCTTCGATGCTTCACTGGAGAGGAACTTCGCAGCACTCGCCGACTCCGGTGTTCCCGGCTTCCAGTGTTCCAGCGCATCGAGGAGATCCTTGGCAGTCGCATAGCGATCTTCTGGACGCTTCTCGAGGGCCTTCTGAACAATGTGGTCCAGCGACTTGTTCGCGTCGGGGTTGATTTCCGATGGCGGCGTGAACGAGCCAGTAAACGAATCCGTGGCGTCCCACGTAGTACCGGCCGGCAACGGATAAGGCAGTTTATCAGTGAGCAGAAGATAGAGCGTGGTGCCGATGGCCCATACATCACCGGCGCAAGAATCGTTCTTTCGTGGCGTGAAGACTTCGGGCGGCTTGAATTGGAGCGTGCCAGCGGCGGTGGCAAGGAGCGTGAGAGGATTCACCTTCTTCGCCAGGCCGAAGTCGCTCGCGCGGGCGCGGAGGCCATCCGCCTCGTAGCCGACGAGGATGTTCTGAGGCTTGATGTCCCGATGAATGATTGGCGGATTCTCGCGATGCGCTTGAGCGATGCCGCGACATACCTGTTTCATCAAATCGAGCGTCGTTTCAATCGGCACCAGATGAGCACCGTGCGAGTGCCAGAACTTGTCTAAGCTGCCGCCCGGAACATTCTCCATCGTGAAATAGCCGCAGACGCCTCGCTTGGACTCGATCACGTTGGCGTCGAAAACGCGGACGATGTTCGGGTGGCCAATCCGAGACAGCAGAATGGCCTCGCCAAGCATTTCGTTGATGTCGTCGAGACTCATTCCGACGCGCTTGAATACCTTCATCGCCTGCCGACCGAGAAAACGATGCCGCACCCGATAGACTTCCGCGAACGCGCCCTCGCCGAGGAAGCGTTCCACCTCGTAGGTGTCGCGGATGATTTGACCGTCTTCGAGCAATCGCATTGGTTCAAGTTCGTGGACCGCCATATTGCCGGCTTGCCTCAGTTCGAGCAATGCGCGAAATCACGGAAGGGGCGGGCCGATTTCTGAACGGAATTGAAACGCAATCGAATCGACGGCACGTGTCCCAGAAATTCTGCTTCTGCGGCACCAGCCGAGGCTCAAAATCGACTGAATAAGGCGCTTGAAAAATATCCCATACCGTGCCTGTGAAGACCGGACGCATCATCAAGGATGCGCTTTCCTATGCCAATTTCGAGACCGACCTTCCGAGACGTACGTTTGGAAGGAAGAGATTTCTTCCCTCGTCGAAGCCGGAGGAACCGTCTTCGACGCACCCAACTCAACGGAAACCCAGGTTTCCGTAGCGCGTGTGCCCGACATGAACACAAACTCGTCATCTGAAAAGTGATAACCGGAAGCCGTGACAGCAACCGTAGTGAACCGCAAGGTGGCGGCCGTGAGGCCGACGCTGAAAGCAGCGGGGAGCAAAGGGACAGCCGCAGGAATACAAATGGGCAGCGAGGCCGGACACGGGTGATCAGCGTGCGCGTGAACGCGAAATCCAAAAGTCACCGAAAACCGTGTTTGGTAGAGCCCGGCGGAATGGCCCGAAAGTGTGTGTTCTTACTCGGGGAGACCTCTGGCGCGAGAGCGCCGGAGGAGTCAGCAGAGGCCGTAGTAGCGTTGACGCCGGGTGAAAGCCCGGAGGAGCGAAGGGCCAAAGAACCGAAGAGACAGCCAAATCTGGAGAACTCAGCGGAGAGTCCGGGGAGTCGCCCGAAACCGAGCGGGAGCGGCCATCCAAAACCGCTTCCCACTGGCTGCTTCGTCGAGAACGGACAGGTGGATTCCTGGCCAGAAGACGAGCAGGGACGGCAAGGACTGTGAAGGCTGGCGAACCCCAGATGCATGAAAGAGCTGAATGAGTGAAACCCAAATGGAAAACCAAAGCCAAAGCGAAGAACTGACCATGGAGAAGATGCTGGGAAAAGAGCATCTGCTGGCCGCCTATCAGGCGGTGAAAGCAAACGCAGGGGCGCCGGGGATCGACGGCATGACCGTCGAACGGCTCGGGCCGCATCTACGGGAGCACTGGCCGCGGATCGCTGCCAAGCTGCGCGCGGGCCGCTATCGGCCTTCGGCAGTGCGGGCGGTGGAAATACCGAAACCGCAGGGTGGCGTCCGCACGTTGGGCATCCCGACGGTGCTGGATCGGTTCGTCCAACAGGCGATCCTGCAACTGCTCACGCCGGTCTTCGACCCGGAGTTCAGCGCCCACAGCCACGGCTTTCGCCCGTTCCGCAGCGCGCATGACGCGGTGCGGGAGGCGAAGGGATACGTGGAAGCGGGGTGCTGCTGGGTCGCGGACCTCGACCTGAAGGCGTTCTTCGATCAAGTCAATCACGACCTCCTGATGCGCGCAGTGGCGCGGAAGGTGAGCGATCAAAGGCTGCTCAAGCTCATCGGGAGCTTCCTGCGAGCCGGGATCGCGCGGGCCGGAGAGCCCGCCGTCGCACGCACCAAAGGAACCCCGCAGGGCGGGCCACTCAGCCCGCTCCTGGCGAACATCTACCTTGATCGGCTCGACAAGGAGTTGGAAGCGCGTGGGCTCGCCTTTGTGCGCTATGCGGATGACATCGCCATCTACGCGCGGAGCCAGAGAGCAGCCGAGCGCATCCTGAAGAGCGTGACGAAGTGGTTGGAAAAGAACCTGAGAGTCGAGGTGAACCGGGAGAAGAGCGGCGCTGGCCTCACTGATGAGAGCAGCCTGCTCGGCTTCCGCGTCCATCGAGAAGGACGCATCAGCGTCGCGCCGAAAGCGCGGGAAAAGCTCAAAGCGCGGGTGCGGGAACTGTGGAATGCCCGGCAGAGCCTGACCACCGTGCAACTGCGCGATCAATGGCGCGAATACATCGATGGATGGTGGGGTTACTTCCGGCTCGCCCAATGGCGGGAGTTGCGGGACATCGGCAAATGGACCAGACGGCACATGCGGAAGTGCTTCTGGCAACGCTGGCACAGCCAGAAAGGGCGCTGGAAGGCGCTCTGGAAGCTGGGCCTGCGGGGCAGGGGCTTGCAGGTGGCCGCTAGTGGGGTCGGAGCTTGGCGAATGGCGGCGAGCACGCACGTCCAGCGCGCCCTGACGAAGGAGACGCTGAACGCGTACGGCTTCGTCATTCCTTGGGAACTCGCGCCGTCTCACTGACGGCTGCCCGGTTCAACCGCCGGATGCGGAAGACCCCGCATGTCCGGTGGTGTGGGAGGGTTGGCGGGTGTAACCCCCGCCAGCCCCACCCGATCTTCCTGATGCGGCTGCGCCGTGGGAGACTGTTCCTCCCACCGGCTGTCGCACGCCCACGGCACAGACTCCCGAGTTTGTGGACAGGCAGCGATCATCTGCGCCGTCCTCCCTTCGCTTCCGGCCTTCCGCCCATGATTCCCCGCGGAAGCCGTGCGCTTCGTTGCGGGCGCCACAGATCATCGCAACGATCCTCCGGGCCTCTCTTCCCTTTCACGTTTACGTATCCGCATGTCGCGGGCGCAGCAGCAACTCCCCTCCACAGGCAACAAACTCGCCGCGTTGGAAGTTCACTTCTGCCAACATGGCGTCCGCGACTGCTCCGCGCAGATATTTCTCGATGGCGTCGCGCAAAGGCCGAGCGCCTAGACGCGGATGGAAGCCACGTTGGATGAGGAATGAAACGACGGACTCGTCCGCAACGGCTTCAAACCCTTGGTCGCGGAGAAGGGAGAGTTCCCGGCCGATGTGCAGCCGCGCAATGTCGAGCTGCACGTCGTAACTAAGGCGGCTGAAGACGATTTTCTCGGTGATGCGGGCGTAGAGTTCGGGGCGCAGCGAACGCTGCGCTTTGGTCAGGACGTGGCGCTCCATCGTCGTGAACGACGAGTGCTGGAGATTGAGGAGCTCGGCCGCACCGAGGTTCGATGTGAAGACGATGTAGAAGCCGCTGAGATCGAGCACATCGCCGTTGGCCATCGTCACGCGAGCTGCGTCGAGCACTTGCAGGAAAACGTCGAGTACGCGTGGGTGTGCCTTCTCGATCTCGTCGAAGAGCAGTGTGCCCGTGGCAGACTTGGCGACGGCCAAGCCGAGCAAACCAACTTCGCCTAGTTTGCCGCCGAGCAGCAGGCCAAGGCTTTCTTGCGTCTGAAACTCCGACATGTCGAAGCGAAAGAGTTTGTCGTCACCAGCGAGGTATCGAGTGAATGCGATGGTCAGTTCCGTTTTTCCAACACCAGTCGGGCCAAGGAAGAGGAAGCTGCCGCGCGGACGGGAGCGCAGCGCGAGGCCAAGTTCGCCGCGATGCAGGACAGATGCGACGCGCGGAAGCACATGATCTTGTCCGCGGATTTGTTCGGCGAGATGCGCTTCCAGGTGGCGGAGATGTTCGAGACGGTCGGACGAAATGGCAGATGAATTCATCCGCCGAGGCTGCCAGCGCATGCCCTGCGAAGTGGCTCTGGCGCTGGAGCAGCGTGCATCTCGTGGCGCGGTAGAACGTCGGCTCACATGAAAACCTCACTATTCCAATTCGCACCCATCCTCGCTCAAGCCGCCGGCGGTCTTACCCAAGGCGCGAGCAAAGCGATGGGGATCGTCATGCTCATCGGGTTCATCTTCGGGACCATTTGCGTCGTCGGTGGCGGCTTCGCCATCCGGCGCGGTGATACCGACTCGGGCAAGCTCTCGATCATTGGCGGCCTCATCATTGCGGGCGCGCCGGTAATCGTGAAGGCGCTCTTCACCGCCTTCGGTCTCGACGGTTCCACCGTGGACGTGGGCGCGTTCCAATGAGCGAACTGCGCTTCACGGAAACGAACAGCGCCGAAGACTCCGCCGGAAAGACATGGGGGCTGGAGGGCAGCCTCTTCTGGTATCTGACCGGCGGAGTCTTCACTTCGGTGATCGTTTTGCTCGTGCTCTTCAGCATGCTGCGCTGGACGCTCACCGCATCCGCGGCGGCTGCGGCTGTCCCGCTGACGGTGGTGCTCCTCTACATCTTCGGCTTTCGGCAAGGAAAGCCGCCCGGCTACGACCGCGATCTCTTTGAACTCTGGCTCAGCGGACCCGGCTTCGCGCCGGAGTTGCCGGGCAAAACCCTTCACCCACTCGACGACTCTTCCCATGTTTGAACAAGCTCCCAATGGCCATTTTCTCCAGGACATGATCATCTTCGGCGGACTGCGCAAAGGCGGTCACGTCGCCAAAGGCTTCATCTTCGAGCCGCCCGATCTCAGCAGCGCTGCGCCGGCTCACCTGAACGAATTCCAGGATCAAATCTCGCTGCTCCTCGCGTCGCTCCACGAGCATCAGCGCTTGCAGGTGCAGTGGTTCTGCGACTCGGATTACCGGGCGGAGTTGCTCCGCTATCGCGACGAAACGGAGCGAGCGACGAACATTTGGACGCGCCGCTGCCGCAATGAGCGCTTCACCCGCTACTGGCAGGCGATGCTTGACCGCAAGTTGCGTCGGCAAAAACTCGTGATCTACATCTCTCGCACCATCGACACGGAGCCAACGCCTCTTCAGTCGGCAGGCGCTCGGCAGGAATACTACGAGTTGCTGCTTGGCCAGCTCCGTTCGGAGTTCCGTCAGTTGCATGAGATGTTGCTCGGCATTTTTCCGCACGGCCGAATCACGGCGATGAAGGACGCCGATCACTTTCGGCACTACGCGACGTTTCTCAACCCGTCCTTCTCCGAACGCTTCGACTACGATCCGCTGGAGTCGTTTGAGCCCGCGTTGTCGATTCACGAGAACTGCTGGCATGGCGAGGCGGTCGGGCTGTCCGATACCGGTTTTGTTCTGGACGGCTACCATCACGGACTGCTCGTGCTGAGCCGTTGGCCGAAGGTCTCATTCCCAGGTATCATTCACCGGCTCACGAATCTTCCGCTGCTCGATTACACGATCACGGTAAACGTCGATCCACTCTCGGTACGCCGCGAGATTGCGCGAGAGGAGAAGGCTCATGACCGCCTCGCGGGAGACTATGCGAGCGAAAAGAAGCTTTCGCTCGTTACAGCGATGGAGAAGAAGCAGCGCAAAATCGCGGCTCTGATGCAGGGCCATACCCTGCCATTCAACGTGCATTTCGTCGTCCGGGCCTGGGACCGCACCAAGGATGGGCTCGCTGCAAAACTCGGAGCGATCAAGAACGCCATCCATGGAATGAACGGCGCGCAGTATTTCGAGTGCGTGCTGCCGACAACCTCAAAACACGTCTTCTTTCAGACATGGCCCGGCTGGACCTGGAGCCGTTATGAACATCGGAAGCTGTATGGCGAAAATCGCTACGTCGCCGACCTGCTGCCGATCAACGCGACCTTTACCGGCCACTTGGCGACTGCCGAGGCAATCTACGACGGACCAGTGCGGAATCTCGTGGGCGTCAAAACATTCTCCGGGACCGATGAAGACGCGACGCCGCAACACGCGGTTTTGCTCGGCATGAGCGGGGCGGGCAAGTCGGTGACTGTTTGCGACCTCCTCTCCCAAACTGAAGGCTACTTCGATTACACTGTCATCATCGAAGAGGGCCTCTCCTACGGCCTCTACACTCAGACCGTGGAGCCAAATGCGCGCCCGATCGTCATCCAGCCAGATGGCGACCTCACGATCAACTATCTCGACACGCACCAACTTCCCCTGACGCCGGATCACCTTGCCACCGCCACGGCCCTTGTCGCGCGAATGGTCGGCCTCAGCGCCGATGAAGACCGGCAGATGCACCGCCAGGCGCAAATCGCGAAATATCTGAACCTGCTCTTCGATGACGTGTTCACCGAATGGAGCCGCGTTCGTGGGGAGGAGATGCAGCGGATTGCGCGTCACGCCTGTGCTCTCACGCGCTTCCGCCGCGAGCGACTACACTCGGGCGCTACTTCCCTGGAGGCGTTCGTGGATTTCCGCGACTGGCGAAAGGCGAGACCGGAAGAAGCCGAGGCATACCTTGCAGCGATTGACGAAGCCGAGGTTCTCCGCTTTTCCAAGGAACCGGCGACGCTCAGGGAGATTCGCAATCTCGCCTTCGCCTGCTTCGCCAGCGCGGAATACCCGACGCATCGGATGCTTCAGGAACTGATGCAGCTCGAAGGTGGCAGCGACGACGTGCGCGAACTTGCCGAGCGGCTGCTTCCATGGTGCGCCGAAGGCAACTACGGCCGTCTCTTCGACGGCGCGTCGAACGTCTCGCTCACCGGAAAAATCGCGCACTTTGAACTCGGCTACATTCCCGAATCCGCCAAGGCGCTTCGCGCTGCCGCAGGGTTCCTCATCACCAACTATACTCGCCAGCACATCATCACGCTGCCGCGCTCGGTGCGGAAGCGGAACATCTACGAGGAGGTCGCTCGCCTCATGGACATTCCCGGCGGCGAAGAAATCGTGAAGGAGAGTTACGCGCAGCTTCGGAAGTTCAACTGCTGGAATATCGCCATCGTGCAGCAATATGCGCGATTCAAGGAAAGCCGCATCCGCGCTGCCGTCTTCGGCAACAGCCGGCAGTTCTTCCTCATGCGGCAGAATGATCGTACCGACCTCGACGACATTGGCGCCGACATCAGCCTCTCGGACGTGACCAAGCAGACAATCCTCAGTTACCCGCTCCCAGACCAACAGCCTGCCGACAAATTCGCTGCATTCACCTACCTCCACACGGACGCCGTGCGCCCCATATGTGGCACCGTCCACAATGTCGCCTCATCCGAAATGCTCTACTGCTCCAGCACCACAGGAGCACATTTCGAGCGCCGTGCGAAAGAGATGAAAACCTACGCCGATCCAGTGGAAGCCATCGTCAAATCCGCCGGTCGCGAATAAACGGCCTGAACGCAGTTCCGGGAGGGTCCGCAGCCGGAGCCGAGGTGCGGAGCACCGGACCTCACACGCCTAAAGCTTGGCCTCGAATTCAACCAGGCGTTCCAGTGCTTCCGTGAAATCCTTGAAGGCCGGAGCAGGAAGCATGATCGTATCGCGCCGTCCACCTACGTCTTCCGTGATCTTCAGGAAACGACCACGTTGATTCTCTTTCAGATCCAAGAAGAAAATCTTCCGTTCGTTCACGATCTTTTCAGATGCAATAGGCGGCACGTGCGTTCGCTCTCCGGGATTGTCATTCATCATATTTTGGGCACATTCCGTCCGTTTTTGATGCAATCGGCGAGCAAAACAATTCGTGTCGGAAATTGCGTGTTGCGGAGTGAAGGCGTAGCACCAGCACATGCCTATAACACCAATGCACTCAATTGAAACGCTGAAACGAGCCTTGGAGATCGCCGAGCAGATCGCAAACCTAGAAGCGGAGCTGGACACGCTCTTGAATCAGGATGCAATACCGCCCTCGTTCAGCGTTCCCGCCGAGATAAAACGTCGCAAAAAAAGGCGCGTCGTGTCTGCCGCGAGTCGCGCGAAGATGGCGGCAGCTCAGCGTGCGCGTTGGGCAAAGAGGAACGCGCAGTGATCTTGCTCTCTTGAGGAGGCTCCAAACGACAAGAACCCCGACGAACTGAGACACTGGCGAGTCTCCCGGGCAGGTACCCCGAGAATGACTTATGCCGTGCGCTAGAACCAAATCGGGCTACGCGACTGGCCCACTATGCGCGTCGCTCGCCTTCGCATCTTGGGATTTTGGGGCATCCAGAAAACCGATTTCCGGCCGGCCTGGTATCCGGTGCTTGTTGGCCCGAATGGATGGCGTCCGCCGTGCAGCCAGCCACCCGCACGCTTGTGGTATCCTTTTCCTTCTCACCATACCGCCTTCCTTCCCGTACATCAGCGAATGATTCGGGGATGCTGATCCAAGGGGAAAACCGAGAATTGCGCGGTTTTGAGGGGAAATGTGTGAGAGTCGGTGTCCAGAATGGTGCGCATCATCCTTGGCCTTTTCGGATAGAAAAGGGGTGGAAGGGTAGGCGCAAATGGCTGCATCCAGCGGTTGCGATTCGATGGCAGGGAGTGCTTCACACCGTGACCGAAACCCGTATTATGGCACTCGCGGAGCCAGCGAAACGACCATGCCGGAAGCACTTCTGTCTGAACCACAGCAACGTATGCTGTCGATCCTCGACTACCTGGAGGAACTCGACAAGCTCACTCGCCGTGCGGTCTTTGAGATTGCGGAGCACGGCGGGCTTGCGATCTACCAGCCGGATGTAAACGAACTACCCGGCATCATCCTCAACCGCCTCGATGCAGAAGGAGAAATCTGGATGGAGATCGAGCGGCTTCGGCCAACACGGCCGCCTACGCCTCCGGTGACTCTCGCCCCGTGGCTACTTCTCCGCGATGACCCGGGAGCCGAACCGAAATGCCGGGAGACCATCACCGTCGGGCCGGAGCCGGACAACGTAGAGCGGCAGGAGAATCATCCGGAAATCACAGCCGCACTGGATCACTTTCGTGCCGAGCAATGGGAACCGTGGGCGCAAGCGGAATTGCCGAAGAGAAAAACAATCACGCTCTACGACAAGCTCTTCAACCTCAGCCAAACGATGGAAGGCGAGGGAGCGGAATCGCCGACAGAATTTGTGTGGGGCATCGGCGTCGCGGTGTGGAATCACGAACAGCGGCGCGTGCGTTACCCGCTACTCAGCCAGTTGGTCGAAATTGATCCAATCGGCATCGACATGACGATTCGCATTCGTCCCCGGCAGACTGAACCTCGCGTCGAACTCGATCCGTATCGTGAGTTAGAGATTGCTGGCGCAGAGGTGGTTGAACGACGGGCGCAAGTCGTGTTGCGCCAAGCGGAAGAAACGCTCTCGCCATTCGATCCGAAGTCGTTCGAGGAAATCCTGAGCACCGCGACTGCGAATCTCGATCCGCAGGGCTGCTACTGGCCGCGTGAAGCGGGAGCGCAACCGGGGCAAGTACCGCCAGCCGCGCAAGAATTGCGGGTGACGGATACATGGGTGCTCTTCTCTCGCCGCAAGACGACAAACTTTCTCGTCGAGGACGTGCGGCGCTTGAGAGAAAAGATGATCGAGAAACCGCTGCCACAAGGTGGCCCGAGTATTCTCGTCGAAGATCCAATCGGCCCGACGCCCGTGCGCGAGCGGTTCGCATATCGCGGCATCTCAAATGCTGGCAGCACCGCGAGCGGTGGACTGCAAGTGCGCGAACTTTACTTCCCGCGCCCCTTCAACAAAGAGCAGGTGTCGATCGTGGAAAAGCTCGACCAAGCCGATGGCGTTGTTGTGCAGGGACCTCCTGGGACGGGCAAGACGCACACGATTTCCAACATCATCTGCCACTATCTTGCTCTCGGAAAACGAGTGCTCGTCACAAGCAAGGGCGAACCGGCGCTGGCGGTTCTGCGCGATCAGATTCCAGAAAAGGTGCGCGCGCTCACTGTCAGTCTGCTCACGCGCGAACGCGAGGGATTGAAGCAACTGGAACAGAGCGTGACGCGCATCTCCGATGAGGTCAGCCATCTCAACAAGGACGAAAAGCGGGAGGAAATCCGCCGGATCGAGCGCAAGATCGACCGGCATCATCAGCAGATTGCCGCGATTGACCACGAGCTGGCGGAATGGGCGCGCTGCAATACGACGCCCGCACCGGCGTTGCTCGGCGGCATTGCGCCCGAGGAACTGGCTCGCCAGGTAGTTGCCGGAGCGGAGCGCAACTCGTGGTTTCCTGATGCCCTCCGCGAAGCGCCCGAACACGAACCTCAGTTTGGCGACCAGGACATCGGGAAGCTCGTTTGCTCACGGCGCCGGCTCGGAAACGCGCTGCAATACCTCGGCCAGCAGCTACCCGCCTCGCGGGATTTCACCGATGCTGCTACGCTCGCTGACATCCATCGCGATTTGCAGACGATGGGGACAATCGAGCAAGAGGTCGCCACGGCGCAACTGCCGCGACTGCGACGCCAGAACACGGAGGTGCTTCGGCAGGCCGCGTCACTACTTGAAGCAGTAGAGCAGGCATGTGCGCTTCATCAGGCATGTCAGGAGCAATGGCTCGCTTGGCTCCGTGCCGAATTTGCGAAGGCAGCGCGAGCCTCCTCCCCTCATCTCGTGCTGGTGGGCCTCGCTGAGCTATTGGACGGCGTATCCGCGTTGGAAGCCACCCGCGCCAGCTTCGCAACGGTTGCAGTGGAATTGCCACCGGAAGCCGACACCGATCATGAGTTGGTCTCCTCGTTGCGACGTGCCGCGGAAAGCAAGCGCCCGTTCAGTCTGCTGCCTTTTGGCCAGTCCGCTCTTCGCGCGAAATTCGGTGCAATTCGGTTGAACGGTTCGGCACCCACCGAGCCAGGGCATTGGCGGGTGGTCGTCGGCTTTGTCGAATTCCTGCAAAAGTCGCGAGCGGTTGTCGCTCGGTGGAACACAGTGCGCGTCGAATTTGATGGGCCGGACGTTTCAGAGTCAGGCGCTATGGCGGTTCGTGCGCTCGCACGCATTGCTGAAAAAATCGCTAGCGCCCGCAGACTCGCGGAGCATTTCGAGCCGACATTACCTGGGCAGGTTGATGAAGTGTTTGGCTCCGGATTTCGCGCCGATGCAGTCATACACGACGTAGCGGAAATGCGACGCGTTGCCGAAGTGTTGCGTCTGCACCTTGCACACGGACGGCTCGCTGCGGGCAAAGAACTCCTTACAGGCGGAAATGACAAAGCTCATCGCGCCGACCGGAGAGGTCTTCGAGGCCATGCGCGCGTTCCTCGCCGACGTCGTAGGCTCGCGGAGCGCCACAAGCGAAGAGGTCGAGCTACGCTGGCAGACATTCCGCAACGAACTAGACCGGCTTGCGGCGTTGTGTGACGACTTTGCCGAGGTTGAGCGCGTGACCTTGTTGATAGCGCGATCTGGCGCGCCCACTTGGGCACAACGGCTCCGCACGAGGCCCGCTGGCACAGACGACGACCGGAAATCTCCGCCCCGTGGAGCGAGGCGTGGACGTGGAGCCGCCAGCGCGGCTATCTCGAAGCAATCGACGGTCGCGCTCGGATTTTCCAACTCAACTCTGAGCGGCGCGCCGCAGAGAAGGATCTATCGCGTGCAAACGAAGACCTCGTTGAACAGCTGACCTGGCTGAAGTTGCGAGAGGCGCTGGATCAAGACCGCGGCCTACTCGCAGCTCTCCAGCAATACATGGCTGCGATTCGGAGCATCGGCGCTGGCACGGGCATCCGCGCCGTGCGCCACCGGCAGGATGCGCGCCGAGCCATGACGCGCGCGAGCGACGCGATCCGCTGCTGGATCATGCCTCACTGGCGCATCTCGGAAACGCTGCCGGCTGAACTCGCATCGTTCGACCTAGTCATCCTCGACGAGGGCATCACAAAGCGACATGTGGGCGATCCCGGCATTGTTGCGCGCGAAAAAACTCCTCGTTGTTGGCGACAATAAACAGGTCAGGCCCGCTGGCCATCGGTTTCCGTGAGGCAGACATTCGGACGCTAAATCGAACGGTGCTTCGCACATTGCCGTATCGCGACGTGATGACGCCGGAGAAGTCGATCTATGACCTCGGGAGCGTGCTATTCGCTTCCGACCTTGTTCGGCTCCGCGAGCATTTCCCGCTGCGTCGAGCCGATCATCGAGTTCTCAAATCAGCTCTGCTACAACGGCGAAATCCGATGCCTGCGCGTGCCGACGGCCGAGGAACGGCTCAGTCCCGTGCTGATTGATGTTTTCGTTCGCGGCGGCTATCGCCACGCCGGTTCACAAAAGATCAACAGGCCCGAGGCGGAGGCTATCGTCGAAGAGATCAAGAAGATCGTAACCGACACAACAATGAGTCGCCGCAGCATCGGCGTCGTTTCATTGCTCGGCAACGAACAGGCGCGACTCGTTCTTGATCTGCTCATCGCTGCAATCGGCGAGCGAGCCATCCTTGACCACCAGATTCGCTGTGGTGACGCGATGACATTCCAAGGCCGCGAGGCCGACATCATGTTCATCAGCATGGTCTCAGACGCGGGCAGTCTGCGCGCGGCGACGGGCGAGATGTATGAACAGAGGTTCAACGTCGCAGCGTCGCGGGCACGCGACCGGATGTATTTGTTCCGCAGCTTCCGCCGCGAAGATGTGAGCGATAAGGATCTGCGCGCACGCCTGCTCGATCACTTCACTCGCCCACTCCGGCAAGACACCGTGCAGGTGCAATCGCAGCGTGAACACTGCGAATCCGGCTTTGAGCGCGCCGTCTTCGACGAGTTGTCGCAACGTAACTACCGCATCCTCGCACAGGTGCCAGCGGGCGGGTATCGCATCGACCTCGTCGTCGAGGGACATCACGGGCGGCGGCTCGCTATCGAGTGCGATGGCGACCAATATCACACGCCTGAAGACTGGCTGGCCGACATCGCTCGCCAGCGTGCGCTCGAACGTATCGGCTGGGTTTTCTGGCGCTGCTGGGGATCAAGCTACATTCGCGATCCCACCGGCTGTCTCGACGACCTTCTGGCAAGGCTCAAAGAACTTGCCATTGATCCGATCGGTTCCGCAGAAGTAGATTTAGGCACCGTTACTGAATACCGCGAAGTTTCGCCAGCAAAAATGGACGAAAGTGCGTCCGATGCTGTGACCGACAACGTACCCGAAGAGAACGACGCTAATCAGATACCGATGGCTCTAGAAGAGCGCCTCGAACACGCACTCCGGCGGAGCGCCACCGACCAACGCGTTTCTCAGCATTCTGCCGGAATTTCTGCCCCACCCGAGCCGATACCGCCTGAAATTTTAGTATCAAACAATCGAATTCAGATTGGGGATTCCGTGGAGTTCATCTTCACCGATGAACCCGCCGATGAAATCTGGGTGCTCATCACATCTGAACCTTCCAATCCAAAGCTTGGACTCATCAACTTGGATACGCCACTCGCTCGGGCCTTGCTCGGCGCTCAGGCGACGAACGAAGTCAACGCACATT
Organism: Chthoniobacter sp.; assembly: GCA_037200205.1. Lineage (GTDB taxonomy): Bacteria > Verrucomicrobiota > Verrucomicrobiia > Chthoniobacterales > Chthoniobacteraceae > Chthoniobacter. The sequence continues at coordinate 143,487 of JBBCHV010000048.1, forward strand.
TGCCAGGCGGCAGCAGAAAGCTTCGCGTCCTCCACGTTCACAAGCCCAGCCGTGCAGCCGCCTCAAATGAGACAAACGACGCCATAGAGCTGAGCCTACTGAACGCCGATGCAAGCAGGCCAATCGAGCAACCCTTGCCCCGTCGTGAAGGGCTACGTCGTATTGAGATCGCAATCACGCAAGGCATGATCAATCAAAGGTTGCTTGTCCTAACTGATTCGGTGAACCGCGGGATCGTCAATATCGGAGAAACGCTTGCGTTTGAATGCGTGCCCAGCGGAGAACGCTTTTCGACCGAGGTGATCGAACAAGGGAAGAAACTCAGAGAGCGTGGAGCAATCGGTCGCTTTTATGCAACAGCTCGGATTCGAGCTGGAGACTGTGTTAGGATGAGTGAGGTCGCGCCGCGCCGGTGGAGATTGGAAAAGGCTTCTGCTCATCAGACTAAACAGGACGGTTTCGTTCTTGACGTCTAAGCCGGTCTTCGCCGTCACAAAGCCTCCGTGAGTCATTGAACCTAAGCGAGCCGCGGCAGTTGGATTGCTCGACGCAAACTTCATCCTTTCCATCGTCTTGATCTTTCTAGTGTTCGGTCCGTAAAAGAAAACGAGGTGGAAGGGCTTCCCTCACGCCTTCGCATCCTTCCGGACACTCGTCGTGAGCTGGTTCGCTCGGAACGAGTAAACGCTTACAAACGCAGGTCTTTAACGTCAAAGAGAAGCAGTTCTGCGCGCGGCCGTCGAGTAAGCCCCGACATCGGTTTTCGGCATTTGTAGCTTGTGGGTCCTCATGCTGCTCATGTTGGAGCATTGGTGCTTTTGACGCTCCCTACGAATCCATCGGGAAGGCGATTTGGCGAGTTTTCGAAGTCGCGCCGGGATTGGAGCAGCCCCAATGACGAATGCCCGTAGAACTCGGGCATGAACATCAAACCAGTCATCGCCGCGACCACGCTCGCAGTGCTCTTCACCGGCTGCGCGGGCACGAGTCCGACGCGGCTCGTCGGCAATACGATTGGCGCCGCTGGCGGCGCTCTCCTTGCAAATACTCTCGGTAAAGGCAATCCACTCGCGACAGCGGCCGGAGCTGGCGCGGGCCTCCTTCTCAGCGAGTCGCTCCAAGCCGGGAGCACTGCCGCCACGAACAAGTCCTACGCTGCGGGATATGAAAAAGGACGAAGCGATTCCGCAAAGCAGCAATACCACACGCTCATCGAACAACAACGGCAACCAGCCGGTGGCAACGAAGAGCCCGCAACGCTCTTCGACATTCCACTCCCCGAGCGGGAAGTCGGAGGAGCAATCCTTAAACCCAGCACGCGCACATTGCGCATCCAGGAGTAATCCCATGAAAACAATTCTAACATTCACCATTGCGCTTGTTCTGTCGATCACGGCACACGCGCAATATGTCGTTACCAATCCCATCTCGGACGTGCTCAACGAAGTGATGCACGTCGAAGACATTTCCAAAGACTTGGAAATGATCAGCAACCAAGTCCAGCAGATCAATGCGCTTACTCAGCAGTTGCAGCAAATCCAAGCGTACGTCAAAGCGTTCGGCAACCCTGAGCAGTTGCTCAACATCGTCGGCGCTGATTCGCTGATCGAGAGCCTGAATAGTAGCGGCGTGGGGCAGACTCTCGGACAATTGCAAGGTCTTGCACAAGGAGTGGAGGCGCTCCGCAACAATGCCAACGGGCTCTATCAGAGCATTGGCACGACGTTTACCACCCCCGGCGGAATCGAGTTGCCGCGCGCCGAAGATCTGTACCGCAAGTTCGCTGCCACTCAGCGCGCCGCACAGAATTTCACCTCGGTCTATGACGATGTGTCGCAGCGCCGCGCCACCCTGAAAAATCAGATCGCTCAAACGACGGAGCAGCTCCAATCGTCATCCACCGACGCTGAGACACAAAAGCTCCAGGGCGTACTGACCGGCTACAATGCGGAACTCGCGGCCATCGATAAGGAGGTCGATCACGCATTGGCCGAGTCCGTAGTGCAGGACATTCAGAATCGCGATGACCGCGAGAAGCAGGAGCAGGCTCGCAGAGAGGAACAGAAGGCGGAGTTCAGCGAGGCGATGCGCAGCTACTCACAGACCTTCCAAATCAACGGTGCGCCTCCCGTCTTTCCCACTCACTAAACGCCATGAACGACTTCAACACCCTCTTTCCCAACTTCGCGAACCAATGTGCGGAGATGAACCGTGTGCTGACGCCGATCGCGTTCGTCCTCCTGGTCATCGGAGTTGTGTCCTCGACCGTCACCGGGCAGCGCAGCCCCGGCGCTTACCTCCGCACCTTTGGCCGCACCTTCGCGTTCCTCGCCGTGCTATCACAACTCACCATCTGGGGAAACGAGGTGAGCGGCATCGTAGACAATACCGTCAAGACCACCTTGAAGGCCGACCCGGCCGGCGTCTATCAGCAGTACCAGAAGACTCTGGATGTGCAAAAAGGAACAACCGCCAACAAATCTTGGTGGGATAAGCTATTCGACGGCCAGGCCTTGTTCGAGACGTTGATTTCCTTTGCGCTCTACTTCTTCGGTTTCCTTGCGAGCGTCGTCGTTTTCTACGCTTACCTGATCCAGAAGTTCGTCCTATATCTGGGCTACGCGCTTGCACCGATCTTTGTCGGTTTCCTCGCCGTGCGGACGTTACAGTCTATCGGCACGAGCTACTTATTGGGTTTGGCTGGAGTGATGCTGTGGCCGCTTGGTTGGGGTGCCGCTTCGATCATGACTCAGGGTTTGCTCGATTTCATGGCAGACCAAAGCTTTCTTTCACTCGGCGGCATTGGTGGCGCCGCAGGCTACACGTTGCAAAATCTCATTGGCGTCGCCGTGCTTGGGGTATGGCTGATCTTCAGCACCATCGCCGCGCCGGTGATCCTGCAAAAGGCCATTGCGACCGGCGCGCAGATTGGGTCTGCGCTTGCGGCAGGCGCGGCGACAGCGGGAACCGCTGCCGTCACGACAGGTGCAGCCACCGCGGCGACGCTCGGCGGCGGTGGCGGTGCGTTGGCCGCGGCAGGTGGCTTGGCCGGTGGAGCGGTCGCAGGCGGCGCAGCACTGGCCGGTTCGTCCATGAGTGGCAGCCCGTACTCGCCGGGCGGGGGCTTACTTTCTTCCGTTGCGAGTCAGCGCCGACCGAAACGACCCGCCAAAGGCGACCTCTCCGGGGACGAAGCCGTCCGTGAACTCCTCGCAAGCTCTCGCAACTAAATATGGAAACCATCCAACATCATCTCCGTAAGACCTCGCCAGAGCGCCCCCCTAACGGTCTCAACAAACGCCGTCCCAATCCGACGCGTCTCTTCGTGGACCGTGACCGACTCGCCTGGTGGTGGTTCATCTGCGCCGGCGTGATCCTCGTGGCCGCAGCCCTAGACCGCTATCACCTCGTGAATGTGTTCAAGCAGCGCGAGCGCGTTGTCATCATCGACCCTGCGGGAACATTCTACGTCTCGCCGCTGTTGAAGTTTGAGGACGCGAACGAGCTTCACGCCCAGCAAAGCACCCTCGCGACCATCGCGCTACTCCAGCGAAATCCGAAGGACTTCGACCAGGCTGAAATGCTGAAGCAGATGTTTTTGAAAGCGGCTTTTGCCAAAGCGCAGACCCTCCGCTCGTCCGAGGATGCCGAGTTCAAAGCGAAGCAGGTTCATCAAAAGCCAGAAATCGCGCGCATTGATGTGCTCGAAACGCGGTCGGACGCGGTGCTGACGCAGGTCAACGGTCAACTCATTCGCAGCGGCATCTTCCAGGAGAAGGCCTTCACTGAATCAATTCCTTTCACCCTGAAGCTCAAGCTCCAGCGCAATCCCAACATGGTCGAGAACGGACGTTTCCCGACCGCCATCAAAGACTTCAAGTATGAAACCACTCGCTAATTCCATTCTCCTCGCGTGCTTTGCCGCGCAGATTTCCTTGGCGGCTGAGCCGTCAAAGCCAATCCAGGACCTGACCCTCGACGACCACACCGTCTATGTGGTGCCGGTTTCCGCAGTCGCGTCACGACGATCAGTTTTCCAAGCGCCATTTCGGCCATCGACGCGGCTCTCGTGACGACGGACGCGGAAAACGGCGGGCCTGTTCCAAATCGCGCACACCAAGGGCACCTCCTACCTGTCGGCGCGGGCGCTGGCTAAAGATGCCACGACGAATCTCAATGTCCGCTGGAACGGCCGAACTTATGTCCTCGAACTGAGGGAAAGCGGCTCACCCTGGCTTTCGGTTATCTTCGAGCCGCGCGACGAGCGAAAGGAGAAGGACCCAACGTCCCCTCACGCCGGCACGTCTGCTCGGGCTTCTCGACAAGGGCCAAGGCGTTTCCGCTGCTCAGCGAGTATCATCCCGAAGCTCTCGCTGGCGTCGATGTTCGGGATGGGGAAAAAGCAACCGAGCGTTACCGAGTGCGGCGACTACGAGGTGCGGATGAATGAAGCGTTTCGTTTCGATCGCGAGGACACCCTCGTTTTCCATCTTACGCTCCAAAACAAGACGCTGAAGTTGATCGAGTTCACTCCAGAACGTCTCCAACTCAAGGTCGGCAGTCATTTGCTTTTCCCATCCGTCACGCAGATCGGGAGTTCGGTTCCGGCGAACAGCAAGTACTGAAGGCTACGTCGCCTTCACCGGGGCGGCTGATGGCGAGCGCAACGACCTCTCACTCAAGAACGACTTCACGTTCGTGTTGGAACGGATGCCGTCCGCAAGCGACGACTTGCCCATCAATGGAGAGGAGGGATTCAAGAAATGAGCCCGCGTAAGTTTCTCAATTTTCCTCCGCTCGAAAACGGGCCTGCTAATCCTGTTTCTCCTCGCTGCGTGTGTCGTCCTGATTCTGGCGAATAGCCGAAAGAACTTTGGCGCAGGTCAAAGTCCGAACGGGCGGATGGGCACGGTGGAGGCAGATCCGTCGAAGAAGCCGCAACTCATCGAGCGAATCACTCGCGACATGGTGCCCTTCCGGCCTCCGGCCTCCGACGATAAAGACCAAAAGTCTTCGCCGGTTGCGGTGAAGAAGGCCGAGACGCAGGTTCCTGTCCTCCTTCCGATCTCCATCGTGGCGGAGACACCCTCCAACGACCGGAAGCCGAAAGAACTGAGCGAAGATTTCGCGCCGTTCGGTCGGTTAATCCAGTGCGAGTTAATCGTGACGGTGGACTCATCGTCGATCAACACCCCCGTCATCGGGCTCGTCACGGAAAACGTCTATCACCACGGACATTTGATCATTCCCACCGGGACGGAAGTCCACGGCACGGCCCAGGTGGACCGAGTGCGGGAACGCATCGCGAGCGACGGACGATGGACGCTCGTCTGGCAGACCGGTGAAGAACTCCGCGTCAGCGGGCTCGCGCTTGACCGTGAGAAGGACGCAGACGGTGACGGTTGGGGAATCACCGATGGCAGCGCCGGCCTGCGCGGTCGTTTGCTCAAACGCGACGACCTCGCCGAAATCAAAATGTTCGTCGCCACGCTGCTCAGCGGCGCTGCAGAGGCTTTCACCGAGAAGCGCACCACGGCCTTCGGATCGTTCGCGGTCCCTTCGCTGACCAACGCTCCATTGCAAGGTGCGCAGGCCGTCCTCGACCGCTACGCGAGCCAGATTCAGCAGAGCATTGAGGCGCGACGGCTTCTACGTCCGGGTGCCGGCGGGGGAAGCAGTTCTACCTCTACGTCACGCAAACCCTCGATCGCTCCGATGCAAAAATCGGCGGCGAGCCGGCCGCGATAGCGGCCCCCTCAAATAGTCCGGAAACCCGGCGGCACCAACCTCGGCCGTTCCATTCCGAAGCTCCCAAATTACTCAACCGTCTCCCATCTCAAGACCCATTCAGCCAAATCCATGAAACGCCTACTCCTCATCCTGCCCCTTGTACTTCTCGGTGCGTGCGCGAACCACACGCCAAAGAAAATTGTCATCGTTCCGGCCACCATCCCCAGTCGGCCCGTGGACGACCTCGGAAGTGTTCGCCGCCCGGACGAGGTTCGCGAATATCGTTTGGGCCGCTACGTCGATCCTGGCAGCCGGACTTTGATGCACGAGGCGCACCCTATTTACCGAATCGAGAGACCCGCTCAGTGGAACCTCCGTCCGGATGGCGGCCCGACTGGTGCCGTCGCTGCCGCCCCATCGACTTCACCGGTTGATGCCGTGGTCGCGGAGATCAACAAACAGAAGGCCGCGACCAAGGCATTCACCGACCAGGCAGCCACTCTGAATCAGCGGCTCGCCGGCCTCACCGACGCGATCAGTCAAACGAAACGTATGGCCGAGCAACAGTTGCTCCAGCAGCGGACATCGTGGCGTTGCAGAACCGCTTGAATGCCGTCGAAAGAGAGCGCTCCGAAAAACCCGCCAAACCAGCGGCCAAATCGCCGCCCACGCTGGAGGAAAGTTGGTAACGCCGTCATTCGCTACGCTTATGCCATACCCACAACCAGCCCTAGTCGAACTGCCGCCGGAAACTGTCTCGCGGTATGTCGAAGCCGACCAAGAACTCCAGCGCCGTCTCGGCAAATCGCCGGGACCTGAGTTCCTGATGTCCCTCGCCGTCGAGCGAGAAGACCCCATGAATCTGATCGATGTCTTTTGCGCGGCCATCGTTCAGAGCCTCCGCGAAAACCGCGCGTAACCACACCATGACTATGCTCAGAGGAAAACCGAAACCCGAACCTGAAAACACCACCAACGGCGCCCCGCAGTTCCGCGAGAACCCGGAGATCAACGCCAAGATCGACAACTACATCAAAGACAACCCGAAGCGTTGGGAATACATCAAGGCGATGTCACCCGAGCGGATGGCGCGCACCATCGTTCTGCAAGACGTACAAAAGCTGGAGCGTACCGAGCGCATCCGCAGCAGCGTCTTGAAGAAGCTGGATGAGAATCCCGAACTGAAGAAGGCGTATCAAACCCTCGTGAAGAACCTGCCAGAGGACCAGCAGGAGAAGATGATGGCGAACATCGCCATGCGCACCCAGCGCACTGTCACGCGCGGACAGACCCAGACGGCGACGCCAGCGCAACGGGTTTAACTGCGCCCTCCTCCCGCGCACGAAGACTCCGAGTTGGCGGACGGTGGCAAGGAGTGCCCCGTTCCCGCCAACTTCGGAGACTTCGCGCCCCGTCTTTCCAAACGCCGTCGCTGCTCGGAAGCAGCCACGGCAAGCGCAGGGGCGGCGGCAGCGCTACAGCTCAGCATTCGTGCAATTTCGCCGCCTTTCGGATATGACCGTGCGATGAAACGAAAACCCGCAATTGCTTCCGAACCGGAGCCGCCGAGCGGCTACGACAATCTCGTGAGCGGCATCGCGCGGGTCGTTGATGCGGGACGCCGGCAGGCGGCTTGGTCGCTGAACGCGATCATCTCCGCAGTTTATTGGGACATCGGCCGCCAAATCGTGGTCTTCGAGCAGGGCGGGAAAGCGCGAGCGGGGCACAATGAACGGGTGATCAAGTTGCTCGCCAAGGACCTGACAGCGCGTTTCGGTCGCGGCTTCAGACGCAGCAATCTGTATCACATCCGCGCCTTCTATTTGGCGTATCGCGAAAAAGTCCAGACAGTGTCTGGACTTTTGGCCATGCCGGATCAACCGAGTGAAGAAGTCCAGACGGCGTCTGGACTTTTGACACCGAGGGGCGCCGACGCCAAGAAAACCATATCGCCTCAGACGGATCGAGCGCGGCTCACCGCCGTCGCCCAGGCGTTCGCCCTTCCCTGGTCACACTACTCGCGCCTGCTGACCGTCGAAAACGCTCATGCGCGCAGCTTCTATGAGACGGAAGCCATGCGCGGAGGATGGTCGTGGCGTCAACTCGACCGCCAAATCGCTTCGCAGCTTTACGAGCGAACGGCTCTCTCGCGGAACAAAGCGGCGATGCTGCGCAAAGGCGCGCGCCCCGTCGCTGACGATGAAACTTCGCCCGAAGCCGAACTCAAAGACCCCTACATTCTGGAGTTCCTCCGCCTCAAAGACGAATACTCGGAAACCGACCTCGAAGAAGCACTCACGGTCCATTTGGAGCAGTTCCTTCGCGAACTCGGCAATGATTTCGCCTTCGTGGGCCGGCAGCGCCGCCTGCGGATCGGCCATGAGTGGTACCCGCGTCGATCTGCTTTTCTTTCACCGGAGGCTCCAAGCTCTGGTGGTGATAGACCTCAAGGTAGGCAAGTTCACTCACGCCGACGCTGGCCAAATGCACATGTATCTGAACTACGCGCGCGAGCATTGGACTAACCCGAATGAGAATCCGCCGATCGGATTGATTCTTTGTGCCGAGAAAAACGCTGCCGTGGCGAAGTATGCCCTGGAAGGTTTACCGAACAAGGTGCTCGCGGCGGAATACAAGTTAGCGTTGCCTGACGAGTCGATTCTTGCCGAAGAATTGGAGCGCACGCGCCGGATGCTGGACGCGCGGCCGCGATAATTCAGGTCGCTTTCAATCTCAGGTCCACCACTCCTCCGCGAAGACTTCGCCCTTGTCCGCTCCGTCTCCACTGCCGCTGCGCCCTGTCGCTCCCAACGTCGAAGACTTCGCCCCGCCCTGCCTCAGATGATGTCGCCGCTCCGCGGTGCTACGCGGCCACATCGGTTCGGCGGATTCATCGCCGAGGCAATTTCGGGAGCAGGCGCACAATTCAATACTACACGGACGTGAACTCGACCCTCGATTTTACTGCTCGCTGCGCGCCGTCAAGGTAGTATCGCCCGCCTTCGCCCGCCGATCTCCACCATTGACCGTGCTCGCTCGCATGCGGAGGGTCTCTATCGGTTCACGTCGAAGAGTAGTTGCCGTTGGCAGAAGGCAGGCTCACGGCTTTTTCGTGAGAGTGTCACGAAGGGTTCGCGCGATCTGCGCTTTCACAGTTTCCAGCTCGTCCTTTGGCACGCGTCGGCCTCGCGCTCGTTCGATGAGGTGGTCGAGGAGGATTTTCCGTTGCCCACCTTTGCGTCGGGCTGCGACCGTTTTGCGAGTGATGGCGCGCTGCACTTTGGAGCGGACTTCACCGGTCGCGTAACTGTGCGGGCCGCCCACGAGCAGGTCGTAGCGAATGAGTCCTGTGATGTAGGCCGAGAGCGACGGATAGCCGAGTTCCTTCCAGCGCTCATCCGCCAGTGGCCAGATGTCGGAGGGAAAGGTGATCCGTTCCGGCACTGCGCTCATTGCCGTCAGGGGAAGATCATGCCGATTTCGCTCGGCGATGTCCTGGAGTTGATGGATGCGTTGGGCGATTTGCACGAGCAGGCCGATGCGTGGCTGACCAGGCCGGTATCGGTTCACGAGTTCACGATCCACAGCATCCTGCGCCGCCTGGGTATCACCGGCGATCTCGAGAGTGATGGAGTGGTTTGCGGCCGCCCGGAGATCGTAGCAGACCAACTCGACAGCGTAGGGAGCGAATCCGCCGTCGCCAAATTCGCCGCACCGCTGTTTTACCGTCGGGCGAGCAATCCGGGATCGTGATATTTTTGCGAACTCCTCTTGGCATACGGACAAGTAAGGAAGCAACCATCATTCCTGCTTCTGGCCCGGATGCTCGGCAAGCCATTTATCCAGCCGCTGGAGCGTGCATTTGCCCAGTGAGAAAGGCGTATCCGAGGCATTCTTGATTTGTGACATCGCCGTGCGGCCGATGCCCGACAACACGCACAGCTCGGCGCTGTTGAACTGCCGATGCGGAAACTGCGCCCCCAGCAGGAGGAGGGCGGCGATCGCGGTGGTGGAGCACATCGCTTCGCTGTCGGCGATGTCGAGGTCTGGAGTTGGGGCGGTCTTGGTCATGCGGGCGGTTCCTTTCGATACCCGCAGTATGTGTTCTGATGAACATTCCCGCAACGGCGCGCCCATGGCCACTTCGCCAGAGAAAACGCTGACAAGCCCGCTTCCTCCGACGCGGAAGTGTCCATCGACCCGCAATTCGACGCTTTGAGGGGCGTTTTGCAAAAGCTGTCAAAAACTTCCGTAGGTCGCTGGAGAACATTGGAGAACGCCTGCTGACTGTTGGAGAACAAACGGCTGTTGGCGAGCCGTTTATCCAAAAAACGGGGTGTAGAGCCATCGCAGCGCAAGCACCGGAGCAAGTGCCCCGCGGCCGGCGCAGAAACCAAAAACAGAACCTCAAATCTACACTCCAATGACCACGAAACTCCAAAACCTCGTCACCGAAGCCGTCAGCCTCGACCGCGAAATCTCTGAACAGACCGAGCGGCTCAAGGAGATCAAAGCGCAGCTCGTCGAAGTGGCCCGCGAACGCGAAGACGAACTCGTCCCGACCGATGGCGGCGGCCTCCGCTGGACAGCCGAAGGTAACGACGGCTGCATCGCCCGCGTCAATTTCCCCGCGCCCTCCCTCAAGTCGAAAATCGAAGGAGAGCAAAGCGATCGAGAAGATCAAGCAGCTCGCCGGTGCGGTCTTCAGCCGCCTCTTCGTGCCTACGATCAGCTTCAAGCCGGTCGAAAACTTCCGGGAGGAAGCCAAGACGCTGCTCGCGAAGAGCGAGGCGACCAAACTCATCAAGCTCTGCCAGACCGAGAGCGCGCCACGCGTGAGTTTCGAGACCGCGGAGCGCAGCGCGGTTGCCGCCTGAACCCGGAGGATACGACGATGCTCTACAAAAACAACATCGGTCCCCAGGTGCGCCGGAAGCGCTACGCGCTCGGCTGGTCGCAGTCCACGCTCGCCGCGAAGCTCCAGATCGCCGGTCTCGACATCAGCCGCAGCGGCGTCTCTAAGATCGAGGCTCGTCTGCGCTATGTGGACGACAAATCGATCATGTTCCTTGCGGAGGTACTCAAGGCTCCGTGCAGGAACTCTTCCCAAAACGAGAGAGCAGCGGTCGGCTGTCCGACTTTATGGAAAGGCTGGAAACGACGCGATTCTGACCGACGGCTCTCAATTCCCGCTATGGCGCCGTAGCGGAAATGAGCGCACCCCGATCCCTCTTCCCATGCGGTCGCTTCTATACGCTTTCTATACGGCCTTTCTATACGGCACGCTGCAAAAGCAGCATCCCAGAGCAAATCGCAGCTAAAACTGCGGGGGTTTACTCTGGGGGGAGCCGGCAATCGGGCTCGAACCGATGACCTGCTGATTACAAATCAGCTGCTCTACCAACTGAGCTATGCCGGCGTTGACTCTGGAAAACAATCTCTTCCGAGCGTTTTCGTTCGGCGATTGTATCCCCATTTTGTATCCCCTGCAAAAATGGGGTGCAAAACGGAAACGACAACCCGGAATCCGATTCCGGCGCCAAAGTTGGCAACTTTGTACTGCGATCGCCGCCGCGCCAAGAAAATCCTCCCCAAGCCATGTAGGGATGGCCCGAAGAAGCGGAGGATTACCGATCGCGCCCCATGCCTGACCCGGTCCTATCTGCGGATTGACATCTTGCGAGTTAGCTTTTCGCGTTCCTTGCCGTCGGTATGTTCGGCCTCGTCTTGCAAGTCCAGAGCTCGCTTTCCGCGTCGCTTAGGTGCCGCGTGGCAGCGGGCTTGTTCGCGCCGGTGCGGGTTTTAGGCTTCGGTGAGTTCATATGGTGAAAAGAAAAGGTGCCGCCCCCACGCGGGAGCGGCACCCCCACACAACGATTGCTTAATCTTGTCGTGGTGACGATCCTTGTCCTTCTCGTGACGCCCTTCCGTAGTGGTGGTCGTGGTCGTGGTCTTCTCCGTGGTGACCGCTTCGGGAGCGGCCGCCGTGGCTTGATGCACGATCACGCGGTTGACGATCATGCGATCGCCCTCGCGGACGTAGCGGACGGTGACGGGAACGCCGGTCTTCACGATCTCCCGGGCGACGGGATTGCCCGCTTCGTCGACGTAAACGACGCTTTTCGAAACGGAATAACGAATGGGTACCGCCGATTCTTGCGTGCGAATCACCATGCCGTCTGGCGCGAATTCGGTCAATGTGCCCGCCCGCTTCGACCGGCTGCACAGAAGTAGTAGTCGTAGTCTCGGCTGCTGGGCGGTGGTGGTCGTTTTCCCGGACGGCGGTTTGTGCGTTCGCGGAGAGCGACAGCAGCAGCATGGCTGCAGCGCCGGAAATCAGGAAGTGGAGTTTCATCTTGGTGGTTTCCTTTCGGTTGAGTCTCGTGGCGGTCGAACCGGTCCGAAATGGTATCGGGGCAGGAACGCGCGATGGCTGTGTTGTTTGACGGAGGCCGTCACGAGTTGAGGCATCCATTCCGCCGGTACTTCGCGAAGTTTAGCTAAAGCATGTTCATCACATTGAAAGTCGTGTTCAGAGACGAGTGATGGGCCGGACGACACGCCGATCGGACCAATGCTAAATACCGTTTTTATGAATAAGCCATTGCCGCCAAACTTATGTGCCCTCGCGACGGACTACGACGGACACTCGCCCACGACGGCTCGGTCAACGGGGCGACGCTAAGCGCGTTGAGGAAACTGAAAGAAGCGCACTTTCGCTTGATCCTCGTCACTGGACGGAGCTCCACGAACTGCAGGCAATTTTCCCCGCAAATTACCTGGTTCGATTTGGCGGTGATGGAAAACGGCGCGGTTTTGTTTCATCCGCACACGGGTGAAATCGAGGCCCTGGCGCCGCCACCGCCGAGCGAATTTGTGGCCCGGCTGCATGAGCGCGGGCTTCCGCTTCAGATAGGCAAATCCATCGTGGCGACGTGGGAACCGCATGAAAATATCGTGCTGCAGACGATCAAGGAGATGGGCTTGGAGTTACAGGTGATCTTTAACAAAGGCTCGGTGATGATCCTGCCGAGCGGGGTCAACAAGGCCACGGGCTTGCGCGCGGCAGCGGAGCGGCTGTCGCTCACGCCGAGCAAGTGGTCGGGGTTGGCGACGCGGAGAACGATCACGCGTTTCTCAAGATTTGCGGGTATTCCGTGGCGGTGGCCAACGCGCTTCCTTCGGTTCGCGAGGAGGTGGATTTTGTGACCGAGCTGGATCATGGGGACGGTGTCGCGGAACTCATCAGGCACATGCTCGCCCCCAAGGAGGTGATTTCGTGAAAGTCCTCATGCTCGATGTAGGCGGCACGAATGTGAAGATGATGGCGAGTGGTCATGAGGGTTATCGCAAGTTTCCGTCGGGTCGCACGCTGACGGCGGCCAAAATGGTAAAAGGGGTGCTCGAAGCGACCGAGGACTGGCAATACGAAGCGATCTCGCTCGGTTTTCCGGGGCTCGTGCGCGACGGCCGCGTGGCGCGCAATCCCCTGAACCTCGCGGGTGGCTGGACGGATTTTGATTTCGACAAGGCGTTCAAATGCCCCGTCCGAATCATCAACGATGCCGCGATGCAGGCTCTGGCCAGCTACGATACCGGCCGGATGCTTTTTATGGGGCTCGGCACGAGTGTGGGTGCGACGTTGATTGCCGATGATACGATCGTGCCACTGGAGATCGGCTTGATGCCGCTGTCCAAGTCGGAGGCGTTCATGGATCGGTTGAGCAAGGAAGCGCTGAATACCGCGGAAAGCGGCGCTGGCAGCGATCGGTGGAACGAGCCGTCGAGTTGCTGCGCGATATTTTCTTCCCGGATGTGGTGCAATTGGGAGGTGGCAATGCCAAGTATCTCGACCCCGTGCCGGAGAAGTGTGAACGCGGGGACAATCAGGACGGTTTCCGCGGAGCGCTGCGCCTGTGGCCGGGAGCGGATATGCTGGCGGAAGCTCAGACGACCACCTGGCGGATCAAACGCCCTCCGAAGCGCGAAACAAAAAAATGAAAGCAGCCCAGGCGAATGGTTACGAACGGCGAGGATGCAAGGTGCGATTCAATCTGTAACAACACTCGATCTATGCTCGCTATCATCGGCCTCATTCTTATCGCCTTTTGGATTGCCGGTCTGCTCCTGCACGTGGCGGGCAGCCTTATACACTTGTTAGTGGTCATCGCCGTTATTTTGGTCGTGTTGCACTTTATTACCGGCCGCAAACCGGCAGCGTGATGTCTGGCATCATTGGATCCGATGAAAACGCTCGTCGTGGAAATCGAAGATAGCACGAAGGCCGAACTGGTGGAGAAGGTGGAAGTCCGGCACTTGAGCGATCTGGGAGGCGAGGTGAAAGAGGCGATTGAGGACTTCCTGAAGTTGAACGAAGGCGCCGTCATGCCGCCGGTTTCCATTCGGGTGCGAGAAAAAGGGAAGATCGCGGCGGTGGAGAGTGAGAACAAGAGATAGGGGTTCACCCTGACGACCGGTGGTCGTTTGAGAGACGAAATCGCGTTGGTCACGATTTCCCTTCCTCTTCCATGTCCGCATTTCGCTAAAATCTTTTGGAAAAACCGGTGTGAAAATATCCGCCTTGGGATTGGGCGGACACCACTTGGGCAGTGCGAGCAACGAATCTGCGGCCATCGCGATCGTGAAGGAGGCGATCGAGGGTGGAATCACTTTTTTCGACAATTGCTGGGAGTATCACCGGGGCAAATCCGAGAATTGGATGGGGAAGGCCCTGAAGGGATCGCGCGACAAGGTCTTCCTCATGACGAAAGTGTGCACGCATGGCCGGGAGGGCGCACTCGCCACGCAAATGCTCCACGAATCGCTCCGGCGTTTGCAGACGGACCATCTCGATCTCTGGCAGATTCATGGGGTCACCTTCGACAACGATCCTGAGCTTTTCATCCGGCCCGGAGGCGCCGCCGAAGCGCTCGCGAAAGCCAAGCAGGAGGGCAAGGTGCGCTATGTGGGCTTCACCGGACACAAGTCGCCGGACATTCATCTCAAAATGCTAGACACAGGCTTTCCGTTCGACGCCGTGCAGATGCCCCTGAATGCCTTCGACGCCAATTTTCAGAGCTTCGAAAAGAAAGTGCTGCCGGAACTCGAGAAGCGTGGCATCGCTGCTTTGGGGATGAAGCCGCTGACCGGCAAGGCCGACTGCCTGAAGAAAAACGTGCTGACGGTGGGCGAGGCATTGAGATATGCGATGAGTCTGCCAGTCGCCACGACCATCACGGGTATGGAGAAACTCGACGTTCTACGGCAGAACTTGAAGATCGCGCAAACGTTTCAGCCGATGAGCAATGAGGAGATGGAGTCGTTGCGTGCGCGCTGCCGGCCGCTGGCTGGCGATGGGCGTTTCGAGCATTACAAGATGTCTTTGCAATTCGACAATCCGGAGGCCCGCCAGGCCCATGGGTTCCCGGTGGACCCGGAGTTGATAGAGACGAAGGAGATGCTGCTGGAGGCGAAGAATACCGGCCTGCCTTATCCGGAGTTACAGTCATGAATGCCTACGAAGAAGACTTACCCCCGCCGCGCATGCTGGGTCGCCGCGGCTTTCTGAAAGGGGCGGCGCTCGTCGGTGCGGGCACGATTTCCGTTGCATCCGGCGCCACGGTGGCGGTGCAGGAAGCCGTGAAAGAACGCGCCGCGGCCAAGGGCGCTCCGGTTCCCAAAAGGACCTTGGGCAAGACGGGTCTGCAAGTTTCGGCGCTCGGCTTGGGCGGATTTCATCTGGGTATGCCTCGCGATCCAGGCGAGACGGATAAGATCGTGGGCGCGGCGCTCGATGCCGGAGTCACCTTCTTTGACAATGCCTGGGAATATCACAACGGCGAAAGCGAGACGCGGGTGGGCGCCGCGCTCAAGGGCAAACGCGACCAGGTCGTGCTCATGACCAAAGTCTGCACGCACGGACGCAGCAAGGCGGTCGCGATGGGAATGCTGGAAGACTCGCTGCGCCGATTGCAGACGGACCATCTCGATATCTGGCAGATCCACGAAGTGGTCTATTTCAATGACCCCGATCTTATCTTCGCCCCCGGCGGCGCGGCGGAAGCGCTGCTCGAGGCGAAGCAGCAAGGGAAAGTGCGCTTTATCGGATTTACCGGGCACAAGGATCCGGCGATTCACCTCAAAATGCTCGAGCACGACTTCCTTTCGACACGGTGCAGATGCCATTGAATTGTTTCGATGGCACCTTCCGAAGTTTCGAAAAGCAGGTGCTGCCGGAAGCGGTGCGGCGCGGCATCGCCGTGTTAGGCATGAAGAGCCTCGGCGGCAGCGGCGAGATGGTGACCAGCGGCACGATTACGCCGGAGGAGGGGTTGCGTTATGCGATGAGCCTGCCCGTGGCCACGACGATCAGCGGCATCGATTCGCTGTATGTCCTGGAGCAAAATCTGGGAGTGGCGCGCAACTTCCAGCCGATGTCGGAGGCCGAGATGGAAGCGCTGCGCCAGCGCTGCAGCAGTTCGCCGCGGACGGCCGCTACGAGAAATTCAAGACGACCAAGTTCTACGATGGCGATCTCGGTCGCGAGCAACATGGTTTCCCCTCCGCGAAAGAACTGCCGCTTTAGCGCGTCCGTGATGGGGCGAGAGAGCCACGGAAGAAGTTACGCGCGATACTGTGGGCGGTGATTTCCATTTCTCGCGCCAGTAAAGTATTCGCCACGGAAGAGGCCCGGCAGGCTCGTCTACGCTACTCCAGCGATGAGAAGCCTGGCATCCGGCGGCAGCGTCGGGGAGGAGGGTTCGTCTATGTCGGGCCGGATAAGCGCCGGGTGAAAGAAAAAGAGACGCTCGCACGCATCAAACATCTCGCGATACCGCCCGCGTGGGAGGACGTTTGGATTTGTCCCGTGGAAAATGGACATATCAAGCCACCGGCCGCGATGCGCGAGGGCGCAAGCAATATCGCTATCACGAGCGCTGGCGGGAACAGCGGGATGAAAACAAGTTTGCCCGTATCCTGAACTTCGCGCGTGTCCTGCCGAAGATTCGCCGCCGCGTGCGGCGCGATTTGAAGCGGCCCGGGCTGCCGCGGGAGAAGGTGCTCGCGACGATCGTGCGGCTGCTCGAGGGAACCCTCATTCGCGTGGGGAACGACGAATATGCCCGCGACAATCATTCTTATGGTCTGACGACGATGCACAATCGGCATGTCAAGGTGACGGGGAGAAGATGCGCTTCACTTTCCGGGTAAAAGCGGCAAGCAGCACGAAATCAGTCTGCAAGACCGGCAGCTCGCGCGCATTGTGAAGCGCTGCCAGGAGATGCCCGGGCAGGAATTATTCGCCTACGAGGACGAAAACGGCAAGGTCCACGATGTCGGTTCGCAGGAAGTGAACGACTATCTGCGCGGCATCGCGGGAGACGAATTCACCGCGAAGGATTTTCGGACGTGGGCGGGCACAGTGCTGGCGGCAGTGGCGCTGCGGGAATTCGAGGCCGTCACGCAGCAAGCGCAGATCAAGAAGAACATCGTGCAAGCGACCGAAGCGGTGGCGAAACTGCTCGGCAATACACCCACCGTCTGCCGCAGGTGTTATGTGCACCCGGAGATTTTTGAATCCTATCTTGCCGGTGATACCATCGCCACCGTGCAGCAACGCGTCGCGGGCCGGATCGATCGCGGTCTTTCGCAACTCGGGGCCGAGGAGGCAGCCGTCCTCGTGTTATTGCAACGCCGTTTGAACCAAAGGCGGCGCGGCGGGAAGCGCTGAGTCATACGAAAACGGAAGCGCAACGCCGCTGGCGGGCGCGAATTCCAGTCGGAGATTTTAGTCTGCCATGTTCCGATCCATCCTTTCGCTTTTCACGGAGACCTTTCAGCAGTGGAACCTGCACAAGGCGCCCAAGATGGGCGCGGCGCTCGCCTATTACGCAGTTCTCTCGCTCGCGCCGCTCGTCATTCTCGTGCTCTCGCTGCTCAGCCTCCTCGTGCAGCGCGATGCCGCGCGGCCGAAGTCGTCGGCCAGTTCTCCAGCCTGGTCGGCAGCAGGGAGGCGCAATGGTCGATACCATCCTCACCAGTTCAGCGTCGCCCAAGGCGGGGTTGATCGCACCGTGGTCGGATTTGGGGTGCTGTTGATCGCGCTTCCGGAGCTTTTGGCGAATTGCAGGATTCGCTCAATCAGATCTGGGGTGTCCCCGTGGCCG
Organism: Chthoniobacter sp.; assembly: GCA_037200205.1. GTDB lineage: Bacteria > Verrucomicrobiota > Verrucomicrobiia > Chthoniobacterales > Chthoniobacteraceae > Chthoniobacter. Next base: position 161,384 of record JBBCHV010000048.1, read on the forward strand.
ACCGGCCGTGGACCGCGATGATCAAGGACCGCGTGCTTTCTTTCGCCATGGTCTTCGTCATCGGCTTTCTCCTCCTCGTGTCGCTCGTGCTCTCCGCCGGCATAGCCGCTGCCGCCAAGTTTTTCCGCGAATATCTGCCCGCGAGCGGCGGAATCTGGGAGCTCACCAATTCCGCCTGTCCTTCCTGGTTGTCACCGTTCTTTTCGCGCTCCTCTTTCGTGTCCTGCCGGACACGCGCATCGCCTGGCGCGATGTGTGGGTCGGCGCCGGGATTACCTCGCTGCTTTTCACCCTCGGGAAATTTCTCATCGGTCTCTACCTCGGGCAGGCGGCGGTGGCTTCCAGTTACGGCGCCGCGGGTTCGCTGATCATCATCCTCCTGTGGACGTTTTATTCGGCGCAGATCCTCTTCTTTGGCGCCGAATTTACCCAGGTCTTTGCCAAACGATTTGGCACGCATCAGCGCAACCCTTACCCCCACTGCGCACGCCGGTTGCGAATCCTCTTAAATCCATCGTTAACTAACAAAACTATCAACTCTCCTATGAAATCCATTCGCTACACTCTTCCTCTGGCGGCCCTCGCCGCCTTCGCCCTCGCGCCTCCAGCGTCTTGCCGACGATGCCGCCGTGGACAGTTCCGACAAGTCATTCATTCAAATGCCTATGAGGCTGGCCTCGCGGAAATCAACGCCGCCCAGCTCGGCCAGAGCAAGAGCGCCAACGCCGACATCAAGGCCTTCTCCGATCACATCGCCGCGGACCACACCAAGGCCAATGCGGAATTGAAGACCCTGGCCGATTCGAAAAAGGTGACGGTCTCCGACAGTCCTTCGCTCGTCCAGCAGGGCAAAGGCAAGCTCCTCGACATGAAGTCGGGCGATAGCTTCGACAAAAGTTTTGCGGAGGCGATGGTGAGCGATCACAAGCAAGTGATTGAAGCTTTCGAAAAGGAAGCCAATGAAGGCAAAGACGCGGACGTGAAAGCATTCGCGGCCAAGACGCTGCCGACCTTGAAGATGCACCTCTCCATGGCGGAAGATCTCCAGAACAAGGTTGGCAAGTAACTCCTCTTTCATTTCCACCACCTCCCGCCGCTCCGATGCGGCGGGAGGTTTCCCGTTGTTGACCCTATGATTCCCGGGCTGCGTTTACTCTCGTTTGCTGTCCTCGCTGGATGAGCGTGGCGTCCCTTTCGGCGGGATCCATCACCATTTTCACCGGTCTGCGTTTGATCGACGGGACAGGTCGTGAGCCGGTCGACGACGCGAGTGTGGTCATCGAGGATGGGCGCATCGTGGCGGCGGGGAAAATGGACCCGGCTGCGTACTCGGAACGCAAGGACAAGGAGGTCGTGGCCTGCGCTGGGCAGACGATCATCCCCGGTCTTATCAGCGATCACAGCCATGTAGGATTGGTGAAAGACGGGAAGGTTTCCCCGGAAAATTACACCGCGGAGAACATCGAGGCGACCCTGCGGCAATACGAATCCTATGGCATCACCGCGGTGATGTCTTTGGGCGTGAACAAGGATCTGCTCTATCCATTGCGCGATGCCCAACGGCATGGCCAGATCGGCGGCGCCGAGGTCTTCACCGCCGACCATGGACTCGGTGTCACGAATGCCGCGCCGCCTTTGCCCGTCGGGACGGACCAGATCGCCCGGCCGAAAACAGCCGACGAGGCCCGGCAATTCGTTCGCGAAATGGCGGACCGCCATGCTGACATCATCAAGCTTTGGGTGGACGATTTTTTCGGTTCGGTCGAACCAAAGATGCCCCCGGAAATTTATCGAGCGATCATCGATGAGGCGCATCAACACGGCCTGCGGGTGGCTGCGCACCTTTTCTATCTGGAGGATGCAAAGCAACTGCTCCGCGATGGCCTGGACGTCGTCGCGCATAGCGTGCGCGACCAGCCGGTGGACGATGAATTCATTACGCTGGCGAAACACCATCACGCAGCCTACATCGCCACGCTGGCGCTCGATGAATCGCAATACGTTTACGCCGAGCATCCCGCCTGGATGGACAGCGCCGCCTTTCGCGCCGCGGCGGATCCGAAGCTGCTCGAAACGTGGCTCAGTCCGCAGTATGCGGCGCGCATGAAAGCGAACCCCACGACACCCAGGAATCGCGCGGCCCACGAGATGGCGATGCAGAATGTGAAACGCGCCCACGACGCGGGAGTGCTGGTTGGTTTCGGCACCGACTCCGGCGCGGCGCCGACACGCCTGGCCGGCTGGGCGGAACACCGCGAATTGCAGCTCCTCGTGGAAGCGGGCCTCAGCCCGATGGAGGCGATCGTGTGCGCCACGCGCAATGCCGCGCAGGTGATTGGCGCGGGTGCCGAGCGCGGCACGCTCGAGCCCGGCAAGCGCGCCGATTTTTTGATTCTCGCCGCGAATCCTTTGGAGGCGATCGCCAACACCACCAAGCTCGTCGCCGTCTATCATGGAGGAAAGCGGATCGCACCGGCGTTCAGCGAAAAGTGACGTGCGGCCCGCGCTGGCGGTGGACTGGTGTATAAAGGCGCCATGGATCTCGTCTCCCCTCATCCCTTTTGGCTGCTGAAAATGGTCTCATCCACGAGTATCCCTCGCTGCAGGACGATCTCCGCTGCGACGTCGCCGTGCTCGGCGCGGGCATCAGCGGCGCGTTGATTTCGCATAGCCTCGTCCGCGCCGGGCTCGAGGTGATCGTGATCGACAAGCGCGACGTGGGCTGCGGCAGCACCAGCGCCAGCACCGCCCTTTTGCAGTATGAAATCGATGAGCACCTCGTCGACTTGACGCGCCGCATCGGCCGGCGCGACGCCGAGCGTGCTTATCGCGCGTGTCATGGCAGCATCGACACGATCGAGCGGCTGGCTTTCGAAGTGGGCGCCCGCTTCACCTTTCGCCGCAAACCGAGCGCCTACTTCGCGACGAAGCCTGCGGACGCGGCCCTGCTGCGCCGGAAGGCGATGCCCGGCGCGCCGCGGGCATCGCCGTCGACTATCTCGAGGAAGAGGAAGTCAGCGCCCGCTTTTCTTTTTCGCGTCCGGCGGCGTTGATCTCCACCCAGGCGGCGCAACTCGATGCCCACCGGCTCACGCATTCGCTGCTCGACGATAGCGCCGAGCGGGTATTTTCGATCGCACCGAGGTGGTCGAGTTCGTGCCGGGAAAGCGGGAGGTCCGGCTCAAGACCGGGACGGGTCATGTCATTCGAGCCGGGCACGTCGTCTTTGCCACCGGATACGAATCGCAGGACTTCCTGCCGCGCCGGGTGGTGCAATTGAAAAAGCACCTTTGCCCTGGCGACGGAAAGTGTGACCCACTTTCCCGGCTGGTGGAAGCAGTGCCTGATGTGGGGAAACGGCCCGGCCTTATCTCTATCTGCGCAACCGCAGCCGATGGGCGCATCCTGGGTGGGTGGGGAAGATGTGCCGTTTCGCGATCCGCCGCGGCGCGATCGGCTCGTGGAGAGCAAGACCGCGCGCCTGGAAAAGCGTTTTCGCGAGATGTTCCCGGAAATCGAATGCGGGTGGATTATCGCTGGGCGGGGACATTCGGAGAGACGAAGGATGGGCTGGCTTACATCGGGCAGATTCGACAAATGCCCCGCTGCTATTTCGCGCTCGGGTTCGGCGGCAACGGCATTACTTACAGCGCTATCGCGGCGGAGATCATTCGCGAGGCCATGGCGGGCCGCCAGCACTCCGACGCCCATTTGTTCCGGTTCGACCGTTAGGAGCGCCCTTCGCCTGTCATTCTGAGCGGAGTGTAACGGAGTCGAAGGACCCGTCGCTCTACCAAAGATGATCGCCGGTTATGCGACGGGGGTCCTTCGACTTCGCTCAGGATGACACGCGAGGAGAACTGGAATTTGTTTCACAGTCTCCAAGCTACGAATTCGTTCCCTGCGGGAAGCGGCGATAGATGCGGCTGCGGTTCACGCCCAGCAGGCGGGCGGCTTCCGCCACGTTGCCCCGGGTCTGCTCGAGCGCGCGCTGGATCAAGGCATTCTCGGCTTCCTCGAGATTGAGCGGAAGAGTTGGCCGCGGCCGGGGTGTCGGCGCGGCTCCAGCGCGGGGGCGGCCGCGGACGGACTGGCGAAGCCTTGCACGTGCTTCCGGTCGATGGATTTTCCTCCACTGGCGATGAGGGAGCGCTCGATCAGATTCTTCAGTTCGCGCACATTGCCGGGGAAGGAGTAAGCGGAAAACCAGGCGAGCGCCTCCGGGGCGAGCGCCGGCGGGGCCATGCCCATCTCCTCGGAGAAAAGTCGCAGGAAGTGTTCGCAGAGCAGCGGGATATCCTCGGGCCGTTCGCGGAGCGGCGGCGTCTGCACGATGAAGCGCGCGAGCCGGAAATAAAGGTCCTGGCGGAAACCTCCCGTGGCGATCTTGGCGCGAGGTCGGCATTCGTCGCGCTGATCACGCGCACATCCACGCGCCGCGACTGCGCCGCACCGACCGGGGTGATCTCGCCGTCCTCCAGCACGCGCAGCAGCTTTGCCTGGAGCGTAGCGGGCATGTCGCCGATTTCATCGAGAAAGAGCGTGCCGCCATCGGCGAGCTCGAACCACCCCTTGCGGTCCGACGTCGCGCCGGTGAAGGAGCCTTTCAAATGACCGAAGAGCATCGACTCCGCCAGCTCCGAGGGGATGGCCACGCAGTTCACGGGAAGTGAACGGCGCGCTGGCGCGCGGGACTGCCGTGGTGAATGGCTGCGCGCGACCCAGCTCCTTGCCCGTGCCGCTCTCGCCGGTGATGAGCACGCTGGTATTGGCAAAGTGATGCAGCCGCTCGACATCCTGCAGGATCTTGCGGATCAAGCCGCTCTGGCCGATGAAGCCGGCCAATCCCCAGCGCTGGGCCTCGCGCGCGGAGAAGGTGGAGAGGCGGGCATCGGCCTTTTCGCGGGCGTCTTCCGCGGCGCGCCGCCGCGTCACTTCGTCCTCGAGCTCCGCATTCTTGCGCTGCAGCTCGCGCGTGAGCCGGCTGATCTTCAAGTGCGTCTCCACGCGCCCCACGACCTCATCCGCCTGGAAAGGCTTCAAAATGTAATCGACCGCGCCCACGCGGAAGCCATTCACCACACTCGCCGTCTCCTGCTTGGCGGTAATGAAGAGCACCGGAATTTCGCGCGTCGCCTCTTCCGCCTTGAGCTCGCGGCAGATCGCGAAACCGTCCCGCCCCGGCATGACCACATCGAGCAGGATCAAGTCCGGAAGCGCCTTCGCGGCGATCTTGAGGCCGGCTTCGCCCCCCGGCGCGGCCAGGATCTCGTAACCCCGCGGCTCGAGCGCCGCGGTGAGCAGATCGATGTTGGTGGGCGTGTCGTCGACGATCAGGATTTTTTCGCGGCTCATGCGGAAGGGGGGGGTGGCAACGTTGGGGGCGACGGCGATCTGCGCGGCGATTTTCTGGATCATTTCCATGTCGTAACTGGCGAGAAACTCGCGCAAGTGCTCGGCGAGCCGCCGGCCGGGCGGCCCGGTTTCCTCGACCTCGCGCAGGCAGCTTTTCAAGACGGTGGCACTGTGCAATTCCGCCGCCATCATCAGGCGCGTCACGAGATCCTCCGGCAGGACGATGCGCCCGAGATCCAGCAACGGCGCGCTTTCCCCGCCATCGGGCGGCGCCTTGTACTCGAAGTCCACGCCGAGGAGATGGCGCAGGCACTCATAGAGCCGCGCGTCGCGGAAGGGCTTCGCAATGAAATCGTCGCAGCCCGCCTTGAGATACATTTCGCGTTCGTGCTCCAGCGCGGAGGCGGACATCGCCACGACCTTCAGGCCCTCCGCGCCGTGATCGCTGACGATGCGGCGCGTCGCCTCGAGGCCGTCGATCTCCGGCAGGCGCATGTCCATGAAGACGATGTCGGGGTGTGAAACGGAAACCGCTTCGAGGGCCTGGCGGCCATTTTCGGCGAGGACGATTTCGCAGCCGATCGCGGCCAGCAGAGTGGAGAGGACCTCGCGGTTCTCGCGAATGTCGTCCACGATCAAGGCCCGCACCTGCGAGCCGGGCGCGAGGCGTTCCACCTCACGCGCCTCCACGGCGGAAGCGCGGGAGGCCGCTGCCGGCAGGGCCAGCGTGAAAAAAAACGTCGAGCCCGCCCCGGGATCGGAACGCACTTCCAGCTTCCCGCCCATCAGCTCGACCTGACGGCTGGCGATGGTCAGGCCCAGGCCGGTGCCGCCGTGGCCGCGCGCCCCGGGACCCTGCTGGAAGGGCTTGAAGATCGTGCGCTGGGCCTCCAGCGGCACGCCGATGCCGGTGTCGCTGACTTCGATTTTCCAGGTGTCCTGCGGTCCGCGCTCGAGCCGCAAGGTCACCCGGCCGCGCTGCGTGAATTTCACCGCGTTGCCGAGCAGGTTGATGAGTACCTGGCGGAGCTTCCCCACGTCGCCGCGCACGCTCAGCGCGCGCAAGCCGTCGAGGCCCTCCACGCGCAGGCCGAGCTGTTTTTCCTCGCACGGGTGCTGAAAGAGCGCGGTCAACTCGCGCACGAGCGACACGAGGTCGAAGTCCGCCGTCTCCAGTTCCATGCGCCCGGCATCGATCTTGGAGAGATCGAGGATTTCGTTGATGAGATGGAGCAGATGATCGCAACTGCTGGAGATCGTCGCGAGGGCGTCGCGCTGGAAGGGGTGCAATGCGCCGTCGCGGAGCAGGATTTGCGAGTAGCCGAGGATGGCATTCATCGGCCGTGCGAATCTCGTGGCTCATGTTCGCGAGGAATTCGGACTTGGCGCGGCTGGCCGCTTCGGCGGAAGACTCGGCGCGCTTGCGGATATCCACTTCCGCGAGCAAGGCGGCATTCGACTGCGCGATCTGGGCGGCGCGGCGCGCGTTGTTCCAAAGAAACGCGGCGACGAGCGCGGTGAAGACGAGCCCGGCCAGGAGCGGCGGCGCGCGATTGCCAGGAAAGCGCGCCGGCGTGGAAGGCCGCGGTCGGCGTGAAGCGCAGCGTCCAGCGGCGGCCGGCCACTTCCAGCGCGGTATCCCATCCCGGTTCGCTGGAGGAGATGGAGCGTCCATAAATCACGCTGCCTTCCGCTTCATCGGTGATGGTGGCGGCGAGGCCCTTCGCTCCGTGGCGCGCAAGGCGGAGGAAACCAGGTCGCCGACCCGAAAAACCGCGACCGCGAAGCCGCGCAACTGGGCGCGCCTCTGCTCCAGCGAAGTGGGCGCGCCCTCATAGAGCGGCTGAAAGACGAGGAAACCGAGTTGCGAGCCGGGTTCCTGGGCGAGGCGCAGGGAGGTAGTGGCGATCACCTGCCCGGAGTCCCGCGCCTGCTCGAGCGCGTGCCGCCGGCGCGGTTCGGAACCACGTCGAAGCCAAAGGCGGCGGCGTTTTTCTGGAGGGCTTCCAGATAGAAGACCGGGAAGTATTCCTCGCGAGCGACGGCGGGGACGATCGCGTCATCGCCTTTTCCTCGGTAAAATGAAAGCCGGCGAAGCCCTCATCATGCGCCCGCTGCTCCCAGGCGTCGCGTTCCGCACCCGGCACGCGCGGGTCCCAAGCCAGGGCCTGGAGTTCCGGCTGCCGGGCCAGCGCATCGGCGACGAATCGGCCGAATTCCGCCCGGGTCACCTCCCCGCGGGTTTCGTAGAGGGAGGCGATGGCATGGAGCACTTCCATCGAGCGCATGATCTGTCCCCGCAGCACCTCCGCGCGGTCCTGGGCCACCTGGCGCACCTGTTCCTGCGCTTCGCGGCGTTCCCAGTCGTGCAGCAGGCCAGCCACGAGCACGGAGAGGAGCGTGCCGAGAGCCAGCGCCAGGAGGGCGGGCGTTTTGCGGGGCGGCGCGGTGGGGTCGGACATTGAAGCCACGCGCGAGAGCATTCAAGGTGCCATCCGGGCCTCTCCATGCCTTCCCCTGTGAGAAACATTGCGAAAGCGCCCTCCCGGGCATCTACAGAGGTGCGCTTTTTCCGACTGATGGGGCAAAACGGCACAGCGACGTCCGCCGGCGCGGAATCTTCCAGACGTAGATCCACGGTCCCTCGCGGTTGCTTTTGGTAAGGGTCACCGCCAGAATTTTACTGCGACGAAATCTCAATTACTGCTAGTTTCCCCGGCTCTCTCCCATGCCGCACCTCTCTTCCAAGCCGATTTTTACACTCGCCGGGGCCAGGGTGGGGGGAGCGTTTGCGCGTGGTGACCATTTCTCCGGATTGTGCGGAGTGCTTGCGGCTGCGGGAGCTCGGGTTTCAGGATCGCGTGGAAGTGCGCAAGATCGCGGATGGTGCGGCGATCATTTGCTCGGTCATGGGCATGCGCGTGGCCATCGGCCGGGATTTGGGAGAACATGTGCGCGTGGAAAAGATTGCCGCATGACGTCCGGGGCTGGCGAATCTTTGAGCGCGTTGCCGATCGGCCACAAGGGTCGTGTCGTCGGCTTTGCGCTGCCGCCGGAGCATCGGCAGCGGTTGCTGGAATGGGCCTCACGGTGGGGGCGGAATTCCAGGTCGTCCGCTTTGCGCCGCTGGGCGACCCGATCGATATCAAGGTCCGCGGTTATCATCTATCCCTGCGGAAAAGCGAAGCGGCTGGCGTGCTCGTCGCACGCCTCTGAGCCATGAGCAGTCCTGCAGCCGTTTCCACTGCCCCTCCGGCTCGCGATGCCCTGCGGCACGTCGCCATCGCCGGCAATCCCAACTGCGGGAAAAGCACGATTTTCAATGCGCTGACCGGCTTGCGGCAAAAGGTGGGCAATTATCCCGGCGTGACCGTCGAGAAGAAGACCGGCCGCTTTTTCGGCAGCCATGGCGAGACGATGGAATTGCTCGATCTGCCGGGCAGCTACAGCCTGCAGGTCCGGTCGCCCGATGAAGCCGTCGCCCGCGATGTGCTGCTCGGCCGCCAGCCGGATACGCCGCGTCCCCGACGTGATCATTTGTGTGGTCGATGCCAGCAATCTGGAGCGCAACCTGTATCTCGTCGCGCAGATGCTCGAGCTGAACATCCCGATCGTCGTCGCGCTCAACATGGTCGACGTCGCGAAAAGAACGGGGTGGTCATCGACCTCATGGCGCTGCGCGAAAGGCTCGGCGTGCCGGTGATCCCGATGGTCGCGACCAAGGGTGTGGGCCTGATCGAGCTGCGCCAGGCGGTGTCGCGTTCGCCGCTGCCGCCGCCCACGATTTGTGCGCAGATGCCCATCGTGCTCGAGCGCGAGGTGATGGCGCTGGCGAAACAATTGCCTGTGGCGCACGAAGTCGCGCGTGGCGAAGCCTTGCTGTTGCTCACCTTGCACGAGGCGGCGTGGATGACGTCACGCATCACGATCGCGCGATCGTCGAGGGCGACGAAAGCCGCCCAGCAGGCGCTGCTCACCGCCGGGATCGATCCGCTCTCCGCCCCCGTCGACGCCCGCTACGACTGGATCGGGCACGTCTGCGCCGCGGCGCATCACAGCGGCGACAGCCATTACGCGGTCTCGATCTCCGACAAGCTCGATGGCTGGCTCACGCATCGCGTCTGGGGCTGGGTCGCTTTTCCTGGGGATGATGACGCTGATGTTTTTCTGCATCTTTACCGTGGCCCAGGTTCCGATGGATTGGATCAAAAATGGAACGAACGCGCTGGGCGGATGGCTCGGCGAACACCTGCCGGAAAGCGACCTGCGCAGCCTGCTGACCGATGGCATCGTCCAGGGCGTCGGCAACGTCGTCGTATTCCTGCCGCAGATTCTCATCCTCTATTTCTTCCTCGGGATTTTGGAGGACACCGGCTACATGGCGCGCGCGGCGTTCATCATGGACCGGTTGATGTCCCCGCGCGGGCCTGCACGGCAAGTCCTTCATCCCGATGCTGAGCAGTTTCGCCTGCGCCATTCCCGGCATCATGGCCACGCGGACGATTGAGAACCGCAAGGATCGGCTGGTGACGATCCTCGTGGCGCCGCTCATGAGTTGCTCGGCGCGCGTGCCCGTTTACACGATCATGATCGCGGTGCTCCTCCCGGGGAATTCCGCATGGCAAAAAGCCCTCATTATGCTGAGCATGTATTTCCTCGGCGCCGTGGTCGCCTTCGGCATGGCCTGGCTCTTCAAGAAGAAGCTGCTCAAGGGCGAGACCCCGATGCTGCTTTTGGAAATGCCCCCCTACCGGATGCCCTCGTGGAGAGGCGTGGCCCTGCGCATGTGGGAACGTTCCGGCCTTTTCCTGCGGCGCGCCGGCACCGTCATTCCTCGCCCTTTCCATTCTGCTGTGGGCGATGGCGACCTATCCCAAGCCGTCCGATCCGCAGGCGACGAAATCCGAGGCGCTCGCGCAAAGTGTCGCGGGCCGCATGGGCCATGCGATCGAACCGCTGATCGCTCCGCTCGGCTTCGACTGGAAGATCGGCATCGGCCTCATTGGCAGCTTCGCGGCTGCGCGAGGTCTTCGTCGGCACGATGTCCATCGTCTATAGCGTCGAAAGCAAAGACGAAGAGGACATCGCCCCGCTGCGGGATACGATGATCGCCGAGAAGCGCGCGGATGGGTGCCCGTATTCACGCCGCTCGTTTGCATTGGACTCATGGTGTTCTATGTTCTGGCCTGCAGTGCATCAGCACCGTGGCCATCGTGCGGCGCGAGACCAATTTCCTGGCGCTGGCCGATCTTCCAGATCGCCTACATGACGGCGCTCGCCTGGGTCGGGGCGTTCCTCGTGTTTCAAGGCGGCAAACTCTTCGGCTTCCATTGAACCCGCTCCTCGATCAACTCGCGGTCGCCGCCATCGTCGCCGGTGCGCTCGGCTTTTTTGTCGTGCGCTTTCTGCGCCGGCGCGCCGCGGGCAAGAACTGCGGGAGCGATTGCGGGTGTGTGGCGCGTCGAAGGCGGGCAAGCCTGGCCGTTGATGGGCAGTCTCGGCGATTGCTGCGGCCCCGCCCATTTTTGCCTACGTTCGCGGCCCGTGGCCGATCATCATCCCACATACCCATGAATACGCACCCCACCTCCCTGAACCGTTGTCGCGTGACTTCGCTCGCTCTCGCTCTGGGCCTCGCTGGTTTCGGCGTCGCCCGCGCCGGGGACACCGCGCCCGGCTGGCTCCTCGTGACCAACAAAGCCGACCAGACGCTCTCGATCGTCGATCCCGCGACGAACCAGCAGATCGCCACCATGCCCGAAGGCGGGCAACACCTGTCACGAACTCGCCACCACGCCGGACGGCAAGCGCGCTTTCCTGCCGATCTACGGGGATTCCGGCGTCGGCAAGCCCGGCACGAATGGGCAGCTCATTCGCGTGGTGGACGTGGCGAAGCGCGAGATCACGGACACGATCGATTTCGGCCGGGGCGTGCGTCCGCACTGCGCAGTCTACAACCAGGCGACCAATCTCCTCTACGTCACCACGGAGATTGAAAACACCGTCTCCATCCTCGACCCGTCGACGCTGACGATCGTCGGCGCCGTTCCCACGGGCGAACCGGAATCGCACATGCTCGCCGTCACGCGCGATGGCAAGCGCGGCTACACCGCGAACGTTTCCACCGGCACCGTCTCCGTGCTCGACCTCGTGGAAAAGAAGCTGGTGAAGACGATTCCCGTGGCCGGCAAGACACAGCGTATTTCGCTGTCGGTCGATGACCGCTGGGTCTTCACCTCCGACCAGACCAAGCCGCAGCTCATCGTCATCGACACGCAAACCAACGAAGTCGCCAGCCGCATCGATCTGCCCGACTTCGGCTACGGCACCGCTTCGACGCCCGACGGCAAGTTTCTCCTCGTCTGCTGCGGGATCGGCGAGGTCGCCGTGGTCGATCTCGAGGCGAAGAAAGTCGTTCACGACTGCAACTGCCCCGCGCTCCTCAGGAGATCCTTGTCCGTCCCGATGGCGCGGTGGCTTACGTCTCCTGCGATGCCAGCGCGAAGATCGGCGTGATCGACCTCAAGGAGTGGAAAGTGTCCACGCTCATCGAGGTCGGCAAGAACGCCGATGGCCTGGCCTGGGCCAAGGCGCAGTAAGAGCCGGATCGCCCCCCTCTCATCCCAGCCCGCGCCTCGCGGAAATCGGCGGGGCGCGGGCTTTTCGCGACCGATACCTGCTCGGGATTGCGCACAATTTGCTCGCCGTTGCGGTCGCCGCTCGCTAGTTCCACGCTCATCCTTAGCACATGAAAGCCCGATTCCTCACCACCGCCGCGCTCGCCATCGTTGCCACCTCCATCGCCCTGGCGGTGGAAGAGACCAATCCCATCAAGGACGCCATGAAGTTCGCCCACAAGGCGCCCCAAGGGGAAAAGAAGGTCAGTGACAAGATCATCGATGGCACCGCGCCCGAGGCGGATGTGAAAAAGACGCTCGATCTCTACAAGGCCATGCTCGACACCAAGCCGCCGAAGGGCGACCAGGCGGCGTACAAGGAAAAAGTCGAGAAGCTCATCGTCGCGACCCAGGAAGTCGTGGACAAAAAGCCCGACGCCGCCGCGCATTACAAGGAAGCGGTGAACTGCAAGGCCTGCCACAGCGAGCACCGGCTGCCCCCACCGGGCAAATAGCGATTGCCAATGAGTCGCGCCGAGTTTCCCGGCGCGCCTCGTGCCCGCATGAGACTCCACGTTCTGCCACTGTTGGCCTTCGCCGGCGTGGCAGCCGTCGCTCTGGCCGGGGACGATCCGCCACCGCCGTCCGCGGGAGGGCCGCCGGTGGATGTGCTGACTGGCGATTGGAGCGGCGTGCGCTGTTCGCTCGCGAACCATGGCGTGGTCCCGAGTCTCAGCTACCTGGGTGAAGTGATGGGCAACACGACGGGGGGCTTTCGGCGCGCGACGATTTACGAGGGGCTCGTCACCTTTGGGCTCGATGTGGATTTGCAGAAGCTCGTGGGCTGGCAGGGGGCAAAATTTCACGTCGCGGGATTGGATCCGCATGGCGCCGGCCTCACGCAAAAGGCGCTCCGCGATGTGGGGGTGGTGAGTTCGGCGGATGCCTACGATGGCGTGCGGTTGGACACGCTATGGCTGGAGCAGTCCTTCGGGAATCAGCGTTTCTCGCTGCGCGCGGGGCTGCTGGCGGTGGACGATGAGTTTTACCAGACGGCCTCGGAGGCGGGTCTTCATCCATGCGGATTTTGGCTGGTCGTCGATTCTCGGTTTGAATGTCCCGTTGCCCACCTACCCATACTCCGGCCCGGGGCCCGTCTCAAGATGCAGCCCACCCGTTGGAGCTACGCCATGGTCGGTGCCTACGGCGGCAATCCGGCGCCCGGTGTCTTTCACGATCCTTCGCCAGATGCCGTGCCTTCGACCGATTTCAACAAACACGGCACGCAATGGTCGTTGCGGCGCGACGAAGGCGCTTTCCTCATCGCCGAGGGAGCCGTGCATTTCAACGATCCGGCCGACCCGGTTGCCCTCTGCGCGCCCGCCGGAGACGGCAAGAAAGCAGCGACGGAAACGCGGGGCTTGTTCACGAGCGTGAAAGCGGGCGTGGCCTACGACACCGACACATTTTCCGATGCCTACGATGCGGAGTTGATCGGCCTCGGCTCCGCGGGAGCACCGGCGCGGGCGCGGGCGCGCGGTGGCGACTGGGCGGTCTACGCGCTCGCCGACCGGGAATTGTATCGGGAACCGGGGACGGATGCGCAGGGCTTGAGCGCTTTTGTGCACGCCACCTACATGCCGCCCGATCGCAATGCCTACGATTTTGCCGGGGAAGCGGGATTGAATTACACCGGCTTGCTGCCGCGCCGTGGCGACGATGTCTTTGGCCTCGCCTGCGCGATCATTCATGCCAGCGCGTCCAGTGCCGACGCCGTGCGCGATGCCAACCGCGCGGATGGAACTCACCTTGCCACGCCGGACTACGAAGGGGTGCTGGAGGCGACCTACAACGCGCATCTCCGGCCGGGCGTCTGGCTCCAGCCCGATGTCCAATTCATCCTGCATCCCGGCGCCACGAGCGAGCGCGGCAATGCGCTGGTCATCGGACTGCGAACGACGATCACTTTCTAAGCGCGCGCTTCGTAGGTCCCGCGGGTCACCCCGAGTTGCGACTGCGCCTGGAGCGTGCGCCACAGCTCCTCGCCCGCCTGCCCGCCGGAGAGCAGCGCCTGATAGGCCCGGATCACCCGGCGTGAATCCGCGGCACTCTCTTCGAGCAACTCGATGCGGTAATCGCGCAAGCCGGCGGCCTCGAGTTGCGCAAAGAAACGCGCGCCCGTTTGCGGCACGGCGTTGAAGAGCGTGTTGCGGCAGCCCACGTCGGCCCGCAACGGATGCTCCATGCCCACGCGATCGCGCAGGTGCACGCGATGCTTTTCGCAGGGCCGTCCGCAATCGAGGAAGGATTTTCCCGCCGACATGAATGCCGCGAAAACGCAGTGCTCCATGTGAAAACATCGGCATGTGCTGGTGCAGGGTGAGCTCGAACCACCGCGGCGGCGCGGCGCCGAGCAGGTCGAGCACTTGCTCGATGTTCAGGTCGTAGCTGACCGTCACGCGCTCCAGTCCCTGGCCCATGAAATAGGCGGCGGTCAGCGGGTTCGCGACATTGAGCGAAAAATCCCCGATGAGCTGGAGAGGCCGATCTACACTTGCTCCGGCGGCGTTGCGTTCCGCGAAATACGCGATCGCCCCGAGGTTGCGGATGAGCACACCGTCCGGCGCGGCATTTTCGATTAGTTTGAAAAAGCCCTGTTCGCCGGCCTTTTGAATGCGCGGCGTGGCGAGAAAGATCCGCGCGCCGGAGCCGGCCTCCCGCACCCGGGCGACGGCGTCTTTGCCGCGGCGAATGTCTTCGAAATCCACGGAGATTTCTGCGACACCGCCAGCCAGGGCCGCGTCGAGTTGCTCCATCGAGCGGCACAAGACGCGTAGTTGAGAAGGGCGGTCCGCGTCGCTGGACATGGAATCCCGGACGCGTGCGACAATGGCCTCCACACTCGCCGCCCCTCGCGGCGGGTCATGGATCGGGCCGCATCGAGTTGAAAGATCAGCTCGCGGCGCAGGCGATTCAACTCGCCGATGGGCAGGATGACCGCGCCCTCGAGGGCGCAGTCGAAATCGTCCAGCTCGTAAGCACTGTCGCCGAAGCGTCCGAGATGCTCCCGCAGTTTCTCGACGGTGAGCGGAGCGGTGCGCGCGACCTGCAAAGGGATGGCCGATTTTACGGTGACGGCGTCGACCCGCAGTTCCAGCGGTTCGCCCGCCCGCCCGCGGACGCTCCAGGTTCACCCGCTCGCGGCGGCGCGGTTCGAGGCGGCCCGTGAACGATTGCCGCAGGCGCTTGTCGAGTTCCGGGTCATCGGTCTTCCACACCGATCGCCGGTCTTGAGCCGCGCGAAGTCGATGTGATCCCGCTGGAAGAAAAGCCGCGGCCCCTTGATCTCGAAGATGCGTCCACCCTGTTCCGCATTGGTATCGCCGCCCGTGTCGAAGACCACGCCGTCCCCCGGTTTTAGCGGCACTTCCGGGACAAACTCCACCGAATCGCGTCCCACCCGCGCGATGCGCCCGGCGAAGGCGCCGCGCTTCTTGCCGTAGCGCGCGGAGACGAGTTCCTGGTGGTTCACCCCGTGCATCCAGCCGGAATAGAGGCCGCGCGAGAAGGTCATCTCGAGCTGGTAGCGATCCGCCTTGCTGGGATGAAAACTCGCGCGCCGCCAGCGCGGCGTCGATGGCCTTGCGGTAGACCTGGCACACGGCGGAGACATATTCCGGCGACTTCAGCCGGCCCTCGATCTTGAAGCTGATGACCCCCGCCTCGATCAGCGCCGGAATTTCTTCCGCCGCCGCGAGATCCTGCGGCGAAAGCAGATAACGGCGATCGCCCAGATCGCGCACCGCGCCATCGACGATCAGTTCATAGGGCATGCGGCAGGCCTGCGCGCATTCGCCGCGATTCGCGCTACGCTGCCCGAGCGATTCGCTCGTCAGGCACTGGCCCGGAATAGGCCACGCAGAGCGCGCCATGGACAAAGACCTCGAGCGGCATCTGCGTCGGGGTGAATTTCTCCATCTCGCGCAAGGAAAGTTCGCGGGCCAGCACCGCGCGCTGCACGCCCAGTTCGCGGGCAAATTCCGCGCCTTCCGGCGAGGTGATCGTCATCTGCGTCGAGGCGTGAATCGGCAGATCGGGCGTGATCTCGCCCGCCAGACGCACCAGCCCCACTTCCTGGACGATGAGCGCATCGACCCCCGCGCGGCTCAACCGCCGCAGATATTCCGCCGCATCCCCCAGCTCGCTGGTAAACACGAGCGTGTTGAACGCCACGTAAGCCTTCACCCCGTGGCGATGGCAAAACGCAACCACCTCGGGCAGTTCCTCTTCGGTGAAGTTGTGCGCCCGCAGCCGGGCATTGAATCGAGACAGCCCGAAGTAGACCGCATCCGCCCCATTCGCCACCGCTGCGCGCACACATTCCCAATCCCCGGCGGGAGCGAGCAATTCTGGCGTGACGGAATGCGGGGACGAAATCATCGGTGGGTTCCTACAAAGCCACACTTTCCGCGCGAAGAAAGCGCCATGTGGTGGGCCGCTGCTGTCCCTGTCGCCGGGGGGGGGCGCGCGTGTGACAACCGCTGGGCACTCGTCCCACCATTCGGGAGCATCCTGTTGCCACATCCCTGACGCTACCCCCGGCCCGGACTTGAAATTCCCTCACGTGGCCTGTTTCCCGGCTGATAAGCCCGCATAGCCGGGATGACCGGCAAATACCTGTCCCGATGCGCATTATCCGCCACAACGTCATGAACCTCCTGACGAAATTATCAATTCCGACGGCTTATGCCGCATGGGCCACTGTTTCTTATGGAACCCATCGCTGGTTCGGCTCCACGTCATTGCAGATTCCCTCATTGCCCTGGCGTACCTGACGATTCCCATAACTTTGATTTACATCGCTCAGAAGCGGAAGGACTTATCCTTTGACTGGATGTTCGCCTGCTTCGGCGTTTTCATCCTCGCCTGTGGCGCGACCCACGCCCTGAGGTCTGGACGCTCTGGGTTCCCACCTATTGGCTGCTGGGAACGGTGAAGGCCATCACCGCCGGGGCCCTCGATCGCGACCGCCATCCTGCTCGTCAAGCTGATCCCCCAGATCCTCGCCCATTCCGAATCCCGCCATCCTGCGCCAGGGCCAATGCGGCCCTGCAGCAGGAGGTTGCCGATCGGAGCCGGATTGAGGACGACCTGCGGCGGCAACAGATCGAATTGCGCGTCCTGTTCGATCTGGCGCCGGCGATGATTTGTTTCAAGGATACCGACAACCGTCTCCTGCGGGTCAATCAGCGGCTGGCCCAGTCGGTGGGAAAACCGGTCGAAGAGATCGAAGGCCGGCATTGTACCGAAATCTACCGCTCGATGCGGCCCGCGTTCTATGTGGACGATTTGAAAGTCATCCGGTCGGGAGTGCCCGAACTGGGAATCGTCGAGACCATTCACGGCCCGGACGGCACGGCCAGGTGGATGCAGACGGACAAGGTCCCGGTCTGCGACAATGACGGGAAGGTGGTCGGAGAATCGCGATGACCCAGGAAATCACGGCCCGTCGCGAAGCGGACGCGCGCTTGCGCGAGAGCGAGGAGCGTTTCCGGGGTGCCTTCGAAAAACTCCCGCCGTCGGCATGGCGGTGGTCAGCCTCGAAGGCCGTTGGATTCGCGTGAATGCGGCCCTTTGCGAACTCGTCGGCTACACCGAGAAGGAACTGCTCGCCGGCACCTTTCAGGACATCACCCATCCCGAGGATCTCGAGGCGGATCTGGCGTCGGTCCGTTCACTGCTGATGGGACAAAGCGAGCACTACCAGATGGAAAAGCGCTACATCCGCAAGGACGGCCGCGTGGTTTGGGTCTTGCTCGCCGTGACCCTCCTGCGGGATGCGGCCAATCAGCCCATCAATTTCGTCTCGCAAATCAAGGACATCACCGAGCGCCACGAGGCGGAGGAGCGGGTGCAGGCGTCGCTGGAGGAGAAGGAGGTTCTGCTGCGCGAAATTCACCACCGGGTGAAGAACAACCTCCAGGTCATTACGAGCCTGCTGCAGCTCCAATCGGGTTACCTGCGCGATCCGTTGGACGTCGCGATCTTCAAGAATGCCAGACGCGGATTCACGCCATGGCCCTGGTGCACGACCGGCTCTACCGCTCGCTCAATCTGGCCACCATCGATTTCTCCGAGCACCTTCGAGAGCTGACGGAGCTGATCATCCGTGGGCAGTCCGATGCCGCTTCGCGCATCCAGCTACGCTTGCAGTGCGAACCTGTAGAGGTGAATCTCGAACATTGCCATCCCGCTCGGTCTTATCACCGCGGAATTCATCACGAATGCTTATAACACGCTTTCGCCGGTCGCGTGGGAGGCATCATCACCGTCAGTCTCGCGCGCGACGTGGACAATGGCGAAGTCTCCCTGGCGGTGGCCGATGACGGCGTCGGCCTGCCGGCCGGCCTGGCCCCCGCGAAAGCAACCACGCTCGGCCTGCGGTTGATCAATGCCTTGTCGCGCCAGTTGCGGGCCAGGCTTTCGCTTGATTCGTCCGCGACCGGCAGCACGATGCGGCTGGTGTTCCCCATGTAGGACAGCCGCGTTTCCCTCATGTCTTCCTCTCCCAAAACTGCCGTCCCCATCCCGCCACCGCGCGTGCGGGTGCTGGTCGTCGAAGACGAAGCCCTGGTCGCCCTCGATCTCGAGGAACGGCTGACCCGGCTCGGATACGAGGTCTCGTGCGTGGTGGACAATGGCGGAGATGCCCTCAATCACGCCCGCGTGGTGAAGATCGATCTGGTCTTGATGGACATCCATCTCCGCGGAGAACTCGACGGGATCGAAACGGCGGCCGCTTTGCGCCAGATCCTGGATGTGCCGCTGGTATTTCTGACCGCGCACGCGGATGACGCCACACTGCACCGCGCCGGTCTCACCGAGCCCTTCGGCTACGTGCTGAAACCCTTCGACGAGCGCGAGTTGCGCGCCGCCGTGCAGATGGCGCTCTATCGCTATCAAGCCGAATCGCGGGTGCGGAAAATGGAACGCTGGCTGGGACGCCACGCTGCGCAGCATTGGCGATGGGGTGATCGCCACGGACCCCGAGGGGCGTATCGCCTTTATCAATGCGACCGCCGAAGCCCTGATCGGCTGGCCGTGGGGCGCGGCGATATCCCGCCCGTCGATCCGAACGCGCCGGTAAAATGGACCTTCGGCGGCTGGAACCGTCTCGTCGATCACGAGGGTTACCCAGGCTGCCAGCCGCCCTGGGGCACACTCACCTGCCTCGATCTCAACACCGGCAAAATCGCGTGGAAAGTCCCCTTCGGCGAATACCCCGAGCTGGCGGCCAAAGGTGTGCCGAAAACCGGCCAGGAAAACTTTGGCGGCTGCATGGTCACCGCCAGCGGCCTCGTCATCGCCGGCGGCACCCGCGACCAAAAGCTCCGCGCCTTCGACTCCGACAATGGCAACGAACTCTGGAGCTTCCAGCTCCCGCTGCACTCCACCGCGCCTGCCGCCAGCTACGAAGCCGATGGCCGCCAATTCATCGTCGTCCCGGTCACCGGCGGCGGCAAGCTCGGCGGGGCCACCGGCGACGCCTGGATGGCCTTCGCCTTGCCCAAATAACCGGAGCGCTTTTGTGGCGCGTCCCCAGTCCGTCATCCTCCGCAAGCTCAAAAGGCGGCCTGCGTTACGAGGCCACTGACGCACTCGGCGAGCACACCGTCGACGGCGCCGTCGATGCCCACGCTCTCCACGCCACGATCCTGCACCTGCGGAGCCTCTCGCTCACCTATCGTTACGCCGGCCGCGACTTCCGCCTCACCGACGTCCCGGGCAAAGTCGCGCGGGAGATCATGACGTGAGACGGCGGAGATGGAAAGACTGGGCCAAAAATGAAGGCCTCGAATTTTCCAACGTTGGCGCGAAACCCGGCCGGGTTTCCGGGGTTGCGAGCGCACACCCTGCCATCGGTTCCAATCATCACGCCCTTTCGCGGTCACGCCCCCGTTCGCTTTT
Organism: Chthoniobacter sp.; assembly: GCA_037200205.1. Lineage (GTDB taxonomy): Bacteria > Verrucomicrobiota > Verrucomicrobiia > Chthoniobacterales > Chthoniobacteraceae > Chthoniobacter. The sequence goes on from JBBCHV010000048.1 coordinate 181,324, forward strand.
TGCCCTCCCTCCCATGAAAACTCCCAAGTTCGCCTCTGTTCTCGCCCTCGCCCTCAGCATCGCCGCTGCCCGACACGCCGAGGCCGCCGTCAAGCTGCCCGCGCTTTTTTCGGATCATGCCGTGCTGCAGCGGGGCATGCCGATTCCGGTCTGGGGCACCGCCGATCCCGGCGAAGAAGTGACCGTGACGCTCAACGGCGATCCGCAGAAGACCAAGGCCGGCGCCGACGGCAAATGGAAAGTCTCGCTGCCCGCGACGAAAGCCGCGGAGAGCCTGACCCTGACCGTAAAGGGCACGAATACCCTGACCGTGAACGACGTCGCCGTGGGGGAAGTGTGGGTGAACTCCGGGCAATCGAACATGGCCTTCACCCTCAAGGGCGACATCAATGCCGAGGCGGCGGCGGCCGCGTCGACGGACCCGCAGTTGCGCTTCTTCACCGTCGGGGCCAACGCCAGCGATACGCCGCTCGACACCGTGGGCGGAAGATGGGTCAGCGCGAGTCCCGGCACCTCTCCGCTATTTTCCGCGGTCGGCTATTACTTTGCCCGCGAACTGCGCAAGACGCTGCAGGTTCCCGTGGGGATGCTCAGCAGCTCGGTCGGCGGCACCCCGGCGGAGGCCTGGACCAGCCACGAGGCGCTCACCGCCAATCCGGATTTGAAGGACATCTTCGCAGCCCAGGCTTCGGCCATCCAGCTTTGGCCAACCGCGGTCGCGAACTTCCAGAAAAATGAGGCCAGGCTCCTGGCGGCCTGGCAGGCCAATGTCGAAAAAGCGAAAGCCGCGGGCAATCCTCCGCCGCGCAAACCCGTGGCGCCGGAAGACCCGACCAAAAACAAGCGGCGCCCCTCCGGGCTTTACAACGCCATGATCGCGCCGCTGCAGCCCTACGGCATTCGCGGCGCCATCTGGTATCAGGGCGAAGCCAACAGCCAGCGCGGGAAACAATATCGCACGCTGTTCCCCACGATGATCGCCGACTGGCGCAAAGCGTGGGGCGAAGGCGATTTTCCCTTCTTCTTCGTGCAAATCGCGCCCCATATCGGCCAGACGCCGGAGCTGCGTGAGGCGCAGCTTCTCACCTCGCAGAACGTGCCGCACACGGCCATCGCGGTGATCACCGACTTCGGCGAGCCGACGAACATTCACCCCAAGCACAAGGAACCCGTCGGCCTGCGCCTCTCCCTCGCCGCGCGCGCGCTGGCTTATGGGGAAAAAATCGAGTATTCCGGCCCGACCTTCGACTCGCTGCAGGTCGACGGCAACAAGGCCGCGCTGAAGTTCCAGCACGCCGCCGGGCTCATGGCGAAGGACGGCGATTTGAAGGGCTTCACCATCGCGGGTGAGGACAAGAATTTCGTGCCAGCCAAGGCCGAGATCAAAGGCGACATCGTCACCGTCTCCGCCGACTCGGTCACCAAGCCCGTCGCCGTGCGTTATGGCTGGGCGAGAGTCCCCGACGTGAATCTCTACAACGGCGCAGGCTTGCCCGCGTCGCCCTTTCGCACGGACGTGGAGAAATAGGACGGTTAAAACCATTTTCAACGCAGAGGCCGCGGAGAAATCGGAGAGCGGGAAGGCGGGCTGCTTCCTCTTCCGCCTCTCCATTTCCTCTGCGCCCTCTGCGTTTCGGCTGGTGTCTTCGGTCGTGAAAGAACGGGTGCGTGTCGAGATCGGGAATGCGATTGAAGGCGATGCACATCGGCGCGGCGCCACCGCACAATTCCTTTTGCCAATGCGCCGGGATGCGGCACCCTTTCAGTCCGCCATGTTCCCAACCCTCGCCCTTCGCATCCTCCGCACGACCGATCCGCGGTTGCTCGGGAAATTCATGTGGAACTTTGGCATCAAGGGGATGCTCTCGGTGGAGCGTTTCAAGCATCGCATCCAGCGCGGCGAATTCTTCCCGCCGTTCCTCTACCTCTCGATCATCAACTCCTGCAACCTGCGCTGCCAGGGCTGCTGGGTGGACGTGGAGGCCGAGCGCCAGGCCATCGACCTGGACACGCTGAATCGCACGATCAACGACGCCAAGGCCCACGGGAATGCCTTCTTCGGCATCCTCGGCGGCGAGCCCTTTATGCACCCGGAGTTGCTCGACCTGCTCGCCGCGCATCCCGACGCCTATTTCCAGGTCTTCACCAACGGCCAGTTCATCACGGACAAAGTCGCCAAGCGCCTGCGCCAGATCGGCAACGCGACGCCGCTCATTTCCATCGAGGGGCGTGAGATCGTGAGCGACGAGCGCCGTGGCAAGAAGGACGTCCTCAGCAAGACCATGCGCGGCCTCGAGGCGTGCCTGCGCGAGCGCATCCTCACCGGCGTCGCCACGAGCGTGTGCCAGACGAATATCGACGACCTCTGCACCGAGTCGTGGCTCCGTGAACTGATCGCGCGCGGCGTGCATTACTGCTGGTTTCACACCTACCGTCCCGTCGGCCCGAAGATGAATCCGCAGCTCGCCCTCACGCCCGCGCAGCTCGTGCGCGTGCGGCGGTTCGTGGTCGAGATGCGCGCAAAGGTGCCCATCGCCATCATCGATGCCTACTACGATGGCGAAGGCCGCGCGCTCTGCCCGATGAGCACCGGCATCTCGCATCACGTGAACCCGCGCGGCGACATCGAGCCCTGCCCGATCATCCAGTTCGCCACGGAGAATATCCGCGACCCGCGCGGCATCTACGCCACCATGCGCGACTCGGAATTCCTGCGCGACTTCCGCGAGCTCAGCGCGCAGCACACGCGCGGTTGCGTAGTCCTCGAGCGGCCGGACCTGGTCAAGGATCTGGTCGTCAAGCACGGCGCGCGCGACACCACCATGCGCGGCACCGCCATGGCGGAGCTCGAAGGCATGACACCGCGCTTTTCCCAATGGCTGCCCGGCGAGGAAATCCCCGAGCAGCACTGGATGTATCGCTGGGCGAAGAAGTATTGGTTCAACGACTTCAACGCCTATACCCAGGCCGATCACGACAGCACCGTACAACGCAAAACGCGCGAGCTCATCGCCGCCGGAGCGCCTGCGCCGGAGCCGGAGTTGAGCAAACGTTAGGGCTTTCGGGTTGGGTCCACGAAAGACACGAAAAGGCACGAAAAACAGACCGCGCCTGGCACCCGGCGACAGCGCCCCCAAACCCCGTCATCCTGAGCTTGCGAAGGACCTCTGATTTCTGCCTTTCCTCACCCGTGCGGCAGAAGATAACGGGACGCTTGCGGTGCGAGCAACGCGTCAGATGCCGGAGCAAAGTCAGAGGTCCTTCGCAAGCTCAGGATGACGGTGTTGGGGGGCGCTGTCGCTGGGTGCCCGGCGCGGGCACCGGCTGGTGCATCTCTTCGAGCAGATCGAGCGCGCGCCCCAGGCGCACCCGCATGATTTCCTGCATCGTGTCGTTCATGCCTGGCAGGCAGCCCAGCAATTCCTTGAACGCCTCGCGCGACACCACCACCACATCCACCGCCGTCACGGCCCGCACCGTGGCGCCGCGCGGGTGATTGGAAATCAACGCCACTTCGCCGAAGACATCGCCATTCTTCAGTTCCGCCACGGTCACGCCTTCCCGTTCGACGGTCGCTTCGCCTTTCACGATGAAATACACCTTGTCCCCGAAATCGCCCGTGGCGAACACCGTCTCGCCGGCTTCGAAGTGTTCGCGATGCACGGCTTCCTCGTGAAAGAGCCGCAATTGCGTGATGTCGCGGGGCAGGAACACATCCAGGATCCAATCGGCAATCAAGCGCAGTTGCCCGTCGAACCCGGGGAATTTCGTCACATAAACTCCGCGCCAAAACAGCCAGGCGATCAGTCCCTTGAGCTGGATGCCGAAGACTTCCGCCACCGCCGAGCGGCGGCCCAGCGAGCCGAGCTTGCCCAGCCCGGTGAACTTGAAAACCTTCTTCGGCTGATTCCGAAACGACGCGACGATGTTCTCCGCGCAAGTCCGCGCCTGGCGGAGCGCGTGTTGCGCCGTCGGCGGCGAGGTCTGTCCATCCACCTGCTGGATCGCCGCGCAATCGCCGAGCGCCCAGACGCCGGGAAAATCGGGCACCCCGGTGTGCCGATCGACCAGGATGCGCCCTTTGTCCTGCTGGAACGGCAGGGAGGAGATCAGCGCATGCGGGCCCGCCGGGATGGTGGCGATCGTGGTCCGCGTGCCGATCGTTTCCTCCGCGCCCGTTTTCTTGTCTTCGATCACCGCGGCATCCGCACTCACCGCTTTCAGCCCCGCGCCGATTCGGATCTCGACGCCGCGCTTGACCAGCAATTTGTGCGCGAAGGCCGCAAGCGATTCCGTGAGTTCCGGCAGGATGCGGTCTGCGCGCTGGAGCAGCACGATGCGGAGGTCGCTTTCCGAAATCGTGTGATAGGCCTGAATCGCCTCGCGCAAAAAGTCGTTCATCTCCGCGATGCATTCCACGCCGGAGAAGCCTCCGCCCGCGACGACGAAAGTCAGCAGGCGCCGCCGCAACTCCGGATCGGGCTCCACCTCCGCCGCTTCGAGCACGTGGACGAGCTGATTGCGCAAGTAGAGCACGTCGCCCAGGTACTTGAAGGGATGCGCGTGCTCCCGCATGCCGGGGATCTTCGAGTAGTCCAGTTGCGTGCCCATCGCGATCACGAGGTGATCGTAGTTCAGGGTCAGCGGCAGGCGATCGACGCCCGGGCTCAACGTCACCTCGCGCTGCTGCGGATCGATCGACTCGACCTCGCGCGTGTGCAGATGGGCCTTGGGCGCCATGCGGCGGATCGGCGTGATCACATGGTTCAACTCGACCGAGCCCGAGATCACTTCCGGCAGCAACGGCTGGAACACCATGTAGTTCTCGCGGCTCACCAGCACGACTTCGATCTCCGCCAATTCCTGCGGGGAGAACAGCTTCCCCAGATGGACGGCAACATACACTCCGCCGAAACCGCCACCAAGGATCAGGACACGTTTTTTGGAATTGCTCATGGATAGTTGCCCACCTCAACGAGTGAGGCGGCGAAATTATTTCATCGTCGATACATAAATGCCGTCCCAGCCCGGCGGAGGTGGATCCGCCAGAAAGGCACGACAACGTTCGAGGAGCTTCGCACTGGGAGCATCTTCCGGCTGTTGCCGGAGAATATCGATCGCGCGGGCAAATTCCCGCGCGCCATACGCAGCGAACGCCTGCTCATACGCCGTCACGATGGCGCGGCGCTCCACAGCCTCGCCCTTCCGTCCCAGCAATTCGTAAATCCGGATCGCCTGGCTTTTGCCTTTCACCGCCACCTTATCCAGCAGGCGAAAGACAAAATCCTCGCCGCAGGCCTTCACGATGGTTTCGCTCGCGATAATGGTCGTGCCGTATTGCTTGTTCAGCCCTTCGAGCCGGGAGGCCAGGTTCACCGCATCGCCCATCGCGGTGTAGTTCATCCGATCGCGCGCGCCGAAGTGGCCGATGAGCGCCGGCGCGCAGTGCAATCCGAACCGTGTGCCAAACGCCGGCCAGGCACCCCAATCCGGCGATTGCGCCAGGGCCGCGCCCGCCGCCCGGCAACGCAGCGCCGCCCCGCAGGCGATCCGCGCGTGATCGGCCACCGGCTCGGGTGCATTCCAAAAAGTCATGATCGCGTCGCCGATGAATTTGTCGATCGTCCCATGCGCTTCGCGCTGAATGATGCCGGCCATCACCTCGAGGTAGCGCCCGAGCGCATCCGCGAGTTCATTCGGCGTCAGCTCTTCACAGAGCGTGGTGAAGTCCTGGATATCGCTGAACATCAGCGTGACCTCGATGAGTTCGGCTCCGAGCGTCGGCTCGCTCTTTTCGCTATAGAGCCGCCGCACGAGGTCGATCGGCACGTACTTGCTCATCGCCCGCATCGCGGCCTTGGCTTTCTCCTGGCTCTCCAGCACGTCGGTCACATCCCGGAACGGCGAGTTCGGCTGCGCCGGGGTGAAATCGAAAGCATTCATCTTCAGGCTCTCGCGGGTGATCTGCGCCTGCGCCCGTCGCACGCCGTGCAGAATCAAGCCGCCCGCGGCCACGAGCAGAACCATGATTCCCATCAAGATTGCCAGCAGCCGCTGGCGCATCGCCACCAATTGCCCAAAATAGTATCCTCGCGGCACCACGATGCCGATCACCCAATCCTGCGTCTGCGGTTGCGGCAACGCCCGAAACGTCGCGAAATACTCCTCCCCATTGGCCCGAAATTCACCCGCCGCACTGGTCTCTCCTTCGACCGCCGCACGCAGGATGGGGCTGGCCAGCGCCGCGGCGATTTCCGGCGGCATGCTGCCCGGCGCGATGCGCAAGTCATCCGCCAATTCCACCAGCCGGTCCGTGGGCGCCAGGCGGGTGATCAATCGTCCCTCCGCATCGCAGATAAAGGTGCGGTGCGGATCCTTCATGCCTTTGGCCACGAGAGGCTCCCGAACTTTCTCGTCGAGTTGCCGGGTCGAGAGGCCCGCGCGCAGCACGCCGATGAAACGCCCCTGCGCATCCGCGATCGCTTGCTGGACACTCGCCTCCACGCGCCGTTGCTCCTCCGGCAGATCGGCGTCGAGCTGCGACCAGTGCAGGTCGCTCCACACCGCGCGCCGCCCGAAATCCCGGCGCGCCGGGGTCGTGAAGGTCGCGTGCGCCGTCGGGTCGGGAAAATGACCGCCCGATTCACGTGTCCATGGCGCGGAGACAAATTGCGATGCCGCACCCACCTTGCGCCGGTCCGCTACGAACAGGCCGCCTTCCTGATACACGTGACGGCTCCACAATTGCTCTGTGCCGCCGGGTTCGATGACGCGGATCAAACTCCACTGCCCGCGTGATTGCGGAGCCAGCCGGACGTACCCGTCGTCATCAAACCCCTGCTCCTCGCCATAGGTCAGTGTCAGCTCGCTCAGGTCGCTATTGGCCAGCAACAACGCAAACAGCGCCGGCTCGATCGCCCGCGGATCGTGCGCATCGACGAGCCCTTGCTCCACCTGCCGCTGAAACTGCCGCGCGGACTGCGGCGCTTCGTCCAAAAAGCGCGTGATCCGCTCCGCGATCGCGCTGCTGGCCTGGTCGCGGATGCGCTCGGAACTTTGGGTGATCGTCTCGCGCGAGTTGGCGGAAACCAGCCGGAAGAGCAGCGCGAGAATCACGATCAAGCCCACGAAGCTGAAGGCAAAAACCTGTCCAAAAGTGGGTTTCACAAGTTCTCTCCATGCCGTAATCGCCGGGGAGTGACGACGCCAAAATGGATCGCGTCCCCGTTCACCTTGGCCGCACACCGCAACGCCACGTCGGTTGCGCGTTTGACTTCACGCGTCTTTTCCCCCATGACGCCGCGACGGATGAAAACAAAGCCTTCCCCTCGCGCCGGTCTCTCCCTGCTTCTCGCGGTCTTGCTGGGAAGCCCCCCCACCGGGCGCGCGCTGGCCGACCGCCCCGAGCCGCAAATGAGCTGGCTGGATGACGGCGTCATCCGCCTCGGCGTGGACTTGGAAATCGGCGGGGCCATCACCTGGCTTTCGCGCTCGGGCGACACCACGAATCTCATCAATAGCTACGACTGGGGACGGCAGGTGCAGATGTCGTATTACGCCGGGCCGGTGCCTTTCATTTCCGGGGCGAAACATCCGGCCAAATATTGGGAAGGACTCGGCTGGAATCCCATCCAGGTGGGCGACGCCTACGGTCATCGCTCGCGCCTGCTCGAGCAGCGCAACGACGGCCATTCGCTCTACGTGAAATGCATCCCCATGCAATGGCCGCTCGAGGACGTGCCCGGGGAGTGCACTTTCGAAAGCTGGCTCGAGTTGGAGGGCCCGGTCGTCCACGCCCGCTGCCGCCTGGTCAATGCGCGCAGCGATCGCACGCTCTACCCGGCGCGCACGCAGGAGCTGCCCGCCGTCTACACGAATGGCCCGTGGCATCGCATCATCAGCTACACCGGCGCCAGGCCTTTCGCGCATGACGCGACGACCCAGCTCGAGGCCAGGCCGCCGCCGCACTGGGATTCATGGAACGCGACGGAAAAACTGGAGCGCGCTCGTGGATGAGGCCGGTAATGGCCTCGGCGTGTGGAATCCGGGCTGTGTGCGTTTCATCGGCGGCTTCAATGGCCGGCCCGGCGCGGGCGGCCCGAAGGACAATCCGTGCGGCTATCTCGCTCCCGAACGGATCGAGATTCTCGATCACGATATCACGCACGAATATCGCTACGACCTCGTGCTCGGCACCGTGGAAGAAATCCGCGCGCATGCCTACCGCCAGCCGCGCCCCGCCGCTCCCGCCTGGCGCTTCACCAGCGACCGCCAGGGCTGGCACTACGAACGCGCCACCGATACCGGCTGGCCCATCCGCGACGCGCTCGCCGTCCAGCTCACGCAAGACGACCCGGCGATAGTCAGCCCGCGCTTTGTGCTTCCAGCCGAGGCGGCTCCCGTATTGGTCATCGAAGCGGCGTTTGAAAACGTCGCCGCCCCGCACGCGCAAGTCTTTTGGTCCGCTCTCGATCAGCCGGGATTCGCAGAAGCGCGCTCGGTTCGCTTCCAGGGAAATTCCGACGGCGCTTTCCACGAATACCGTCTCCGCTTGGTCGCCTCTGCCGCTTATCGCGGCGCGATCTCGCAACTCCGTTTCGACCCCGCCGACCAAGCCGGCGGCACGGTGCGCATCCGCGCCATCCATTTCGCGGAAGAAGAGAGCGGTGCAAATAAACAAGAGCTGCCTGGTAAATGAGGGCGGGATTGAGCGCCGAGCGCACAGTGTGGCAGAGCCGCAGCCAGAGGGGTCCACGAAAGGCACGAAAGGCTGTCCCCGCGAAAGGACGGTGGGCCGCGAAGCACGCCAATCACCCGAATCATCCCATTCGTGTCATTGGCGTGATTCGCGGGCCGAAAATCCTCGGGGATGAGTGCTATTCTTCCAGAGAACGGGCCGCGGAGAGAAAAGAGATTCTCCTCCGCGGGCCTCTGCGTTCTCCGCGTCCTCTGCGTTAAGCATTGGCAGAAGCTACCGCGCCATTTGAACTGCTCTAAAAACCAAAAGCCAGGTGGCGCGGGTGCACCACCTGGCTCTCGTTAATGGTTCCTGGCGCTCCGGGCGCGAAGGCTTCCTCGGCCTGAGGGCCGCGCCTCAGTTGCCGTCTTTCGGCGGCTTCGGTGCACCACCCTGCTGGCCATCGCCATGCGGGTGGGGCGGGTGATACTCGTCGGGGGTCAATTTTCCGTCGCCGTTCTTGTCCAGCTTCTTGAGCGAAGCCGCGGCGTTGGCGATTTCATCGGCGGAGATGGTTCCGTCCCCATCCGTATCGAGCGCCGCGATGAGCGGAGGCGCCGGACGTTTGCCCAGTCCATCTTGAGGAGGAGGGGGGGGCGCCATCCGGCGCGGGGGCGGGGTGGCATCCTGGTTGCCACCGTTGGGACGCTTGTGCGGACCATCGCCACCCTGGCCACCGGGGCCCCGACCGTTCGGGTGCGGGGGGCCGCAACTCGTCTGGCGTGAGCTTGCCGTCGTGATTCTTATCCAGCTTCTTCAACGACTCGGGAGCATTTTCGATTTCATCGGCGGAGATGATGCCATCGTGGTCCGTGTCGAGCGCCGCGACGATCGGCGGCGCCGGCGGATGATGTTCACCCTGCGGGCCAGGCTGACCGGGAGGTGGTGGCGGCGGGTTGTGCCCGCCCTGGCCTGCGGGAGGTTGCGCGAGGGCCACGCCGGTGGAAAGCGCCAGGGCGAGCGTGAGGAAACGTTTGTTTCGGATCATGTGTTTGTTTTGAGGGTTGTTTCGCGAGGCACGGGAAACGCGGTGGCTCCCCAATCACATGATCAACGCCACCGCCGTAGTGATGCGGTGCTGCGAAATTGTTAAGGAAGTGTAAATGTCTGGCGCGAGCCTTGGGATGATCAATGAAGAGGAAGCCTCTACACGAAATCCTGCACCGGCCCGGCATTCTGCGTGCGCAGCCTCTTGCGCACATCGCCGCCATCCAGCTTCGCGGGACTGGTCCCGCCTTGCACGGCGAGCGCCGCCGCCACAGCTGCCGCTTCCCCCAGCGCCATCGCCGTCACCGTCACGCGCGTGGAGCTTTGCGCCAGTCGCGTGGTCGAGTGGCAACGTCCCGCGACCAGCAGGTTGTCGACGTTCTTCGGCACGAGCGAACGATACGGAATATCGTAGGGCGCCGGCTGCTGTTTCGGCACGGCATTCGCGCTGCCGGTGGTGATCTTGTTGGGATGCACGTCGAGGTACCAGCACCCCGTGGCGATCGCATCGTCGAAGGATTTCGTCGCCATGATCTCATCCTCCGCGAGCACGTGCTGGCCCACGATGCGGCGCGTCTCGCGCACGCCGATGAATGGTCCGCTGGTAATGAAATACGAATCCTCAAACCCCGGCACATCCCGCTTCCACGCCTCGAACATCGCCCAGGCATCCGAGCGGCCCTGCATCTCCGCGCGCGTCAGCTCCATCGGATCGCTCGCATCCGCCGGCACGCGCACGCCATGCACATAGATCTCGTCCTGCGCGAACATGAACATCACGCCGGGCCCGTAGTACATCGGCAGTTCGCCGCGCTCGTGCGCCTTCTCCAGCGCGGCGCGGCAATTCTTCGAGAGATCGGGCGTCTTCTTCACGTTGCCGATGCGGAAGTGCAGCGTCAGCGGTTGCAATTCGGCGCCCTTGTCCGTCGGCGCGCCGGCCCACGCCGCGACGTCTGCATCGCCCGTGCAATCGATCACCTGTTTCGCCCGGATGCGCGTGAGGCCCGCCTTGTTGGCCACCAGCACCGCCGCGATGCGCTGCCCATCCATCTCCACGCCACAGGCCGAGGAGTGATACAGCACGCGCAGCTTCTCCTTCTCCGCGGTGAGCAATTTGTCCGCGAGAATCTTGAACGCCTCCACGTTGCGGATCGTGGGATTGTGCGTTTTCAAATGCGTCACATTTGCCTCGCACACGCCGGATTTGGAAAGCAGTTCCAGCCCGACGCCGCGCACCACGACGCGGCCGTCCTTGATGTCCGCGATGCCATCGAAAAAGGGCAAGCCCACCGCCGTGATGATGCCGCCGGCAAAGCCCGCACGTTCGATAAGCACCGTCGTCGCTCCGTTGCGCGCCGCGGAAAGCGCGGCGGCGAGACCGGCGCAACCGCCCCCGCACACGAGCACATCGGTCTCGATCGCCGGCCAGTCCGGGCGCGACTCGGCGGCGGCAGCCTGGCGGGGCAGGACAGCGGCGCCGGCGACGAGACCGGCGGTTTGCAGGAAGGTGCGGCGGGTGGGAGTAGGCATGGCGAAAAGGGGGGGACGTGAGGGACTACCCCCAATCTGCCGGAAAATTGGCCGGAAGAAAGCGGCGTGTTACTCGCGGGCCTTCGTATCGAGCAGCAGCGTCACCGGCCCCTCGTTGACCAGCGACACCTGCATCATCGCGCCGAAGCGCCCCGTGGCCACCGGGCGGCCCAGCACCGCCGTAAGCTTCGCGATCGTTGCCTCGTACAGCGGGATCGCCACCGCCGGCTTCGCCGCGCGGTGCCAGCTCGGCCGGGTGCCCTTTTTCGTACTCGCGAAAAGCGTGAACTGGCTGATGACCAGGAGGCCGCCGCCGCTCTCCAGCACACTGCGGTTCATCGCCCCCGTTTCGTCCGCGAAGAGGCGCAGATTCACGATCTTGCCGGCCAGCCACTCGCTATCCTCCGCGGTATCCGCCTCCTCGATTCCCAGCAAAACGAGCAGCCCGGCATCGATCCGGCCCGCGACTTCACCTTCGATGGTCACGAAGGCGGAACTCACTCTCTGGATGACGGCGCGCATGGGCGGGCAATTAAACATTTCGCCCGGCGGCGTCACGCCGGGATTTGCGGCTTGACGACAAACAGAACTTTTCCTAGCGATGCCATCGGCAAGCGTGGCTAATTGCGCTGCGTGGCCCCTCGCGATTCCATTACATCATCCATCAACCCTCCAAGGTAACCCAATGAAGAAACTGCTCAGTATTCTCGCTCTCACCGCGTTCGTCGTCGGCCTGCCCGCCGGCGCCTACGCCGCGAAAAAGGAAACCAAACCCGCGGCGACTCCCGCCACCACCCCGGCTCCCGCCGCCACTCCCGCCGCCGCCAAGCCGATCCCGCTCTATTCGGAGGTCACCACCATCGACACCGCCGGAAAATCTTTCACGCACAAGAACAAGGACGGCAAGGAAGTGAAATTCGTGCTCACCGACAAGACCGAGGTGAAAAACGGCAAGGCCGAAGCGAAGTTTGAGGACATCAAGGCGGGCGACTGGGTGAGCGGTCTGCGCTTGAAGAAGAGCGACACCGAGTACGAAGTGCTGAAGATCACCAAGTTCGGCCCCAAGACCGAGAAAAAGCCGGACGCCACTCCCGCCAAGGGCGCGGAGAAGAAAGCGAACTAATCCCTTTTCGCCCAAGCGCAACACCTTCACCGGCACCCGGGCAACTGGGTGCCGGTTTTCTTTGTCCGCGCGATCGCATGCTAATTTTTTAGCACATTTTCCTTGGCGGGCGGAAGCCGCATGCTAATTTTTTAGCATGCCTGACCGATCCAGCCACCATCTCAGCCGGCGCGAGCGGCAAATCATGGACATCGTCTTCACCCGGGGCGAAGCGGCCGCCGCGGAAGTCCACGAAGCCCTGCCCGATGCTCCCAGCTATTCCGCCGTGCGCGCCCTCCTGCGCATCCTCGAGGAAAAAGGCCACCTCAAACATCGCGAGGACGGCGCCCGCTACATCTACCTGCCCACCGAGGCGCGCGGCAAAGCCAGCCGCTCCGCCCTCCGGCGCGTGGTTCAGACCTTCTTCGATGGCTCGCTTTCCAGCGCCGTCGCCGCGCTCGTCGATGCCGAGGAAGGGAAGCTCTCCGCCGAGGAACTCCAGCGCCTCGAAGCCATCGTCGCCGCCGCCAAAAAGAAAAACCGGTAACCGCCATGAACCACGCCCTGCTCCTCCCAGCACTGCTCGAGTTGCTCGCCAAAAGCGCGCTGCTCCTGGTCGGCGCCGCTGCCCTGACGGCGGGCGCGCGCCGCTCCTCCGCCGCGCAACGGCACAGCCTCTGGCTGGCAGTCTTCGCCGCGTTGCTGTTGCTCCCGCTGACGAAATCAATCCCCCCACGCTGGCACCTGCCTGGCTCGCCCGCGGCGCCGGTGGTCACCGTCCTGCCCGCGATGTCGGAGATCGTCCTCGTGTCGTCTCCCATCGCTGCTGCCCCGGTTCCGCCGGTCAAAAAGTTTCATCTACCCGCGCCGAGCCACCTGGCCCTCATCGCCTGGCTGGCCGGCACGATGGCAATCGTGGGTTTCCGCCTTTTGGGTAGCCTGCAAATCGCCTGGCTCGAGCGACGCAGCGTGATCGGCTCCAGTGCGTGCCTCACGACCCTAGCCGGGCAGGCCGCGAAGGAGATGAACCTGCGCACTCCGTGCGCCATTCGCCTGGCAACGGCCGTGAGCGTGCCTTGCACGTGGGGTTTCTGGCGTCCTGTCGTGTTGCTTCCGGCGGCCGCCGAGGAGGAGTGGGCGGAGGAACGCCTCCTCGCCGCCTTGCGTCATGAATTCGCCCATGTTGCCCGGCGCGATTACCTCGCCCGCTGGGTGGCCTTGCTCGCCTGTGCGCTTTACTGGCCAAACCCCCTCGTCTGGCTCTCCGTCCGCCGCCTGCGCCTGGCGCAGGAACAAGCCTGCGACGATCTCGTCCTCCGCGCGGGCACGCCGCCGGCGGATTATGCCGCCCTGCTCGTGGAAACGGCCCGCGCTTCGCTCGGCTCGGGCGCCGGATGGCGCGCCGCGGTCGCCATGGCGCGGCCGTCCACGCTGGAAGGCCGCGTGATCGCCATCGTCGACGGGACGCGCAACCGCCGCCCGGCGGGGCGCCCGGCGGCGGTGGTCGGGGCGCTCGGCATGGTGGCCTTCATCGGGGCCAGCGCCCTGGCGCAAATCGCCCCGCGGCAAGCGGCTCCCACGACCCCGGCGGCCAGCGCGGCGCCTGCCCCGGAAAAGGCCGTTGACGGCATCGCCGACGGGGCCACGCTGGGCCTGTTGCCCATCCGCTCTCAAAGCGAAGCCGAAGACGGCTCGGTCAAACATTTCACGCTGCACATTCCGATCAAGGCGCGGCCGGCGACCGAAATCGACCCTGCCGATCTCGTCGTGCACGTCCTCTTCTACGATATGGTCGACGGCCAGAAAATCCTCCCGACGACCGCCGCCGTGCAGTCGCAGTGGGCGGCGCCTCCCGCCAACTGGAGCAAAGGTGGCGTGGAAGAACTGAAGGTCGAATATCAGCTCTCCAAGCCCGAGACCGAGGCGGCCAAAAATGAAAACCGCAAATACTTCGGCTATATCGTGCGCGTCTATTACCACGGGAAAATCCAGGCCGAAGCTTCCGACGTTCCCCGCCTCCTCCAACAATTTCCGGGCAAGGCCGAACTTCTCCCAAGTGCTGCGGCGCCCGCCGACCGCGAGTTGGAGGAACTATCTCTCCGTGCCTACACCATCTTCACCCAGGCGGAGAAACTGGAAGGGGCTAGGCAATTCCCGGAAGCCCTGGCCAAAATGAAATCCGTCCTCCCGTTGCTCGACCGGATTACGGCGCTCAATTTCCGTTGGCAGCCACAGGTCGTGGCCTATCGCCGGAACGGACGGTGAAAGCGATCCATCGTCTGGAGCCGTTAGCCGCGCCCGGCGCCCCGCCCATTCCCGGTCTCACCCCGGTGCAGTCCCCGGCAAATGCTTCCAGCCTGGCGCCGTCCGCCAGCGCGGCCCTCAACAAAGCAAGAACGATCGTTATTCCGAAAGTCGAGCTCCGCGAGGCCACCCTCGTCGAGGCGCTGGATTTCCTCCGCACGAAAGCCACCGAGCTCGACCCCGATAAATCCGGGGTGAATATTATCCTCCCTCCCGGCGTCGACTCGGTCCCCATTGGCAGCGCCGGCGCGCGCCCAGCCGACGCGCGGATCACCATTTCACTGACCAATGTTCCGTTGGACGAAGCGCTGCGTTATGTCACCGAACTCGCCGGCCTGGAACTCCGCGCCGAGCCCCATGCGCTGGTGCTTCAGTTGCCACCGGTCGCCGCCCCCGCCGAAGCGAAATCCGCCGCGGCACCCGGCGCGGCTCCCATCGTGGCCCCCGCGGAAAGCGCGGCGCTCCAGAAAGCAGAGAAAATCATCATCCCGAAAATTGAAACCCGGGAGGCCACTCTGCCCGAGATGCTGGATTTTCTCCACGCCAAAGCCATTGAGTTCGACCCGGAGAAAACCGGGGTCAACATCGTCCTACAACCCGGAACGGAATCGGACGCGAGAATCACGGTGTCCCTGACCAATATTCCACTGAGCGAAGCGCTGCGCTACACCGCGAGCCTCGCCAATCTCCAGGTGCGCGCCGAGCCCAACGCCCTCGTCCTCGCCCCGCCGGTCAAAGCCGCCGCTGGAAACCCGAAAATCGAGATCCAAGGGGGAACTCTCACTTTCAATCAGCCATCCAAAACCGCAGTCCTGGCCGGCAATACCCCGGCCGCGACCCCAGCACCGGTCGCCACCGATGCGCTGACAAAACTACCGGTCAATCTGACCGCCGACCGGACGCGCGTCGAGAATGGCATCGCCATCGCCGAAGGCGATGCGCGCTTCAGTGGTGGCCCATACACGGCGAAGGCCGACAGCATTCGTTACAACATCGCCCAGCACAGCGTGCGCCTGACGGGCAAAGTCGAAGTCCAGACAGGCGCCAACACCCTGACCGGGGAGGATGTGGAAGTATTTTTGGACGGGGCGGGAAGGATCACGGCGCACGGTCCGCTCCAGACCGTTGTCCGGCCCGCCGGGCAAGTCGCAATGCCCGTGTTTCCGAAGAACAAGAAGCCCTTCACGAAGGGCGACGGCATCGAAATCCGGGAACTCAGCGGAAGCTCGCCGACCTTCCGCGTCGGAGAAACCTACCATGTTCGGGGCGTCTGCCGCCAGAACAGTATCCAGAACGCTGTGCTATATTTGGGCATTACCGCGGAGGGCGACGAGGACGCCATCAAACCCGCGCCGGGCACTTCGCTGTCCAAAACCGCACCGAAAGGAGTCACCGAGTTCGACTTCGCCTTCACCCCCCTGCGCCCCGGCAAGGTTCACATCACCCTCTACGACGTGGACAACTACAACCCCAAGGACAACGCCTCCGAAGGCCTCTATCTGGGCGAAGTTTCTCTTTAGGAGGGGCCAGTCCGCATTTTTCGTCAATCTGAGAAAGGGACACTGGCACGGCTAACAAACTTCCCCGTTGCGGATTGGCCGGAGAGAAAGATACTGCCCCCGATGTCTCACGTGCCCGCTGCTCCTCCCATTGCCTTCACGCTTCCGCGACCGGTTCCGCAGCAGAAAATCCGGCCCCCGAAGAAAAACATCCCCCAGACGCCGATCCAGCGGCAATACATCCTCGAGCAGGTGCGCGCCTATGTCGCCGCACACAAGCCCGTGCCGCCCTTGCCCGCCGACGATCTTAAGGTCCATGCGGACAACCTCGTCGCGCAATTCCAGTGCGACCCGATCTATCGCGATTACATCGGCGTCTTGCTGAACAACGAGATGTGGCGCGAGCAGCTCGCCGCCGTCCCTTTCGAGCGCCGCCTGCTCCTCCTGCCGAAGTGCCTCCGCGTGGAAGATCGCTGCCCGGCGCCCTTCGATGAATTCGGTCTGCTCTGCAAGCAGTGCGGCCTCTGCACCATCCAGGATTTGCAGGCCGAGGCTGAGCGGCTCGGCTACGCCGTGCTCGTGGCCGAAGGCAGCGCCATCGTCATGTCGCTCATCCAGACCGGCAAGATCGAGGCCATCGTCGGCGTCAGTTGCATCAGCGTGCTCGAGCGCGCCTTCCCCTACATGGAAGCCGCGGCCATCCCCGGCGTCGCCGTCCCGCTGCTCCAGGACGATTGTATCGACACGAACGTCGACCTCGACTGGGTCTGGGATTATATCCACCTCACCAGCGACGACCAGACCCGCCGCCTCGACCTCAGCCAGCTCCGCGACGACATCGATTTCTGGTTCACCCCGCTGAACCTCGACTCCATCATGGGCCCCGCGCAGGGCGAGACGGAAAAGATCGCCCGCCAATGGCTCGGCCGCGCCGGCAAACGCTGGCGCCCCTTCCTCACCGTGGCCGCGTATCAGGCGCTCCGTGTCACTCCCGGCGCCCCGATCCCCGACGACCTGCGCAAAGTGGCCGTCGCCATCGAATGCTTTCACAAGGCCTCGCTCATCCACGACGACATCGAGGACAACGACGAGAAGCGCTACGGCGAACCCACCCTTCACGAAGAGCACGGCATCGCCGTCGCCCTCAATGTCGGCGACCTGCTCATCGGGGAAGGCTACCGCCTCCTCGCCTCCTGCCAGGCCAGCGCCGAGCAAAAAGCCGTCATGCTCCGCCTCGCCGCCGAAGGCCAGCGCGAACTCTGCCGCGGCCAGGGCGCCGAACTCCTCTGGGCCCGCCATCCGCAGCCCCTCACTTCACTCGAGGTCATCGACATTTTCCGCAAAAAGACCGCCCCCGCCTTTGGCGTCGCGCTCCAATTGGGCGCCGTCTATGCCGGCCAGTTTGAGGACAACGAAGAAGTGCTCGCCGCCTACAGCGAAGCCCTCGGCATCGCCTACCAGACCCGCGACGATCTCAGCGACCTCGGCGCCAGCGGCGAGACGAACGACATCGCCGGCCTGCGCCCCAGCCTGCTCCTTGCCGTCGCTTACGAGCGCGCCACGCTTGAAGCCAGCGGCGCCGACAAAGCCCTCGCCGCAAAGCGCGCCGCCCAAAAGCTCGCCCTCGAAGCCCACTGGCGCCGCCTCTCCACTGCCACGCCCGCCGAGATCGAGGCCCTCTACCTCGAACTGCGCGCCGACGAACGCTGCCGCACCCTCCTCGAAAGCTACAAGGAAGAAGCCATCCGCTCCCTGCGCGACGTCGAAAACGCCAACCTCAAGGGCCTCCTCCGCCGCGTCATCGGCAAGATTTTCAACGACGCGGAAATCAAAGGCTGGTGCAAGGAATTCGAGCAAAAGAACCTCGCCGGCGTGGCCCTCGCCACGGTCTGAACTCCACCGTCTTCCACTCGTAGTCAGTGAAAGAGCAGCGCATTTGGCGCCAGCCTCCCCCAGGTCGTCATCCTGAGCTTGCGAAGGACCTCTGATCTCTGCCTTTCTTCACCACTCAGCATCCGCAAGCGGAACGTCTGGCTTGTGGGCTTGCCGCCGCGCACCACTGCGGGTATTATTCCCCTATGTCCGCCGCCGAAATCATTGAGCAAATCAAGGCGCTCCCTCTCGAAGAGCAGCGAGAGGTGTCGCGTTTTGTGCGCACGCGATTGGATGCCACCCAAAACCATTCTGCCGAGGAGGCGGCATCGGAACCGATCGAGTCGATCGCGGCGCGCCTCTTCGACCGCTACGATCCCCTCTTTCGCAAGCTGGCCGAGTGAGCGAACCGCTTTTTCTGACGTTCGAGGAAGTGCAAACATTGCACGTTCTCTCGATTGAGCGCTTTGGTGGCTTGCACGGCATCCGCGACCAGGGAGGAGTCGAGGCCGCCGTCGAGCAGCCCAAGAACACGTTTTACTATGGAGGTAACGACCTCTTCGATGTGGCGGCGGCGTATGCCTTTCATATCGCGCAAGCACAAGCGTTTCTCGACGGAAACAAACGTACCGGCGTAGCCGCCGCCCTCGCTTTCCTTGAAAGGAATAATCTCAAGGCGATATTCGACTGGCAACTGCTCTATCGCGCCATGATCGATATCGCCGAACGGCGCTGCGACAAAAGGATCTCGCGCGGATTTTTCGCGAGGCGTTTCCTGACGCCTAGGCCACGCGAGAGATCAGAGCAGTACATTTAAATTCCTCTTCGTCGGCTAGTCCCGTCCTTCTCATGAGCCTTCGCCTGCAAATGCTGCAAATCGCGCGCGTCGCGCCGAAGGTGCTCGGCGACTCGGCGGACTTGGTGCGCGCCTTTTTCACACGGCAATTTTCACCCGAAGGCGGGGCCACGGATCGTGACGGGAAGCCCGATCTTTACTATACTATCTTCGCCTTGGCCGGCCTGCAGGCCATGCAGATGGAGAAGGAGATGGAGGATCGGAAATGGAAAATGGAAAATTGGCTGGGCACGTTAGGCGATGGAGCGGCGCTCGACTTCGTCCATCTCAGCGCGCTGGCGCGCTGCTGGCAGTGGTTGGATTCGAAGACATGCCGTCGGGCCGCGCGGAAGCGGTGCTGGCCCGGATGGAGACGCACCGCTCCCGCGATGGTGGATATGATGCCGATATCGGTGCGGTGCGCGGGCAACGCCTACGGCTGCTTCGTGGCGCTCGGCGCCTATCAGGATCTCGGTCACGCGCTGCCCGAGCCGCTGCGCATGGTGCAGTGTCTCAAATTTCTCGAACCCCGGATGGCGCCTGGGCCAACGCGCGCGGGCTGAAAGCCGGCTCGACGAATGCCACCGCCGCGGCCGTCACGCTGCTTCATCAGCTCGGCGTGCCGGTCAATCAAAGCGTCGGCGACTGGCTCCTCGCGCAGGCGCACCCCGACGGCGGTTTCCTTGCGATGCCCGCCGCACCCATGCCCGACCTGCTCTCCACCGCCACCGCGCTCCACGCGCTTTCCTGCCTCGAGCGCGAAGTGCCCCCGGCGGTCCGCGAGCGCTGCCTCGATTTCATCGACACCCTCTGGAATGCTGAAGGCGGCTTCCACGGCCACTGGGCCGACGACCATCTCGATGCCGAATACACCTTCTACGGCCTGCTGGCGCTCGGGCACCTCAGCGTCTAAGTTGCGCGCATGAGCCAGTACACTGTCCTCTACGACGGCGATTGCCCGATGTGCGTTTTCCAGATGAAGGCGCTCAGTTGGCTCGATTGGTTTGGCGTCCTGGCGCTGATCCCATTGAGCGATCCGCGCGCCAGGAAATCGCGCCGCAGCTCACCCGTGAAGATCTGCAGGAAGCGATCCACTGCGTGACTCCGCAAGGCCGCATCTATCGCGGTGCGCGCGCGATTCGCTTCATGAGCCTGCGGCTCCCGCTGGTCGTGCCGCTGGCCTTATTTCTCTGGATTCCCGGCGTCATCCTCATCGCGGAAATCGTCTACCGCCAGGTCAGCCGCAATCGTCTCGTCCTCAGCCGCATCTTCGGTTGCAAGGACGCCTGCGCGATCCTGCCCGCCAGGAAACGGGAACAGGACAAGCTGGCCTAGCCGTTTGGAAACGGTTCGCACGCTCCCGGTTCGACGCCGCGCTGGCCACGGCCACGCAGGCGCTTCTTGCGGAACTCAATCCCGCCGGTCACTGGACAGGCAAACTCTCCAGCAGCGCGCTTTCGACAGCTACCGCGGTGTCGCGCTCGGTGCGGTGGATCGAGAGCAACATCGCGACTTGATCACCGGCGGAATCCAATGGCTGGCCCGGCACCAAAATGCCGACGGCGGTTGGGGCGACACCGTGAAGAGCCGCAGCAACATCAGCACGACCGCGCTTTGCTGGGCCGCGCTGAGCGGTGCTGCGCAGGCGACGGAATTCACGAGCAGCATCGCGCACGCCGAAACGTGGCTGACCCGTGCCGCCGGCTCCATGGCGGAACTCGTGCCCCGCCATCGAGCGCCGTACGGAAAGGACCGCACCTTCTCCGTGCCGATCCTCATGCACCTCGCCATCTGCGGCCGCGTGAGCTGGCGCCAGGTGCCGGCGTTGCCCTTCGAGCTGGCCGGCATTGCCGCATCAGTTTTTCGGCGCGCTGCAATTGCCCGTCGTGAGCTACGCGCTGCCCGCCCTCATCGCCATCGGCCAGGCAATCCATCACCACGCGCCGTCCGTCAATCCCCTGGCCCGCTGGATTCGCGAGTCGCGCAGGTGCGTACGTTTGCGGGTGCTCGAATCGATCCAGCCGGAAAACGGCGGCTTCCTCGAGGCGACTCCGTTGACCAGTTTCGTCACCATGGCCCTGGCCTCCGCCGGCCACGCGCAGCATCCCGTGGCGCGGCGCGCCGTCCGCTTCCTGCGGGCGAGCGTGCAGGCGATGGCAGTTGGGCGATCGACACCGATCTCGCCACCTGGGTCACCACGCTCGCCATCAAAGCGCTTGCGCATCAGCCCGGCGCGCTCACTCCCGAGCAGCAACTCACCCTTCGCGAATGGTTGCTCGGCCAGCAATATCGGCAGGAGCATCCCTATACCCACGCCGCCCCGGGCGGGTGGGCCTGGACCGATCTGCCCGGCGGTGTCCCCGATGCGGACGACACCCCCGGCGCCCTGCTCGCCCTGCTGCATCTCGGCGCCGTCGATGCGCCCACGCGCGCCGCCCGGACAGATGGGGGTGCGCCTGGCTGCTCGGCCTGCAAACCGCGACGGCGGTATCCCCACCTTCTGCCGCGGCTGGGGCGCGCTGCCCTTCGACCGCAGTTCACCCGATCTCACCGCGCACACCCTGCGCGCCTGGACCGCCTGGCTCCCGCAACTTGATGCCCCGCTGAAAAAGGCCACGCTGCACGGGTCTCCCGCGCGGTCCGCTTTCTCGAGAAGCAGCAACGCCCCGACGGCTCCTGGCTCCCGCTGTGGTTCGGAAATGAACACGCCCCGGACGACGAGAATCCCGTCTACGCACCGCCAAGATTGTGATCGCCCTGCGCGACTTGCTGCACCGCGGCTTCACGCTGCCCGCCGGCATGCTCGAGCGCGCCCTGCGCTGGCTCGTCGAGCGGCAGGATCCATGTGGCGGATGGAGCGGCGCCAAGGATGGCCCGGTCTCCGTCGAAGAAACCGCCCTCGCCGTCGAAGCCCTGGCCGGCACGGAAGACGTGATCGCTACGGACCGCGGCACGGCGTGGCTGGTCGCCCAGGTCGAGTCGGGCCAGTGGACCGCGCCCGCGCCCATCGGCTTCTACTTTGCCAAGCTCATGGTACTACGAGCGCCTCTACCCACTCATCTGGACCGTCGGAGCTCTCGGGAAAACCGCCGCGCTGAACGCCAGCCTCGAGCGGTGAGCTGTCGTCGCGTTTTTCACCCGCGCGATTCGTCCCGACCCGCCCGCTGAACCTTGCCCCTTGCACGCTCAACGCCTGAAAGTTACCATAGCCACCATGAGCGAAATTATCTTTTGAAGTGCGCGAGGACGAGGTGGCCGGGGGGTTTTTGCCTCGGCACTGGGTTTCGGAATTCATACCGAAGCAGAGACGCTCGAGGAACTGCGCAGAGCGGTGCGCGAGGTAGTGGATTGTTACTTCGATGAGACGATGGAAGCGCCCAAGTTGATCCGGTTGCACTTTGTCCGCGATGAAGTGCTGGCCCGGTGAAGCTGCCGCGCGATGTCTCCGGAGCGCAGTTGATCAAGGCGTTGCGCGTGCTGGGTTACGAAGTGACGCGCCAACGCGGCTCGCACATCCGTGTCACCACGCAACGCGACGGTCAACATCACGAGGCAATCCCAAATCACAGTCCGATCAAGCCGGGATTGCTATCGGGCATTCTCAAGAGCACTGCCTCCCACCATCGGATGCAGCCGGAGGAACTGTTGCTCTTGCTCGATTTATAGGCGCACGGCCGCCCGGCGGGCTGGATATTCCCGGCGTCGTTGGTCAGTCTTCGTCCCTGTGATGGATACGACTCCCCCGATTGCGCCCGCCGTGCTTGAAGTCCGTGGTTTGCGTCGGCACTTCGGCAAGGTGCCTGCCGTCGATGGCGTCGACCTCAATGTCCACGAAGGCCAGATCTACGGCTTCCTCGGCGTCAACGGCGCCGGCAAGACCACCACCATCCGCATCCTGCTCGGCATCATCGCCGCGGAAGCAGGCACGATCTCGCTGCTCGGCGAGACCACCCGGCGCACCTCGGTCGCGCAGAAGCAGCGCATCGGCTACGTTTCGCAGGAGCGAATTTTTACCCGTGGATGACCGGGCAGGCGCTGGGTCGTTTCGTCGGGGCGTTCTATCCCACATGGGATGCCGCGGAGTTTACCGCTTGCTCGGTGTCCTAGAGGTGCCGGCGACCGCCGCGTTGTCCCAGCTCTCCGGCGGCATGCGCGCCAAACTTGCCCTTGCTCTCGCCCTCGCGCCCCGGCCCGCGGTGCTGATCCTCGACGAACCCACCGCCGGCCTCGATCCGCTGGCCGCCGCGAGTTCATGCAGCTCATCGTCGCGCAGGCCCGGCAGCATCGGCGCACGACCTTTTTCTCTTCGCATCTCATCGATGAAGTCGAGCGTTGCGCGGATTGCGTGGGCATCATCGACCAGGGCCGCATGCGCTACGAAGGCCCGCTCGAAAGCCTGCGCACTACCGTGCGCCGCGTGCGCGTCACCGACGGCGCGGACTTCGCTCCGCCGCCCGGGTTTGAGTGCTGGCAGGATGAGGCCCTCGACCGCACGCATGTGTGGGTTCTCCCGCGCCGCCGAGGAGCACTGGCAGGCCCTCGCTCTGCCGCCGGGTGCGAGTGTCGAGGCGCTCTCGCTCGAGGATGCCTTCATCGCGTGCGTCGGTTCGCGCGTGGTCGCCCTATGACTCGCGCCCTGCTCGCCAAGGAGCTGCGGCAGCACGCTTTCGCGCTGAGCTTCCTCCTCCTGCTGCCTTTCGGCGGGCTGATCCTTATCTCGAGTCACGGCGTCATCCGGCGCGCGGGCGGCGGCGGCTTCGAATCCGTGCGGCTGCTGTTCACCATGTTTCTGCCGCTTGCCTGCCTGGTGCTCGGGCAGTTGCTCATCGCCTCGGAGTTTCGCCAGAAGACGCAGCTCTTTCTCGAGGGCCTGCCACTGCCGCGCTGGCGCATGCTCGCGGTGAAATTCAGCCTCGGCCTGGTGCTCACGCTGCTCATTTCGACCCTGGCGCTGGGCTATGTCGCCTGGCAGGCCCGCCATACCGAGGCCATCAACCCGCGCTTCGCCACGCTGCTGCTCTTGAAGTCGGTGGGGGTGGACAGCGTTCGTCTACACACTCTGTTTTGCCCACGCCTTCCTGGGGCGCTATCGCGTGCCCTTCGGCCTGGCCCTCGTGGGAGGCCTGCTTTATTGCTCGACCTTGGGCTTGCCGATCGCCGAGTTCGGGCCCTTCGCGCTCGTGGACAATCGTTTCGCCTTCGAGCGTTTCGTCTGGCCGGTTCCCGCCTTCCTCGTCACGGGCGCACTCGTGCTGGCGCTCGCGGTCTTCGGGTTTTGGCTCGGCTTGGTGCGCGACGCCACCGTCGCCGCGCTGCTCGCCGAGAAGATGTCCTCCCGCGAAAAAGTCTTCCTCAGCCTCTTCTCGTTCGTGGTCCTCCTCGTGGGCGGTGAAATCAGCGAGCATCGCAAGACCTCCACGCCGGTCCAGATGCCCGGCGCGGCCGAGGCCCGCCATGGAGTCGTGCAGGTGCTCGCTTCGGCCGCCGTCGACGCGCCGTCGCGCGGAAGAAACCGCCACGCTGCAGCGCACCGCGAATCATGTCGCCGCCGAGCTGGGAGCCCTGGCCGATTACCTCGGCTGCGATTCCTTCCCACCGGTTTTCATCGTGCACCGCCGCGATCTGGCCGCCGGCGAACTGGTGTATGGCGATCTTAAAATCGAACAGGGCGTGCTCGTGCGCGTGAATCTCACGTCATCGGATTTCAGTGCCGACGCGCTCGACGAGTGGCTGCTGTCCGACACGCTGTTCCGCCACACACACGGGATGCCGGACGCGACCGCAATGCCTGGGTGCTCGATGGCATGCTCTGGTGGTGGCCGCGCTCCCACCACGGAGAGGTCTCCGCCTGGGACGAAACAGGTCCGCACGGGGCGGACCGCCGCCGAGATCGCGAACTTCACGCCCGCGCGGTTGCACGAGTGGTTTGCCGTGAGGAAAATGGTGGGTGACAAGGAGGCCCGCGCCTTCGCGGGCAGCGCCCTCGCCTTGCTCGCGAGCATCATGGCCGGCCAGCGTCCGCCGCTTCCCTGTCGGACCGTTTTGGCCGGGCGCAGCCGGGCGACGCCCGCGCGTGGTGGCGCGATCTGATCCGGCCCACCTCCGCCCGGCTCCGCCGCGCCACCGGTCTCAGCGAAGAAGCCTTCACCGCGGAATGGCGCACGGCCATGACCACCCCGCCATGAATCGCGTGCTCCTGGAAAAGGAATTGCAGGCGCTGCGCCCGTTTGTCGTCTGCATTCTCGGGCTGAGTGTCCTTTCGTGGATCTACACGCTCTGCACCAAGGTTCCCGATGCGGAGCACTTCGATCCGGCACATTGGCTGGACGAAACCCGCGGCGGCTCGCTCCTGCTCCTCGCGCTCTTCAGCCTGTTGCTCGGCGCGGGCGTGCTCATGCAGGAAAGCGACCAGCGCACCTTGCTCTTCCTCGATGGACTGCCCGTCTCGCGCACCCGCGTTTTTCTCCTCAAGACGCTGGCCGCGCTGCTGGTCATCGCCCTCCTGCCGCTGCTCGACTTCGGCACCGACGTAGCCACCGGGTTGCTCTCCCGCACCTCGACCGACGGGCCGTTTCCCTGGACCTTCATCGGCGCCGAAATCGGGCTCCTCCTCCTCGCCGCCGTTTATCTGGTCGCGCTGGCCATGCTCGTTTCGTTCACGCGCGCCTGGTTCGCTCTCGTCACCGGTTTGCTGCTGTGGATTTATCTTTGGCTGCGTGGGCGGGGCGTCGATTGGCTGGCGTTTTTCGATACTTACGCGCTCCTTGGGCCATCCTACACCGCCGCGAAGGTTCTCGTCTCGTGGCGTCATGTCGCCGTACATGCCGCCGCCGCCATCGTATCTCTCTTCCTCGCCTGGCTCGGTTTCCTGAGCCTCGGTGATCGCACGCAATTCGCCGCGGAGCGCCTCGGGCGCCTGCGCTGGCTGGCCGCGCTCGGCGTGGGCGCGCGCTGGCTGGCCCCGGTGATCTGGATCGCCGCCTTCGTCAAGCTGGTGGGCAACACCGGGAGCGGTCCCGGCGGGGCGGATTCCCCCATCGGCGAAGAGGCCTTTTCCCAACGCGAAACCAAGCACTACGAATTCCTCTACCGCACCGCCCAGACGGCATCGGCCAAACCATTGCTCGCCGCTGCCGATCACGTCTACGAGCAGGTCGCCGCCTATCTCGGTGCCCCGTCCTCGCCGACACGGGTCGTGGTCGACCTGGCCAGCGCCGTGGCCACCCATGCCTCCGGGCAGACCAACTGGACCAAGATCCGGATTCCGTTGCAGAGGGACAGCAGCCTCAATGAGTTGAACCTCATCCTCGGCCATGAGACCACCCACGTCTTCATCGAGCAACTCAGCGATGGCCGCCTGTCCTCGCATTTCAATGAAATCCGCTTTCTGCACGAAGGCCTCGCCACCCACGTCGAACTGCAGCTCTTCGGCACGAACGAAGACCGCGCGCAAAATCGCCGCTCCGTCGCCGGCGCGTGGTCGCGCGGCAAGGTCCCGCTCGAGCTATTGATGGACGACGCGGCGCTTCGCCGGCAACGCGAACCCAATCTCGCCTATCCCCTCGGCGATATTTTCGCCCAAGCCCTCATCGAAACCCAGGGCCACGAAGCGCCCGCCCGCCTGCTCCGCGCCTTCGCCCGGCGTAACGCTCCCAGCGGGCTGGAGGGCGCCGCCCTGTGGCGCGATACCATGCAGGCCGCCGGTCTCAGCCTGGATCGCGTCGCCGCCGCGTACGATGTGGCTTGCTCTGCCGCGATGCAGCAGGAAAAAGACTTCCTCTCCACGCTTCCCCGCCTCGCCGCAACGGTCCGGATCGAGCAGGAGAATATCGTAGTGCAGCCGATCTTCGCGGGCCTGCCGCCGCCGGGAAAAAATCGTGTGCTATACCGAAGACGACGACCCGATCGCGTCGCAACTCGCATCCCTGCAACCGCGCCCGAACGGTTCCTTTGCCTGGCCCGTTCAACGCCAGACGAAACCCGTCTTCCGCTACCTGCTCGGCTGGCGCACCACCGGCACGCGCCTCCCGGTTTTCGAGCCCTGGGCCGAAACGGTGCCGAAGTGACGGCGGACAGGAATGTCCGGGCTCCGTGGGAGAGGCCGCGTAGCGACGTCGCAGTTGCGGCCGGGCTGAATCTCTACAGCAGCGTGCTGTCGTCGCGCTTTTCGAGGCGCATCACCTGCTTCTTCACCACCTCGACATTCTTCGTAAGCTCGAAGAGCGCTTTCACGATCTCGGCCTTGGTGGGTTCATCGGCGAGGGCGGGCAGCAGCGGGTGAATACTCGTCACCCCACTGGCGATTTGCTGGCAGGCGGCGCGGATTTGCGAGATGGCGGCGGAGCGATCCATAAGGAAAAGGTTGCGGACGGGCGGACGGAGCGCAAGCCTAGGGCGACAGCCGATGAATCCAGAGAGAAGAATATGCGAGTAATTGTTACGTGTGGACCCAGTTACGAGCCGATCGATGAGGTGCGCCGGATCACCAATTTTTCCACCGGGGAACTCGGGACGCTGCTGGCGAATCATCTCGCGAGAGCGGGTTGCGAGGTCGTGTGTTTCCGCGGGGTCGGCGCCACCAGCCCGGAGCGGGTGGTGGGGGCGCGGCTCGTGCCGTTTGCCACCAATCAACACCTGCAATCGGAGCTCGAGGAACTGCCGCAGCCCGAGACGATCGGCGCGGTCTTTCACGCCGCCGCCTTGTGCGATTACCGGGTGAAAAGCGTGCACAACAGCACGGGCACGGAAGTTGCGGCGACGAAGATTCCCAGCCGCGCCGGGGAGCTCACGCTGACGCTCGATC
The DNA here is from genome assembly GCA_037200205.1 of Chthoniobacter sp. Taxonomy (GTDB): domain Bacteria; phylum Verrucomicrobiota; class Verrucomicrobiia; order Chthoniobacterales; family Chthoniobacteraceae; genus Chthoniobacter. The sequence goes on from JBBCHV010000048.1 coordinate 208,993, forward strand.
CTTATTCCAAGCTCATCCTCAACCTGCGCGATCTCTTTCCCCACAGCCAGATCGTCGGCTGGAAATATGAGCTCGTGGGCAGCCGCGCGGACGTGCTGGCCGCCTCGATCCGCCAGCTTGCCGAGAGCCGCACCGATGGCTGCGTGATGAACGGCGCGGCTTATGGCAGCGGCTTCGGCTTCCTGGAACCGCAGACGAAACCGCAGCACTTCATCGACAAGCTCGCCCTCTGCCAGCATCTCGCGAAGTGGCTGAGGCTGAAGGAAAAGAAGTAGTTCGCCGTCGTCAGGACCGGGCGGAAAAAGAGCGATTTTTGCCCGTAAAAGCGATATTTTTGCGTATATAGCCCACGCAGCCCACGCAGCCCACGCAACGGCGGCGTGGCCCGTGCCGTATTGAACCCTTCGCGGCAAGGCTATCCTATTGATTTGGAAAGCATGCTATAATAATTATAAGAGTAAGGGGGCTTTTCCCGCAAGGCACTATGGTGGAAGGAGTAAACGCCGAAGTGCTTCGCCTCGGGAGAATTCGGGGGAAGCCTAATGAGCGCCAGGGCTGCAAAAGGATTGCCAACCACGCAATCAATTCCTATCATCAAGCCCATGCAGAGGATGATCAAACAACCTAGTGATTCCTCGGGGGCTGGATTGCATTGGCCAATACTATTTCTGGGTTCGCACAGGCGGTCCCGAAAGGACGGCCGGAGCAGCGCGTGTCGGTTTGGCGGCGGGGGGTTCGCCTGGCCCGCGTCCATGGGCGCTCCTCTCGCTCTTCGTCATCGCCGAGGACTTTGGGTTGTCGTGGCCGGAATCCTCGCGCTCGCGCCAGTGGCACATGCGGACGTTTTTTTCTTCAACCAGAGCGGTGGAAACTGGAGCGATCCTAACAATTGGACCACGGCCAGCGGTCCCATGGGAGTTCCGACGGCCGGCGACGACGCAGAGTTTGACGGCAACGCCCTCACTTACACGGTATCGGTGAGTGGCAACGCGATCCAAAACGTGAGCGTGACGGCGTCGGACGTGACCTTCAATCTCGGTGGGAACCTCACCATCTCGAACGCCTTAACCATGGGCGTGCACGGGTTTATCCGGGTCACGGGCAGCGGCACCTTGACCGCCGATACGATCAACGCCGACCAGTTCACCATCGGCAGCGGCACCACGGTGACCACTTCCAGCTTCGCGGCGCTGACTTTGACTGTGACGGGTGCGACATTCAACAGTGGCAACTACCAGCATGCGAGTGCGCAAATCTCCCAAGGGAGCACGGTCACGAGCACGACCGTGCTGCTGGACAGCGCGTTCGGGCCTTCCACGCTCGATGCCTCAAGTTGGAAGGTGAGCGGACTGTTCGAGGCCACCAATGCCTATGCGTTGACGATCAAGAACGGCGGCACCCTGACCAGCGGAAGCGGGCTGACGAAGCAAAGCGGCGGCGTCGTCATCGATGGTGCGGGCTCCTCCTGGAAAATCACCAATGACGCCACGGTCAGCTCCAGCAGTGGGGCCAACGGGGGGCTGGAAGTCGAGCGCGGTGGTGTGGCCACCATTGGGGGAAATCTTTTCATCAACAACGGCGGCGCGGTCTTTGGCAATTTTTCCGATACCACGGGCGCCTCCCGGATCGACGTGACGGGCAAAGTGGATCTCGGCTCCGCGGGTTCGATATACCTTGGCGAGGGAGCGACGCTGACCAGCGCGGGTGTGGTCACCCGCGCGTCTGCTTTCGATGGGGGCAGCGCGGCAGTCGGCGCGACCCTCGACATCGCGGGAACGTGGACGAACACGGGCGGATTCGTCATCGGCGAAAGCGGACAGAATACGGTGTCGAGCTCCGCCGATTTGAGAGTTAGCTCCGGGGGCCAATTGACGACGAGCGCCGATTTGATCGTCGGTCAGGGCGCCGCCTTCAGTACCCTCCTGGTCGGCAATGACGCGGTCGTGAAGAACGTGAACGGCGTGCTCGCCCAAAATGCCGGCAGCCGGACGGACGCCTCCGTCGGCGGAACGAACTCCCAGTGGACCAACTCCGGAACCCTGACGGTCGCCGACGCCGGCACGGCGAACTTGGAGATCTCCGGCGGAGGCACCGTCACGGACACCGCCGCCACGGTCGGCAACCAGGCGGGTTCCAAAGGATTTGTGAGCGTGATGAATGGGGGGACCTGGACGGTGAATGGCAACCTCGTCATCGGCGCCGCCGGGATGAGCCAGGGCACGGTGACGGACGGGTTTGGCGGCCACCTCACGGTCACGGGCTCGACGCTCACGCTGGGGCGCGATGCCGGGAGCGTCGGGTCGCTGAGTCTCGACAATGGCTTCGCCCTGGGCACCACGTTCACCTTCACCGGGGATCTGGAGGTGGGCCTCGCGGGCAAAGGCACGCTCGAAATCCTCGATGGTTTTCAGCTCGATCAAGGTGCGAAATCGCTCGTCCTCGGCGGCCAGGCCACGGCCAACGGCACCTTGCGCGTGAGTGACGACATCGCGGGATCGTTTAATTCTCCCACCAGGACGACGTATAAATCCACCAACCTCACCGTGGGCTCGCTCGGCACGGGCACGTTGGATATTGAAAACAACGGCTTCGTGCAGACCACCGGGAATGCGGTCGTGGGCGAAATGGCCGGAAGCAACGGCATGGCGACGATCACCGGCACCGGTTCGCTTTGGCAGGTGGACGGCAACCTCGTCGTTGGCCAGAGCGGCAGCGCTGACAACAGGGCGACTGGCGTGGTTGTGGTCGCCGACTCCGGTGAGCTGAAGGTCAACGGCGCGCAATTGGTGCTCGGTCAGGAAACGGGCAGCCAGGGCACCCTCGTCGTGGACGGCGCGAACTCGAAGGTCACGGGCACGGGGGCGACCAACCTGGAGATCGGGCGCCATGGCATCGGCACTCTGCAATTGCAAAATGGCGCGCAATTTACCATCGCCTCGGCCACGCTCGGCGTGCAGAACGACGGCGCGGGCCGCATCACGGTCAGTGGGGCGCCCGGCGGCAATCCGACTTCGCTCACGGTCAATGGGTCGCTCACGGTCGGGGGCGCGTCGCCCGGAGTCAGCGCGAGCATTGCCGATCCGACGGGATCGATGGGCGGCGAGTTGACCATCTCCGGCGGCGCCCACGTAACCCTCGGCTCGGGGGGCGCGGGTGGCTTGATCATCGGTCGCGATGCGGGTGCGACCGGTCAGGCGGAGCTTTCCGGCATCGGCTCTCTCTTGCAGATCAACGGCACCGCCAGCGTGATCGTAGGCGACAGCGGCACAGGCACTTTCAATATTTCCAACGGCGCGACTTTCACGGGAAGGAGATTGGATCTGGGGGGGGCGGCCGGCAGCCAGGGAACGGTCCGGGTCACCGGCAGTGGCGGCACGAATGATGCGACACTCACCCTCGAATCGCTCATTGTGGGCAATGAAGGAACTGGCACGTTCATTTTGGAAAATGGCGGACAGCTTGGCAACTCGGTACTTTCTGTGACGGTCGCACAAAGTAGTAGTGGTGTCGGAAACATTACCGTGGATGGAGTCGGTTCGCTTCTCAAAGCAGGATTGTTCGATTTGGGCAACGCAGGGCTGTTCACCACGACGGGTGGTGACGGAATTTTCAGCATTCTGAATGGTGGAAAAGCTGAGATTTCCACGATCACTGCAGGCTTCAAACAATCTGCCAAAGGCGGCACCATCATTGTCAGCGGCACTTCCAGCAATCTGAAGACCACCGGCAGCTTGCTTCTCTATTCGGCGAGTTCTGGAATGCCGGGCCTTTCCGTGCAGGCTGGCGGTTCGGTGGCCGTGTCAGACTCCATTTTTGTAGGTTCACGCACTGGAAACGCGCCCATGGCCTTGATCGAAGGACAAAACTCGACACTCACGGCGACGGGTGGCACGACCACGGTCGAAGGCGGCCTCGTCGTGGATCAAGGCGCCAGCGCCACGCTCCAGGAACTGGATTTGGGCTCCGCCGATGGCAGCGCCAAAGTCACCATCGGAGGCAACGCGGGAACCACTTCCACGGTGACCGTCACGGGTCCCCTCAACCTGGGGAGTGGAGTCCTGAATGGGAACACGACTGGCACCCTCGACATCGGCGCCGGGGGACAACTGATCGGCGGCTTGGAGAACACGGTCTCTGGCAGCCACCTGATGGTGCATGACGAAGGCGCGCTTTTCTCGAGCAAATCGGGACTGACCTTATTTGACAGCCAGCTCGAGATCAGTGTCGGCGGCTCCGTGAATGTCCATGACGCGGTGAACGCTTTTGGCAGTTCCATTTCCCTCTTCAACGGCGACGCCCAGCTGAATGCAAATTTCATCAAGCTCGATGGCAGCAGCACCCTCACCGGCAGCACCGGCGGCACTGTGTCGGGTGGGTACTTCCTTCGAGATCACCAGCGGCAGCAGCCTCACCTTGGTCCTGGCCGGGTCAACATCGGCGCCACCCTGGGGCAGGGACCGCTCGGCACCGTCTTTGTCGGCATTGGCGGCTCCCTGATAAACAATGGCGTGATCACCGCCGATGTCTCGAGTCAATTCGGCGGCACCGTCAGCGGTTCGGGCACGATCAAAGGCCTGTTCACCAACGCCGGCACCGCCGCCCCCGGCAACTCGCCCCGGCACGCTGCACGTCGCCGGCGATTATACGCAGACCTCCACCGGCACCCTGCAGATGCAGATCGCGGGCACCGGCGCCGGGGAATTACGACGTGCTCGATGTGACCGGCAAACTCACGCTCGGCGGGACGCTGGAGCTGGATTTCCTCAATGGCTTTCTGCCCCAGACCGGTGACACTTTCCATCTGCTGCAATTTGGTACGCTCGTGGGGCTGTTCGATCAGGTGACGATCAATGGCCTTGCCAGCGGCTGGCAGTTCACGCTCGCGCCGAACGGGAGTACCTTCGACTTGATCTCCGAGAGCAACGCCCAACCTGGCGGAGTCGTTCCGCCTCCGACGGATTTTCTCGTGCCGGTGGGGGCCGAATGTCGTGGTCAGCAACAGCAGCCAGGTCGGGACGACGCAGAAGATCATCTTCCAGGGCGGCACTTTCGAAGCCGCGGGCAACCTCGTCCTCGGCAACCAGGTGAACCTGCCGCAAGACGGCACTTTTCTCGCTGACGCCGGCACGTCCACGACTCTGGGTGGAGTCATCTCCGGCACGGGCAGCTTCACGAAAACCGGCACGGGCACCCTCGTCCTGACCGGCGCCAGCACTTACACCGGCCCCACGGCGATCGATGCCGGGACGGTGCTGGTAAATGGCAGCCTGGGTAATACCAGCATCACGGTCAACGACGCGGCACTTTGGGCGGCTCGGGCGTGATCGCCGGACCCGTCACCATCGCGACGGGCGGCATCCTGGCGCCGGGGAACAGCCCGGGCACCCTCACCATGGGCACCTTGACCCTCATGGCCGGTTCGATTCTCGACTATCAATTTGCCACGCCGGGCGTCGTTGGCAGTGGCGTCAATGACCTGACCGAAATCAACGGCAGCCTCACCCTCGACGGGGACGCTCAACGTCGCCGCGCTGCCGGCTTTGGGCCCGGTGGTTTACCGCCTCTTCGATTATACCGGTTCATTGACGAACAACACCCTGGATCTTGGCATCCTGCCGGGCGGATTCAATTACACGATCGACACCAGCATCGCCCACCCAGGTGAACCTGGATGTCGCCGCTATCGCCGCGACCTTCACCTACTGGAATGGATCGATTACCACCGCGAATGGCACGGTCAATGGCGGCACCGGCACCTGGAACAATGGGACGACCAACTGGACGGATGCACCGGGACCTCGAGCGGCGCGTGGTCGAGCGGCGCGGTCCGCTCAATTTACCGGCGCGGCGGGGACCGTGACGCTCGGGGGAAAACATCACCGCGGCGGGGATTCAATTCCTCGCCGGGTCGGGCGCCTACCAGATCGTGGCCGGACCAGGGACCATCCTGACGATTAATGGCACGGGCGTCTCGAATGGCTTCCGGCATCGCGCAGAATTTTGAGGGCTTCCGCGAATGCCAGTGGAGGCGGTCAGATCGTGTTCAAGAACAGCGCAACGGCCGGCACGCTGACGAACTTTACCAGCGATGGAGGCGTGGCCAGCGGTCAGAGCGGCGGCCGGGTTATCTTTCAAAATACAGCCACGGCGGGCAGCGCGAGTTTCACCAATCATGGCGGCACGGCGAACGGGGCGCTGGGCGGTTCGACCCAATTCTTCAACAGCGCGACCGCGGCCAACGGCGTCTTTATCAACAATGCCTCCGCGATCGGCGGCGCAGGGGAGGCTTTACGCAGTTCTCGAATACTTCGACCGCCGCCAGCGGGAACTTCACCAACCAGGGCGCGACCGTCGCGGGGCCAGCGGTGGAACGGTCCTGTTGACCGACACCGCCACCGCGGCGACCGGAACCTTCACGAACAATGGCGCGGGAGCGACGGGGAACGCCACCGGCGGCTCGACGCAGTTTTCCCCTCACCGCCAAGGCTGGCACCGCGACCTTCGCGAACAATGGAGCAGCGTCGCGGACGCCAGCGGGGGGCTTTACCCAATTCTCCAACAACGCGACTGCGGAGAGCGCGACGTTCCATAACAACGGCGCCACCGTCACGGGCTCCCAAGCCGGCGGTTCGACGTTCTTCAATGATACTTCGACCGCCGCCAGTTCCACGATCAACAACCATGGCAGCGGGGTCGCCAGTGCGGTGGGGCGGCTCGACCTGGTTTGCTTCCACGAGCAATGCGGGGCAGCGCGGTGCTCACCAATTTCGCCGCGACCCTGGCCACCGCCGGCGGAGGGGCAGACCATTTTCCAGAACAGCAGCGACGCGATGAGCGCGCAGGTGATCAATAATGGCGGCACGGTAGCCGGCGCCAACGGCGGTACGACCTTGTTTGAAGACAGCGCCACGGCGCACAGCGCCAGCGTGACCAACCAGGGCGGCACGGGCGCCGGTTTCCCTCGGCGGTGTCACCCAATTCGCCAACTCCGCTACCGCGGGCAATGCGGTGCTCATGACCAATGGCGGCAGTGCGGGCGGTGGCGGTGGCCAGGCGCTCTTCGCCGACACCTCCGATGGCGGGGACCGCGCGCGCGATCACCGGGGGCAATGGCAGCTCGATATCAGCGCGCTGACCTCTGCCGGGATGGGCATCGGATCGATCGAAGGCGCGGGTCACTATTTCCTCGGTCGAAACTGCTGACCACCGGCGGAACAATCTCAACACGGAGGTGCAGGGCGTGATTGCCGATGGCGGCGGCAGCGGTGGGGTCGGCGGATCGCTGACGAAGATAGGCACGGGCACGTTCATTCTCTCCGGCGTCAATACCTACACCGGCACGACCACGGTGAGCAATGGCGCCCTGTTGGTGAACGGCTCCACGACGAGCAATACGACCGTCAATACCGGGGCGACGCTCGGCGGCATCGGGACAATCAATGGCCCGACGCTCATCAACAGCGGCGGCACCCTCTCGCCGGCAACAATGGCGTCGGCACACTCACCACGGGCTCCCTCACCATCAACAGCGGCGCGAAACTGAGCTACGAATTGGCCGCGCCGAATGTCGTGGGCGGTGTCAATGACCTTACCGAAGTCACCGGCACTCTCACCCTCGGCGGCGGCACGCTCAATATCACGGGATTGCCGGGCTTCGGCATTGGCACCTATCGCCTGATCGACTACACGGGCAGCCTCCTCGGTTCCACGCTCCACATCGGCATGGCTCCCCTCGGTTATCTCTACACGGTGGACACGAGTATTCTCGGCCAGGTCAATCTCGACGTCGCCGGCGGCGGCCCGCTGCCGATTGCCTATTGGAACGGCTCCCAACTCGCGCCCAATGGCAGCGCCAACGGCGGCTCGGGCACGTGGGACAATGCCTCGACCAATTGGACCGACGCCAGCGGCACTGTCTTCGGTTCCTGGGGCGGCGCGGTGGCCGTCTTTGGCGGTGCGCCGGGCATCATCAGGCTGGGTTCCAACGTCACCTTCACCAGCCTGGAATTCACACGAACGGCCACGTGATTCAGGGCGGTATTTTCTCCCTCACGGGCGTGGGTCCGGTGGCCATCATCACCGAGCGGGCGTCGGCGCGACCATCGACGCCACCCTCTTCGCCCCGGCGGCGTGACCAAGCTGGGCGCCGGCTCGCTGTTCCTCGATGGTTCGCTGTCCGGCAATTTGCAGGTGCTTCAGGGACTCCTCGGCGGGCACGGGAGCATCCTCGGCAATCTCTTGAACGCCGCGATCGTGAGCCCTGGCCACTCGCCCGGGACGCTGCACGTGAGCGGCAACTACACGCAAGCTTCCACCGGTCTGTTGAAGATCGAGATCGGGGGGGCGCGATCTGGTCAGTCACGATCTGCTGGCCATCGGCGGCGTGGCCAACCTCGACGGCGCGCTCCAACTGGTGCGCCTCGATCACTTCAAGCTCAAGCGCAACAAGCCGGTGACGTTCCTCACGGCGGCGGGCGGAGTGAACGGCACGTTCTCCACCGTGCTGAGTGACTTCACCACCGACACCATTCTGGAGCCGACGGTCGTCTATCATCCAAACAGCGTGGCGCTCGAAGCGGGTGCAGGGTTCCTTCGCCAAAATGGCCGCGAGCTTCGGTCTTTCGCCCAACCAGCGCGCCGTCGCCGCCAGTCTCGACAGCCTGCCGATCAACCATCGGACCGATGCGCTCTTCGACTATCTCGACTACCGCAAACTCGATAAGTTACCCGGGGACTTCGACAGAATCGCGCCAGAGGAACTCACCTCCATCTTCACCATCGGCACCTCGCTGGCCACGGTGCAGTCGCAAAACATCCAGCGCCGCACCGCTGACATTCGCAGCGGCACCGGCGGCTTCAGCGCGGCGGGGTCTGGCCGTCAACGGCGCTGGGCGAGCTACAGTGGCAGCTTCGGGCCTCACCACCGGCGTGGCCGGCCCGGGCGGCAACGATGGCAAGGAGAGCAAGGAAGACATGCCCTTGGCGGACTTCGACTTTAAGGACTGGGGCGTCTTCCTCTCCGGCACCGGCGAATGGGTCAGCGTGGGTAACACCGACAATGCCCGGGGTTACAACCTCGACAGCGGCGGCTTCACCCTCGGCATCGATTACAAGGTGACACCGAACTTCGCCATTGGCCTGATGGCCGGTTACACCGGCACCAGTGCGGACCTCGTCGACCGGGGCCGCATTTACGTCAATGGCGGCAAGATCGGCCTCTACGCCACCTTCTTCCAAAACAAACAGGCGGTCGCTCGGCTCCACCATGTCGAAGGACTCTTCAAAAGAAGCGCCCGCGCCCCCAGCGAGCCTCGCCAAGGGCTTCTATGCCGACGTGGCCGTCTTCGCGGCTACAACAGCTACGACACCCGCCGCAGCGCGCTGCAAGGCGAAGCCCGCGGCGACACCGACGGTGGCGAGCTCAACGCCTCTTCGGCACGGCTACGATTTCAAGAAAGGCAACCTGACCTTCGGTCCCACGGCCAGCTTCAACTACACCTACCTCGGCACCAACGCCTTCACCGAGCACGGTTCGCTGGCTCCGCTGAACATCCACGGCGGCAAAGGCGAATCGTTGCGGACCGCGCTGGGCTTCAAGGCCAGCTACGACTGGAAAGTCGGTAGCATCCTGATCAAGCCGGAGATTCGCGCCGCGTGGCAGCACGAGTACGGCGATGCGGCCTATGCTCTCGATTCCAGCTTCGCCAACGGCGCGGGTAACTCCTTCCTGGTCAACGGCCCGCAACTCGGTCGCGACAGCGCCTTGTTAGGCGCCGGCTTTGCCATCCAGTTCAACGAACGGATGTCCACTTACCTCTACTACGATGGCGAACTCGGCCGGAAGAACTACCAGTCGACCAGCGTGACCGGCGGTTTCCGCGTCGCATTTTAACGCGGTTTAAATAATGGCGCAGCCGTCTTAAAACGCAGAGAATGCAGAGAAAATGGAGATCCGCAGAGGAAGAATCAGCCCTCCTTTCCCTCTCTCCGACATCTCCGCGCCTCTGCGTTCGGCTTGGCGATGCTTGAGTTGTAACGGCCGGCTACAGTTCTACTTATACCCTCTCTCACCATTAACCGAACTCTTGGGCTCAAAGGAGGAAACCACGAAATAAACGAAAGAGACGAAAAGCCCTTCTATCAGCCTCTTTCGTTTGGTTCGTTTATTTCGTGGTTCCTCCCCTTTCTCCCCTCAAGATCTAATTCCGAAAAATGGTATTGAACCATTTTAACGCAGGCCAGGATCTCACGCCCGGTCGGCCAGATACTGCACCACTTGCTCGGCCAGCTTGCGGCCGATGCCTTCGGTCGCGGCGATCTGGTCCACCGTGGCCCGCCGCAAGCGCGCCACACTGCAAAACTTTTTCAGAGCAGTTGCTTGCGATGCTGCGAGACCGCCCGGGCATTCATCGAGCAGGCTCTCGGCGATGCGGCGCTTCATCAAGATCTGGTGATAGCCATTGCAAAGCGGTGCGCTTCGTCGCGGATGCGCTGGAGGCAGGCGGAGTGCGCCGCTGTCGTGCGGCAATTGGAGAGGCAGCGGCCGGGCGGGCCGGTAAATCTCCTCGAATTCCTTGGCCAGGCCGATGATCGGCACCTCGTGCAAGCCGACCGCCTGCAGTTCCCGGCAGGCCGCGCTGAGCTGGCCCTTGCCGCCGTCCACGATGATGAGATCCGGCAGGCGGGGCACGCCGGGCGTTTCCGGTCGTCCCCGACGCGGGCCACGGCGTCGCGCAGCTTCTCCTGCGAGAATTCCGGCGCGTAGTCGATGTGCGCATCGCTCTCCGTGTGCGGCGAGGGGGTGCCCGCGATGCCCCCACCGCCGCCTCGTGCAACACCCGCGTATAGCGACGCCGCACCACTTCGCCCATGCTGGCAAAGTCGTCCTGCCCCTCCACCGTCTTGATGCGAAAGCGGCGGTAGAGATGATTCGCCGGCCGGCCATCGAGGAAACACACCATGCTGGCCACGATGTGGGTGGAGCTGATGTTGGAAATATCGAAGCACTCCATGCGCCGCGGCGGCGCGCCCAGGCCCCAGCGCCTCCCCGAGCGCCGCGAGATCGGCCAGCGGATCGATCGTGCTGGTCACACCCAGGCGGTGGCGCTGGTCGCGCGTGTAGCGCGCCATCGGTTTCGTCCGTCTTGCGCAGGTCGTCGAGCATGTTGCGCAGTTCCGCCGCCCGCTCGAAATCCAGCGCGCCCGCCGCCTTCTTCATCTCGTCTTCCAACGACTGGAGCAGCTCCTTCGATTGCCCCGCGAGGAATTCGCACGCCTGGTCCACGCGCTCCCGGTATTGCTCGACCGTTATATCCGCGAGCTTCATCGGCACCTGGTAAGTGGACGACTTCAACTCGCGCTCCGTCGGATTTGCCCCGGCCAAAGGTCAGCACGCCGAATTTCTTCCGCATGAAGGCCAGCGTCTGCCGCATGCCCCGGCGTGGGCGAAGGGCCCGAAATACTTCGCCGTCTCGTCGTTTCTTCGTCCGCGTGAGGCGGAAGCGCGGCCATTCCTCCTTCAGATCCGCCTTGACCAGCAGGAAGCGCTTGTCGTCGCGGGAAACTGATATTGTAGCGGGGGCCGAATTCCTTGATCAGCCGGCCCTCGAGCAGGAGCGCCTCCGGCTCGCTGCCGGCGAGATGCATTCGAAATCCCAGATCGCTTCCAGCAGCGCCCGCGTCTTCAGGTCCGCCCGCATCGTGCGCTGGCGTGAAATACTGGCTCACCCGCTTGCGGAGGTTGCGCGCCTTGCCTACGTAGATCACCCGATGAAAGCGATCGCGCATGATATACACGCCCGGCTTGTGCGGCACATCGCGCAGCTTGACCTTGAAATCGGGCTTTTGGGGCGGAGGGGGCATCGGGGAAGTATTCAAAAGATCGGACAATAAGTCACATCAAGGGCCCGACCGCGAATTATGGACAGAAAAGTCCCTTTCGGGAGCCAGATCGCCGCCCTGGGGAATACCGGGCACGTGTTACTTGGCGCTGGTGCTTTGTGAAGGTTGCATCCTTTTGACCACCCGCTAGAATGCGAAACTAATTTCATGAACTTCACCGCATTTTTCCTGGCCTTGATGTTCGGCGCCGCCACCCTTTTCGGCCAGGACGCCAGCCCCCCTACGGTAGGAAATGGCGTTCTTCTGGCGCAACCGCCGCGCCGGCCAAAGACGCCGCCGTCACCTCGATCAACGATCATGGAGCAAAGGATAAGGCGCCCGCGCCCGCACCTGTGGCCGCCAGCGATACGACGACCATCCCGGCGCGCACCGCCAGTTCCGGGCGCCGCGCCCGCGAGCGGCGTCAATCCGATGACGCTCTGGAGGCTCATTCAGGATGGCGGCTGGGTGATGGTGGTGATCGGCTTTCTGTCCGTCGTCACGGTGATGCTCGTTCTCACCTATATTTTCACCCTGCGGCGCGGGGCCATTCTCACGCCGCACTACATGAATACGGCCGACGTCCTGCTCAAGAAGCCGGGGATTACCTCGGCCTGCTCGCCATCTCCAGCCGGCACAGCGAAGCCGTCGCCCGCGTGGTGCAGCGCACCTTGGATTTTGCCACGAAGAACCCCACCGCCTCGTTCGAGGTCGTCAAGGAAATCGCCGAGACGAGGCCGCCAGCCAGGCCGCCTCGCTGCAGCATCGCACGGTGTAATCTGGCGGATATCGGGATGCTCTCTCCCATGGTGGGCCTGTTGGGCACCGTGCTCGGCATCATTACTTCGTTTAACGACCTGGCGCACAAGGAGGCCACCCAGTCCCGGGACATGCTGCTCGCGGGCGGCGTCTCCCAGGCTTTTGATCGCGACCGCCTCCGGTTTGATTCTCGGCATCACCGCGATGTTCTTTTACTCGCTCTTCCGCAATCGCGTGCAGAGCCTCATCTCGGATCTCGAGATCGCGTCGGCGCACATCCTGGGTTTGATCGCGCTCAACTTCAATAAGAAGCGCGAACAGTCCCGGGTCGCGGTGGACGAGGAATTCTAGAGGAGACCGCGCATGAAACTTCGCCGCCGCGCCGAACCAATGTTCTCGGCTTTCAGATCGCGCCGATGGTCGACGTGCTCCTCGTGCTGCTCTGCTTTTTCATCGTCACCTGGAGCTTTGCGCGGAAGGAAAACGAGCTCGATGTGAAGGTGCCCTCGGCGGGGAAAACGCCAAGGAGTCCAGCCCCGTCGTCAACCAAACTGTGCTCAACGTGAAAGCCGACGGCACGGTGGTCTGGAACCGCAAGACCATGACCCTGCCCGACCTCGTGGTGAAGCTGAAGGAGCTCCCGCCTGTTTCCCGATTACGCGATCATCGTGCGCGGGGGATGAGCGTGTGCCCTTCCGCTACATCGCCGCGGTCCTCGACACCTGCCAGCGAAGCGAATATCTGGAACGTCGCCTTCGCCACCTCGAAAGCGGAATGAAACGCCGTCCGCTCGGGGGGTTTGATTTTGGTCGCGCTCGGCCTCGCGCCGCTGCCGCTCGTGGCCCAGCAGGACACGCCGGACGCGCGCAAGCCGATTCCCCGCGCCATCCCGGTGGACAAGCCCATTCCGCGGGCCATCCCCGTCGATAAATCCGGCGCCACGCCCGCGCCGAATACGGTCACGGCGCCGAAGCCCATGGCGTCGCCCGAACCCGCGGAGCCGGGCGGACATCAAGATCGGCCCGCAGGAAAAGGGCACGCCGGACCAGCTCCAGCTCAACGTCGCCGATTCCTACTACGCGAAGAAGCAGTACGACATGGCCGCGCCCGAGTACGAGCGCTACCTCGGCCAGTACCCCACCGCCCCGGACCGCGCGACGGCCTTCTTCCGCCTCGGCGAATGCTACGCCACATCGGCAACAACAACGCCGCAAAGAACGCCTACGAAATGCTCCTCGGCCAATTCGGCACCGGCGATTTCATCGGCCCGGCGGCTTATCGGCTGGCCGATCTCTATTACCAGGAGAAGCAATTTCGCGACGCGCTCACGCTCTACCGGAAGGCTTCCGTGCGGCTCAAGGAACCGACCGTCGCCAACGCCGCGAAGTTTTTCAGCGCCGCTGTTCTCGAGGCGCTCGGGCAAAAGCTCGAGGCCCGCATGGCCTACGAAGACCTCGTCTCCGCGCCCAAGGATAATCCCTTCTACGATGCGAGCCGCCTTTCGCTGGCGCTCTTGTTGAAGGATAGCGCCCGGACTGCCGACGCGATCAAGCAAATCAGGCCCTGGCCAAGCAGACGGAAAACCCCGATTTGAAACTCGAGGCCACCGTGCCGCGCCGGCCTCTGGTCGCTCGATCTCGATCCGCCGCAGACCGCCCAGGCGACGACGCCGCGTTCAAGGAGGCCCTCGCCTTGCCCGCAAAGGCTACTGGAAGGATCTCGCGCAACTCGGCAGGTGCGCATCCTCTCGGAGACCGGCAAATTTCCGCAGGTTCTCGAGGCCTACGACAAGATGGGCAACGACGTTTCGGCCGAGGTCAACCCGAGCTGTTCCTGCTCGCGGGCCAATGCTCTGCGGCAGACGAACAAAGTGCCCGACGCGCTCAACCTGTACAGCGAGATCACCAGGCAGTTTCCCGGCTCCGTCTACGACAAGGAAGCGCAGTACGAGCGCCTGCGCACGATGTACGCCGCCGGCGACGACGCGCTCGTCGCCGAGATCGACAAATACCTGCTGGCCAATCCCGAGGCGCAAAAGCGCGACGAAGCGCTGCTCATGAAAGCCGAGGTGCTTTTCAAGAAAGACGATTTTCGAGAATGCGATGTCGATCTACTCCACGCTCGAGCTTTCCCGGCAGCTCACCGGCAATCGCAAGGCCGAGGCGCTCTTCCGCCTGGGGTGGTGCCAGATCCAGACGAAGAATATCGACCAGGCGATCAAGACCTTCACCTCCTTCATCAGCGGCTATCCCACGCACAAGCTCCTGCCCTTCGCGCTGCTCCAGCGCGGCCTGGCATATCAGTCGCTGAAAAATCTCACCGCCGCGCTCAAGGATTACGACACGATCATCAAGGGCTTTCCCAAGGCGCCGCAACGCGAGCTCGCGTTCCAGCAGCAGGCGCTCATCCAGGGGCAGCAGGGCAACAACTCCGGCATGGCCGCGAGCTTCAAGCAGTTGCTCAAGGAATTCCCCGAGACGGCGGCGCACGCCCAGGCCAGTTACTGGATCGGCTGGGCGGCCTTCGAGGCCAAGAATTACAAGGACGCCGTGCCGCCTCTCGAGGAAGCCCGCAAGCTCGACAAGGAGCAGTTCGGCGAAAAGGCCGGCATCCGCGTCCTCCTCTCCCAATTACCTGGAGGACAAGACCGCCACCCGCGCACGAGGTCGATATTTACTCGAAGGAAGGCAAGACCAAGGTGCCGCCGGAAATCCTGCGCTGGCTGGGCAAGAGCTTCCATGATGGCGGGGCGCACGAGAGTGCGGAGAAATACCTCCTGCTGCTCACGCCGCGTGACGAGGTCATGCCCGAGGATTTTCTGCTCCTCGCCGAGAGCCAGCTCGAGATCTCGAAGTTCCAGGCGGCGGCGGATTCGCTGCAGACCTATCTCAAGTCGACCAAGCTGCCCGTGCCGCGTTGCAAAGGGCTGCTCCTCCTCGCCAAGGCGCAGATCGGTCTGGGCGCCCAGGACCAGGCGCAGAAAATGGTGGACGAGGCGCTCAGCCTCCAGCCCGAGGGCGAATGGAGCGGCCGCGCCCGCATCGTCGCCGGCGACATCCAGATGTCCCGCAAGAATTTCGAGGAAGCCGCCAAGGTTTACGAAAGCGTCGCCGTGATCCTCGACGATCCGGACATCACGCCGGAAGCTTTGGAAAAAGCCGTCGGCGCCTGGCGGGCTGCGGCAAGTCCACGGATGCGGATAAGACGCTGAACAAGCTCAAGAGCCGTTATCCCGAATACAAGCCAGGCAAATTCGCCGGGCCGTAGAGGGAAGTGCCAAGAGCCAAAGTAACGCTCGCGGCGGGAACACTTGGCTCTGGTTTCCTGGCTCCTCGCACTCCCTCATGAAATTCTGGTCACCGCTGCCGCGGAAACCACTCGCCGGCCTCGCCGTCGCCGCCATGCTCGGCATCTTTGCCGCCGATCGCTGGGCGTTGCCGGTGCCGTGGGTGTTCGGCATCGCGGTCCTCGGTCTGCTGGCCATTCTGATCCGGCCGGGGCACGTTCACGTGCTGGGTGTTTTGTGCGGTAGCCTTCCTCGAACTGCACACGCTGCGCCAGTGGAACAGCGACGCCCCGCTGGCTGGCCGATCTGCTCGTGTCGGGCCCGCGCGTCGTCCACGCCACCGGCATCGTCTGGAGCGAGCCAGAAAAGCCCGCCACGTGGTCGGGCAACATCACCTCGCGCTTCGTCGTCAAACTGGAATCCATCGTTCTCGGCGACGCCTCATTTCCCTCCCGCGCGCGGGTCAATGTGAGCTGGATCGGCGACGCGCCCGTCTACGGCGACCGGGTCACCTTGGTCGGCGGCGCGGCGAATCTCGGACCGCGGCGCAACCCCGGCGAATTCGATTCCACGAGTTACCAGCAGCGTCTCGGCGTGTTTTCCGAGATCCGCGCGCGTTTCGCCATCGATTGCCACATCGACTCGCGCGGCCACGGCAATCCGCTCCAGGCCTTCGGACTCCAGGCCCGGCACTGGGTGCAAAAGCGTCTCGAGATCGACCTCACGGATTCGCCGGACGTCATGGCCGTCATCGATGGCGTCGTCCTCGGCTTGCGCGGTGAGAGTCCCGAGGACTTGAAGACGCTCCTCCAGCGCACCGGCACGATCCATCTCTTCGTCGTCAGCGGCTTGAACATCGCCATGCTCGCCACGATCGTGTTCTTCGCGCTCAAGCCCTTCGGCCTGCCGCGCAGCTTCAATATCGTCGTCGTCATCCTCGTGCTCGCGGCCTATACGCTCGTGACCGGCCTGCGCACGAGCAGCGTGCGCTCCACGATCATGGCCACGCTGCTGCTCACCGCGTCGCTCGTCGACCGCCGCGCCATTTCCATCAACAGTCTCGGGGCGCCGCGCTGGCGCTCCTCGCGTTCGATACCAACGAACTCTTCGCCCCCGGCTTCCAGTTTTCGTTCGCCCTCGTCTTCGTCATCATCGTCTGCGCCGCGCCCATCCAGCGCTGGCTCGAGGCGCTCGCCCGGCCCGATCCCTTCCTGCCGCGCGTGCTGTGGAGTTGGCCGGTGAAATGCGGCACTTCGTTCTGGCATTGGATCTGCGGCGCGCTGGGCGTCGTCCTTGCCTCGTGGCTTGGCTCACTCCTCTTCACCGTCGGTTATTTTCATTTGTTCTCGCCGGGTTCGCTGGTTGCCAATTTCCTCGCCGTGCCCATCGCTTTTGCCGTGCTCGCGCTCGGCCTCGGTTCCGTCCTCTCCGCCGCGGTCTCGCTGCATGGCACCGTTCTTTTCAACAACGCCAATTGGTTCGCCGCCAAGGCGATGCTGTTCGTCCTGCACACCTCCGCCGATCTGCCCAACGGCTACCTCTACATGGAAAATCCGCGCTTCACGGCCCCGCCGCGGTGCGAGCTCACGGTCATGGACCTGGGCGATGGCGGCGCCGCGCACGTGCGGGCGGGCGGCTGCGACTGGCTGCTCGATTGCGGGGACGAAGCGCATTACAACCACACCATCCTGCCGTACCTGCGCAGCCGGGGCGTCAATCGTCTCGACGGTCTCCTCCTCACCCACGGCAACGTGAAACACATCGGCGCCGGCGCCGCGGCCATCACCGATTTCCAGCCCTACCTGCTCGCCGACTCCACGCTGCGCGACCGCTCCTCCACCCGCCGCAACCTGCATTCCTGGCTCGCCCAGCGCCAGCTCGGCAAGGGGCTCTACCTGCGCGACGATTTCATCCGCCTCGGCCCGGCGGCAACGATCCGCGTCCTCTATCCGCCCGCGGGTCTCAAGCGCACGACCGCCGGGGACATGGCACTCGTCCTGCAACTGGAGTCCGGCGGCACCCGGGCCCTGCTCATGTCCGCCTCCGGCTTCAGCACCGAGCAGTGGCTGCTCGAAAACGAGCCCGACCTGCGCAGCGATATCCTCATCAAGGGCCAGCACACCAAAGATCTCTCCGGCACCCCCGATTTCCTCGCCCGCGTCGCGCCGAAGGTCGTCGTGTGCAGCGCGCTCGGCTACGGCGAGCCCATTGCGAAACTGGACGCGTGGGAGGCAGACGCCGCCGCCCAAGGCATTGCCGTCTTCCGCCAGGACAAAACCGGCGCCGTCCACATCGACATCCGCGACAAGGATTACGAAGTGCGCGGCTTCGTGAACGGCCAGACCTTCCGGCCCCGGCCCCCCGGCAACCCCTTCCCGTGAAGGAACCCTCGCCGGCCATTCCAGCGCCGCAGTAGCTGCCTCGTTGTAGCCGGGCTCATTGAGCCCGGTCCCCCGGGTCGCGGAGCGGCGTTTGCCGAAGCGAGGGCAGGGCAAACGTCGCTCCGCGACGAGCCCGCTGGACGGACGGGACCAGGGCTTGAAAGCCCTGGCTAACCGGCATGGCGTCGCTCCGCGACTCCAACTCGAAGCTCGGATCCACCCCACAAACTAACCATCGCGTCCTCTTTGGATCCTGGCCGCCGGGCTCACTGAGCCCGGCTACAACCGCGGTCACACCTTCCGCAACAGCGCCCGGTAAACCGGCAGCCCTTGCGCGAGGAAGCGGCGCTCGAAATTCGTCTGCGGATATTCCGGGTCTTCGGCCAATCGAGCCGCTCGTAGCCTTTGGCTCGCGCGAGCACTTTCTCCATCCACTGGAAATACGGCTGGTCGTCCGTCTTGATCCGGAGTTCGCCGCCCGGCACGAGGATCCCGTGCAGCGCTTCCATGAAGCCGTCTGAATGAGGCGCCGCGGCTGGTGATGCCGTTTCGGCCAGGGATCGGGAAAGAGCACATGGGCCACGCTCACCGTCTCCGGCGAGAGCACATAGCGCAGCGCGTAGGCCGTCTCGATGCGCAGCAGTCGTGTATTCGTAAGCTGATGGTGCACCACCATGCGGCACACCTTGCGCACCCGCCCGAGCAACCGTTCGATGCCGAGAAAATTACGTTCCGGATACTTCGCCGCCATCGCCACGAGAAAGGCGCCTTCGCCACAGCCCAGATCGATCTCCAGCGGCGCGGGACGCGGGAACATGTCGTTCATGTTGGCGCGGGCGAAATAATCCGCCGGCACAAATTCGATCAATTCCGCCGGATCGGGGGCGTTTTCACTGTGCGCACGAAATGCGGCTCTCATTTGGGACGCTGCCGATACGCGTGCCGGCCGATTCTCGCAAGCGCATTTACAAGGCGGTCGTGTCCGGTGCCGGCCACGGCGGATACCAGAAAAGTGGCAAATGATGTCTAAAACGGGCCCGACCGTTCGTCGTGAGGATGAAACTGATTATCCATCTCCAACCAAAAAACGACCCATTATGAATACCCGAATCCTCACCTGCTGCGCAACCCTGCTGCTGGCCACGACGGCGTGGCTGCACGCGGACGAACCGAACAAACCGAAGACCGGCTCCGCGGATCTCGAACGAATCAAAACGCTGGTCGGCAACTGGACGGGCAAGGCCGATATGGGCCAGGGCCCGGTGGACCTGGCCATCGAATACCGGCTCCTGGCGGGCGGCAGCGTCGTGGAGGAGCGTTGCGCTCCCGGCACACCGATGGAGATGGTGACGATGTTTTACGACAAGGCCGGCCAGCTGGCCCTGACCCACTACTGCGTTCTCGGAAACCGCCCGGAATGGCGGTGAAATCTTCCGATGCAAAATCGATCACCTTCGATTTCGACTCCTGCTGCGCGATCGACCCGAAAAAGGAATCGCACATGCACGGCATGACGATCCAATTCGACGACGCCGATACCTTCACCTCGAGCTGCAAGGCGATCATCAACGGCCAGGAAGCGCCCGAGCATCCTGTCACCTTCAAGCGGGTGAGTGCTGCGGCCACGGCGGCAAAGTAGCCCGCATAAAGCAAGACCCCGCGCCAGATTCGCAGGGCAGCCGCTCCGACGAGCAACGGACGCGGCTGCCCTGCCTTTTTTTTCCATGGGTCCGTTTGGGACGGAAAAGCGCCCCGCCCATTCCGCTTTCATTCGTTGCACATTCCGTTCAAGGATAGTCCCGCAACCACCTCTTCTTATGGGCACTCTCCTCGGAATCTTCTTCGGATTCATCGCCTGGTTTCTCACGCGCTACCTCCTCGCCGGCCTTTACACGGTCGATCAGAACGAGCGCGCCGTGAAGACCATCTTCGGCCGCGCCGAACGTCTCGGTACGCAAACCACGCTCGACGATCCCATCTCCGAATCGCTCAACCCCGAGGAGCGCGAGCGCTATATCTATCCGCAGGTGCGCGTCATTCCCGCGGGCGGCCCGTATTTCAAATGGCCGTGGGAGCGCATCTATAAAGTGACGATCGCCACGCAGACGCTGAACATGGCCTTCGATCCCGAGGATCCCACAGCCAACGACGGCGGCACGCGTCTCAACGCCGTGACCAAGGACCAGCTCGACACCGGTCTCACCGGGCAGATTCGTTACCGCGTCTCCGAGCGGAACCTCTACGCCTACCTCTTCGGCGTGAAACGCCCGATCGTGCACGTCATGGGCTACTTCATCAGCGTGCTGCGCGAGCGCATCGCCAATTTCACCGCACCGCCCCCGACGGAAGCGGCGGCCGATAATTCCATCGCGAGCGTTGCCGGCATTTCGATCAACGACCTGCGCAAAAAACCTCTCCTCGCTCAACGAACACATGGAGCGCGAGTGTGCCAGCTCGGCCGCACGGTATGGCATCGCCTTCGATGCCTCGCTCATCACCGGCATCGATCCGCCCGTCGACGTCGAAAGCGCCCTGGCCGCGATCAATACCGCGCACAACCAGGTCAGCTCCGACATCTCCCTGGCCCAGGCCTCGGCGGATCAAAAGATCGTGCAATCGCGGCGCGCGGTGGAAATCGAAACGCTCAACGCCCAGGCCGAGGTGGAACCCCTGCGAGCCCTTTCCGAGCAGCTCGCCGCGCTGCGCACCAGCGGAGACAGCGCTCTCATCGCCTATCGGCGCAACGTCCGGCTCAAGATCTTCAAGGAAGCCAGTCAGGTCATCCTGGAGGACAAGCAATGAGCTTCATCTACACCGCTGGCGCGACGTTCATCGCCCTCCTGATCCTGGTGCCGATCTTTTTCGGGCTCATCCGCGCGTTCGGCATCTACACCATCGTCGAGGAAGGCCGCTGCCACGTTTACGTGCTCTTCGGCAAGGTTCTCGCCGTGCTGGATGAGCCGGGCATTTATTTCCTCTGGGTCAGGCTCGGCCTGGCCGCCCCCATCGTGAACTGGCTCGGCCAGTGCCATGTGCTCGACCTGCGCCTCGACCAGACCTACCTCCGCAGCCAGCCCGTGAACAGCGAGGAAGGCGCGCCCATGGGCATCGGCATCTGGTACGAAATGTTCATCAGCGATCCCGTGGCGTATCTGTTCAAGAACGCCGATCCGCGCGGTTCGCTCAGTGCCAATGTCAGCAGCGCCACCGTCCGCACGCTCAGCAATCTGCCGCTCGGCGAGATGCTGGTCGACCGGCACAGCATGTCGCTCACCGTGCGCACCGAGGTGTCGCCGAAATCCAACGAATGGGGCTACAAGCTCGGCAGCGTCTACATTCGCAAGGTCCACTTCCGCGACATGGGAATGATCAAGCAGATCGAATTCAAGGTCGTGAACCGCCTGCGGCAGGTCACCAGCGCGATCAAGCAGGATGGCGCCAACCAGGTGAGCATCATCACCAGCACCGCCGAGCGGCAGGCCGCCATCGAGTTTGCCAAGGCCGCGGCCATGCGCCCGCGCATCGTCGGCGAGGCCCTGCAAAAAATCTCCACCGACCGCGAGATCCTCGACACCATGTTCGAGATCCTCGAGATGCAGAGCATGATCGAAGGCCAGGCCCGCGTCACCTTCGTCCCGCCGCGCAGCGAACTGCTGTCGCAGCTCCTCGTCGCGGATTCGCCGCAGGCGACCAGCAAGCCGCCGCCACCTCTGAAGAAGTAAACGCTCCACCGCGGCGTCATTCTGAGCGAAGTCGAAGAATCCCGCCGAATGACCAGCGATTCAACGCAAACTCAATTCCACGCGTAGTGATCCAGCCCGTAGATCAGGGCGCTGCCGAGGAAGCCGCTGATTCCCACCAGTGCCGCGCCGAGCAACAGGGCGCCGCGGAACCGCTGCCGCTGCGTCGTCCCTTCGCGGCACTCGTTCAGGAGGATCAGGGCGGCGCAGACGATCGACCAGACTGCGGTGCCGGTGCCCAGCCAGCGATGCCATTTCAAGATCGGCGCAAGCTGGCCGGTGTAGCTGGCAAAGTAGGCATTGATCCAGCCGAGCACGGCGGCGGTGATCGCCCCCAGCGCCGCCAGGATCACGAGAAAGCGCACAGTCTGGAGCCATGAGTCGCGCCGGGTCCACCAGGCGAGGCCTTCCGCAAATACCGCGACAAACATCAGCGCCACGGGGAAGTGGGTGGAAACCGGGTGCATCCGCCCGACCCAGCGCAGCGCCTTTTTCCAGAACGGCATCAGCGGTTTGGCTTCCACGCTCTTGTTCGCCGAAGAGCCGGAGCTGTCGCCGGCGATCTGCGGCGCCTCGGGCGCGCCGAGCTCGATCCACCGTTTGACGGTATCCTTCTCGTCCTTGGTCAACGGCGGCACATTGGCATCCTCGCCGGGCATCTCGTCGTTGAAGACCATCTTGAAGAGCTCGGACTTTTCCGGGTGCCCGCGCTCGATGTAATCCGGATTTTCCGCCACCCGCTTGAGATCGAGGACGTAGCCGAATTTCCCCTTGGGCCGCGGCAGTTCCGGGCCATGGCAGTCCAGGCACTTGGCTTCAAAAATCTCATGGACCTTGGCCGCCGCCTTGATCCCTTCCGCCGGATCGTCCGCAGCTCGGACGAAGCCGGCCAAAGCCAGCAGAAAAACACTCAGGGGCGGAAATAACTTCATCGGGGTACAGGGGTAATGAAACGGGGCGGGCGATTCTTAGTGTGGTTTCCATTGAGCCGCAACTGCGCCGGTGGCCGTTACGTAAATACGTAATCCGCCGGCATGCTTTGGAGATTCTTTCGGCCTCTTGGTCAGCATCTTGCTTTTAGCGGGAACGATGTCCTGTGCCCGCATGTCCCGATTCGCGCTTTGCCTGGCGCTGCTTTGCGTCGGGGCGCAGTCTGCCCGGGGCCTGCAGCTCGGCGAAACGCGGGAGCAATTGCTCGCCCGGCACGGGGCGCCGGGGGCGGAGGATCACGCGCGCAACCTGGCCGTTTACTTTTGGGAAGGCTGGTCGGCAGCTCGAATTTCAGGGCAATATCGTCTGCAAGCTCACCTATCGCCGCAACTGGTATCTGCAGGAGGCGGAGATCACCTCGCTGCTGGACTCGAATGGCGGCGCCACCCATTGGCGCGAGACTTCCGCCCCGAATGGCCTCGCCCGCCAGTGGACGCGCGAGGATTGCGCCTCCGCCACCTGCGCCCGCGTGCGAACCGGTGAGCATCGTCTTTCAAACCGCCGGGCTGGCCGCGGCCTACCAGCAAGGGCCGAAGGTGGTGGTGCCAGCCACGCCCGCCCCTACGTATACCAAGACGCCCACTTTCCCGCGGATGCTCGGGACGGCGGTCGAGCCGGAGCTTCCGGTGGCCGATCCGCCACCGCCCGTTCCCACGCAACACCCTCTGCCCAAGCTGCCCACCGCCGAGTTGGAACCCGAGACGCAACCGGCCCCCGCGCCCGTGGCTCCCGAACCCAAACCGGAACCTCCGGCCGAGCCCCCCGCCGCCGCCCCAGCGCAAGATTCCCACGTTCTCGGCTATCTTCTCGGTTCGCTGGCATTCCTCGGAGCCCTGGCCGCTGGCGCCTTCTATTTCTTCAAGCACCGATCGCGGCCCGGCAAAACGTCTGCGCCGCAGGTGCCGGCGCCGGATGCTCCCGGTGCCGCCCCGGGCTCGGTTCCGGGGTTGAATTCCTTGCGCAACGACCAGGTCGAATTACTCGTCGGTGAAATCTTCCGCCGCGAAGGCTACACCATCGAACTTTCCGCCGGACTCAATACCGACGATGGCATCGACCTCATGTTGCGCCGCGATTCGGAGACCACGCTCGTGCAGTGCAAGCACTGGGGCGCCGCCCGCGTTTCGTCTCGCGAGATGCGGGAGTTCTACGGCGCAATGGCCGCCGGCGGCGCCCCGCACGGCATTCTCGTGACCACGGGCGCCTTCACTCCCGATGCCACCGAGTTTGCCGAAGGCAAAGGCATCGAATTGCTCGACGGCACCGCGTTGGCCGCAAAAATCGCCGCGGTCGCCAAGCCCGGCGAGAACCTCTGCACCGTCGCCACGTGGATTGACGATTTCGTCGCGCACGCCCGCATCTTCGATCCCGAGTGCCCGGTCTGCCACGGCACCATGGTCATCCGCCACAATCGCGCGAGCGGCGCGCCTTCGTGGAGTTGCCGCGGGTACCCCCGCTGTCCCGGTCGCCGGGAGCCCCGTCTCGACCTGCTCCCCAGTTCGGCGCCGCATTAGGTCCGTCGCTCCGCCGGAGTGTCGCGAACGTTGCAACACGCAACAAACGGAACGACATCCGTGGGTACTGCCTGTGCCGAGGATAATTTTCTACTTGTTCTCCCACAGTGACTTAATACCGGCAGGCTCCCGTGGCACAGCAGTGGCTAAAGGCGGCGCGTGATTTGAATCACACCAACCACACTCACAGCATCACCAACCACTGCATGAAATCCACTCTCTTTGACCGATACCGACCCGCTCTTGCCGCTGGCATTGCGACGTTGCTCACCGCCCTGGCGGCGCCGTTCGCCACCGCCGGCGATCCGCTCGCGAATTCCAGCGCGGCGGCGGCGGCTCTTCACACGCCGTTGGCCAGCCTCGGCGACGATGGCAAGGACATGAAGGAGACCAAGGTCGTCAAGACGGAAGAAAAGGGCCCTCTCTTCGACGTCCTGTTGAACGTAGAATTCGCCGACAAGTACGTGACGCCGCGCGGCCAGATCGTCCGTGATCGCGGCCTGACCTACCAGCCGCTGGTGCTCATCTTCCTGAACGCCTACAAAGGCGAAGGCTTCATCAATAGCGTGACCTTCGTGGGCGGCGTCTGGAACGACTTCGGCACGAGCCTCGTGTCCACCCATGCGGGCAGTGCCTACCCGAAAACCTCGTGGACGGAGCTCGATCCGATCGGCGGTATTTCGGTCGGCTTTGCCAAGCGTTTCAAGCTCGATGTGACCTACACCTCCTTCACCGAGCGCATCCTCGATATTCAGACTTCGCACCACTTGGAAACGAAGCTGAGCTTCGACGATACCGACTTCCTGAAGGCTTTCGCCCTGCACCCGTACGCCAGTTACTGGCAGGAGCTCGAAGGCAAAGCGACCGCCGCCGACGTGCCGGAAGCGGTCCTCGGGCCAAATCCCAAGTCGGGCAATCATCCGCAACCGTATTCGAGCTTCTACTTCGAAATCGGTATCGATCCGTCCTACACCTTCACGAACTTCGGTGACCTGAAGATCGAAGCGCCCTGCCATATCCAGCTCGTGGACGACCGCTTCTATGGCGACTACTACGGCAAGACCTCGACGCTCGCCCTGTGGGAAGTCGGTCTGAAAGCGTCGATCCCGCTGAAATTCATCAAAGGCCCCGGCACTGGTCCGTGCATGCCGGCGTGAAGTACATGAACTTCGAGGACGATACTCTCGATAACATGCAGGCCTTCAACGATCCGGGCAAGGCCGTCCGCGATACCTGGCAGGTCTACGGCGGCTTCTCGATTTTCTTCTAGAGACCAGGTTGCGATTTAGGTGAAATTGGTCCGCGGCGCTGCCTGCGTTTCTTCCTTGGTTGAGACGCGCAGGCGGCGCCCGGAGCCTTTTCATTTCCGCATATGACCACCCGCACCGTCGAATCCGATCCCTATCCGTGGCCCTATAACGGCGATCTGCGCCCGGAAAACACCGTCTTCCTCGTCATCGACATGCAGACGGATTTCTGCGGTCCAGGCGGGTATGTGGATAAAATGGGCTACGACCTTTCGCTCACCCGCGCACCCATCGGCCCCATCCAGCGCGTCTTCGCTGCCGCGCGTCCGCTCGGCTACCACATCTTTCACACCCGCGAAGGCCATCGGCCGGACCTCGCGGATCTCCCGGCCAACAGCTCTGGCGCAGTCAGCGCATCGGCGCGGGCATCGGCGATGCCGGCCCCTGCGGTCGCATCCTCACCCGCGGCGAACCGGGCTGGGACCTCATTCCCGAACTCGCGCCGCTGCCGGATGAGCCCATCATTGACAAGCCCGGCAAAGGCTCCTTTTACGCCACCGACCTCGATATGCTGCTGCGCCGCCGCGGCATCCAGAACATCGTCCTCGCCGGAATCACCACCGACGTCTGCGTCCACACCACCATGCGCGACGCCAACGATCGCGGCTACGAATGCCTGCTGCTCGAGGACTGCACGGGCGCGACCGATTACGGCAACCACCTCGCCGCCTTGAAGATGATCAAGATGCAGGGCGGCGTGTTCGGCGCCGTCGCCACGTCCGACGCTTTCATCAAGGCCATCAGTTGAGCGCCCCGCACGGTGCCTTGGCGGGCCGTCACCGTGGATCGGAGCGAAACAGGCAGCGTGAAGAAGTGGGGTGAATCTCCGATCTTGCTTTGGCCCCGACACGACGCGAAAGAGGAAAGGCAGACCCGCGTAAAATCGCACTTCAAGTTTCACCGCCCATGCCTATCCTTTTGCCCATCGTGGAAATCAACCCCGCCCAGGCCCTGGATCCTGCCCCGCCCTTTGCCCGTCTCGAACTCAGCAATCTCTTCAACATCGCCCAGTGGCAGCACGAGATCCCTTGGCAGCCGTTCAAGGACGGATTGGAGATCTACCAGATCTATGGCGATTCCACGAGCGGCCCTTCGGCGGCCCTCATCCGTTTCAACAAGGCGAGCAAGGTGCCGTTCCACACTCATCTTGGCTTTGAACACATCCTCGTGCTCACCGGCACGCAGCGGGATCAAAACGGCGTGGTCGTGCCCGGCACGCTGATGGTCAACCCGCCCGGCACTACGCACAGCGTGGTCAGCGAAGCCGGCTGCATTGTGCTTGCGATCTACGAGAAGCCCGTGGAATTCCTGGCCGAGGAGCCGGCAGCCGGGGCTTAAAGTCGGACGCTCTCCCCTCGGTGTCATCCTGAGCGGAGTGTAACGGAGTCGAAGGACCCCGTCGCTCTCCCAAAGACGACCGCTGGTAGTTCGACGGGGTCCTTCGACTCCGCTCAGGATGACACCGAGGCGAAACGGCCCTTATGGCCCCCGCTATTCCCTATGATGCTGTGCCGAGAGTTCTTCCAGCGGCGCTCCAGGGTCTGTTGGCGGCCGATAATCCGGACGCCAACCTTTACATGGGCCAGCAGTTCCTCCGCGGGGACGGATTTTGACAGGTACAAGTCGGCGCCCGCTTCCAAGGCGGCCACGATGTTCGCGGAGGTGGAATGTTCGCTGTAGAGGATCAGGTAAACGTTTTTGTCCGCATCGCGCATCCGCTTGCAGATTTCCGCCCCCGTCATTTCCGGTAATTCCGCACGCAGAACCGCCACCGACGGATGATCGGCCTTGCGCAGCTCCGTGATGGCATCCGATCCCGTCACCGCCACCACCACCTCATAGCCCGCCTGGGAGAGGAAATGGAACAGGGTCAACGAATTAACTGGATCCTCCTCCGCGAGCAGGACGCGGGGACGGTCTCCGGAATTCGGAACCTGAAGCGGCCTGATCTTCCTCTGTTCTGACTGAGGGAAGATCTTTGAAACATCAGGGAACTGGAGCGCATCGCCGGGCATGCCCGTAAATATACCCAATCGGCATTCAGCGCAACCCACTGACCGGACAATCTGGGCAGCACAAACCCGGTGGCGTGACCAAGACACGCACACCGGGTTGTGAGGTTCCGACCTATCTCGCGTTTACCTTTACTACTCCGTGACCAAGCTTGCGGGCAGTTCTTCGCTTTCCTCCGCCTCGGGCGCCAGGGCTTCGACGGTGGCGAATTTCGCGCAGGCCACCAGCACCCCGCCAACAACGAGGTAGCTGAGCGCCACGGTCGGCGTCTGGTTGACGCCGATCGCTTCGCCGTGCATGAGGCCGAAGAAGGTGAGCACCCCACCGGCGAAGGCAAAGGCACCGGCTTGCATGAACTTCCGATCGACGATGTAAACCGTGATCGCACCGAGCACGACACCGGCGAGGATCGAGCCACCGCCCAGGATCGAGAGACCATGGTAAAACACGCCGGTCTGCGCCATCGAGGCGATCATGTCGGGCGTGACCTGATGGATGCCGGCGACCGAGCCGAGGGAGTTGTCGATCTGCAGTTTGCCCCACGCGGCGAGCGAGGGGACGATCGCCATGACGACGGCGGGCGCGTGGCGGTGCGGGCTTTCCTGGAAAGCCTGCGAACCGATGAGCATGCCGATATAGAGCAGGATCGGCGAGATCGCCACGACCGGGATGAGCGCAGTCATCAGCGAGATGACGCCGAACCAGGAGAGCACGATCACCATGATGCCCGTGGCCGCGGAGTAGCCGATGCGGCCGCCCATCGCCTTCCAGCCGGGATGGCCGATGTAAACCGCATTGATGTAAGGATTGCCCATCAGGCAGCCGATGAGGCTCACCACGCCGTCCGCGGTCAGCACGCGCGTCGTGGGATATTCGTCACCGGCGGCGGAGGCGCTCACGACGTTATCCATGGCTTCCACGAGATCGTAGATGCCGAAGGGAATCGCCGTGACGAGGATGACCTTGAGGAATTCCCAGTGCAACCCTCCGAGGACCAGGCCGATCTGCGGTGTCGGCGCGGCGAAACTGAAGGTGGCAAAGGAAGCCTTGAGGGCCTCGGCGCTCATCCCGCCGAAATTGAAGCCAAACAGGTTCGAGCCCCAGGCGATGACCGAGCCTGCGGCGATGGCCACGAGACCGGCGGGAATGCCGCCATATTTCACCCCGCCAAACCAGCTCACGAGGATGATCGCGAAGCAGACCACGCCCACGAGCGGGGTCATGAACATTTCCAGCGCCGGCTTCATCGAGATGAAGCTGATCGAGACACCGGCGAGCGCGCCGAGCAGCGCGGCCTTGGGGGTGATCCTCCGCACGATCGGGGCGAGGAAGCCGCCGAGCATCAGCACAAAACTCTGGATGAAGACCCACGTGAGCCCGGCCTGCCAGCCCTTCATTGGATCCCCTGTCGCCAGTTTTACCGGCAGCATGATCACGAAGGTGACGATGAACATGTGCGGCACGCTAATACCGGAGGGCAGCGCGCAGACGTCGGTGCGACCGGTCTTCTTCGCGAGGCGATAGGCGAGCCACGCGTAATACATGGTGCTCATGCACATCATCATGCCCGCGGCGGGCAGGATATGCTTGAAGACCATGTCGTCCGGCATTTTCAGCACGAAGCGCAGGAGCGCGCTCAGCGTGAGCAGGTTGACGAGGATGTTGGTCCCGAAGCCGAAGAAGGCATTCCAGTCTCCGGGTACCCAGATTTTTGGTTTGGCGATGGTGGTTGTCATTGATTGCGGTTTGGTGGTGGTTGGAAAGGGGACGCCGGACGTGGCGTCGCTCAGTGACTCCCGAGCGCGGGAATGATTTTTTCGGAGTGGGAGACCCAGCCGAAGATGCCGCCCTGGGCCTTGATCATCTTCAGTCCCATCTCGTGAAAATCGGGGAAGTAGGAGCCCACGCAGTCGGAGGGCACGAGGCAGTCATAGCCGCGGTCATTGGCCTCGCGCACCGTGGTGTTGACGCAGACCTCGGTGGTCACGCCGGTGACGACGAGATTCTGGATGCCGCGATGCTGGAGGATCGCGTGCAGGTCGGTGGACCAGAAGGCGCCCTTGCCCGGCTTGTCGATCACCGCTTCGCCGAACCGCGGATAAAGTTCGGGAATGATGTCGTGGCCCGATTGGCCGCGCACCAGGATACGGCCCATCGGGCCGGCGTCGCCGATGCTCGTGGCACTCCGGCCGCGGATTTTCTTGGCCGGCGGCAGATCGAGGAGATCGTCGCGATGGCCCTCGCGGGTGTGGATGACCTGGAGGCCGGCGGCCCGCCACGCGGCCAGCAGCCGGATGTTTGGCTCAATGGTGCGCCGGAGTTGCGAGACATCGTTGCCCAGCATTTCGCCGAAGCCTCCCGGCTCGAGGAAATCGCGCTGCATGTCGATGATCAGCAGAACCGCCTTGGACGGATCGAGAGTGTACTCGTAGGGTTCTGCGTCGATGGTGAGGTGACCGTTGGTGCTCATGGCAAAATGGCGTGTCAGTGACGCCGCGCGCCGATTTAGCCTGTGGCGTGCCAGCGGACCGGCGGCACGTGGGAAGTGGCTTCCGCTCAGTGGATTAAAGTTGCCGGGGAAGCCTGCAAGGGCGGCGGAATGAACCTCGCCGGATGTTGCAAGTGTCCCGGTTGCAACATCCGGGACAGCCCGGATGGTCGAATCTCGGCAGCGCGCCCGACGAAAAGATGCTACACAGACGGGATGTGCTGCTTCTTAGTGACCGTCTAAAAGTGGACCCCCTCCTCGCCTGTCATTCTGAGCGGAGTGTAACGGAGTCGAAGAACCCCGCCGTACAACCAGCGATATCGCGGGTAGAGCGACGGGGTTCTTCGTCCCGCAGTTGCGGGATCAGGATGACACCGCGAGGGAAGTTGAAGCTATTGCACAGTCTCTTAGCTTCCATTGCGCTCACGATCGTCGCGACCGGATGGGCGGCGGAGCCCTTTGAACGGGCGTTCTGGGTCTGGCATCGCAGTTCGGCGCTTTCGGCCGAGGAGCAGGCGGAACTCGCGAAACAACATGTGCGGACGCTGTATTGGAACGTCGGCGAATTGCAGAATCGCCAGGGCCTGTGGCGATGGAAGCGCGCACCCCTCCCGCTCGACGCCGTGGCGCCAGGCTTTCACGTGGTGCCGGTCGTGCGATTGACCAGCGAGGAGAAAGCGCCCTTTGCCGCGGGGGCGATGCCGGGCCTCGGGCAGGCGCTGCAAGGCGTGGCGGTCGCCGGGAAACTGCAGCTCGACTTCGATTGCCCGGATCGCCTGCTCGGCGACTACGCGGCGGCATTGGCGAATCTCCGCCGCACGGTACCGCATCTCTCCATCACCGCGCTCACCCATTGGCCCACGCTGCGCGGCTTCGCGGCGCTGGCCCACAGCGTCGAGGAAATCGCGCCCATGTTTTACGACCTGCAAGCCGACCCGACCGGCGTGAGCAGCGACGCGCCCCCGCCGCCGCTGCTCGACCCCGAGCGTGTCGCGGTGGCGTTGCACGCGTGGAGCGCCTGTCCCGTGCCGTGGCGCGCGGGCCTGCCCTCGTTCGCGCGCCTCACCGTGTTTGACCGGACGGGGCTATCGCGCGGGCAGATCCCCAACTGGTCGTGGGACGATTTCTGTTTTCACAAAAATCTCCACACACTCGGGCCCACGCGCCTCGGCGTGACCCTCTTCCGCGCCGACCGGGACACCCGCGTCGCGCACACTGCCGTGGCAGCGGAGGAGATCGTCGCGTCGCGTTTCGTGGATCGCGAGGCGCTCGCGAAAGTCCTGGCGGAAGCGCAAGAGACCGGCGCGAAGGGAGCCATCTTCTTTCGTCTCGCCGATGATACGGATCCGTCGGGTTGGTCCGCGGCGGACTTGGGCGCGCTCGCCTCAGCCGAAGCGCCCCGCCTGCTTCTGCGCGCAGTGGGGGAAGATCGCCTCGAACTGGTGAACGACTCGGAGCACGACGTCCCGGCCCGTCTATCCGGCGAGAAAAGCGATCTCGATCGTGGCTATGCACTCGAGATCGATGCGCCGGCGCCGATGTTTCGCGATGCGCTGGCCGGGGACTTCTGGCGCCTGGCGAGTCACGCGCATCCCGATGCCGACAAGCCCACGCTGGTCGCCGTGCCCCTGGCGACCCGTCTGACATTCTGGTTCAGTCATCTGCCGGCCCGTGCGCGCTTGCAAACCGGCTTGCTTCAACTCGCGCCCGGAGCCACGCTCGCCCAGATTCGTTACCGAATCCTGAATTGCGAAGGAGCCCACGCATGGAAACCCATTCTCCCCGCCGAACCGCCTGCGAAGAAGTAGCTGCCGCAGCGGCGGAGCGCAAAACTTGTAAGAAGCGGACGGCGAATGGCGTTTCCCTTGAAGAGCAGGCCAGTGCTCTGCTCGACAGCACGACCAAACCCATGACGATGACTGACCAGCACGACAAACCCGCCACGCTTCGGCGGCTTCACGGTGTCCAAGGCTTCGCCGCGGCGATGCTGGCCGGCGTCCTGCTCCAGACCCACGCCCGGGCCACGGGAGACTTTTACGAGGAGCCGTTGCAGACGCTTTCCGATTATCTGCGGCTCGATCAGCTTCCCGCGAAAACGACCAGTCAGATCATCGACGAAACTTCCAGGGAAGGCCCCGACGCGCCGGAGATCAACTACGCCACGGAGTTGCTCGCGTTGAAAAAGAAACCTGGCCCGGAAGCGCTCGCGTCGATTGACAAGATGTTGCTCGCCGCGCGCGGGCAGGCCGCGAATGACCTGATCGGCATTCTCCACGATCTGCGCGATGTCTTCGCCGGCCCGGCGAACGCGACCGAGACGGAAGAGTATCTCGAATGGCGCCTCGAGCAGGCGGACCGCTTCGGCGTGAGCTTCGACCCCGCCAAGCCACCCCCGGAATCGCCCGCGCCGCCTCCGCTGAATCCGGAATTGGTCGCCGACATCGAGCGGCATCTCGCCAAGGCCTCGCCGGCGCTGAAGCCGCACTGGCTCTATCTCCGCGGGGCGGTGGAGTACCGCGCGCACAACATCGCCGCGAGCCAGCCCTGGTTTGAAAAAGGGGTGAAGGATTTTCCCAAGAGCCCGCGGGCCGAATTTGCTCTCTACATGGCGGCGCGCTGTCAGCTCTGGAAATCGCGATCCGAATCGTACGACCTCGATGCCCCGCAACTCGTGGCCAAGGAACGGGCGAAGCTCAAGAAATTGTGGGACGAGTACTTTGCCAAATACCCGCACGGACGGCTGCTCGGCGACGCCCTCGGCTGGTATGGCGCCTACGCCTACGACGGGGATGATTACGGGACGGCCTTGCGTTGTTACGCCCAGCAGCTCGAGATGGCGGACCATCCGGAACTCGCCGATTCCGCCACGCAGATGGTGGAGCGCACGCTCTCGCACCTGGCCTCGCAGCCCAAGGACAAGGCCTTTGCGGACGTGGCGAAGCATCCGCAGGCGGCGCAGGCGCTCGTCTACCTCGTGGTCAACACGGCGGAGTCCGACAATTACAATGGCAAAATCGACTCCGTGGAGGAAGTGCGCGGATGGCGAAAGAAAGTGCTGCCCAAGCTGGCGGCGGCGATTTCCGCCGAGAGCAAGCTGTATCAAGACGCCACCTGGAAGCCGCGCTACCTGGCCATGCTGGCCTACGCCGCCAGTGGCGGCGGACAGCACGACCAGGCGCTGAAACTCTTGCAAGGCGCGGGCGCGGCGGTGGAGGAAAGCGACGACTTGCTGCTGGCCCGGGGCGTGGTCTTGCACCGGGCGAAGCAGCCCGGCGAAGCGGTGAAAACCCTGGATACCCTGTTGGCGAAATTCCCCAAGAGCCCGCTGGCCAAGGGAGCGCGGCTGCGTATGTCGCTCGCGCTGGTGGATGACCATCGCGGAGGCGAAGCCGTGCTGGCCCTGCACCAATTGCTGCCCGCGCCCAAGAACGACGCCCCGAAACCGGACGCGGACAAACCTGACGCCGACAAGGAGGAGCCGGAGGAGGACGACGGTGAGTCGGACTTCCCGCGTCACTACCAGATCACCTACGGCATCGACATCAAACAGGTGAAGGCGTTGATCGACACGTTGCTCAATTTTGTGCCGATCGAGGAACTCGCCGCGGCGGCCCAGACGCCGAAGCTCGATCCCGTGCGGCGGCTGGAATTCACCGAATCCATCGCGCAGCGCCTGCTCGCGAAGGAGCAATTCGACGAGGCGAAGAAATACCTGACGCCCGCGCAATACGGGCTCGTCGCCGCCGGACTGGAAAAGCTCACCATCGCCGCGCGCGAGGCCAGGGACCCGGCGTCGCGGGCGGCAGCGTGCCTGAAGCTCGGCGACGCCTGGGCCGCGGCGCGGGGCAGGCTGCTCACCTATCCGCTCGACACCGATGAGCGGCGTCGAGACGTGTTCATCGACTTCTCCGCCGACGCCGACGTGCGCCGGGCGGACAGCGCGCCCTTTATCGGCGCCACGGGCGGCTACAAGCTGGACCTCGAAAATCGCGACGAACTGCGGCACGCCTTCAACTGGTGGCTGGAGGCTTCCGATGCCCAGCCGGGCACGCCGCAAACCGCGCAGGCGCTCTGGCGCGCGCTCAAGGTCATGCCGCAGATCGCGGATGTCTCGCCCTATACTTTCGAACGTGCCGTGGCGCGCAAATGGGGGGACGTAGCCCGCAAGCTCCACGATCGCCTGCGCGCGGAGTGCCCGGATTCCGTGGAGGCGAAGCGTTATGCCGTCACCTGGGATTTCTCCGTTCCCAAGCCGAAGAAAAAGGAGGATGAGTACGGGTCGCCGCATCGCGGCTCCGCGGGAGCCGGCATCTCGGGAGCCGAGGCGCTGGAGATCGCCGAAGTGGAAAACAGCGAGGGCCATGGACCCGAGGGACTCAGTGCCAGCATCGCCAGCCTGGAAGAAGAAGCAGGCGCGCTGGATTTGAAAAAAGTTCGCGCCAAGGCCGAGGCTTTGCGTAGCAAGGTGCGCAACGCCTACCAGGGGCTCTTCGATGGGCGGTGGGTGAACTGTGTCGATGACCTCGCGCTGTTTCTCTCCGAGCCGGACCCGGGAGCCGCGGTCCGGGAACGTTATGCGCATCTGCGTTTCGAGTTTCTCAACAACTCGGCCATCGGTGGTGGATTCAACGGCGACCACGAAAGCACGGTGGACGATGCTCTACTCGCCGAAATCAAGACGGCACTGGCCAACCCGGCCACGAAACCGGTCGCGGATTATTTTGAGTTCCTCCGGCTGGCGGTCATCGCCAACCATTTCATTTTCGTGGAACTGCAGCAGAAGGACAAGAACCAGGAGAACCTCGCGAAAGAAGAGGAGAGCACCTATCGCTCGCGCGACTATCCGCAACTGGCGAAGGCGGCGCAGGCTTTTGTGGAGAAGTATCCGCAAAGCAAAAAGCGTGAGGCGGCCCTGCTGCTGCACGCGCGGGCAGTCTATCGCAGTTCCGAGCAGATCGCCTTGCCGAAGTACGTGACGTGGCCGCGGGCGGCGCGTTGGGAAGGCGGCAATGAGCCGACGCTCACGCAACAGGAGCCCTTCGACGCGAAGCGGGTGCTGGCCGCGCTCGATGCCTACGACCAAGCCTTCCCGCATGGCCGCTACGCCGCAGATGTTCGCAACTACCGCGCGGCCGTGGCTGTCCGCGTGCACGACTGGAAGACGGCTCTGGATCTGCCCCTCGCCCAGCTCGCCGGCCATGAGAATGCCAGCCTGAACCAAGAAGCCGCCGACCGTCTGGGCAACGTTTTTGCGCAACTCGCCGACGAGCGCTATCGCGCGGATGTGCTGGCCGCGATCAAGGAAAACAAACGTGCCCGGGAATTGCTCGCGAAGTATCTCGCCTTCGAGTCGGACACCCATCCGCTGCTCTATCTGAAGCCGTGGCTGCGGGAGCAGCTCGAGATGAGGTGAGTTGGTGAGGCGGGCGATGTCCCTTAAAGGACCGCCGTCTCCAATTCCAAGGGAAGGCCCCGCTTTGTCATTTGCTCCTGGGCAGCTTGGATGACCGCTTCCGGCGAGATCACGCGCATGCACACATGGTCATAATCGCAGCGGTTGCGCAACCAGCAAGGAGAGCAGGGGGGATCGCCAATGAGGTTGACGTTGGCGCTGTAGCCGATTTGCCACGGACGGAGGCGGCCGCCGTAGATAATGACGGAGCGGCATTCCACAGCTCGGGCGAGGTGCATCAGAAATCCCTCCAGACCGATGAACACGCTGGCATTGGCCAGAATTGCGGCGGACTGGCGGAGACTAGTCTGGCCACGCAGGTCTTTAGCTCCGGCCAGAGGGGGGTCCTGGAGAGAGCCGATCTGGATCACCGTATGACGGGCACGCCAATAATCGCACACCGCTTGAAAACGATCCGGAAACCATTCCTTGTTGCGGATCGCGTGAGCCGCGGCGAGGGCCGAGGTTTGGATCACCATTTGATTCTCGGCCAGCCGTCCTGCAGCCACCTCTTCCGAAGTCAGAAATAAATAGGGGCGCAGCGCGATCGGCCCCGAGATCCCGGCCACGCGGCAAATCTTGATCAAGACGTGCTGGGTGAGTGGCTCGTCCTGATCCGTGGCGGGGTCATAATGGGCATACCCCAATCGAACGAAAGGCAGACCTTCGCGCAGCCAGCGCCCCAGCCGCGGCCGGGGACAGTCGATAACGGCGTCCAGATCGGGGCTGCCGCGAAACAAGCCCGGATATTGAGTGGCGAAGACGATGCCGCGCACCTTTCGCTGGCGGAGTTCATGGAACGCCGTCGTGCACAGCAGGTCATCGCCGATGCCACCGCTGCCTTGGAAGTAATGCCGGGGAAACCCGAGCCGCGCGCGATTGAACAAACGGAGGAGCGGCCTGGCGGCAAAGCTGACAAACTGCGCGGGCGTCGCCATCGAAGCTTCAGCTTTTGAAAACCGGGACGGAATTCAAGGCGGCATGCCCCTCGGGGACGAAGACGACATCGCCATCGGCACAGCGCTCGATTTGCTCGAGCTTCCCTGCGGGGTCGTTGAATTGAAAGGCGGCGTAATTCAGGCGCCGGAAGAACTGGAATACATCGTCGGCCTGATTACCCAGGCTGGCCAGTTTCGCGGGATTGATTTCCGAAACGACAATAGGTTTGCACTCGCCGAAGAACTGTTCGCCACCGGCGAGGACAAATGGCTCGGAACCTTCGACGTCCATTTTGACAAACGCGATCGCCGGACGATGCCAATCCGCCCAAACGTCATCGAGCCGTTTCAACGGCACTTCCTCCATCTGATCGTTCGCACTTTCCGGCGCGAGGCTTGTGCGCCCGGGATCATCGGGCGTGAAAATCCGGACTTTGCCGGTTTCCCTGCCTA
Source organism: Chthoniobacter sp. (assembly GCA_037200205.1). GTDB lineage: Bacteria > Verrucomicrobiota > Verrucomicrobiia > Chthoniobacterales > Chthoniobacteraceae > Chthoniobacter. The sequence continues at coordinate 246,194 of JBBCHV010000048.1, forward strand.
AAGCAGTTTCCACCACGGCGATGTTATCCTTGTGGGAAAGTTCGATATTCTGCCGGAGACAACGCGCATTTCTGCCCAGCGGCTCAAACGAATAGACCCGCCCGCCATTTCCACAGCGTTCCGACATAAGCAAACTCCACATGCCCACATTCGCGCCGATATCGAAGCACGAGTCACCCGGTTGCACAAAATGGTGCACACAAAAGGGAATCAAACTTTCGAAACCTCCGCGAAACAGATAAAAGAGGCCCGGCGCGCCCATGCCGCGCTTTTCCGGGTAGATGCGCATGCGGGAACTTTCGTGAACACGAATGGTGGGAGCGTAACCGAACTGCTTGCAGAATAACCACCCTAGCAGCCGACAGGATACCACCAAGGGCCGACGGCGAAATTCCGGATGGTGGAAAAGATACTGAAGTCTTCCTTTGAAAGGCAGGCTCATACCGAGCGCAACTTGACTCCTCCGATGCGCGACTGGACCAGCGAAACGCCAAAATTCTGGTCGATGGTGATTACCGGATAACCCGCGGCCCGGAGTTCATCCACAAACCGTGGCACGCCCATGTCGTCGCGGCTCAATCGAGGATCCGGGCGAAGATCCCAGATCGTGTCATGGAATACGACCACCCCAAATTCGCTCATCTTCGGGACAAAAAGCTCCCAGTCCGCTTTCACGCCTTCGTAGCTGTGATCTCCGTCGATGAAGAGGAGGTCGATCGAACGCTGCCAGCCCGCGGCGGCTTCGGTGGAAGTCTGCCGGACGATTTCCACGAACTCGCCCACCCCGACTTTTTGCAGATGGTTGGTGAGGACGGCCAGCGAGTCCATGGAGTTCGTATCGTTCCAGTTCGTCGGCCGATGCGGGTCGATCGCGTAAAGTTTGCCGCCGCCATTGCGAAGCAGGGCCAGCCCCACGGCGCATGCGGATTTTCCGCGGGCGGAGCCAATCTCGACGCACACTTGAGGTTTCATGGAGCGCGCCAGGCCATAAAGCAGCCACCCGGAATCGCCCAAGCCAGATTGAAAATCAAAGGTCTCGGCGTAAAATTCGCGAGAGCGCAAACGCGGGAAAATTGCGGCGAGCCGGGAAATGATGCTTTTCATATTGTCGAAATTATTGGGCCCCCGTCGCCGTCACATCGAGTTGCCATTTCCATTCGCTGGCGAGGCGCACTCCCGCCCCGGGGACGGCGATGTAACCGGGCGTTTTCGGCCCCATGATCACTTCGACCTGTCCCACTTCCGGAAGGTAATCCAGGGAGTAGGCGTCCCCGGACCGGCACCCGACACTGAAATTGTAGATGCCGGGCGCCAGTGGAAGTTCGCTCACCGCAACGTCGGCAAAACACATGCAACTGGTATGAATGTCGGGACGGTGACCGTCTTGAAAATCGGTGTCGTAACTGAGCAATCGCACCCCTTCGAGATTGGAGAATCCCAAGCCCAACGAGATGCCCTCGACAGCGTCCCGGGTGCGAAAATGAATCCGTAAAGCGAGCTTTTCGCCGTGTTGCAGAGGAAGACCGGAACGCCATTCTATTTTCTCAATGCGCAGGCGTTGCCCCTGGCCGCCAAAGCGCCGGGCCTCGGTCAAATCCACCACCTCTTTTTCCACGTGGGTGTGAGCAAGCATGTATTCATCAATGATCGGACGTGCGAGGCCCGTGCGCAGAACCTTGCCGCCATCGAGCCAGATCGCGGTCCGGCAGAGATTCGCAACGGCCCCCATATTATGGCTGACGAAAAGCACGGTGCGTCCCTGGGTGGAGACCTGGCTCATCCGACCCAGACATTTCTTTTGAAAGGCCGCGTCTCCCACGGCGAGAACTTCGTCGACGACCAGGATTTCCGGTTCAAGGTGAGCGGCGACGGCAAAAGCCAGGCGCATGTACATGCCGCTGGAGTAGCGCTTGACCGGAGTGTCGAGGAATTTTTCCACCTCCGCAAAGGCCACGATCTCGTCAAACCGGCCTTTGATCTCGGCCCGCTTCATGCCGAGGATTGCGCCGTTGAGGTAGATATTTTCCCGCCCCGTGAGTTCCGGATGAAAGCCGGTACCGACCTCGAGCAGGCTGGCGATCCTGCCCTCGATCTCAATCCGCCCGGTGGTCGGTTCGGTGATCCGGCTGAGCAGCTTGAGCAGTGTGGACTTGCCGGCGCCATTGCGGCCGATAATGCCGACGGCTTCTCCTTGCGGAATTTTAAACGACACATCCCGGAGTGCCCAGAAGTCTTCCGAGGAGGCGTCCGCCGGTCGGCCAGAGGAAAGCATCGACCACAGGCGTTTTGGCGCTGCGGTCAGCACATCGCGCAACGCCTTGTAGCGCCGACCTTCCTGCTGATGGCGAAGCCGGTATTTCTTGCCGAGATTCTCGGCGCGGATGGCGATTTCGCTCATAGGGCTAGATCACGTCCGCGAATGCCCGTTCGGTCCTGCGGAAATACCAAAGCCCGCTGAGGCCGATGAGCACGACGAGGAGCAGGGATACGCCGAAGCCCGGCCAGTAGATGATCGCCTCGGTGCCGGTGATGGCCCAGCGGAAGCCATCGATCACGCCGACCATGGGATTGAGCGAATAGAGGAGTCGCAACTTTTCCGGCACGATGCTGCTGCTGAAGCCCACGGGGGACAGATAGAGCCCGAACTGCACAATGAAAGGCAGGACGTAACGAAAGTCGCGATACTCAACGTTGAGGGCGGCCAGCCAGAGACCGGCTCCAAAGGCCGCCAGAAAAGCCACACCCGTCAGGGGGACGAGCAGGAACAGATGCCAGGTTGGGGCGATGCCGTAATACAGCAAGAGAACGGCAAGAATGCCGAGCGATATGAGAAAATCGCTGAAGGCCACGATAATCGCACTCGCCGGAACGATCAATCGCGGAAAGTAGATCTTGGAAATCATGTTGGCATTCGCGACGAGGCTGCCGCTGGCCTCGGTGAGCGCCGAGGCGAAGAATTGCCACGGCAACATCGCGGCGAAGACGAGCACCGGGTAGGGCACCCCGTCCGAAGGCATCTTCGCCAGCCGGCCAAAGACGAAGACGAAGACGGCGGTCGTCAGCACCGGCCGGAGCACCGCCCAAAGGATCCCGATGACGGTCTGCTTGTAACGGACCAGCAAATCCCGCCAGGAGAGGAAATAGAACAGTTCCCGGTAGCGCCAGAGGTCCGCCCAGTAGTGTTGCTCCGCTTTTCCAGCTTCGATCGTCAGGCGGGTGCGGGTCATGGGAGATAAGGCAGGGCAGGGCGCATGAAGGGGTGACCACTGGATTAAACGCAGGCCGCGGGAGCGTAGCCAACTCGAACGCATGAGCAACCTGTGAATTGTAGATGACGAAACCCCGGAGAGGCCGTCGTTTGCCGCGGGCGAGGCTGAACGCGGCGCCGGCGATGCGGTCGCCAAAATGGGCCATCGCAAACCGATACCGCCACTGCTAGCGGCGACCTGCGGGCGCGAATTCGGGAACAGGACGAAATTTCGGCGGTTGAATGATTGCTCGATCGGATTTCTGTTCCCCCAGATGGGCATCGAGGGAATTCTCCAGCATCTTTTGCACGCCGATCATGAAAATGGCGTTGGCAAGATCTCCGTCGAAACCACCAAAGATAAAGACGAAGTTGAAAGGAAATACGATCGGAGGGATGCTGTTCAGCAAAACGAACGGAAAGAGCGGTGTCCCGCGGGCGCGACGAATGAGCTGGAAGGCTTTTCTTGCCATGAGGATGAGGAGCACCATGAAAAGAGCCAGCCCTACGTAACCCACATAACGGATGGTGGAGATGGGTCCGCTGTGGACCCCTCCGCTGATCATGACATTTTCCTGCTGATCGGCAGTCGTGCCAGTCGTCGCATTGGCACTCATGATCTCGAGTTGGCGGTGGGTAAAGCCGAACCCATCGCGAGCCATTTGTTTTCAATATATTTGTTCCCCGTGAGCATGGCCTTCCACATTTCAACCCGCCATTCCGTAGAACCTTGCGCCTCACTTTTGGCCGCATAGTCCCACTTGCCGGGGAGAAAGGAAAGGGTCCGCTGCGCGGCGAATGGGAGGTTGATGATGTTTCCCTGCACCAGAATCAGCAGGCTCAGGACGCCACCCCCAAGAACTGCGGCTCGTAGCACTTCGGGCATCCCGCGGCGAAAATAACTGCCCAGGATAAAGACTTCGAAGACTGCAAACAAGCCCGAGCGAAAGCCGAAAGAAGAGTGGCAGTCATGCCGACAAAAAAGAAAGCAAATCGCCAGATATGCATCGGATTCAGGAGCGTGAACGGACGCCAAAAGGCGCAGGCAACTCCGATGATATTTCCAGCTACCCCTCCCAAATAAGCGAACCGGCTGCCTTCTTCCAAGCCGAGAGCCGCAGCATCAGGATTCTCCGCCGCGGCAATGCCGGAGTACAGGCCAGATAGCGGCCCGATCGTAGAGGGGAAGCGAAAGGCCACGTAATTGACGAACGCCAGGCACGCATTGCCTGCGACCTGCAAACAAGGGATGATGTAGGATTCCCGGACGCTGGCTGCCGAGCGCGAAAGCACCCAGAAACCCACGCACGCGATGATAATATCGACATACGGACGCCCCGCCCACCCGATCGGAATCAAACGCTTCGACCCCGACAGGATTTCGCACATAAACCGTGGCCAGATAGGCCAGCATGACCATCATCGAGATCTCCACGATGCCAATTTTGGGTTTCAGCCGAACCACCTTCAGCGCCTTCAAAATGAGATACATGCCGAAGGCGATCAGGACGCCGAGATTGGCGACCGTGAAGGGCACGGGCAGGGCCGTGATCTTGCCGCCGAACATCGACGTGACCAGGATAAGTATCCAGATCCGTTTCTGGACCGCGAGCAGGAAGCCCATCACCAGCAGCCCGCCGACGATCATCAAGGCCCATTTGGAATCCCCCTGGCCGATCATGAGTCCGCAGGCCAGGGCGATCCCCAAGCCGACGGCCAGCGCGATGGTCGGTACGACGTACTCCTGTATTTGCTCGAGCTTCATTGGGGGCGCGGGACTATAAGAAGGGAGCCCGGGTCGGCAAGGGCTGAATCGACATTCCCTGGTTACATTGGCTGCATTGCGAAATATTCAGCTTTTCCGGCCTTTTTTTAGCATTTCTCCCGGCGTAACCTTCACGCCGCTCGCCGCCTTGGACTTCGAGTTGGGCCATTGAGTCTGTATGAAAAGCTTTGGCCGGCATCGTGCTATCGGCTTTTTGCCGCGAGTGCCGCTTCATAAACGTGCTGGATGGCCGCAATGAATCGCTCGTGGGCGTACTCCTGCGCAATATGGCGCGCCGCCGCCGAACCCACTTGGGCGAGGAGACCCCGATTTTGATCAAATCGAATGATCGCCGTGGCGATCTCCGCGGCCATTTGTGCAGGTGACCGAATGGGAACCCGGACGCCGCAGCCATCGGCCACGGCTGTCCCGGGACCGCCGGCATCGGCGACGATCGGCACGCAGCCAGCCAGCATCGCTTCCATCATGGTTAACCCTCCGCCTTCGCGCAGACTGGGCAGCAAATAAAGATCGGTGTCTTGCAGTTCGCGGAGATAATCGTTCCGGTCGAAGCCCTGCCCGATAATCACATCGTCGGCGATGCCCAGCCGCCCGGCGAGCCGTTGCAGATGTTCCAATTCCGGTCCGCGACCCGTGACACGGTAAATAAATCGGGCACCCGCGTTTTTGGCGATGGCCAATCCCTGGAGGGCGATGGCCACGCCCTTGCGTCCTTCGAGATTGCCGCCCGCCAGGATCTTCAGCGGCTCCATCGCGGGCCGCACCGGCCACGCCGGCCGGGCGTAGGTGGCGACCGTCTCGGGCGTAAACGTGTAGTAGGAAAGCACGCTGATGCCGTCGGTCGTCCCGCGCAACGCGGCCAGAGCGGGCACCGCCTCGCGATGGGCGGCGAAAATGTGGAAGGCGTGACGCAGGCTCTGCCGCACTTCCGGCGTGGCCCGGCTATACAGGCCACCGAGGACACGGGCCGTTTCAAATACCTTGGCGGAGGGACTCAGGATGTGGGCGAATTTCCGCAAGGGAAATACCTCGGTTCCACTGATCGGACCCCAGATCAGAGGAATTCCCAGCCGCCAAAGGGGGCTGCCCACACGCCAGGTGGAATAGGTGACATGATGGGCAAGATCGAAGTGCTCCCGCTCGTGCCATTCCCGCGCGATCCGGAGAATGGATCGATTGAAAGACACGTACCGCGCCCAGCTTTGCACCCGGGCAAAGATCCGATTTTCGTGATACTTCTTCGCATCGCCGACGAAAATGAAATGCATGTTGCCCGGCACCAGCCCAGCACTGCGGCCCTTTTCGACGCCGGCCCGATGCTCCGCGCTGACCAGGAGCCACAGGTCGGCGATCGCAGCCAGCGACCGGCAGGCCAGCCAGCCGTGCAGCGATTCGGAGGCTCCATAGGGATCGCAAGCGATGGCGGAGATCAGGATTTTCGGGCGGCTCATGCAGTCGGTCGGAAAGGTTTACTCGGATTTGCCGGTCTGGGAATCTTCGACCGAGATCAGCACCCATTCCTCAAGCCCGAGGGACACTTTTTGCGCGATCATGGCGCTCGCGATGATTTTCCCGTGGATGGCGGCGGCGTAAGTCTCTGGGGTCAGGTGGAAGCGCTCCGCCAAGGCGCGTTCAGAGGTGATAATCGCGCTTCCGCGAAGGACGGCGAGAGCCGGATCGGTCGGCGACGGGGTGAGCACTTCCACGATCTTTCGGGAGCCAAAGGGTTTCCACAGGGTGCCCTGGAGATCGTTGCGATTGGGGACAAAGCCAACCGTGCGCGCACCCACGGGCAATTGCCTCTTCAGGGGCGCTAGAAAATCATCCCTTCTGGCATAAACGGAATAGACCGTCTGGGCGCGCTGGAGGGTGGCATTGGACGGCGTGGACTGGGCCAGGGCGGCCAGGACAGCCCGCGCCGGCCACAAGGGACGCGCCGGCGAGAGGATCACGGCGGGCAGGATGGATAGAGCGACAGCGACCGCACACACACGCCACCAAGTCTGGCGGCTCACCCATTCGTGCCCGCTGGCGCCCAGGACCACGATGAGCAGGAGTGGGTAATAGGGCGCGGCGAGACGGGCGTCTTGTTCGCTTCCCATTTTTGCCAGGAAAATTCCGAAGGCCAGCAATATCGCGCCGCGGACCCACCGGTTCCAAAGCGGGATCGGCGATGTACTGGGACGACGATGCCATGCGCTACAGCCCGCCGATATCACGACGAGCAGGAAAACCGCCAGGCCCACCCCGGCCACCTCTTCCATGGCCAATTCCCCCCAGGAGAGATCAAAGCGGGGAAACTTCGCCGTGATCCATCTCGCGAGTTCACTCTCCTGGAAGGTGTGAAATCTCGCCTTGGCGCCGCTGGCAAAGGGGCACACCGAGGGCTCGAGCGCACCCGTCAGGATCATGAGCGAATTTCCCACCAGACCCTGGACCGGCGTTGAAAAAGTTCTCGGGATCGCCGTTCCAGGATCCGGTGTGGCGAATATTCATGGCTGCCGTGGGAACGAAGGAGATCGTCACAGCCACCAACGCCACGCCGGCGGCCCCGATCCAGTGATTCCGGATCGAGCGCCAGCACGGCAGCGTGGCCACGAGCCACGGCAGAGCCAGAGGCGCCGCCGTGACCTTGACCCCCGTGATGAGTGCGGCCGCGAGCGCGGAAAGACAGAAGTCCGTCCAGCTTCCCGACCGCCGCGCGCGCAGGCCGAAGGCGAGTGCCGCGAGGGCATAGGCCGCGGGCAGCAAGTCGCTCCCGATGCTGCCCGCCTGCGTGGGAAACAGGAGGCCGCGGGCACGATCCACATCCACGCCCACGCGACCCGGCCGCGGACGCCGCACTGCCGCGCCGCACTAAAGAAGAGCCCCGGCAGCAAGGCAAAAGCCACAAGATTAGGCAGAGCGAAAAGGCGGTCGGTGTGGAGGAAGACCACCATCGGCGCCATCAGCCAGCCATAGCCGGGCGGCGAGATGTTGAGGAGGGCTTCGCTCGTTGGAATCCAATGCCAGCGGACCCTCGGCGATCCAGTGCAGGATCTGCGGGGACGCGATAGTTCCAGGGCGTCGTAGTTATTCGGCGGATGCAGCGCGGCGCCCGGCACAGACGAGAAAGAATAGAAGCGCAAAGGCGAGGGGCAGCGGACGCCACCACCGGCGCGCCAGGAAGGAGGAATCGACGCGGTTCGATGGCCTTGCGCTTGGCATTCTGGCGCGCCCAAAGCAGCAGCAAAGCAGCCCCACAGAAAAAGGCCGTCGCGTAGCCACGCGCATCCAGATGTCCGGTGGCCGCCAGGATCCAGCGCACAGGTTCAACAAAGGCTGAGCTGGAAATCCAAAACCGCAGAATCGACCAGCCCGGCGTGGAGGACGGACGGGCTTTCATCGGACGCCCGCACGGGTCTTGCCACGCGCGAATCGGAGGTGCTGGTGCCAGGGTGAAGGGCATGAGGAACGCGCTTCATGCAAGGTTTCGGAGGGAGAAACAACTCTGGGCATTTGAAATTCTGGTGACGAATGGACCTGACGCTCGCCGACGGTGAAGGAGTCCACCTGACTCAGCCGCCGGCAGGTGTCAAAGCGGGAGCCGCCGGAAATGGATTCCGGGATCAGCTTGATCAGCAGCATGATCCACCGCCAGAACCACGGTGTATAGATCACGCATTGGCGATGCTCTATCGCTGTGACGATGTCCCGCGCGACCCGTTCGGGTGAGGCGAACAGGAAACCCTTCTTCAAGTGGGCCGGTCATCGGCGTATCGACGAAGCCCGGCTTGACGGTAAGGACGTTCACACCGCGGGCATAGAGTCGATTCCTCAACCCTTGCGTGAAGGTGTTGAGCGCTGCTTTCGCTGTGCCGTAGACATAATTGCTCTGCCGGCCGCGGTCCCCGGCCACGGAGGAAATGACCACCAGCGTTCCCCGCCCTTGGGATTCGAAGCGATTCGCCAGCAACGTGAGAAACGAAAGCGCGCATGTGGCAATTGATGCACAACTCCTGTTCGGCGGCCCGGAAATCCGCCTCGTCAGGGCGGCCTGGTTTCCCAGGCTGCCATGGCAAATGATCGCGACATCCATTTCCCCGCTCGTCGCGATGGCCCGGTCGAGAGCTGCCGCATGCCGGTCAGAATCCGCGAAGTCAAACGCATCGACGGATACCGTCGCTCCATGGCGGACGCGCAGGTCGCCGGCCACGATTTCGAGCTTTTCCAAGGAGCGCCCCCTCAGCGTCAGGGATGCGCCCCTCTGCGCCAGGAGATGGGCCAGGGCTTGGGCAATGGCCGAGGTTCGCGCCGATCATCAGGACGTTTTTCATCAATCAAGCAGGAGCGCTGACCCGTCTCCAAAAACTGGAGGAGAAGCCAGGATCGATATACTGGCGGAAATCCGGCCAGCAGGGATAGGAATCTTGAAAAAGTGCGCGCGGACATCCGGGGCGTCTTTCGCCGGATAGATCCGCCCCCCGGCGGCGCGGACGATCCGGTCCAGCTCCGCAAATAAATCCAGCGTTTCCTGTCCCTGGTTGGGAAAATTCGAGCGCCAGCGTGATGCCGGGGCAGGGGAACGAAAGCATCCCCGGCGATTTTCTGGCGCCAAACGTTTTCAAGACGGCGAGGAACGATCCTTGTCGGACGCCGCAATGCGCGCGAAGATTTCCGAATCGCCTGTTGATCGCTCGAAAACGGAACGACGAACTGGTATTGAAAAAAGCCGCGGCGGCCATAAATCCGATTCCACTGGTCCAAAGCATCGAGGGGGTAAAAGAACGAATCGTAATGGACGACTTGGCGGCTCGTCGCCCTGCCCGTCCCGCGCGTAGTAGAGAGTGTTGAACGCCTCGATGGTAATAATGATTCAGCACAAAATCCGGAAACCTCCATCGGCACGCGGAACCGCGCGGGGCGATGCGCAAGGACAGATCCTGGTTTTCCGGTCCGGCGTGATTGCCACGCAGGAAAACGCCGCGCCCGAGTGATGCCCCCTTGGCCAGGCAATCCACCCACGCCACGGTGTGTTCGAAATGCGCGTCGGACTCTGCCGAGATCGCAAAAAAATGCCTCCAGATTGGCGAATTTCAGGGATCCACTTCGATCAGGAATTCCGCGATGCGGCGTAACTGGACCTCCGCCCAGGTGATCAAGCCCGTGAGTCCCAGGCCGCCGATCGTCGCGGCGAACCACGAGGCATTCTGACTCGGCGAACAGAGCAAGCGTTCGCCCGTGGAGCGCAGCAATTCGAATCTCGTGACGTGGCAACCGAACGTCCCGGCCCGGTGGTGATTCTTGCCATGAATGTCGTTGGCGATGGCACCGCCGATGGTCACGAACTTCGTGCCGGGCGTCGTGGGCAGGAACCAACCTCGCGGCACGATGACTTGCAGCAACTCCTCGAGGCTGACCCCCCGCTTCACAGCGGATGAGTCCTCGTTCTTCATCGAAAGCCAGGATGTGATCGAGCGCCTTCGTGAGCAGAAGATCCCCGCCGTCATTGAGACAGCTATCTCCGTAACTGCGGCCCAAGCCGAAAGGCAACATCGACCGGCCATCCACGGGCGGCAGCGGATCGGTGCTCCAGCTCAGCCGCCGAATGTTGTGGGTTGCCTGGGGGTACCGTCCCCAGCTTTCGGGATTTTTCACTGCGGGTTATTTGGGCAACGCGATCGCCCCGATGATCAACAGGATGATGCAAACGAGCCAGCTTTTGCCGGTCCTTCAAGGCGAATTACGATCGGATCGTCATGCAACGAACCGTGATGGGCCAGCAGCCAGACCCGGCTGATCCATAGAGGAGAACCGGGCAGGCAACCAAAGGGCCGCCGCATGCTCGTAGAGTTGCGTCACCAGCGGGTTGGTGATGTACAGAGCCAGCACCAGGACGGCGAGGTATCCGCTGGCCACGCCCATGGTGCTGATCAGCTCACGGTCGCCGACTTGATAGCCCCGGCCTTTCACTTTCTCGCTGTTCGCCTGCTGTAACTGCTGCAACTCGGTGAAGCGCTTGACGAACGCAGGCTCAGAAAAACGAAAAGCGAAAACGCCAGCAACCAATCCGAGACGACGACCTGCGCCGCATAGCCTCCGGCCATGACACGGATGCTAAAAGCGCAGCCAGCGTCAGGACATCGAGGATCTGCAATTGTTTGAGACGGAAGGAAATACAGGAGCGTTAGAAAATAGTATCCGGCAAATGTGGCCACGAAGGCCACCGGCAGAAAAAAGGCAGTCAGCACGCTGACGGCGAGCAACAGAAATGCGCCGGCCAACCCCAGATGCAAAGGCAGCGACCCGCTCGCCAGCGGTCGCTGGGATTTCGTGGGGGATGTTGCGATCGGCCTCGAGATCGAGGAGATCGTTCAGGAGATACACGCTCGACGCACATACGCTGAAGGCGAAAAAGGCCAGTATCGTCGCGTTGAGTTTCGCGGCGTTTATGCCATTGATGTGCCCCAAGGAGCGGAACGAAAATCAACAGGTTCTTCGCCCACTGATGAATCCGCAGCGCCTTGAACCACACCCCGGGATCGATGGCGGGCGATCTAAAGACGCCCTCCACTTCGCAGAGAGCCTCCGCCTTTCGAGCGAGTGCCCGACTGTTGCTCACGACAATCGCCCGTCGCGCCTGGGCCCAGACGGGCAGATCACGCGCGCGTTGCCCGCGTAGTCGAAGCCTCCTTTTCCAAAACGGTCGCGCAATACCGTGGCCTTCCCCTGCCCGGAGACATTCGTCTTTCCATCGCTGGCGAAAACTTCCTCGAACAAATTCACCCGCTCCGCCATTGCTCGCGCAAAACTTTTGGTCCGTTCCGCTGACCAGGAGCATCCTCCGTCCCGATTGATGCTCCCCGTTCAAGGAACGCCGGACCTCGGTATTCAACGGCATGGTCGTGGTGTCGAGATCGACCCGCCTGGCCACTTCCTGCTTGAGATGCGCCCGCCCGCGGGCCAGCCATAGCGCCATCTGGAAAAGCGACAGCGGGTTGCTTTTCAACAACGCCAGCAGCGACTCCGACATCGTATCCGTCCTCAGGAGTGTCCCGTCCAGGTCCACGCAAAGAGGGATCGGAGTTTGCCATCGCTTTAGCAGTCGGAGCCAGTCGTGCGTGCCAGCGCCTTGTCACCAGACCCGCGCTACAATTTTAGGAGTTAGTCGTGCGGGCATCATTCATCAAGACGTCCGCAGCGCCTTCCCAAGTGGAAAGCTTAACGGACGACACGAATTCGGCGCGGCGGTTTTTGGCCCAGGCGCCTTCGCCCGAGCCGGGGTCGGCGGGCATCTCGGCGCCGAAGCTCACCGTCTGGATTTTGAGCCATCGGCGCCGGCGTGGATGAGGGCTTCGCGCACGGCTTGGGCGCGGCGTTCGCCGAGGCCGCGGTTGTATTCGGGCGTGCCGCGCTCGTCGGTGAAGCCGGCGAGGATCAGGGTATTCGGGGCGCTCTTCAGGAACTCGGCGACTTCATCGATCTTGCCGCGCTCCCCGCCGCCGATCGTGTAGCTGTCGAGCCGAAATACACCGGCCGGAATTTGCTGCGATCGACGTTGCTGCCGAGGAAGGAGACGCCTTCCTGGCGGTCGGGCAGCGGGCTGCCGTTCACGTAGTCGCCGTCCGTGGAGCCACCGCCGCCTCCTCCTTTTTTACCCTTCACGCATCCGGAGAGCGAGAGGGCGGCAACGAAGAGAGCGGCGAGGGAAAAGAGTCGAATGAGTTTCATGGCGAAGTGGAACGAAATGGGGCGTTTAGCGAGACCAGGTGGGCTCGGAGATTTTGCCCAAGCCGCTGACGAGAGTTGTCTTCTGCCCGGTCTGGGCGTCGAGCAAAATCAGTGAGCCGCCTTCGGCAAAAATGAGGTGGCGCGAATCCGCGCCCCACGCGGGGCCCTTCGCCGGAAGGCCACGGTATGCACGTTGCCGCTGCCGAGATCGAGAATCGCGATGGTGAAACTGCCGCCGTCGCGCACGGTGAAGGCGACCTTCTTGCCATCGGGCGACCAGTTCGGCTCCGTATTGTAGCTGTGGCCGGTGCTCAACGCGCGCCCACTGCCCCCGCCGGAGGAAATGCGAAAGAGCTGCGGGCCGCCGGTCGTCGCTCGAGTAGATGATCTCGTCCCGCCCGGCGACCAGGTGGGCGTACTCTCCACGCCGGGCGTGTGCGTGAGCCGGAGCGCGCCGCCGCCACCCGCGCCCGTGGTGTAGAGCTCCGGGTTGCCGTCCTTGCTGCAAATTACGGCGAGTTCATGGCCGTTCGGCGAATAATTCGCGCCGGTGTTGGTGCCGGGAAATTTGATGATGCGATTGCGCGCCCGCTGCCGAGATCGATCTCGTAGACATCGGCGTAGCCGCTCTTGTATCCCGTATAGACCAGCCGGCTGCCGTCCGGGCTCAACTTCCGGCCCCACGCTGATCGTCCCATCGTTCGTGAGCTGGCGCACGCCCGCCCCGTCGGCATCCGCGAGATAGATTCCTTGTGCCCGGTGTGCGAGGCGACGAAGGCGACCTTTGAATCCGCAATGCCCTTGTTGCCCGTCAGCGTCTCGACGATCTCATCCGCGTAGGCATGCACCTTGCCGCGCGCGGACCCGCTGAACGATTTGGTCAGCACCGTCTTGCCGCCGCGATCGGTGACATTGCCCGCAAGGCTGTTGCCATTGGACGTGCCGCCGACGAGGAAGCCGGCGCTCGCCGCCGGGACGAGGTTGAAGTAGCCGGACATCGCGAGATCGTTCTGCAAAATCTTCGCCGCCTGCGCGCCATCCGCTCCGCCGATCGAACCGATGGCGATTGGAATCTTGTCGCTCTTGCTGATCGTGATGGCGGGGTCTTCCCGCACCGCGGATCGGCGAGGTGGATACGAGAAGACAGGACGCGAGGAAGGAGAGCGCGCGGAGTTTTTTCATGGCGATGGGAGGCTAGCGGTAAAACGGGATGAGCGAAATGCCAATGACGTAACAATCGCGGAAGCGGGGCTTATTGGCCCTGGTTCGAGCTTGAAGGCGATGTTGATTTCGAAGGAATCGCCGCTGCCGAGGCCGGCCGGCAACGGATCGATTTGTTGCACGCGCTCGGCGGCGGTCCATCACGGACTGGTCCATGGTCGTATCGCCGAGGAGTGCACGATCTCACGGCTCAGAATGGTGCCATCCTTGCCGATGCGAATCTTGAGCGTCGTCACGATGTCCGGACCGGCACGCGCGATATTGGTCGGCTGATCCCAACGGCTGTGGAAGCGATCGTGATCATGGAAAAGTACCATCCGAATTCCGAAGCCCCCGAGCCGCTGCCAGCTTTGCCCGGTCCCTTGCCGTTGCCGGCGCCGACGCCATTGGCCGCCGGTCGGACCGGTGGATTTATTCGCGGCGTTGCTCGTGCCTTCCGTCTTCGCCTCACTGGGAGTCCCTTTCGGTTTTCTCGGAGGGCGAAGCCTTGGGTTTGGGCGTGGCGTCTTCCCCGTCCTCTTTCGGCGTCGCCTTGGGCGTGGCGGGGTTTGGGTTTTGGCGTACGCCTGGCGTCGCCTTGGGGGTGGGCCGGGGCGTGCCCGGCTTTGGAGTCTGGGGCCGGGGGCGTTCGGGTTTCGGCGTCGCCGGCTTGGGCGTATTCGGTTGCGGGGTGGCCTCCGGCGTCACGATCTCGCTCGGCGCGGGTTTGACGGTCGGCACGGAGATGAGTTCAGACCGGGGCTCCGGCCAGCGGCTCGGGCCGGGTTTCCGGCTCCGGGGGAGCCGGTGGCGGTTTCAGGGGAGGATTCACCGGCGCCGGCTTCGCCTCCGCCCCACCCGAGCCACCTTCCAGCCACATCACCTGGTCGGGCGGCGCCTTGCGCTGGCAGGAACTCACGAAATAAATGACCGCCACCGCGATGATGTGCAGCACGGCGACGACGAGGACGTTTCGTCGAAAAGTGCGATCGGGAGGCATGGCGGGGTCAAATACAGAGCGATCAGGCTCGCGGTTCCGACGAGCGCAGGAGGCTTTCTCTTCACGCAGAATGGCAGCAACCGCCGGACCACGGGCGCGCGTTTCACGGTTGCTCCGGATTCGTCACCACGCCGACCTTGGTGATCTTCGCCCGCTGCACGGCATCCATCACGTCGATCCAATTTCTGCACGGCCAGCTCCTTGTGTGCGCGGATGACGACGGCGACTTCCGGCCGGGCCTCCTTCAGCGCGGTCAATTGGCCTTCGAGTTGCGCCACCGTCGTCGGTTCATTGTTGAATTTGATCAGCCCCTCCCGATTGATAGCCACCGTCTGGACCGCCGCCGGGTCCACCGCATGCTTGGCCGCATCGCTCGTCGGGATGATGAGATCCACGGAGTTTTCCATCAGCGGCGTGGTGATCATGAAAATGATCAGCAACACGAACGCGAGGTCGAGCAGCGGCGTCACATTCAGCTCGCTGAGCGTGTGCAGGCTGTGGCGGTCGGAGAAACGGCGCATCGTCTATTTCCAGGATTTCACCCGCTCGTGGTCCACGTACTTGTGCTCGAACTCGCTCGCCAGTTCGGCGGCAAAATTGTCCAGCTCCACGATCATCGCGCGGATGGTGGTCACGAGATAATTGTAGCCGAACATCGCCGGGATCGCGACGAGCAAGCCGGTCACGGTGGTGATGAGCGCCGCACTCACGCCCGGGGCCATGGCGGCGAGATTCGCCGAGCCGGCCGCGGCCACGTCGCCGAAGGTTTCCATCACGCCCCACACCGTGCCGAGCAGGCCGAGAAAAGGCGCGCCGCTGACCGCCGTGGCGAGGAGGATCATTTGCGATTCCAGCCGCAGCGCCGTCTCGCCCACGGCGCGCTCCATCGCCGTGGTCACCACGCGCATTTGCGACGAAGAGATCTTCTGCGCGATTTCCAGCCGCGCGCGAAAGGTCTCATCCACCTCCGCCGAGCCGAGAAGCTGGAAGGTCAGCTCCCGGCAGCCCGCCTTGTAGATGGCGAAAACCGGGGCGCCCTCGAACCGCGTGCGGTCGGTGTAGATGCGCAACGGCTGGCGGTCGGCGCGGAAGAGCTCGAGGAATTGCTCGCGGCGGCGCTGGGCGTAGCGGATGACGCGGAATTTGGTGACCATCACCGACCAGCTAAAAATCGACGCGACGAAGAGCGACAACAAGATGAGCCGCCCCGGCAGCGTCGAGTTTTCGAAGGCGAACACGATGCCGCCGGAAGCGAGAAAGATGGTCGGGAAAAGCGTTGCCGCCATGCGCAAACGATTGCTTAGTGAAAGACGCGCGCCGCCACAAAGACAAACTGTGAAAATCCTCCGCCTCGTTCTCGCCCTCGCGCTCCTCCCGATCTCCGCCCGCGCCGAGGAAAACCGCTACGACCTGCTCGCCCGCACGCTCCTGCCGATCCTGAATGTCTTCGCGAAGAGCACCACGAATCCGAACCGCGCCCTGTCCTTCACGGCGAAACTCGAGCAGATGACCGACCTGCCGCCCGAACTCGCCGGCAGCCACGCGGAGGTCGCGCTGGAGTATCCCGACAAGCTGCGCCTCCGCGCGCCGGTGCTGGGCGAAGACGTCACGATCTGCCGCAAAGGGCAGGAACTTTGGGCTTACCCCGGCAGCAAAGTGGAGGCGCTCCTGAGCGCCGCCGCCGCGGCCAGGAAGCTGCCCAAGGCCGATTCGAAGTTTCGCCTTCAGCCCTTCGCCCTGCCGCTCCCGGAGAAGGATCTCGTCTTCCTGCCCGCCCTCTTTCAAGTGAAAGACATCGGCTCCGAGCCGGTCGATGGCGAACCCTGTCGGGTCCTCGATCTCTTTCTCATGCCCGAACTGGTGCGCTCGCTGAAGGCGCAGGGCTGGGGCGCACGCGCCTGGGTCAGTGGCGACGCGAAGCCCGTGCGCGTCTCGGTAGCCAAGCCCGGCTGGATGATCGTGCTGCGCTTCGAGCGCCTGGAGTTTACCCCGAAGCTGCCCGACAGCACCTGGGACCCGACCAGCGAACAAGCCGGCGACATCCTCAAGCTCGACCCGGTGCGTTACCAGCAACTCCTCGGCACGCTGGTGAAGTAGCGCCTTCGCCCGTAGCGACAGCGCTCCCCCACGCCCCGTCATCCTGAGCTTGCGAAGGATCTCTGATTTCGCTCTGGCATCTGATGCGTAGCACGCCATGACAGCGTGCTGTCGTCATCTGCCGTACTGGTGAGGAAAGGCAGAGATCAGAGATCCTTCGCAAGCTCCGGATAACGGAGCGTGGGGGGAGCGCTGCCGCTCGGTGCGGAGCCTCCCCATTTTCGTGCCTTTTCGTGTATTTCGTGGACCCAACCCGACAGCCTTACCCCAAATCCGACAGCGCCTTGTCCGCGTCGCCGAAGTGATCCGTCTTCAGCCCCATGCGGTCCATCAGCGCCATGTGCAGACGGCAGAGCTTGCGGTTCTCATCGCCCGAGTAGTCGAGCATGCGGCCACCCTTGATCGTGCCCCCACCACCGCCCGCGAGCAACACGGGAAGCTGCCGCGAATCGTGCGCATTGCCGTCGAAGAGACTCGAGGTGAACATCACCATGCTGTTGTCCAGCAGCGTGCGTTCGCCTTCATTCGTCGCCGCCATCTTTTGCAAGGCCTCGGCCCAGAGCTCCATGTGGTGCTGGTTCACCTTCTGATACTGCTCCAGCCGCCCCGCGTCATTGGCGTGGTGCGAGAGCTCGTGGATGCCGCCCTTCACCCCTTCGATCCCGAAGTTCATGTTCGAAAGATCGTTGTTCAGCATGAACGTCGCGACGCGCGTGCGATCCATCTGGAAAGCGAGCACCATGATGTCGAACATGAGCCGCAGATGCTCATCCGGCTTCGACGGGATGCCCGCCGCTGGACGCGGAAACGTCGGCGCCTTCACCGTGGGCTGCCAGCCGGCGCCCGCCGTGTTCGTCTTGCTGAATTCATCGGCGCGTTCGATGCGCTCTTCGAGCTCGCGGACCGAGGTCAGATACTCGTCGAGCTTGTGCACGTCGTGCTTGCTCAGCCGCGTGCGCAGCGACTTCGCGTCGTCGTTCACCAGATCGAGCACGCTCTTGTCGCGCTTGCGCTGCGAACCGTCGTCGAAAAGCTGGTCGAACGCCTGTTGCGGATAAATCTCCTTCGGCGCGGGCGAAGTCGGGCTGCTCCACGAAAGGTAGGCGGAGTAAATGGAGGTGTAGCCCGAGTCGGTGCTGTAATTCGGCCCCTCGGTGCCGAGCACGATGCTCGACATCGGCGTATGCTTGCCCGTCTCGGCCGCCACGAGCTGATCCATCGTCGTGCCCACCTGGACGTCGGTGGTCGTCTGCTTCACCGTCAGGCCGGAGAGCAAATTCATCTTCGGGTAATGCCCGCCGGGGCCGGCCACGGTCGTCGGATTCCACAAGCCTTTGCAGACCAGGAGCTTTTCCTTGAGCGACTCCAGGGGACTGAGCGACTTCATCAACTCCAGCCCGTTGGCGCCATTCGTCGCGCCCCAGTGATTCGGATTCACGCCGTTGCCCATGAAGCACACGGCCAGGCGCCGCGGCGCTCCGCTCTCGCCGCTCACGCCCGCGGCCGCCGCGCCCCACGAATTGAGGGACTCCAGCCACGGCAGGCTCATGGCGATGCCGAGCCCGCGGATGAAGCGGCGGCGGGAAATCGTGTCGTTGGGATGGCGGGTGATCATGAGAGTAACTTATTCTACATGCACAACCGCTTCGCCGCCTCCGAAATTAGCGAATTTTTCGAGGAGATGGGCGTGCTGCCGACGGTGCACAGGCCAGCCTTCACGGCACGCTGACGACGATTTTACCGACCTGGGCGTTGGACTCCATGTATTCGTGCGCGGCGACGATTTGGTCGAAGGGGAAGACCTTCGCGATGGTGGGCTTCAATTGCCCGTTTTCGAGCCGCTCCAGGATCCAGCGTTTCGCTCTCTCCAGTTTTTCCTCATCCGTCGTGATGAGACCGAGCTGATAGGTGCGAAGAGTAAGATTTTTCGTCAACGCCTGGAGCAGGGGAAATGGCGCATCGATGCCGCCCAGCGCTCCATAGAGAAAGACCTGGCCGCGATCGGCCGCGGCTTCGCACAGCGCCGGCAGTTGCGGGCCGACGACGGGATCGAAAATGATCCTCGCGCCCTTCCCGCCGGTGAGCCGCTTCACTTCCTCGGCGAGCGGGGTGGTCGAAGTATTCACGACCGCCGCTGCGCCGGCGTCGAGCAGGGCTTGCACCTTGCCGGCATTGCGGGTGGTGGCAATCGGCCGGGCGCCGACCGCGTTGGCCATCTGAATGGCGGCCTGGCCACGCTGCTCGCCGCGGCGGTGATGAGGACGTCGTCGCCGGATTTCAGGCCGCCGAATTCGATGAGCATAAAAGCGGTGGCGTATTGCATCCACGAGGCCGCCGCCTCGAACGAGGTCAGATTCTCCGGCGTGCGCACCATGGCCCGCGCGGGCAGGACCAACGAGTCGCCATAGGTGCCGTACTGGTTCATGGAAAACGCCGGGATCGCCGCCGCCCGATCACCAGGACGAAACCCCGTGACGTCGGGCGCCACTTCCTCGATGACGCCCGCCGCCTCGTAGCCGAGCCGCGCGGGGAAGACCGGCTCCTCCACATACTGGGCCTCGCGGAACATGATCTCCGCCCGGTTCAGGCCGATGGCCTCGACCTTCAACCGGACCTCTCCGGGTCCGAGCGGGCGGGCGGCCTCGGTTTCGTATTGCAAGACGTCGGCGGCGCCGGCGCGGTGAAAGCGAATGATTTTCGGCATAGGGTTCGGAAGGTGGAAGGTCAGTCCTGGAAGTCAGTGGCGACCGCGACGTCGCGCCAGGCGGCGAATTCCTTTCGCATTTGCTCCAGCTTCTGGCTGGCTCGCTCGAGAGCGAAAGCGCCGAGCGGCAGGTGCAGCGGAGGATTCTCCGAGGTGACCGCCCGGATGATGGCGTTCGCGGCGAGGACGGGCGATCCGGGCTGGTTGGCGTTGCGCACCGGCGCGGCCTGGCGGGTCTGGCCGGCGGTGTTCGCGTAGTCGGGGATTTCTTCGCCGTGGTGGCCAGCGAGCCGCCTAGGAAATCCGTCCGGAACGGCCCCGGCTCGATCACGGTGACGCCGATGCCGAGAGGCGTCAACTCCTCGAAGAGCGCCTCGGAGAGCCCTTCGACGGCAAACTTCGTGGAATTGTAGATCCCCCAGCCAGGCAGGCCGACGAGGCCGCCGATCGAGGAGAGGTTCACGATGTGGCCGCTACGCTGCAGGCGCAGTTGGGGCAGTACGGCGCGCGTCAGCCGGATGAGGCCGAAGACATTCGTCTCGTAGACGCGCAGGATTTCCGCGTCGCTCGCCTCCTCCACGGCCCCGAGCAGCCCATGGCCGGCGTTGTTGATGAGCACATCGATGCGGCCAAAGCGCTCCACCGCTTTGGCCACGGTGGCATCGATTCCCGCCACGTCGCGGAAGTCGAGCGGCACGGCGAGCAGGCGATCGGCGTGGCCCGGGAATTGGGCCTTCACCTCTCCGGATCGCGAGAGGTCGCGACCACGGAATCGCCGCGCTCCAGGGCGGCGCGGACGAGTTCGCGGCCGAAGCCTTGGGAGGTGCCCGTGATGAACCAGACGAGTCCGGTCTTGTTGGTCAGTGTATTCATATTCTTGATTTGGTTGGTGGTTGGAAGGGGTGGATTTCGCCGGCGGAGAAAATCAAACGACGCCGCCATTGGCGCGCAGGGTCTGTCCGTTCACCCAGCCGCCGTCGGGACCGGCGAGAAAGGAGACGACGTTGGCAATGTCCCCGGGCTCGCCGAGGCGCTCAAGCGGCGACAGTTTCGCGAGATGCGCGACTTGCTCGTCGCTTTTGCCCTTGAAGAAGAGCTCCGTGGCGGTCGGCCCTGGGGCGATGGCGTTGACGGTGATGTTCCGGCCGCGCAGTTCCTTGGCGAAGATGTTCGTCATCGTCTCGACCGCCGACTTGGTCGCGCAATAGATCGCGTAGCCCGGCAGAGCCAGGCCGATCGCGCTGGTGGAAAAGTTGACGATGCGTCCGCCGGGCCGCAATCGCTTCGCCGCCGCGCGCAAGGTGTTGAAGGTGCCCTTCAGATTGACGGCCATGGTGCGGTCAAAAAGCGCGTCGTCCGTCTCGCTCACCGGCATCACTTGCATGATGCCCGCATTGTTCACCAGCACATCGATCCCGCCGAAGAGCGTCTCGGTGCGGTCGAAGAGAGCCGCGACTTCCGCCGAGTTGGAGACATCCGCCTGGAGGGCCGCCGCCTGGCCGCCGGCGGCTTCGATTTTCTGGACGACGCCGTCTGCATCCGCCGCGCGGCCGGCGTAGTTGACGACCACGGTGAATCCGTCTTTCGCCAGGCGTTGGGCAATGGCGGCGCCGATGCCCCGCGAGGAACCGGTGACGATGGCGACTTTCGAGTTGGTGCTTTTCATGGCAGTAACTTCTCGCCGCGAGCCGCTTTTGCGTAGCCACGAGTTTTTGCTATCTGTTATTCAGAAAGTGAATGACCGCGTTCGAAGATCTCTCCCTGCTCCGCGCCTTCGTCTGCATCGTGGAAAGCGGCAGCATTTCCGCCGGCGCCCGGCGCCTGAAGATTCCCCAGCCCACGATGAGCCGCTATTTGCGGGCGCTGGAGGAGCAGTGCAACGCGGCGCTGTTGCGGCGGGATACGCATCACATGAGTCTCACCGAAACCGGCCATCGTCTGCTGGTGGATGCCCAGGCCATTCTCTCGCTGGCGGAGGACGCCACCCAGCGCCTGCAAGACGACCAGACCACCCTCCGCGGCCATCTGCGTCTGTTTTCCACCATCGATTCTGGCCAGTTCACCATCACGCGCCTGGTCAGCAGTTTTTTGCAGATCAACCCGCACGTCACCGCCGAGCTGGCCTTCACGAACCGGCCGGCGCACATGATCCAGGAAGGTTGCGACGTCGGCATCCTGCCCGGCCGGCTCATGGATGAAAGCGTGGTGGCGCGTCCGGCGGGAGCGATCGCGCTGTACCTCGCCGCTTCCCCGGCGTTCGTGCAAGGCCGCCTCCCGGTGAAAGCGCTGGCCGACCTCAAAGCGTGGCCCTGGATCGGGCTTTCGGGCATCCAGTTTTGGGAATCCAAAAAAGTCACCCTTTTCGGGCCGCGGCGCGCGGAACAATCGCTTTCCATCTCACCGATCCTGATTTCGGAAGGAGTCACCAGCATTCGCGAGGCCGTCCGCGGCGGGCTCGGCGTGGCCGTGCTTCCGGATTGGCTGATCCGGGAAGACATCCTCTCGGGCCGCCTGGTCCGCGTGCTCCCGCAATGGAACGCCAAAGACCTGCCGGTGCACGTCGTCTATGCCGGCAACCGTCTGCTGCCCGTGCGGGTGCGCGCCTTCGTCGATTTCGCGGTCAGCTACATGACGAAAGCGCTCGGTCCGAAAAGAACGCCTCCGCCCGTTAAGGGTTGAACTGCGGTTTCATCCGCGAGCGAGCCGCTTTTTTTCGCCACGGATGTCCGAAATGCGACGACTCGTTCGTCTTGTCATTGAACCTCAACAAAACCGACCACGGCCGGTCTCGTCGCCGCGCGATCGGCCCAACCGCGAAACATCATTTATGAGCACCAATGCCAATATTTCCGAACCGCAAACGCAGACCCAAGAGCATCGCATCGTCTCGCCCGGAGAATGGATCGCGGCGCGCCGGGAGCTGCTGAAAAAGGAGAAAGAATCCACCCGGCTGCTCGACCAGTTGAGCGCCGAGCGGCGCGATCTGCCCTGGGTGAAGATCACGAAGAATTACATTTTCGACGCCCCCGGCGGCCCGGTCACGCTGGCGGATCTCTTCGGGGGGCGCGACCAACTGATGGTCTACCACTTCATGTTCGGACCGGACTGGCAGGAGGGCTGCCCCAGTTGTTCGTTCGTCGCCGACCATTTCGACGGCGCGCTCCCCCACCTGGCCGCCCGCGATGTCGCGCTGGCGGCCGTCTCCCGGGCTCCGCTGGCCAAAATTGAGGCGTTCCAGAAACGGATGGGCTGGCGCTTCCCCTGGGTGTCGTCCCACGGCGGCGATTTCAACGCGGACTTCCACGTGTCCTTCACCGAGGAGGAAATGGCGCAGGGCAAGGTCAACTACAACTACACCCTGCAGGAGTTCCCCAGCGCCGAGGCGCCCGGTCTCAGCGTTTTTTACCGGAATACCGCCGGCCATGTCTTCCATACCTATTCCACCTACGGTCGCGGCCTCGAGCTTCTCATGAGCACCTACCGGATCCTGGACGTGGTGCCCAAGGGCCGCGACGAAGACCGCCTCGGCTTCGCGATGGAATGGGTCCGCCACCATGATCGCTACGGCACCGACGACTTTGCCGACGCGGACAAACCTTATTGGCCCGAGGCGGCGTCAACGGCGTCCGCGACCTGCGGCTGTGGACAGGCGGAGACGCACGCTTAGACACCTGCCACCGCCGCTCGCCCTCAATGGCCGGCGGCCTTCTTCACCGCGTCCACGATCACGCGGTCGTCGTCACCCCGGTCCCACACCAGTTGGAGAAACTGCGGCAGCGTCATCCTGTGCTGGCGCAGGAACGGGCGATCGCCCCCGCAGCCGTACATCAGGTCCGGGTTCAATTCGCCCCGCAGCTTGATCCGCGCCTTGGCGATGAGACGCGGCAGCCAGGCGATGCCGTCCACCTGGGCCGACTTGGCCGGGAGCGCACTCGTCGGCACCACCCGCCCGGTCGGCTTCCCCTGCATCACCTCCAGGAAATACTTCCGTCGGATCGCGGTCACCGCGAGCACCGTCTCGAAGTCGAGGTCGCCGCAGCCGAGCGCGTCATCCACGAAATCAAACAACTCCTGCGCGGTGCAGCCGAGGCTCGCGAGAAAAGCCACATCCGCCGGCGCAAACATCGTGCGCGCCGACTTGCGTCCCGCCTTCCACGCCGCCACGCCTCGCTCCCATACCTTGCGAAATTCCAGTTTCCAGTCGTCGTCGTTCATGTGCGGGCCAACGTAGCGCAGCCGTATCCCGGCGCAACTTCGCCACTCGCCCTACCCGCCTACACCCTGCTTCGCCGCCGTTGCCGCGCATCGCGTTTCCTTCCCCAAGTCGGCCACTTCGCACGATGCCGCTCAGCACTGCTATCTGGAAAAATAGCGCGGGTCTGCGAGGATGTTTTGGCCCGCGAATCACGCCCATGACACGAATGGGATGATCCGCGCGATTGGTGTGATTCGCGGGCTGCCTCTCTCACCGTCTTTTCGTGCTTTTTCGTGTTTTGTGGACACCTCCCTTGGGTTGCGGCTCCGTCGCGCTGGGGGCACTGGAACTGCCGTTCGCTAAAATGGTTCCACGGACATCTCGGCGACTTCCCGGCCGATGGAGTTCATCACGATGATTTTTCCTTCCGCGGTCGCGACGGACCGCGCGTAGGGAAACGGCCTGCGGAATACTGGAGAATTCATGTTCCCACTCTTCGCCTTCCTTGCGGAGTTTGAAACCGGTCAATCCCGGCTCGGCGACCAACAGAAATGGAGCGTTCATATACAAACAATCGGCTCTCACCCGAGAACCGCGCCCCTCTTCACCGGCCACGCCTAAGTCTCCCCCGATAGAGCCGAACGGCATCGGTCTGGATGGGGCCTCCCCCAAATAACATCCCGCTTTCTTTGGGAGTTTGCCTGTTGCGCTTCGCGGTGCCTCATTCGAGATTCCGACCGTCCCCTGTGGCGCATCTATGATCATTTACCGAAGCGACGAAACCATCACCGACGAGGAGGATGGGGAGCTTCGGAAACTGCTCTTCTCCTGTTTTTCCTTTAATCCCATCTTCCTCGCCCGCCGCTATTTTTTACAGCGGCCCGGGCATCGCTGGCTGGCCAAAAGCCCCGCGGGTGAAATCGTGGCCCACGCCGCGCTCCATGAGAAAATCATCGGAACGGAAGCCGGAGATCTTCTCATCGGAGGAATTGCCGAAGTCTGCGTCGCCCCAGACCATCGCGGTTTGGGAATCTCGAAAGAGTTGCTGCAATCCATCGATCAATGGCTGCGAGCGCGAGGCATTGCTTTTGCGATGCTCTTCGGTCAGCCCCAGGTTTATGCATCGAGTGGTTATGCTCCCATGCGGAATGAATTGAGGGCCGGCAGTCTGCTCGGCCCCCATTGGAATCCGTTTTCCGGCACGCCGATGATCAAGGCGCTATCGTCAACGGTGTGGCCTGGCGGGATCATCGATTTGCGTGGGCCCAGCTTTTAATCTCCGGCCCAGGCGTCTCGCCTGACCCTGTTTCCACCGCCATGACATGGGTTCTTTTGATCTCATGGCTTCCCCCGCAAAAATAGGTGCCACGGGTGCCATCGCGATTGGCATTTGCCCAGCCACCCGCTACCACACCGGCATGTCCCACATCGGCACTCCACTGTCCCTTTCCGCCACGCGAGTCATGATGCTGGGCTCGGGTGAGCTCGGCAAAGAAGTCGTCATCGAATTGCAACGTCTCGGCATCGAAGTCATCGCCGTGGATCGCTATGCGAATGCCCCGGCCATGCAGGTGGCGCATCGCAGCCACGTCGTCTCCATGCTCGATGGGGATGCCCTGCGCCGGCTCGTGGAAGAGGAGCAGCCCCACTACATCGTTCCGGAGATCGAGGCGATTGCCACGGACACCCTGGTCGCCCTGGAAGCGGAAGGCTTCACCATCATCCCCACGGCCCGGGCGGCCCAGCTCACCATGAATCGCGAAGGCATTCGTCGCCTCGCCGCGGAGCAATTGGGTCTGCCCACCTCGCGCTACCGCTTCGCCAGCACGGAGGAGGAATACCACGCCGCCGTGCAGGAGATCGGTTTCCCATGCGTCATCAAGCCCATCATGTCCAGCAGTGGCAAAGGACAAAGCGTCGTCCGGTCGGAATCGGATACCGCCCCCGCCTGGCAGTATGCCCAGGAAGGCGGCCGGGCGGGCAAGGGCAAGGTGATCGTCGAGGGCTTCGTCGACTTCGACTATGAGATCACCATGTTGACCGTGCGCCATGCCGGCGGCACGTCGTTCTGCGCGCCGGTGGGACACACCCAGATCAAGGGCGACTACCGGGAATCCTGGCAGCCCCACCCGATGAGCGCGCCGGCCCTCGCCGCGGCCGAGCACATGGCGGGCGCCATTACGGAAGCGCTCGGGGGACGCGGCCTCTTTGGGGTGGAGATGTTTGTCAAAGGCGACGCGGTGATCTTTAGCGAAGTCTCCCCACGCCCCCACGACACGGGTCTGGTCACGCTCATTTCGCAGGATCTGTCGGAATTTGCGCTGCACGTCCGGGCGATCCTGGGCCTGCCGATTCCGAACATTCATCAGCACGGCCCATCGGCATCCTGTGCCGTCCTCGTCGAAGGCGAATCCAGCAACGTGCAATTCGGAAATCTCGCGGAAGTCCTGTCGCAACCGGACACGCAGATGCGCCTCTTTGGCAAGCCGAACGTCAGCGGCCAGCGCCGCATGGCGGTGACGCTGGCCCGGGGCGCCGACATCGCCGAAGCCCGGGCCAAGGCGCATCAGGCGGCTTCCGCGATGGAGATCGCGCTGTAGTCGCCCCCGGGCCGACCCCATTTCCATGCTTTGACCGAGGACTCAGGCCGCTTGAAACTGGGCGCGAATCGCGGCGAGGTGGGGTTCGAAAAAGGTGGCGCGATCCACCTTGCCGTAGTTGAGAGCGGAGGCCCCGTCGGCCGCGTGGAAATGCGTGTCAGTCACTCCCAAAAAGCCAAAGACCGTCCGCAGGTATGGCTCCACGAAGTTGAACGAAGCCATGGCCGTGCCCGGCCCGTACACGCCGCCTGAGGCGATCAGGAAAGTCGCCTTTTTACCTTTCAGCAGCCCCTTCGGCGCGCCGTCGACGAAGGCAAAGGTTTTCCCGGCCCGGGCGATCTGGTCGATCCACAGCCGAAACGCGGCGGCCACCGTAAAATTATGCATGGGAACGCCAAAGACGTACTCATCGGCCGCTTCCAACTCCGCGATGAGCGTGTCGGAAAGCGCCAGGATCTCGCGCTGGGCGGGCGTCCGCGAATCTTCCGGGGTGTAGGACGCGGCCACCCATTCCCCAGTGACCAGAGGCAGGGCACTCGTGAGCAGATCGCGGCTGATGACTTGGCCGGTGGGATGGGCGCGCCGCCAGTTCTGCACGAACTCACCGGTGAGCTGACGGGAGATGGAGGTGTCGCCCATGGGGCTGGAGTTGAGGTGAAGGAGTGTAGGCATAGGTTTGCCGACAATTGATGGCTAACAGACAAGTGTTGTCAAATTCATAAAACGACAAATGTTGGCCAGGCAGCGATGACACGCCGCGCTTCCTGGGCTATAGGTAGGCTCTGTCATGGCGGATTCTCCTTGTAAAACGATGGACCCACGGGTTCGGCGCACCCGCCAGCTTTTGCAACAGGCCTTGGAGAAACTCCTGGAAACCAGAGCCTTCGAGACGCTCTCCATC
Source organism: Chthoniobacter sp. (assembly GCA_037200205.1). Classification (GTDB taxonomy): domain Bacteria; phylum Verrucomicrobiota; class Verrucomicrobiia; order Chthoniobacterales; family Chthoniobacteraceae; genus Chthoniobacter. Next base: position 273,634 of record JBBCHV010000048.1, read on the forward strand.
CAGGACATTACGGACGCCGCGACCCTCAACCGGGGAACCTTCTACGACCATTACCCCGACAAATTCGCGCTCCTGGAGTGTATGGCGGCCGGCCGGTTCCACGACCTCCTCGCCGCGCGCGGGATCATTTTCGGCGGCTCCTGCGCCTCCGCGCTCCGGGCCATCGTGCTGGGTGTCTGCGATTACCTGAGCGGGCTGCCCGCGGTGGAATGCGAGCAGCGACGGCAACTGGAGCCGCATATGGAGTCCGCCATCATCGCCGTGGTCTGGGGGATGATCCTCGACGGCCTGAAACGCCACGCGCCGAGCGGGGTGGCGCCGCCGGAGATGATCGCGACCACCATCAGTTGGGCGATCTACGGCGCTGCGAAGGAGTGGTTGCGCACCCCCCACCGGCCTCCCTCGGAACAGGCCGCCGACACGATCATGAAACTCGTGGCTCCGATTTTCCCTACGGAAGCCTCCGGCGGCACCAGTCACGCGGAAATCGATCGATAAAGAGCTCAGCTCCACGGAGATCGCGCTGTCATTGTGGCGCGGCCAGCGGCGACGCAAGGGCCCAAAAAGCGGTCGGGAAGCCGCGCCGCCGTCCCGCAACTGCGGGATCGCAGGCGGCGTGGAACAGCGGAGGGTGGGTGGGACATCTGCGGGTGTCTCTATTAGCGCCTGACCCGACCGCCCCCGCTTCTCCCCGCTCCCAAAAGTGGGAACCCGGCGGCGCGGCTTCCCTACCGACGGCGCTCTCGCTCAGTCCCGGCGTGGCAGCCACGAGCCCGACCGCGGGTAGCGCCGAACGCGATTCCTTAATACTGCCGGCTTTTGCCGCATCAAGAACAACGAAACAAAACGAAAGGAGTCGTTTCATCATGAATAAACTACTGATTCCCGGTGTCGCAGCGCTTGCCTTGCTCTGCTCACCCACCGTGTACGGCCAGGCGATCGTGCGCGAAACCACCACCACGACGGCCGCCGCGCCGCTTGAGGCCGCAGGCACCATCACCGAATGGACGCCTGACCGGGTCATCATTCGGAAAAAAGACGTCGCCGAGCCCGTCCCCTTCGCCTTCTCCAAGAGAGTCGAATACGTGGACGAAGCGGGCAATCCCGTGGCGCGCGAAGTGATCACGCGGGATGTTCCCGTCACGCTCCGTTATACCCGCGAGGGCGACCGCCTGCTCGTGGATCGGGTGATCGTCCAGCGCCGGGTGGCGCCGGCCGCCGTGACCAGCACCGAGACGACCACGACCACCACCACGACGGTCAGCGGTCACGACGCGAAGGAGCTCGAGAAGCGCCGTGACAAGATCGCCCGCCTGGAGCGCGAACTAGCCGACCATCCCGACCGGGACCACGTGCGCGGGGATCTGGCCGAAGAACGGGCCAAGCTGGAGCGCCTGGAGCGCGATATCCAGGAACGGAAGTAAGGCGCGGCCGAACTTGGGGTGCAGGAGCCATCCTCCTGCATCCTGCGGCGACGAATTACGGCAAGGGCGGCCCCATCCGCGGTAGACTGGAGGCTTGGCGACAGGTCCGAGGTGCCGTGGGGGACAAAAGCCGCGCCGCCGGGTTCCCACTTTTGGGAGTGTGGAAGAGGCGGCGGCGAGCCAGACTCTGATAGACACGCTTTCCACCGCCCCTCCGCTTTTCCGCACCACCTGCGATCCCGTAGTGGCGGGACGGCGGCGCGGCTTTTGTCCCCATGGCACCTCGCACCTGTCGCCACGCCTCCAGTCTACCGACGGGGACGGCGCTCTCGCCAAAACGCGGCGTGGCAGACCAAGGTTCAGCAAGGAAGTTTTACACCAGTCGCCACTACGTAATTACCGTAATCTTTTTCAGTGTGCGGGTACGGTTCGTGCATACTTTGAGTGACTATAGAGATTATGAAAATTTGCTCGCCTCCGCCCCGGTCTTCGGCCATCGGGCCCCTCGCGCTCATGTCCCATGTCGAGCGGTCGGTGATCTGCCGGCATTGCCAGAAAGCTCACGACCGTGGCTTTATCTGGAACTTCAGCGATACCGTCCGCGTCTGCTTCACCTGCTATCGAGTGATGGGCGAAGACGCGCGGAAGAGCTACGAGCGCACCGCCGCGAGGGCCGAGTCGAAGAAGGCCGGATCCGGATCCAAGGGGATCAGAAGCGCCAGGAAGGCGATGGGCATCCTCGCCCTCTTGATCGTCATCCTCGGTGCTGTCGCCTGTTTCCTTTACAAACCGCTCAACAGGGAGATCGCGGAGCAGCGGGTGTGGGCCGGCGAATCGGCCAGTGCCAAAAAGCAGGTGGAATTCCACATCCATCTTTGAGTTCGGAGGCAACGAGCCCCTCGCTCCTCGCCGCGCGCGAAGCTGTGTCCACGAATTCCCAAGAAGGTGTGTCCGGCCTGTTGCGCGGTAGGGACGCCGCGCCGCCGGCGTCCTCGGGTGAGATTTCCCGCCTCATCCCCTCGTTCCCGCCTCCCTTTGGGAACGAGCCATCAAAGGTAAATGGGCGCGGACCCATTTGGAAAATAGGGTCGGGGCGAATTTCTATCGACGATCGATTTTTGGCAACTGGGCAACTGCCAGATACGCATCCTCTTGCCGAAACCCTTCCATTTTGTTATGTGCATTCGCATGGAAAGCGACGATTCCATTTCGACGGAAGACGATCGGATGCTGTGGCGCTTGCTTTGCTTCTTCGGTCTAATTTTATGTGCGCTTGCGGCCCTCGCCGCGCTTGCCGCTTGGGATGGCGCATCGCGCAAGGATCTTCTAACCTTCTTTGCCGCCTACGCGTGGCCTCTTGTCGTTATCCTCGCACTCATTTGGTTTAGGGAACCGTTGACTCAACTCCTGAGGGGCATCGCCCCGCGCCTTACGAAGTTGTCCTTCATGAAAGTGGAATTTGAGCTTAAGCAAGCTGCCTCCCTTTCCCATTCGGCACCGGCTGTCATCAATGAACTGCAGGCGCCGCTTTCGGCATTAGCTGTCCAGGAGTCTGGCCCGGAACTCCGCGCGGCCTTCGCCGAAACTGGCTCCCTGGTTTACGTGGAAATTGATCTGGGCAAGGGGGACGAATGGCTCACCACCCGTCTATACATTATGACCGCACTGCTGCCCCGTCTTCGCGGATTGCGCTGCGTCGTCTTTGTCGAGACCCGTGACGGCATGCCGCGCCGTTTTGTCGGCATGGCCACACCTGACACTTTACGCTGGGCCATGGCGATGCGTTGGCCATATCTCGAACACGCCTTCGCGCAAGCCTACGCTTCGGTGATAACTCTGCCCTCGATCTTCGTGGGTGGCGCTTTCTTCGCGCCTCGAATCAAGACGTTAGGAGGCGGCCTGGATGGAGCCGTTGCTCAGCAAACGTTTCAAAATTTCCTCTCCTGCCCAGGCGATCTTCACAAACGTGGCCTCACCGCCTCTCCCAACCCCATCGGCGAATGGGTGCAATTGCAGGATCAGCAATGGGAGCGATCCGAATGGGTGACCGGCAGCACCGTCAAGGATATCCTTGGCGGTCATCTGGAAACCTCCGCCATTGCGCATTCCTCGGCGGTGTCACCGGAAAGGCTCGCGCCTCTCGTCGTCAAAGAACGCTTTCCTTTCGTTGCTACGCTGCATTCCGACGGCAGCTTCAAATCGGCGATAGATCGCCTGGCCGTCGTTTCGGCTATCGCTCCCGCTGCCGGTTAATTTGTGGCGCGATCGCCGGTCGAATATCATTGTGGGGGGCATCCTCATTTTATCGCTCTACGGCTCGGAGATATCACTCCCAACTTTGCGCCGCGACACCGAAGAAGTCATCGATTCCCACACCACATGCGCACGAACCCGTGGCTCGGCTTCTTTACCGCGCCGGGGTACGGCAGTGCTTTCGCGAAGGACTATGCGATCGGCACTAATCTCGCCTGCAGCGCGTCGTAGCCCACGGCGCGGCGGTATTCGGCTTCGATTTCGAAATGGGGTTCGGCTTTGAGGATCTCTATGCGCTGGACTTGCTCACAGAGGGCCTTCATCAGGCTGCGCAGAACGAGGCGCGCTTGCGGGGCGCCGAGGCAGAGGTGGAGGCCGAAGCCGAAGGCCATGTGGGCATTGGGCTTGCGGTCGAGGTGGACTTCGTGCGGGTTGGGGAAGACGGTCTCGTCGTAATTGGCGGAGGACCAGCAGAGGGAGACTTTCCCTTTCGGCTTTACGGGGACGCCCATGACATCGGTGTCGACGGGGCAGACGCGGCCGATGTGGGTGAGTGGGGAGATGTAGCGGAAGAGTTCTTCGCAGGCGTTGACGATGCGCTTGGGATCCTGGCGCAGATACTCCAGCGCTTGGGGATTTCCGCCGAGGTAGCCGAGCGAGCCGGTGACGGCGTTGATGACGGTGTCGCGTCCGCCGGCGAAGGCGAGGTTGGCGATGCCCATCGCTTCTTCGCGAGTCAGCGGGCGGCCTTGGAAAGTGGCCTGGTTCAGGTAGCTGAAGAGATCTTCGCCGGGTTGGGCCAGCGCGCGGTCGAAGAGGCTGTGCAGATAGGCCTCGAACTGCCGGCCGCGCTCGACCTTGCCCGCGGCGTCGACGTCGCGATAGACGTGGGTGCCCCAGGAGATCCAGACGTCGGCTTCCGCTTCCGGCACATTGAGCATGTAGGTCAGCGCCTTGGATTGATAGACGACGGCAAAGTCCCGACCAGCTCGATGGAATCCTGCCGGACGGCGTCGGCCACCAGGCGACGGGCCAGCGCTTCCACCTGGGCAATGACTTCGGGCAGCTTCGGCCGGGCGAAGAAGGGCTCGACCAGCTTGCGCGATTCGGCGTGCTCGGGGGGATCGACCTCCAACGGGAATTGCCGCATCGAGCGGACGTCCTCTTCGGTGGGGAAGGAAAGCCGCCGGGGCGCGTCGGAGCTGTATTTTTGCCACTCCTTGGTCGCTTGTTTCACGTCGGCATGCCGCAGGATCATGGGCACGCGCTCGCCTTCGAAATCGCAGGGCAGCACGCCCGATTCTTTTCTCTTCTGCTCAAACGGATCGATGTGCTCTTTGTCCATGGAATCGGCTTTGGGGAAGGAGGGGATGGGCGGGATCGGAGGGCTTCGCGGCGCCGGACGAAATGCGCGACGGGCGGGATGATTCCGCATGGCCTCGGGGCGGTCAACTGTTTGCCGACGCACAATCGCGTAAGGGACGGAGGGACGCGCTCCCTATTCCATCGGATGCTCGATGTGGAGCGCGAGCGCCGTAAAAAGCTCGTCATTCTGAGCTTGCGAAGAACCTCTGATCTTCTGCCTTTCTTCCCCAATTTGGCAGAAGATGGCGCCAAGCTTGCACGGTTTGCCGCGCGTCAGATGCCCGAGCTGATACTGGAGGTCGTTGTCCCCGCGCACCGCGTACGTCTCGCAAAGCTCGGCTTCGACAAGCAGCCAATGACACGTTTCGTAAGTTGTTGGGAATCAAGGAATGTTTTGTAACATCCAACATCCAACATCGAACACCCAACATCCAATGGGCGTCGTCCCTGAACCAATAATAATGCATAATGCGCGCGTTTTGTGACCCCTCAGGATGACAAAGTTGGAAGGACGGCGCTCGCGTTCCAAATGGAAGCGCCCAATCATCTGAAATTGCTCCAGGCAAAATCAGGGAACGCGCAGAAGCGCGTCCCTCCGGGGCTATAACGTCTTGAGCTTGAGGGACTGGAGGAGGCGCTCGACGGCGACGAGATCCTCGGGCGCTGGAAGCGGATGTGGATGGCGAAGGGTTTGTCGCCGGCGGCGAAGCCGAAGGAAAGATGGAGGGGACGCGGGTCGCGGAAAGTGGGGTCGCCGGTGGTGCGGATGGCGGCATAGGCGAGATGTTGATCGTCCTCGAGGTAGGTACTGACCCGCCAATCCTTGCGGCGCTCACCGGACCAGTAAGCGACGGCCTTTTCGAAATCGGTTCGCAGTTCCCGGGGCAGGGCGCCGTTGCCGCTTTCAAAGGTGAGGCTGAAATTGGGGCATTCGTAAACTTCAATGCTGCTCTCCCCGGCTTGGAAGTTGCCGTGTTGCGGATCAGGTCGGACGGGGCTTGGAACGTGCCGTAGGCGCCCGTCACGGAATGCCAATCGGAGTCGGCGGCGAGAGCCTGTAGAGCGCAGGCGAGGAGCAAGAAGAGCGTGCGGGCGAGGTGAAAGCCGACTTTTCACTCGGGCACTTTGGCGAGCCGGACCTGGAATTCCTCCTCGGTGAGCCAGCGATCGGGATTCGGGTCATCCAGTTTTTTCGCCGCCGTGCGAGCATACGCCTGCCATTGTTTCTCGCGCAGCGAAACCAGAAAGGCGACCAACTCCTTGCGTGACTGATCGTCGAGGGCGGCAGCTTCCTGTTTCAGGCTTTCCAAGCTCATTGGAGGCATTGAACCACGCGGGGTGATTGTTCGCAAATTCGTTTCCGCGTCCTAAAACGTCACTTATGGGAACGAGATGGGGAATTCCGCTGCCCCGCTGGGGCAGATATTGGTGGAAAATCGTTTCCGGTGGCTGACACCACCGGCTAATTTCTGGCGGCCCTTCGGGCCGGCGATCCGGCAGCTATTTCAGGGAGCCGATCCCACTCTCCCACAGTTATTCGTTCTTCCGGTTCAAAAACTGCCGGCTTTGGGCGATGGCGAGGACGGCGACGGAGAAGCGGTCGTCGGACTTGGCCAGGTCGGTGCGCATGGAGTCGAGCAGGGGCTTGTCGGTGAGGATGATCGTGCGGCCGAGGGCGTAGCCGATGAGTTTGCGGCAGAAGTTGGTGAGTGAACTCGGTGTCGCGTTGGGCGAGGAACTTTCTTAAGCCGTCGATGCCTTGGAAGGTGGCGCCGGTTTTCCAGGTGCCGGTGCTGTCGATTTTGAGGCCGGCTTCGTCCTCGGTGCGGGCGCGGCGATGGGGTCGAAGCCTTCCAGCGCGAAGCCGAGGGGGTCGATCTTGTCGTGGCAGACGGAGCAGGCTTTGTCCTGGCGATGGCGCTCGAGGCGCTCGCGGAGGGTGGAGGCCTTGCTCACGCTGTCGTCGAGCTTGGGGACGTTGTTCGGCGGCGGCGGGGTGGGGGTGCCGAGGATGGAGGTGAGCAGCCAGTTGCCGCGCAGCACGGGCTGGTGCGGTGCGGGTAGGAGTTCCTGGCCAGCAGGCAGCCCATGCCGAGCACGCCGCCACGCTGGTACTGCGCGACATTCACCCGGCGGAATTCTTCGCCGGTGACATCGGGCACGCCGTAGAATTTGGCGAGGCGCTCATTGAGGAAGGTGTAATCGGCGGTGAGAATCTCGCGCAGGGGGCGGTCTTCGCGGATTAGGTGGGTGAAGAATTCCACGGCCTCGCGATACATGTCGTGCTTCAGCTCGGGCGTGAACTCGGGGAATTTGTTGCCGTCGATATTGGCCTTGGTTTCGAAGCTGTGAACTTCAGCCATTGGCCGGCGAATTCCTCGGCCAGCGCGCTGACGCGCGGGTCCGCGCAGCAGGCGCTTGGTTTCGCGGTCGAGGATTTCGGGTTTCAGCAGGGAGCCATCGGCGGCGGCGGCGCGCAGGGCGTCGTCGGGCTCCGAGGCCCAGATGAAATAGCTGAGGCGGGTGGCCAGTTCCCACGCGGTGAGCGGCTGCACGCCGGGCTGGCTGGCGTCCTCGAGCTTGAAGAGGAATTGCGGAGAGACCAGCACGCGCACGATCACTTCCCGGCCGGCGGATTCGCGGTCCAGCTCGCGGGCGCGGGCGGCATCGTAGAGGGCGGAGATCTGGGCGCTTTCGTCGCTGCTCAACGGGTGACGCCAGGCGCGGGTGGCGAAGTCCGCGAGATCCTGCTTCACGGCGGCGTCCCATTCCTTGCCTTGCTGGGCATTGGGCTGGGAATTGCGCACGAATTTCCAGTCGGTCATCATCTTCTCCCAGTGGACCTTTTCCTCCGGGGAAATGACGGTGAGCATCTGCTCGTCGCTGAGGTAGTAGACGCTGGCCGATTTGCCGTTGCGCAGGTAATTGCGCGCCACTTCCTCGAGCCGCCGCGCATACTCGTCGGGAAAGGCGACCTTCATGACGCCGAACTCGTAGCCGAGGCGGCCAATGGCGCTGCCATGGAGTTTCCACACGGTGAGCCGGCCGGGGATAACTTTGGTGGGGTCGGGCGGCGGGTTCTGCGTGGTGGCCAGCCACTGGACGCTGGCGGCATCGGCGTCGGGCCCTTCGATGTCGAGCTTGCCGCCGCCGGTGAAGTCCGCGGCGTCTTCGGGCAGGGGCAGGGGGATGACGGCCGGCGCCTGGACGACGATGGCATCGGGCGCGACCTTCGCCTCGGGATTGCGCGGGTCTTTGCCGAATTTGGCGAGCACGGCGTCGGCTTCGGCAATGCGGGCCTTGAGCCGGGCGGTGTCGGCATCGGGCTTGGTGAGCGCGTCCTGGTCGGCGGCCTGGCGGGATTTCAGCCAGTCGAGGTAGGGTTCCTTTTTCTTGCGTGCTTGAGCGTGAGGCCGTCGAAGGTGACCCAGTCGCCCTTGTTGCCATCGCCCACGTCGCCGAGCACGAGATAGACGAAAGGCTGGCCGCCCACGCCGGTGCTGAAGGCGTAGCGGTGGATGCCGTCGGCATCCTGCTGCTGACGCTGCACGCCGCCGCCGGGATTCTTCGGCCCGCCCAGCCAGGAGCGCTGCGCGGCCTGGATGGCGACGATCTTTTCGCTGACCGCGGCGGGCACTTCCTGGGGCTTCGCGGCGTCGGGCGGCGGCAGTTCGCGCCAGGTGACGCGGGTGAGATCGAGGTAGCGGGATTTCGGCTCCACGCTGTTCAGCACGTCCCACCAGTTCTGGAGGAAGGGGAGCCGGAGGTTGCCGTCCTGGGCGAGCTGCTCGAGCGACTTCGCGCCGGTGAGGTCGTGGTGTTTCCACTTCCAGCAGGCGGTCATGTAATCGGCCTCGCGGGCGTCTTCGCCGTCCTTCGGCAGGATGGGCTCGGCCATTTTCTGATACCACACGTAGAGCGATTGCTCGGCCTGGGCCTTGACCTGGACCGGGCCGCGCAGGCCGACGCGCTGCGGGGTGAACTGGATGCCGGTGCCGGGCATGATCGTGGCGTAATCCGCCAGCTTGCGCGCGGCGCTGAAGTATTTGTCGAGCTGCTGCGGGCTCACGAAGAGGACATCGCCGACATTGGAAAAGCCTTCGCCGCCGCCGCCGTCGGGCGCGAACTCTTTGGCCAGGCCGAGGTCGACGCCGGTGAGATCGTGGATCGTGCGGTCGTATTCGGTATTGGTGAGGCGCCGGATGGTGACGGTGCCGGGGTCGCCGGCGTTGGTGCGGATGGCGTCGTCGAGCGAATGGGTGAGCCACTTCAGCGTGAGATCCTTCTCGCCGTCGGGGAGCGGCGGCTTGTCATCCGGGGGCATGTCGCCCGCGGCGATGGCGGATTTCACTTTGTCCCACATCTCGAACTCGGTGAGGAGCTGGGGATCGGCATCGAGCTTCTTCAGGTCCACGCCGCCCTTGGTCTTCTTGCCGCCATGGCATTCGTAGCACTTCTGCTCGAGCATCGGGCGCACGTCCTTCCAGGCATCGGTCGCGGTGTCCGCTTGGGCGGTGGCGAAGGCGAGGAGCGGCCAGAGGGCGATGGGTAGAAAGAGAGAAGGACGGTGCTTGAGCATGAAGGGAGGCCGTGGAGGCATCGGTGAACTTAGACCTCAATTTACGCGGTTTCTTAGCGTTTGCATCCGGCGCGGGCGATTTGCCGGAAGGCCTGCATGGGCTCGGTGGACTCCATGGCCTTCATTGCCGAAAATCACGCTTTTTTTGCCCAAAATTGCGGGGTTTTAGCTCATCCCCTTGCCGCGCCCGGTATTCGCTCGGGCGCCCAGCCGACCCATTTCTTGAAGGTCGGTGGAGAAGACGAAGGGATTCGCGTAGCCGACGTCGCCGGCGACGGTCTCGATCTTGTCGTCGGTGGTGGCGAGCAGTTTGGCGGCGAGTTGCATGCGAGGAAGATGACGTGGTGCATGGGGCTGCGGCCCAGCTCGCGGCGGCAGAGGCGGCGCAGGTGCTCGGTGCTGAGGTGGCAGTGGCGCGCGAGGCGATCGAGCGACCAAGGTTCGCCGAGGCGGGCGGCGACATGTTCCCAGAGGTGGCCGAGCCGGTCGTCGGTCTGCCACGGGCGGGCGAAGCGGAGCACATAGGTGTGGATCAATTCCACCCAATGGCTGACCGCCGCCGGCGCCGTCTGGCTCTGCATCTCGGCGAAGAGGCCTTGCACCGCAGCGCGCAACGGCCGTGGATCGAAACGCGCGAGCGCGGGCGAGGAAGACGAGATGACCGGCTTTTGGTCCGGCGGCTGTTGATAGCGTACCCAGGTGAATTCCCAGCGCGCCTCGCGGATCGCCCGAAACGCGAGCAACGCATGCGGCGGCGCCAGACAGGCCCAGCCTTCGCGACAGGTCTGCCAGCGGCCATCGAGCAGGATCTGCCCGCGGCCCGCCGAGCACGAAAGCAGATACGTCCCGCTCAAATCCATCCGCACCATCTCGTACGGCGCCGCCGCATCCGCCAACCCGACATGCGCGATATGGTGCAAGGCCAGCGCGGGGCACTCCTGCGCCCGCACCTTCGCCTCGACGGTCGCGGGGCCGATGACATGGGTCTCGGTGAGTTGCTTGGGGAGGGGTCGGCACCAGCGGGCTTTAGCCGAAGACCGGGCGCAAGGCCAGCGCCGCCGATACGTTCCTAAAACAACTTCGCCACGTCGACGACCAAGCCGGCGAGCACGCGGGATTCCGCCTGCCCGTCTCTGCCGCGCTGGAATGGACGACGAACTGCTTGTTCTGAAGCTCCAGTATCTCGAGCGAATGGTTCGCAGGATCCACAATCCAATACTCCTTCACCCCGAAGCGCGCGTATTGCGTCTGCTTATCGTAGCGATCGCGGCGAATGCTCGATGGCGACAGGATTTCCACCACGAGATCGGGCGCGCCGAAGACCCAGTCTTTCACGATGTTTGCGTTTTCCATCGCGATGAAAAGGAGATCGGGCTGTGCCGTATTGTCCTCGGCCAGGACTACATCAAAAGGCGCGACGAAGACTTCCCCGAGATCTCGCGTTTGCACAAAGCCCGCCAGCAGGAGATGCAGGCGGGAAACAAGACGCTGATGAAAAGCATTCGGGGAGGGAGCCATGGGAATGAGTCGTCCGTTGTAAATCTCGTATCGCTCGGTCTCATCGAACTGCACGAGATCGGCGAACGTCCAGTGTTTGCTGGCAGGCGGAATGTTTAGCACAGCGGCCATGGGCCGAAGCTAGCAGAACTGCGGCGGTGGTGCCAGTGTTCTCCCCCGCATGTGCTTTAACGATAGGCGAAGGTGTTCTTTGCACATGCCACCTGGTCAAATCTCTGCCATGCTCGGCGGTCTCTCATTTGATCCCGTCACCCCCGATTATGAAACGTCTCCTCGCGTTCCTTCCCCTGTTCCTCTTCGCCGCCCTGCAGTTCGCGCAGGCCGATCCGCTGCGCGTCTTCATCCGCGGTGGCGTGAAAACGCACGGGCCGAACGCGCACGAACACGAGCGCTTCCTCAATGATTGGAAAGTGCTGCTCGCGCAACGCGGGATGAAGACCGATGGCGCGCTGGATTTTCCCACCGCCGATCAGCTCGCGCAGACGGATGTGCTGGTGATGTATGCGGAAACCGCGGGGAACATCACGCCGGAGCAGCGGCCCATCCTCGAGACGTTTATCCGGCGGCGGCGGCGGGATCGTGGTCATCCATACGGCCTCGGTGGCGAACAAGCCGGAGACGTCGCCGTATTGGAAATCGATCATCGGCGGTTCGTGGGTGCAGGGGCAGACGAAATGGAAGGAAGGCCCGACGGGACCTTTACTACGTGGAGAACGAGCGTATCGGCGGCGGGCACCCCATCACCAAGGGCGCGTCCAACTTCCATCTCGACGACGAGATCTACTACGACATGGACATCTCGCCGGACGTGCGCGTGCTGGCGACCGCTTACACGCCGAACGTGAAGGAGGGCCGGAAAGCCGCCGACGGCGGCCAGGCAAACATCTACGACATCCAGCCGCAAATGTGGACCTACGAACGCACAGCGGAAGGCGGCACGCAGCCGTATCGCGCGTTCGTCACCATTCCCGGCCACCTCTACTCCACCTTCGAGCTGCCGCAGTATCGCGCGATCCTGCTACGCGGCATCTCCTGGGCGGCGCATCATCAAAATCTCGACGAGTATTGCCAGCAGGAAGAACTCGACGCGCTCACTTATCCGCCCGGCGGCCCTTCGCGTCCGGCGGATGAGCTGGCGAAACTGGAAGTGCATCCCGATTTCAAGATGACGCTCGTGGCCAGCGAACCGCTCATCACCAAACCGATCTGCCTCGACTGGATCCCGCAGGCCGGTTGTGGGTGGCGGAGTCGCCGGAGTATCCCAATGGACGCCGCGGGATGCGCCCGGATTATCGCGGCAAGGAGTGGAAGGATCACGGCGGCATCGACCCCGACCCCGGCGAGCAGCAGCGCAAGGGATTCGACAAGATCAGCATCCTTACCTCGAGCAAAGGCGACGGCGTGATGGATACGAAGCAGGTCTTCTACGAGGGCCTCGAACTCGTCACCGGCTTTGTTTTTTATAAGGATGGCGTGGTCGTCACCCAGGCGCCGGACATCCTTTTCATCCACGACCCGGGTCCCGATGGCAAAGCGCGCAAGGTGGAGAAGCTCTACACGAATCTCGGCACCCGCGACACGCACGCCGTGATCAACAACCCGCGCTGGGGCTGGGACGGCTGGATCTACGCCACCCACGGCTATAGCGCTTCGCAAAATGTCACCAGCGGTGATGGGTCGAAACGGTTCGGCACGATCGGCAGCGGGGTGGTGCGCTTCAAACCCGACGGCTCGGCGATCGAGCAGTACTCCTCGAAAGGCGGCAATACCTGGGGTCTCCAGATCACCGGCGACAATCGCGTGATGTGGACGCAGCCGACCAGCGGCCAGTTGCTCATGCAAACACTGCTGCCCGAGAGCACCCTCGCGCGCGGCAAGATCGGCAACACGCCCAGCTTCAATGTCGTCATCAAGTCGGACAAGACGTATCCCGCCATGGACTGGGAGCAAATCGCTTACAAGCAGATCGATTTCGTCGGTTCGTTCACCGCCGCCGCCGGCTGCGCGATCTATGACGGCGGTTCCTGGCCCGCGGAGTGGAACGGCAGTTACTTCTGCACCGAACCCACGATCAATATCGTCCACCAGCGCTTTCTCGATCCGCAAGGCAGCAGCTACACCTGGCACAAGCAGCCGGGCCGCGAGGAGACGGAATTCATTCGCAGCAAGGACATGTGGTTCCGCCCCATCGAAACCCGCATCGGCCCCGACGGCGCGCTCTACGTCCTCGATTTCTACAACCAGGCGGTGATCCACAACGACACGCGCGGACCCGATCACAATAACGTCAACGCCGCTGTCCGCCCCGATCGCGACCACTACTTCGGCCGCATCTGGCGCATCGACCACAAGGACGCGCAGAAGCTCGCGGTGCCGGATTTATCGAAGGCTGGGATGAAAGATTTGGTGAAGGCGCTGGAGAATCCAAATCGAACGCTGAGGATGACGGCGAGTCGGCTTCTATTTGACGAATTCAAGATCGTTGGAAAGCCGGACGTGCCGCCCGATGTGGACGGTTTGGCGCGCGCCCTTGGTCCTCTCCTCGATCGCGGTTCGACCGAGACGCGCACTGCCGCGCTTTGGACTCACGACCGGATTCTCGGTCCACCATGGTCTGTGCTTAACACCGCCTTCAACGACCGCGACCCTGTTATACGGCGAAATGCCTTCAACATCGCCGCAGGCTACGCGGACGGTGGTTTTAATTTCCAGCCGCCGCCATCCGCCTTTGCGGATTCGGAAGCGCCGGTGCGGATCGCAGCGCTGCTCGCGGTCGCCGGTGGCACGGTGTCCGACGCGGCTGCTCGGGGGATTGTGACGGCATGGCCGAAGTTTGACGACGATTTCCAACGCAGCGCGGCCGTGGCGGCGGCTTCGCGGAATCCCGCAGCGGTGATCACCGCTGCGCTCGACAGTCCGGCCCCGCCGGCCCTGGCGCCATTGGTCAATGCGCTCGCGCAGAACATCGAGGCGGAGGACGCGGGCCGGCTCGTGATCGCGCTCGCCGACCGGCCCTCCGGCGACGACGCGCTGGAGCGGGGCATTCTCGCCAGCCTCGGGCACTCGGTGAAAGGGGCGCCTGCGATGACGCCACCGCTTTCCGCCGCGCTGATCAAATTGCTCGGCGGCAACCTGAGCGGCGCGGTGTTGCCGCTCGCGGCGAAGTGGGACAAGGCCGGGGCGCTCAAGTCGGAAGTCACGAAACTGTCGGTCATGCTGCTGGGCACGCTGAAGGACGCGAAGAGCCGGGATGATGTGCGCCTGGATGCAGCACAGAACCTCATCGGCTTGCGCGGCAGCAATCCGCAAATCCTGCCCGCCGTCATTGCCCAACTGGGCCGGGACAGCAGCGCGGAATTCCAGCGGTCGCTGGTCGCGGTGCTGGGCGAGACGGACGATGCGAGCGTGGGCGTCGCCCTCACCGCGGCTTACGCACAATTGCCGGCCAACGTCCAACCCGCGGCCTTCGACGCCTTGCTCAAGCGCGCCGATTGGACGAATGCCCTCCTCGACGCGGTGAACGACAAAAAGGTCGATCCCGCGATGCTCGGACCGGCGGGCGCTTTCCGCCTGCGCTCCCATCCCGACAAGGCCGTAGCCAAGCGCGCGACCGCGATACTCGATGAACTCAACCCGCTGGCGAGGGCAAAGAAGGATGCCATCGCCAGGCTGCTGCCAGTCGCCGAACAGAAAGGCGACGCCGAGCACGGCAAGCAGCTCTTCACCACGACCTGCGCCATCTGCCACAACTTCCACGGCGCGGGCGCGGAGATCGGGCCGATCCTCACCGGCATGGGCACGCACGGCGTGAACGAATTGCTGACCGCCATCGTCGATCCGAATGCCGAGGTCGATCCGAGCTTCGTGCAGTGGAACATCGAGACGAAGGACGGCCAGGCTTACGCGGGCGTGATCGCCGCGGAGAATCCCGCGAGCCTCACACTCAAGAGCCTCGCCGGCGTGCAGCAGGTGAAGACGGAGGACATCAAGACGCGCGTCAATACGGGCCGCTCGCTCATGCCCGAGGGTTTCGACGGCCTGGGCGGCGAGGCGTTGCGCGACATCATCACGTATTTGCAGAGCGTCGATGGCGCGCACTTTCGCTCGCTCGATTTGCGCGAGGCGTTCACGGCCACGACAAGTGGCGGACTTTACATTTCGCAAACGGGCAAAAACGATTCGTTCGAGTTCTTGAAGACGGGCACCGTGGCCGTGGGCGGCGTGCCGTTCAATATCGTGCCGCCGGAGAAGGCAGCGGGCGCACCGAATATCATCGTGCTCAAGGGCGGACGGAGAAGTCCTTCTCCAAGACGCTGCCGCAGAAAGTTGAAATCAAAGTCGGCGGCTTCAAGGCGAACCGGTTGCACATTCTCGGTGGCGTGACCGGCTGGGGCTTCAATAATAACGGCGACCACAGCGATGTGCTGCAGATCACCATTCACACCATGCAAGGCCAGCGCGAGACGCTGCTTTGCAAGAATGGCGTGGAATTTGCCGACTATATCCGGCGCATCGATGTGCCCGGTTCGAAGTTTGCCGAGGGCGTGGTGAAGAATCACCAGATGCGTTCGTTCACCAAGCAACTAAGCGGGCCGGTGGACATCGACCGCATCACGCTGGAAAGCCTCGACGGCCGCGCCGCGCCGACCATCGTGGCCATGACCGCCGAGCTGGCCGATGCGAATGCGCCTGCGCCAGTCACCGCTGGGTTCCCCATGACAGGCACGGGAACATTGATCCTCACCGGGGCGAACACTTACACCTCAGGCGGCCCCGCCGTGACGTCGAGCGAGGACGCGAACTTCAAGCCGCAGTTCAGCGATGAGGTACCGCAGCCGCCCGCCACGCGCCCGGCGAACGGCCCGCGCGTGTTGCTCGTGGGCGGCGGCTCGTCGCACGACTTCGTGAAATTCTTCGGCGGCTCCGACAAAGCCACGCTCGCGCCCGGCGTGGGCTGGGTCGACTTCACCCAGAATGCCAATGGCGTGGCGTCGATTCTCGATCGCGTGGACGTGCTCGTGTGGAGCGCCAACCAGCCGGTGAGTTCCGCGACCTGCCAGGCGCTGATCGATTTCGCGAACAGTGGCAAAGGCATCGTCGCGCTGCACCCGGGTACGTGGTATGCGTGGAAAAACTTCCCCGATTGGAACGCGCAAATCATCGGCGGCGGCACGCGCGGGCACGACAAGCTCGGACCCTACACGGTGAAGATCACGAATCCCACTTCGCCGATCACCAAGGGCGTAACCGCGAGCTTCGAGATCACCGACGAACTCTACAACTACAACGCCGATCCCGCCGCCACGCCGATCGAAGTCCTGGCCGAAGCGACGAGCCCGATCACCGGCAAGACCTTCCCGCAGGTCTTCATCGTCAAGCATCCCAAGTCGCGCATCGTGGGCATCACCCTCGGCCACGACGCCCGCGCCCACGACCTGCCGGAGTACCAGGCGCTGCTTAAAAATGCCGTAAGTTGGGCCGGCTCAAAATAGTCCGCGATAGACATCCGACCTCGCGCCCGGCGAGGCTGCCGCGGTGATTGAACCCCTGCGCATCGGCATTTGCGGCTTCGGCGTGGCCGGCGGCGCGCTGGCCGTGTTGCTCGCACGGGCGGGGCATCGCGTCACGCTGCTGGAGCGCGCGCCGCGGGTCGGGCCGGTCGGCGCCGGGTTTCTGCTCCAACCATCCGGACAGAAGATCCTCGCGCAGCTCGGGCTGTTTGATGCGGTGGCGCGGCGCAGCGCGCGGATTGAACGGCTGGAGGCCTTCACCGAAACGGGCCGCCAGCTCACCGACCTGCGTTATGAGAATGCAGGCCACGGGCTGTGCGCCTACGGCGTCCAGCGGGGAGTCCTCTTTTCCGTGTTACACGAAGCCGCGCTCGCCGCCGGCGCGTCCGTGACCCTGGCCGCCGAGATCGCCGACCTGGAGGAAACGGCGGCCGAGGTGCGGGTGCAGGACGTCACGGGCCGAAGCTTCGGACCCTTCGACCTGGTGATCGGCACCGACGGCTCACGCTCGCGCCTGCGCGGCTGGCTCAATCCCCACGAGCGGCGCATCGAGTACACCCACGGCGCGCTGTGGGGCAGCGGCCATGTCGATACGCCACACGATGCCTTGTACCAGGTCGCCCGCGGCGCGCGGCAGTTGCTGGGCCTGCTGCCGATCGGCGAAGGGCGCGTCGCTTTCTTCTGGGGTTTGCGCCGCGATGAGGTGGACGCCTTGCAGAAGCGCGGCTTCACCCGCTTTCGCGAAGAGGTGGCGGCGCTGTGCCCACGGGCTGTGCCGGTCGTGGATGAGCTCGGCAGCTTTGATCACCTCTCCTTCGCGGGCTACCTCCACGCCTTGCCGCGGCGGGTGCAGGCCGGCCGCGTTGTCCTGGCCGGCGACGCCGCCCACGCGATGAGCCCGCATCTCGGCCAGGGCGCGAATCTCGCCTTGCTCGACGCCGAATGTCTCGCCCGGCACCTGTCGCAATGGCCCATTTCCGAGGCGCTGCCGCGCTACGCCATCGAGCGCCGCGCGCACTCCCGTTACCTCAGCGTCCTCTCGCAAGTCCTCAGCCCCTTCTTCCAATCCGAAAGCCGCGTGCTCGGCTGGGGCCGCGACCTCGCGCTGCCGCTCTTCTGCGCCGTGCCCTGGATGCGCCGGCAGATGGAACTTTCCGTCGCCGGATTGAAGCAGGGCTTCTTTCACCGTTTGTAATCCCCTTGCCCGGCGTGCTAAAACAAATGCATGGCTACCTACGTCTACGAAACCATCCCTCAGAAAAAAGGTCAGAAGCCGAAACGCTTTGAATACGTCCAGAAGATGAGCGATCCGGCGTTGACGCACGATCCCGAGAGCGGGCTCCCCGTGAAGCGGATCATCATCGGCGGCAGCGGCAATATCATGCGCGGCACGAGCATTCTCTCGATGAACAATCCGCGCAAAGGTCGCTAGCAACGGTCAAGGTAGGGAACGACCGCCGGGCGTTCCCTGATTTCTCTGGAGGCGAGGGAACGCTCGGCGAGCGTTCCTTACCTTTGAGGGGACGGCGCTATCGCTCCCATCGGGATCGCTCCAGCGACGACGGTGTCATTTGGACGGCTTTAGTCCTCGGTTCCCTCCAGACCCTCCAGCGCACGCCGCTCGCGCTTCGTCGGGCGGCCCGCGCCCTTCGCGCGAAAGCCGGGAGGCAGCATACTCGGCTCCCGCCGTTTTTTCCCGTTCTTCCGGGGGTGTGAGATCCTCCGCAAAGTCCGCCACGAGCTTGGCCGCAACGCGCGCTTTCGGCGCGGCCAGAAAGCGCAGCGTCCGGGTCATGATGCCCACACGAGCGGTAATCAGTTCGCCGGCCTTCGGCTCGTGCGCCGGCTTGCTGCGTTCGCCATTCACTTTCCACGTGGCCGCCCTTGATCGCGTCCGCCGCCAGGGTGCGTGATTTGTAGGCGCGCACCGCCCAGAGCCATTGATCCAGCCGCATGGGTCAACGCTTCTCGCCGAAGCAATACAGGTGCTTCGATCCGCGCAGGAACATATGCCCGTCGCTGATCGCCGGGGAGGAGGAAGTCGGCTCGCCCAGGGCGTTGTGCGCCACCACCTCGAAGGTCGGTCCCGGCTTCACCACCGTGGTCGCGCCGTCGTCCGTCGTGATATAGACCAGCCCATTCGCTGAGACGATGGACGAGTGCGCGTGCGGCCCCACGCGTTCCTGCCAGTAGAGTTCGCCCGTTTCCGCATGGAAACAACTGGCCACACCGCCATCGCTCACCACGACAAAGTAATCCCCCTCCGAGATCGGCGACGGCACGTACGACACGCCCTTCGTCGTCCGCCACACGATGTGCGTCTGTGTCACATTCCCCTGCCCGTCTGGCTTGATGCCCAGGATGTGATGCGCCGGAAAGCCGCCGGTCATGAAGAGCATGTCGTGTTTCGGATTGTAAACCATCGAGGCCACAAACTGCTCGGTGGCCCGTCGATGATCCAGTGCCGCTGCCCCGTGCGCGGGTCATAACTTGCGACGCACTTGCTGCCCGAGAGGATCATCTGCGTGCGTCCGGCCAGATCGCGAATGAGCGGCGTGCAATAGCTGCGCGTCTTGTTCTCGCGATCGATCTTCCACAGCGTGTGGCCATCTTCGCGGGAGAGCGCCGCGATCCACGCATCGCCATCGTGGTCGCCGTTCACGATCACCTTGTCTTCGAAGACGACCGGTGAGCTGGAAAACCCGTGCTGGCTGTTGAAGACGCCCGGACGCGCCACCCACTGCTGCCGGCCCTCGAGATCGTAAGCCGCGAGCACGGCATCGGCGCCATCGAGGAAGCTGACGAAGATCCGCTGGCCATCCGTGGCCGGCGTGCTCGACGCGTAGCTGTTCTCGCGGTGCTTGCGCTCCAGCGGCGAGGTGAAAACCGTACGCCGCCAAATCTCGCGGCCCGAATCCCGGTCCAGGCAAAGCAATAGCCGATCCTCGGTCTCCGGCAGCGCCGCGGTCACGAAGACGCGCTGGCCGAGAACGATCGGCGAGGAATGTCCCTCACCCGGAATCTCCGCCACCCACGCCACGCCTTCGCCTTTCGTTGCGTCCCAAGTCAGCGGCACCTGCTTCTCCGCGCTCGTCCCATCGCCGCGCGGGCCGCGCCAGCCCGGCCAGTCCTCGGCGCGCGCCCAGCCACTCCAGCCGAGGCAACTCGCAGTGAGCAGGAAAAGACCGAATCGGGGGAGACGCATGGCAGACAGTGTAGCGGTCACGGGAAGAAAAACCAGCCGGCACGCCGGCGCTTAGAGACGGTGCAATAAGGGTAGGTCCCTTGCGGTGTCATCCTGAGCGGAGTGTAACGGAGTCGAAGGACCCCGTCGAATAACCAGCGATCATCTTTGGTAGAGCGACGGGGTCCTTCGACTCCGTTACACTCCGCTCAGGATGACACTGTGGAGGTTGCCCCGAACTTCACCCCACGGTATTCAGCCGCTGGAGCGCCTGCCGGAGCTGGTCGAAATCGACCGGCTTCACGAGGTGGGTCGCGAAACCGGCCTCGCGGGTGCGCTGTTGATCCTCGTCCATGCCGTAGCCGGAAAGCGCGACCGCCGGCAGATTGGGATACCGGACCCGCAGCGATGCCATGAGCTCCCAGCCCGTGCCATCCGGCAAGCCCAGGTCGGACACCAGAATATCGAAACGGTTCTCCTCCGCGGCGGCTCGAGCCGCGGCGACGCTCTGCGCAGGAATCACCTCATGCCCCGCGTGCGTCAGCAGGCGGGTCAGCACGCTCAGCGTTGGCTCGTGATCCTCGACGAGCAGGATGCGGCGCGGCGTGAATAGGGTGCGATCCTCGGGTTGGTTCACGTCCACGGTCAGCATCCCTTGGGGCGCCACGATGGGATCGGGGAACTCCACGGTGAAGGTGGCGCCTTCACCCGGGCCGCTGCTCTGGGCCTGGATCGTGCCGCCATGCAAATCCACAATGGCGCGGGCGATCGAGAGCCCCAATCCCAGGCCACCCATCACATGATCGCCATCCCGCCCCGCCTGCTCGAAAGGCTGAAAAATCTGCTCCGCCGCCTCCGGGGCAAAACCGACCCCCGTGTCGCTGATCTGGATAATGAGCCGGTCGCGATCGGCTTCGTCCCGGGTCTGGATCGCGACCCGTCCCCCGGCCGTCGTGAATTTCACCGCGTTGCGGAGCAGATTCCAAAAGACCTGCTGCAAGCGGGCCGGATCGCCCGTGACGCCGAAACGCTCCGCGCCAAGGTCGAGATTCCAGCGCGATCCTTTTGGCCCGCGCCTCGTCGCGGACGATATCGAGCGCGTGGTGGAGCAGCGAATGCGTGTCGCACGGCTCGGTCCGCAAACGGAACTTTCCCCGGTTGATCCGCGTGAGATCCAGCAAATCGTCGATCAGCCGGGCCTCCAGCGCGATATTGCGCTCCATCATCGCCATCTGCCCGCGAATCTCCACCGGCAGCCGCTCATCGTCTCGCAGCGCGGCGGTGCTGAGCAGCACGGGCGTGAGCGGTGTGCGCAGTTCGTGGGAAAGCGCCGCGACGAAATTGTCTTTCGTCCGCAGCGCCGCCTCCGCCGCCTCCTTGGCGTCGCGCAGTCTTTCCTGCGCCGCCCGTCGTTCGGTAATGTCCCGCAGAAAACCGACGAACAGCAGGTGTCCCGAGCCGGGCATTGGATTGATGCTCAACTCGACGGGAAAGGTCGTGCCATCGCGGCGCATCGCCGGCAATTCCAGGCGTTTGCCAAAGACCGGACCCTCGCCGCTGGCCTTCAGGTGCGCCATCCCGCGGTAATGCGCGGCGCGCAACTCCTCGGGAATGATGCGCTCCGCCAGGGGCTGCCCGATCACTTCGTCCCGCCGCCAGCCGAAGATCTGCTCCGCGGCCGGGTTCCAGTCGACAATGAGGCCCGCGTCGTCCATCAGCAAAACGGCGTCCAGCGCCGTGTCCACGATGGCCCGGCTGCGCTCCTGACCCTCGTGCAACGCCTGGTCGGCGGCGCGCGCCCGGGCTTCCTGCCGGCTCACCGCCCGGCTGGCAACGAAGAGCAGACCGAAGATCAGCAGCAGCCCGCCATACAGCATCATCGCCGAGTCTTCCCCAGGAACCACCAGCCCGGCGGCTCTTCCACGCCCGATGCACCAGCCCAGCGTGAGCAGCAGCACCGCCGAGCCGGGCAGCGTCCAGCGCAGCAGAACTCCATCCGCGCCGGGCGAGAGAATGCGCCGCACCAGGGGGCGCTCCGGCCGAGCAGCGAGCGCGCCCAGCGAAAGGACGAACAGCGACGCCGCGGTGTGCAGCAGAATATTCGTCGAGCGCAGGATCCCGGTGAACTTGGTGAGACCGAGAAAGTAGCCCACCAGCCCGAGCGAGACTGGCAGCGACGCCAGCAGCGCAAAGACTGGGGAAACCCAGAGACGGCGCTTTCCCCAGCGGCACGCTCCAGTCGAGCCCCAGCAGCGCCAGGCCGAGAAAGGTCAGCGACAAAGCCGCATTCAGGCTCATGCGCCCCGGATGCCGGACCGTGGCATTTCCCAAGTCCCCGGGCATCGTGACCGGCCCTAGCAGCCGATCGATTCCCAGATCGATCCCGGCGATATCTTGCAGCGCCGTCAGCGCACCCATGAGCGCGGCCACCAAGGCCAGGCCTTGCGCCAGGCGTCGGCGGCCTCCGCCCGGCCTCCCGCTCCACCAGGCCAGCGACAACGCCGCCGCCGTGATACCGGTCGCCGTATTGACCCGCATAACCATCATCCCCGCGGCCACGATGAAGCCCGGCACCACCCCATGCATCCACACCAGCAGATTGCTCACCCCCACCGCGACGCCGACCAGGATCGCGATACGCCGCACCCACGCGCACGCCTCCTTCGCCGCTGGCAAAATCGGCGCCGCTGGGGCAGGGGAATCAGCGGAGTCGGAGGAAGGCATGGAGGAAAGGAGGAACCGGCCAGGCACCAGGCCCCGACCCGCTCGACGCTACGCAGGATGTAAACGCAGCGCAATGCGTTCGCGGCTGTCCTCATCCGCCGGACGCCGCATTTCGAAGTTAAAAGCGCACTTCACCTCGCGCCCCAATAAGCTCAATATCGAACCATGGCCTGGCGCATTCACGATCATGTTCTTCGCGGCGAAATCGACAACCGCATCCGCCATCGCGTGACGGGACGCATCTGGCTCGCGGGCCTTCCCGAGCCCCTCGTGCTCGACCTGACCGGCGATTGCCATCCGGACGTCGCCGGGTGCGTGCTCACGTTTGCCAATCCGGCACCGCTGCCCATGACGACGTGTCCGCCAGCCACCGAGCAGCGGGGCACGGCCGGCGACATCACGGCCGCCCGCAAGGTCCGCGTCTTCGACATCCCCATGGAGGAAGCTTACCCCATGCTTAAGCGCGGGGAGAAGGTACCCGAGCACATGGCGAATTGCCTTTATCTCGAATGGTTCAGCGACCGCAGCGGCCGCGTGGTCATCGAGAGCACCGATTACCAATTGGAAATCTCCGAACCGGCCTGGTGCTTCACGCCCGAGGAAATCGCCGAGCGCGAACGCCACGCCGCGGAGGACGATACGCCCTTTGCCACCGTCCTCGATGCCGACGGCAACGAGGAGACGTGGGATGAATTTCGTTGCGAACAGTTGCTGCGCGAGAGCGACCTGACCGGCGAGAAGTATCGCCAGCTCCTCGAGAAGTATGCCGATCATCCCGACAGCGAGCGGATCATCGCCCGCGAGATGGGCTGGGAGGGGCTCGAGGAAGCGCTGGCCGAACAGGAAACCGCCGCTCGCGACGAGGCGGCGGACGGTGATCTGGAAGAGGATGGGGAAGAACCGCCCGATCCCGCGCGCGAAGGCATCGATTGGGTGCGCGACGACGAAGAGCGTATCATTCATCCCCTCGGCAAGCATGCGCGCGATCTCCTCTACGCACTCCTGAAGGAGGTCAAGGCCGGCGAAGAGGATCTGAGCGAGCGCGACGAAGCCATCGGTGAATTTGTCGACCAGTTCATGCTCTTGAGCGTGAAGCTCCGCTCCGCGCTGAGTTTCATCGCGCGAGGCGACCGCTACATCGATCCGGGCATGATCATCGCGTGGCTCAAGCGCGTTCTCGAAATCCACAATCAGGTCCTCGCCGCTGCCGACGCGCTCACCGACCACTCGGATTTCCCTGCCCCGCGCCTCGCGTACTATCGCGCCGAACTCTTCCAGATCCGCGAAGACGTGCTCGCGATCCTCACCCGGCTGCGCACGCCGGAGTGAATTTCAATCGACCGGCGCGAACCCGCCGGCGTGCAAGAAAGTCACGGGTAGTAATAGTGCCAGTACCACCAATACGGCGAACGAACCTGATTGTAGGCCCCGCGATCGAGGGGATTCGCCGACGGCGTGGGCTGGCCTGTCTGACCGGCGGTGCTGGCGGCCACCGCCGGTGCGGGCACGGACGACTGCACATACGAGCCGTTATACGGCCACCAGTAAGAACTACCTCGATTGTAGGCCCCGCGATTAAGGGGATTCGGTCCCGCCGTTGGATTAAACGTATGGCCGGAGGCGGTGGAAGAAGAAGCCACCGCCACCGGTCGAGGCGTGGTGGGCGTGGGGGAGGCGGCGGGTGCGGCGGGCGTCATTGGTTGAATCGTCAGCAACTCCGCCGTCCGCCGGGCGAGCAACAGCGGCCAATCCGCTCTCGCCAAAAACTCCGGTTCCAGTTGCGTCTTCTCCACATAGAGATCGCGAAAGGTTTTGTTGAATGTCGAGTCCTTCACCGCCAGCGCCGGATACATCTTCATCGCCGCCTCCTTCGCTCCCAACGCGGGGTTGAGCCGGGGCGCGGCCGCCGGCGCGGGCGGTGCCGGAGGAGGCGGCGCCACCGCGACATCGGGAGCCACGGAATTGATCGGCGTCGGCGCAGCCTGGGCCGGGGAGGGGTCGGCGTTCACCGGAGCCGTTGCGGCGGTAACCGGCGCGGAAGCTGGCGCCATGTTCGAAGGAGCAGGACTTGCCGGCTCCTGCGCCGCTTGCGGCGGCAAAGAAATCTTCGAGCAGGAAACCAAAGAGAGCATCCCGCCCAACACCACGGCTCTCCACGAAAGTGCCTGAGGAACCGCGCCCGCCACGCCCTTCCACCTAAAGTGATGATTACTATCCTTCCACCTAATCATTCCCGACCCTATTCCCGCAATGTTACGCAAGGCCAGCCCGAAATTGTAACAATTTAAACGCCGATTGCACAGACGCGAGACCTGCGGCTCCGCTGCCTCTTCCGTCATTCACTCGTCCATCTCCGGAAGTGTTCGCCAGCCAGAGCGCCGTGCGTCGATTCGCATTAGATCAAAATAGAAATGCCGTGGCACCGCGGTTAACGAATTCCATAAGGTATAGCTACTTCACGTGACGCAGACGTGTCTCTAAATCTTTCGGAGCGACAAAGCCATAGGCTCTTCCCATCTTACGCTGTTCCAAAAGTCCACGTTTAGCCAGATCGAGAAGGTCAAGCCGAGCCGTGTCATAGACGATTCCGTGCCGCGACATATGGCCAGCGATATTGTAGGCGAAGCCGGGATGACGAACAGCATGAGTCAGGAGCGCTTGTTGTCGGTGATTTAAATCAGCAGATCCGTCCAAGAGGCGCATACAAACGCGAGTGTCTCGCGATTTCCTCTCCACGTAGTCATGCAGTTCTTTGAGAGCTTTTCGGATGACCTCTGCTTGATGAATAATGAAATAGGTAAGATCATTGTCATCCGTCTCAGTTTGCAGAAATGATGTTCCGTATTGAACGGGTGCTTTTCGCAGAATTTGTGAAATTGAGATGAATTCAAAAAGCCAGTAATCTGCATGAAGCATTTGCCAGTAGAACAGAGCCCGGGCGGTGCGGCCGTTTCCGTCTACAAACGGGTGATCATACGCCAGCCAAAAATGCAGAATGATGCCGCGAATGACAGGGTGTATGAAAAAACCCGGCGTCTTGCCATTGGCGAAATCACACATTAACTGCAGGCGCTCTGGAAGCTGACTGGCTGGCGGGGGGGCGTGAAGAACCTGACCTTTGTCGTCAGCGACATCGATTTTTTCGTCGGGCCGACGTAATCTGCCGGCAGCGTCGGTAATGTCGAGGGCTCCTGTTGAAACGCGGCGATGCACGTCCAGCACCAGATCCGGGGTCAAGGCTTCGGCTTTTACCTCCACGATCCGACGCATGGTTGCATAGTTATTCAGGATCATCCTTTCGCTCCGGTCGCGCGGTGCTCGTCCTTCCGCCAGCATTCGCTTGGCCACTTCGCGCGTTGTGGCTGCGCCTTCTAATTGGCTGGAGGTAATTGCCTCTTCCATTAATGAACGCACCACATAGCGGTCCCGTTCGTCAGGATTGGTAACCGGCTCAGGGATCTGAATGAGTGTGCCGCCATTTCGATCAATTTGATGGAGAAGTTCCGTCACCAGATCCGGAGTGCCAAAGCCGAAAAACTTTCCCAGTTTGTCTTGCAGCGGTATGTTCCTCTTTGTGGTCGTTCTCTGTAATTTTAGGCTCAGCCACCACTCGTCTCGATTTAACCCGTTTGGTGGGGTGCGATATTTGAGGTCGTCCCAATGGTAATACGCCTCCTGCTTTGGGTCTTCGCGTCGGACATCCAGGACCTCATGGATGCGACCCGCGTTTGAGACCTGTTCCAGAAGCGTATGAAAAGGCGGAGGAGTTTCGGGGATGCGCATGGTTGATGCCGATCAATTACCGAATTATACCGAATCGGTAGATTCACACAAGGCAGAAACTGATTTCGCGCCAATCGGTACCACATCGGTAGTTTCAGAAAACACAATATCACGTGTTCCGACTCGCCTTCCTCCACACGGCATCGCGCTTGAGCGGCGTCTGATGCTCTGACGGTAATCTGTGCAGTGCCCAGCAAGGGAGTCGCCTCCGGTCTCTCCCTGCAGCAAAAAAGGCCGCTACCCGGTAAGTAGCGGCCTTTCTTGTTCAGCGATTTGCCTACCGGAGAAATGCCTCGTGCAGGCCGCCGTCGACGGTGATGACCTGGCCGGTGGTCTTGCTCAGGCGCTGACTGATCAGGAGGAAGTAGGCTTCGGCCTGGTCGGCGGGCGTAATCGGGGTCTTGGTCAGCGTGCGGTCGGCGTAGAATTGCGCGAGCTTGGTGACGAGCGATTCGGTGGGTTCGTCTTCGCTGTACGGGATGTTGTATTTCGCCAGGCTCCCGATCACGCGGTCGCGGGGAAACATGGCAGAGCCTTGCACGACGGTGGCCGGGGCGACGCCGTTGACGCGGACCAGCGGGGCGAGCTCGATGGCGAGTTCGCGGACGAGATGGTTGGCGGCGGCCTTGCTGGTGTCGTAAGCGACGCTGCCTTTTTTGGACACGACGGCATTGGCGCTGGTGGTGAGGACGAGCGAGCCCTTGAGGCCCTGGTCCTTCCACGTCTTGGCCGCCTCGTCGGCGACGATGTAGCTGCCGGTGACGTTGACGGCGAAGGTGAACGCCCACTTGTCGTCGGGGATGTGGCCGGTGGTGTCGCTCGGCCAGAAGACGCCGGCGGTCACGCAGATGTGGTCGATGCCGCCGTAGGCGAGGATGATCTGGTCGAGCATTGCGCGGACGCTGCTGCGGTCGGTGATGTTCGCGGCGAGGCCGATGGACGGGCCGCAGCCGGAGATGCCGCTGCCGGCGACACCGATGCCCTGGCCGAGCTTGGCGATGAGTTCATCCGCCGTGCCTTGCGCGGTCTCGGCCTTGAGGTCGACGCACACGATGTGCGCGCCTTCCTTGCTCAGGCGGTGCGCGGTTTCCTTGCCGATGCCGCTGCCGGCGCCGATGACCACGGCGACCTGCCGGGCGAGTTCCTTCTCGGCGGGCATGCGCTTGAGCTTCGCTTCCTCGAGCAGCCAGTATTCGATGTCGAAGGCCTCCTGCTGCGGCAGCGCGATGTATTCGTCGATCGCTTCCGCGCCGCGCATCACTTCGACGGCACAATTGTAGAATTCCGCGGTCACGCGCGATTCGCTCTTGTCCTTGCCCCACGCGACCATGCCGAGGCCGGGGATGAGCACCACGGTCGGGTTCGGGTCGCGCATCGCGGGCGAGTTGTCGTGTTTGCACTTCTCGTAATAGGCGGCGTAGTCCCGGCGATATTGGACGAGGCCCTCGGTGAGGAGCTTCTTCAGCTCCGCGAGGTCGCCGCCGGCCGGATCCCAAGCCACGTAGAGCGGCTTGATCTTGGTGCGCAGGAAATGGTCGGGGCAGCTCGTGCCGAGCTCGGCGAGGCGGGGAGCGTCGTGCGAATTGACGAAGCGCAGGATCTTGTCGTCGTCCTGCACGGTGCCGATGAAGCGCCGTTGCTGCGAGACCTGGCCGCGCAGCCAGGGGATGATCGCGGCGAAAATCTCGTGCCGCTTGGCCTGCGGGAGCGCCTGGTACTTCTCCCCGCCGAAAGCCATGGCGTCGCCGCCCTTGGCCTCATACTTGAGCTCGATGTAATTGGCCGCTTTCTCGATGAAATCGAGGGTCTGCGTGTAGCATTCTTTGTCGTCGTCGGCCCAGGCGATGAAGCCGTGCTGGCCCATCATGATGGCGCGCGTGCCGGGGTTCTTCTGCGAGATCTCCTGCATGGCCAGGCCGAGCTCGAAGCCGGGGCGCATCCACGGCACGTACTCCATCGCGCCCTCGAAGATTTCCTTCGTCAACTCCACGCAGCGCTTGCTCGCGGCGACGGAGATGATGGCATTCGGGTGCATGTGATCGACATGCTTGCCGGGCACGAAGGAGTGCAGTGGCGTGTCGATCGACGAGGCGCGCGGATTGAGATTGAAAGTGCAGTGCGTGTAGGCCGCGACCATTTCGTCCTCGGCCTGCGACTTGAGGCCCTTGTCGCCGCGTTCGCCGTAGCTTTTCTGGAGGCCCACGAGCTTCGACTGGTAGAGCGAGGAGAAAAACTCGCGGCCCGCGGTGCGCAGATCGCCGCCGGAACCCTTCACCCACAACACTTCCACCTGCTCACCGGTGAGCGGATCTTTTTCCGTGAGCTTCGACGAGGTATTGCCGCCGCCGGTGTTCGTGATGCGCTGGTCGGAGCCGAGGATGTTCGAGCGGTAGACGAGGCGGCCGACCGGGTCGAGCGAAGCGGCCTTGGCATCGTCCCAGGAAAAGTTCACAAAGCGGTAGGAGGACATAGGGTGATTCAGTTATGATTGAGAAGTGATTGATTTTTGATTGATTTTCCTGGGAGGCGCAACAAGAATTTTCATCGTCACCGATGAAACGCCGCCAACGCCAGCGCCAAATTCTCGAGCTGCTCCAGGCCGACCCGGAGCTGGCGGTGGACGCTGCCTGCGCGCGGCTGGGCGCCTCCGCGGCCACCATCCGCCGCGAATTTGCCCAGCTCGCCGCCGAGGGCCGCGTGGACAAGACCTGGGGCGGCATCCGGCTGAAAGCCTCCTCGCCCCCGCCGGCCGGTCCCGCCGCCTTCCACCAGCGCCTCGCCGAGAATGCCACGGAAAAGCGCGCCCTCGCCGAGGCGGCCGCCGCCCTGCTCGAGGACGGCGATGTGGCGATGATCGACGGCGGCACCACCACCTACCAGCTCTGCGAATTCATCGCGCTGAAGCGCATTCGCATCATTACCAATTCGCTGGTCATCGCCCAGGCCGTCGACCGCCTCAAAGGCCGCCAGCGCGGCGCCGAGATCTATCTCACCGGCGGCATCCTCCAGCCTGAATCCAGCGTCCTCTCCGGCCCACCCGCGGAGGCTTTCCTCAAGCGCTACCACGCCCGCTGGGCTTTCCTTTCCGCCGCCGGCGTCGATGCGAAGGAGGCCACGAATCACAACGAAGCCGTCCTCGCCAGCGAGCGCCTGATGATCGAACAAAGCGAACGCGTGGCGCTGCTCGTCGACCACACCAAGCTCGGCCAGCGGGCCATGTGCGCGATTTGTCCGCTGACCAAAGTGGATCACCTTTTCACCGGCGACACGCCCGAAAGCCGTAAGGTGGCCCGCGCCCACTCCGGCTCAAAGCTGCAAATCCATCTGGCGGATTTTCCTGCGGCGACGCCCGTAGGTCGATAGAGCGGTGCAAGTTGCGCTGTAGTTACGGCTAAATGTGAACGCAGAGGGCGCAGCGCGGCGGAGCCGCAACCCAAGGGAGGTGTCCACGAAAGACACGAAAAAGCACGAAAAGGCGGTCGGAGGAGCAGCCAAAAATCCTCGCAGACCGGCGCTCTTCTTCGAGAGAGCAGTGCGGAGAAAATTGGAAAGGGTCGGTGACTGACGACGTGCCCTAATGATCGCCTCTGCGGAGTCGCGACTTACGCAGGCGCATCTCACCGCGCAGCACATGAACGATGTAGACGCATTCCGAGTCGTGCCGGTAGAAGATGCGGCAGGGCGGCTCGACGATCTGTCGATACCGTGAGTTGCGTAATTCGGGCGGGCGAGTGCCGCTTTCGGGATGCCTCGCCAAGTGTTCGACGTGGCGAAAGACGCGTTGGACCCATTGCCGTGCCGCTTCGGGTTTATCGAGCGCTATGTAGTCGCCGATGGCTTCGAGATCATGCAGGGCTGGTTCCGTCCAGATCAGCTTAGCCATCGCGCCAGGCGCTTCTTCGCTTCGGCATGAGTGACGACGCGGCCCTCTTCGATCGCCCGCTCCCCGCGGGCGATTCCTTCGAGAAGGTTCAAGCGTTGGTTCAGCGTCTCGTATTTTTCGACGGCTACGAGATACGCCGCGGGTTTTCCGTGCTGGGTGATCAGCACCGGATCCTGATGCGCTTCGAGATCCGCGAGGATTTCCGTCGCTTTGCGTTTGAGAGTCGTGACCAGTTCCGTGCGCATAAAGTGGTACTTTAGTGGCATTCCGCAGAGAGGCGAGCACCCAACCCGGCAGCTCCGGAAGGGATGGCAGGTGGAGAGGAGTGGAGAGGAATTGCATAACAAGAGCCCCCGCGTGGCTCCGGAATTTCCGGCATTGGATGTGGGGTGTTGGATGTTCCGCCCCTCGGCTGTTCTGCCCCAATGAATGGCTTGCTCGCGGATTGTCTCGACGCTCTCCTTATCCCATGAACCTCCCCCGCCCTTCCCGCCGTTCGTTTCTCAAAGCCACTCTCGCCGCTGGCGTCGCTCCACTCATTTTGCCTGCGCATATCTGGTCGGCGGAGACGAAGCCGAACGATCGGCTGACGCTCGGCTTCATCGGCTGTGGGATTCAGTCGCGCGGGTTGATGGGCGGTTTTCTCGGCAAAACCGAAACGCAAACCGTCGCGGTGTGTGATGTGGACAAGACGCGGCGGGACAACCACAAAAAGACGGTCGAGGAGCGTTATGCGAAAGACGCGGGGAACGAGGGCTACAAGGGTTGCGACACCTACGCGGATTTCCGGGAATTGCTGGCGCGGAAAGACATCGATGCGGTAGTCATCGCCACGCCGGATCACTGGCACGCGCTGATCGCCATGGCCGCGGCGGAGGCAGGGAAAGACATTTATTGCGAGAAGCCGCTTACCGAGACGATTCACGAGGCGTGGGCGCTGGTCGGGACGGTGCGCCGACAAAACCGCGTCTTCCAGACGGGCTCGATGCAGCGTTCCATGCGGGAATTTCGCGTGGCGTGCGAGCTGGTGCGCAATGGCGTGATCGGCAAGGTCTCGCGTGTGGAGGCGGGCTTTGGCGGGCCGGGCCGGCCGTGCGACTTGCCGGAGGAAGAGTTGGAGCCGGGGCTCGATTGGGACATGTGGCTCGGGCCGGCGCCGCAGCGGCCCTACAATCAAATCCTGAGTCCGCGCGGCGTGCACAAACATTTTCCCGCCTGGCGCGCCTATCGCGAATACGGCGGTGGCGGCGTGACCGACTGGGGCGCGCATCATCTCGACATCACGCAGTGGGGCCTCGGCGCGGACGAAAGCGGGCCGCTCGAGATCACGCCGCCTGCGGATTGGGAAAAAGCGGAAGCTGGCGTGAAGCTGCGCTATGCGAATGACGTCGAGGTCACGCACATCAAGGAAAACGGCGTGACCTTTTTCGGCAGCGACGGCGAGGTGTATGTGAACCGCGGGAAGATCCGGGTGCAGGTGAAAGGCGCGGAGAAGGCGAAATTCATCACGAAGGAGGAGCAGCCGCCCCTCGCGGCGCAACTGGATGCGCTCGAGAAGGAATTCCTGGCCGACGCCAAGGTGAAGCTCTACGCGAGCACCGATCACAAAGCCGACTTCCTGGAAGCGATCAAGACACGGAAACGTCCGATCACCGACGTGGAAATCGGCGCGCGAAGCGTGACGGGCTGCCACTTGATCAATCTCGCTTACTACCACGGGCAGAAGATCCAGTGGGATCCGGCGAAGAACCATTTCGCCGGCGGCACGGGCGATCCCGCGTGGCTCACGCGCGAATATCGCGGCGCATGGAAAGTGGGCTGAGATTGAGCAATTGGGATTTGGCATTTAACATTCAGGATTTGGGCGGCCTGCCACGCTCCACGCCGATGCACAAGATTTGGAAGATCGCGGGGATTAATTTCGACCACATGCACATGGGCGATTTGCTCCGGCGGGTGCAGGAGCATCCGCAGGCGGAGATCGTCGGGATTTGCGATGAGAAGGCCGGCCGGATGCAGAATGCGATCGGCGCTTTTGGGTTGCCGCCGGAGCGGGTCTTTACCGACTATCGGGCCTGCCTCGAGAAGACGCGGCCGGATCTGGTGATCTTGTGTCCCGCGACAGCGGAGCATGGCCTGTGGACGCGGCGCGTGGCGGAATACGGCGTGAACATCGTGGTGGAAAAGCCGTTCGCCGCTTCGCTGGCGGAGGCCGATGAGATGATCGCGGCGCAACGCGCGACGGGAAATTGCTGGCCATCAATTGGCCCACGCGCTGGTCGCCGTGCTACATCACGACGAAACGGCTGATCGACGAAGGCGTGATCGGCGACGTGCTCAACGTGCATCACTACGGCGGCAATCGCGGGCCGCTCTTTCATCGCGCGGACAAGGTAGTGTGCGAGCCGACCGCCGAGGAGAAACGGGCGAGCTGGTTTTACAACCGGGACAAGGGCGGCGGATCGCTGCTCGATTACGCCGGCTACGGCGCCACGCTCGGGACGTGGTTTCAAGGCGGACGCGCCCCGCTGGAGGTGACCTGCACGATCGATGTGCCGGAGGGGCTGGAGGTCGATGAACACAGCGTCACCGTCTGCCGGTATGCGCACGGCCTTTCCACCATCCAGACGCGGTGGGGCACCTTCAGCGATCCATGGATTCTCCAGCCGCAGCCGAAGTGCGGGTTTGTGATTTGCGGCACGCGAGGGACGCTCTCGGCCTACGATTACGCGACGCACCTGCGGCTGCAATCCGTGGAGCGGCCGGAAGGGTTCGAGGTGCCCGTCGACGAGGTGCGCGCGCCTTTCCTGGATCCGATCCAGTATTTGTTGTCCGTGCTGGAGGGGGGCGAGCTGGAGCGCGGCCCGCTGCATCCCGAGATCGCCCGCATCGGGCAGCAGATCGTGGACAGCGCCGCCCGCAGTGCGCGCGAAAAGCGCACCGTGCCGTTAGGGAGCTAGGCCCGGACGAAATTGTTTCATCGCTCCGCTGACCGGATCGATTTGCACCGTGAAGAAATTGGGCGGCGGGGTGTTGCCGGTCGTGGGGTCGTTGATGTTGAGCAAAGTGATGAACCAGGCTCCATTGGCGTCCGTGTTGGATTTGGGCGGGAGATTCGTCGAGCCATCGGGCATGAAGCGAAACCAAACGTAGTCGTAATTGGTCCCGATTTTTCGCGGCAAGACGGGATCCTTCGCGGTGGCCGTGTTCTGGGAAGGGGTGGTGGGGAAGGCTCCCGACTCCTTGAGGATTGTGGAGAGGTCGCCCTTGTTCAGGACCACCGCCTGCGGGAGCAGTTGGGGCTTGTCCAAGGGGACGCGCACGAAATCATTGGTTCCCGAGCTGGTGTCGATGGCATCCAGGGTTTCCAGGATCTGGATGGCGCGATACGCTCCGTTGACCGGAGACGAATTGCCGCCGGCGTCGAGTTCCCCAGGAACTTCCGGATCGGCATAACGGATCAGGCGCACTTCCACGGGATGATTCTTCGAGAGCGCGTACTGGCGAGCGAGGCTGAGTTGATCGGCCAGGATCTGGGAGCCTTGGGCAATCTGCGAACCGCGGAGGATGGTGGGCATCGCCGGCACCACGAATGCCGCGATGATGCCAATGATAAAGATCACGACCATCAATTCGATAAGGGAAAAGCCGCGTGTTCTGGAGGAGGGAGTGTTCATTGGGTGGGAAGCCAGGATTGGCAATGTAATGACATTAATATCTATTTGGTTTGTCTTCACCAGTGTCAAGCTCTCGATTCGGAGGCCATCCGACGTATTTCCGCCTCGACAGCCGCCAAGGAGACGGTGTGCATGTGGGATCGATGAAATCCACGGAAATACTCCCGCTTTCTGTGTTGAAGCAGCGTGCCGTCGCCGGGCGGCTCGAGGCGACCGTCCATGGCCAGGTGGAAGCGCTGGTCCGGAAGGAGACGCGCGACGGCAAACCTTTCTGGGAACTGGTGTTGGCGGATGCCGAAGCGAAAATCACGCTGCGGGCCTGGAGCGATGGGCCGGCCTTCGCCCTGTGCGAGGAACTCTCCGCGGGTGTGTTCCTCGAGGTGGCGGGCGAGTTTGTCCACAATGGGGGCTTCGGGCTGGATGCGAAACGCTGGAACGCTCGCGAACTGACGGCGGAAGAGCGCGACACGCTCCTGGCGGGTTCGCCGGAATTGCGGGAGAAGCAGGCGGCGGATTATGCATTTATCGAGCAAACGGCAGCGGCCATTTCCGATCCGCGGCTGCGGGAACTGGCCACCGTGTTTCTGGGAGAGTATGGCGCCCGCTTTCGGCGCGCCGCGGCGGCCCGGGGCAATCACCATGCCCGGCGCGGGGGGCTCGTCGAGCACGTGGCGCAGATGATGCGCGGCGCGCTGGCTGTCGCGGGTGCGTATCCGGCGCTGAACCGCGACCTGCTCGCGGCGGGAGTGCTCTTTCACGATGCCGGGAAGCTGTGGGAGAATTCGCTGCCGGCGGACGGCTTTGTCATGCCCTTCGACGAACGGGGCGAGATGCTCGGGCACATCACGATCGGGATCGAACTGGTGAACGCCCTCTGGCGCAAGGTTCTCGCCACCGAGGCGGCGGTAGGCTGGGCCGCGCTGCGGCCGGCCAGCGAAGACGTGCGGTTGCACCTGCTCCACCTGCTCGCGGCGCACCACGGGGAATTGCAATTCGGCTCGCCGGTGGTGCCGAAGACGCCGGAAGCCTGGGCCTTGCACTACGTCGACAACCTCGACGCCAAGATGGAAATGATGACCCAGGCGTATGCTACGTCGCGTTCGCTCGCGCCGCGCATCCAGGAGCGGGTGTGGCCGCTCCCCGGCAATCTGGTCACGCCGCTGGAAAGGTTCACGCCGCCCGATCCCGCTCCGCCGGAAGCGGCGCCGTAAATCACCGCAGCGCCTGGATCGCGGCCAGCGTCTGCCGGACGTTTTCGGCGATCGTGTATTGGGTGCTGAGGATTTCGAGGCGGAGCTTGGCGATGGCCCGGCGATCGGGATCGCTCCAGGCCGTGATGGCACTTGCCAGTGCCGGAATGTCGTTGGGCTCATTCACGATTTCTCCCTCCAGCCCGGACTCGATGATCTCCGAGAATCCGTTTTGCGCCGTCGTGATCACCGGCAGGCCCGCGGCCAATGCTTCGAGACAGGCATTGGAAAAGGGGTCGTAGATGGTCGGCAGAATGAATGCGTCAGCCGCGGCGAGCAGCGGCGGCATGTCCTTGACCGGGCCGAGGAAGCGGGCCTGCGCGCACTTCGGCAAGGCGTGCGGATTGCCGCGCCCCGCGATAAGCAGGTGGGCGCCGTCGAGTTTCGCCAGGTTCACGGCTTCGATGGCATAGCGCAGGCCTTTTCTCGACCATCCGGAACCGGCGAAAAGGATGGCGTAGTCGTCTTCCTGGAGCCCGAGCGAGGCACGGGTGTGGGCGCGCGCTTCCGGCGCCGCGGTGAAAAGAGGCACCCCATTGTGGATCACCTGGATCTTCTCCTCCGGATACTGGAAATGCCGCACGATCTCCTCCCGCACGAGCCGCGAATTGGCGATGACCGCCCGGGCGCCCCGCGGGCCGAACAGCTCTTTTTCCAGGGCCAGGATCTCGCGGTGTTTCCCGCTGAAGCGCCGGAACCAGCTCTTCCAGGCCGGCTCGAATTTCGCGCGGCGCTCCAGCCAGGCGGCATGCACGCCGTCGCCGGCCCGATAGGCATCGCAGGTGTGGATGCGCTCGAGGCTGAAGAGAAAATCACAGCGATCCCGCGGGCGCAGCGCCACCATCGCGTCGGCAAAGCTCCGGGGAGAATGGCTGGTCACCGGCACCAGATCGAAGTGCCACTCCTCGCGCGGCCAGTGCTCGCTGAAAAGCAGGATCCGATGTCCGGCGGCAGACGCGGCATCGGCAAAGCGGCGCAGATAGGCCTCCGCCCCCCCGGTGCGGGAATAGCCGCGTCGCACGAGACCGATCTTCATTTAGGATTTAACATTTGGCATTTAGCATTCGCAAAGCAGACCCGCCTGCGGCACTCAGTCCCGCAGCGTGACGACAGAACTAAATGGCAATTGCCTCAATGCTAAATCCTAAATTGCCGTGAGAATTCTCGCGCTGCAACTCAAGCGCATCGGCGACCTCGTGCTCACCACACCGGCCCTGCGGGCGCTGCACCGGGCGTGGCCGGAGGCGCATATCGCGCTCGGGGTCATGGACAGCACGGCGCCTTTGCTGGCCGCGATTCCATTCATCCAAGGCGGCATCGTCTTCGGCCCCGGTCGCCGGTGGGCACCGTGGCAGCAGGTGCTCACCGGCGGCTGGGACGCGTGTTTCGATTTCACCGGCAACGACCGCTCGGCCCTCGCCACGGTTCTTTCGCGGGCCGGGAAACGCGTGGGCTTCGAATGGGTG
The DNA here is from genome assembly GCA_037200205.1 of Chthoniobacter sp. Classification (GTDB taxonomy): domain Bacteria; phylum Verrucomicrobiota; class Verrucomicrobiia; order Chthoniobacterales; family Chthoniobacteraceae; genus Chthoniobacter. The sequence continues at coordinate 310,250 of JBBCHV010000048.1, forward strand.
CGGCGCAATCGGTGGCGTTCGCTCGCCTACAATGCGTGGAGCCCATCGAAGGTGCGCGATGTGCACACGGCCCAGCATTACCTCGATCTGGTGGCGGCCGTGGCGCCCACGGGAGCCGGTGATCTGCTGCCCGAACTGGCGCTGCCCGCCGGAACCACGATGACGGACCCAGCGCCCTACGCAGTGCTCCATCCCGGCACCGCGCGCCCGGAAAAATACTGGCTGCCGGAGCGCTGGGCAGAGGTGGCGGCGCATCTCCACGCCGGCTCGGGATTGAAGGTCATCTTCACCTGTGGCCCGGACGAATTCGAAAGATCCCATCTGGCGGCGATCCCCAAGGGCGCGGGGACGGAAATCCGCTTTCCGGAGGATTTGATCTCGCTCGCGACTCTCGTCGCCGGGGCCCGGATCGTCGTCAGTTGCGATACCGGGGTCGTCCACCTGGCCTCCGCCTTTCGCGTCCCGCAAATCGCCCTTTTCGGCCCCACGAATCCTTCCACTGGCGCCCGATGCACGACCGCGCGGTCGTCCTTTCCGCCGCCCAACCGGACGCACCGCTCACCCGCTTCGAGCCCCGCTTGAAAGGCGCGCCCATGGAGCATCTCTCGACCGGGGCGGTCATTCGTGCTACCGATTCCCTCCTCGCGCTCCCCGCGATCCACCTGAATGTCATCGAAAAAAAATCTCCCGCAAAGACATCGCCAAGATGTCGCTGCGCGAATTCCTGCGCGTGAGCCGCGAGCCGTACATGCGGCTGGCGAGCTATCTGAAGCCGTACAAAGCCCGCTTTCTCTTCGGCATGCTTTTCGGCGCGCTTTTCGGGGTGGCCAATGGCGGGCTCGTGTTCCTCATCCGCAAGGTCGTGCCGCTGATTTTCCCCGATGACGGCGACCATACCCTGAAATTCCCGTCCTGGATGCCAGGGCATCCCGGCCCCATCATCCCCGGTCACGCCACGGCCACGCAGGTTATTGTGGTCTGCGCGACCATCCCGGCGTTGATGGCCGTGCGCGGCCTGTTTTCCTACCTGAACGCTTATTGCCTCCTGTGGGTCAGCCAGCGCGTGCTCGACGACATCCGGCAGAATCTCTTCCGCCACATCATGGCGCAATCGCTGGAGTTCTTCAATCGCGCCAAGTCCGGCGAGCTCGTGCAGACCGTCCTTCAACCAGACGCGGGTCGCGCAGCAGGCCCTCACGCAAATCGCCGGGGACATCGTCAAGCAGCCGATCGCCATCATTTCCGGGCTCATCGCGCTGCTCTGCACCGACTGGAAATTCACGCTGCTCGCCTTCACGGTCTTTCCGGTCTGCCTCCTGCCCGTGCTGATCATTGGCAAAAAAGTGCGCAGCGTCGGCGCCCGGGAAGAGGATGAAGCCGGGCAACTGATGGTCATCATGCAAGGAAGCCTTTGCCGGGGTGCGCGTGGTCAAGACCCACGCCCGGGAAGACTACGAGGCGGAGCGCTTCAACAAAGCGAATTTGCAGATGCTGAAATTCGCCATGGCGGTGGCGCAAGGCGCAGGAAATGGTCACCCCCGCCGTGGAAACCGTCGGCCTCGCTGGGCCATCGTCGGAGCGCTGATTTATGCCTGGGCCAATGATCTCGATTACGGTCGCTTTACCGCCCTCAACGCCGGCCTCGTCCTGCTCTACGATCCGGCCGATGACCTTGGGCCGCATCAATATCCTCATGCAGAAATGCCTCGCCGCGACGACGAAGGTGTTTGTCTACATGGACCGCCCGCCGGCGATCATCGACGCGCCTCAGGCGAAGGCGCTCACCGTGCCGATGGGGGAAATCCCGCTTCGACCAAGTCACCTTTACCTATCACGGTACGGATGCCGCGGCGGTGACCGACCTCACCGATCCGAGTCCTCCCCGGCACGACGTGCGCGTTGGTCGGCGCCACGGGCGCGGGGAAAAGCACACTCTTTTGGCTGCTTCAGCGCCTCTACGAACCGGCGGCCGGGCACATCTTCATCGACGGACAGGACATCAACACCGTGACGCAAGCCTCGCTGCGCGAACACATCGCCATGGTCAACCAGGACACGTTCCTCTTCCACGACACCATCGCCGCCAATATCCGCTATGGCCGGTTGGACGCGACCCCGGGCGGACATCGAGGCCGCGGCTGAAGCTGGGCCACGCGCATGATTTCATCATGGCCCAGCCCCAAGGCTACGAAACGGTCATCGGCGACAAGGGCTGCATGCTCTCCGGCGGGCAGCAGCAGCGCCTGTGCATCGCCCGCGCCTTTTTGAAGGACGCACCGATCCTCCTGCTCGACGAAGCCACCAGCGCGCTGGATTCCGAGGACGGAGAAATACATCCAGCAGGATCTCGAGAAACTCGCCAAAGGCCGCACCGTGCTCGCCATCGCCCACCGCCTCTCCACCATCCAGCGCGCCGATCAGATCGTCGTCCTCGAGCACGGCGCGATCAAGGAAGTGGGCACGCACACGGAGTTGTACGCCAAGAGCGGCTACTACCGCCGGCTCTACGATATGCAATTCAATCACCGCCACGGTGAAGACGCTGCCTGATGTCCCCGCAAATGCGTATCTCACTGGCGAAATGGACCGGAGCGATTTGAAGTAAAGGCCCCGTGAAAGCCGTTGCCCTCCTTTTTGTCCCCCTCGTCCTCGCCGCGCCGCTGGTCTCCGCCCAGGAAACCTACGGCACGATCAAGGTCACTAACCAAGATCCTGGAGGGCGGCTTTTAAGAGCACCACCATTACCGATCCGGAAAAGCACACCGCCGAGGAGACGATCACCTATGGCGACAGCAAGGATGTCCAAGGCAGGACCATCCCAGGTAAGCTGTTCAAAAAACCACCTACCTGCTCGGCGATGGCGATATCGCCATTGGCGCCATTTTTTATGACGGGAAGGCCAAAGAGGTTTACCGGGCCAACTACACGCGGATGGCGCCGGCCATGTCACCGAGGCCTCGTTCAGCGCGCCGGATGGCCGCTATCTCGGCAAGCGCGTCTTCGTCTACGCCGGCGGCAATGGCGACACCGCGACGCAAGTCGTCGACTACGACGCCAACGGACAACTGATCGCCCAGGCCCAGCCAGCCGCATCCAAGTCCGGGAAAAACGGCGCTGAATTTTTCCAGCCGAGCCACTCGCGGCTCACGATTCGACATTCCACGACCATGAACGACCCTATGAACGCCCAATCTCTCGCCCCGCTTGATTTCGATATTTCCAAGGAACCCGTCCCGACCGATCCGGCGGCCAATCCCTTCCGGCTCGTCGTCCGACCCCGTCATGCGCGTCCGCCTGCGCCGGGCGCTTTTCGAGCTCATCGAAAGCCACGACCAGGAGCTGTCCCGCTATGTCGGTGAGGGCAGCCTCGCGCTCGACAGCTACAAGGAATACATCGAGCTCTTCGCGCACAGCCTGAAGCAGACGGTGAGCAGCCGCGAAGGCGTCGCCTACCTGCTGCAGGCCATGCGGCTTCGACTTGAACAAGGACGACATCAACCTCGCACCCGAGACGCGCTGGAAGGTGCAGCGCTAGCGAGGGAAGGCAGAACATCTAACATCCGAACGCCCAACATCCAATCGCGCCGACGCCCGCGATGGCAAGCTTCGGCTAATGGATGATTCGATGTGGGGTGTTGGATGTTGGATGTTCGCTGTGCAGCACCCGGTGCACGCCGTAGAGCACTCCCAGCACGCACAATCCCGAGAACCAGCCCCCGCAGGATCGCGCGCAGCGGTGAATCGGACGGCGCGACCAGTTTCGCGGTGCGCGCCTTCGCCTTCGCCGCCGCGGCCGCCCGGTCCCTCGCCATAGCGGATGCCGGCCCCGCCAGGCCTTGTCACGAGCTGCTGGGAATTTCTCCGCCATCGCCGGGAAAAAATAGCGCTCCGTGGCCTCGGCTTCGTTGGCGTCCCAGCGCGGAAACTTTACGTCGAGGAACTCGACCAGCACCTGGCAGTGCGCCTTCGTGACCCCTGTAAAGTAATCCGAGCCCGCCGTCTGGCAGAGATCGAAAAAGAATTGCGCCCGGTCCTCCTTTTTCGCCTGCGCTTCCGCCGCGAAGAGTTCGGGGTGCAGAAGCAACCGGTCGACATTCCACATCTCCAGGCGCTTCACGCTGTGGGGATCTTCCTTCGCCTTGGTGATAAGCCACTCCGCTGCGTCCTTCAGGAGATTCGCGGGGGCGGCGATGCCAAAATAGCTCAGGAAGGCCAGTTGTACGGCAGTGGCCGGTTCCGCGCTGTCCGCGGGAGGAGTCTCGGCCCGCCGCTGACGAAGTTGGGGCATTCAGGACTTGGCGCAGCGGCTCCCACTCGGAAGCACCCCTGCGGCAGGCCAGATCCTCCTCATCCACATCCCCCTGCTCGATCAGCACCCGCACAGCCTCCTCGCCGAACGGACCGATCTTTTTGCCGTCGCGCATGATGTAGATGTTCATTGGAAAGGGACCACGCAGGGGGGATTTCTCTTACTCTTAATCCTAATCTTACTCTTAATCTCCCCATCCCGAACCGGGAAGATCAAGCTCAGGATCGAGACTAAGATGAAGAATCCCTCCTCTCAAATCGCTTCCGTAAAGATTTCCTAAAAACGCCACAAAATTCCCTAAGGCCCCACTGTACGAGGGGTCTTCCCTAACAAGGCGCACGCAGGCTGGGCCCGTTGATTGCCGGAATGGACAAATTCCATCCGGATGTTGTCGGGTTTGATTTCAGCCGCTGGCATCGTAAGGTGCTGGCCGCGAGGCGTCCCCCGCCAAATCCCAACTCAACAGAAAATTATGGAGCGATATCAAACCTGTGACCTGGTTCGAAGATCCGGCGCCACTTCCGCAAACATCCCGCCGCGAATTCCTGTTCGCCGGTCTCGTGGGTGGCCTCGGCCTCACCCTTGGCGATTACTTCAAGCTCCGCGCGGAGGAAGCGGCCCTCGCCGACGGCCTCACCCCGCAAGCCGAATCGCTGATCCACATCTACCTGCCGGCGGCGCCGCCCATCAGGAAACCTGGGATCCCAAGCCTTTTGCCCCGATCGAATACCGCGGCCCGCTGGTCCACGGTCGACACCAAGATCCCGGGCGTCAAATTTTCCCAATACCTGCAAAACACCGCCAGGATCGCCGACAAAATCACCGTCGGTCCGCTCCATGACCCACGGTGAAGCGGCCCACGAGCGCGGCACGCACAATATGTTCACCGGCTACCGTCCGTCGCCCGCGATCCAGTTCCCGTCGATGGGTTCGGTCGTCTCGCACGAGCTCGGCTCCCGCAACAAACCTGCCGCCGTACGTCTGCATCCCGAACGTGCCGAATGAATTCGCCGGCACCGGCTAACCTGCCCACCAGCTACGGTCCGTTCAGCCTCGGCGGCGACCCCGCCAATCGCGCCTTCAAGGTCCGCGACCTGAGCATGCACGACGGCATCACCGCCGATCGTTTCGATCAGCGCCGCAGCATCCTCTCCACGGTCGATGAGCATTTCAGCACGCTGGAGAAGAGCGACGCGCTTTCCGCGATGGACACCTTCTATCAGTCCGCCTACGCGCTCGTCTCGTCCGCTTCCGCCCGCGAGGCCTTCAATCTCTCCGCCGAGCCGGAAAAGATTCGCGCCGAGTACGGCCAGAACGAGGCCGGCCAGCGCATGCTCATGGCCGCCCGCACGTCGAGTCCGGCGTCCGCTTCGTCTCGCTCACCTTCGGTGGCTGGGACATGCACCAGAACATCGCCAAGAACATGGAGCGCCAGCTCCCGAACTTCGACCAGGCTTACGCCGCTCTCATCACCGATCTCGATCGCCGCGGCATGCTCGACAAGACCATCGTCATGGTTTCGTCCGAGTTCGGCCGTTCGCCCAAGATCAACAAGGATGCCGGCCGCGATCACTGGCCGCGCGTTTTCTCCGTCGCCTTCGCCGGCGGCGGCTTCAAGCGCGGCTACGTCCACGGTGCTTCCGATCCGACCGTGCGGAACCCGATGAGCGATCCGCTCACGGTGGCCAACATGGCCGCGACCGTCTTCACGCAGCTCGGCATCAAGCCGGAGAAGAAGCTCATGTCGCCCGGCGGGCGCCGCAGGCCATCGTTTACGAAGGCCAGGTGGTCAGCGAGCTACTGGCTTAACCGCCGCGGTTGATCTTCAAAACCTGAACAGCGCAAACGCGGCGGCACGGCATCCAGCTAGCCGCCGCGTTTCGTGCGCCCAGCCATTCCTATCGTGATTATGCCGTTCCCCGTCCTTGCTTCTCTTCGCACCCGTTGCGGGGCGATCGCCCTCGCCTCCAGCCTTTTTGCCGCCGGCGCCCTGGCGGGCACACCGCGCGTCTCCCATATCTATCCCGGCGGCGCCCAGCGCGGCGCGGAAATGGAGATCACCTGCTTCGGTTCCAACCTGGACGATACCCGCACGTTTCTCTTCGACGAGCCCGCATCCTTCGAGTCGCAGATCCTCACGGCGGAGAAAGGCAAATTCACGGCCAAAATCAAGGTCGCACCCGATGCCCGCCTCGGCGAGCACACCTGCGGATCATCACCAACTCCGGCATCGCCGACGTCCGCACCTTCTACGTCTCGCCCTTCCCGATGGTCGCCGAGGCGGATTCCAAGGTGCGCCCGAAACCCGCGCAGCACATCGAGCTGAATACGACCGTCTACGGCCACACTCCGGACGACGGCCCTCGCCAAATACGAGGTGGACCTCAAGAAAGGCCAGCGCCTCTCCGTGGAAGTCATCGGCCTGCGTTTGCACACTCAGACCCCCTATGACCCGTTCCCTGGCCATCACCAAGGCCGACGGCACGCCCGTCATCGAAGTCGACGACACCGGTTTCTCCCGGCAGGACCCGGTCGCCAGCATCCTCGCTCCCGACGACGGCAAATACATCATCTCCGTGCGCGACACCACGAATGCCGGCCCCGGCCAGTGCCACTACATCATGAACATCGCACCTTCGCGCGCCCCGGTCGCGGTGTATCCGGCGGGCGGCCCGGCGGGCGAGACCGTCAAGGTCAGCTGATCGGCGAACGCTTCCGGTCCCATCGAACAGAGCGTCAAGCTGCCGGAGAAAGCCGACGACAGCTTCGATCTCTACACCACCCAGGACCAGCCGACGCCGCAGCCCAATGAAATGCGCGTCTCCTATTTCCCGAACGTGCTCGAAACCGAGCCGAACAACGACTTCGCCCACGCCACCGTCGTCGCTCAGGAATTTCCGGTCGCACTCAATGGCATCATCGACGCGAAGGACGACGTCGATTACTTCAAGTTCAAGGTCAAGAAGGACCAGCAATTCGACTTCACCGTCTTCGCCCGCCGCCTCGGTTCGCCGCTGGATTCAGTCATCGATATCTACAACGAAAAGGGCGCCAAGCTGGCCACCTAACGACGACTCCGGCAATCCCGACAGCTACCTGCGCTGGAAAGCGCCGGCGGATGGCGACTACTGTGTCGCCGTGCGGGATCAGCTTTCCCGCGCGGTGCGAATTACGTCTACCGCCTCGAAGTCACCGCCGTGGAGCCCAAGCTCACCGCGTGGCTGCCGGAAATGACGATCAATCAGAACCAGGACCGCCGGGCCATCGCCGTCCCGAAAGGCAATCGCTACGCCCTCGCTCGTGCGCATCAAGCGCGCCGATGTGGCCGGCGACGTGCAACTCGAGCCCGTGGCTCTCCCGGCGGGCCTTACCGCAGTCGCCCCCCACGGTCGACAAGAGCGTGGACACCGTCCCCGTGGTCTTCGGAGGCCGCGCCGGACGCCGCCATCTCGGCCAAGGAGTTCGACATGACGGCGAAGCTCGTCGAGCCGCCGAAGGACGTGAAGGTGACCAGCCAGGTCGACCACGCGGTGGACGTGATGGAATACAACAATCAGCGCCCTTTCTACGTCGTCCATCAGCACGCGCTGCCCGCCGCCGTCACCGAAGAGATCCCGGTGAAAATCAGCCTCGTGCAGCCCAAGGTGCCGCTGCTGCAGACCGGCTCGATGAATTTGAAAGTCGTCGCCGAACGCAAGAATGACTTCAAGGGCGCGATCACCATCGGGCTCCTTTACTCGCCCACGGGCATCGGCACCGCCGGCTTGCAACAGATCAAGGAAGGCGAAAACGAAGGCACCGTCACGATCAGCGCCAACGGCAACGCACCCTTGCAGAAGTGGAAGGTTTGCGTCGTCGGCAGCGCGGACTTTGGCAAGGGCCCCGTCTGGTTCAGCACGCAACTGGTCGAGGTCGAAGTCGTCGCGCCGCTCATCGGCGGCCAGTTGGTGCGCACCTTCGTCGACCAGGGCGACAGCACCACGATGACGGTGAAGCTCGAACAAAAGACGCCCTTCGAGGGCAAGGCCAGGCTCCAGCTCCTCGGCCTGCCGCCGAGCACCACTGCGGACGAACAGGAAATCACCAAGGACGACAAGGAAGTCAAGTTCAACATCAAGGCCGAAAAACCACGCCCGCCGGGCAGCACAAACAACTCTTCTGCCAGTTACCCTGCAGAAAGATGGCGAGCAAATGACCTCCACCTTTGCCCAGGGCGGCATCCTGCGCGTCGACAAAGCCACCGTCGCCAGGAATGACGCGACTCCTCCCGCCTCCGCCGAAACAGCCAAAAAGTAATCCAGCGTTTTCTTCCACCTATGCGCCTCCCCGAAAATCACCACGCTGTTCCTCACCACCTGCCTGTTGGCCGCGGGCGGGCTCATGCATGCCGCTGCTGAAACCGGCGCCGCCTCGGTCGAGATCCTTTCCGGCCGATGTGAACCTCAAGTTCGCGCGCGACAAGCAGTCGCTCGTCGTCCGCACCACCGAGGCCAACGGCGTCAACCGCGACGTCACCGCCGCCGCGACCTTCACTCTCGCCGACCCGAGCAAGGCGAAGATCGAGAAAGGCGTCGTCTATCCCCTGGCCGATGGCCAGACGACCCTCAAGGTGGAGTATCAGGGCCAGTCCATGGAGGTGCCGGTGAAAGTCGAAGAGGCGAAGACTGAGCAACCCGTGAGCTTCCGCCTCGATGTCATGCCCGTCTTCATGAAGGCCGAGTGCAATCGCTGCCACGGCGCCGCCCGCGGGCAGGATGGCTTCCGCCTTTCGCTCTGGGGCTTCGACCCACGAGGGAGATCACTATCGTCTCACCCGCGAGCTTTCCGGCCGCCGCATCAATCTCGCCATCCCCGAGGAATCGATGCTCATCACCAAGGCCACCGGCGGAGCGCCGCACACCGGCGGCAAGTTGTTCGAGAAGGACAGCGAGCTCGCCAAGACCATGGTCCGCTGGCTCGCCGCGGGCGCACCCAATGACGCCGCCGACGTCGCCAAGCCCACCAGCCTCGAAATCCTGCCGAAGAAGCTGGTGCTCGAGAGCCCCGGCCAGAATTTCAAGATCACCGTGCGCGTGCACTATTCCGATGGCACCGATCGCGACGTGAGCAATCTCGCCCTCTTCCTGACCAGCAACGAAGGCGCCGCCAAGATCAGCAAGGACGGCGTCATCACCACCGGCACGCGCGGCGAAGCTTTCGTCATGGCCCGCTACGCCACCTTCACGGTCGGCGCGCAGGTCATCGTCATCCCCAAAGGCCTGAAGTACGAATGGCCGAAGATCGAGGAGCGCAACTTCGTCGACCAGCTGGTGGATGAAAAACTCCGCAACCTGCGCATCACGCCCAGCGAGCTCTGCAGCGACGACACCTTCCTCCGCCGGGCCTTCATCGACATCACCGGCACCCTGCCCACGAGCGAAGAAGTGACCAAGTTCACCTCCGACCAGGATTCCCAGAAGCGCGCGAAGAAGATCGACGAGCTGCTCGCGCGCAGCGAGTTCGTGGACGTGTGGGCGCTCAAGTGGAGCGAGCTCCTGCAAGTCCGTTCCGGCGCCAACAACCAGGGCAGCCCCAAGGCCACGCAGAACTATTACAACTGGCTGCGCGACAAATTCACCAAGAACGTGCCGATGAACGACATCGCGCGCCAGCTCATCGCGGCCAACGGCTCGAACTTCGAGAATCCGGCGGCCAATTACTACCAGCTCGAGACCGATCCGCTCAAGCTCGCCGAAGACACCGCGCAGTCCTTCCTCGGCATCCGCGTCAAGTGCGCGCAGTGCCACAATCATCCGTTCGACCGCTGGACGATGGAAGACTACCGCGGCTTCGTCGCCTTCTTCACGCAGATCGGCCGCAAGCCCGGCGAAGATCCGCGCGAGAAGATCATCTTCAATAGCGGCGCCGGCGACTCGCGCAGCCTGGTCGACAACCACGTCGTGCCGCCGAAATTCCTCGGTGGCGACTCCCCCGATTGCACCGGCAAAGATCGCCGCCAGGTGCTCGCCGATTGGGTCGCTTCTCCGGAAAATCCCTACTTCCCGCAGCACATCGCCAACCTTGTCTGGGCGCAATACATGGGCCGGGGCATCGTCGAGCCGGTGGACGACGTGCGCGTCTCCAATCCCGCCTCGAACCCCGAGCTCCTCGACGCTCTCGCCAGGAAAATCATCGAATACAATTACGACCTGCGCCACATCGTCCGCGACATCTGCAATTCGCGCGCCTACCAGACCGCCACCCGCGCCAATGAGACGAACGCGCTCGACGACCGCAATTTCGCCAAGGCCACCATCCGCCGCATGCGCGCCGAGGTCTTGCTCGACTGCATCAGCCAGGTCACCGAGACCGGCGACAAAGAGAAGTTCAAGGGCCTGCCGCTCGGCGGCCGTTCCGCGCAGATCGCCGATGGCAATACCTCGAACTACTTCCTCACCACCTTTGGCCGCACGGACCGCCAGGTCGTCTGCAGCCGCGAGGAAGTCGGCCCCACGCTCAGCCAGGCGCTGCATTTGCTCAACGGCACGACCATCGAGGACAAGATCGCCCAGGGCGGCGTGGTCAAGAAACTCATGGATACCAACCGCACGCCCCGCGAAATCGCCGGCGAGCTGTTCCTGCGCTGCTTCGGCCGCTTCCCGACCGAGAGCGAACTCGTCAAGCTGGAGAAATACTGGGGCGTCACCGAGACGCAGCCCCAAGCCTACCACGATATCTTCTGGGCGTTGCTCAACGCCAAGGAGTTCATGTTCAACCATTGATTCGAAGTGAAGAAATTCGCCGTTCTTAGTGTCACCATGGCGGCCGCTCTCACCGCGCGCGGCGCGGACAAGGTCACCTACGAAGACCAGATCCTGCCGATCTTCCGCAACGCCTGCCTGAATTGTCACAACCCCGACAAGAAAAAGGCCGGCCTCGATCTCTCCACCTACCAGGCCGCCCTGCAAGGCAGCGAAAACGGCAAGGTGCTGGAGTCCGGCAATGCCGCCGGCAGCCTGCTCTTCAAGTGCGTGAAGCAGACCGACGACCCGAAGATGCCGCCCAAGGGCGACAAGCTTTCGGACGCCGAGCTCGGCCTCGTGGAAAAGTGGATCGCCGGCCAGTTGCTGGAAAATGCCACCGGCAAAGCCGTCGCCGCGTCCAGTAACAAAGTCTCCGTCGCGGTCGTGTCGCTGGAGCGTCCCGCCGGTCCGCCGCCCATGCCCGGCGACCTGCCGCTCGAGCCCTACGTCCGCACCGCGCACAACAACGCCATCACGGCGCTCGCCGTCAGCCCGTGGGCTCCGCTCATCGCGGTCGGCGGCCAGAAACAGGTGGTCCTTTACAACACCGAGACGTTGCAGCCGCTCGGCGTGCTGCCTTTCCCCGAGGGTTTCCCGGCAGTCGTCCGTTTCAGCCGCAACGGCCAGGTGCTGCTCACCGGCGGCGGTCTCGGCGGCAAGCTCGGCAAGGTCGTCCTCTGGGACATCAAGACCGGCGAACGCATCGCCACCATCGGCAATGAATTCGACCAGGTGCTCGCCGCGGACCTCAGCGCCGACCAGCAGTTTGTGGCCCTTGGCGGCCCGTTGAAGCTGCTCAAGATTTACTCCACCAAGGACGGCAAGCTCGTCCAGTCGATCAAGAAACATACCGACTGGGTGACCGCGATCGCCTTCTCGCCCGATGGCAAATATCTCGCCAGCGCCGACCGCAGCGGCGGCATCCAGATTTGGGAAGGCGCCACCGGCAAGGAATTCAACACCCTGCCCGGCCACAAGGCCATGGTCACCGGCCTCGCCTTCATGCCCGGCGTGCTCGCCTCGTGCAGCGAAGACGGCAAGAGTCTCGCTGTGGGACGCCAAGGAAGGCAAGGAAATCCGCTCCTGGAACGCCCACCCCGGCGGCGCCGAATGGGTCGACTTCACACCCGATGGCAAACTCATCTCCTGCGGCCGCGACAAGATCGCCAAGGTGTGGGACCAGGATGGAAAAGTGCTCGGCCAAACCGCACCCATGGCGGATATCGCCCTGCGCGCCGGTCTCGCGAACGATCGCATGATCGTCGGCGATTGGACCGGCAAAATCCAGGTCACCAAGCTCGACGGCAAAGCCCTCGGCGAACTCACCGCCAATCCTCCTTCGCTCGCCGATCGCATCACCGGCACGGCCAGCAAGCTCGCCGCCGCCCAAGCCGCACTGCCCAAGCTGCAAGAGCAGCTCCCCGCCGCCGAGGCCAAGCTCAAGGCCGCAAAAACCGCCGCGGACGACGCGCACAAAGCCGCCATCGCCGCCGCGGACGCGCATAAGCAGGAAGCGCAAAAGATGGTCGAGGCACACAAGGCGGCCGTCCCTTCGGCCGAGAAGAATCTCGCGCAGTTGAAGACCCAATTGCCCGCCGCGCAAAAAGCGTTCGACGACGCGAAGAACACCGCGGAGGCCGCGCAGAAAATGGCGGCCCAAAAACAGGCGGACCCCGCCACGCCGCCCGCTGACATCGACAGTGCGAAGCAGGAAGTCGCCACGCAGGCAGCCGCCCAGGCCGCAGCGCAAAAGCAACTCACCGCCATCAAGGACCAGGTCGCGCAGGCGGACGCCGCGCTGGCCAAACTTCGCGCCGCGAGTCCCGCCACGATCGCCGCCGCCGAGAAAGTGCTGCAGACAGCCACTGCGCAACTCACCGAAGCCCAAAAGCCCGCCGCCCCCGCCGCCGCCGTCACCACCGCCGAGCAGGAACTCGCCAGGATCAAAGCCTCGCTCGAGGAGATGACCGCGCAACTCGCCTCCTCCAAGGCCGACGCGGAGCACTGGAAATTCGCCCAGGTTCTGCAGACCGCGCACAATGCCCACACCGCGCTGCTCGACAAACAGTCGCAGTACGACCAGCTCGTGCAGGCCGTCAAGGATGCGCCGCAGGCCATCGTGAACGCGAAGAACGATCTGGCGAATGCGCAGAAGACCGTCGCCGAAGCGCCAAAAAAGATTCAGGAAAAGGAAGCCGTCTTCGCCCAGGCCCGAGAGACAGTCGAGAATGCCAGGAAAGCCGTGGCCGCCGCCGAGGACGCCACGAAGGAACAGGACAAGAACACGCAGGCCATCATGGATGCCGCACCCACCATGGGCGATGTCACGGCGTTGACCAAGAAGATGGAGGCCCTCAATACGGACGCGGCCAAGTTGCGCGAGGAGCGCAATGCCCACTCTCCCGGCTCACCGGAATACGTCGACCTTCAAACGAAGTATCAGGCTAAAAAAGCCGAGATTGCCACCACCCAGACCGCCCTCACCGCCGCGAGCGTGAAGAATATGGAAGCCCCGACCGTGAAAGCCGCGCAGGCCGAAGCCGACAAGGCGCGCGCCGCCCTGGACGACGCCAAACGCGCCTTGAAGATCGCGGTAAAAGCCGCCGGCGATACCGAGAAAGCCGTCGCGCAGATCAAGAAAGACATCGAGGCCGCGACGCAACTCGCCGCGCGTTTGGAAAAGGACATGCCGCAGATCGTGAAGGACGCGGAGACGCAGAAGGCGCAAGCCGAGCAAGCCGCCGCTGCCGCCGCCAAGGAAGTGGAAGCCGCCAAGGCCGAAGCCGACAAACGCCGCGCCGACTACGAAACCCTCAAGACCGGCGGTGCCAAAGCCGCCGCTCTCGCGACCCCGCCTACGAAATCGTAGGCCGCCGGGTTGGAGGCCTCCCTCGCCTGTCATTCTGAGCGGAGTGTAACGAAGTCGAAGAACCCCGTCGCTTCACCAAAGATGATCGCTGGTTAATCGGCGGGTCCTTCGTCCCGCAGCCGCGGGATCAGGATGACATTGTGCAGAGAGCTGCCCCTGATTCAGAGTCTCTGGTCGTTCCCATGAAATCCCCCCTCGTCCTCCTCCTCCTGATACTCTGCGGCATCCTGGCCTTCCGCTCGCCCGCTGCCGATGCTCCGCCGCGGCCCAATGTCGTCTTCGTCCTCGTGGATGATCTCGGCTGGGGGCGACCTCGGTGTCTTCTACCAAAACCAGCGGCGCGCGGCCAACGACCGTGCGCAGCCCTGGCATGCCACGCCGCACCTCGATGCGATGGCGGCGCAAGGTCTGCAACTGCGCGACCATTATTGCTCGGCGCCGGTGTGCGCGCCGGCGCGGGCGTCGCTGCTGCTCGGCGTGCACCAGGGCCACGCCAACGTGCGCGACAATCAATTTGACAAGGCCCTCGAGAATAATCACACGCTCGCCACCGTGCTCAAAGGCGCGGGTTACGCCACGGCCGCCATCGGCAAGTGGGGCCTGCAAGGTGGCCCGGCGGAAAAGGATCCCGCCGCCGCCACGGCCGGTCCCGCGCAATGGCCCGCCTTTCCCACCCGGCGCGGCTTCGATTACTACTACGGCTACATCCGGCACGGCGACGGCCACGCGCATTACCCGAAAGAGGATGGCAAACAGGTCTGGGACAACGAGCGCGAAGTCTCCGCCGACCTCGCGGGATGTTACACCGCGGATCTTTTCACTGCGCGGGCCAAGAAGTGGATCACCGACCAGCATGCCACGCATCCCGAGCAGCCCTTCCTCTGCTATCTCGCGCTCGATACGCCCCACGCGAAAATCCAGTATCCACCCTGCGCCTATCCCGCCGGTGGCGGTGCGAAAGGCGGCGTGCAGTGGCTCGGCACGCCGGGCCGCATGATCAACACCGCCGATGGCAAACCCGATTCGTGGTGTTATCCCGATTACGCGAACGCCACGTGGGACGACGATCACAACGCTGCCACGCCCGAGAAGCCGTGGCCCGATGTCGATCGCCGCTACGCCAGCGCCGTGCAGCGGATCGACGATTGCGTGGGCGATGTGCTGCAACTGCTCAAGGATCTCGGCATCGACGACCACACGCTCGTCGTCTTCACCTCGGACAACGGCGTGAGCATGGAGTCCTATCTGCCCGAGCCTTTCTCGCCGCAATTCTTCCGTAGCTTCGGGCCCTTCGATGGCATCAAGCGCGATTGTTGGGAAGGCGGTGTCCACGTCGGCGCGGTCGCGCGCTGGCCCGGTTTCATTCCCGCGGGCAGTATCAGCCACGAGCCCTCCGCGCATTACGATTGGCTGGCCACCTTCGCGGATCTGGCCGGTGTTCCCGTGCCGGCGCGCGCGGATGGCGTCTCGCTCGTCCCCACCCTTCGCGGACAGGAGCAGAAACGCACCGCGCCCATTTATGTCGAGTACTTCATGAAAGGCAAAACGCCCGGCTATCCGGAGTTTCTCGCCAGCCATCGCAACCGCCAGCGGGCGCAGATGCAAGCCATCCGCCTGGGCGATTTCATGGGGGTGCGTTATAACATCACGCAGGGCGGCCGATCCTTTCGAAATTTACAACGTCGTCACCGATCCGCAGGAAGCCACGAACCTCGCCGACACCGGTCCTGCCTTCGCCGCGCTCCAGCGGCAATTGCACGACCTCGTGCCCTCCGTGCGCCGTCCCAACACGACCGCCGCGCGTCCCCTACGACGAGGCATTGCAGCCCGCCGTCCAACCAGCGGCCACCGCACCCGGCATCGAATGGCGCGCCTTCGAGCAGGCCTCGCCATGGGTGCCGCGCCTCGACGACGCTGTCCCCACCGCCCACGGCACGAGCTTGCGGCCCGACCTCGCCGTCAGCCCCCGTTCCAACGATATCGCCTTGCTCTTCACCGGCTATCTCGAAGCCCCCGCGGATGGCGAATACCGCTTCCACGTCACCACCGACACCGGCGCGCTCCTGCGCGTGCACGACGCCACCGTGGTCGATGCCGACTTCGGCTACGCGCCCGGCAGCGAAGCCACCGGCGCGGTCCGCCTGCAGGCTGGCCGGCACCCGTTCCGGCTCTACTACGCGCGCCGCCACGCGGGCGAACCGCGGCTCACCTGGCAATGGAGCCGCGATGGCCAGCCCCAGCAGGACATTCCGGCATCCGCATTCTCGCATGATACTACGCCGTCCCTTCTCCATTGATTCACCTGCATTCGTTCACGCCCCTCCAACTTCGAATCTTTTACCTCGTATGAAATACCTCCTTCGCCACTCCTTTGCCTTTCTCTGCGCCACGCTCGCCGGCTCCGTGTTTTCCGTTCCCGCCCAAGCCGAACCGCCCGCGCCGGCCCCCGCGTGGCCGAAGACGCTGCCCGTTTACGATCACATCGTCATCGTTCTCGAGGAAAACAAGAACTACGAGGAGATCATCGACAATGTCTGGGCGCCTTACATCAATACCGTCCTGCGCAAGGAAGGCGCCGTCTTCACGCAGATGTTTGGCGAAGAACATTGGAGCGAGGGTAACTACTTCTGGCTCTTTTCCGGCGACGATCATGGCATGGGTTTCGCCGATAAGATGCCGCAGCGCCCGCTCACCACTTCCAATCTCGGCGAGCAAATCCTCAAGAAGGGCTCCACATTCAAGGGCTATTCCGAAAATCTTCCCGCCGTCGGTTCCGCGGTCGTCTACGCTCCGCCGCCCCCGGATCGGACGCTCTACGCCCGCAAGCATGTCCCATGGGTGAGCTTCAGCAATGTGCCGCCCTCCGCTAGCGTGCCGTTCACGGAATTTCCGAAGGATGCTGCCGGGTTCCAAAACCTGCCGACCATTTCATTCGTCATCCCGAATCTGCTCAATGACATGCACGACGGAAATCCCAAAGATAGCGTCCCACTGGGCGATGCCTGGCTGAAGACTAACATCGATGCCTATTACCAATGGGCGAAGACCCATAACAGTCTCCTGGTTGTGACCTTCGATGAAAATGACAACAAGGCGGGCTACCGCGGCCTGACCAACCCCGGTGTCGTCCCCGGCCCCGGCCCGGATCAGGAGTTTCGCCGCGACGTGCAAAACCGTATCCCCACCTTCTTCGCCGGCGCGCATGTCAAAGCCGGTGAATTTCCCGAAGGGAATGGCCTGACTCATGTCAACCTGCTCCGCACCTTCGAGGCGATGTACGGGCTCGAAAGGTGCGGAGCCCAGCAGCCCAACGCGCTCGGTGCCGGCATCACCGATGACTATTTCATCACCGATATCTTCAATTAGAAAATGGCATCCGCTTCAAAATAAAAGTTTTGCACGGACTCGGAACGCCAACGGCGTTCTCACGCATCTCAAACGCGCCAGATATCGTCGCACGTGGCCAGCAACACCGCACGATTGGGCTCCGCAATGGGACTGGTGTGATTGTGGGTGAAATTGGAACCCGTGTAAAATAGCCACCATTGCTGATCGCGATAGACCAGCGCATGGGGCGCGTGGACCATGAACGAGTCGGGCTGCGACTTATCGCCCCGCGGCAACCAGGGCGTGCGCGCCGTTCGCTGCCACCGAATGCCATCCTCCGAGAAACACCACTCCATGTCGATGGTCTGGCTATCCAGATGATAGTGACCCAGGATACCCACGCGCCCGCGTTCCGTGTGCGTGACGGATAGATAGTAAAACTGCGAGCTGGGCGGATCGCCCTCATCCGGCATCAAGACCCGCTGGCGGCCTTCCCAGCGCAAACCATCGGCGCTCACGTAGCGGTCCATCACTCGAATCAAACCGGGAATATTGTCGTGGGCAAAATAACGGGGATCGTCCTTGCCCACTTCCATCAAGGCCACGGAAAACATTTCGAAGGTGCCATCGGGAAGTTGGTAAACATTCGTCGCGTCATTCGAGATCAGAGCCGCCGGAGCCAGGGGCTCCCCGTCTACGGGCGCCGCTTTTCGCCTGGCGAAATGCTGGAGTCCGGCAGCGACCGCCGCAGTTCCATCCACCGCGCGATCGCCGGGATGATAAATGCACGGCCGCAACGGATCGACCACCCGGTAGGCCCGTCCATCCACGCTGTCCGCCGCCAGATAGCGCACCACCCCTTTGGCGTGCGCCCAGAAATAAATACGCTGCCGCCCATCGGCCAGCCGCAGGTGAACCACCTGGATCGGCCGCCAGCCCGCAGGAAGATTCCCCACGGCCAGCGGTGCTTGGAAATCCGGCTCGCCCTCGGACAAAACAGCGTAGGTCGGCGCGAGATTTTCTCCCGGCCGTCCCTCCGCAAAGCCAATATTCTTCGGGACACTTTCATTGCCGGAAACGCTGCACCACCACCGCCACCGGCCGTCCGCGAGCGGCTCCACCGAACTCGTGAAATTTTGCACCCACCCTCCCGCCGGCTCCCCCGCATGGCGAAAGATCACCCCGCGTTTGCGCCAGGCGCTCGGCGCACAGGGCGCCGGTCCACCGCCCTCGGCGCGCCCGAGCGCGGGCACGAGGATGGACCCCGCCAGGCCTCCCAGGAAATAGCGGCGGCTGATTTGCGGTTGGGCGCGGGGGATTTTTCGGGACGGGGGAAACATAGGAAACGAAGTATCGCGGTCCGGATTTCAACGCCGACGGACACGGACTGCAACGCTCGATTCGGTGGCGTCGAGGTGAGAGCGCGTCATGGGTTCGGGATTTGGCGTGAGCCGCCCCGTCGGAGGCGCCCCAAAAAACCCCGTCATTCTGAGCTTGCGAAGAACCTCTGATCTTCTGCCCTTCTTCACCCGTTGGTCAGAAGATGGCGCCTGGCTTGCACGCTCAACAAGGCGTCAGATGCCAGAGCGAAATCAGAGGTTCTTCGCAAGCTCAGAATGACGGGGTGGACGGGCGCGCACTTTATTGGAACACAGTAATGAATTCGGACTTGCGAGAAGGGGCTTCGAGTCGCGATGCTCCGCGCGCGTTCTGCCAATTTACAACCCCCCATGGAAAACCAGAATCCCCCTCCGCTGCCTTCGCTCCCCATGACCCGCCGGCGCCTGCTCGGCTCGGCCGCGACGATGGCCGCCGCCGCGGCCGCCGCGGCCATTCTCCCGCCGAATGTGCGACGCGCGCTGGCGCAGGGAGCGCCGCAGACCGGCTCACTGAAAGACATCAAGCACGTCGTGCTGCTCATGCAGGAGAATCGCTCGTTCGATCATTACTTCGGCACGATGGCCGGGGTGCGCGGCTTCGACGATCCGCAGGCGGCGATCCTGCCGAATGGCAAGTCGGTTTTCTATCAGCCCGACGTGGAAAATCCCGCGGGCTATTTGCTGCCGTTTCATTTGGATACGCGCTCGACCAGCGCGCAGAAGATTCCCTCCACCAGCCACGCGTGGGCGGTGCAGCATGATGCCTGGAATGGTGGCAAGATGGACAACTGGATGCCCGCCCATCGCAAGGCCGATGGCGAACGCGCACCCTATGTCATGGGTTATCATACCCGCGCGGATATTCCCTTTCAGTTCGCCCTCGCCGAGGCCTTCACCATTTGCGATGCCTATCATTGCTCGGTCATGGGGCCCACCTGGCCGAACCGTATGTACTGGATGACCGGCACGATCGACGCCGATGGCGAAGGCGGCGGCCCGATGACGGGTAACAAGCCGATCAAGGAAGGCTTCACCTGGACCACTTACGCGGAGCGCCTGCAAAAGGCCGGCGTGAGCTGGAAGGTCTACCAGCAGCAGGACAATTACGGCTGTAACATGCTGGAGTACTTCAAGACCTTCAAGGAAGCCGACCGCGATTCCGCGCTCTACAATCGCGGCATGGTGCGCGAGCCCGAGGGCAAGTTCGAGTACGACGCGATGAACGACAACCTGCCGACCGTCTCGTGGATCATCACCACCAGCACGCAGTCCGAGCACCCCGATTTCATGCCCGCCGCGGGCGCCGCCTTTGTCGCCAGCAAGATCGACGCAATCGCGGCCAACCCCGAGGTCTGGGCGAAGACCTTGTTCATCCTCAACTACGACGAGAACGACGGCATCTTCGATCACGTCGTGCCGCCCACCCCGCCTCCCGGCACCGCGAAGGAATACGTGAAGGGCCTGCCCATCGGCGCCGGCTTCCGCGTCCCGTGCATCCTCATCTCGCCGTGGACTGCCGGCGGCTGGGTCTGCAGCGAGCCGTTCGACCACACTTCCGTCCTGCAATTCCTCGAAAAGTTCACCGGCGTGAAAGAGCCGAACGTCACCGACTGGCGCCGGCAGACCTTCGGCGACCTCACCTCCGCGCTGCGCTTCGACGGCCCCAAAGCCGCCCCGCAACCTCTGCCCGACACCACCGGCCCGCTGAGCCTCGCGCGTTTCGAGACCGCCTATCTCCCCAAGCCCACTCTCCCCGGCGCCGAGCAAAAACCGCCCACGCAGGAAAAAGGTTCGCGCAAGCGCACCCCGCCGAAGAAAGCGTAGGACGTCCCCCACGCCGGTCGGAGTGGCTGTCATTGCATCTACTTGCGCAGTAGGAAAAACAAGCGCCGGGCGAGGTGATCGGCTTGCGCCTTCCGATTGAGTGGAAAATCGCCGGTCGGCGACCCATGGCGCAGAAAGACATTGTAATGTATACTGTTCGAATATAGAAATACCGGCGAATGAATATCCGCCGAATTTCTGGAAGAACTGATCTGCATCAGAACCAATCCGCCGAAAAGGAGGTGGAGGTGATCAACCGGCTCGGCCTTCATGCCCGGCCGGCCAGCGATTTCGTGCGGTGCGCGCTGACGTTTCGGAGCCAGATCGAATTGCAGGTGCGCGGCAAAACCTGGTCGGCACAACGGGTGCTCGACGTACTGCTCGCCGCCCTCAGCCAGGGCACCCGATTCACCATCGTGGCCCGCGGCCCCGATGCGCAACACGCCGTCGATACCCTGGCGGTCTTCCTGCAGCATCTCGCGCAACTCGAGGCGGACGAACAAGCCAGTGTGCGGGCCAACCGGTTGCAGCGATTTGATTTCGACGACTTGTAGTCCCCGCGCTGGAAGACACCGTCGATGTTCGGGGCGCTGGCCTCGTTCGGCCGCCCTGGCTCCCCGCCGACCGTCTGTTCCTGGAAGAAGCGGGCCGGAAACCGTCGCCGATCGAGAAGCCGGCTTGTCTGGTCTGAAGCCGGCGCGGCGTTTCCCATTGCCATTACAAAGCCCCGTCCGCTACAAATCCCTCACCGATGGTATAAAAGGGCCTGCACCGTGGCGCGCTCTGGCCAGAGAAGCAGGCCCGACATCGAAATGATTATTTGGCGTGAGTGACAAGCACCACGCCCCGACAGTTTGCCCTGCCGCAAAGGGTGTCGCATGAGGGTTCGAACCCAGCGCGACTTTTCCCCAGGCCCTCGCCACTGCGTCTTTTTACCTCCCCACCCTCACCACCAAGAAAGAAACGATCATGCCCGACGACAATCAAACCCGCACCAGCCTCAGCGCCGCCGCCGCGCGCAACCTGGCCACCGCCACCGTCACCGTTTTGCAAATGCGGGAGATCACCCCGCGCTGGCTGCACAAGCTCCTGCCGTGGGTCGATGTGGACGGCGGCGTCTATCGCGTCAACCGCGTCATCCAGGATCAAAAGACGAACGTCGAGGCCCAGGCCGAGGTCGTCACCGTGGATCGTGGCGAGCCGAAGCTGCCCACCACCTTCGTCGATTACGAAGAGGATCCGCGCGAGTATCACCTCAGCGCGATCCAGACCGTGCTGAACTCGCACACCCGCGTCACCGACCTCTACAGCAACCGCATCGACCAGCTCCGCGAGCAGGTGCGCCTCACCGTGGAAGCCGTGCGCGAGCGCGAGGAATGGGAGCTCATCAATCATCCGGAATTCGGGCTCTTCCGGGAAGTGGCGCCGGAACAGCGCATCGCCACGCGGGCCGGCACGCCCACGCCCGACGATCTCGATGAATTGCTCACCCTCGTCTGGAAAAAAGCCCGCCTTCTTCCTCGCGCACCCGAAAGCGATCGCCGCCTTTGGCCGCGAGGCCACACGCCGCGGCGTGCCGCCCCCCACCGTCTCCATCTTTGGCTCGCCTTTCATCACCTGGCGCGGCGTCCCGCTCATCCCCAGCAACAAGCTGGAGGTCGGCGAGGACGGCAAGACGAGCATCCTGCTGCTGCGCGTCGGCGAGGCGCAACAAGGCGTCGTGGGCCTGCAAAAAGTCGGCGTCGCCGGCGAGATCGAGCCCGGCCTTTCCGTGCGCTACATGGGCACGAACGAGCATTCCATCGCGTCGCATCTCGTCACCCGCTACTTTTCCGCCGCCGTGCTTGTCGAGGATGCCATCGCCCGCCTCGATAATGTCTCCGTGACGCACTACCACGACTATGTCTATCCCAAGGCTTGATTCCGCGCCGCTGCCCACCGGCACGGCGAGCCCGGCCCAGGCCGGCGCGGCGGACGATCCTTTCGACACCGCGCTCATCACGCGGTTCGCCCGGGAGTTTTTCTCCGGCACGCCCAGCGCCACGGCGCTGCCCGCCTCCGCCCCGGACCTGCCCGCGCCCGCGCCCAGCAGTCCCTCGGCCGTGGCGGGCATCCCGTCCTCCTTCGCCCGCCCGCCGGCGGACGTTCCGGAGCCGTCGGTGCCGCGGACGGAGCCCACGGGTGAACCGGGACTGACCGGCGGCTTTCCCACACCCTCGCCGCACGTCACGCCCGCCCATCCCAACGCGGATCGTGCCACGGACCGGGGTTCCGCGTCCCAACCGGAGCCCGGCTCCGGCGCCCACGATCCCGCGGGCAGCGACTCCTACGCCTTCGGCGAGCCGCGCTGCAATGGCACCATCTTCGGCCCGCGCGGCACCACCCAGCCCGCGGTCGAGTCGCCTCGGGAAAGCAAGGCGCCGAGCCGTTCCTCCGCGTATCACGGGCTGGCGCTCCCTGGCATCGAGGTCCTGGAAGCACCCGACTTCTACTTCCTCAGCGACCGGGAAGTGAATACGCAGTCCGCGCTGCCCGGCACGAAGCCCCGCTCTTCCACGCCCGCCCTTTCCGTCTTCGATATCGATGCCTTGCGGCGCGATTTCCCCGTGCTGCAGCAGCGCGTGAATGGCCACCCGCTCATCTGGCTGGACAACGCCGCCACCACCCAAAAGCCGCAGTCGGTCATCGACGCCACCTCCCGGTTCTACAGCCGCGACAATTCCAATATCCACCGCGCCGCCCACACCATTTCCGAGCGGGCGACCCAGGCCTTCGAGGCGGGGCGCGAAAAGGTGCGGCAATTCCTCGGCGCGGGCGACAAGAAGGAGATCGTCTTCCTCCGTGGCACCACCGAGGCCATCAATCTCGTCGCCCAAAGCTACGGGAAAAAGAACATCGGCCAGGGCGACGAAATCATCCTCACCGAGCTCGAGCATCACGCCAATATCGTTCCCTGGCAGCTCCTCGCGGAGCAGGTCGGGGCGGTCATCCGCGTGGTGCCGATCGACGATCGCGGCGAATTGATCGTCGAGGAGTACGTGAAGCTGCTCGGCCCGCGCACGAAGTTCGTCTCCGTCGCGCACGTCTCCAATTCGCTCGGCACGATCAACCCCGTCGAGCAGATCATCGCGCTGGCCCATGCCCAGGGCGTGCCCGTGCTCATCGATGGCGCGCAATCCACTCCGCATCTGCCGGTCAATGTCACCGCGCTCGATGCGGATTTCTATGTCTTCTCCGCGCACAAGATTTTCGGCCCCACCGGCATCGGGGCGCTCTACGGCAAATCGCACCTCCTCGAGGCCATGCCCCCGTGGCAGGGCGGCGGACACATGATCCGCGACGTGCGCTTCGAGGAAAACGGTCTATCAAAGCGCGCCCGAGAAATTCGAAGCCGGCACTCCCGATATCGCCGGGGTCATCGGCCCTCAGCGCCGCGATCGATTATCTTTTCCAGGCCGGCATCCCGGCCCTGGCGGCCTATGAACACGAGCTGCTGGAGTACGCCACGCAGGCCCTCGCCACCGTGCCGGGATTGCGCCCCATCGGCACCGCGACGCACAAAGCCAGCGTGCTCTCCTTCGTCATCCCCGGCGTGCCGAACGACCACATCGCCCGGCACCTCGACAAGCACGGCATCGCCGTGCGCGCCGGGCACCATTGCGCGCTGCCCGCGCAGCGCCATTTCGGCCTGGAGAGCACGGTCCGCCCCTCGCTCGCCTTCTACAACACGCGCGAGGAGATCGATACCCTCGTGCGCACTCTTCACTCGCTGCCGCGGCATTCCTAGGTAAAGTCGATTGAATTGATATGAATACGATCGCGCCCGCCGCTCTCGATACCCTCCTTCGCGCCCAGCCCGACCTGCCCCTGCTGGATGTGCGGACCCCGATGGAATATGCGCAGGTCCATGTCCCGCAGGCCCGCAATATCCCGCTCGATAGCCTCGCGCCGCGCGCGCTTTTCGACCAGGGCGTCCTGCCCCAGGGCCAGCCGATTTACATCCTGTGCCAGACCGGCGGGCGCGCCACCAAGGCGGCGGAGAAATTCGCCAGCGAGGGCTTCGCCCAGGCGGTCGTCGTGGAAGGCGGCACGAAGGCGTGGAGCGAGGCGGGTTTGCCGGTGGACTGGGGCGTCGCCCAGGGCATCAGCCTGGAGCGCCAGGTGCGCATCGCCGCGGGCTCGCTGGTCTTGCTCGGCGTGCTGCTCGGCTGGTTTGTGCATCCGTATTTCATCGGCCTTTCCGCCTTCGTCGGCGCCGGGCTCGTTTTCGCCGGGATCAGCGATTGGTGCGGCATGGGCCTGCTGCTCGCCAAGGCGCCGTGGAATCAGCGCCCGCCCGGTTAGTCCACATCTTCCACCGCCCTTGCCGCATGGACAAGCTTCCGAACTGGCACCTCGCCGAGTTGCTCGCTTCCTACGAGCGCTTCGGCGGCCTGAACGATCTCAACGCCCACAACATGCCCTCCAAGCGGGCCGTCGGGCAGATCTGCGAAGACCTCCTCCAGATCCTTTTCCCCGGCCTGCACGATGACGACGCCATCCTCGATGGCACGCTGCCGCAGCTCACTGCCGAGCGGCTCATCTCCGTCGTCCGCCGCCTGCAGGAGCAGGTGCGCAAGAGCGTCCGCATCGGCGACCCCAAGCGCCCCACCGGCAAGACCGCGCCGATCATGGAAAAATTCACCCGCGCCCTGCCCGTCGTGCGCGAGCTGTTGCAGACCGACGTCGAAGCCGCCTACGAAGGCGACCCCTCCGCGCGCAGCCACGAGGAAATCATCCTCTCCTTCCCCCTTCGTCGAGGCCATCGCCATCCAGCGCCTCGCCCATCGCCTCTACCGCGAAGGCGCCCCCGTCATCCCCCGCATGATGACCGAATGGGCCCACGCCCGCACCGGGGTGGACATCCATCCCGGCGCCTCCATCGGCTCGCATTTCTTCATCGACCACGGCACCGGCGTGGTCATCGGCGAAACCTGCCGCATCGGCAACCGGGTGAAGCTTTACCACGGCGTCACCCTCGGCGCGCGCAGCTTCGTCAAGGACGAGGCCGGCCACATCGTCAAAGGCACCAAGCGCCACCCGGAAGTGCAGGACGACGTCACCATCTACCCGAACTCCACCATCCTCGGCGGCGAAACCGTCATCGGCGAAAGCTCCACCATCGGCGCCAACGTCTTCCTCATGCACAGCGTCCCCCCGCACTCCCTGGTCTTCTACGAGGAAAAGCAGCTCACCATCCTCGACAAGCGCGCCAAGAAACCTAAAACCGCGCCCGAGTTTTCGATTTAGGGCAGTATTCACGATGGCCGATCTACGATCGGGACGCCGCGCCGTCAGCGCCCTCGGCTCGCACCGATTGCCCCGGCCCGGAGGGCCATCAGAAGGTAGCCGGTGGCGTCAGCCACCGGACCCCAACCCCCCAATCGCCTCCGCCCCGGAGGGGGCGGCAGAATCGCATCCGCCACCTGACACAGGGAGCGCTCGCCGAGTCCCGCGCCTGCGGGAATGATGCAGTTCGCAGGCGAGAAAAAGGGGAGCGCACGCGCCTTCGCGTGCTCTGTCCGGCGCCCTCGCCGGGCAGTCCGGAAGAAGCAGCCTACACTCCCCTACGAGGAGCGCCCCTCGACGGAACGTTTCGGCGGGGGCGCCGAAAACAGCACGCGAGGGGCGCGTGCGCTCCCCATTTTCCTACTGTCATCGAAATGGCTCAGGATGACAATGCGAGCGCGCCCGCGGACAATAGCGCCCCTCTTCACCGCAAAAGATGCGGCGAATCCTTGCCCCTGCGAGGAATGAAGGCCACATTCTCCGCAAATCCTGCGGAGAATCATGCCTTGCGTCCACGAATTGCCCGAATGGCCGAACTGGCAGTGGAACGACACCAGATTGTCGCCACTCCTCGCGGAGGTGCGTCATCGGCAAGGACGGCTCTTGGGGCGGATGGAAGGGCTCGGCTTTCCCCTGCGGGCCGAGGCAACGCTGACGACCCTCACGGCGGACGTTATTCAATCCAGCGCCATTGAGGGCGAGCATCTGGATGCGGAAGAGGTGCGCTCCTCGATTGCCCGCCAGCTGGGCATGGACTTCGCCGCGACGAAGGCGGCGGGGCGAAATGTGTCGTGCCGAAGGTGAGGCCTTCGGCACGCGCTCTGCGCGGGAGAAGCTGTGCTGCGTGGTCCGGACGAGGATAACGAGTTGTCGCCGTCCCCTTTGCCGCGAAGCGAAGCTTCCCCGGAATAAAATTGGGAGAACGTGGCGGCCAGGCGAGGACGCTTCCAGTGGACACGTGTCAAGATATGTTGACTGACCCGAATGGCACTAAGATAAGGGCAATTTAGGATGGAATTGGCTCGGTGAGGAGAGGCCGAAACGCTAGGGAAAAGCATGTCCAACAAGACTCCATTTTTCCAAGCGTTTGGGCCTCTTTTGTTTGGTCGTCCGGCGGGGCGCGCGATGGCGAAGCTGGGACGGCTGAGTTCCCTGCAGGAACTGTATGAGATCTTTGGGCACCTGTTGCCGGAACGCCTGCTAGCCCCGACGGAAAAGGGCCCTAATAGCCGGGAGCGTCTGTTCAGCACGCAGGTGACTTTCTGGGCGTTTGCCGCGCAGATCTTGAGTCCGGGCACGGCCTGCCTGGAGATCGTGCGCCGGGTGGAGGCTTGGTGGCAAGAGCGGTCTGGCCGCGAGGAGGCTCCCCGCAGTTCGACCAGCGCCTACTGCCAGGCGCGGGCTCGCCTGGAGCCGACGACCTTGGAACTCATCCGCGCGGAGATCGCCTGGAGCCTGGAAAGGAATATCCTGGGCGAGGAGCGCTGGCTGGGCGGACGCGCGGTGAAGATCGTCGATGGCACCGGGATCAGCATGCCGGACACGCCGGCCAACCAAGCGCTCTGGCCGCAATCCAGCGAACAAGAGGCCGGTTGCGGTTTCCCGGCGATGAAGTTAGTCGGGCTCTTTTCCCTCGCCAGCGGAGCCCTGCTGGCCACGGCGACGGGCAACAAACACGGACATGAAAGCACCCTCTTTCGCACCCTCTGGGGAAAGTTACAAAAGGGTGACATCGTGCTGGCGGACCGCGGTTTTTTCCTCCTACGCCGCTCTGGCCGGTCTCCAGCAGCAGCGGGGCGTCGATAGTGTCATGCGGCTGCATCAGATGCGCAAAGTGGACTTCCGCGTCGGGCGCCGCTTGGGTCCCGAGGACCGGCTCGTGGTCTGGCAGAAGCCGCAACGCACCGACACCTGGAGCGAGACCGAGTTTGCGGCCCTGCCCGAGACGCTCCCCTTGCGCCTGATCCGGCTGCGGGTGGCCGCGCCCGGTTTCCGCACCAAAAGCGTCGTGTTAGTGACCACGTTACTGGACCCGGAAGCTTACCCCGCCGAGCAATTGCGGGAACTCTACGGCCGACGCTGGCAGGTGGAATTGCACTTCCAGCAAATCAAAACCCATCTGGCCATGGATGTGTTGCGCTGCAAGAGTCCGGAACTCATTGAGCGTGAAGTGCTCATGCACCAGATCGCCTACAATCTCGTGCGCAGCCTCATGCAGCGCAGCGCGCACGGGCACCATGTCCCGCTCAGCCGCCTGAGCTTCAAGGGCACGCTCGACACGTTGCGCCACTGGTCGGTGCTGATCGCCGCCGCCGAGCCGACCCCGCGGCACCAGCAGAAGCTCATCGCGCAAATGCTGTCTTTGATCGCCGGTGATCCCGTCCCAGAACGCCCCGGGCGCAGTGAACCGCGCGCCAAGAAACGACGTGGAAAGAACTATCAATTGCTCACCAAACCACGGTCCCAAATGGGCAACTTGCCCCGCCGCAATCGCCCCAAGGCCAAACAAGCCTAAAACCTCCTTATCTTAGTGCCATTCTTGACTGACCCCTATTATTCGAGCGGTTTTACAGCATGTCCGCCCAGATCGAAGCGGAGCGCACGGAATACTACCTCCGTCTGGAACGCAGTCAGCGCGGCGACAGGGACATCACCTCCTGGCTCGAATGGTTTTTGCAATGCCTGGGCCGGGCCATCGCCGCCGCCGATACCGTTCTGTCGCAAGTCCTCCGCAAGGCGAAAATGTGGAATCGAATCCACGAGGGACCGGTGAACGACCGCCAGCGCACCGTTCTCAGCCGGCTCCTCGATGGATTCGAAGGCAAACTCACCACGTCAAAGTACGCGAAGCTGGCCAGGTGTTCGCCCGACACCGCGCTGCGCGACATCCAGGCGCTGGCCGACCGCGGCATTCTCATCCAAGGCGCAGGAGGCGGCCGGAATACGAGCTACCACCTGGCGGATTCTGCCTAGAAACGACCGAACCCGCCGGTCTGCCGCCACACCAAACGGCGACCTTTCGCGGCGCCAAGCGCCACGCGGAAGTTCAGGGCGACGTCACCACCTACCGAATTGCACCATCCTCGCGGCGAAACGGCCATCTGCGAAAGCTCCACCATTGAAGCAAGGCAGAAAATCAGAGATCCTTCGCAAGCTCAGGATGACGATATGAGGGGCGCCTGCGTAGTCTCATTGAAACGCTTGACAGAAACCGACGTGACATTTCCCGCTGTCACTGTGTCAAAGAGTCCGCTAGCCTTTTTTCCTATGCTAGTTCGATATAGCGGCCACTACACTCTAAACGATTTAGAAATGGGACGGCTTGCCGTTTCTAAGGTAACTTCGTTTAACGACCCCTTTGAATTGCACTTAATGCCGGGGGAGCAGGCGACACTGGACGAGGCCGTAATGTTGATGCAGCGCATGATGGACGTTCACAAGGAGTATGCAGCGCTAGTTAAACAGCATTACCCGACAATTGACGTCACCGATATCAATAACTCCCCCCGCGAGATAAGAGAAGAGCTTGCCTTTATGTATATTGAGAGAACCCCAGCCGTAACGGAACGCATAAAGAAGTATGTAGTGGCAATGTTCGACAGAAAAGGGCGGGTTATTTGTTTCGCAAAACCTCTACCTCGTAGCCCTCTGGAAATCCCGATGTGGGGCTATTACGGAGACGGACATAAAGGGGTTAGAATACACGCCTCTCAGTACTTTTTGGCGGACAAGCGTTTTAGGTGGCGGCAAATTCAATATAGAGAAAGCCCGCCCAAACTGGATTACAAGCAGCCTCCTATTCGTCTCCGCGAAGCTGTGACGTTTTATCAAATGGTATTGGATAGTAAAAGTACCGCATGGGCACATGAGGGTGAAACTCGACTAAGCGTTGCCGTCCGCCACATTGTGACCGAAGCCGATTCCAAGGGTGTTCCTCGGGATTTCATTCGTATTAAACCGGAATACATAACCCGTATAGACTTAGGAATGCGTTGCGACGATGCGACGGTAAACCACGCCGAAAGACTAAAGGGTAAATACCCTCACTTAGAAATATATGCCGCTGAGAAAAGCGAAGATACTTACGGGATACGCTACATAGAGCTACGCTAGAGTGACATTCGCCCTCGTTCCCAAGTGGGGGACTTGGGGACGTATCCTAGTGAGGGAGAAGCTTTGCTTCGCGGCGAGGGACAATGTAGTGACATGTAGGATGTAGGGGTCAGTCAACATATCTTGACACGTTTCCACTGGAAGCGTCCTCGCCTGGCCGCCACGTTCTCCCAATTTTATTCCGGGGAAGCTTCGCTTCGCGGCAAAGGGGACGGCGACAACTCGTTATCCTCGTCCGGACGACGAAGCACAGCTTCTCCCGCGCAGAGCGCGTGCCGAAGGCCTCACCTTCGGCACGACGAGGTGGCGAAAAGTGCCATTGGTTGGGAGGGCCTGGAATTCGTCCGCGCCTTTAGCTCTTGCGCACCGTGGCCATGTAATGCGAGCCGAAGACTTCGCGGTAATTGTCGACGGGGCAAAGGCGGCCAGATCGAGTTTGGGATCGAGATTTGTCGTCGTCTCCCATTCCACGCCACACGCATTGACGACATCACACCAATGGCGATAGCGTGTGGCGATCGATGACATTGCAACTCCGCAGGTAGCAGCCGAGAGTGGCGGAAACAACCACAGAAAAACCCGAACGGGATTAACGATAATAAACGAACGCTGGAATCACCCCGTCGCCGATTCAATTGCTATGAATAGAATCTTCCATTGGGGGTTGGTCGCGGCGAGTCTCGTTTTGCTGGCCCAGCCGATGTACGCGAAAGACGATAAAAAGGGGGACGACAAGAAAGGGGGCGGAGGTGGGAAGAAAGCGGACGGGGGCAAGCACGCTTCGGCCCCGGCGGCCCATGGGGGAGGAGCGCCAAAATCGACGAACAAGAAGGCACCCGCGCCGCATTTCGCCGCGAAGTCCCCCCACCCATATCATGGCAAAAAGTCCGCTCCGGTCGCCCAGTCGCGTCCGCAAAAAGTCCCAGCGCCCGGGGTATCGCGCTCGAAATCCTTCACCCAGCCACAGCAACACCACGCGCCGAGCGTGGTTTACGGCGGCGCGACGAATCAAAATAGCCATGCGCCGGTGAATGCGCAGAATTCCCGCTCGTCTGGCGGAAACCATGGGCACACGGGCAACTACCAGCCTTCCATCGAAGTGTCCCGGAGTTGGGATCGTCGAAGTTCTCACACCTGGAATCATCATCACTACCGGTGGAACGATGGCCAATGGGTGATCTTCGACAGCGGCGCGTATGACTATGGTTACAATTCCGCACCGATCTACGCCTCCCAAGCCCTGGCGGCGAGCGTCCAACGCCGACTCGGCCGGCAGGGCTACAATCCGGGTCCGGCAGACGGCGTGATCGGTGCGCAGACCCGCCGGGCGATCGCCGACTTCCAAAGCGACCACCGCTTGCCCGTCAGCGGCGAGATCGATGACGCGCTGCTCCAGGCCATGGGCCTCAATTAGCGTTACTGGCAGTTCTTTCACCACTCATCTCCAAGTGAAGGACTTGGAAAGGCCATCTTGTTCCGGGGAAGCTTCGCTTCGCGGCGAAGGGGACGGCGACGATTCGTTATCCTCGCCCTGACCACGAAGCACAGGTTCTACCGCACAGAGCGCGTGCCGAAGGCCTCACCTTCGGCACGAGGGGGTGGAAAGCGTCCCCGTCTCCGCGGACTTTTGCCGGCGGCCATAGTAAATCCGCGCGTTCCGCAACGTCGGCCTGGCCAAAGTTCGTTTCGGCGGGACGCCGAAACCACCACTCGGGACGAGCGGGCTCCCCGGAATTCCTGGCGCGCGCGTCCTCGACCAGCCGCCTCTCTCGTTCCCAAGTTGAGGACTTGGGAACGCATCCTAATGAGGGAGAAGCTTAGATTCGCAAGGAGTGCGGTCGCGACACTTTGCCAGCCCAGCCTCGCCCTGGAAGCGCGAGGTTGCGCCGAAGGCTCCTCTTCGGTACAAAGGACAATCGCAGACGGTCGGAAGCTCCTGGTCATGGCCGACTTTCAGAATGGCACGCTTTGACATTGGCCGCCTTTTCCCGCAGATTTCAGACATGAGTCTCAACGTCTCCGTCGGCAAGCTCGAGCAATATGCCCGGAGAAGGTGAGCCAGGGCGAATATGAATCGGTGAGCGGAGTGGTGCGCGAGGCACTGCGTCTGCTCAAGCAGCGCGAAGAACTCTGGCAGGCCAAAGTGCGCGCCAAGATCGAGGAAGGCATGGCGTCTCTCCGGGCGGGGCGCACCATTCCGGCCGAGGAGGTCTGGTCGGATTTGCGCGCCCGTCGCGCGGCGGCCTTGAAGAAACGGGACAAAAAGAAGGCATGAGCGGTTTCCGGTTTTCGCCGGAAGCCCGGGAAGATCTTTGGGAAATCTGATACTACATCGCCATCGAGAATGGCAACGTCCCCGCCGACGATCGTCTGTGGGCGGATATTGAAAAGGCCTGCGCTACATTGGCCCGCTTGCCGACGTTGGGCCATTCGCGGAAGGACCTGACGCCGGATCGCGAAGTCCTCTTTTACTGTGTCCGCGACTATTACCTGATCCTGTATCGGAAAGGCACGAGGCCTTTGGAGATCGCCCGCGTGCGGCACGGCGCCCGGGACGTGGAAGGTGAATTGAACGACGAATAACGCGCCTGCCATTTGAACACGGCCTGGAGCCGCTTCACGGCGGCTCCTCGTCATCCGACGCCTGGAGGCGGTGGGCGTGGCGCGCGGAGGCCCAGAAAAGGAGGGAGGCGAGGCCGACGGCGAAGGGGGTGGGGAAGAAATACCACAGGTCGGGCAGGGCTTGATCGGGGCGCGTGCCGGCGACGAGGTACCAGATGAGGAAGGCGCCGAGGAGCACGGAGGGGCCGGCGAGGAGCAGGGCGGACCAATGGCCGCGCGTGGCGGGCCAGAAGCTGAGAAAGCCGAGGACGAGCAGGGTGAAGACGATCCCGAAGATCCAGCCGGGGTCGGCGTCGAGGGGTTCCATGAGCGGCAGTGGAAGGGGCGTCACGGTCCACCTTTACAGCACGTCACACGCCGGGCGGGGTAGCGTGGGCTGCATGGCTCCGGTGGGCTGGAAAGGGTTGCGTAACGAAATACGCGGGGAAAAAGGGCAAAATTGCGCATTCTTCGCGTCTCTCAAGCATCGAGGCCCTGGAGGAATTCCTGGGCCTGGGCCAGGGCGCGGGCGCGATGGCTTTGCCCGTTCTTCACCTCGGCGGAGAGCTGGGCGAAGGTCTCGCAATAGCCGGCGGGGACGAAGAGGGAGTCGTAGCCGAAGCCGCCGGCGCCGCGCTCGTGGTTGACGATCACGCCTTCGACCGCGCCGTCGAAGGTGCCGAGGACCGCGCCGTCGCGGGCGACGCACATCACGCAGCGGAAGCGCGCGGACCGGGCCTTGCCGCGGACCGCGTCGGCGGCCAGCTCGCGGAGGAGCCGGGCGCGGTTGTCGGCATCGGTGGCCTGCGGTCCGGCATAGCGGGCGGAGATGACGCCCGGGGCGCCGCCGAGCGCGTCGACTTCGAGTCCGGAGTCGTCGCTGAGCACGTAGCCGGCGAAGAGCTGCGAAGCGGCCAGGGCTTTGATGGCGGCATTCTCGGCGAAGGTGGCGCCGGTTTCTTCCGGGGCCGGCACTTCGGGGTGCGCGTTCAGGTCGGTGACGTCCCAGGCCGGGCCGAGGATGGCGCGGATCTCTTCCGCCTTGTGGGCGTTCTTGGTGGCGATGAGCAGGCGGGGCATGATCGCGAGAGCATGCCGAAGCGATTGGGTGGCGCGCAAGCAGCGGCGTGCGAAAAGGGGGCGCGCTGGCCCTCCCGATGCTGTGGCTTGCATCTTCCCATGACCGCCGCCACAGTTTCACCCCTTTTTTTAACATGAGCACTGAGCGCCGCCGTTCCTATCCTTACGACCAGATTGAGCCCAAGTGGCAGGAGCGCTGGGAATCCGCGCGCACCTTCCACGCCCCCAATCCCGGCGACCCCGGTTTCGACGCGTCGAAGCCGAAGTATTACGTGCTCGATATGTTCCCGTATCCCAGCGGCACGGGGCTGCACGTGGGGCATCCGGAGGGCTATACGGCCACGGACATCATTGCGCGCTTCAAGCGGATGCGCGGCTGCAATGTGCTGCATCCGATGGGTTGGGATGCGTTCGGTCTGCCGGCGGAACAGTATGCGATCAAGACCGGCCAGCATCCGTCGATCACCACGGCGGAGAATATCAACGGCTTTCGCGCGCAGCTCCGCCGCATCGGTTTCGCCTACGACTGGCAGCGCGAGGTCAATACGACGGACCCAGGCTACTATCGGTGGACGCAGTGGATCTTCCTGCGGCTCTACCACAGCTACTTCGACCCGTTCCAGCTCAAGGCCCGGCCCATTTCGCTGCTGGAGGATGCCCTGGCGGATGAACCCAAGCGCACCGACGAGTGGAAAGACGACGATTACCTCGCCGGCCTGCGCGCCCACAGCGGGGACCTGCCGCCGGAACGCCGCGCCGCGGTGCGGGACGCGATCATCGATCATCATCGCCTCGCCTATGTGAGCGATGCGCCGGTGAATTGGTGCCCCGCCCTGGGCACCGTGCTGGCCAATGAGGAAGTCATCGACGGCAAGAGCGAGGTGGGCGGCCACCCGGTCGAGCGCCGGCCCATGCGGCAGTGGATGCTGCGCATCACCAGCCTTCGCCCAGCGCCTGATCGATGAGCTCGACGGGCTGGACTGGCCCGAGTCGATCAAGCTCCTCCAGCGGAATTGGATCGGCCGCAGCGAAGGGGCCGAGGTGCAGTTTTCCGTCGCCGGGACGGAGGAGAAAATCACCGTCTTCACCACGCGGCCCGATACCTTGTACGGCGCCACTTACATGGTGCTGGGCCGGAGCATCCGCTGGTCGACCGGCTCGTCACCGAAGAGCAGGCCCGCGCCGTGGAGGAGTATCGAGAGAAAACCGCGCGCAAGAGCGACCTCGAGCGCACCGAATTGGCGAAGGATAAGACCGGCATCTGGACGGGCGCTTTCGCCATCAACCCGGTGAACGTCGAGCGCATTCCATCTGGATCGCCGATTACGTGCTGGTTGGCTACGGCACGGGCGCGATCATGGCGGTGCCGGCGCACGATGAACGCGATTGGGAATTTGCCCGGAAGTACGCGCTGCCGATTCGCGCCGTGGTCTCCACCACGCCCACGCTGGGGCTGGGCGGAGGTTCGAGCCCGTGCGAAGCGGAGCCGCTCGAGCCCTTTATCGGCGAAGGTTACGCCATTCATTCCGGTCCGCTCGACGGCCTGCCCACGGCGGACGCCA
Organism: Chthoniobacter sp.; assembly: GCA_037200205.1. Taxonomy (GTDB): domain Bacteria; phylum Verrucomicrobiota; class Verrucomicrobiia; order Chthoniobacterales; family Chthoniobacteraceae; genus Chthoniobacter. The sequence continues at coordinate 345,424 of JBBCHV010000048.1, forward strand.
AGGCGGAGATCATCCGCCAGCTCACCGGCCGCGGCCTGGCCCGCAAGACGATCAATTTCAAGTTGCGCGACTGGCTCTTTTCGCGGCAGCGCTACTGGGGCGAGCCCTTTCCCATCGTGTGGGAAAATGGCCGGCACCGCGCCCTGCCCGATTCGCATCTCCCGCTGAACCCGCCGCCGCTCGATGACTTCAAGCCGACCGGCACCGGCGAGCCGCCGCTGGCCAAGGCCACGGACTGGGTGCGCTATTCCGACAAGGCCACGCGCGAAACCAACACCATGCCCCAGTGGGCGGGCTCCTGCTGGTACTACCTGCGCTATTGCGATTCGCAGAACGACAGCCGCTTCGTCGGCGAGGAGGCCGAGCGTTACTGGATGACCGGGGAAAGTGACCCCGCCGGAGCCCGGTGCCCCGGTGCGCCCGGGCGGCGTGGATCTTTATGTGGGCGGCACGGAGCACGCCGTGTTGCACCTGCTCTACGCCCGCTTCTGGCACAAGGTGCTCTTCGACCTGGGCTACGTCAGCACGCCCGAGCCGTTCCAGCGCCTGGTCAACCAGGGGCTGATCCTCGGCGAGGATGGGCAAAAGATGTCCAAGAGCCGCGGCAACGTGGTCAATCCCGATGACGTGATCGCCGAGTATGGCGCCGACGCCTTGCGCTGCTACGAGATGTTCATGGGCCCGCTGGAGCAGACCAAGCCGTGGAGCATGGCCGGCGTCGAGGGCGTGGCGCGCTTCCTGGCGCGCGTCTGGCGGCTGGCCATGGAGGAAAACCAGGCCGGGGAATGGGTGTTGTCCCCCGCCCTGCAGGACGTGGAACCGGACAAGGCCCAGCTCAAGGTCATCCACGCCACCATCAAGAAGGTGGGCGAGGACATCGAGACGCTCGGATTCAATACCGCCATCTCCCAGATGATGATCTTCGTGAACGCCTTCACGAACGCCAACCCGCGCCCCCGCAGTGCCATGCGCACCCTGCTGCAAGTCCTCAATCCCTTTGCCCCGCACCTCACCGAGGAGCTGTGGGAACGCCTCGGCTTCAGTGAAAACGGCTCCCGTGCGCTCTCCGCCGAGCCATGGCCGGCCTACGACGCCGCCTTGTTGATCGAGGACGAGATCGAAATCGTCGTCCAGGTGAATGGCAAGGTGCGCGACAAGATCGTGGTCAAAAAGGAGGCGACCCGCGAGGAAGTGGAGGCCGCCGCCCGCGCCTCGGGCAAGATCGCCGAGTGGACGGCGGACAAGGAAATCAAGAAAGTCGTCGTTGTGCCCGGCAAATTGGTGAATATCGTCGTGGCAGTATAAGGCGAAGAAACCTGCAACTTGCGGGTCATCTTGGGGTTCGAAGACTTTAAACCCTCATAATCTCATGACCTTGCCAAAATTACCCCGGAGCGTGTGGATCCTGTGTGTCTTGCTGCTTATCCTGGCGGGCGAGGTCGGGCATTATATCTGGTCCCGCTGGGGCTTGATCACCGTCCACTCCCACGGCCAGACCTTGAGCCAGATCATTCGTTCCATCGAGAAGCAGGGCCATGTGACGATCCGGACGAACCTGGATCTCACCAAGCCGGTGGACATGTATGTGGATGCCGTACCCCTGGCGGAGGCGCTGGAGACTCTCGCGGTCAATACCGAGGCACGCTGGCGGCTGGCGTATTACGTCGCGCCGGACAAGAGTACCATCGCCACGGCCCAGGCGACCTTCGCCGCCGGCCAGAGGAATGAAGGCTGGCAGGACGATGTTCGTGCCGCTGCCACCGATCGGCAATGACCCGGAGTCCCTGATGGATCCGCGCAAAGATCCCTGGGTGGTGAAACCCGCTGCCGAGGGGACGCTGCAAGCGTATCTCCAGGAAGCGGCGAAAAACGTTTCCGCGACCTTCTATGTTCCGGATGGCTTCAACCCGCCGGTGAAATCGCCGCCCCGGTCGGGCGCGATCAGTTCCGCATTGCCCCGGCTCGTCAGTGCGGCCAAGGGCAAATACGAGGAAGTCTTCCTCCTGCAGGGCTCGAATCGGACGGCGGAGCGCCCGGAAGGCGAGCGGCGGGATCGTGGCGACGACGGGGAGCCGCGTTTTGTCGGCAATTTCGGCAGCGGCGGGCCACGGGGCCGCGGCGGTTTCAATCGCGAGGCCATGGACGAGCGGATTCAGAACGAGATCAACAAACTGCCCCCCGCCGAGCGGGTCGCAGCCCAGCAGGAGCGCGATGAACGCAAAAAATTCTTCGATTCCCTGAAAGATTTGCCTGCCGACCAGCGGGCGGCGGCGTTTCAACAGATGATGAACGACCCGAACGTGCAGGCCAGAATGGACGACGCCAGCAATAGCCAGGATTCCCGTCGCAGCCCCCAGGCGCGAATTTCCAAGGCGGGCAGCTACCTCGCGCGCAAGGCGTCCGCACAGTAAATGAAACGCCCCGCGAAGCCGACGCTGGCCACGTGGGCCTTCACGCTCATCGAGCTGCTGTGCGTGATCGCGGTCATCGGCATTCTGGCGGGGCTCATCCTGCCGGTGCTGCAGAACGTCACGCTGCGGGCTTACGACGTGAAGTGCATGAACAATCTGCGGCAGATCGGCCTCGCGGCCAACGCGGCCGCGAATGACAAACGACAATACCTATCCGCTGATCGAAATCGATGGGGACAGCAATGTCGTCTACGATTCCTTGCAATTGAACGATCCCATCAAGACGCTGGACGTCGCGCTGGCTCCCTATGGGATCACTTCGGAGGTGTTGAAGTGCCCGGCCGACATTCAGGGGCCGAACAATTTCGCCCACCTCAATCCCCACTCCAGCTACATGTGGTCGCCTTATTCCGAGGAGAACACGACGGCCACACCGACGATCTTCTCCCGGCGCCGGGGCAACGTCACGATCTCTCCCTCCCGCCTTCAACTGGCCTCCGACTGGAGCCCGGTCCACTATATCTCGGATGGAAATTTGCAGGCTGGCAAGATGATCTATGTGGTGTATGCCGACAATCATGTCCGCACCACCCGGCGGACGAAGAAGACCTAGCCTGAAAAGCGGGCCTGGGAACCCATTCATCGGGCCAAAATATAAGTTCCGCGCAACGGCGTTGCGGCGTACGGAATTTGCTGTTAACACTGGCTACGCATGGCCACCGCACCGCAATCGCAGACTGGAATCCTCGCTCTCGAGGGCGAAATCGATCTGCACCGCTCCCCGCAAGTCAAAGAATCCCTGGAGCCGCTCATCTCTCAAAAGCTGCCGCGCATCCTCGTCGATTTCTCGGCCGTCACCTATGTCGACAGCTCGGGACTCGCGACGATGATCGAAACGCTCCAGCGCATCCAGAGCTACGGTGGGAAATTCGCCATGTTCGGCCTGCGCGAAAGCGTTCGCAGCATTTTCGAGATCGCCCGGCTGGACCAGATTTTCAGCATCTTTCCCGACGAGGCCGCCGCCCTCGCCGGTACTTAGGAAATAAAGGGCTCTGCATCTGGCGATGCCAGCGACGCCGTAGAAGGAACAACCCTAAAAATGCGATGGGCGAACACTCCGGTTGCCCACCCGGTAGCAACATCCACGAGATGGTGTTGATGGGTGACCAAAGTAGAAAGCGCAATAGCAGCCGCCCAAGCCCATAGGAGCGTAGCTCCGAATCGTGAGGCGTGCCGCGCAAAGGCCGAGATGCAACACACCGACAGAGCGACGTGGAGGGAGGGCACCATGTTGTAGTCCAGATTGAGCCAGTCGGCGAAATGGAAGAGGCCGCTCCAGATGCCGAGGTCACCCGGTGGACCGAAAGCAGCGCACGAGGGAACCAGCAGGAAGCCGATGCCGCCGATGAGCGTAGCCAGGGCCAGAGAGCAGATTAGCGCGGTGAATTCCCGCTGGCCACGTAAGATGAAGGGTCCGCCGAGAAACAGCAGGTAGAGGCTCATGTAGACGAGAACCGCCGAGGGGATGAACGGCATGGAAAGCTCGATGGGCAGATGAATCGGCACACGTAGCGTGCGGTGCGCGGTGATCCAATCGCAGCCCCCATAGACAAAGGCGAACCACGCGCTGCTCACCGCCGAAAGCAGCCCGGCGCCGCGCAGAAACGGCCAGCCCGGCCAGGCGAGGAAAGGACGATCCTTGATGAAACATCGCGGTGTTGGTTGCATGGCGGCCTTGAACGATTTCTCCGCTGCTTCGGAAAATGAGGCAAGCCCTCAGCCATTCGCTCCTTCGCCCGCGTCGTGGTATTACTTCGGAAGTGCTTCCGCCATCACGGCCCACCCGCGGCGATTTGACCTCCCTGGGGGGCACACCTTCGTCGCGTTTCGAGCGCCCGGGCAGCCGGTGGCGGTTTTGAGCGGCCGCTGCAGCCACATGGCGGCCGATCTTTCCCTGGGCTGCGTGAGAGAGGGACGCATCGTCTGTCCATTGCACGGATGGGAGTATGGGCGCGATGGGCGCTGTGAGCACATCGGGGCCTCGCCGGTCATCCCCCCATTCGCCCGGCAAATCAGCTTTCCTGTCGCCGAGCGAGGAGGGCACGTCTTCTTCTTCAATCGTCCGGAAAGCCGGTACCCCGCTGCCTTTCTTCGCCGGAAAGAGCGAAGCCGAATTGCTCGCCGCGCGACCCTTCGAGTTCACGGTGGATGCCCCTTGGTATCTGGTCAGTGCCAACGGATTTGACGTGCAGCATTTCCGAACCGCCCATGACCGCTCCTTGCTCGGCGAGCCCATCGTCGACTCGCCGCATCCTTTTGCCTGGCGGCTGCGCGCCACTTTCCGGGTCGACGGCCAGTCGCTCCGCGACCGGCTCACCCGCTTTTTTTCCGGTTCCGAGGTGGAGATGACCGTGGAAAACTGGTGCGGAAACCTGGTCCTGGTGACCGCAAGGTTCCGGCGGACTGTCAGCTACGGAATGGTCAGCTTTGCGCCTCTGGATCAGAATCGAACGCGGGTGCGCAATATCGTCTGGATACCGCGCCGGGAGAATTCCTTCGCCCAATTGTGGATCGATCCGCTGGACGCGATGATCCGCCGGTTTTTCATTCGCGAGTTCGTGCGCGCAGACGCGGATCGCTCGGCCGGGCTCCGCTTCCATCCCGGCCGCATGATTGCCGCGGACAAAGTGCTCGTCGAATATCTTCGCTGGCTGCAAACTGTCCATCGTTAGACCCCACCGGAAGCAACATGAACAAGCTCATCATTTGGGTTTTCCTTGCCCTCGCCGTGGCCAGCTTCGGCCAGTCTGCACCGCCGGCGGACACAGACGAGGCGATGGCGGCCATCGGCCGACTGCGCGAAGGTCTCGTGACCAGTTTCACCAAGGGTGATATCGATGGCCTTTTGACATATCTCGATCCCGACGTCGTCGTGACATGGCAAAATGCGGAGGTCTGTCGCGGCCCGGAGGCCGTGCGGGCTTTTTATATGCGCATGATGACCGGCGATCATCGCGTGGTACGCGAAATCAAGTCCGAGCCGGAGGTGCTGGGCCGGCATGTTTATGGCGACTGGGCGGTGTCGTAATCGCTGATCTCTTTGCTGCACGGGCAAAGGGTCGTTACTGGCACCTCAACCCGAAGGGCGAAGTCGTCCTTTTTTCCCGTTCGATTCGCCAAGAAAGGTGCATTCACACCCGACCTTGGCAGGCGCACCGGTCGCTGGAGCGTTCTTGGTCACGAAATACGGAAAGCGCACTTCGATATGCGCGCTCTCCGCATCGAGTCGCTGCTTGAGGTCGTGCAGGATGAGTGGGAGCGTACGCATCGTCACTTCGCCTTCGTGCTGTGTGAGAACCTCCAGGAAGCGGCTCATGTGAGTTCCTTTGAAGTGATGTGGCAAGTGAACCGACATCGAAATCTCGGCTACAGTCGCGAAAGGCTTCCCGTCGCGATCCATGACCTGGATCGGGTAGCGCAAGTTGGAGACGCCTACCTGGTCGATGGGAACCCCGCGCTGGTCACGACCACTTTGAACGTCTTTCATTCTGAGTATTCGGCCCAAGAGGTGGCGGTTTCCCACACCCGGACGACAACCAGGCGTGTATCGACTCGAAGCGGATACCGCGCATCTTGATTCCGTGCATAGGAGCGAAGGGCACTGGATGCATGGTCGAAGATGGTTCGGGCCATCACCTCGGTGGTCGGGTCCTGATTGTTGAATCCGATTACACGGTCGCCGTACCGTTGTTTGAATTCCGCGTAAGCTGAATCACTCGTGTTCATGCACATTGCATGGTCGAATGTGTCCAACCAATCGCCGACGGCGTCTTTTATGATTTTGAAGTCGCAGACCATCTCGTTCTGATCGAGTTGAGCCGCTTCAAGCACAAATTCGACTTTGCGAGTATGACCGTGCGGAAATTGGCATTTGTCCGGGTGCTTGGACAGCATGTGGCCGTTTTCGATGTCGATGGTTTTGCAGATTCGGTAGGGCATTAAATCAGGTTCCTCGGGTATTCCCGAAAAGTTCAATGTGAAGGCGATTGCAATAGCGGTAGCCATGCTGCTTGCAGAGGTCGATGAGCGATTCATCGCGACCGCGGATGGCGCTGAGATCAACGCCTTGCGGCATCAATTGGACCTTGTAAGGAGGAACCGGGCAGCCAATTTGCGCAAGAAGGGTTTCGATTTCGTCGATGTTCGATGCCTGCTCGACCACGAACTTTAGTTGGAAAGGGTGGTGCTCAATCCACTCACGGAGAATCTCGGGTTGAAGTCGCACCTTCTCGTGACGCTCACGCCATCCCTCCGTTATCTCACCCTCCAACGGTGTCGAGTTGTGAAGCTTCGGGCTCAACGAAGCGAGGTCGCAGGCGATGCCGTCCGGCGCAACCGTTCCTGCAGTCTCGATGGTAATGTGCTTCCCAGCGTCTCGAAACTGCTTCGCCAAGTCGTGAATGCCTTTGGCAACCATCGGTTCGCCACCGGTCAAAACAACGTGGGTCGCAGGGAAGGCTCCGACTCGCTCGACAACCTCCTCGATACTCATCTCCTCACCTTCCGGGTTCCATGAGGCGTATTTCGTGTCACACCAACGGCAGCGCAAATTGCAGCCCGAAGTGCGCACGAAGACAGACGGAACGCCGGTCAGTTCGCCTTCGCCTTGGATCGAGTAAAAGATCTCGGAAATGAACATCCAGAACTATGCGGCGGGCGGCCGCGGTGGAAGCGGCGATGTGCTCACGTAGTGGGTGGGATCGGGAACACTGGCGAGGATGAATGCCTCACGGCGCTCCACGCAGGTTCCGCATTCGCCACAGTGCGTCTCTCCGCCGACGTAGCACGACCAGGTGTGCAAATAGTCCACTCCGAGGTCGGTACCCTGCCGCGCGGCGATATCCGCTTTCGTCATCGCGATGAAGGGGCGCAGAACTTCCACCTGTGCATAGGTGCCGAGACGAATTGCATCGCTCATCGACTTCATGAAATCCTCGCGACAGTCCGGGTAAATTGCATGATCGCCGGCATGAGCTGCGATCACGAGGCCATGAGCTTCCAAGCTTTCGGCAAATCCCGCAGCGATCGAGAGCATGATGCCATTGCGAAATGGCACGACGGTCTTCTTCATCGACTGCTGTTCGTAGTGCCCCTTTGGAATCTCCCCACCAGATTGAAGCAGGTCCGACTTGAACAACTCGCCGATAAACGCGAGCGATATCACGCGATGCGTCACGCCAAGTTTGCTGGCATGGTGAGCCGCGAATGGAATCTCGCGGTCGTTGTGCTTCGATCCGTAATGGAAACTTACAGCACCAACCACCTCGTGGCGCTGGCGCGCTTCGTAAAGCGCGGTGACTGAATCCATTCCGCCGCTGAGTAGAACAACAACTTTCATACAGATTTTTGATGCGTTTGCCTCTGGTTCGATTTGCTTGGACGTTGGGCCGTGGAGGGATGGAAGGCCTCAACGGTCACACCGATACCACCACGTGAAGCAAATTCGCCATGGACCCAAAGTTGTCGAGGAGCGCAAGCAGCCACCAAGTCCTCCAGGATTCGGTTCACAATTTCCTCGTTGAAACTCCGCGTATTCCGGAACGATGAGAGATAAAACTTAAAGGACTTGGTCTCGATGCACAACTTGTCGGGCACGTAGTCGATCGTGATGCTCGCGAAATCCGGTTGTCCCGTCACCGGGCAGAGAGATGTGAAGTCAGTGCTCTCAAACCGAATCCAGTAGTCCCGCCGCGAATACGCGTTCTGAAAAGTTTCAAGGGTCGCCGAGGTTGGGGAGCGCGGGATGTCGGAATCGCTTTTCCCGAGCAGCGTCAGATTTGGTGTATTCGGTTTCGTAGTCTTCGGCATTCAAAAATGATCTATGAGTGACTCGCCCCTCAGTCGCAGGGGCACAATTTAAGCAGCAGGCCCGAGGTTCCCAAAATGTAGGCATGAACGCAACGCAGTTAAGTCATCATCTCTTGGCTGTGAGGCTGCCACTGCAACCGAATACACACCCACAAATCTGGGGTTTCGCGAGAACGCCACACTCTCTACTGTGGAGGTCTCCCCCGCCGGAACCGCAGACTCCGGTGGGTCGAAACGAAGCGTTCGATCCGCTCAATCAGCAACGGCTATCGCAAGCGATAGTATCCCTCCTCACCCGCACCCTCGAATCTCATCGCAACCGAGAGAGTCGCTAGATCTCGCTTCGCCGTGGCGATTGAGACGCCGAACTGCTTCTCGTAGTCGCGTCGCGTCATTCGCTTGCCTTTGCGGAGCTGTGTGAGGAACCACTCCTTTCGTTCTTCACAGCCCGAACAAGCAGCCGGCGTGCTCACGTTCACATTGCCTCTCGACCGCGAGGTGTTGTGCAGCGCGTTGCGCAATACGGCGCAAATCACGGTGCCATTGGAGATCGAACTCGAGATTGTCGATGACGACAAAGACGCGTCGGACCCGTCCATCCCGGGCCGCATCGACACGTTCGTACAGCAACCGGTGACGATTCTCCGGGAGCAGATCTTTTCGGAGCTGGGCACCGTCCAGCCCATCGACTGGCTGCGTCCCCCCACGCCGCGCGATTATATCCCCTTCACGCGGGACCAGATCATTTTCGGAGTTCAGCACTACGTCTCCGCGTTCGGGGACGGGAATCATCATTCCTTCTCCTTCCCGCACAATCTCGGCACGGCCGCCTTTCACCTCACGGTGCGGCAGAACACCAACGGCGGGCATCTTCTCATCTGCGGCACGGATTTCACGGTCACGATTCCCAGCGATAACGAGGTCGTGCTGGATTTTCCACAAGCGAATCCGCCGCCACTGGTCAACAGCCTGGCCGTCACCATCTCAACCGCCGGACCGCGGAGCGCCTTCCTGGCCCATACTCACACGATGGACCAGATCATCGGGGCTGCTGGATGCCCATTGCGGTCCTGACGGCTCGTGTCTCCGCCATCGAAGCGCGCCTGCCATTCACCAATCCCGCGACTCCCGCAAAACACCACGGGCACTCCATTGGAATTTCCCATCGACGACTTCAACGACGTATTTCCAGGGCGTTTCTCCCCGGGCTACGATCCCAAGAGCGGGCAGCCACCAAAGCGCGTCGGAGCGCTCTTTCCCGGCGATTCACGAAGCGACGGTTACGAATTTCTCCGGCGCGTTGCCGGATTCTTCGGCTAATGCCGGCAAAGTTTTCCAAAACAGCGGCGTGCCGGTGCTGCTCACCACCGGGTTTGGTCATCGCAGCGTGACGCTGGCGACGGGCGGGTTCATGGGTAGTGATGGCCGCGCTTGGTACCAGGTCAATCGCGAAGGCCAGAGCCATTCCTATTTCCCCCCGCGGACATGGAACGCGAGTTGTTCATGTTCTTTGTCAGTGAGCAGATGCTCACGCCGGGCACCGCCTTCGAGTTGGAGTTGAAGTTGGCCTTGCGCACGCTGCTCGCCACCACGCGCTGCGAGTACGTGCTCAAGATCGAGACTGGCACGGCTCCGCAGGACATCGTGCCCGCGCCCACGGCCATCAACCTCCAGAACGTGGTTTGGAGCGCGACTCCGCTTCTCGCCGAGCGACTCATCCTTTCCGACACGAAGATCGAGCATCACTTCGGCGTGGCTATTCGGCACAATATCGACGATTCGCTGAGCGCCGATCAGCTTCTCTACAACATCTGGACAGCGGCGCCAGCCGCTCCTTCTTCGCCCCAATTTCGCCATTCGCGCAATTCGATACCGAGGATTCCGCGAGCGGAGCCAAGGGCGCCGTTTTCGTCTCCATGACAGGGGCGAAGGCCACCATCCAGTAACCATCGGCGATGAGTATTCCCATCATCACCACCACGCAAAGCGTGCTCGGCTACCGCCAGTGGCAGACCTGGGCTTTCCAGCCGTGGGCGGACAATACGCCAACCTACTGGCTGTGCACGCCGCTGCCTGCGGGTATCCGGTTCGATCCTGCCACGGGACGCATTCACGGTGCGGCCACCGTGCCGGGCGTCTATGAGTTTTCGCTGCGGGCGGGCAACGCCAGCGGCGTCAGCGCCCCGGTGCTCTTCACCATGGGCATCGAGGCAGCCAGCCAAGCGCAGGACAGCGAGGCGGAAGTGTATATTGACCTCGAATCGCGCCTGGTTTCCTTGAGCAGCGGCACGTTCGCCGCGAGCAGCGATCCGCTGCTCTGGTTCAAGCGCGGCGACACGGTCGTATTCCACCTCCGGTTCATGAAGAACGGTGTCGGTTGCGATCTCGATCTCGCGACGCCTGAAGTTTGCCCTCAAACAATTCGAGCCGGAGCTCGTGCTTGTGGAAGGGACAGCCTGGGAGCGTCTTGGCTCGGGCGACACGGCCGCCTACCGTGTGGCGGTCACGCTGGTGAGCGATGCCCTCAATGCGGCGCTCAGCGACAACGAGGACGATGCCGGCACACAGTTCAACGCGCTCGCTGAGTTTCAGTGGGCGGAGCACAACCCTTACGGGATCGGCCCGACCATTCTCCGGGGCACTTCCCGTACCTTTGTTGTCGCCATGGTGCGCGACCTCATCCCCGATGCATGAAGAATCTGAATTGGTTCCAGGCGCGTGACCTCGCGCAGACCAAAGGCCGGGCGGTGCGTCGTGAAGCCTGGCGCAAATGGCTCTACTACACGCCATGGTATCTCTGGTTCATTGCCCAGACCGACGCCAGCAGCGTGCAGCACCGGTGGGTCGTGAAGAATGGCGATTTCGGAGCCGCCGAATTTCTCGCCATCGATTGGACGGATGAACCTTGGCCGGATGCCACGGATGGCGTGAACGGTCCCATTGTGCCGGTCAGTTCGGGTGGGAACTGGGGGCCATGGCCGCCTCCGGTGAATCAGGGTCCGCCAAATCCAATTCCGCCGATTGTGATTATTGGCGGCGGCGGTGGTGGCGCGCCTTCCGGCCCCCCGACCGATCCGGATTTGATCTTCGGTTTCTCCAGCCAGCGCGCCTCTGTCTCGCGGTCGCGCGGCAGGTAGCCGCGGCTGCGGGCGAAGTTGAACAACGTGACGATATGCTTGCGAAAATTGTCCCCGCGTCACGAGGCCGGTGGTTCAGCTTGCGCAACCACGCGTCCAGATCGCGCGTGGTAACGTGCTCGATGTTCACCCCGAAAATCCTTCGCGAAGCGCCGGAGCCGCCAGGTCACATCCTCGACGTAGCGCGGGCTGAGGCCGTCACTTTGCTTGGTGGAGACGAACTCTTCGACGACCTCCGACACCGTGGGCCGAAGCTCGGGCCGGATCGAATTGTTGAGGAAGAACTCGACGGCTTGGTTGAGCGTCGCGGCATCACCGAGCCGCCGGACAGCGTTCGCGTACTCGCCGGCGGCAACGTGGACCGGGGCCGTGTCACCGAGGCGGCGTTCCGCCTCGCGGAACGTGGAAACCTCGACTGCCGAAATCGAGGGCGATTGGACCTGGCCGGCGGCAAGCTTCTCCGCCTGCTCCCGGGCGAACTTCAGCGCCTCCTTCTCGTGCGAAAAGGTCTTCCGGTGTGAGCGACCGGCAGCCCGCCAATACACGGTGAAAGTCTGGTACTGGCCGATCTGGCCAGTGTAGATTTTAACGGAGACCGAGCCTGCTTTGACCAAGCGTGGGCGGCCTGCGAATCCGCGGAGAGCTTCATAAAGCCCTCCTCGAAGTCAACGGCGTCACGCGCCGGGATGGGTTTTGGGAGTGACCGGGTCTGCGTTGACCAAGGCGTTGCGCAGCCCCCAAATCCCCTGGAAAGTTTCCAATTTCTTTCCAATAAATCGCCGTCATCAACGTAAGTCGTTGATGGGGATGGCGACCCTAACGGGATTCGAACCCGTTTCCGCGACTTCGCTAATCTGCGCGAAACCTGCGCAAACTGTCGCAATTCAGAGGCTTAGTTGCACTCCGATCATTGGCAGTCTTTGCAGAATCGCGCAGCATTACGAAGTTTCAGTGTCCGAAACTGTCCGAAATAATTGCGGGGTATTTCGACCCTATTATGCCGTGCGCTGTGCGAGAGCATCGGCGGCATTGTCAGTCACCGCGTCGAGTTCCCGACGTAACTGCCGCAGGTGTGCAACCCAGTCCGGTCCCTTCCAGACTTCGACAACATTTCCGCTCACGAAAACCACCGCGGACGAGCCGCCTCCCCGGCACCAATCCCAAATCACGCGCCTCCTTCGGAAGAACGAATGTCATTCTCTTACGACCCTGCTCGCAAACAAAGGTGATCGGCCATCGAGTGGCGGCAAATCGGGCAAAATCCATCCACGGCGCAGACGCTTCTGATGCGTCCGCTGGTGCAGACTCTAAAGCCGCTGTCAGTTGTTGCGCGAAAGCCGTTTCCATTGGCTCCGGCGCGATCTGCAATTGACCGAAGGCGCCCATAAATCCCAGTCCATTCGTGGTTTGCTTTGGATTCAGCCACGGGATTGCGGTGACTGCATCCTCTGACAGCCTGATTCGATGCTGGCGCTCGACAGTGAGAACCCAAATCTGAAAGGCATTGTAGGCATAATGTGCCCCATATCGCGATCTGATGCACTCATTTATTGGGCCGTTTCCAGACGGTAGATGACCCACAATATATTGTATTGACGGATTTCGTGAGTAGCAGGTATTGTGTGCCCCAGCATGCCGGAGGCTTTTCCGGGCCTCGCGGTCAACTCACAATATCCAAAGCGAACGTACCAATCCTATGAATCCTCTCCTTCGCGCGATGCAGATCATTTATTCGAGTTGGATTATTAGCGGCAATGACGAGCGAGAAATCCCAACTGGCCCTGGCGTATTCGACTACGCACTCAAGGACGTAGTTGACCAGGGGTTGTTGCCCGATTTTGTGCGCCAACAACTGCATTTCGTCGAAACCGCTTGCGGGCTGACCTGCCTTGAAGCGGCACAAATTCAAAAGCTTGCAACGGAAGGCAAAATGACATCTGACCCGAATCCTTCTTACGTGCGTTCTGACGTTGCAGTATCAAAACGAGTTGCGCGTCACTGGCTGGCACGGCTGGGTCTTCCTGAAAGTGAAGCAATCACGCTCGGAAGTGCTCTGCGGAAATCTCTTCAGGAAGCGGAACGCCGACTTGAGCCAATGAATTCATGAACCCTCCAGAGGCGTTTGACGACTGAATGGCCGCGTTGATGGACGCAAAGGCATTGCGTTCGCACTTGGCGGAGAAAATTCCCGCCTTGTGGACTGCGTGCGAAGAGATCGCAACGGAGTGGTCCTCGCAAATCGTCTCCAATCTGGAGACGCTATCCAGCGAACGTATCGCATTTCCAAAAACGTTCACCGATCCCGTACTCGGTCCGATCGAGTTGTTTGAGTGGGAAGTGGCAATCCTTGATAGTCCCTTGCTTCAAACGTTTGCGCGGAGTGCGGCAATTAGGCATGGCACACGCCGTCTATACCGGGGCCACACATGATCGCTTGGGCCACACATTGGGCGTCGTGGAGGTCGCCAACCGGATGATAAACGCCCTTCTCAAGAATGCGCGTTATCATCAGGAATTTGGTTCGGACCCTGATCCGGACGTCCCCCTCCCGGATGACGATGATCGCCATACTATCCGGCTCGCAGCACTTTTTCATGATACCGGTCATGGCCCGTTCAGCCACGCGAGTGAACCGTTAATTGAGCGAGCGCACGCCAATGATTTTACGCTCTTACGCAATATCTTGCAAGCAACAATTCGTGGGCGCTGGAAATGTAAAAACATCACATCGGAAGCTGTGGCTGTTCTTTTAGTATTGAGCGAACCATTGCGAAAAATCTTTGAGCACCCAAGGTTTCGCGCACCGATCACAAATCGAGAGGAGTTGCCTATTGGAATTGTTGCGCGGCTACTTGGTTCCTGGCGGGGCTTACGGGCTGGCTACCTTGCCGGTGTCATCTGCGGTCCAATCGACGCCGATAAATTGGACTATATGGCGCGCGACAGCTACTTTACTGGTCTTCCACTGGGCCTCGATGTGGAACGGTTGATAAACAAGCTGGAGGTCATCACGATCAAACCCGAACGCGTGGCGGACCCCGTACTTAAAGAACGAGCGACAGCGGCTCCGAACCAGCGCCTTTATGAATTGGCATTTCCGTAGCGGGTCTCACCGCCTATGAGCAA
>JBBCHV010000049.1:0-91513 GCA_037200205.1 Chthoniobacter sp.
ATGGCGCCTTGGGCCCGCGCCGCCGCTCCGCGCCTCGATTCGGCCGCCGTGGAGAGCGGCCAGGGCGCGGCAGATGGCGAGGCCAAGACCGAGGCCGCCGGAGCGGCCGCTGTTGGCTTGTTCAAAGGCGTCGAAGATACTTTCCAGCCGGACGGATTCGATGCCGACGCCCGAGTCCGCGACCTCGACCCGCAAGGCGCCGGCGCTTTCGTCATCCTCCGTGCGCAAGGCGATCGTGCCGCCGGCCGGCGTGTATTTCACCGCATTGCTAATGAGATTCCAAAAGATCTGCTGGATGCGGGCGGGGTCGGCTTCGAGAGTGGTGTGCGTGGCGCGCAGGTCGAGCGTGAGCTGGAGGTGGCGCGTGGTAATATCCGCCTGGCAGATGTCCACCGCGCGGCGCAGCAAATCGTGCGCTTCGACCGGCTCGGACTGGAGCTGAAGCTTGCCGTTGCGGATGCGGGCGAGATCCAGCAAGTCGTCGATCAACCGCGCTTCGAGTTGCACATTGCGACGGATCGTTTCCAGCGTGGCGCGCATGGGTTCGGGGCAATCCTGTTCCTCCAGCAGCGTGGTGGCGTGCAGCACCGGGGAGAGCGGCGTGCGCAGTTCGTGGGAAAGCATCGCCAGGAAACGGTCTTTTGCCGCATTGGCGGCCTCCGCCGCTTCGCGTGCCTGGCGGGATTCTGCGTAGAGGCGGCTGTTGTCGAGCGCGAGACCGGGCGCGTTCGGCCAGTTCCTCGGCGAGCGACAGATCTGCGTCGTTGTAGCGGCGTTCCGTTCTGCTGACGAAACACAGCCCGCCCCAGGGTGCGGCCCCGGGCTTTCATGGCTACGACCATATAGGACCGAATTTCGAGATGCTTGACCGCTTCCTCCTCCGCCAGCACCCGCGCAAAAGCCGCCATTTGCTTTTCCCCGAACTGCTTGCAGAGCACCGGCAGGCCCGCTCCTTCCAGCGCGGCGGCGACACCGCGGCCATCGTCGATGCGCGTCGGGAAAGCTTCGCGAAACTCGTTGATCCGGCGCTCGAGAGCCTTGTCCTTGTGCGCCACGACGATCGGCAGGAGCGAGCCGTCATCCTGCACCAGGTCGACAATGCAGCAGTCCGCGAAATTCGGGATGAGCAGCCGGGCGAGAGCGGTGAACATTTCGCAATAGTCGAACGATGAGGCGAGCACACTGCTCGCCTCCGCCAGGAAGGCCGAACGCTCGCGCGCCGCGTCGGCTTCGGCTTTGGCGGCCTCCGCCCGCATCCGCCGCACGCGATCCTCGGCCTGGCGGCGCAATTCCGCATTCTTGGCTTCCAGTTCCGCGTTTGCGGCCCGCAGGCGGCTTCGGCGCGCTTGCGCTCGTAATGTCGACGAAGGAAGCGAGCTTGAAAACGCCATCGGCGGACCGAAATTGGCTGAGCCCGAGTTCGATCGGCACCGTCGTGCCGTTCTTGCGCTTGCCGACCAGTTCGCGGGGCACGCGGGCGGGTTCGAAATCGTGCAGCGCATCCTCGGCGATGAGCACGCTGATTTGCTGGCAGATCAACTCATCGCGATCGTAGCCGAAGAGCGACTCGGTGCGCGAATTGACCAGCAGGATCTGCCCGTCCGCCGCGATCATCACCATGGCATTCGGCGCGGTCTCGACCACCATGCGGAAACGCTCCTCGGCCTGCTGCCGCTCGATCATTTCCGCTTCCATGGCCCGGTTCATCTCGGCGAGCGCGGTGGTCTTGCGAAAGAGATCGATGAAGACGCCGATCTTCGAGCGCAGCACCGCGGGATTGACCGGCTTGGTGATGTAATCGACCGCGCCCCCGCGTCGTAGCCGAGGACGACGTGCTCATCCTCCTGGTAGTAGGCGGTGAGAAACAGAATCGGAACGTGCTGGGTCTTCCTGCGCTGCTTGATGAGCCGGGCCAGTTCCAGCCCGCTCATGCCCGGCATCTGCACATCCAGCACGATCGCCGCAAACCTCAAAATTCATCAGCGCCATGAGCGCTTCGTCGGCCGACGCGGCCTTGATCAGCCGGTAATCCGGAGAATTCAGGATGGTCCTCGAGCACCATCAAGTTCTTCGGATCGTCGTCGACGAGTAGAATGGAAACGAGTTTTTCCATGCGTGGTGGAACTACCGGTGCAACCAGGACGCGCAGGAGGGAGAGCAGTTGATCGGTGTTCACGGGTTTCGCAATGTAATCGCTGGCGCCGGCTTCGAGGCATTTCTCGCGGTCGCCTTTCATCGCCTTGGCGGTGAGTGCGAGGATCGGCAGGAACGGAAGCGCGCATTGTTGCGGATGCGGCGCATCGTTTCGTAGCCGTCCATCTCGGGCATCATGATATCCATGAGTACCATAGAGAGATCGGGCGTATTTTCAATCAGCTCAATGGCGTGGCGGCCATTGGTCGCGCTGACGATTTCCATCTCCTGGTTTTCCAGGACGATGGAGAGCGCGAAAATGTTGCGCGCGTCGTCGTCGACGATGAGCACCTTCCGCCCGCGCAGCGCTTCATTCGAGCGGTGCAATTGCTCGAGCATGTGGCGCTTCGCTTCGGGCAGATTGGCCACGACGCGGTGAAGGAACAGCGCCGTTTCGTCGAGCAGACGCTCGGGCGATTGCACGTCCTTGAGCACGATGCTCTTCGCGACCGTCTTGAGATGGCTCTCCTCCTCGCGGGAAAGTTCCTTGCCGGTGAAGACCACGATCGGAACATCGCGCAGGTTCGTTTCCGCCTGGATGCGGTCGAGGAGCTCAAAGCCGGTCATGTCCGGCAGGCGAAGATCGAGCACGCCGCAGTCGAAAGGCTTGTCGAGCAACGCCTCGAGCGCCGCCTGGCCGGTGTCCACCGTGGTGATTTCGATGTCATCGTGATCGAGCAACTCGACGATGCTCTGCCCGTTCCAGATCGTTGTCCTCGACCACCAGCAGCCGCTTCTTGCGCGGTGCGGCGAAGGTCCTTGATGCGGTCGAAGGCCACGTCGAGGTCTTCGGTGGTGGCGGGCTTGACCATGTAGGAGAACGCGCCGTGCGAAAGCCCATGCTGGCGTTCTTCATCCAGCGAAATGATCTGCACGGGAATGTGACGCGTGGCCGGATCCAATTTCAGATTGTTCAGCACGGTCCAGCCGAGCATGTCGGGCAGGAAAATGTCGAGGGTGATGGCCGTCGGCTGGTACTGGCGCGCCAGCGTCAGGGCCTGCTGGCCCGCGCATGGCGACGAGGGCTTTGAAACCCCTTGTCCCGCGCCAGGCCGAGCAGGACGCGGGCATAGTGGGGATCATCCTCCACGATGAGCAGCGTCGTGTCGCCGGGCTGGAGCGAGTCGCGATCATCGGCGATCTCTTCTTCGCGGGGGACCGGCATGGTGGGCAGCGTGGACGGTGGTCTGCGCGCTGTGCATGGAGCCGGCGACGCGGATGGTCCGCGGCGGCGGGCCCGATGTAGTTCAGCGGCAGGTAGAGCGTGAAGGTGCTGCCTTCGTGCGGGACGCTGGTCAGGCGGATTTCGCCGCCCAGCAGGGTGGCCAGTTCGCGGGAGATGGCGAGGCCGGAGACCAGTGCCGCCATACTTGCGCGAAGTGCCTGCGTCCGCTTGCTGGAACGCCTCGAAGATCAACCGCTGCTTCTCCGGTGCGATGCCGATCCCGGTGTCGCTGATCGCCAGCGCAATCACGCTGGGCGCGCGCTTCAGCACGGGATGATCCGAACTCCAGCCTTCGGCCGAGGCGTGCACGTGCATGCTCACCTGGCCCTGGGCGGTGAAACTTGAAGGCATTCGAAAGCAGGTTCTTGAGATGATCTGCTGGAGGCGCTTCGAGTCGGTGGTGAAGTGCCGCGGCAGATTCGGGTCGAACTCGAGGACGAAGGGCAGGTTCTTGTTGTCCGCGATATGGCGGAAGTTGCGTTCCACCGATTCGCGCAAGGAGGTGAAGGTGATTTCCTCGGCTTCGACCGCGACCGTGCCCGACTCGATCTTGGAAAGATCCAGGATGTCGTTGATCAGGTTGAGCAGATCCGCGCCGGCGGAGTGGATGTTGCGGGCGAAATCGACCTGCTTGTCGCTCAAGTTGCCCGCGCCATTCTCGGCGAGCTGCTGGCCGAGGATGAGGATCGAGTTCAGCGGCGTGCGCAACTCGTGCGACATGTTGGCCAGGAACTCCGACTTGTACTTCGAGGTTAGCGCCAGCTCCGCGGCTTTTTCCTCGAGTGCGCTGCGGGCCTGCTCGATTTCCTTGTTCTTGCGTTCGACCTCGGCGTTTTGCTCGGCGAGTTGCTGGGCCTTTTGCTCCAGTTCCTCGTTCGTCTGCTGCAATTCCTTTTGGCCGGATTGCAATTCCGCGGTGAGCTGCTGGCTCTGTTGCAGCAGGCCTTCCGTGCGCATCGTCGCCTCGATGGTGTTGAGCACCACGCCGATCGACTGGGTGAGCTGTTCGAGGAAGTTCAGATGGGCGTCGGTAAAGGCGTGGAGCGAGGCCAGTTCGATGACGGCCTTCGTTTCGCCTTCAAAGAGCACAGGCAGTACCACGATGCTCGCCGGCAGCGCTTCTCCGAGGCTGGAGTGCACCGGGGTGTAGGAAGCCGGGATATTGGCCAGCAGGATGCGCTGCTTTTCCCGGGCGCATTGTCCCACGAGACCATCGCCGACCCCGAGGCGTTCCGCCTGGTCCGGCCGGGTCGCATAGGCCGCGAGCAGGCGGAGCAGCGGCTCGCCGCCTTCGCCGGTGGTCATTTGATACACCGTGCCTTGCTGGGCGGCCACGAGCGGCGCCAGCTCGGAGAGCAGCATCTGGCCGACGGTGAAAAGATCGCGCTGGCCCTGCAAATTGCGCGTGAACTTGGCCACGTTCGTCTTCAGCCAGTCCTGCTCCTGGTTGCGCTCCGTGGTCACCCGCAGGTTGTCGATCATCGTGTTGATGTTGTCCTTCAACTCCGCGACTTCGCCGCGGGTTTCCACCTGGATGGAACGAGTGAGATCGCCTTTCGTCACCGCGGTGGCCACTTCCGCGATGGCGCGCACTTGCGTGGTGAGATTGGCGGCGAGGAGGTTGACGTTGCCGGTGAGGTCCTTCCACGTGCCGGCGGCGCCGGGGACATTCGCCTGGCCGCCGAGCCGGCCTTCCACGCCAACCTCGCGGGCGACATTGGTCACCTGGTCGGCAAAGATGGCCAGCGTATCGGTCATGTTGTTGATCGTTTCCGCGAGCGCGGCAACCTCGCCCTTCGCCTGCACGGCGAGCCGCTGGCGGAGATTGCCGTCCGCCACGGCGGTCACCACTTTCACGATCCCGCGCACCTGGTCGGTGAGATTGGCCGCCATGACGTTCACCGAGTCGGTGAGATCCTTCCACGTGCCCGCCACGCCGGGGACCTGCGCCTGCCCGCCGAGCTTGCCTTCGGTGCCCACTTCGCGGCCACGCGTGTCACCTCGGCGGCGAAGGCGTTGAGCTGATCGACCATCGTGTTGATGGTGTTCTTCAGCTCGAGGATTTCGCCTTTCACGTCGACGGTGATCTTGCGCGAGAGATCGCCGCGGGCGACCGCCGTCGTCACTTCGGCGATGTTGCGCACCTGCGCCGTGAGGTTCGAGCCCATGGCGTTGACCGAGTCGGTGAGATCCTTCCAGGTGCCGGCCACACCGGGCACCACGGCTTGCACGCCGAGACGGCCCTCGGTGCCGACTTCGCGGGCCACCCGCGTCACTTCCGAGGCAAAGGAGCGCAACTGCTCGACCATGGTATTGATCGTTTCCTTGAGCTGTAAAATCTCGCCGCGCACGTCCACGGTGATCTTGCGGAAAGGTCGCCATTGGCCACCGCGATGGTCACCTCCGCAATGTTTGCGCACCTGGCCGGTGAGATTCGAGGCCATCGAGTTCACGTTGTCCGTCAAATCCTTCCAGGTACCGGCGACGCCCGAGACCTGAGCCTGGCCGCCGAGCTTGCCTTCGGTGCCGACTTCACGCGCGACGCGGCTTACCTCCGAGGCAAAGGCGTTGAGCTGATCGACCATGGTGTTGATGGTGTTCTTCAGCTCGAGAATTTCCCCGCGCACGTCCACGGTAATCTTGCGCGAGAGGTCGCCGCGCGCAACGGCGGTGGTCACTTCCGCGATGTTGCGGACTTGCGCCGTGAGGTTCGTCGCCATGGCATTGACGGAGTCGGTGAGATCCTTCCAGGTGCCGGCCACGCCGGGCACGAGCGCCTGGCCGCCGAGCTTGCCTTCGGTACCGACTTCGCGCGCGACCCGCGTCACTTCGGAAGCGAAGGAACGCAACTGATCGACCATGGTATTGATCGTTTCCTTGAGCTGCAGAATCTCCCCGCGCACGTCCACGGTGATTTTCTTGGAAAGGTCGCCGTTGGCCACCGCGATGGTCACTTCGGCGATGTTGCGGACCTGGCCGGTGAGATTGGCCGCCATGGAATTCACGTTGTCCGTGAGATCCTTCCACGTGCCCGCGACACCGGAGACCTGCGCCTGGCCGCCGAGCTTGCCCTCGGTGCGACTTCGCGGGCGACGCGCGTCACTTCCGAGGCGAAGGCGCTGAGTTGGTCGACCATGGTGTTCATGGTCTCCTTGAGTTGCAGAATCTCGCCTTTCACGTCCACGGTGATCTTGCGCGAGAGGTCGCCCCGCGCGATGGCCGTGGCCACGTCGGCAATGTTGCGCACCTGGCCGGTGAGATTGGAGGCCATGGAGTTGACGTTATCCGTGAGATCCTTCCACGTGCCGGCTACGCCGGGCACCTGCGCCTGGCCGCCGAGCTTGCCTTCCGTGCCCACTTCGCGCGCCACGCGGGTCACTTCCGCGGCGAAGGAGCGGAGCTGGTCGACCATGGTGTTGATCGTTTCCTTCAGCTCGAGAATCTCCCCGCGTACGTCCACGGTGATCTTTTTGGAAAGGTCGCCATTGGCCACGGCGATGGTCACTTCGGCAATGTTGCGCACCTGCGAAGTCAGGTTCGAGGCCATGGAGTTGACGTTGTCCGTCAAATCCTTCCACGTGCCCGCGACACCGCCCACTTCGGCCTGGCCGCCCAGCTTGCCTTCGGTGCCGACTTCGCGCGCCACGCGGCTGACCTCGGAGGCGAAGGCATTGAGCTGATCGACCATGGTGTTGATGGTGTTCTTCAACTCCAGGATCTCGCCCTTCACATCGACGCTGATCTTGCGCGACAAGTCGCCGCGCGCGACCGCGGTCGTCACCTCGGCGATGTTGCGCACCTGCGTGGTGAGATTGTTCGCCATCGAGTTCACGTTGTCCGTGAGATCCTTCCACGTGCCGGCGACGCCCTGCACCTCGGCCTGGCCGCCGAGCTTGCCTTCGGTGCCCACTTCGCGGGCGACGCGGGTCACCTCGGCGGCGAAGGCGTTGAGCTGATCCACCATGGTGTTCATGGTTTCCTTGAGTTGCAGAATCTCGCCTTTCACGTCGACGGTAATCTTGCGGGAGAGGTCGCCCTTGGCGATGGCGGTCGCCACGTCGGCGATGTTGCGGACCTGGCCGGTGAGATTCGAGGCCATGGAGTTCACGTTGTCGGTGAGATCCTTCCACGTGCCCGCCACGCCGCGCACCTGCGCCTGGCCGCCGAGTTTGCCTTCGGTGCCGACTTCGCGGGCGACGCGAGTCACCTCGGAGGCGAAGCCGTTGAGCTGATCGACCATCGTGTTGATTGTCTCCTTCAACTCGAGGATTTCGCCTTTCACGTCGACGGTGATCTTGCGGGAAAGGTCGCCACGCGCCACGGCGGTAGCGACGTCGGCGATGTTGCGTACTTGCGCCGTGAGGTTCGACGCCATCGAGTTGACGTTATCGGTCAGATCCTTCCACGTGCCGGCGACGCCACCCACTTCCGCTTGTCCGCCAAGCTTGCCCTCGGTGCCGACCTCGCGCGCCACGCGGCTCACTTCGGAAGCGAAAGCGTTCAGCCGATCCACCATGGTATTGATGGTATTCTTGAGTTCCAAGATCTCCCCTTTCACGTCCACGGTGATCTTGCGAGAAAGGTCGCCGCGTGCGATGGCCGTGGCCACGTCGGCGATATTGCGCACCTGGGCGGTGAGGTTGTTCGCCATGAAGTTCACGTTGTCGGTGAGATCCTTCCATGTGCCGGCGACGCCCTGCACTTCGGCCTGGCCGCCGAGTTTGCCTTCGGTGCCGACTTCGCGCGCGACACGGGTCACCTCGGCGGCGAAGGCGTTGAGCTGGTCGACCATCGTGTTGATGGTGTTCTTCAGCTCCAAAATCTCGCCTTTCACCTCGACGGTGATCTTGGACGATAGATCGCCCTTGGCGATGGCGGTCGCCACGTCGGCAATATTGCGCACCTGGCCGGTGAGGTTCGACGCCATGGAGTTCACATTGTCGGTGAGATCCTTCCACGTGCCACCGACGCCAGGAACGATGGCTTGGCCGCCAGCTTGCCCTCCGTGCCCACTTCACGCGCGACGCGAGTCACTTCGGAAGCAAAGGCGTTGAGCTGATCGACCATCGTATTGATGGTGTTCTTTAGCTCCAGAATTTCGCCCTTCACGTCCACGGTGATCTTGCGGGAAAGGTCGCCGCGCGCGATAGCCGTAGCCACGTCGGCGATGTTGCGCACCTGGCCGGTGAGGTTCGACGCCATCGAGTTCACGTTATCCGTGAGATCCTTCCAGGTGCCAGCCACGCCCGACACTTGCGCCTGGCCCCCCAGCTTGCCCTCCGTGCCCACTTCGCGAGCCACCCGAGTGACCTCGGCCGCAAAACCGTTGAGCTGGTCGACCATGGTATTGATCGTCTCCTTCAATTCCAGAATCTCGCCTTTCACCTCGACCGTGATTTTGCGGGGAAAGGTCGCCGCGCGCCACGGCAGTGGTCACGGCCGCGATATTTCGGACCTGGGCGGTAAGGTTCGACGCCATGGCGTTCACCGAGTCGGTCAGATCCTTCCATGTGCCCGCCACGCCGGGGACCACCGCCTGCCCGCCGAGTCGTCCTTCGGTGCCGACTTCGCGCGCGACGCGCGTCACTTCGGAAGCGAAGGAACGCAATTGATCGACCATGGTGTTGATTGCTTCCTTGAGCTGCAAAATCTCGCCGCGCACGTCCACGGTGATCTTCTTGGAAAGGTCGCCATTGGGCCACCGCGATGGTCACGTCCACGATGTTGCGCACCTGCGCCGTGAGGTTGACCGCCATCAGGTTCACGCTCTCGGTCAGTTCCTTCCATGCGCCGGAGACGTTCTTGACCTGGGCCTGGCCGCCGAGTTTGCCTTCGGTGCCCACTTCGCGCGCCACGCGGGTCACTTCGGAAGTGAAGACTGAAAGCTGGTCGATCATGCGGTTCACGAGCTTCGCCGAATGCAGGAACTCGCCCTCCAGCCGCCGTCCATCCACGTCCAGGGCCATCGATTCGCTCAAGTCGCCCTTGGCCACGGCACCGATGGTCCGGGTCACCTCCGTCACCGGCCACACCAGGTCATCGACGAGCCCATTGAGCATCTCCACTTCATCGCCCCAGCCGCCGACCAGGCCCGGCACGCGGATGCGCTGCTTCAGCTTTCCTTCCTTGCCCACCACGCGGCAGATGCGGGTCGTCTCGTCGGCGCGCCGCTTGTTCATGGAGGCGACATCGTTGAAGGCGTCGGCGATCTTGCCGTGGACCCCCGTCCAACCGGCTGGCAGTCGCGCGGCGAAGTTGCCGTTGCGCAGTGCGAGCATGGCTTCGAGGATCTCGAGCGCCCGGTCCCGTTCTTCGGGTGACGGGCTGGCGCCGTTAATGACCGTTTTAAGCGCGTCCTCGGGACGGGCGAGTTTGGCGGCGCGAACGGCGGCAGAGGCTTTGGGCTTATCCATAGTGATATCCTACTGGTGGGACTGAGCAGAAATGCGTGGGGAAAACGATGGAGGGTCAGGGCGGTCCCTGCCAGTGGAAGGCATGGTACGTTGATCAGGTATGACCATTATTGTATTATCGGGCAGCGAAACGCCAGCGGATGCCCGCGCCAGGGAGAATTTTTTTCCGGATGACCAAACCTGGCCAGAGAGTTTCTATAATCGTAAGTATCTGATGGAAAAGGTGTTATCGAAAAAGGAATCGCTCGGCCCATATATAGTGCTTTCCACTACGAACGCTGACACGCATCCATTGAGGCGGTTCTGGGCGATGGGGGCGCGCATGGGAGATCCAAAGAATCCAATTTATGACGCCGCCAATACCAAACCTCAGCCCTACACGGCGGTTCGGCTCTTTTTTTCTGACGGCAGTCGGAAGGGAGGGATCTGGACGGGGACGGTTTGGTGGTCGGAAGGGGGTGCCGTGTATCCGGAACGCTGGCAAAAACTGCTGCCCGCGGAATCGAAACGCCCGGAACGTTGAACATGCCCATGTGACGCAGGCTACGTCGCAGCGCGCAAAACCGCCAAGGGAAGGCTCCTTAGAATGTCGGCCATCCGCCAAGGAACGCCGCCGGTGAATTTATTTCCCGTCAGCAGGTCGACCCAATCCCGTTTGGCGGGCGGATTGATGACGGTGTCATTCCAACTGCCGCCCAAGGGCGGGAAGCCGAGCTGGGACGTCAGTCGGGGGACCACGACGAGTAATGCTGTCCCCGGGATTTCGCGCTCGAAGGCGATCGCGCGGTCGGCGAATTCACCGGCCACCGGAACCGGAGTGTAACTTCCCTGGCCGAAGAGCGCCGGATTCTGACGGCGGAACTGCAGCAGGGTGCGGATGAGATACAACTTGATGCGTCCGTCGCGCCAATTTTCCAGGAGTGCCGCCGAGAGACTTCTCCCGAGATCGCCGTCAATTGTTTCCGGCGCAGCCCGTAGTCCACCGGCCGGCGGTTGTCGGGGTCCACCAGGCTGAGATCCCACAGTTCCGATCCCTGATAGAAATCCGGCATGCCCGGCACCGTGAGCTTGAGCGCCGTCTGGGCGAGCGAATTGACCATCCCCGCAGTGGCCAACCGTTCGGCAAAGGGCGTAAACGTAGGGAGAAAGCGATTGCTCGGGCCGGGTTCGAGGATCTTCGCGACGAAATCGCACACGGCCTTGTCCCATGCTTCATTCGGCTCGATCCAACTGCTGTTCACCTTGGCCTCATGCAGCGCCTTCACCATGTAATCCTGGATCCGCTGCACGTAGACCGGACGGGTATGCTCATCGAGCGGCTCCAGCGGCCACGAGCCGAGCAGCGTCTGGTAGAGCAGCACCTCCTCGTTGTGATCGGGCGCCCATTCGCCATCGATCTTGCCGCGGTGCTTTTGATTTCCGGTATGCCAGCGGCGCAACGCCTGCCCCCATTCCTTCGGCATCTCGGAAAGCACGGTGAGCCGCGCGCGCACGTCTTCGCTGCGCTTGGTGTCATGCGTGGAGGTGGCCAGCATGGAATGCGGAAATTCCGCCAGGCGCGCGGCATTCTGGCGGTGAAATGTTTCCACCGTCGCGCCAAATTCACTGGGTTCGCCGCCCACTTCATTGAGCGCGATGAGCCGGTGATACTGGTAGAAAGCGTGTCTTCCACGCCCTTCGCCGAGATGGGGCTGGTGCATTGCTGGAACTTCAGCACGAACTCCTGGCGCAACGCCTCGTCGACGGGATGCGGATTTGGCTCCGGGGGCAGCAGCACATCGCGCAGAAACTCGAAGACCGTGCGTTCCAGCGCGGGATTGCGCCGCCGCGCCTCCCCGAGAGCCCGCGAGACGACCCGCACGCACGCCTCCGCCGGCGGCTCCCCCGGCACCAGGTAGGTGCGATAGACGCGGAAGCACGCGATCGTTTCGCGCACCGCGGCGGTGAGCGCATTCACGGTGAAATCGCGATACCAGCGGTGGCTTTCCGAGAGGCGGTTGAGCAGGTGGCCGAGCACATTGACTTCGCTCGCCATCGACACCTGCATCACGAGTCTCTTGCAGCGATACACGAGTTCCTGGAAGCCGAGCTGGCGCTCGACGAAGCGATTGTAAACGTCGGTCAGCGCGCGTTCCGCCGTCCGGTCCACGAGCAACTCGGTTACTTGATTGGTAAATTCGTACCCGGTCGTGCCGTGCACCGCCCAGTCGGCGCGGAGCTTTTCGCCGGGAGCGAGGATCTTTTCGACCAGCAGATAAATGGCGAGCTTCTCCGCGGGCGAGCCCAGTGCGCCGCTGGCGCCGGTCTGCAGGTTGCGCAGGTATTCGCGCGGATTGGCCAGCCCATCGATATGATCGATGCGCACTCCATTCACCGCTCCGCTGCCGATCAGTTCAAACAGCAACTTGTGCGTCGCATCGAAGACCTCGGGCAATTCCATGCGGATGGCGGCGAGCGTGTTGACGTCGAAGAACCGGGGTAATTTGATCTCCTCGGCCGCGACCTTCCACGAACTGAGCCGATACGGCTGGTTGCTGATCAGCGCGTCGAGCCGGTCGAAGCTGGCGGGATCGGTGATGTCGTGCAGTTCGGTCAACGCCCGCGCAATCGCTTCGCGGACTGCCGGCGTCTCCTCGCAAAGCTTCTCGAGCCGGGCGCGAATCACGTCCTTTTCCCGTCGGCGCTCGGCGACCTTTTCCGGGTTGGTTTCCGTGCTCGAAGGCAGATGTTCGATCGCCGTGAGAATGCTTTTGAGCTCCACGGGAGCCTCGGCGATCAGCTCTTCCGCGCGCTTCAACAGCGGCCGGGTCGAGCGCGGCCCCAGCGGCAGGCGCAGCGCGTAGTAGTCCAGCCAGAAACGGCCCGCTTCGAACTTCACTTTCAACTCTCCCCGCTCCAGCACGCGCCCGTACTGATCGCCCAGTAACGGGCAGCAGCACTTTATTCTCCAACTCGCGCTTGAGCGGCAGCCAGTCGATGTCGAAAAAGCGCGCGTAGGGCGACGCCGGCCCGTTTTCGAGCACGTCCATCCACCAGTGGTTTTGCGTTTCGGCGATGCCCATGTGATTGGGCACAAAATCCACGATGAAGCCGAGTTTCCGGCGGTGCAACTCGGCGATCAACGCCTCGAATTCCTCGCGCGTTCCGATCTCCGGGTTCAGCGCATTGTGATCGCAGATGTCGTAGCCGTGCATGCTGCCGGGCATCGCCCGAAAAATGGGCGAGGCGTAGACATGGCTGATGCCCAATTCGTCAAGGTACGGCACCAACGCCAGGGCATCGCGAAAGGTGAAACCCTTGTGAAACTGAAAGCGGTAAGTAGCGGTCGGGATGGAGGCAGGCATGTCATTCGGCTCGCAGAACGAGGACTTCCGGATGTTCGAAAGCAAGGCGACCGGTGACCGCGTCGTAACTGCCGGGGTCCGCTCCGCCAAACTCAGTCGCATTGCTGGAAAAAACGAGATGCCATTGGCGCGACTCCTCCAGTGCGCAGAAGGGTTCCTCGTTCAAATCGCTATGGTGGCCGCCGCGCAGGTCGCACAGCAGGAGCCAATCCTCGCTCTCACTGCGCGCGCGAATGGCCAGCACCTCGCACGACAACTCCGCGACCTCGGTGTGCGCTCGATCGCGGGGCCGGAAAACCGGATGCTCCCGGCGTAATCGCAAAGCCTCCCGATAAAGCCGCAAACAGCCACCGTGGCCGGCGAGTTCCGCTTCCTCCCAATGCAACTTCGATTGCTCAAAAGTCGCGCGCGCTTGCGGCGACGGGAAGTCCCGCTCCGCCAGTTCCCGCTCGAAAATGGGGAATTTCTGCAGGTCCGCGCCGCCGTCCTTCGGCCACAAGTTTTCCGAGTTCATGGTGGTGATCGGTAAA
Organism: Chthoniobacter sp.; assembly: GCA_037200205.1. Classification (GTDB taxonomy): domain Bacteria; phylum Verrucomicrobiota; class Verrucomicrobiia; order Chthoniobacterales; family Chthoniobacteraceae; genus Chthoniobacter. Next base: position 13,706 of record JBBCHV010000049.1, read on the forward strand.
GTACAGAAAGGGAGACGACGCCCCCCATTCCTGACCCATGAAAATCAGCGGCGTGTAGGGCACGAGACAAAGCAGCGCGCTCGCCGCCCGATAGGTTCCCGACGAGATGAAGTGGTTGATCCGCTCCCCGAAAGCGCGATTCCCGGACTGGTCGTGATTGGAAATGCAGAAGACGAAGCGCTCGGGTGGCAGGTGGGCGCACGCCGTATTGAGCCTGGGTCCGCCGGGTGGCCACGGCGGCGGGTGCACCCAGCCGTTGCTCAAGGTATTGACGAGTTCGTGCAGTTTGCCTTCGAAAGTGCCGGCGTACATCGACCCCTCGATCAGGGCCACGTCCACCGTGTGGTGAAAATCGTCCGCCCACACGGCATTCATCCCGATGCCTTCATTCGCCGGCTCTTCGATGATCTTCGCCAGGTTGCGTTCGTCCTCCGCGATGATGTAGCGGCCCCCGGCTGTGCGCGACCTCGGCCAGCTCCGCGAGAATATGCCGCGGCGAATCGTCAAAAATCGTGTGCGTCGCATCGAGGCGGAAGCCATCGATGTGAAACTCCTCCATCCAGTAGCGCACATTGTCTTGATAATAGGCGCGCACTTGCGGACTGCGGCTGAAATTGATCGCCTCCCCCCAGGGCGTGTGATGCCGGCTCTCGAAGTAGTCGGGCGAAAACTGGTTCAGGAAATTTCCATCCGGCCCGAAATGGTTGTAGACGACATCGAGGATGACCGCGAGGCCGGCGGCGTGCGCGCATCCACCAGGGCGCGCAAATCATCCGGGCTTCCGTAAATCCGCGCCGGCGCAAAAAGCCGGACTCCGTCGTAGCCCCAGTTGTATTCCCCGGGAAAATCCGCGAGCGGCATCACCTCGATCGCGTTGACGCCGAGCTCCCGCAGGTAGGGCAGCCGCTCGATCGCCGCGCGATAGGTGCCTTCCGGCGTAAAGGTGCCGACGTGCAACTCGTAAATGGCCAGGTCGCGAAACGCCGGCCGCGACCACTTCTGGTCCGTCCAGGAAAAGGTGTGCGGATCGATGACCATGGAAGGCCCCGAAACGCCATCCGGTTGGTAGCGGGAGGCAGGGCAGGGCAGTGGTTCCCCTCCCTCCAGTTGGTAGGCATACTTATCCCCGGCCGCTCCCGCAGCGTCGAGCCCGCTGAAATAGCCGTCCACCTCCGGACTGAGGTCAAAGGTGCGTGTTTGACGGTTATGGCCGGTGATCTGGACGGCGACGCGTCTCGGTTTTGGCGCCCAGACGCGATAATGCACACCATTGCTGGTGACCTCGGCTCCCTGTGAAAGTATTCTCCCTGTCATTCTGACTTCGCATACGCACGGACAACCGCTTTCGGTTGTCCCGATGCGCGCAAACTAAGGTTCCGCTACGTAATTGTGGAGATGACAGATCCCCTTTGGTTCAAGAGCGCGGTGATTTACGAGCTTCACGTCAAGACCTTCATGGACAGCGATGGAGACGGTCTCGGCGATTTTCGCGGTCTGATCGACCGGCTGGATTATTTTACCGAGCTCGGGGTCACCGCGCTGTGGTTGCTTCCGTTCTACCCGTCGCCGCTCAAAGACGATGGCTACGACATTGCCGACTACTTCGCCGTTAACCCGAGCTACGGCACGATGGAAGACTTCCGGGCCTTCCTCGATCTGGCCCACGAGCGCGGCCTGCGCGTCATCACCGAGCTGGTGCTCAATCACACCTCCGACCAGAACGCCTGGTTCCAGCGCGCCCGCCGCGCGCCGAAAGGCTCGCCCGAGCGCGATTTTTACGTCTGGACCGATGACCCGCGCAAGTACCGCGACGCCCGTATCATCTTCAAGGATTTCGAGCCGTCGAACTGGACCTACGATCCCATCGCAAAATCCTATTTCTGGCATCGCTTCTACGCGCACCAGCCCGACCTGAATTTCGAGAATCCCCTTGTGCACACGGAGCTTTTCCGCGCCATCGATTTTTGGATGGACATGGGCGTGGATGGCCTGCGCCTCGACGCCATTCCCTATCTCTATGAACGCGAGGGGACGAACTGCGAGAACCTGCCCGAGACCCACGCCTTCATTCGCCAGCTGCGCACACACATCGACGAGAAATATACCGACCGCATGCTCCTCGCCGAAGCCAATCAATGGCCGGAGGATGCGGTGGAGTACTTCGGGAAAGGCGACGAGTGCCACATGGAATTCCACTTCCCGCTCATGCCGCGCATGTTCATGTCGCTGCAAATGGAGGATCGCTTTCCGATCATCGACATCCTCGACCAGACACCGACCATTCCGGAGAATTGCCAGTGGGCGATCTTCCTGCGCAACCACGACGAATTGACGCTCGAGATGGTCACCGACGAGGAACGCGATTATATGTACCGCGTCTACGCCGAGGACACCCGGGCGCGCATCAATCTGGGCATCCGCCGCCGTCTCGCGCCCTTGCTCGGCAACAATCGCCGCAAGATCGAGCTCATCAATTCGCTGCTCTTTTCCCTGCCTGGCACGCCCATCATCTACTACGGCGACGAGATCGGCATGGGCGATAACTTCTATCTCGGCGACCGCAATGGCGTGCGGACGCCCATGCAATGGTCGCCCGACCGCAACGCCGGGTTCTCCAAGGCAAATCCGCAGCAGCTCTACCTGCCCACGATCATCGACCCGGAGTATCACTACGAATCGGTCAACGTGGAGAATCAACAGCGCAATGCTTCCTCGCTTTTCTGGTGGATGCGCCGGCTGCTGCGCGTGCGGGAAAAGGTCGCCGCCTTTGCCAGCGGGACGATCGAGTTTCTGCATCCCGACAATGCCAAGGTCCTCGCCTACGTGCGCCGGCTCGGCGACCAGGTCGTGCTCGTCGTGGCCAATCTCTCGCGCTTTTCCCAAGTCGTGGAGCTCGATCTCGCCGCGTTTGCCGGCATGGTGCCGGAGGAACTCTTCGGCCACGCCACCTTCCCCGAAATCAAACAGGTTCCCGCTGTCTTCACGCTCGGGCCGCATGGCTTCTATTGGTTCGCCTTGCGTCCGGCTGCCACCGCTACCGCGGTGGAATCCGTCTGGACTCCGCCGGAATTGAAGGCCGCCGCGGCCTGGAGTGCCGGCTTGATGAAACGTCTCGAGCGGGACGTGTTACCGGCCTACGTGCCCGCGCGGCGTTGGTTTGGCGGCAAGGAACGTATCTTGAGAGAACTCAAGATCGTGCAGAACGTGGCCGTCGGCAGCGACGCGACAGCGACCCGGCTCCTGGTGGTCGAGATCGCCTTCACCGATGGGCTGCCGGAAAGTTATCTGCTGCCGGTGGCATTGGCGGACGAGGCCACCACCACGCGCCTCATTGCCGAGACGCCGCAGGCCGTGATCGCCCGCCTCGATGGCCAGCAATCCGTTTGCGATGCGCTCCATCTGCCGGAATCGCGCGCCGCGTTGCTCCGTCTGATCGCGGGGGATGCCGGCGCCGCTGGTCGCACCCGCGTGGTCGGCACGAAGCGGGCTGCTCTCGATCCCGCGGCCCTCGAGCGCGCTCTCACCAATACCCGTCTGGTCAGCGTGGACCAATCGAACACCTCCATTGCTTGCGGCGACACCTGGATGTTGAAGATCCTGCGCAAGTTCGAGCGCGGCCCGCACCCCGATGTGGAGTTGACTCGCTTTCTCGGCGAGGACGCGCATCTCACCTGCGTGCCGCCCTACGCGGGCGGACTCACGCTCGTGGACAAGGCCGGCGATGCGGTCATCGGCACGTTCTTTGGTTTCGTGGTCAACCAGGGCGATGGCTGGACCTACACCCTCGACGCCCTGGCCCGCTACTTCGACCGTGTCCTGGAGGCGCGCCGCGATTTCGACGCCGCCGCGGCCGTCGATTTGATCGGCGCCGTCTATCGCGAACGCGCCCGGCAACTCGGCCAGCGCACCGCCGAGATGCACCGCGCCCTCGCCTCGGCGGAAGATCGCCCGGAGTTCGCGCCGGAGCCCTTCAGCACGCTTTATCAGCGGTCCTTGTATCAAGGGATGCGCGGCACTTCGGGCCAGGTCCTGCGTCAGCTCCGGCGCCAACTGGCGCGCCTGCCGGAGGAGGCTCGCGCCGACGCCTCCAGCCTGTTGGCGAATCATGCGCCCATGCTCGCCGTCTTCGCCCGCCTCATGAATCATCGCATCGATGCCTCCCGTATTCGTATCCACGGCGACTTCCATCTCGGCCAGGTGCTCAACACCGGCAAGGACTTCGTCATCATCGATTTCGAGGGCGAGCCGCGCCTGCCGCTCAGCGAGCGCCGGCTGAAGCGCTCCGCCTTGCGCGACGTCGCCGGCATGTTGCGCTCCTTTGACTACGCCGCCACCACCGCTCTCCGAAACGAGCGCGCCGACGACGTGCAGAAGCTCGCTCCCTGGGCGCAGGCGTGGACCATTTCCGTCCGCGAAGCCTACCTGACCGCCTATCTCGAGGCGGCCGCCGGGGCCGCGTTTCTGCCGGCCTCGGCCGCCGACACGCAGCTGTTGCTGGAAGCATTCCAACTCGACAAAGCGCTCTACGAAGTCGCCTACGAACTCAGCTATCGCCCCGCGTGGGTGACCACGCCACTGCGCGCCGCGAATGAGATGATCGCCCTGTATAGCGAGGCCGAGAAGGTTTCCGGTAGTTGAAGTCGGCGGCGCCTGGGGCGAACAGTCTCCCATGAGCGCGCCCAGTCTCTACCGCGACCGTCGGGATGCGGGACGACAGATCGCGGCTCGCCTTTCCGGCTTTGCCGGGCGCACGGATGTGCTCGTGCTGGGGCTGGCGCGCGGGGGTGTGCCGGTGGCTTTGGAAGTTGCCCGGGCCCTCGGCGCTCCGCTGGATGTCCTCATCGTTCGCAAGCTGGGCCTGCCCGGGCAGCCGGAACTGGCCATGGGCGCGATCGCGTCGGGTGGCGTGCGCGTTTTCAATGAGGGGATTGTGCGACGGATGCGGGATGCCTCCATTGTGATTCAGGAAGTCGCCGCCGTGGAAGAACGCGAACTGGAACGGCGGGAGTGGGAATACCGCGGCGACCGCCCGGCGGCGGAGGTGCCAGGCAGGAGCGTGATCGTCGTGGACGACGGACTGGCCACGGGCGCGAGTATGGATGCTGCCGTCCTCGCCTTGCGCCAGCGGCAGGCGGCGCGGGTGATCGTGGCTGTGCCGGTCGGCTCGCCCGAGGCCTGCGCCAGGCTGGCCAAGGAAGCGGACGAAGTCATCTGCCTGCACACCCCGCAGGATTTCGAAGCCGTCGGGCAGGCTTACGATGACTTTTCGCAGACGACGGATGAGGAAGTCCGCGCGCTGCTCGCGGAAGCAAACATCCACACGCCTTGAAGTTTGTTGTTGCCCGGAGCGTCAGTTTGCGCTCTCCGTGAATGGTCGTGAACTCGTTCCGCGCCTCCTCCATCAGCCGCTTCCTCGTGGTAGCGGTGATGCTGTTTTCATGGCTGCTGGTCACGAATCACTGCGCCCTGGGCCAAATGCAGGCGGCCAATGGCGAACACGCCCACTGCCATCCCGCGAAAGATGCGGATGGAAAAAAGGCTCCGGCGGACGGCATGCGCGAGTGTTGCCGGACGATGAAGGCCAGCCTGTCCGGAGAGACGGTGGTCAAGTTTGACCCCGCGCCGGTCCAGCTTTTGGCAGCGGCTTTTCTCGAGGCGCTGAATGCTCCGGTGGCCAGCCCGGCCCTCGAGGTATTTCGCGATCACGGACCGCCGCACGTCAGCTCGTTCGCGGAAATCGTCTTGCAGCGGAGCCTGCTCAGCCACGCTCCGCCCTTCCTCGCGTAGCGACGCGGCACCCGCCGGCGGCGGGAGTTTCTGTCGTCTCGCCACGCTCCCTCTGCGCCCGTGCGGGCGCGGAGACTGCGCGTGCCTCTCTCGATCCGCACCGTCGCGTCGCGCTCCCGCCTGCCCGCGCCCCTCGATGAATCTCCCACGGCGGCAGGCTGTCTCCATTTCCATATCCAAAAAAAACATGAACTTCAAATCCACCACCGCCATCCTCACCGCCGTCCTCCTGGCCGGCACCTTTGCCTTGGCCGATTCCGCCGCGCCGAAGGGCGTGCCAAAAGATTACCCGCTCAAGAAATGCGTCATCTCCGGCGACCCGCTCGGCGAGCACGGCCGCGTGGTCAAAGTTTCCTATGAGGGCACCGACGTGTATCTCTGTTGCAAGGACTGCGTGAAGGACTTCAAGCAGGATCCGGCGAAATACGCGAAGATGGTCAAGGATGCGCAAGGCAAGAAGTGACGCGCGCCATGATCCGCATTTCCCTGTGTTGCGCAGTGCTGCTTGCCGGTTGCGCGACCGCGCCGTTACCGCTCACCTCGGCATCACCCGCCAGCCCGGATGCGCCCGAGGGCGCGCGCGCCCCACGGCTGACCTCGCTGCGCGCCGATGACCTGACCCGCCAGACTGCGACGATCCTCGCCGCGGCGCGCAAGGAGCAGGAGCACTGGGATGCGTCCGGTCCCGTCTCCGGCACTCCCGATGAAGCCCCGAAAGACAACCCTCCACCGGAGATGAAACATGAGCATCCTTAGCCGACAGGTGATCTTCGCCGCCAGCGCCGTGGTGACTTTTCCGGGGCTCGCCTGGCCGAAAGATCCGCCGTTTCACCCCGTGGAAAAAGCCGTCAGCGAGCGGACCGGAGTCGCCGTGCGCTGGCAGCAGGACGCCGCGGCGCGCGACGAAGCGCTGGCCCAGGTGCGCGGCATTCTGAAAAAGCCGCTCACCGTGCAGAGCGCGGTGCAAATCGCCCTGCTCAATAATCGCGACCTGCTTGCCGCCTTCGAAGACGTGGGCGTATCGGCGGCGGACTTGCGCGAGGCGGGCTTCTGGAAAAACCCGAGCATCGACTTGAGCATCCGCTTTCCCGACCGGGCGCCGTCGCTCACGGACGCGGAGGAAGGCGTGGCGTTCGATCTGCTCGACCTGCTCATGCTGCCGCTGCGCCGGCGCGTGGCTGCGGATCAACTCGCGGCCGCGCAGCTTCGCGTGGCCGGTGAGGCGCTGCGCGTCGTCGCCGAGGTGAAGGCGGAAGTCTATTGGCTGCAGGGAGAGAACGCGCTGCTCGCCCATCGGAAAACCATTGTGGACATCAGTGCCACGGCGCTCGATCTCTCCCAGCGGCAGCATGGGGCGGGCAATATCACCGACCTCGCCCTGACCGAGCAGCAATCCACCTATAACAACGCGCGCCTGGCCTTCGCCATGGCCGAAAACGAACAACGCGAGCACCGGGAGAAACTCACCCGTTTGCTGGGTCTGTGGGGCGCGGACACGGCGTGGAAACTCGCCGATGCGCTGCCCGCTCTGCCGGAAAGCGACGTGCCCTTGCGGGGCCTCGAATCGCTGGCCGTGGCGCAGCGGCTGGATCTCGCGGCCGCGCACGCGGAACTGAGTGGCGTGGTGCGCGCCCTGGGGCTCACGAAGAGCTATCGCTACATCGGCGCGCTGGAGTTCGGCGTGGACACCGAGCGCAATCCCGACCGCAGCAGTGTGACCGGCCCCACGTTTCGGCTGGAACTGCCGCTGTTCAATCAAGGACAGGCGCGCGTGGCCAAAGGCGAAGCCGAATTGCGGCGCGCGGAGCGCAAGCTGGAAGGGCTGGCCATCGACATCCGGTCCGATGTGCGGGCGTTGCACGACAAGCTGGCGGCGCTGCGGGACACCGTGCGCTTTTACCAAAGCGAAATCGTGCCGACGCAACGCGCCGTCACCGCCGGGATGCTGCTGCAGTACAACGGCATGCTGACGGGCAATTATGCCTTGTTCATCGCGCGGGCCGAGCAAATCGACGCGGAACAAAAATCCATCGAAGCCCTGCGCGACTACTGGCTCACGCGCGCGGAACTCGAACGCGCGGTCGGCGGAAATCTCCGTCCCCGCCCAACCGCCCGGAGCGCGGGCAACAAAACCAAATAACGACTTATTATGATATCTCGACGTGAACTTTTCACCGGCGCCGCCGCCCCTCGCGGGTGCGGCGGCCCTCCCGGCCGCGGCTCGTGCGCAAGACCCGCATCCCGCGAACCCTTTTGCATCCGCGAAGACGGCGGATGGCAAAATGGAGCCGCCCGTCTGGACCCGGCCCCCACACCCGGAACCCGGCGAGCCCGGCAAACACTACACCCCGACGGTGACGCTCAACGGATCGACCATGCCGTATAAGTTGGTGGATGGCGTGAAGATCTTCCATCTCATTGCCGAAGAAGTGCGCGATCACGAATTCGCGCCGGGCCTGAAAGCGCATTGCTGGGGTTACAATGGGCAGGTCCACGGGCCGACCATCGAGGCTGTCGAAGGCGACCGCATTCGTATTTACGTAACGAACAAACTGCCGGCGGCGACGGTCATCCACTGGCATGGCATCCTCGGGCCGAACGGCATGGATGGCGTGGGCGGGCTCACGCAAAAGGCCATTCAGCCGGGGGAGACGTTCAAGTACGAGTTCACGCTCTGGCAGCACGGGACCTTCATGTATCATTCGCACCACGACGAGATGACGCAGATGGCGCTCGGGATGCTGGGCATGATCGTCATTCATCCCCGCGAACCGCGGGGCCCGCGGCCCGATCGTGACTTCGTTTTCATGCTCAGCGAATGGAAGATCGTGCCCGGCACGATGCGGCCCGATCCCATGGAAATGACCGAGTTCAATGTGCTCACTTTGAACGCGCGCTGCTATCCCGGCACCGCGCCGCTCATCGTCAAGACGGGTGATCGTGTGCGCATCCGTTTCGGCAATCTCTCCGCCATGGATCACCATCCCATGCACTTTCACGGGCATTACTGGTGGGCTCACCGCGACCGATGGCGGCGAGGTTCCGGAAAGCGCGCGCCGGCCGGAGGTGACGACGCTGGTGCCGGTGGGCAGCACCCGTACCATGGAGTTCGTGGCTAACAATCCGGGCGACTGGGCAATGCACTGCCACATGTCGCACCATCTCATGAACCAGATGGGCCACGGCCTGCCAAACCTTATCGGCGTGGATACCAAAGGCCTCGACCAGCGGGCACGCCAAGCCGTGCCCGGTTACATGACCATGGGCGAAGCGGGCATGGCCGAGATGGGCGAGATGGGCATGAAAGTGCCGCGCAACAGCCTGCCGATGATCGGCAGCAAAGGCCCGCACGACTACATCACCATGGGCGGCATGTACACGAATATCAAAGTCCGCGATCATCTCGAGAGTTACGACCAGGATCCCGGCTGGTACGAAGCGCCCCCTGGCACCCGCGCCGACATGGCCAGTCCCGAGGAGATGAAGCGGGATCTGGGTTAATACCGCGCCTAGTTGAAAACAGGACGATTCCTTAACTGGAGAAAGCGTTTACTTGAGCGAGCAACCAGCCTTCTCCGATGAGGGAACGGACGCGGGACGGATCGGTCCAAAGCGGGCGCAGGGCCTCCTGGATGGCCGCTTCCATGGCCGGCAGATCAACGAAGACGCGATTGGCGGTGGCCGTGCGAATCAGACCGCCCACGCGTTCGACCGGGTTGAGTTCGGGGCTGTAGGCGGGCAGGGGCAGCAGCCGCACGTTGGCCGGCAGTTCCGCAGCGCCTTGCCGCAGGTGAAAGCCGGCCCGGTCCTGCAGGATGACATGGACCGCCTCGGGATCCGTTTGGCTGATTTGCTCCAGGAAGCGGGTGCTGACCTCCTGGTTGACCGTGGGAAAGAACACACAGAGCCCTTCGCCCGGCCCGGCGATCTCCAGGGCCGTGGCTACATAGCCCCATTCCTACTTGGTCCGGTAGCGGGCATAAGCGCGCACCCGGCGCATCCCCCAGCAGCGCCGCTGGTGGCTGATCAATCCATAACGATGCTCGTCGATGGCCCAGACGCGCACCGGCTTTTCCTTGGGCACCCCCAGGGCCCAAAGTTCGCGCGCCAACGTGCGCTGAAAGCGTTCGCTGGCCGCCGCATTCTTGAGGGCATGTGTCCGACGCGGCACTTTCAGGACGCCCCCGCTTTTTTTAGCCAGTAACGGGTGCCGTTGAGACTGAGTTCCAGGCCGTGGCGAGCTTGCAACCAGGCTTGCACTTCGACGGCCCGTTTCCAGCGGCCCCGGCGGACTCCCTTGCGCAACCCGCGCAGGGCCGCCCCACACACTTGCGGCGCTCGTCCTCGGCCTTGGTGGCGGCCCAGCAGGGCCTCCAGACCTTCCTCGCGGACCACCCGCATCCACTCCGCCACCGTCGAGCGTCCCCGTCCCACGCTCCGCGCAATCTCCTCCAAGGTACTGGCTCCCTGCAAGGCCAACCGCACCGCCGCCAAACGCTCCATTTCCCGCGCGCTGCCTGCCTCCCGCCAGCGGGCGGCTACTGCTGCGGCCACTTCGGGCCGCTTTAATCGAAAGGTTTTTCTCATCCCTTCCTTTTACCTATAATCGTCCAGTTTTCAACTGGTTATGGTATAACTTCCCGGCCAAGGGCCAGTTTCTTGATCCTAACTCCCGCTAGCTAATCTAATCATGGCAGGTGAATTGCAGGGATCTTTTCTTCTTTCCTTTTGACCTGGCATCGACGACGATCCGGCGACGATCCTAATCGAAGTTCTGTGCGATTGAATCCATCCATTTTGGATGGCGTGAATGCAGTAACAAAGAAAGATGATCTAATTATGAGCGATGAACATGACTCGTGGCTCAAAGGCTTGGGATGTGACGTGGAACAACTGGCCTCCAAGGCCGTCGACACCGTTCAAGGCGCCGTCTCCCCGGGGGCCGAGGGCAGCGGGGCAACTCCCGGTTCCGGACCGGCGGGTTCGCCCGTGGCCGCGAACGCGGCGTTACCGGCGATTCTCCCCGCGCTGGCTCCCGTCGTGGGTGGCACGGGTGAGGGGGTTGGTATTGGGGGCGTGTTGTTAGGGGCGGGAGCGGCGGCCGTGGCTGGGGTCGCCATCGGCGGACTTGCTGTGGGCGTGGCTATTGTCGCCGGGGCCAGCCTGATCAGCTCGGCCAATGAGCACGCCGACCCCATCGATGACGAGGGAGAAAACGAAGGGGGGGCGCCACCCTCCACGCCGCCGACCACTATTTCGGATACGGATCCGGCTCCGAAACCTCAGGACCCCAATTTCCCGTCGATCCCCGTCGACCCGCCCAACCCGTTTAATATTCCCGATGGATTCAACATTCCGGAGCCGCCTCCCGGGGGATTCCCGGACGTCCCTCAAAACGTGCCGCTTCCGTCTGTCGTGGCACCTCCTGCTCACAAAGACGACGATCTGGACGCCGGGGCTCCTTAGGCGCGAAATTACCCGGCGTTGGCGTTGAGCGCGCGGTCCAGCGCGTAGGCGGCGCTGATCAGGCCGAGATGGGTGAAGGCTTGCGGAAAATTTCCCAGTTGCTCCCCGGTCAGGCCCGTTTGTTCGCCGAAGAGGCCGAGATGGTTGCCGTAGCCGAGCATCTTTTCGAAAACATAGCGGCCCTGCAGCGGATCGCCGCCGCGGGCGAGGCACTCGGCATACCAGAAGGTACACATGTTGAAGGTGCCTTCGCGCGCCGATTCCGGATGGCCGGTGCCGTCACCGTGATCGTAGCGGTGCACGAGGGAATCGTCGACGAGCTTGGTGCCGATCATTTTCAAGGTGGAGAGCCATTGCGGATCGGTCGGCCCGATGAATTTCACCAGCGGCATGAGCAGGGACGACGCATCGACCGTGGTGGAGCCCGGGAATTGCACGAAGGTCTGCTGCTTCTCGTCCCAGAAATTCGTGTGAATGTCGTTGAAGATGCGGTCCCGCACTTCGAGCCATTGGGCGAGCGGGGCAGGGAAGGAGCGTTTGCGCGCGATCCGCACCCCGCGGTCCAGCGCGACCCAGCACATGAGCCGTGAATACAGAAAATGCTGCCGCCCTTCGCGGGTCTCCCAGATGCCTTCGTCCGGTTCCTGCCAATGTGCGCAGACCCAATCGAGCAGCGGGCACAGGCTCTTCCACAGGGCATGGCTGATGGGCTGGCCCCACTTGTCGTAGAGATAGATCGAGTCCATGAGCTCGCCCTGGATATCGAGCTGGAGCTGGTTGTAAGCGCCATTGCCGATCCGCACGGGACGCGAGCCGGCATAGCCGGCGAGATGATCGAGCGACTGCTCGGTGAGGTCATGCTGGCCATCCAGCCCATACATGATTTGCAGCGAACCGCCCTCGGCCACCTCATGACACCGCTGCTCGATCCACTGATTGAAGGCGCCCGCCTCCTCCGTGTAACCGAGACGCATCAGCGCATAGATCGTGAAGGACGCATCGCGAATCCAGGTGTAGCGGTAATCCCAATTTCGAGTGCCGCCGATCACCTCGGGCAGGCCAAACGTCGGTGCCGCCAGGAGCGAGCCATGCGGCTGCGAGACGAGGAGTTTCAGCGTCAGCGCCGAGCGGCGCACGACCTCCTGCCAGCGGCCCTGGTAGCGGCAATGGCCGATCCAGCGGCGCCAATAGTCCAGCGTGCGCTTGAAGCTTTCCGTCACGTAATCATGCGCATTGCACCCGCGCTGCCGGTGGCCGTCTTCCAGGACGAACGAGGCGGTTTCAGTCACGCGCAATCGAAAATGCGCGACGGCATTGCCGTTCTCGATCGTCATGGGGACGGAAGAGTGCAGGCGCAGGACGGTCTTGTCCGGCCCCTCGGAAATGAAAAGCACATCGTTGTCCTGCCGTTCGCAGCGATGCGGGGAGCGCGCGTAATTGAACCGTGGCGCACACTCCATGCGAAAGGAGATTTCTCCGCGGACGCTTTTCACCCGGCGCACGAGATTGTGCGAATTCATCGCCTCCTCCACGGGCATGAAGTCGGATATTTCCGCCACACCTTCGGCCGAGAGAATGCGCGTCAGGAGAATGTTCGAGTCGGGCAGATAAAGCTGCCGATGCCGGGCATCTCCGTTGAACTCCGGGCAAATCTGAAAGTGGCCGCCGCGTTCCGAATCGAGGAGGGAGGCGAAGACGCTGGGTGAATCGAACCGTGGAAAACAAAAGAAATCCACCGTCCCATTCAGCGCGACCAGCGCGACGGTATTCAAATCCCCCACGATTCCGTGATTCTCGATAGGTTCCGGTTTGGCCACGGGAGCAATTATTCAAAGGACGATACGCATCCCGGCGCTCCCGTGGTGGCATCCTCCGCCCGGGCGGAAGAAATCAATCACAGCCGCATCCGGCCATTCGGCCCTGCGGGAGCTGGCCGGCGCTTCCGCGTCGCCGGGCGAGGATCTGGCTGAACGTGTGCCACAGCTCCGCCGGCCGAAACGGCTTCCCGAGGATGGCGTTGAACAATCCGGGCTGAACAACGGCGTGGGGAAAACCGGTAATCAGGATGAGAGGAACCTGCGGGGCGATGCGCTTCATCTCCGCGGCCACTTCCTCGCCGTTCATTTCGGGCATGGAGCGATCCAGCGTCACCAAATCCCATCCCCCTTGCTGGAAAGCGATCAAGCCTTCGCGGCCCGAGGAAGCAGTCTGCACTTCGTAACCGGCGTGCTCGAGAATCCGTTTGAGGGTAAAAAGGATCGCGGCTTCGTCATCCACCACGAGCACTCTTACACGGGCGTCGGTTTCGGGATTGGTATTCATCTGGTTTCCGATTCGGAGCACGGCCCGCACCGCCCCACGCGTTTGTTCCGCGCCGCGGATCGGCTCGATGTCGGGATTTACGTGACGGCGCGTAAGCCGTTCTCTGAACCGCCACGACAACGAAAATCTTCCAGTAATTTTAAGTATTGCGACTGGCCATGACTAGGACCGCTTTCACGGATGAGAATCCCTTTGCAATCCCGCGCGGCAGCGGTGCGAAAACCAAATCGGCCGCGTGAAGCGGCGCGCGGTTCGCGCGCATAGCCGTCTTCCTTGAGGAAATTACGACTGATCGCCGCCGGGCGCCGCCTCGATCGCGCCATCCACCGCAAAATCCAGCACCTCGCAAACCTCTCCGGAAATGGCATCCTTGACCACAAAACGCGTGCGGCCGCCGGACCGTTCGCGCACGACCAATTCGAGTCCCTTGGGATGCAGTTCCTCCTCCGCCAGGCGATTGATCTGGGCGGCAAAAATGCGGGCGGTGATGCCGCCGTTGGCGCGTCTCCTCATTGCTTGCGTCAGGATGATTCGCACGAGGGAAGAAACAGCTCTCGCTGGAGAAGCGGACGTCCGGCTCATGAATCCGTCCTCCCCATGAGAGGATAGGACAGTTTCACCAATTCCGGAGGAGCCGCCGAGACGGTCAATTCCATGATCTTCCGCCCGTTGTCCGTGTAGAGAATCAGGGGGACGGTTTCCTTGGTCCGGGTTTCCGCCTCCTCGTAGGCACGTTCGATGGTCGTGAAAGTCTCCCGCCAGTCCTCGCCTTCCGCCGTGAGGATATAGGTGCTGTTCGCGACATCGCAGTAGACCAGCATCTTGCGCGCGGCATCAGGCATGGCGTCATCTTCGACTTGAACGACCGCTGGCAGCAATGGCGGTATCCCCTGAATCGATTGTCAGAAAATTTCCTAGCGCGTGCGAGGGGTTGGGAATTTTTGCGGGAGAGCCGGGGCGCTGGGCGGCGCTTTTCAAAAAACCCGTCATTCTGAGCTTGCGAAGAACCTCTGATCTCTGCCTTTCGTCACCGAGCTGGCCGAAGATGGCGCTGAACTTGCGGTGTCGGCCCCGCTCAGATGCCAGAGCGAAAGCAGAGGTTCTTCGCAAGCTCAGAATGACGGCGTGGGGGAGGAACACGCGCCCTATCGGTTCGTGCCACGAACTAGTTCCGGCGCGGGGCCAGCCCGGTGTCGCCGTTTGGCAATTCGCAATTCGCACTGGGCGGGGACGCGGGACAGAGTAGCCTAACCTTATGAAGAGATCGCCACGGCGCCCCAGTCCCAAAAACGCGCCGGTTGTCGCAAGCGCAGTCGAGTTGCCTTCGCCGCCCCCGGCGGCCGGGCAGCCGGGCGGGTTCTGCCCCGTGGTCGGAGTCGGTGCCTCCGCCGGTGGACTGGAGGCCTTTGCGGAGTTGCTGCGCCACCTGCCCAAGCGAACCGGGCTGGCCTTTGCGCTCGTGCAACACCTTGATCCGAAGCGCGAGAGTCACCTCAGCGACATTCTTTCCCGGTCGACCGAAATGTCGGTGGTGGAGGTGAAAGATGGCATTCAGCTGGAACCGGATCACGTCTATGTCATCCCGCCTAATGCCAGCATGAGCGTGTTCGACGGCACGCTGAAGCTGGGCGCACGGGAAGAGGGGCGCGGGGGCCATCTGCCGATCGATCACTTTTTTGAATCGCTGGCCGCGCACCGCGGGAACAAGGCCATCGGCGTGGTCCTTTCCGGGAATGCCTCGGACGGCACCCTCGGGCTGAAGGCGATCAAGGCGGCGGGCGGGATCGCCTTTGCGCAAGAGGAAGCCAGTGCCAAATTCCCCGGCATGCCGCGGAGCGCGATCAACGCGGGCGTCGTCGATTACGTCCTCCCGCTGGAAAAGATAGCGGGGGAACTGGCCCGGCTCGGGGGAGCCCCGTACGTGCGGGCGGCGGCCGACGAAATCGAGGCGCGCCCGGGCGATGGCGTTCGCAAGGTTTTCAAAATGCTGCACACGGCGACGGGCGTCGACTTCGCGAGCTATCGCCAGACGACGATCCAGCGGCGCATCCAGCGGCGGTTGACCGTGCAGCGGGTCGAAGCGCTGGAGGAGTATCTGAAGCTGCTCGAAAAAGATCCGGCGGAAGTGCAGGCGCTCTTTCATGACATCCTCATCCACGTCACCAATTTTTTCCGCGAACCGGAAAGCTTCGCCGCGCTGGACGCCCAGGTCTTTCCCGAGTTGCTGAAGAACCGCAGTTCTGACGAACCCATTCGCATTTGGGTGCCAGGCTGTTCGACGGGCGAAGAGGCCTATTCCCTCGCGATTCGCCTGGTGGAATTTCTTGCCGATAAACCGAAGCGCATCCCGATCCAGGTTTTTGGCACGGACGTGAGTGAGCATGTCATCGAGGTGGCCCGGCGGGGTATTTACGATGCCACGATCGAGGCCAACGTGTCGCCCGAGCAACTGCGGCGATTCTTCATCAAGACGGATCGCGGCTATCAGGTGAACAAGGGCATCCGCGAACTCTGCGTTTTTGCGCGGCAGAATGTCGTCAAGGATCCGCCCTTCTCGAAGCTTGACCTCATCAGTTGCCGCAATGTGCTCATCTACTTCGAGCCGGTGCTGCAAAAGAAACTGATCCCGGTCTTCCATTACGCGCTCAAGCCGCTGGGCTATCTATTGCTGGGGACGGCGGAGACAGTCGGCAGTTTCGGCGACCTTTTCACGCCGCTGGATGCGAAGAGCAAAATCTTCCTGAAGCGGGCGAATGGCGGGGGGCCGCTGCCGCACCTTTCCCTCGGAGGAGATTTTTCGCCGGTGCACGACGAACCGCGTGACCTGCGGGAGAAGCCGGCGCCGGAGGTCTGGAGCCGGCTGGATATTTTGAAAGAAGCCGATCGCCTGGTCACTGCCCGCTACTGCCCTCCCGGCCTGGTGATCAACGATGAGATGGAGATCATCCAGTTTCGCGGCGAGGTATCGCCCTACCTCAATCCCGATTCCGGGGAGGCGAGCCTGAACCTTTTCAAGATGACGCCGCCGGCGCTGGCCGGAGAGTTGCGCAACGCGATCACCACCGCTCGCAAAGGCGGGGCGCAGGCGCGCAAGCACACCCTGCATCTGGAACTGCGAGGCAAGCCGAGGGAGATCTCGCTGGAGGTGCTGCGGATCGATCCACCGGTGGTCAAGGAGCGCGCCTTTGTCATCATCTTCGAGGAAACGCCGCTAGCCGCCGCCCCGGTCCCGAAATCCAAGGGAAAGCACCGCGAAAATGCCCGCCACCAGCGGCTCATCGAGGAACTGGCGGCGGCCCGGGAACATTTGCAGACGTTGTCGGAGGAGCATGAGGCGACCAACGAGGAGTTGCGCTCCGCGAACGAGGAGATCCAGTCGAGCACGAAGAACTCCAGAGTACTAATGAAGAGCTCGAAACCGCCAAGGAGGAACTGCATCGACCAATGAAGAGCTCACCACGGTGAACGAGGAACTGCGGCACAACAACAGCCACCTGATGGCGGTCAACGACGACATCAACAACCTCCTGCGCAGCGTGAGCCTGCCGGTGGTGATGCTGGGCCGCGACCTGCGCATTCGGCGCTTTACCCCGGCGCGCAGAAGATTTTCAAGCTTATCCCCTCCGACGTGGGACGGGCGATCAGCGACATCAAGGCGAACATCGAGGTGCCGGATCTCGAGAAGCTGGTCGAAGAAGTCATCGATGGCCTGACCGTCCGGGAACGCGAACTGCGCGACCGCCACGGGCGGTGGCATTTGTTGCAGGTGCGCCCCTACGAAACCGCGGAGAACAAGATCGCCGGCGCGGTGCTGATCCTCTTCGACATCGACGACGCCAGGCGCAGCAAAGACCGGCTGAAGCACGCGGCGTTCTTCGCCGAAGCCATCATTGAAACGGTCCGGGAGCCGTTGGTGGTGCTGGATGGCGAACTCCGCGTGAAGCGGGTGACGGAGGCCTTTTGCGAGAAATTCCGGGTCGCCGCGGAAGACACGGAAGGGCAGTTTTTCTACGATCTCGGCAACCGCCAGTGGGACATCCCGGCCTTGCGGTCGCTGCTGGAGGAAATCCTGCCCAAAAACGTCAGCGTCCGCGGCTTCAAGGTCCAGCACCGCTTCCCGAAGATCGGTGAAAAAACCATGCTCCTGAACGGCCGCCGCGTGGCCCCGGTCGAGGGAGAGGAAGCGGTCATCGTGCTCTCCTTCACCGAAGCGGATGCATGAAGGCGCGCGCTGTCAGAACCACGCGGCCTTCGCGGGAGCGCCCCAGGGAAGCTTTGGAAAGCCAGAATCGCGCCCTCACGCGCACCTTGCAGATCGTGGAAGAGGCGAGGGCCAACGCCGACCAGTATGACTATGCGCCGATCGGTTTTCTGACCTTCGATGCCAAGGGATGCGTGCGCGAAATCAATCTCACCGCCGCCCGGCTGCTCGGGCGGGAGCGCTCGCAGTTGCTCGGGATGCCCTTTCTCACCCACGTGGAAAAAGGGCACTGGAAGGATTTTCTCCACCACATGAGCGAATGCCGCCGTAAACAAAAGGCGGTCGTGAGCGACCTTGCCTTGCGCACGCGGGACCGGCGGACGCTGCAGGTGGAGTTGCGCAGCGTGCCGGTGCTGGATGCGCGCCGCGACGAGACGGTCTACCGCACGGCGATGACGGATATCGGCGAACGGCTGCGGATCGCCCACGCGCTCCAGGAGAGCGAGCGGCGTCATCGGAACATGGTCGAGTCCTCGCCCGACGGCGTCTTCATCCAGTGCGATGGGGCGATCGTGTTCGCGAATCGCGTGGCGCTCGACTTGTGCGGGGTGGGAGACGCCGCGGATCTCCTGGGCCATGAATTGACCGGTCTGGTGCACCCGGCCTATCGGCAGAGCGTGATTTCCCTGCTCTCGCAGGTGGTGGGGGACCACGAAACGCCCAGCGTGGAGGTAACCATGAGCCGCCGCGATGGCACCGTCGTCGACGTGGAACTGGCCGCGCGCGATTTCCACTTCGAAGGCGAACCCGCCGTGCTGGTGATGGCGCGCGACGTCACCCGCCGCAAAATAGCCGAGCGCCACGTGCTGGCCATTAGCGAGCGGGAGCGGAGGGCTTTCGGCCGCGATTTGCACGACAGTCTCTGCCAGAGCCTGATGGGGGCGGCGTGCCTGGCCGAGGCGCTGCGCAATCAACTGCGCAAGGGCGGGGTGCCGGTGGCGGCGGAAGCCCAGGAGATCGCGCGGGTCGTTCGCCAGTGCATCCAGGAAGCGCGCCACATGTCCCCGCGGTCTCTCGCCCGTGGCCATGGAGCAAAACGGCGTCGTGACCGCGCTCCACGAACTGGCGGCGGAAGTGACGCGGCACGCCGGCCTCGAGTGCCAGTTGGAATGCGAGGAAACGCTGGCCGTCCGGGATCCCGGGGTGGCGACGAATCTCTACCGCATCGCCCAGGAAGCCGTGAACAATGCCATCAAGCACGGGCCACCCTCGCTCCATCTTGATTCGGCTCGCGGCCCGGGATGGCCGGATCACCCTGCAGGTGCGGGACGATGGACGGGGCATCCCCGCGAAGCCGAAGGCCACCGGGATGGGCCTGCACACCATGCGCTATCGTGCTTCGGTCATCGGGGGTTCGCTGGAAGTGCGGCGAGACAAACCGCGCGGCACCGTGGTAGTGTGCTCCTTTCCGACGAGTGGAGAGTTCCCATGAAACGCTCAAAATCATCGAAGACCAGAATCCTGCTCATCGAGGACCATCAAATCGTCCGGCAAGGGATCGTGCAACTCATCAACCAGGAGGCCGACATGGAAGTCTGCAGCGAAGCCGGCCACGCCAACGACGGGCTGGCCCAAATCGCCCGGGACAAACCCGACGTGGTGATCGTCGATATCTCGCTGCCTGGGATGAACGGAATCGAGTTTCTCAAGCACCTCAAGGCGCAGCACCCCAACGTGGCTGCCGTCGTGCTTTCCATGCACGACGAGGCGCTCTACGCCGAGCGGGCGCTTCGCGCCGGCGCCTTTGCCTATGTGATGAAGAAGGAGAGCAGCGATGAACTGCTCATGGCGATCCGCAAGGCGCGCGAGGGGCAATTCCACGTCAGCGAAACGGTGGGCGGCAACATCTTTCAGAAATTCATCGGGACCAAGCGGCCGGTCGAGTCGACGATCGGCCGGCTCAGCGACCGCGAACTGGAAGTCTTCGAGCTGCTGGGGCGCGGGCGGGGCAGCAAGGAGATCGCCACGGAATTGCATCTCAGCGTCAAGACCGTCGATACGCACCGGGGCCGGATCAAGGAGAAACTCAGCCTCCACGGGTCCACGGAAATGATCCAGCGCGCGGTGCAATGGGTGGAGCGCGAAAACCACGGGGGCTGAGGTAAAAGGCACATGGGAGAGCAACGCAGAGGGCGCAGAGGAAGGAGAGAGGGCCGCAGAGGGAAAACTTTTCTCCCAATGTGCAACCGCTGGCGATGCGCTGAGCGCGTCGTGAATTTGTATGGCGGGTGCCCTCTCTTCCCCGTCATTCTGAGCTTGCGAAGAACCTCTGATCTTCGCTCTGGCATCTGACACGTGCCCGGTTATGCAAGTTGGGCACCATCCTCCGCCACGTTGGTGAAGAAGGCAGAAAATCAGAGGTTCTTCGCAAGCTCAGAATGACGGGTATTTGGAACGCCTCCGGCGCGTATTAATTTGCTTCGGGATCGCCCGCGGGGTGCCAGTCGGCCATTTGCCGGCGTTGGTCGAGCCACGCCGAGCGGTGCCGGATCACCCAACCCAAAAGGGCTTTTTCGAATCCGATGTCGTGGCCCGCTTTCTCACTGTCGATCCAATTGTGCCGCAGGATTTCGGCCCGCTCCAGGCGAAATTCCCGGTAGACGGCGGAAGCTTCCAGCAGCGGTGAATCGTTCGTAGGTTGCGCGCTCATGAGGGGAGGAATCGTCGGCGGGGGTTTTCCGCAAATTGACCGCGAAGCGTTGCCGCCTATGGAAAAGTTCGTTTCGGCGGGACGCTGAAACCAGCACCCGGGACGAGTGCGCTCCCCGGACTTTCGGCGTCGCACCCCGGAGATTGTGTGGCTGCACGTTAAATTGAAATGCCCTAACCTAATGAGGCAGCACCTCTCGACGTAAATGCAGACTGGCAAGGGGACGCGAGGACGCGCCGCCGCCCTATTTCAGCAGCGTGACCGTCGGCCAGGCACCCTTGCCCCCGAGTTTGAGCAGGGTGGGATTGGCTTCGGCCAATACTTTGATGTTCCGCAGTTCCAGTCCTTCTTTCCGGACATTCAGCGTCTTATCGGGCGCCTCGGCCAACAAAGCCTTCAACTCCTGCAAGGGGACATTCTTGCCTGGGCTGGTGGGTGCCGTCGAACGCGTCTTCTTCCCTTCGACCGGTGCGCCGGTGAGCTTGGCCAGTTCCGCGTCCACAGTGGCCAGTTCCCGGCTGAGGTTGTTGCGACGCTCCATCAATTCCTGGATCGCTGCCTGTTCGAGAGAGGCGATTTCTGCTTTGAGTTGGTTGATGCGATCGAGCGAAGAGGTGGTGGGGCATGGGGAAGGGGCACAATAAGGGAGGATGCAGGCTCGTCAATGGGCAGTCGCGTCGGTGGCAAGCGAGGTTGCCCGCGGTTCCGAAGTGACGGAGGATTCCGCTGTGGATCGTCAGGGAGTCGCTTTCGTCTGGTTCGTCTCTTTCGTGGTTCTCCCTCTTCCCGAAAACCGAAGTTTGGAAACTGCGAAAGGGCGGTATCGAGAAAGTCGGGCGGACGGCGATCGAATTCAAACTGGGCACGCTCCCGGCAGTGCTGAAGCCATTTCGAAGACGGTCTCGAAATGGCGGAGTCTACGGGACTCGAACCCGCAACCTCCGCCGTGACAGGGCGGCGCTCTAACCAATTGAGCTAAGACTCCTCAAAGGAGGCGCGCACAGTAGAGCCCGAGTCCGGGGGCGGCAACAAATTTCTCGGGTATTTTTTGGGCCCTTAAAAGGCGGATTCCAAGTCGCTTGCACCGTCCTTTTCCCGATGCCTGAATCGCTACGGCGACTGGGAATGGTTGGCGGGCGCGGCTGGGCGGCGGGCGCGCGGGGCGAGCAGGACCAAGCCACAGCAGCCCAGGCCGGAGAGCACGAATGCCGGCCAGGCAGCGCTGGTGGTGGGAGGGGGCTGTTTGTGCCAGGGCGAGTGCCAGGGAGTCTTGTCGATGTCGTAATCGACCTCTATCCCTGCCTTGCTGTAGCTCACTTTTTTTGACGACGATCTGCACGCGCTCGGCATTGGATCCGTCGTATTCCACCGTCGCCCATTCGCGCCGCTTGTGGCCGGCATCCGCCGCGAAGAGACGAGTGGCTGCCTTGAATTCATAGGTCCTGTCTTCCTCGATCGGCTCGGGCGGGAGATCGCCAACACGAATGGTAAATTTGACTTTGGGGAACGCGGAGAGGTTGCTGACGACGAGCTGGCTGGGCTTGGGTCGGGAGGGCGGGTGGGGAAAGGGAAGGGGGCGGGGGAGGTCGGCGCGGACCGGGACGAGCGCGGAGCAAAGAAGAAACGCGGCGAAGGAGATCTGTTTCATACCAGATGAAGGACCGGTGCCATGGTGTGGAATTGTCCGCGCGGCGTCAAATGACATCGCGCGCCCATGTTGCACGCGATTTAGGAGGATCGACAGCGGGGCGGGGCACGGGTTAGTATTCTGGCTAGATGGGCTGCATTGTAAATTATGAAGCTTTTTCCCGTATTTTCTCTCGTTTTGGACATGGTCGTTCGTCCGCCGACACCATCGCCTTCCCCCTACCCGGCGTCGCACGGCAGTCCGTTGCCATATGTCGTCCTGGCCCTCTTCGCGATCGGGACGCTGTTGTTGCTGCGCAAGCGGCGCCCTTCGGGTTCCGCCGCGCCGCGTTCCTAGGGCGCGGCTGACGCACCATGTTCCAGCCGGCGCTCGCCTTCGTCCTCACGGTCCTGCTGGAATGGCCGGTACTGGCGTGGCTTTCCGGTTTGGGATTTCGCCCGACCGGACTCTTTTGTCTGTGCCTGAATGGAGCCAGTTGGGGCGCTGCCATGGGCGTGCTGGCGCTTTGGCCGGTGCCGATCCCGTTGCTGGAGGCGGCGATCGTGCTCGTCGAAGCGACGATCCTCGCGTGGTTCTGGCGCTGGCGTCCGGGGCGCGCGCTGGGGATCTCGCTGGTCATGAATCTCACCAGTTGGTTGCTGGGAACTCCGCTGCTATCCTTGCTGGCGCCCGCGTCATGAAACCTGCCTTGCGCTTTTCGCTCCTCGCCCTGCTGGCCTCCAGCCACGGGGTCAATGATTTCATCGCCGGCTGGATGCTCGGCGGCGGCATGCCGGATGCCTCCGCCTGGGATCGGTTGCCCTGGCTGGCGATTTATGCGGCGCTGGCCTTCGCCGGGCAATTGCCGGTGGCCTGGATCGTGGATCGCTCGCGGCGCCCCGCACGCCTGGCTATTCGGAGCGCTGGCCGTGATGATCGCGGCGGTGGCGGCGTGGAATATTTCACCGGGTCTGGCGGTCATCCTCTCCGGGGTGGCGTCGGCCTTTTGTCATGTCGCGGGTGGCGCGCTCGCGCTGCAATTGCCGCGCGGCGAACGCGCGCTCGGCTGGTTTTCCGCGCCGGGGATTCTCGGTCTCACGCTGGGGGGCTGGCTGGGAAGTACGCAAGGCGAACCGGCCCCATGGGCGGCTCTTCTCCCCGCGGCGCTGCTCGCCGGAGGCCTCTGGCTGCGCGGGCACTGGCCGCGCCCGGAAGCTGCGGAGAGTCGCGTGGCCGCGCCGGGCGTCGATGCCCACGACGGCCTCATGCTGGTCATCCTGCTCGCGCTCACTTTGCGCTCGGCGGTGTGGGATCTCGTGCAAATCGCGAGGTCGGCCGATCCACACGTCCTCTTCGCCCTCGCGGCTTCCGCGGCCTGCGGAAAGGTGCTCGGCGGCTGGATGATCTCCCGCTGGTCCCGCGACGGCGGGATGCGCCACGTGAGCGTCACGCTCCTCGTCTCGTGCCTCCTGCTGGAGTTCGCCCGGCAATCCGTCGTGGGGCTGTGCGCCGGCGTTGCCCTGCTGCAATCGACCATCCCCGCCTCCATTGTGATCTTGCACCGCTCCTTCGGCACCTCGGCCGCGCGCGCCACCGCCTATGTGCTGGGACTTACGGTCGCCTTGGGCGGACTGGTCATCCCCTTGCACTTCGATATGCCCACGGCCCTGGCCGGGGTGGCCATCGCGGCGGTGGCGCTGCTGGGGTGGACCGCGCGCTCCCGCTGGCCGCGCCTGGCCGGCTGAGGCTCGGTCGGCACTCGACACGCCTCCGCCAATTTGTTCGCATCGTTCGCTATGAGCACTCTTTGGGACCGTTATCAGAAATATCTCCTCCGCAACGACGCACTGGGCGTCTCGCTCGACATCAGCCGCATGCGTTTTGGCGATGACTTCCTGCCCAAAATGGAGCCGCTCGCGCAGCAGGCTTTTGTGAGCATGAAGGCCCTCGAGGCCGGCGCGATTGCGAACCCGGATGAGAAGCGCATGGGTCGGCCACTACTGGCTGCGCGCGCCGCAACTGGCGCCCACGCCCGAACTGAAAGCCGACATCGAGAATTGCAACCAATCGATCCGCGATTTCGTCGCCCAGGTCTATGCCAGCGGACGTTTCACCGATGTGCTTGTCATCGGCATCGGTGGCTCGGCGCTCGGCCCGCAATTTGTCAGTGACGCCCTGGGTACGGATGACGACCGGCTGCGCCTGCATTTCTTCGACAATACCGACCCCGATGGCATCGACCGCACTCTCGTCGGGCTGCAACACCGCATCGAGCACACGCTCGTCGTGGTCATCTCGAAATCCGGCGGGACTCCCGAGACGCGCAACGGCATGCTCGAAGCCGAGGCTGCTTTCGGCAAAGCCGGCGTCAATTTTGCCCGCAACGCGGTGGCGGTGACCGGCGTCGGTTCGGCGCTCGATAAGATCGCGGAGAAAGGCGGCTGGCTGGCGCGTTTCCCGATGTGGGATTGGGTCGGCGGCCGCACCTCGATCATGAGTGCCGTGGGTCTCGTACCGCTCTGCCTGCAAGGGATCGACATGCAGTCGCTCCTCGACGGAGCCAGAGCGATGGATGAATGGACACGCACCCCGGAAACCTTGAAGAATCCCGCCATGCTGCTGGCGTTCATGTGGCACTTCGCGGGGAACGGGCGGGGAGGGAAAGACATGGTCGTCCTGCCTTACAAGGATCGTCTCGCGCTGTATTCGAAATACCTCCAGCAGCTCGTCATGGAATCACTTGGGAAAGCGCACGATCTCGACGGCAAGGAAGTCCACCAAGGCATCGCCGTCTATGGCAACAAGGGCTCGACCGACCAGCACGCCTACGTCCAGCAACTCCGCGATGGCGTGCCCAACTTCTTCGCGACGTTTATCGAGGTTCGTAAAGACCGGGCCGGCCCAATCCATCGAGGTCGAGCCGGGGTTCACCTCCGGCGATTTCCTCCAGGGCTTCCTGCGCGGCACCCGCGCGGCGCTTTACGAAGGCGGGTCGCGACTCGCTGACTATCAGCATTCCGGAAGTCACGCCATTCCAGGTCGGGGCGCTCATCGCGCTCTATGATCGGGCGGTCGGCTTCTACGCCTCGCTGGTCAATATCAATGCCTACCATCAGCCCGGCGTGGAGGCCGGCAAAAAGGCGGCCGCCGGCGTGTTGAAGACTCTCGCCAGCGTCCACGGCGCCCTTTCCGCCACTCCGCAGACTGCCAGCCAGATCGCCGCGACGCTGGTCGAAGATGCTGAGGCCGTTTTTCATGCGCTCAATCACCTCGCGGCGAACGATAGCCGTGTGCAGAAACAAAACCGGCGAGACTCCCGGCGCCCGATACTTTCCTGCTGGCCTGATGTCGAAACTTACGCAGACGAATAATTCCACCGATACCATCACCGTCCCATTTCCACGGATCACGGGCCTGGTGCGGCAGCTCACGCACGATGTCCGCAACGGCCTGAACAACGTCGACCTTCAGGCGGCGTTCTTGCAGGAAATCGTCACGGATCCGCAGGCGGTGCCGGAAATCAAGCGTCTGCGGGGCATGGTCACGGATGCCGCCAAGATGTTGCAGTCGTTTTCCGCCAGCTTCTGGCTGCCGGAACCGAGCCTCGTCACCTATTCGGCGGCCATTTTTCATTGAGGATTTCCAGAATCGTCTCGCGAAGCTGCTGCCGGAGCAGGCGCGGGAGATCCAATGGACCGTGAAGCTGGGCAACGAGGCCATCTCCGTGGATATCGAGATGCTGTTTCGCGGCCTGGCCGAGTTTTTCAAGAATGCCTTCCATTTTCGCGAGGGAACGCGGCCGATCGACGTGGCGGTGAGCGCCGAAAAGGGCCGGCTGGTCATCGAGATTTGCGAAAGCAAATCCGCCGTGCCCTCCTCCCCGGCGACCTGGGGCTGTGAGCCGCTCGTCTCGACGCGCCGCAGTGGCTTCGGCATGGGGCTTTTTTACGCGCGTCAGGTGATCGCGATCCATGGCGGCGAAGTCGCGGCTACCTTTGACCCGGCGGCAGAACGGCTCACGACTCACTTGTCCCTGCCGCTCGTCGCACGCTAAGGATGGGCACTCCCCCCGTCCGTCATAAAATCATCGTGGTCGACGATGAGCGGCCAGTTCTCCTCACTCTGGAGGCGTTGCTCACGCGTCACGGCTATGCGCCGCAGCTCGCGCACACGGCCTCCGCCGGGCTCGCCCTCGTCCGCAAATCCCGTCCCGATCTCGTGCTGCTCGACCTCGGCCTCCCCGATGCGGACGGGCTGGATGTCCTGCGAGAGCTGAAGAGCGAACTGCCGCAGATGCCCGTGATCATCCTCACGGCCAACGATTCCCTGAGCAATGCCGTCGAATCGATCAAACAGGGCGCGTTTCATTTCATTAGCAAACCCTATGCGGTCGAGGAACTGCTCAGCCTCATCACCCGCGCCCTGGAGCAGCGGCAACTGGTGCGCGAAACCGAAACCCTGCGCGAGGAAAAGCAGGAGCTGACCCGCCGTCTCGACCTCGCGGAACGCCAGCTCGCGCCCGTCGCCC
The DNA here is from genome assembly GCA_037200205.1 of Chthoniobacter sp. Classification (GTDB taxonomy): domain Bacteria; phylum Verrucomicrobiota; class Verrucomicrobiia; order Chthoniobacterales; family Chthoniobacteraceae; genus Chthoniobacter. Next base: position 40,347 of record JBBCHV010000049.1, read on the forward strand.
AGAGCCGCTCCATGCGCAACGTGCGCGACCTGATCGAGCGGTTCGCCCCGACCGACGCCAATGTGCTTCTCCTCGGGGAAAGCGGCGTGGGCAAGGAGGTCCTGGCCAATCAAGTCCATCGCCTGAGCCGTCGCGCCGATGGACCGATGGTGAAGCTCAATTGCGCGGCCTTTCCGGCCAATATGATCGAGGGCGAATTATTCGGCTACACCAAGGGTGCCTTTACCGGCGCCGTGGCGGATTTCCCCGGGATGATCTCCGAGGCTTCCGGCGGCACGCTGTTTCTCGATGAGATTGCCGAAATGCCCCTGGAATTGCAGACGCGTTTTCTGCGCGTCCTCCAGGAGCGCGAATTTCGCCGCCTCGGCAGCACCAAGACGATCCCTGCGAATTTTCGCCTCGTCGCCGCGACGAACCGTCCCGCGGCGGAAGCCGTGCGCAGCGGCGCCCTGCGGCAGGATCTCTATTACCGGCTGAACACCTTTCAGATTGAAATCCCACCCCTCCGCGACCGCCGCGACGATATCCCGGCGCTGGTTTCGGTCTTCGTCAGCCGCTTTGCCAAGCAACTGGGAAAATCCGAGCCGACCATTGCCCCGGAAGCCTTTGACCGGCTGCTGAATTACGACTGGCCGGGCAACGTCCGCGAATTGCAGAACGCGATCGAATACAGCGTCGTGCTGGCCGATCAGTCCCTGATCACCCTCAAGGAATTGCCCCGTGAAATCCAGCTTCCCACCGCGCTGCACGAGGCCCTGTCCGCGCCCGGAACCGCTTCGCTGAATCTCGACGATCAGGAAAAGCAGGCCATCCTCCAGGCCCTGGCCCAGGCGCACGGCAACAAGAAGAAAGCCGCGGCCATCCTGGGTATCCATCGCCCGACGCTCTACAGCAAATGAAGCACCACGGCATTAATTTGAAATGATTGTTTCTTGTGCCCGCGGGCCTTTCATTTCAATTTCTCGCGATTTCGCCCGATGTCTCCGCCGCTGATCACTCTCCGTCACCGCGAAAAGGTTCTCGCGCACGCCGAGCAGCAGCTCCGCTCCCAAGGGGAGCTCAATGCGGCGGATCTCCTCTCGCTCTACAAGAAATTCCTCAAGATCGAGAACCATCGCATCCGGCTGAAGCACTACAGCGGCGGCGGTGGGCGGGAGATCTGCGCGCAGCGGGCCAGCCTGGTGGATATCGTCCTGCGGCATCTGCTCGAGGCCGGCATGGAAGATGTGGAAGGAGGCAAGCCGTTGCCGAAACTGGCGCTGGTCGCCCTCGGGGGCTATGGCCGCGGGGAGTTGAATCCGTTCAGCGACGTGGACATCATGTTCCTGCACGACGATGGAATGAAGCAACTCGACCCCCGTCTCAACGACATCGTCCAGCACATCCTCTACATGCTCTGGGATGTCGGCTTCAAGGTGGGCCACTCCACGCGTTCCATTTCCGACGCCATCAAGCATGCCAATGAAGACATGCTCTCCAAGACGGCGCTGCTCGAGGCGCGCTTCATCGCCGGCGACGAGGCCTTGTTCGAAAAGTTCCGGACCGCCTTCGTCGACAAATGCGTCGCGCCTTGCGTGGAGCAGTACATTACCCAGCGCGTGGAAAACCAGGCCGAGCGCCACGAGAAATACGGCCGCACCGTTTATCTCCAGGAGCCGAATATCAAGAACGGCTGCGGCGGCCTGCGCGATTACCAGAATTTGCTCTGGATCAGTTTTTTCAAGGAGCGCGTGCAGACTACGGCGGGCCTGGTGGAGAAAAAACTGTTGAACGAAGCCGAGCGCCGGCAGCTCGATCGCGCCTACGACTTCCTCCTGCGCATCCGCACGGAACTGCACTACCTCAACAAGCGCTCGACCGATGTCATCATCATGAGCCAGCAGGTGCAGATCGCCAACAAGCTGAACTATCCGCAGAAGAATATCCTGCGCCGCAGCGAGGCGTTCATGCGCGACTACTACCAGCAGGCGCGCACCATTTATTCGATCACCGAGCTCATCTCCGAGCGGCTCTCCCTCAGCACCACCCGGTCGCAAAAGCGCAATGGCCTCCTCGGCCTGCTGCGCAAACCGAAATCCGTGAAAGGCGAGGAGTTCGATGGTTTCTACAGCCAGGATGGCCTGATCTACGCCGATTCCTCGAATGTCTTCAACCAGGAGCCGGCGCGCATGATGCGGCTCTTCCAGCACATGCAGCAGCGCCAGCTCGACCTGAGCCCGGAGCTCGCGCAGTTGGTCCGCCGCCGCCTGCACCTCGTCGACCGCACCTTCCAGTACGCCCCGCTCCACGCGCGAAACGTTTCTCGCGATCTGCTCCCGCAAGGGCCAGGTCGGCAAAGTGTTTCGCGCCATGCACGAGGTCGATTTCCTCGGGCGTTACATTCCGGAATTCGGACAGCTCACCTGCCTCGTGCAGCACGAGTTTTTCCACCGCTATACCGCCGACGAGCACACCCTCGTCTGCGTGGAAAAGCTCGATATGCTGGTCGATACGACCGAGCCCCGCTTCGCGGAAGTACCGGAAGCTCATGCAGAAGCTGGAAGACCCGGCGGTGCTTTATCTGGCCATGCTCTTGCACGACACGGGCAAAGCGGCCAATGCCCGCGTCCACGCCGAGGCCAGCGCCCTCTTTGCCCAAAAAGTCGCCCGGCGCCTGCAACTCACCGCCGAGCAGCGCAAATCGCTCGTGCTGATTGTCGATAATCACATCCTGCTTTCCATGACCGCCCAGCGGCGGAATCTCGAAGACCCGGCAACGATTGCGGAATTCGCCGCGCTGCTCAAAAATCAGGTCAATCTCGACACCCTCATGCTGCTCACGCTGGCCGACGGACAGGGCACGGGAGATGAAAACTGGTCCGATTGGAAGGAGGCGCTCGTCTGGCAGCTCTATCGCAGCACCACGCTGTATCTCGCCGATGGCGAAGCCTTCTACCGGCAGCGCACCATCGAACGCGAAGAGTTGCGCGACCAGGTCCGCAAGAAGCTCGCCGCCGACTATCGCGAGGAAATCGACGCGCATTTCGAGCACATGCCCGATCGCTATTTCCAGACGTACAACGTCTCGGATGTGGTCGAGCACATCCGCCTCTTCCGCACCTTCCTCGAGGACCGCAATAGTGACGACCTCCCGCCGCTGGCTCCGGCGGTCAAGTGGATCGCGCATCCCAATCGCGGGCACAGCGAATTCCTTTTCTGCGGCTGGGACCGCAAGACGCTGCTCGCCCGCATCGCCGGTTCGCTCTCGGTCGCCCAGCTCAACATCCTCAGCGCCGATGTCTTCACCCGCACGGACAACCTCGTGCTCGACATCTTCCGCGTCTGCAACACCAGCTTCGAAGCGGTGACCGATCCCAGTGAGACGGCGCTCGTCGAGAAGCGCCTGCGGCAGTCCATGGAAGAGGAGAATTTCGAATTCGGTCCGCTCCTCGAGAAGTCCCGGAAGAAGCGGAATGTGCAGCTTTCGCAGGAACTCGATTTTCCCACGCGCATCGTCATCGATAACGACGCCCATCCGGTCTACACGCTGGTCGATATCCAGACACCCGACCGCCTCGGCCTGCTCTACCGGTTGCTGCGGGCCTTTGCGGAAACCAACGTGCAAATCGCCCTGTCGCGCATTGCCACCGAGAAAGGCGCCGCCATCGATGCCTTCTACGTGAGTGACGCGGATGGCCGCAAACTGCGCAGCGCCGCCACCATCGCCCGCCTGCAAAAAGCCCTCCAGGCCGCCTCCCAAGCCGGCCCTGCCGCGTAGGTTTTGCACAGAAGGCCGCCAAGGAAGCGAAGGTCCGATCACCGTCTTTCGTTCCCTTCGTTTCCTTTTGTTCGATAGATGCTCCGCCAATTTCCACGCATCTTCCTCTGGCACGTCGTGCGCCATCTTCAGCGGCACCGGCTCCTGGCGGCGCTCAATGTGCTCAGCGTGGCCTTGGGCGTGGCTGTCTATCTCGCCATTCAAATTGCCAATCACAGCGCGCATCGCTCCTTTGCCGCCGGCATCGATCTCGTCGCCGGCAAGGCGCAACTCGAAGTCCGCGGCGACGTGGACGAAACGCTCTGGCCGGTGCTCGCCCGTCAGCCGGGCGTGAAAGCCGTCACTGGGCTCGTCGAAGGCAAGATGACTTTCCCCGATTGGCCCGGCGAATACCTCCAGGTGCTCGGTGTCGACCTGTTCAGCGGGGAGCCCTTCCGGGCTTTCGAGTTGAACCAGCAGGGGAACAGGCCGCCGCTCGAACATTGGATGGGTGAAGGAGGGCAGGTGGCCGTGCAACCGGGATTCGCCGCCCGGCATGGGATCCAGTTGGGCGATAAAATGCGCGCGCTGGTCAACAGCGAGATCCGGACCGCGACGGTGGCCGCTTTTCTGGACGGCCAGGATGAAGCCGCCGCCATGCCCGCGAATTTTGCCGTCATGGACATCGGCTGGGCGCAGGAACTCTTCGCGCGGCAAGGCCACCTTTCCGCACTGCAATTGCTGCTTGACGATTCCCGCCAGGCCGCGACGGTCGCGGCACAACTCGACCGCCTCCTGCCGCCGAACCTGCACGCCGAAGCTCCCCGCCAGCGCAGCTACCAGATCGAGAGCATGCTCGCCGCGTTCCAGCTTAATCTCACGGCACTGAGCATGGTGTCGCTGCTCGTCGGGGTGTTTCTCGTTTATAACACCATCTCGGCGTCCGTGGCGCGCCGGCGGGTGGAGATCGGCATCCTTCGCTCCATGGGCGCCACGCGCTGGGAAGTGCGCGGGCTTTTCCTCGGCGAGGCCGGAATCTTCGGCTGCCTCGGTGTCGCCGTCGGGATGGTGGGCGGTGTCCTGCTGGCGCGTGTGCTCACCGGAGCGGTGGCGAAGACCGTCACGTCGCTCTATGTCTTGCTCAGCATCGACCGGACGTGGCTCGATCCGTGGCAGTTCGCCCTGGCCGCTTTCTTTGGCCTGGCCACCGTCATCGTCGGCGCGTGGCTGCCGGCGGCGGAAGCGGCGCGGGTCGATCCCGTCCACGCCCTGAGCCTCGGCGCCCACGCCGAAGGGGCGGTCGTGCGCGCGCCTCGCCACGCCTGGCTGGGCCTGGGCGTCCTGGCGGTCGCGGCGCTCGCCGGGTGGCGGGCATTGCATGGCGGTCATCCCGCCTGGAGCTTCGCCGCCGCGTTTTGCGTGCTCGCGGCGTTTGCCTTGTTCGCGCCGCTGGCGACCTGGTCCTTCGGCCTCCTCGCGGCGCGGACGCGGCACGTCGGGATCGTCTGGCAACTGGCGGCCGGAGGGCGGCGGCTGTCGCTGGTGTGGCGTTACGCGACGCGCGACGTGACGAAGAATCTGCCGCTCGAAGAAGCGCTCGCCTTGCTCGGCCGGTTGCTCGGCGGGGAATGGGAGCGCGCGCATCTTTTTACGACGACGGGGGACTGGCAGCTCCGCTGTGAAGCCAGCGGCCGCGGCACGCTCAAGGCCAGCCGTCCGGCCTTTGCGGTGGCGCCCGCGCCGGAGCACACGACCGGGAAAAGACGGTGGCGCTGGATGTGGCTGGCGCAGGTTGGTTGCGCGCGCTCGGGGTGACGAATGCCGAGGGCGAGGCGCGGCCCGGCATGGCGCCGAAGCTGCGGCAGATCCAGCGCTTCGTGGAACTGCTCGGGCATCTGGTCGACGATTCGGTGCTGGGCGCGGCGTCCCTACCGCCACGGGTTTTGCGGATTGTGGATATGGGGGCGGGCAAGGGCTATCTCACTTTCGCCACGGCGGAATTCTTGCGCGCTCGCGGTGTCGAGGGCGGAGATCACCGCGTGGAAGCGCGTGCGGAATTGGTGGAGCTGACGAATCGCGTGGCTCGCGAGCACGCTTCACCCGCATGAATTTCGTCCCGGGCACGATCGCGGATTTCACGCCGCCGCAACCGCTCGACGTGCTGATCGCCTTGCACGCCTGCGACACGGCCACGGACGATGCGCTGGCCAAGGCCGTGCATGCCGGCGCCACGCTCATCCTCGCCGCGCCCTGCTGTCATCAGGAAGTGCGCGCGCAGATGCAGCCGCCTGCGGTGCTGCGCGAGGTGCTGCGCCACGGCATTCTCGCCGAGCGCGAAGCGGAGATCGTGACCGACGGCCTGCGCGCGCTCTTGCTGGAGATGCACGGTTACCGCGCCAGCGTCTTCGAATTCATTTCGCCCGAGGACACGAGCAAGAACCTGATGTTCGCCGCGGCGCGCCGGACCCAGCCCGTGGATGCCATGCCCCTGCGCGCGCAGTGGCGGGCGCTGATGGATTTCTATGGCCTTCGCCAGCAGCATCTGGCCACTCTGCTCGGCGAATGAAAGGATTTCACGTGGTGCAGTTTACGCCGGACGAGTTGAGCATCCTCCGGGAATTGCGCGAACGTTTCCTCGCGGGCACGGCGGGGGCCGCGGATTACTGGCAATCGCCGGAGCATCTCGAACTTTACGATTCCACTTACGCCGAGCGGATCGGTTGGAAATGGGACGCGGTGCTCGATGAACTCGACCTGCGCGGCTGGCAGCCGCAGAGCACGCGCGTGCTCGACTGGTGGCTGTGGCACCGGCGTGGCCCACCGGCGCGTGCTCACGAAGTGGCCGCAATTCGCCACCGCCAGCTTGCACGATCGCTCGCCACACGCGCGCCTGTTTGCCGCGCAAAAGACGCGGCGGGAATTTCCGCAAGTGTCCGTGGTGTGGGATCGTCCGACCGTCACGCCGGACACGCTGCTGCTCGTCAGCCACGTCATCAACGAATTGCCGGCGGCCGAGCTGATAGCTTGCTGGAGCTGGCGCGCGCGGCCGGGGAGGTGATCTGGGTCGAGCCGGGACGCACGCGGACAGCCGGCGCTTGATCGACGTGCGCGAGCGTCTGCGCGATACCTTCACGCCCATCGCGCCCTGCACGCACAACGTACGCTGCGGCATGCTCACCGTGAAAAATGCGCCGCACTGGTGCCATCATTTCGCGCGGCCCCCGTCCGCTATTTTCCAGGACGCGCGCTGGGCGGATTTCGGGAAAGAGATCGGCATCGACCTGCGCAGCGTGCCTTACAGTTTTCTCGTGCTGGCGCGCACGCCGTCCATGCCGGCGGGCTTTTCGCGGGTCATCGGCGAACCGCGCGAGGCGAGGGCTTCGCCCGCGTCTTGAGCTGCCAGGCCGAAGGCGTCACGGAGTTCATCCTGCAGAAGCGCGACGTGCCCGACCTCTTCCGCGCGGTGCGCAAGGGGACGCTGGAGCCGGTTTACCGCTGGACACTGGCCGATGACAAGATCGCCGCCGCGAAGGGAATCAGCATATATTCTGCGGAGATTTACCTGGCCTCGCAATTGGAGCGACTCATGGCGCTGCCGCTGGCAACGCAATCAGACTTGAAAAATTGGGAATCCGAGCGAGGCGAAGTCGAACAAACTATCCGAGAGAAGTTTCCACGTTTTGAGCCGAGCGACGATTACTGGCATTTCATATGCGACGCGGATATCCGGCTGCGGGACGGTGAGTACAGGGACCGTCAGCACAAGCTCATCGCTGAGTATATCACGATTCTCCGGGAGAGATCCCGCTGGTGAACTCAAATTGAGATACGGCCTCGCTGCCGAGCCGCTTGCCTCCGGCGCGGAGATGCCCTAGCTTCGGCGGCCCAAATGAAACCCTCCATCCTCCGCAGCCTCGGCTGCATCGCGCTCGGCGCCGCGTTCACCCTCGCGCCACTCCCTACCATGGCTGATTCGGCAAAAGAAAAAGGCGAAGCTTTCCTCAAGGAAAACGCCAGCAAAGAAGGCGTGAAGACCACCTCCAGCGGTCTCCAGTACAAGATCGTGAAAGAAGGCACGGGCAAGAGCCCGAAGGCCACCGACAACGTGCTCGTGCACTACCGCGGCACCCTGCTCGACGGCACGGAATTCGACAGCTCCTACAAGCGCAACGAGCCGATCTCGTTCCCGCTCAATCGCGTGATCCCCGGCTGGACCGAGGGCCTGCAACTCGTGAAAGAAGGCGGCAAGGCGATCCTCTACATCCCGTCGAACCTGGCCTACGGCCCGAGCGGCACGCCCGGCGGTCCCATCGGCCCGAACGAGACGCTGATCTTCGAAGTCGAGTTGCTGAAGATCCAATAGTTGATGGTTGAGAGTGGATGGTTGATAGCCATCGCTGGTTTTGCCGGACGCTTTCGCCAAAGAAAGCGCGGCTATCCACTATCCATTACAAACTCTCAACTCTTCAAAACCAGCCATAGCGTCTGCGCCGCGGCGTCGGGCGGAATATCCGGCAGCGGCGGTTCCGTGTGAAACTCCGCGGCGCGACGCGTGGCCTTGAGGGCGAAGCGCGCGACATTCTCGATGGCACGGCGCGGGAGCCGGGTGCAATTCGTGGAAACGAGCACCCGCGCGCGCGGGGGCGGCCAGTTCGAGCGCCGCGAGGAGCAGGGCTTCGATGTCCTCTTCCACCTGGAAGCGCCGCCCCTTGTTGCCGCGCGAAAAGGTGGGCGGGTCGAGGATGATCGTGTCGAAGGTTTCGTTTTTGCGCGCGAGCCGGGGCAGCACGTCGAGCACATCGTCCGCGTAGAAGCGTTGCGCGGCGGCGTCGAGATGGTTGAGGGCAAAATTCTCCCGCCCGCGATCGAGGGATTTCTTGGAAAGGTCGATGCTGACCGTTTCCCCGCGCCGGCCAGGGCTCCCGCCACGGAGAAGGAGCACGTGTAGGCGAAGGTATTCAGCAGCCGGCGCGGCGAGCCGGAGCGCACGAAGGTGCGATTGGCGCGCTGGTCGATGAAAAGCCCCGCCGAATAGCCCGCGCCGAAATCCAGGCCGAAGCGCATGCCGTTCTCCTCGACGACCGTGGTCAGCGGCAGCGCGGCGTCGCCCTTCGATCAGCACGGGGGCGATCCGCTCCGCATTTTGCCGTGGGAGAAACTTTACGAAAACACGCCGCGGGGCGTAGCCATTTTCCGTGCACCAGGTCCGCAGGCCGGCGTGGAGCGCGTCGCGCGCGGGCTCGTCCTTGTAGGAAATGAGCACGTCGTCGCCGAAACGTTCCCACCCAGCCGCCGGGCGCCGTCGTCAGCCGGTGGGCATTGGTCGCGGCAGCGGCGAAGACCTTCCATTGCGCGCCGGAGAGCCATTTTTCCGAGGGAAAACGGGGATTTTGGGGCACAGCGGGGCGGCTCAAAGTAGCTGCGAGAATCCTTTGCATGAAGGGCTGAATTCAAGTATTATCGGGCCAATTTTTCAGACCCCTATGCGCCAATCCGTACTCATCCTCCTCGCGGTTCTCGCCTTGGTGGCGGCCCCTACCCGCGCGCAGTCGAGCACCGACCCGGGGGATTTGTTCGTCAATGCCTACATGGCCGTGGCAGCAGGGGGAAAAGGCCGAACAGGCCGGCAATATGAAGGCGGCGCTGGCCAAGCTGCGCTCGGCGGCGGCCGTCCTCGACCAGATCGCCACGCAATTTCCCAGTTGGCAGCCGAACATCGTCGAGTATCGCAAGACGCGCACGCAGGAAGCCATCGGCCGCGTGCAGGAAAAGATCGCGCGCTCCGGCGGCGGCAAGGCGGATGCGAGCGATGCCATCCCGGGCACCGATCAGCCGCCCTTGCCCCAGGCGGACAATGACAGGCCCTTGAATTTCGAAGGCTCCGCCGCGCCCCTCCCGCCGCCGAGCAGCAATCCACCGGCGCGCGGCGCCGCACCCAGGTCGCGCGGGAAAGATACCGACTTGTTCGCGGAAGCGTCGCAGCGGATGCATAAGCTGCAGGACGACCTGCAGAAGGCGAAGGACGAGGCGGCGCAATTGCAAAACGAGAAGGCCACCCTGGCCCGCCAGCTCGATGACGCGGCGAAGGCCCGCGAGGCTTCGGAGCAGAAGCAATTGCTCCTGCAAAAACGGGCCGACAATGCCGAACAGGCGCTCCTGAAGGCCTCCACCGAGGGCAAGGCCGACTCCGAGAAGGTGCGGGCGCTCCAGGCCGATGTGGCGGCGAACAAGCGTGCCTTGCGCGACATGCGCATCGAGGCCGATGCCGACACGGAATATCGCCAGCAGCTCGACGACCGCTTCCGCAAAGCGCTCGAAAAGATTTCCGTGCTCACCCAGCAGCGCAATGCGGCCACCGAGGCCAGTTCCAATGTGCCCGGCAAAATCGAAGGCATTCAGAAGCAACTCGTCGAGGTGCAAAAAGAAAAGGACGACCTCGCCGCGCGTCTCCAGAAGACGGAGACGCAGTTGAGCAAAGTCACCACCCAGCGCGACGATGCGCTGGCCCAGGTCGCCAAGTTGCAGGAGGCGCAGAAGCAGGTCGACAAGCTGGTTTCCGACAATGCCGCGCTGATGGCCAAGCTCTCCGATGCGGAGAAATCGATCAATCAATTCAAGCTCGAAGGGGAGGAGAAAGACAGGCAGATCGCCTCCTTGAAGAAGGAGGTCGGCTCCGTGAAAGAGCAACTCGCGCAAGCCAAAAAGGAGAGCGCGGATTACCAGCGGCAGATGGGAGATTTGCAGGCCAAGCTCGAGGAGGCCGGCAAGCAACTGGCGGAAGCCAAGGCCGAGAATGCCGCCAATGCCGCGGACAAAAAGAAGATGGTCGAGGAGAATTCCATCCTGCGCGGCATCGTGCTGCGCCAGCAAAAGGAAGAAGCGGTGCGGGCCAAGACGCGCAAGGTGGTGCTGGGTGAACTGGCCGATCTCGAGTTGCATTCGAAGACATTGCTCAAGGAGATCGATTTCCTGAGCCAGCCCGTCGTGAAGCTCACCGACAAGGAGCGTTCGCTGTTCAAGAAGCCGGAACTGCAGATCAGCGAAGCGGAGATTTCCATCGGCGGAGTTCAGGACGATGCCCCGGCCGATAAAGCGCCCGCCGCGGCGGCTCCTGTCGCTCCGGTAGCTACGCCGTCCGCCCCTGCGGCACCGGTGGCCATTCCGATTCCCGCACCGGCTCCTGCCGCAGTCCCGGAAGTGCAGGTCAAGGCGACGCCCGAACCGGCGACGCCCGAACCGGCGACGCCCGCGAAGTCCAAAGTCAGCGATGCACCGAAGGTGGCCGACAATACCAGGAAGAGCGACCTGGCGAAGGGCAAGGACAAGAGCAAGCCGGTGGAAGCGCCGCCCCTGCCGGCAGCGGACAACCCGCTGGCGCTTTCCCTGGCGCAGACGCCCGCGCCGCCGATCGAGACCGCTCCCCAAAATATCGGACCGCTGGCCAGCGCCAAGCCGATGACCAATACGCCTTCCACCTCGTCGGACCAATCCGCGCCACCCGTCGCGCCGGACTCGCCGGCCACGACGGGAAGTGCGGACGCTTCTGGCGGCGGTGGGTCCAAGACGAACGGCGGTACGCCGAACGTTCCGCCGGAACTGCTTCCGCTGGCCCGCGAGGGCAAGGAAGAATTCGAACGCGGCAACTACCTCGAAGCCGAGAAGATCTACCGCAAGGTTCTCGCGAAGGCCCCGAACAATCTCTATACATTGTCGAATTTGGGGTGTCGTCCTGTTCCGCGCGAACAAATTGAAGCTGGCCGAGGAGTCCTTCAAGAAAGCCATCGCCGTGGCGCCGGAGGACGGCTTTTCCCACTGCACGCTGGGCATCGTTTTCTACAGCCAGGGCAAGTACGACGAGGCGGTCAATGAATTGACCAAGGCGCTCGCGATCGATCCCAAGAACGCCACGGCGCACAATTATCTCGGCATCACCGCCAGCCAGAAGGGCTGGCAGGAAGCCGCGCAAAAGGAACTCGAGACCGCGACTTCGCTCGACCCGAATTACGCCGACGCGAATTTCAATCTCGCCGTGGTCTTCGCCACGCAGACCCCGCCGAACAAGGAAAACGCCCCGCAAATACTACCAGCGTGCGACGGAACTCGGCGCCGAGCGCGACACCGCGCTGGAGCAGTTGATCAAGTAAGTGGCGAGGGGTTGCTGCGGCTGCGGTGTAATGGGTAATGAAACGCGTCGCTTCAAGCCAGTCATTCTGAGCGGAGTGTAACGGAGTCGAAGAACCCCGCCGAACAACCAGCGATGATCTTTGGCAGAGCGACGGGATCCTTCGACTTCGTTACACTCCGCTCAGGATGACATTATGCGGGATGACATGGGAAATGGAAGACGCTGGCCTGAGCGAAAGCGTCACTTGACTTTATAAAACCGCGCGGCATTCCCGCCGAAGAACTTCTCCCGCGCCGTAGCGCTCAGGCCGCGCGTATATTCGTCCACCAGCGCAAAGGTCTGCGCATAGCTCGCCGCGCGCTGGCACACCGGCCAGTCCGAACCGTACATCAGCCGATCCTCGCCGAAGGCCTCGAAGACCACATCCAGATACGGGCGGAAGTCGGCCGGTTTCCAAGCTGTCAGGTCGGCCTCGGTGACCATCCCGCTCACTTTGCAGAGGACGTTGGACGCCTTTGCCAGCTCGCGCATCTGCTCCCGCCACGGCGAAAGTGTGCCGTCCATGATCAGCGGCTTGGCGATGTGATCGAGCACGAAAGGCTGCGCGGGAAAGCGGCGCACCAGTTCGATCGCGGCCGGCAATTGGCGCGGAAAGATGAGAATGTCGTAGGTGAGTTGAAAGGCGTGCAGTTGGCCGATGCCGCGCTGGAAATCCGCGCCGAGCATGAAATTCACGTCCGGCTCATCCTGCACCACATGGCGCACGCCGCAGAACTTGGGATGCGGCGCGAGCGCGGCCAGGTCGCGCTCCACCTCCGGCGAGCGGAGATCCACCCAGCCGACCACGCCCTTGACGATCGAGTGATGCTCGGCCAGTTCCAGCAGCCAGTGGCTCTCCTCGATAGTTTGCCGGGCCTGCACGGCGATGGACCCATCGAGGCCCGCCGCGGCGAGCAGCGGCGCGAGATCCGGCGGCAGCCAATCGCGCTGCAGAGGCGAACCGGGGGCGATCCACGGATACTGCGCGGCATCGTAGCTCCAGAAATGTTGATGCGAGTCGAGTTTCATGGGGAAGGGGAGGAGAGGCGTTTTAAACATCCAACACCCAACATCCAACACCCAACATCCAATTTTGTGTCCCGGCGGTGCGCTGGAGGACGGGGCAGTGTATACGAATTCCCAAGAGGCGTGTCCGGCCTGTGGTGTGGGCGGGACGCCGCGCCGCCGGCGTCCTCGGGGGGAGGTTTCCATGAGTGGGAATCGGTCTGCTTTCCGGAGCCTCGCGTTGGCGAGGACGGCGCGGCGCGCCGTCTCTACCGTGGCAGGTCGTTCCTCACCTCAACTAGCAAATTAAAATAACTCGTAGCCGTTTTAAACGCGGAGAGCGCAGAGAAAAACAGAGGTCCGCAGAGGAGAGGTACCGCCCTCCTTTCCTCTCTCCGACATCTCCGCGCCCTCTGCGCCCTCTGCGTTTTGTTGGGCTACGCTGCGGTTTGATGGATGGCTCCAGTTCAACTTAAACCGCTCTAATTCGTAAACATAGCCTAATGATTACGCCAGGCTTGCTTGCGCGGGTAGGCGATGTCAGCGTGGCGGTCATGAAGACATTCGGCCGACTCCTCGTTCTTGCGCCGCTGGTCATGCTCGCGGCTTGCTCCACCATCACCACCAAGCGGGATTTCGACAAGAAGGCGAACTTCGCCGAGTACAAGACTTTTGCCTGGGCGCCGCTGCCGAGTACCCAGGCCCCGGCGCCAGCGGTGGACGAGGCGATCCATGCCGCCGTGGAAAAAGGGCTGACCGCGCGGGGCTTCACGAAAGCGGCCGCCGGCAAGGCGCCGGATTTCTATGTTATCTATCATGTAACTTCCGTACAGAAGACCGACGTGCGGCACTACACCGATTGGGGTTACGGCACGGCTTATCGCACGGGCTACGGCTATTATACGGGCTGGCCGGGAAATCCGGCGACCTACGCGGTGCTCGATCAATACAAGGTCGGCGCGCTGGTGTTGGATTTTGTCGAAGTGCGCCGGCAGCAGCTCGTGTGGCGCGGGGTGGCGTCAGGCGTTATCGGCGACAAACCGGAGGAGAATGCGGTCAAGGCGGGAGACGCGGTGCACGAACTCCTCACGAAGTTCCCGCCACCGCCGGTGCCGGCAGGGTAGTGGTCGCCTGGTGAGGCAGACCCGGCCTTGGGCGGGCGACTGAACGATTGGGTCAATGGCGTGATGGCCACGCTTATCCGCTGGCGTTTCGCCGGGGCGTACCTTTACAACGACACACCCCTCTTTCCATGCCTGCTCCCCGCACGTCTCCGCCCGTCCCGCCGCCCCGCCAGAAGAAGCTCCTCGTCGCCAATCGTTCCGAAATCGCCATCCGCGTCTTCCGCGCGGCCACGGAACTCGGGCTGCGCACCGTCGCGGTTTATGCGCAGGAGGACCGCTTTTCCATGCACCGTTTCAAGGCCGACGAGGCGTATCTCGTGGGCGAAGGCAAGGGGCCGGTCGGCGCGTATCTCGATATCGAAGGGATCGTGGCGATCGCCAAGGAGCATGGTGTCGACCTCATTCATCCCGGCTACGGATTCCTCTCGGAGAATGCGAATTTCGCCCGCGCCTGCCGCGCGGCGGGCATCGAGTTCATCGGGCCGAAAGCGGATTTGCTCGAACTCATGGGCGACAAGGTCGCCGCGCGCGCGCTCACGCAGAAGCTGAAAGTCCCGACACTGCCCGGCACCGAAGACCCGGTGAGCGATCGCGGGGAGGCGCTGAAGATTGCGGCCAATATCGGTTTCCCGCTGATCATCAAGGCGGCCTTTGGCGGCGGCGGTCGCGGCATGCGGGTGGTCCACAAGGCGGGCGATCTCGATGCGCTGCTCGACGAAGCGCAGGGCGAAGCGGAGCGCGCCTTCGGCAATCCGGCGGTCTTTCTCGAGAAGTACATCCCGCGCGCCAAGCACATCGAGGTGCAGGTCCTCGGCGATCGCCACGGCCATGTGCTCCATCTCCACGAGCGCGATTGCTCCGTGCAGCGCCGGCACCAGAAAGTGGTCGAGATCGCGCCGTCCATCGAGCTGGACGATCGCGTGCGCCACGAGCTGTGCGATGCCGCGGCCCGCATCGCAAAGGAGATCGGCTACGACAACGCCGGCACCATCGAATTCCTCTACGACCTTGACACCAAGGATTGGTTCTTCATCGAGATGAATCCGCGGATTCAAGTCGAGCACACGGTCACGGAACAGATCACCGGCATCGACCTCGTCCGCTCGCAAATCCTCATCGCCCAAGGCGCGAAGCTGCACGGCGCCGAGCTCGGCCTGCCGCCGCAGGACGCGGTGCCGCGCATGGGCTTCGCGGTGCAATGCCGGGTGACCACCGAGGACCCGGAGAACAAGTTCACCCCGAACTACGGCAAGATCCTCACCTTCCGTCCGGCGGAGGGTTTCGGCATCCGCCTCGACGCGGGCATGGGCGATGCGGGCGCGGTCATCACGCCTTTCTACGACTCGTTGCTCGTGAAGATCACCGCCACCGGGCAGACCTTCGAGATGGCGCTGGATCGCATGGACCGCGCCCTGCGCGAGTTCCGCATTCGCGGCGTGAAGACGAACATCCCGTTCCTCGAGAACGTCATTCATTTCCCGATCTTCCGCGAGGGGCAGGCGACGACCACGATGATCGATACGTCGCCGCAACTTTTCGAATTCAAGGCCCGGCGCGACCGCGCGACGAAGCTGTTGCAATTCCTCGGCAATGTCGTCGTCAACGGCAACCCGCACGCCAAGGGCTACAAGCCCGCCGCGGCGCTGGACCCCGCTCCGCTGCCCGCGTGGGACCGCAAGAAGGAACCACCGCGCGGCACCCGCCAACTGCTCCTCGACCTCGGTGCAAAGAAATTCGCCGAGTGGACGCTCAAGCAGAAGCGGTTGCTGATCACGGACACCACGTTCCGCGACGCGCATCAGTCTCTCATGGCCACGCGGGTGCGCAGCATCGACATGCTCGCCATCGCCGATGCGGTGGCGCGCCGGACGCCCGAACTTTTCTCCCTCGAGATGTGGGGCGGTGCGACCTTCGACACCGCCATGCGCTTCCTCAACGAGGATCCGTGGCAACGGCTCACCTCCCTGCGCGAGCGCGTGCCGAATATCCTCTTCCAGATGCTCCTGCGCGGCGCCAACGCCGTGGGCTACACGAGCTACCCGGCGAATGTCGTCGCCGGCTTCGTCAAGCACGCGGCCGCCTGCGGCATGGATATCTTCCGCGTGTTCGATTCGCTCAACGATCTCGCGAACATGAAAGCCGCGATGGAAGCCGTGCAGAATACGCACGGCATCTGCGAGGCGGCGGTCTGTTACACCGGCGACATCCTCGATCCGCAGCGATCGAAGTATTCGCTGAAGTACTACGTCGCGATGGCGAAGGAACTGGAGAAAATGGGCGCGCATTTCCTCGCGATCAAGGACATGGCCGGCCTGTGCCGCCCGTATGCCGCGAGCGCGCTGGTCAAGGCGCTCAAGGACGCAGTGGGCATCCCCATCCATTTCCACACGCACGACACGAGCGGGATCAATGCGGCTTCCGTCCTGCGCGCGGCGGACGCGGGCTGCGACGTCGTCGATCTCGCCATCGCCTCGATGAGCGGCTCGACTTCGCAGCCGAATCTCAACTCCGTCGTCGCCGCGTTGCAAAATACATCGCGGGCGACCGGCCTGGACATCGATACGCTCAACCAGTTCAGCGACTACTGGGAGCAGGTGCGCAATTTTTATGCGCCCTTCGACACCGCGCCGAAGTCGGGCAGCGCCGAGGTGTATCTGCACGAGATGCCTGGCGGGCAGTACACGAACTTGAAGGAGCAGGCGGCCGCGATGGGCCTGGGCGCGCGCTGGCCGGAGATCGCGCGCACCTATCGCGAGGTGAATGACCTTTTCGGCGACATCGTGAAGGTCACGCCCTCGAGCAAGGTCGTCGGCGATATGGCGCTCTTCCTGTTCACCCGCGGTATCAAGCCCGCCGACGTCGTCAACCTGCCGCCCGGCACGAGCTGGCCGGAGAGCGTGATCGATATGCTCAGCGGTGGCCTGGGCGAACCGATGGGCGGCTGGCCGAAAGCGGTGGTCAAGGCCGTGCTCGGCACCGCGAAGCCGAAGCGCGTGAAACCCGCGCCGGTGAAGCTCAAAGAAACGAAGGCGGAAATCGCGAGCAAGACCAAGCGTGAACCGAGCGACGACGATCTCTTCTCGCACCTCATGTACCCGAGCGTGTTTGCGGATTTCGCCAGGTTCCAACGCGAATTCGGCGACGTGAGCGCGCTACCCACCCCGGCATTCTTCTACGGTCTCAAGCCCGGCGAAGAGATCAGCGTCTCGATCGAGGAGGGCAAGGTGCTCTTCATCAAGCTGATCAATGTGGGCGCGGCCGACAAGGAAGGCCGGCGGGTGATCAGTTACGAACTCAACGGCATGCCGCGGGAAGCGGTCGTGGCGGACAAGTCCATCGCGCCGAAGAGCAAATCGCGCCCCAAGGCCGACGCCGCCGATCCGCTGCAACTCGGCGCGCCGATCCCCGGAATGGTCACCGCTCTGAGCGCCACGCTGGGCGGCAAAGTGGCCAAGGGACACAAGCTCGCCACCCTCGAGGCAATGAAGATGCAGACGACGATCTACGCGCCGGCCGATGGGGTCATTGCCGAGGTGGCCATTGCCGTGGGCGATTCGCTGGAAGCGGGCGACCTGATGCTGAAACTGCGCGCGTAGAGAGGTCCAACAAAACGACAGGCACGTTTGATCAATTTTGAAGCCCGGCTTGAACGCCGAGGGCGCAGTGCGGTGGCGCTGCGACCGCGGAGGGTTGGTCCACGAAAGACACGAAAAGGCACGAAAGTGCTGGGAAGGAAAAGTGGCCCGCGAATCACACGGATCACACGAATAGATCCATTTCGTGTGATTTGTGTGATTCGCGGGCCAACTATTCTCCGGAAACTTTCGTGCCTTTTCGTGTCTTTCGTGGACCCACCCTTCTGATTGCGGCTCATCGCGCGATGTTCCTCGTGGCATCACCGTTCCACGGAACGCTTGCGTTGGAGCAGACCTCGGGCAGAATGCCGCCGCCCGATGCAGCTCCAAACGGATAAACTTCCCATGAGCGGCAAGCTCAAGCTACCCGAATATTTCTTCCAGTTGCTCGTCGAGGCAAGTGCCGACGCGCTGCTGGTCATGGACGAGCAAGGCTTGATCGTTTTCGCCAACGCCCAGGCCGGGCGGATTTTTGGCTATCGGTCCGAAGATCTGCTGAACAAGCCGATCAAGTCGCTCATCCCCGACGATTTGCACCACCGGTGCGACCGCCCCGGAGGGCCGGCCTCCAAAAGCCCGCGCACCGTGACGCCCGGCAGTGAGCTGGACTTGCGCGGGCGGCGCCGGGACGGCAGCGAATTCGCGATGGATGTGGGCCTGAGTCCGCTGGAAACGCATCGCGGCAGCCTCGCCATCGTCTCGGTGCGCGATCTCAGCGAGCAAAAGCGCGTCGAGCGCCGGGAACGCGATCGCTTGCGCGTGCTGGAACTGTTGAACTCGGGGGCGGCCCTGCAGGAGATCCTGGAATTTACCGTGCGCGCGGTGGAGGCGGAGATGCCGGGCTCCATCTGCTCCATCCTGCTCGTGGATGAAAGCGGCAAGCACCTGGTCCAGGGAGCGGCACCCAATTTACCGGACTTCTTCAATGAATCGGTGCAGAGATTGGAGATCGGCGAGGGTGTGGGATCCTGCGGCACGGCGGCCTTCCTCGGCAAGCTGGTGGTCGTCGAAGACGTCCTCACCCATCCTTATTGGGCCGATGTTTTGCCCCTGGCCGAAAAGTCCGGCGTGCGGGCCTGCTGGTCGCAGCCGGTTTTCTCGGCGGACAAGAAAGTGCTCGGCACCTTTGCCATCTACCACCGCGAACCGCGCGCCCCGGAAGCGCGCGACATCGAGACGATCGAAGCCGCCGCCAGCTACGTGAGCCTGGCCATCACGCGCAAGCGCAGCGAGGAAGCCCTGCGCACGAGCGAGGCCCGGCTGCAGGCCATCATTCACAATACGCCCAACGTGGCGGTCGAACTCTACGATCTGGAAGGCCGCGTGCGCTTTTGGAATGAAGCGGCCACGCGCATGTTCGGCTGGGACATCGACGAGGCCATCGGCAAGACGCTCGATCAGCTCATCCACACGCCGGAGGAGGCGGAGTCCTTTCTCCAGCTTCTGCGGCAGCTCTCCGGGACGGGCAAGCCGCTCGGGCCGCTCGAGTATCATTTCCGGCGCCGCGATGGCAGCGAGGGCTGGTGCCTCTCCACGATCTTCGAGATCCCCGGCTTCGATGGCGTCCCCATCTTCGTCTGCATGGACGTGGACATCACCGAGCGCAAGCAGGCGGAAACCGCCATGCGGCAGAGCGAAGAACGCTTCCGCCAGGTGGTGGAGAATATCCAGGAAGTCTTCTGGATGCTCGACGCCAAGGATGGCCGGCTCCTCTACATCAGCCCCGGCTACGAGAAGATCTGGGGCCGCTCCTCCGACGCACTCTATCTGTCGCCGGATATCTGGTTCGACGCGATCCATCCCGACGACCGGGAGCGGGTTCCCCATCGGTCCAGGTTGAATGCCGGCGCGGTCCAGTTCGATGAGGAATATCGCATCATCCGCCCCGATGGTTCGGTGCGCTGGATTCACGACCGCGCCTTCCCGATTCGCGATGGCGGCGGCCACGTCTATCGTCTCGCCGGGGTCGCGGAAGACGTGACCGAGCGCCGGCAGATCGAGGAGCGCTTGCGCCAATCGCAGAAAATGGAGGCCATCGGCCAGCTCGCCGGGGGCGTCGCGCACGATTTCAACAACATCCTCGCGGCGATCATGATGGAGGTGGAGCTGGCCGCCACCGCCCGGGATCTGCCGCCCGATACGCGCGAGGGCCTGCAAGTGATCGGCGCCGCCGCCGACAAGGCCGCCGCGCTCACCCGCCAGTTGCTCCTCTTCAGCCGCCGGCAGGTCATGCAGCCGCGGCGCCTGGATATCAATGGAGTCGTCACCACCCTCGCGAAAATGCTCCAGCGCATCCTCGGCGAGGATGTGAAGGTGCAGCTCCGTCTTCATCCTAGCCCGCTGGTCGCCCATGCGGATGCCGGCATGCTCGATCAGGTGATCATGAATCTCGCGGTCAATGCCCGCGACGCCATGCCCGCCGGCGGGCGTCTCATCATCGAGACTTCCGAAAGGCACATCACGGAGGATGAATTGCGGGCCAGCCCCGATGCCTCCGCCGGGCAGCACGTCTGCCTGTCGGTCAGCGATACCGGCATGGGTATGAGCGAGGAGGTGAAGGCGCACCTTTTCGAGCCCTTTTTCACCACCAAGCAACCGGGCAAGGGCACCGGCCTGGGCCTCGCCACCATCTTCGGCATCGTCAAGCAACACCGTGGCTGGATCCGCGTTTACAGCGAAGTCGCCCGGGGCACGACGTTCCGAATCTTTCTCCCCGCGTCGGAGATCGGCCATGACCTGCCTTCCGAAGGTGCGGCTGCCGCCAGCCCGCGCGGCGGCCATGAGACCATCCTGCTGGTGGAGGACGAGGCGTCCGTGCGGGAAGTGACCAAGCGGATGCTGGAGCGGCACGGCTATCGGGTGTTGGAAGCCGTGAGCGGCACCGAAGCCCTGCGGGTCTGGGGCGAGCACGGCGACCGCGTCCAGTTGCTCTTTACCGATCTCGTCATGCCGGGAGGCATCGGCGGGCGCGAACTCGCGGAGCAACTGCGGTTCATTCAGCCCCACCTCAAGATCGTCTTCACCAGCGGCTACAGTGCGGAGCTGGCGGGCGGTGCGATCCGCCTCCAGGAGGGCATCAATTTCATCCAGAAGCCGAGTTCGCTGAACGAGATCCTCGATACCATCCGGAAGTGCCTGGACGACCCCTCGTAGGGAGCGAAAGCATCCTTGCCGGCTTCAATTCACCGGTGAGCCAGAGACGATGCTGGGGAAGCGACGGAGCGCTTCCCTCCAGCCCCGTCCGGCTGTCCGCCTCAGCCCCTTTGCCCTCCGACCTTTATGCCAGAAAATGCGAAGCGCCCGGGTCCGAAGACCCGAGCGCCGCGCAGCCCATGAAAAATCCAGCTTCTTGCTTAGTCTTAGTTGTTGGCCGCGACCCGGTTCGCGGACTTGCCGGCGACATCGGCGGTCAAGCCGGCCTTGTCGCTGTGGCGGAAAGCCGAGGAGCGGCTGTAGGAGTAAAGAGGCACGTATTCGTTCGCGCCGGCCTTGTCGGCGGGGATCGGGCGGCTCAGCATCGTGCAGTCCAGTATCCACCACTGACCGTCGTGCTGCCACATCACCCAGGCGTGGCTCAGTTTGGCGCCGCGGGTCATCTTGCCGATCACGAAGCGGGCGCTCGGGTCTTGAAGTTGGTCCATCAGCCAGAGGGCCTTGTCCTTGCAGTCGCCCGTGCGGCGGGTGGCGGTTTCCTGAGGAGTGGCTGGGAGGTAGGGCTCGGTGTGAGCGTAGCGGAAAGCGCGTCCGGTGCGCATGGCGGCCTGGACCTTGTCCATCGTTGCGCCGGCACCGTGCATTTCACTGAACACTTCCTTCACCGGGCTGAGGTAGCGGTCGTAAGGAGTGTGATCCGTTGTGGTTCCGAGATCGACCACCGCGAAGGCGGCGAGCTTGGCGAGGAGGAGGAGCGAGATTGTAAGAAGTGTTTTTTTCATAATCAAATGGGCTTTTGATAGTTACTAGAAATACAATAGCTACCAGCATGCCAACCCCTGCCCGACTCCTATAATTTTTAGAAAAAAGACGCCGTTTACTCTGGAAAAGAATTTTCCAGCCCAGACTCTCATCGCCCATTTCACCCCCTCAAAGGCCCCTCCTAGCACCTCTTTTGCAAATGCGAGAACGGCCTCTAGAAATGACTCAAAGCCGTCCTCATGGATGAGAATATCTCTGAATTCTCTCTGTAGACGCCGTGCACGAGGCGTCTTTTCCGGGGAACGCACTCGTTTGCTTGGCGCGGAGGCGCCGAGCAAACGAGTGCGCCCCCTGGAGTTCTGTGGCTACGCTTCTTTGGCCGCTACGCCATTTCTTGAACCGCTCTCGCTCTCTCCACCTCCTTCTGTAAAACTACCGGTGTTTCCATGCGCACCTCCTATCCCCGCCGCACATCCACCAAGGTCGTCGATGGCCAGGCCCGGCGAAAGAACCGGCACATCCCCACGAGCCACCGCGGCTACGTCATCGATCGGAGTCGCCGGGCAAGGGCTACCGCCACGTCCTCACCAAGCGGGATCTCCAGAACTTCCTCGATATCATCCCGGATTGGCCGGCGCTCTCCCACCGCCTCGAGCGCATCGTCCTGGCCGCGGGCAGCGTCGATGACGGCTGCCACGTCTTTTACATCGCGAGGGGACCGGGGCCATCTTCCCTGCACGCCTGTGAGGAGGACTTGTGGATGGAGCTTTCCGCCGACTACTTCGAGGCGCATCGCGATCTGCTGCAGCGTCTCGGTTGTGTCGTGCGATCCTCCCTGGCAAGGCCGGTGTCGTCTGCCGTTTCACCGAGGCGCAAGCCAGGGCGTTTCTCCTGCTGCACGTCTTCATGCACGAGCTCGGGCACCATTGGGACCGCACCCACCAGAAACACCGGCGTTCCGAGCGCGGCGAGGACTACGCGGAAAGCTTGCCAACCGTCATTTTGAGCCGCTTTTTCCGCGTATGTGCGAGTCTTCGGAGACCCCGCGCTCGGCGGCTGAGGCCGGCGAATCTTTCACGGGAACATTTATGCCTGCCCTTGCCGAATCGAAGTCGAGACCGCCGCGATTGCCGTGGGCCGTATATGGTGCCGGTTTCGTTTTGTGTCTCGTTCCCGTGTTCTGGGTGGGCGGCGTTGGGAATGGCTTTGCCTATTGGAACGCCTTCCCGATCGTCATCGCGTTTATCGTGCTCGCGATATTCGGCCTGAGCCGCGCGGCTCAGTCTTTTCGCCATCTTCGCGATCGGTTTCACCGAGTTGGCACACACGTCGTCTGGATGGGCGATTGGGGGCGCACCGCCACCGGGTCGTCCACCTCCGGCCTCATCTTCATTTTCCTGCCATTCTGGAGCCTTCTGTTCGGCTGCTCGCCGCAGGCGTCGTGCGAGTTCTCGCTCGTTCCGCTTCCCGAGTCGATTCACGCTCCGCTCGCCATCATCGCCCGCATCTCGAATAAAGACGCGCCCCGGCGCTCACTATCACCCCCCCATGAAGACAATCCTGGCCCTCCCTTGCCCTGCTGCTGGCCGTCACCCTGCCAGCCGCCGAGCTGCCCACCGGGCAGGCGACTCCCGAAGCGTGGCCTGCGATGCGGTGATGGCCTACATCCACCACGATTCCAAGGCCTGGCTGGCGACGCTGGTGCGGCCCATTTACGGAGAGGAAGGCAACAAGGCGTATGCGGATTTCCAGCAGCAGATGGTGGCCAGCACGGACAAGGCGAAGGAAGACCAGTCCTTCGTGCCGCCACGCATCTTGCGGTGTTTCAAGGCCGCCAGTTCAGCATGAGCGGTCCGGCTTCGGCCGCCTATGCGATGGACTCATTCACCGGCAACGTCTTCGTGGACCTGCTGGTCGAGGTCGCTCCCGGCAAGACGCGGCGCCTGCGTTACCACGTGATGCAGGACAAGGACGAGAAATGGTATTTCGAGCCGCGCCCCGATTTGTGCCCGCTCTTTTTCCGCCGGATTGAACAAGGAATCGGAATCCAGGGAGGTGCTTTACCAAATCGAATGATTGGCTGCCGAAGCCGATTTTGAGCTCGGCGCGGGAATCTGTGCAATCCGACATTGCCAAGCGGGACGGGAGCGCTCTTGAATCCCCGCCTCCTTTCCCTGAATGAAGCTCCGCAATCAATTGCTCGCGCTCTGCTGTTTGTTGGTTTTCGCGGCATTTGGATTCCTCTATGTCCGCACCTGGGTGGTGCCGAAGACCTTTGGCATCATCCTCTTCGTGAGCGATGGGATGGTGACCCGGCACATTACCGCCGCGCGGGGGGCAGTATGAAGGCGGGGCGGAACACCCGCCTCGCGCTCGAATCCTTTCCGAACCTCGCCCTCCTGAGGAATCCGGCGCGCGATTTCGCGGTGCCCGACGCGGGCGGCGGCGGCTTCGGCGCTGTCCACCGGAGTGCGGGTGGGGCATCGGCAACTGGCGGTCAATCCGGATGGCAAGCCGCTGGCGACCATCCTGGAGCTGGCCCGCCAGCAAGGGGCGGGGCGGTCGGGCTGATCACGATGGGATCACCCCTGGCTCCGACGCCGGCGGCGTTTTACGCGCATGCTTCCGATGCCCGGGATGGCGGTCGCGTGTTGCAGCAGTTTCTCGAGCAGGGGGAAATTCGGACGTGATATTGGGCGGCGGGGCGGGGGAATTTCTGTCCGCGGCCAGGGGCGGGCATCGCAAGGATGATCGCGATATCCTTGCGGAAATGCAGGCGAAGGGCTGGGAACTGGTGCGTTCCAAGGCCGAGTTGGAGAATGCGGCGTCGTTTCGCACCGCGCCGCTCGCCGGATTTTTCAGCGCTGGGGCAGTTGGCCTTCAGCAACCAGATCGAGTCGGGGGAGCCAGCAACCGTCGCTCGCGGATATGGTGCGGCGGGCGATCGAGTTTTGCAGGTCCATGGCAAGGGCTATGTGCTGGTGGTGGGATGCCGGGCTGGCCACGACGGCCGCGGAACGCAACGAAGGAGAGCACGTGCTGGTGGAGACGCTGGCGCTCGATCACGCCATCGCGACGGCGGCGAAGTATGCGGGGAGAAAAATCGCTCATCCTCGCGGTGGGCAAGCACGCGACCGGCGGGTTGAGCCTGAATGGATATCCCTTTGTGCAGGACCACGGCGTGGGGCTGCTGGGGCTGAACGCGGCGGGGCAGCCGGCGATCACCTGGGCCACGGGCCCGAATGGGCCGGGTTCCAGACGAGCCGTCGGCTTTTCAGACGCCTTCGGCGCAGAACACGGCAGAAGACGTGATGGCGGTCGGGCGGGGGCTGGGCTCGGAGAAGATCCGGGGATTTATCGATAACACGGAGATCTTCACGATCCTCAAGGACGCGCTGTAGGGCGGGATCCCATTGCTCCCATTTTTCCTATTTCTCCCATGGAGGAATAGGAGGAATAGGAAGAATGGGAAATAGGCGAGCTACACCGCGGCTTCCCAGCGCAGCGTGGTCGATGGTCGTCAGGCGGTGGCGCTTTTTGGCCGGGGCTGGGGGATGCACTCGATGAGCGCTTTGGTGTAGGGATGTTGCGGATGGGAGAGGACGGCTTTGGTTTCGCCGTACTCCACGATCTTGCCGCGGAACATCACCGCCACGCGGTCGGCGATGCCGCCGATGATGCCGAAATTATGCGTGATCAGGATAATCGCCATGTGCACGCGTTGCTTGAGTTCGCGGAGCTGGTCGATGATCTGTTTCTGGATCGTGACGTCGAGGGCGGTGGTGGGCTCATCGGCGACGAGGAGCTCTGGCTGGCAGGAGAGGGCCATGGCGATCATCACGCGCTGCTGCATGCCGCCGCTGAGTTGGTGCGGGTAATCGTGCAGCCGCCTGGCGGGATCGACGATGCCGACGAGGTCGAGATATTGGATGACCTCGCGTCGATGTCGCGCACCTCGGGACGGTGCAAGCTTGATGGCCTCGGCGATTTGATTGCGAATGGTGAAGACGGGATTGAGCGACGTGCTCGGCTCCTGGAAAATGTAGGCGATCTTGTTGCCGCGGATGGTGCGCAGTTCGCGCGGCGACATGGTCAGAACGTTTTTGCCATCGAGCAGGATTTCGCCGGACTTGTAGACGGCCGGCGGCTCGGGCAGCAGGCGGTGTGAGCGCGAGGCCAGTCACGCTTTTGCCGCTGCCGCTCTCGCCGACGATGGCCAGCGTCTCGCCGCGTGCCATGGAAAACGAAATGCCTTTGACGGCTTCGATCTTCCCCGTCTCGGTGGCGAAATCGATGGCGAGGTTCCGAATATCGAGGAAGGGCTGGTCGGGCATGGCGTCAGGAGCGTTTCGGGTCGAAGGCGCGGCGGAGGGAATCCGCGAAAAGATTGAGCGAGAGCACCAGGCCGAAGAGTGCCACCGTGGCCGCGGTCACATTCCACCAGACGAGCGGTTCGCGGCTCAATTCTCCGCGGGCGCCATCGATCATCTGGCCCCAGCTCGCCGTGCCGATCGGAGTGCCGACGCCGAGATAGCTGAGAATCGCCTCGGTCAGCACGACATTGGAAAAGCCGAGGACGAAGTTGATGAGCACCAGGTGCATGACATTGGGCAGGAGATGGCGGGTAATGATCTTCCAGTGGCTTTGGCCGAGCGACCGCGCGGCGGTGATGAACTGGCGTTCATTGAGCCGCATGGTCTCGCCGCGCAGCAAGCGGCAGAGGCTGATCCAGGTCGTGAGGGCCAGCGCCCACGACATCGTGCCGATTCCTTTGCCGAAGACCATGAGGAAGGCGATCATGAAGAGAATGTCCGGGATCGCCATGATCGTGCTGTAGACATACTGGACGGCGTCATCGATCCAGCCGCGATAATAGCCGGCGCCAATCCCGAGCAGGACGCCGAGCGGGATGTAAATGACGCTGGTGATGCTCCCCAGCAGGAGGGCGGTGCTCGAGCCTTTCAAAGCCTGGATCAGGGTGTCCTTGCCGATCTGTGTGGTGCCCAGGAAGTGCCGGCCGGGCAGAGCCAGGGGCTCGGGTTTGGCCAGGGAATAAGTGCGGGCGGCGAAAGGCGCGCTGTAGCTGGCCTTGGTCGGTTCGTCGCGCAGGCCGGCCACGTCGCGCACCAGCCAGTCGAAGACGGAACGCGTGGGCGAAAGTTTCAGCAAGTCGAGGCCGCCGACGAACAGGTAGGCGGCGATGACCACTCCGGCGAGGAGCCCGAGATAATCGCCCCGCATGAACTTCCACGCGCGTTGCCAGCGCTCGTTGCGCGAGCCGGATTTCAGCAACCAGGCGGCCACGGAGAAACTGGCGAGAACGAGAATGTTTTGCAGCCAGGGAGGCATGTCAGCTTAAGCGAATGCGGGGATCGGCGAAGGCGTAGCAGATATCCGTGAGGATCAGCCCGGCAAGGTAGAAGAGGGCGCCGAGATAGGTGAGCACGTTGACGATCGCCGCGTCGCCGGTCTGGATGGCATGGAAGAGGGCATTGCCGAGTCCGGGAATGCCGAAGAAATTTTCCACGAGCAGTGAGCCCATGATGAGGAAGGGCAGGTGGGCCACGACCAGGGTAATGAGCGAAATCATGCCGTTCTTGAGCACGTGACTGAAAAGGAGGCGCGATTGCGGAACCCCCTTGGCCAGCGCGGTGCGGACGTAATCCTGGGTGATCTCCTCGAGGAAAATGGTGCGATAAAGCCGCACGTCGTAACCCAGGTTCATGATGATCATGAGCGTGACGGGCAGGAGGAGGAATTTCCAGGTCTGCCAGCCGCGGAGGTCGAAGCCGTAGGCGGGGAAATAGTTGAGTTGGATGGCGAGGAAGGACTGGCCCAGAAACATGTAGACCATGGGGGGAAGGCTCATCGAGGCGACGCACAGGAAGATGCCAAAACGATCCAGTGCCGAATAGCGGACGAAGACCTGATAGAGAGAGAGCGCCACCGACATGATGAACCCGGCGACGAAGGCCGGCAGGGTGAGGCAGAGCGACGGCACCACTCCCTGGGCGAAAGTCTTGGCAATCGGGAGGCTGGTCTTATCCGACACGCCGAAATCGAAAGTAATGAGGCGTTTCATCTGGTTCACGAACAGCGAGTCATAGAGAGGATGACCCGGCTGGGTGTTGACAAACGTCGGCTTGTCGTAGCCGTGATCGTGCAGCCAATCCTGAATTTGCTTGGGCCGCGCTTTCTCCCCGAGGATCGAGCGGGCGCGCGCCAGAGGCGGCTGGACGATGAAAAAAAGGAGAAACGTGATCAGCATCACGCCGCACAGAATCGGGATCGCGTAGAGCAGCCGGCGGAGGATGTAGCTAAACATTGCGTTGACGGTTGAGCCGAATGGCGTAGCCGATGGCGGCGGCGATGACCAGCGCCAGCACGACCGGCGGCCACGCCGGCGAACGGTTCCACTGGCGCCGCAATTGGCTCCGCAGCGCCGTATCGACCTGCTGGTACTTGAAAGCCCCCTCGAGCAGCATGTTCGCACTGGTGCGCCGCGCCCATGGCTGGCTCGTGGTGTAGAAGGCCTTGTGGAAGGTAAAGATTTGCGGGCAATCCTCGCCGATGAGGTCGCGTAATTGATTGACGATCGCGAGACGGGATGGTGTGTCTTCCATCGTCGCCATCTGGTCGAAGAGCTTGTCGAATTCGGGGTTCTTGTAACGGCTGACGTTCTTGCCCTCCGGCGGAAAATTCCGGCTGTTGAGCAGCATGTAGAAATTTTCCGGATCGGGGTAGTCCGCGCCCCAACCGGTCCCCTCGAGGATCTGAAAATTTCCACTGTCTTCCTTGGCGAGCAGGGCGGCAAAGGTGTTCTCCACCACATTCACTTTGATGCCCAGTTGCTCGAAGCCCTTCTGGACGAATTCCGTCATCTGCCGTTCTTCCGAGCCGGTGGCACTCGCTTCCATGTTGAGCACGAGCTGTTTCCCGGTCTTTTGGTCGATGCCGTCCGGGTAGCCGGCCTCGGCCAGCAATTGTTTCGCCTTGCTGGGGTTATAGCCGTAGGGATTGCGGTAGTCCTTGTCGTAGCCGAAAATCCCCGGCGGCATGAGTTGCTGGGCGACGGGAGCCACGCCGTTCCAGAAGATGTCCACGTAGCTCTGGCCGTCGTAGGCGCAGGAGAGAGCCTGGCGCAGTTTCTTGTTCGGGCCGAGGACCGGATCCTGCATGTTGAGCGAGATGAAAAAGGTCGAGACATCGAGGTCTCTCTCCAGCAGCACGCCACGCGAGCGGTACATCGGCGTGAGTTCGCCGGCGGTGGTGACTGTCCGGTCGAAGGCGTCCTTGCTCACCCCCATCGTGTCGAGATAACCCTGCTTGAAGAGGATCGGAATGGGCGTCTGTTCGCGGAAAATCGTGATCTGGAGTTCATCCACGAGTGGCAACTGCTGGCCGGCAAATTGACGCAGGAAATCCGCGCGATCCGGCGGGAAGCCGTCGCTCGGGAAGACGACGGTGTGATACTTCGGATTGCGCACCAGGCGAATGCGGGAGGCCGGTTTGTATTCGGCGATCTGGTAGGCGCCGGTGCCGACCGGGTGCCAACGGAAGGCCGGGCGGAGCACTCCCTCCCCGTGCGGGCCATCGGGATGCTCCCGGCCATCGTAATACTCGACCGCCTCGTGCGGCACCGGCGACGTAAACTGCATCGCCATCCAATAGATGATCTGGGGATACTGCTTGGTGAGGTGAATGCGAAAGGTCTGCTCATCCACGACTTCAAAGCCCTTGAGCGGTTGCGCATAGTCGTAAGTGCCGCTCTTTTTCGCCGCGTCGTAGGCTGCGCCGAGACCTTCGATATAATCCTGGAGCGCTGAGAGCGCGGGGCACTCGACCTTCGGGTCGGCCATCCGTTTCCAACCGTACTCCACGTCGTGCACCGTCAGCTCGCGGCCGCTTTTCCCGGGGAAACAAGCGTCATCCTGAAAGAAAATGCCGCGCTTCAGCCGGCACGTGTAGACCTCCGTGCCGTCGCTGTTTTTCGTGCGCTCGGGCATGGCCTCGAGCAGCGCGGGCATCACCTCGTAGGGATCG
Organism: Chthoniobacter sp.; assembly: GCA_037200205.1. Lineage (GTDB taxonomy): Bacteria > Verrucomicrobiota > Verrucomicrobiia > Chthoniobacterales > Chthoniobacteraceae > Chthoniobacter. The sequence goes on from JBBCHV010000049.1 coordinate 69,969, forward strand.
GTCTTGAAGGGGTGATATTCGAGCAGCGTATCCATCACCGGCTCGAGCAACCGGTGGCTCATCTGATCGTAAGCAAACTGCGGATCGAGGGAGCGCGGGTCGTCCGGCATGGCGCCGTAGCGCACCCGCCAGGGTGTGCCGTCCGCACGCTTTTCCTGGACGGGCTCGAGGTTGGGATCGTTGCCGCAGCCGCTGAACAGCAGGGCGGCGAGAGGCAACAGGAGCAGCGCACGAGCGCGGAAGGGGGGCATCCGCCGCAGAGGCATCACTTCTTGTTCTGCTGTTGTCGAATGAGGTCGCGCAGCTCCGCGGCGCGCTCGTAGGCCTCGTTGGCGATGGCCTTGTCCATTTCCTTCTGCATCTTCTCCAGCTTGGTCAGTGGCTGCTTGGCGCGCATTTCTTCCAGCCATTCGCTGAGGAAGCCCAGTTCCGGGCTGTTCGCGGAGCCTTCGGGATTGTCCGCCTGATCGTAAAAGGCGCGGATCTGGTCGATGCCTTCCTCGATCTTTTTCACCGCGGTCCCGTATTCCTCGCGCTCGAGTTCGATGGAAGCCTTGGCCCGCGTCTGCATCATCAGCACATACGGCGTGAATTGCTCGACCGATTGCGCCAGTTCCTCGGGTTGGGCATGCTCGGAGACGAAATTGAACATCTCGAGGTTGCGTTGCGTATCGCGAATCACCCCGACGTAATCGCTGAGCTGAAAGAGCGAAATGTAACGATGGTAATACTGGATGCCCTCCTGCTGGAGTTCGCCGACTTCCTCGGCATCGAGCGCGTACTTCTCGTTCTTCTTCTCCGCCCGCCGGGCGCGCTGCTGATGGTACTCGAGCAGGGATTCGCAGTCGTTCGGCTCCTGCCCGTCCGGACGCCCGGACGTTTCCATCTGGATCAAGCCGAGATCGATGCGGAGTTGGATCTTCTCCTTGCCATCGCTACCGAGAATTTTGCGCACCTTGATCATGCCGGGCTCATGCGGCCAATCACGCAGCAGATCGTTCAAGTCGAGACTCATGTTCACGGCAGTATCGAAACGCCTTCCCGCTTTGTCAATGAACGCAGGCAGAATGACGTGTCTTAAATTGCCAACAACTACGACCGCGCGGGGGCGGGGCCGTTCGCTGCGCGACGGTCCACGGCCTCGAATCGCGAGACCGGAGGCGGGAATTACTTCCGCGCCCAGGCCCGCCACGAGAAATAGCCCGCGGTCACAGCGACGTAGCTGATCGCCGCGGTGGCGTAGATTTTGAAAAAGAGGCTCCAGAGCATGATGGGGAGAGGGATTTCGTTCCTCTGTTACATCATTACCCACGACCGCCGACCGCCTTAGTGGCAAACATCGAATCGGTTAAAATCAAGGAAACCGCCACGCGGGCGCTATTCCCGGTGTCATCCTGAGCGGAGTGTAACGAAGTCGAAGGACCCCGTCGCTTTACCTGAGATCATCGCTGGTTGTTCGACGGGGGTCCTTCGACTTCGCTCAGGATGACACCGGGATGCTGCCGCCTAACCCGCCAGCGGCACCTCGTGATATTCCAGCGCCCATTCCCGCATGAACCGCACCCGGCTCGGCCGGATGCGATAGATGATCAGCGCCGCATTGTCTGCGGAACCCAGATACCGTCGCAGCAGCGGATTGCTCTCCCAAATCTCGTGGAGAATTGGTGTGTCGTTCAGGACTTCCGCCACGCCCGTGATGCGCACCTGATCGTGCGCCTCGTCGAGGTAGTTGAGTTCGACCTTGGGATTGGCCGCGATCTCGTGCGTCTTCCCGTAGCTGCGCAGATTGGCGACGTAGATGGTGAAGTCCTCATCCACGCGCACCGGCGAAACCGGACGCACGCGAGGCTGATCGCCATCCACGGTGGCGAGCTGCGGGAATTTCGCCCGCTGGATCACGGCCCGCGCCAGGGCGGGAAGTTCCTCGGCCGCAAACGGCTGCGGAGCGGGGCCGGGCATCGGTCGCGGGGGAGGACCCGTAGCGCCCCGCTACGCCGGCGATTCGGTGAGGCCGGCCGGGTAATCCGGCGCGATGGTCGTGCCGTGCTGACGGGTCAGCGGGGGCGGCTCGACGCGCGGCGGCTTGACCGTCGGCGGCGGGGTTTGCATGCGGCCCGTGTCGATGATCTCCTTGATCTGCTTGCCGTCGAGGGTCTCGAATTCCAGCAGCGCCTTGGCGATGATCTCCAGCTTGTCGCGATGCTCGGAGACGAGCTTGAGCGCGCGCTGGTAGGCGTCGTCGCAAAACTTGCGCACTTCGGCGTCGATCTCCTGCGCCGTGGCTTCGCTGTATTCGCGGCTGTGGCCGATGTCGCGGGCCAGGAAGACGTGGTCTTCGTGCTGGCCGTACTCGACCATGCCCATCTTTTCGCTCATGCCCCATTCGCAAACCATCTTCCGGGCGAGACGGGTCATCTGCTTGATGTCCATCGAGGCGCCCGTGGAAAGATCGTGCGTGTACATCTCCTCGGCGATACGGCCGGCGGCGATCATCGCCATCTTGTCGATCGCTTCCTTGCGGGCGAGCGAGAGCTGGTCCCCGACGGGCAGGGACATCGTCACGCCCAGCGCGCTGCCGCGCGGGATGATCGTCACCTTGTGCAGCGGATCGGTGTGCTCGAGCAGGACGTTGACCAGCGCGTGGCCGGCTTCGTGCCAGGCAGTGGATTCCTTTTCCTTCTCGCTCATGGCCAGGCTGCGGCGCTCACGGCCCCAGCGCACCTTGTCCCGCGCGTCTTCGAGTTCGTGGTTGGTGATCGCCTTCAGACCCTGGCGGGCGGCAATCAGCGCGGCTTCATTGATGACATTGGCCAGCTCCGCGCCGGAGAAACCGGGCGTGCCGCGGGCGGTGATGGAAAGATCGACGTCCTCGGCCAGCTTCACCTTCTTGGCGTGCACGCGCAGGATCTCCTCGCGGCCCTTCACATCGGGCAGCGGCACGGTCACCTGGCGGTCGAAACGGCCCGGGCGCAGCAGCGCGGGATCGAGCACGTCGGGCCGGTTGGTGGCGGCGATGATGATCACGCCTTCCTGGGTATCGAAGCCGTCCATTTCGACGAGCAGCGCATTGAGCGTCTGTTCGCGCTCGTCGTGGCCGCCGCCCATGCCGTGTCCGCGATGGCGGCCGACGGCGTCGATTTCATCGATGAAGATGAGGCACGGCGCGGACTTCTTGCCCTGCTCGAACATGTCGCGCACGCGGCTGGCGCCGACGCCGACGAACATCTCGACGAAATCCGAGCCGCTGATGGAGAAGAACGGCACGTCCGCCTCGCCGGCAATGGCGCGGGCGAGCAGCGTCTTGCCCGTGCCGGGCGAGCCGACCATGAGCACGCCCTTCGGGATGCGCCCGCCGAGCTTCTGGAATTTCTTCGGGTCCCGCAGGAATTCGACGATCTCGGTGACCTCTTCCTTGGCTTCCTCGACCCCGGCCACGTCTTTGAAGGTAATCTTGTTCTTGTCCCGCGAGAGCATGCGAGCCTTGGACTTGCCGAAATTCAGGGCGCCCTTGCCGGCCATGCGGATCTGCTGGCGGAAGAAGAAGTACAGGAGCAGCAGGAAGAACAGGATCGGCGTCATGTTCAACAGCGTGCCGAGCACCAGATTGTTGTCCGACTTCGGGGTGACGGCGATCTTGTATTTGTCCTCCAGCATCCACTGGAGATCCTTGTTGAACTGCAAATTGATCTGCGTTTTGCACTGCTCCGCCTGGCCGTTTGGCTGGGTGGGCTTCTTCCAGAAGCGCAGATAATCCGTGGCACTGCCGGGTTCGGAGACCAGCTCGATGCCCCTTTCTTTCTCCACCTGGCCATTGTCGAGCATCTCGACGAACTTCGGGTAGGGGACCATATTCTCCATCGGCCCGTTCTTGAAGACGTAGGCGAGAACGAAGAGTCCAATGGCGGCGGCGACGAGGAGCAGCCCCTTCCAGTTGAAGGTGGGTTCAGTGGGGCCGCCGTTGGGGGGGCGGTTGCCTTTGGGTGAGCGCGGATCGGGTTGAGCCATATTACTAGATATCAGGTTGCCGGACGGAACGGAGCAGCGTAACTGAACAAGCCAGCAAACGCAACGGATCACAACCGGCGCAAGAACCTAGGGCTTATCGACATTTGGTCAACCGGGATATAGTTTCACCGTCCGCTTTCATCCGTTCCCTCGGCCAGGCGGTGCATTTTTCATGAGTACTCCAGACCACGGTTACGCCAAAAAACTCAGCGAGCAGCCTCGCACCCTGCCCCTTCTGCGCCGGATGCGCCGCGTGGTGGATAATGTGAGCCGGCGCCTGATGCGCAAGCCGCGGACCGTGACCGAGAGCCCGAACCTGCTCCCGCTGCTCATCCAGGTACTGGCCGCCTTTTCCAAGGCCAACGGCGAGGTGCTGGAGGAGGAAATCGATTCCTCGCTCGGTTTCCTGCGCTACGACTACCCGGAAGCCGTCTATTCGGAACTGCGGAAACTCTTCCGCCAGGCGCTGAACGAGAATCAGGATCTCAGCGCCATGGCCAAGAAGCTCGCCGCCGAGCTGGGCGCCGAGCGCAAGGTGATGCTCGGGGTGCAACTCTACGATCTGATCTCCAAGGCCGGCATGGAACAGCAGCAGGTCGTGACGTTTTACTCGTTCATGACGCAGCTCGGCATGGCCGCGCAGGCCATCGACATCGTCTACCAGCTCAATGCGGCCGAGGACACGGACAAGAATATCTACCAGCAGGGCCAGTCGCCCCTGGAGTCGCTGACCTTCGGGACGAATGGCCAGTCGGACGTGCGGCTCAAAGGGCTGGCCGGCACCGAACGGCTGGTTGCGTTCCGTTACCACGACCTCATCCTGCTGAAAAACCAAAGCTCGAAGGGCATCGTGGTGCGCGGGCGTCCGCTGGGGCCGGGCGCGTTTTGCCGCGTGTATTCCGGGCAGCGGATCGTTCTCGGCGAGCAGGTGCTCACCTACCAGGATCTCGCCTATTACTTCAACGCGAAGAAGAACGTCGCCCTCGCGCAGATCTATCTCTCCATCGATCACAACGACGAGGTGCTGCTCGAAAAGGAGCGTTCGCGGGAGTCGTGCCTGGAGGTGAAATTCGGGCTGAAGGTCCAGGTGCGCGCCTTGAAGGATGTGGACGCGCTGCTCAATGGGATCGCCCTGCGCTTCGGCACGACCGTCGAGGCCACGCTCGACGACAAGGTGGTCTTCCACAACGATTCGGAGCTGCCCTCAGCGAGCTGCGCCGCCGCGCCCGCGCGCTCGGTGGGCGTTTCCAGCTCAAGGCCTACAAGACCGGCTACCTCGTTTCCAACAACCCGTCGCTGCTCGACGTCGACGACATCCTGCTCTCGCCCGGCACCAGCGGCGATGTGCTGCTCAAGATCCTCTGCGATTACGAAAACCGCGTCGGCAAGCTGGAGGTCATCCACGCCGACCGCCCGATCCTCGTGGACGACGTCCCGGTGCGCCAGACCGCCGACTTGAAGGACGGCGACACCATCCGCATCGATACCGGCCAGGTCCTGCGCTGCAACTTCGCCGAGCGCATCATCGAGGAGGAGCGCAACATTATCTCCAGCCTCGAGGTGCGCGACGTGACGCACCGCTTCGGCCGGCACGACACCGGGCTCGATGGCATTTCCTTCGGCGTGAATCGCGGCGAAATCGTCCTGCGTGATGGGCGCGAGCGGTTCCGGCAAATCCACGCTCATGCGCGCGCTGTCCGGGCAGCTCCAGCCCAGCCAGGGCGAAGTGCTGCTGAATGGCCAGTCGCTCTACGCCGATGTCGAGCACCTCAAGCGTTTCGTCAGCTACATCCCGCAGGACGACGCCTTCGACGACCATCTCACCATCGAGGAAAACATGAGCTTCGCCGCGGCGATCCGCTCGCCCGCATCTCTCGCGGCGCGACCGCGCGCGGCGCATCGAGGGCAAGCTCACCGAACTCGGCCTCAGCGAGCGCCGCGATAACATCGTGGGCACCGCGGTGAAAAAGACGCTCTCCGGCGGCGAGCGCAAGCGCCTGAACATCGGCCTGGACATGGTTTCCAGCGCGGACGTGTATCTCTTCGACGAGCCGACCAGCGGCCTGAGCTCCAAGGACAGCGAGCACGTCATCGAGATCATTCGCTCCATGGCGCACAACAAGATCGTGCTGGTCACGCTGCACCAGCCGACCTCGAAGCTCTTCCAGATGTTTTCCAAGGCGCTGCTGCTCGACAAGGGCGGGCGCATGGTCTTCTACGGCACGCCGAGCGAGATGCTGGCCTACTTCGCCGCCGCGGAGCACGAGCAGCACTTCGGTACCGAGTTGGGCGGCTGCCCGGCCTGTGGCACCACGCGTCCCGAGTTCATCTTCGATGTGCTGGAAACGCCGCTGCGCGACCTGAGCGGCGACATTATCTACGAGGAGAATTCGCAGGGCCAGTTGGTGCCCGCCCGCCGTTTTTCACCGGACTACTGGCGCGACAAGTACGAGAGCTTCCGCCTGCTCCAGGACATGAAGCAGGTGAGCCTGCGCAAGCAGCCCGTGCTGCCTGTTCCCTCCGCGCCGCCGCTGGGTAAACGGGAGCCGATTCGCTGGCACGACGAGTGGACGCAATTCCGCACGCTCTTCCGCCGCGCCTTCATGTCGAAGGTGCGCAATCGCGGCAACCTCTTCATCACGCTGCTCGTCGCCCCGGCGCTGGCCGCGCTCATCGGCTGGGCGCTGTATTTCACCGACGACGAATCGGGCCAGTACGACTTTGCCAGCGCGTTTCACATCCCCACCTACATTTTCATCAGCCTGCTCGTGGCCATGTTTCTAGCGCTCATGAACAGTGTGGATGACATCATCCGCGACCGCGTGGTGCTGCATCGCGAGCGCAACCTCGACGTGCGCCTGCCGTATTACATCTTTGCGAAGTTCAGCACGCTCGCGGCCTTTTCCGCCGTGCAGTGCATGCTTTTCGTACTCGTCGGGAACAAGATTCTCCTCATCCGCGGGATGTTCTGGGAATACTTTTTCTTCATGTTCATCACCGCGGCCAGCGGCACCAGCCTCGGGCTGCTCATTTCCTCGCTGGTGGCGGATGCGAAGACCGCGGCGAACTTCGTGCCGCTCGTGCTGATCCCGCAGCTCATCTTCGGCGGCGCCTTGATCAAGTACGAGGAGATGAATCGCGATCTCGACCTCATCTATGGCTTCAAGCGCTGGCTCACGCGCCATCCCGAGGCCAGTGCCGCCGGCACCCGCGACGACTCGGCGCTGCGCGTGCCGTTGATCAGCCGCTTCGTCGCCACGCACTACAGTTACGAGGCGCTGATCGTCGCGCAGGCCAAGCTCAATCCGCTGACCCGGCGCCAGGACGAATTGCAAAGGCAGATGGATGTCCTCGTGGCCAAGCGGGACCGCACCGATGCCGAGGCCTCGCGCCTGGAGGACCTCAAGGACACGCTCGCCCTGCTCAGCGGCATGGAAGCGCCGAATACGCGCGAAGTCGAAAAACGCTTCAAGCGCGTGGACGACATCATCGACGGCAAAACGCTCGATGCCGGCATCCTCAAGAGCAAGCCGAACGGCATCACCGCCGAGCGCCTCTACAGCAACCAGAAAGTCAGCGACCTCGTCGCCAAAGCCGAGACGGAGCAGAACGATTACCGCCGCCTGCGCGCCATCAACGTCTTCTTCAGCCCCGAGAAACGCTACGGCCCATTTCATTACTACACTCTCCATTGGCAGGCGCCCCACCTCCACCGCGAAGACTGGACGTTGAAATTCAGCGTCTACACCTACAGCACCACCATTCTCGTCGGCTCGTCGCTGGGCTTGATGGCGTTACTCTACGGGGTTTTGAAACGCCAGCTTCGGACGAAGGGCGGATAGTGAGGTGACGGTTTCCGCAGTTCGCTGTGTTAAGTTTTAAGGGCACCTCTGGAAACCCACATTTCTTCAGAGAAAGCTTTTGCCGGGGAAAAATGGAGGAGAGGGTGAAGTATGAAGCGTTACCGCCAGAGCACCGGAGGAGGATTGTTTGCCGCGATTGAACACGAACAAGCGGTGGCCAGTAAAACGACGGGGATTTTGAAACTGCGGGAGGTGATCGATTGGGAAAGGTTCCGACCGTTGTTAGAGGAGTTAAGCGGTTACGCCCAGCGGGACTGGAGCAAGGGCGGCAAACCACCGTTTGATCCGGTGCTGATGTTCAAAGTGCTGGTGCTGCAAAAGTTTCACGGGCTGAGCGATGATGCCACCGAAGAGCAAATCTTCGATCGGACGAGTTTCAAGAGCTTCCTTGGGCTGCGGATCGGCGACGCCATTCCCGACGCCAAGACGCTGTGGGACTTCAAGCAGCGCATCGAAGCCGAAGGACGCGCGGGCAGTCGGCGGTTGTTTGAGGCCTTTGGGGCGATGCTGGAGGACGAAGGACTCATCGCGCGCGCCGGCAGCATCGTGGACGCCAGCTTTGTGGAAGCGCCCCGGCAGCGCAATGACCGGGAGCAGAACCGGCGGATCAAAGAGGGCGAACGTCCCGAAGAGTTCGATCGCCAGCCGGCGGTGGGGCGGCAGAAAGACCGCGAGGCACGCTGGACCAAGAAGAACGAGGAAGTGCACTACGGGTGGAAGAACCATGTGAAAGCCGATGCGCAGACTAAGCTCATTCTGCGCGCGGTGACGACTCCGGCCAACGTGCATGACAGCCAGGTCTTCAAGGAGTTGGTCGATGCCCAGGACCGGGCGGTGCTGGCCGACTCGGCCTACCACAGCGAGGAACACGAAGCGCATTTGTTGGCCTTGGGGGCGGAGGAATTCCTGCTGCGCAAAGCCCCCCGAGGCCAGGCCCTGAGTGCGGCCGAGCAAAAGAGCAACCACACCATCAGCCGGATCCGCGTGCGGGTAGAGCACATCTTTGCACGGATGGCGCAGATGGGAGCCGACTTTTGCCGGAGCATCGGGTTGGCTCGAGCCACGGCCCACAATCATCTCTGCAACCTGGTGTATAATATGGATCGCTACGCCTGCTTGCGAAAATGAGCGCGGCGCCGACCGCCCGGCCAGGCTAAAGAAGGCCGGGAGCCAACTCCAGAACGAGCGGAGCCGTGGTCGTTGACCGCCTTGCTTGATCGACCAACCTTTTCGAGCGGGAAAATCCCCCGCCAACCACCCCGGTTTCCTCCCAAAACTCCAACGCGACCTTTCCAGAGGTGCCCTTAAGTCTTAAGATTTAAGTTTTAAGTTCGTTTGCCACGCGCGAGCCGGGTGATTGGGCGAGTATTCTTAAAACTTAAAACTTAAGACTCCCCCTTCCATGCAACTCGGTTTCGTCACCGCCATCTTTCCGGAATTATCGCTCGAGGAAGTCCTCCGCTTCGCTCGCGATGAAGCCTTCGCCTGCATCGAGGTCATGTGCTGGCCCATCGGAAAAGCGGAGCGCAAATTCGCCGGTGTCACGCATCTCGACGTTACTCGCTTCACCCAAAGCCAGGCCGAAGACACCCTCGCCCTCGCGCAGCGGTACGGCGTCGCCATCTCCGCGCTCGGCTACTACCCGAATCCCCTCGACCCCGATCCCGCGCGGGTCGCAGCGCATCGTCGCCCACCTCCGCCAGGTCATCCTCGCGGCGGAGAAACTCGGGCTCAACGTCAATACTTTCATCGGCCGCGATTGGGCAAAATCCGTGGACGACAACTGGCCGCGTTTTCTCAAGACCTGGCGGCCGCTCATCGCTTTTGCCGAGGATCACGGCGTGAAGATCGGCATCGAGAATTGTCCCATGCTCTTCACCCGCCACGAATGGCCCGGCGGCACCAATCTCGCGACCACGCCGGTCATCTGGCGGCGCATGTTCTCGGACATCCCGTCGCCGAACTTCGGCCTCAATTACGACCCCTCGCACTTCATCCTCCAGCAGATGGACCCCGTCTCGCCGCTGCGGGAATTTCGCGAAAAGCTCTTCCACCTTCACGCCAAGGACATGCGCATCCGCCATGATCGCCTGAACGAAGTGGGCATCTTCGCCCATCCCGCGGAATGGCATCAGCAGAGGATTCCCGGCTTCGGCGACGTCGACTGGCCGCACTTCCTCGCCGCCGTCATGGACGTGGGTTACGACGGCCCGGTGTGCATCGAGGTCGAGGACGACGCCTTCGGCAAAACTCTCGCCGGCCGCCAGCGTGCCGTGAAGGTCGCCCGCAACGTCCTCGCGCCGTTCTTCCCCGGCTGATTTTACCTCGCGTGCCGGCGAATCCGTAGAGTGGCTCGAAGCTCCAGCTTCGATCGATTCGAAGCTGGAGCTTCGAGCCACTTTGCTTCCAGCCGATCTTCAAACTACCTTGAGGCTGCGGAGCCAGCGCCCATCTGAATCATGAAATACACCTACGCCGAGCTTGCCGGCATGATCGACCACGCCTTGCTGCACCCCACGATGACCGATGCCGAGATGCGCGCCGGTTGCGAACTGGCGCGCCAATATGCGGTCGCGAGTGTGTGCATCAAGCCCTACGCGATTACGCTGGCCGTCGAGGCCCTGCGCGGATGCGCGGTCGCGGTCGGCACGGTGATTGGTTTTCCGCACGGCAGCAGCACCACGGAGATCAAGTGTCGCGAGACGGCGCAGGCCTGTCGCGACGGCGCCACGGAGATCGACGTAGTCATCAATATCGGCCGGGCGCTCGGTGGCGACTGGGCGGACGTGGAAAGGGAGTTGCGCGACATCACCGCCGAAGCCCACGCCCACGGCGCGCTGCTCAAGGTGATTTTCGAGACGGACTTTTTGTCCGCTGACGCCACGAAGATCCGCCTCTGCGAGATCTGCGAAAACGTGGGCGCCGATTTCGTGAAGACCTCCACCGGCTTCGGTTTCGTGCGCCAGGCCGATGGCCATTTCAACACCGTGGGCGCGACGCCGCACGACCTCGCTCTGCTGCGCGCGCACACCTCGCCGAAAGTGCAGGTGAAGGCATCCGGAGGGGTGCGGCAGCTCGACGGATTGATCGCGGCGCGCGATCTCGGGGCGACCCGTTGCGGCACCAGCGCCACGGCGGCGATTTTGGATGAATTTCGGCGCCGCGAGGCGGCGGAAAAGGGTGGGGAAAACACGGTCGCTTGTGCGTCCGCGCCGCTCCTACAGGGGAACTATTAAGTATACTTACGCAGTCGTAATCCGACGCAGCGGCGGCACAGCAATCGCTGGGGAAAGACGCAGTGAATTCCTCAGTAAATTCGGCCCCAACGGCGGACGCATCATCGGCTCCGACGCTGCGGGTTTTTCCCTTGGCCTGCATCCTTTTGCTCGGAGTCGGGCTGGCGCTGATCGCCTTCTGCCTGACCCACAGCAACGAGCGCGCGCGGGCCGAGGCGGAATTTGCCTGGCACACACGCAGCCGTCTCGAGGCCCTGCGGATCAATCTCGAGCGCTCGGAGGAATGTCTCTACACGTTGCGCGATCTGTTCCGTTCCAGCGGCAGCGTCAGCGCCGAGGAATTCCGGCGCACGGCCGAAGACGTGCGGCGCCGCCACCCCGGGGTGGAGCAGTTGGAATGGGTGCCGAGGATCCTGGCGAAGGATCGCGCGGCTTTCGAAGCGCAGGCGCGCCTCACGGTGTTTCCCGACTACCAGATCCTCGAGCGCAACCCGGAGGGCAATGCCGATGTGCGCGCGGGGGAGTACGAGGAATATGCGCCGGTGATGTTCGTGGATCCCCCGGTCGGAAGCGAACGTTCCTTCGGCTTCGACAGCTACCGCGGCGTGCACCAGCAGTCCATCTTCCGCGCGCGCGATACCGGCATGATCACCGCGACCCGCCGCGTGAAGATCTGGCGCAAATCCGCGGGCCAGGAATATGGCTGGGCCAGCTTCCTGCCGATCTATACCAAAGGATCGGAGCCCACGACCGCGGCGCAGCGGCAGCAGCGGCTGTTGGGTTATGTGGAAGGCGTCTTTCGGCTGAGCGATTGGGTGGCCAATAGTTTCACCGACTCGAGGAAGCCGGTCGTCGAGGCCCTGATCGTCGACGAGACGCCGGGCAGCCCGGAGCGGTTCCTCGTTTCTTTTGCCGGCGGTGTGGTGCGCACGCCGTCCCCGCACGGCGAGGAGATATTCACCAGCGGGCTGCATCGTTCCGGAAGGTTGCGCGTAGGCGGGCGGGACTGGACCATTCATTTTCGCCCTTCGCCGGCCTGGCTGGCGGCCCAGGTCACCCCGTACCCCTACGCGGCGCTCGTGGTGGTCCTGTTGATTACGGGGTTGGTGGCCTTGGTGGTGCATCATATCCAACGCCGCGCCTTGGTGGTGGCGCGGCTCGTGGAGGCGCGCACCGCCGAACTGCACGCCACCCAGGAGTCGCTGCACGAGGACATTCGCCGCCGCGAACTCGTGGAAGGCGCGTTGCGCAAAAGCGAGGACCGCTATCGGGCCTTCGTCGAGCAGAGCACCGAAGGCATCTGGTGCTTCGAACACGAGCCGCCGATTTCCACGCATCTGCCCGTCGGGGAACAGATCGACCTCATGTATCGCGACGGCCGGATTGCGGAGTGCAATGATGCGATGGCGCGGATGTATGGCCGGGAGCGCGCCGAGCAGGTGGTCGGCGCGCACCTTGAAGTTTTCATCCCGCGCGATGACCCGCAAAATACCGACTATCTGCGCGCGTTCATCGAGCATGGGTATCGCGTGGCCGAATGGGAAATGCGGGAGGTCGATCACGAAGGCCGCACGCGCTTCTTCCTCAGCAACCAGACCGGCGTGGTGGAGGACGGTCTGCTGCGGCGCGTCTGGGGCACGCGGCGCGACATCACCGAAAGCAAGCGCCAGGCGGAGATCCAGACGCAGCAGGCCACCCGCTTGCGCCTCGCTGTGGCGGCGGCCAACATGGGAACGTGGGATTGGGACCTGGCGGCGCAGCGCCTCCTCTGGTCGCCGGAAACCGAGCGCATGTTCGGCCTCGAGCCGGGCACGTTCGACGGCAAGATCGAGACCTATCTGGGCTTCCTCTATCCCGACGACCGCGAGCGCGTGGGCATTATCATTCGCCACGCGCTCGAGACAGCCGGCGAGACGGGCGCCGATTACGATCTGCGCATCATGCGGCCCGACGGGACCATGCGCTGGATCGTGGCGCGCGGTGCGGTCTTGCGCGATGTGCTCGGCAAGCCGGTGCGCATGCTGGGCACGGTGATGGACATCACGCATCAGCGCCTGGCCGAGGAGGAGCGCAGCCGCATGGAGCGCAAGCTCCAGGAATCGCAAAAGCTCGAGAGCCTCGGCGTCCTGGCCGGCGGCATCGCCCACGATTTCAACAATCTCCTCACCGGCATCCTCGGCAACGCCAGCTTTGCGCGCCTGGATATCCCGGCGAATTCCCCGGCGCAGCCTTCGCTCGAGCAAGTGGAGATCGCCGCCCAGCGCGCGGCGGATCTTTGCAAGCAGATGCTCGCCTATTCCGGCAAGGGGCGTTTCATCGTCCAGGAACTCGATCTCAGCTCCGTGGTGCGTGAGACCGCAGACCTGCTCCAGGTCTCGATCAGCAAGAACTGCGTCTTGAAATACGCGCTCGCCGCGGACCTGCCGGCGATCCATGCCGATGTCACCCAGATCCGCCAGATCGTCATGAACCTCGTCATCAACGCCTCCGAGGCCATCGGCGAAAGCAGTGGCGTGATCAGCGTCGCCACGGGCGTGATGGAGGCCGACCGCGCCTATCTCTCCGAGGCGCATCTCGCGCCGAATATTCCCGAGGGCGAATACGTCTTTCTCGAGGTGAGCGACAATGGCACCGGCATGACGGGCGAAACGCGCGCGAAGATTTTCGATCCCTTTTTCACCACCAAATTCACCGGGCGCGGTCTCGGCCTCGCCGCCGTGCTGGGCATCGTCCGCGGCCACAGCGGCGCACTCAAGGTCTATTCGGAAATCGGTCGTGGGACCACCTTCAAGCTGCTGCTGCCGTGCGCCGGCGGCCCCGCCGAAGCGTCGCCGGACGCGCCGGCCGGCCAGCCCGCGTGGCGCAGCTCCGGCACCATGCTGGTCGTGGATGATGAAGAGACCGTCCGCGGGATCACCCAGCGCATGCTGGAGCGGGTCGGCTTCGACGTGCTCGCGGCGTCGAACGGCCAGGAGGCGCTGGAGATTTACCGTCGCGAAGGCGCGCACATCCTGGGCGTGCTCCTCGATCTCACCATGCCGCAGCTCGACGGCAACGCCACCTTCACCGAATTGCGCCGCCTCGATCCCGAGGTGCGCGTGCTCTTGATGAGCGGCTTCAACGAGCAGGACGCCATCCAACGCTTTGCCGGCAAGGGTCTCGCGGGCTTCATCCAGAAGCCCTTCAAGCCCGAAACACTCTACAATAAATTGCAGTCGATCTTCGCCGACGCCAGTGTGCCGGCAAAGTGGCTCGAAGCTCCAGCATCGATCGATTCGAAGCTGGAGCTCTGAACCACTTTGCATCGATCGATTCGAAGCTGGAGCTTCGAGCCACTTTGCATCGATCAATGCGAAGCTGAAGCTTCGAGCCACTGTGGAGCTTCGAGCTGCGCTACGCGATCAACCCGTTGATCGCCTTCCCGCCGAACTGGCTGAGCTGCTTGAAGCGGCCGGCGTGGTAGTAGGTGAGCTTGTTGTCATCGAGCCCGAGCAGTCGCAGCAACGTCACGTGAAAATCCCGGACATGCGCGACCCCTTCCACCGCCTCCATGCCGAGTTCATCCGTCGCGCCGATCGTGTGGCCGGCTTTGCACCCGCCCCCGGCCAGCCACATCGTCATCGCCTTCGGATTGTGATCGCGCCCGTAGGCTGTGCCCATGCGCACGCCATTGTCCGGCGTGCGGCCGAACTCGCCGCACCACACCACGAGCGTGCTCTCGAGCAGCCCGCGCTGCTTGAGATCGGTGAGGAGCGCAGCGATCGGCTGGTCTACGCCGCGCACGAGATTGCCGTGCGCGCGCTCGATGTAGTCGTGGCTGTCCCAGGTGCCGTTGTAGAGCTGCACGAAGCGCACCCCCTTCTCCACGAGCTTGCGCGCGAGCAGGCATTTGCGTCCGAAGGAATCCGTGGCATCCTGGCCGAGGCCGTAGAGTTCTCTGGTCTTCGCGTCTTCCTTGGAGAGATCGAGCACCTCGGGCACCTGCGCTTGCATGCGGTAGGCGAGCTCGTAGTTGTCCATGCGCGCGGCGAGATCATCCTGCCCCGGATGCCGCGCCTGTTGCGCATGATTGAGCTGCGCGAGGAGGTCGAGATTCGCGCGCTCATGCTCGCGAGTGATCCCGGTTGGCGGATCGATGTCGAGAATCGGCGAGCCCTTGGAGCGCAACGGCGTGCCCTGGAAGTGCGCGGGCAGATAACCATTGCTCCAGTTGGCCGCGCCGCCTTGCGGATAGCTCACTTCCGGCAGGACGATGAAGCCGGGCAGGTTCTGATTGAGCGAACCGATGCCGTAGGTGACCCACGCGCCGATGGCTGGATCGCCCCCGAAGCGGTTGCCGCAATTCATCTGGTACATCGCCGTGGGATGATTCACGCTGTCCACCTGGCCGCCGCGGAAAAAGCAGATGTCGTCGGCGACACCGGCGAGGTGCTGCCAATTCTCCGCCATGTCCGCGCCGCTCTGGCCGCATTTACGAAAGGCGAAAGGGCTCCGCACATAGTAACGCTGGCCGCTCTCCATCGCGGACTTCTGCTGGCCCGCGCGCACGAATTCCTGGAGGTGCAATTCGGCGAGCTTCGGCTTCGGATCGAAGGTGTCGATGTGCGACGGCCCGCCCTCCATCATCAGGAAGATGCAATTCTTTGCCTTGGCGGGAAAGTGTCCGGCGTGCGACGCGAGTGGATTCGCCTTCTCCTCCGCGCGCAGCAGCGAGGTGAAAGCCAGGCTGCCGATGCTGGCCCCGAGCCCGTAGAGAAATTCGCGGCGGGTCGGAGCGTGCAAGGCGCGCGCTCCCGCGCAAGGGAAGTATGGGGTGGAGGGGCTCATGCGTTAATAGACATAGGCGAAGTCATTGGTGTTGAAGATCACGAGGCACACCTCGGCGAGGACGTCGCCGGCTGCAAGTCGGGCACGAAGTCCGCGCTGGCGTGCAGCTTCTCGATGAAGGAAAACTTTTCGCCGGTGTTTTCCTCGATGGCCTCGCGACGCACTTCCAGCGGCGGTCGGGCAAAGGTGAGCACGGTGGGGCGCCGGTTCTGCCTGGCACTTGTTCCAGTGCGCCAGGCACGCCGCCACTTCGTCCTCGCCGGGCACGCGGCCACAGGTGAGCCGGAAGCAGCGCTCGATAGCCGCCCGGTCGGTCGGCGTTTCTTTCACCACCCGCGCGGCGAGGGCGAGCGCGCGGGCATAGCTCGCCTTGCTATGGAAGAGGCTGAAGACCTGCGGCGTCACCGTCGAGGCTTCCCGCCGCTCGCAGGAAAAGTCGGGCGCGGGTGCGTTGAAGACCTCCATTGCCGGGTCGACGAGGCCCGCGCAGCTTAAGCGCGTAAAGCGAGCGCCGGTGGCGCTGCGCGGGCAACGGGTCCGGCGTCCAGGCGGCGGCAAAAGTGCCCATCACCTGGCGGGGTTGGAGCGCGGCTTCGAGATTGATTTCCGGGCGGTTCGGAATGCCACCCATGGTGAGGTTCAATTCGCCGGTGGCCGCGAGCATGGCGTCGCGCAACTCCTCGGCGCCCAGCCGACGGGGCTGGAACACGGCGTAGGATGTGCCGGTGGGATCTTTCTCCGCGAGCAACTGGCGGTCGGGATATTCGGCGCCCCGGCGATACGCCTCCGAATTCATGATGAGCCGGTGCATTGCCTTGAACGACCAGCCCTGCTCGACCAGCGTGGCGGCCAGCCAGTCGAGCAGCTCGGGATGCGTGGGCTTTTTGCCAGTACTGCCGAAGTTGTTGGGATTGCCCGCGATGGGCTGGCCGAAGTGCCAGAGCCAGATGCGATTCACAATCGCGCGCGTGGTCAGCGGATTGTCCTTGTCCACCACCCACTCGGCAAAAGCCTTGCGCCGTCCCTCGATGCTCTCCGGGATGGGTATCCGCTGCACGTCGCCGAGCACGCTCAAGACGCACGGTGACACCGCGGGGCCCGTGCGAAAAGGGATCGCCGCCAAGGTGGATACAGGGTTCCTCGAGTTCGCCTGCGATCATCCGATGCGCGGCCATGCGCACCGGTCGGAAGATGCTCGTGACCTGCGGCGTGCGTCCGTCGTAGACCGAGAGCGCAAATGGCTCGTAACGCTCCAGCTCCCACGAGAGGCGCTCCAGGCCTTTGTTGGCGATCCGCTCGAAACCGATTTCCTCGGGCGTCCAGCCGAGCATGCGGGGAGGGAACTGGTCCTCCGGCACGCCCTGCTTCGGCAGCAGATTGCGCGCGGTGCTGTAGAGGGAGCCGCGCGGGAGCCGGGGCATTTGCCGGGGCGCGCTCCAGCGCCGCCTGCCATTGGGCCGGATCGATTTTCTTGTCGGTGAACCACGTCTCGGCAGCCTTGAGTGATTTTTCATCGAGCATCGCGAGGGTGGCGAGATGATCGGCCTGGCTCATTTCGAGATAGCGCTTCTCCGCAAACCCGCCGGTGTTTTCGGCCGGCAGAAACGGCGCTTCGCGTTCGGCCAGTTGGGTCGTGGCGAAGACCGCCTGGATGCCGTAGTAGTCGCGCGTGGGCACGGGATCGAATTTGTGGTCGTGGCAGCGCGCGCATTGCAACGAGTGGGCGAGGAAGGTTTCGCCGACGCTGTTGGTGACATCGTCGAGGAAGCGCTGCCGGGCGATCTTCGCGACTTCCATGGCGGTGAGTTCCCACGGTCCCATGCGCAGAAAGCCGGTGGCGATAAGCATCTCGGGATTGGCCGCGTCGATCTCGTCGCCCGGCGATCTGCTCGCGCACGAACTGGTCGTAGGGCTTGTCCTCATTGAAGGCGCGCACGACGTAGTCGCGATAGCGCCACGCGTTGCCGCGTACGTAGTCGTTGGCGAAGCCGGAGGAATCCGCGTAGCGGGTGACATCCAGCCAGTGCTGCGCCATGCGCTCGCCGTAATGCGGCGAGGCCAGCAGGCGCTCGACGACTTGGGCAAAGGCCTCGGTGTCGGGCCGGGGATCGTGTGCGAAGGCGTCGATCTCCTCGGGCGTGGGTGGGAGCCCGGTGAGATCGAAGGTTGCGCGGCGAATGAGCGTCGCCCGATCCGCATCGGGCGCGACGGGGAAGATCGGCGGGCAGCTTCGCGCCGATCAGTTCGTCGATCGCGGCGGCTCCCTCCTGCCGGGTGGCGGGCTTGGTCACGGGTTTATACGCCCACAGGCCCTCCGGCTTGTATTTCCGGTTCGTCCACTCTGCGCTCAATCCGCCCGAGGTCTTGACCCGGCCGGCCATCTTCCGCCGACCATTTTGCGGCATTGGCCTGGGCGATCTCATCGACGCGCGCCTGGTCCAGCCAGGGCGCGCCGCCGGCGATCCAGTCTTTGATCCAGCCGACCTGCTCCGCATAGAGCTTGTCCGCTTCTTTTGGCGGCATCGGTTTCCAGTCGTCTTCATGGGCGCGCGTGACGGCGAGATAGAGCGGGCTTTCCTCCGGCTGGCCCGGCTTGAGCGCGGGCTCCTCGCTCTCGCCGCCTTTCATCACGGCAGCGAGCGAGCGCATGTCGAAACCGCCTTTGATCTTTTGCGCGTCGTTGCCGTGGCAAGACAGGCATTTCTCCGCGAAGAGCGGCGCGATGCGGCGGACGTAGAGCAGTTCCGCGGGGGCATCCGCGGCGTGGGCGCGGGCGGGCAGCGCGATGGCCAAGGGCAGGATGGCGAAATAGGCGAGCGACTTCATTCCGGTTGGCCGCTTGCAAACAGCTCGTGCACTTCCGCCGGGGTGAGGGCGGCCTGGTAGATGAGAAACTCATCGATGCGCCCGTTGAAATTGCGGATGGGAAATTGGTGGCCTGGCGTCGGCAATCCCCAGTTGCCGATCTCGCAAAAGCCAAACTGGATCGGCCGGCCGGGCTGATGGAACGGGCTGACCTCGCGGCTGATTTCCCCGGCCGTCGAGATACTGGGACCGCGGCGGCCGCTTTGATTGTCGTAGGTCAC
Source organism: Chthoniobacter sp. (assembly GCA_037200205.1). GTDB lineage: Bacteria > Verrucomicrobiota > Verrucomicrobiia > Chthoniobacterales > Chthoniobacteraceae > Chthoniobacter. The sequence continues at coordinate 88,986 of JBBCHV010000049.1, forward strand.
GGCGATGTGGTGCCAGCGCCGCTGGTTGGTGAGATCGAAGATCGGCGGCGAGTAATAGATCTGGTTGTTCTTCTTCTTCGCGTCCGGTTCGCCAGGGATGGGATAGGCGATGGAAAACATGAGGCGGCCATCTTCGTAGATCTGCCAATGCGGGTTGCCCGGATCGTAACCGTCGGTGAGCAGCAGCGCGTTGTATTTGCGGTCGAGGCCATCCACGCGGACCCAGGCGGCGAAGGTGATGGCGGAGTAGATTTCCCGGCCGAGATTCATGCGCACGCGGTCGCCGGGGCTCTTGAACTCCAGCGCGTCCTTCATGGGCCAGCGGCCGTCGGTCCACTTTACACCCACGGCGCCGCCGGAACGGGGAGGCGACGCGCGGTTCGGCGAAATTGGCGATCAATCGATCCCAACGGTCATCGGGCTCATGTTTGAAAAGATAGCTGGCGAGCAGGCGCGGATCGGAGGCGGTCTGCTGGGCGTGCTGCCACCAGGCGTCGTAGCGGGCCTGGGCATGGCTGGCGCTGACCTCGTTCAGGCCCTCGATGCTGGGAAAGTCCTCCGGCTCTTGCCTGGCCCGGGGAGAGGGTGCGGTCGCTCGCGCGGCGCAGACTCTGGCCGGTGCTGAGGAGTTGCATGGCTGCATTCTCCGGATGCGCCTCCACCTTCCCCTCGAAGACATGCACCTCGGTCGCGCCACCCGCGCGCGCTTCGACTCCAAACTCGGTGCCCAAATCGACCAGATCCAGGCCAGCCGTGCGCAGCCTAAAGCCTTGGGCGGGTGGGGGAACGCGCACCGTTACTTTGCCGGCCCGGCAGATCGCCTCCCACGGGGACACCAGTTCGAGCGATGCACCGGCCTGGAGAATCATTGACGCTCCGCTGAAGAACTCGATCTGCGCCGCGCCGCGCGTGAGGCGCAGCGCGCCGGGGCGAATGGTGTCGCCGACGCGCAATCCCGCTGGCGTCGGCAAACTCCGCATCCGTCGCCCGCGTGAGGATGGCGCAGCCCGCGTTCGTCTGCTCCGGCGCACTGCTGGCGATTTGCGATGCGGCGACGTGCCGGCGGTCGTGCATCCAGAGCGCGGTGATGCCGAGCAGGGCGGCGAACGAGGCGGCGGCCGCCAGCCAGCCGAGCGTCGCGGAAGCGCACGGCGGGGGCCGGCAACGGAACGATCTTTTCCGCGCCGCGGTCGGCCCTGTTCGCGCAAAGCGGCATCGAGGTGGGTCCAGCGGCGGAATTCGTCGCGCGCCTCGGGCGACGTGCGCAGCGTTTCCTGCAGGGCTTCCGAATCGTCTGCGGTGATTCGGCCATCCAGCCAGGCGGCGATGCGGCGGTGCAATTCGTCCTTGTTCACGCCAGGCCCTCCTGCGCCATGGTGCGCGAGATACATTCCAGGGAGCGCGGCGCGCAGCCGCTGCATGGTCTTATAAAAGGCTTGCTCGCTGTGGCCGGTTTGTCGCGCGATGTCTTTCAAACGCGTGCCGGGAGTGTGAGCCTGGAGCACCAGTTCGCGCTGCGCGCTGGGGAGCCTGGCCAGACAGCGTTCCAGGGCATCGCGGCGCAGATGACCGGGTTCCGCATCGTCCGCCAGCAATTCCCAGACATCGTCGGAAAAGGACGAGCGGACTCCGCGCCAGGTTCCGGCGGTGCTTCAGTGCTTCAAAGCGCGCGATCGTCAATAGCCAGCCGCCGAAATTGGTGTCTCGCTGAAATTCGGAGAACTTCCGCCACGCCACGAGACTGGCATTCTGCATCACCTCCTCCACGTCCGGCCAAGCGGGCAGCAGTCCGCGCAAGTATCCGCGCAGCCGCGGCTCATGTTCCACCAGCAGCCCGGACGAACGCCTCATAGCCGGCGTTGGGCCCGCCAGCGGCAGAAGGGTTTTCGGGTTCGTCGGCAGTCATGCACTGAATCACTCCCGTGCCGCGTGCTTTTGGACAAACAATTTACCTCGGCAGGCCGCCGATGGCCCAGAAATATGCGGGGATTCATGGGGCAACCCTGGCAAGCTCTCTTTTAACAACGAGCAAAAGCGAAGGCGATGCTCAGGCCAGAGCGGGAACCGGAGCCGGGATTTTCACGGAGACTCGGGTCAACGCCTTGCGCAGCAGCGCAAAATCCACCGGCTTGATCAGGTGCTCCTGAAAGCCGGCGGCATAGCTTCTCTCCAAATCCTCGGGCATGCCAAACCCACTCAGCGCGACTCCGGCAATCGGGCGGTTGGCGCGGCTTCGATGAATCTGGGCATGAGCTCCAGCCCGCTCCCATCCGGCAAGCCGATATCGCTGACGAGCAGGTCGAATTCCGATTCCTCGATGCGGTGCCGCGCGGCGGCGACATCCGTGGCCGTCCTGGACGACGTAGCCGGAATTGAGGAGCAAACGCTCGAGGGTCGCGGCGGTATCGGCGTGGTCTTCGACCAGCAGGACGCGGAGGCCCTTGACCCGGCTGTTGAGCCGGCGCCGCCGGAGCGGCCGCGTGGTTGGGTTGCACGTTGCGGGCAAATGGGCAGGGGTGACTCGGAAG
>JBBCHV010000050.1:0-53125 GCA_037200205.1 Chthoniobacter sp.
ATGACGAATTCGACCGGGAAATTGCTGCCGCCGGGCAGCGGCTCGGGCGTGGTGGCGATGACCTGGATGCCGGCGATTTTCGACGTCTTGGCAAAGACTTCGCCGACGATTTCCTCGGCGGTGCGATGGCGCTCGCTCCACGGTTTCAAGCCCATGCCGCCGAACCGGTGAACGGCTGCGTAAGCTGGAAGGTGTGCAGATTTTCCGGGATCGACTTGAAGACCGCGTCCACGGATTCCGTGTAACGCGAGGTCTGCTCGATGGTGGAATTGGGCGAGGCGTTGATGATGCCGAGGATCACGCCCTGGTCTTCCTTGGGGGCGAGCTCCTTCATCGTGAAGAGGAAGAAGGGAATGCCGAGCAGGATGACGATCGAGGCGAGGGTGATCGTGACCGGCCGCCAGCGCAGCGAATTGGCGAGCATCCGCAAATAGCGCTCGCGGATGGCGTCGAACTGGCGATTGATCCAGCCGGCGAAACCCTTGTGCGAATCGCCCGCGCGCAAAAGCTGCGAGGACATCATCGGCGAAAGGGTGAGCGCGACGACGCCGGAGACGATGACCGCGCCGGCGAGGGTGAAGGCGAATTCCCGGAAGAGCGTGCCCGTCAGGCCGCCCTGGATGCCGATGGGCGCGTAGACCCGCGGCCAGCGTGATGGTCATGGCGATGATCGGGCCGATGAGTTTCGCGCGCCGCCTTGATGGCCGCCATGAAGGGCGGTTCGCCGAGGTGCAGATGTCGCTCCACATTTTCCACGACGACGATGGCGTCGTCGACACCAGGCCCACCGAGAGCACGATGGCGAGCAGCGTGAGCAGGTTCAGCGTGAAGCCAAAGGCGAGCATGATGAACGCCGCGCCGATGAGCGAAATGGGAATGGCGACGACGGGGATGATCACCGCGCGCACGGAGCCGAGGGAAGAGGAAGATGACGACGACCACGATGAGCAGCGTCTCGGAGAGCGTGTGGACGACCTCTTTCAGGGCGTCGCGAATGTAACGCGTGCCATCGTAGGGCACGTCCATCTTCATGCCGGCGGGCAATTGCTTCTGGATGTCCGGCAAGGCCGCGCGCACGGCGTTGATCACGTCGAGCGAGTTCGCGGTGGGCATGACCCAGATGCCCATGAAGGTGGCTTTCTGCCCGTTGAAGCGCACGTCCATGTCGTAGTCCTCGGCGCCGAGCTCCACGTCGGCGATGTCGCTCAGGCGGACGATGGTGTTGTTCTGCTGGCGGACGACGAGCTGGGCGAATTCTGCGGGGGTGTGCAGGTCGGTATTGGCGATGAGATCGATGAGGGTCATCGAGCCCTTGGTCGTGCCGAGGGCGGAGAGGTAGTTGTTCGCCGCCAGCGCCGCCTGCACTTGCGATGGCGAGATGTTCAGCGCGGCCATGCGGTCGCTCTTCAGCCAGATGCGCATGGCGAAGAGGCGGGCGCCGAGGATGTCCGCCTTTTGCACGCCGCTGATCGCGGTCAGCTTCGGCTGCACGACGCGGGTGAGGTAATCGGTGATCTGGCTCGGATCGAGGTTCTCCGAGTCGAAGCTGATGTACATGATGGCGAACTGGCTGTCGCTCATCTGCAGTTCGATGGTCGGCGCCTGGGCCTCGGGCGGGAGATCGTTGCGCACCTGCGCGAGCTTCGACTGGATCTGCGTGAGCGCGGCGTTGGTGTCGTAGTTCAGCTTGAGGTGAACGGTGATGATGCTCAGCCCCTGCGCGCTCTGCGACTCGAGGTAATCGATGCCGTCCGCGCTGGCGATGGCCTTCTCCAGGGGCGTGGTCACGAAGCCGCGCACGAGGTCCGCCGCGGCGCCCACGAAATACGTCTTCACCGTGACGGTGGCGATGTCGCTGCGCGGATATTGCCGCACGTTCAGGTTGCGGATCGACTGCAGCCCGGCGACGAGAATGAGCAGGCTGAGCACGGTCGCCACGACCGGGCGGCGGATGAAAAGGTCGGTAAACTTCATGTCCCTGGAAGATTGTTCCCTAGGTATCTTTCGGTTTGGGGGTCAGGCTATTGTCCGGCTGCACGCTGTTGTTTACCTGAACCGCGGCGTGCGGGCGCAGCTTGAAGACGCCGGAGGTCACGACTTCGTCACCGTCCTTGAGGCCGGAGAGGACCGAAACCTGGTCGCCGCGTTTCGGGCCGAGTTTCACGACAGTCTGCTCCACTTCCAGGCCAGGCTTGCCGTCGGAAGCGGGTTTCACGACGTAGACGGAGTCGCCATAGGGCGCGTAGTTGATGGAAGAAACGGGGATGGCGAGCACGCCTTCGGTTTCGGGGAGCAACACCTCGACGTTGACGAACATGCCGGGGCGCAGCTTGTGGTCGGGATTGCCCGCCGTGCCCTGGACCGTGATATTGCGCGTGGCATCGTCGACCTTGGAATCGATCGCGTTGATCTCGGCGTCGAAGCCGTCGGTGGCGATCTCCGCCGCGCGAATGCGCAGCTTTTTGCCCACGGAAAGATGGGCGAGATTCTGCTGGGGCAGATTGAACTCGACGTAAATGGGGTCCAGCGACTGGAGCGGGGACGATGGACGCGCCGGGATTGAGATATTGGCCCAGGTTCACCTGCCGGATGCCGAGGAAGCCATCGAAGGGCGCCGTGATCCGCTTGCGCGCGATGACCGCCCTGGCTTCCGACCGAGGCTTCCATCTGGTTGAATTCGCTCTGGGCGGAATCCCAATCGGACGGTGAGATGGTCTTTTCGCGATCAGGTCGCGCTTGCGCTCGAGGTCGAGTTTGGCTAGTTCGCGCTTGGCTTCGGCGGCGTGCAGCTGCGCCTCTCCTGCTGCGTATCGAGCTTGATCAGCAGGTCGCCCTTCATCACCGCGGCGCCGGATTCAAAATGGATCTCCGAGACGATGCCGGCGAGGTCGGTGCTCACGGTCACGCCATTCACGGCCTTGAGCGAGCCCACGGCGCTGAGCACGGGCTGCCAGGTCTGCCCTTTCACCACCACGGTCGTGACGGCGGAGGGCGGCATGGCAAACTTGGAGTGCGCGGCGATGGCGGCCCGCACCATGGAGACCTTCCAAAAGGCGATCCCGGCGATGCACAGGAACACCACGACCAGCATGAGAATCATTCGTTTCCACATAAGAAAAATCGAGAGGAGGATGAGAGCTGGGTCGAGGCGACCGGCCGGGAAGAGCGAAAGGAGGTTCGCGGGAATTTCCGTTCCACCCTGGGGCTTTGGCGCGCAATAGTCAGGTGGAGGAAATAAACAACAGCATGGAAATTACGGGACGTTAATCAATATCGGCGGGTGACTCTGTCAAGGAAAGGAAAGTGAACGATCTGCGTCGTTTTGCCTCCCGTATGACGTTCCCGCCGGTGTCCACAGGACACATCGTTCGTGCGAATTTCGCCAGGCACTTGAACCAGAATCCGGCTGGACTGCTAAGACCGCGCCAATTCGCGGACACCTTCCGGGCGCCCTTCGCCGCTCCCCTTGAAAGGCACGGACATGCCGACCGCAAAGAGCAGCGTGTAGAAAAGATCGCTGAGCAGCGTATAGCGATAAAACCAAAAAGTGGACGGATACCCCGGCACGCCGGACGTCATCGCCTGCACCCAGCCGGCGGCGGTCTTGGCGTAGAGGGGCTGATAGAGCCAGGAACCGGTTATTGCTGATCACGTAAAAGATGAGCGAACCGACGAGGCTCGCGCCGAGCAGGCGGGGAAGACTGGAGCGACCACGGAGGGCAAAGCCGAGGGCGGAAATGAGGGCCAGCGCCGCGTAGCGTGGCAGGATATCGAAGGTGAAGAGGGGGTAATGGTAGTGAAACAGGTTCAGCACCACGTCGCTGAAGAAGAGCATGGCGATCGGCAGGACCATCGCCGCGCGCCGGGGCAGATAGACCGCGCCGCAGAGGGCCACCGCGGCCACCGGGGCGAAATTGTGCAGCCAGGTAAAATCGTTGCTCCCCAGGAAACCGGAGAGGATGCGATAGACAATAACAACGACCAAAAGGAAAAGCGCGGCGAACATTCCGGCTACACTGGGGCGAAGCGTCGCGCGATCAATGAGGAAAATCGTGGCCTGCCTGGGCTGGGCTAGCTGGGTGGGCTGTGTAACGAAATTGGCGCTTTAAATCGCCAAAATTTTAGATTTCCGGTCCAGCCACTCTGAGCGGACCGGGCGCATAATTTTCTTGCCCTGCGGTGTCGCCTTCCGGCAGGCTCATCCCAGTTCTTTGCGAGTTCAACGTCAGTAGATCGATGGAAGGAATTCCGTGAAAATCGGAAGCAGTTGCGCTGCTGTAACTGGATACGACTCCCTATTTAGCCAATCGCCGGATGTCCCGGTGGTGAAGGCGGGGAGAAGGATGGCGGGCGATCGTGCATGGGCCAGAAGTGGCCAATGTGTCGAGAGCCGCCGTAAGCCAGGAGCCAGAATATTTCCCCGGTCCACTCTCATTCGCGCCGCCGTGTGTGCGGACCGGCCGCGTCCAAAAACTTCTTCGCAACCAAAGAAGAATGAGGGATCGAAAGCCTCCACGGCGCACCTGCGTCTCAGCCCTTCGCTGAGGCTGCCCCGGTGCTTGTCGCCAAGCGATTGGTCTCTTCTTCACAACTAGAGACCAAATGAAAAACTATCTTGGCGCCCTTCTGCTGGGCGCTGCACTGGCCCCGCTTGGGGTCGTTCACGCTACCGATGACTACGCGGATTCCGTCATCAGCTATCTCAAGGGCACGGGCAGCAGCGGCTCATTGATCGATCCCAGCGTCGCGCTGGGTGCGCCGACTTCGGCCTTGATGGCAGCACGCCGTACAGCATTGTCTACCCGGCCTACAAGGCGACCCAGATTGTCGGCATCGGCAACGGCGGAGAACTGACCTTGATGTTCAATACGCCGATCACGAATGATCCGGTCAATCACGCCTTCGGATGGATTTTACCATCTTCGGCAACGACTTCTTCACCCCGCCTGGCGGCATCACGGGTGCTTCGGACACTCCGGTCTGACCGTGTGGGTCAGCCAGGACAACGTCACTTATTACCAACTCGCTGTGCCCCACGGCTACGGCGCGGATGATTGGCTGCCCGAGCAAGGGAGTGGGAACCCGCTGCTGCCGGTGGATCCGCAGTTCACCATTTCCAGCTTCGTCGGCCTGAACCAGGCGCAGGCCCTCTCGCTTTACAACGGCTCGGCCGGAGGCGCGTCCTTTTCCTTGGGATGGGCCGAGGACAGCGGTGGCAATCCCGTCAATCTGACGTCGGCTTCGTATATCGAGATCCAGGGTACTTCGGGCTTTGGCTATGTGGATGCCGTTTCCCGCGTGCAAAGCGTTCCCGAACCATCCGGGTTGGGGTTATTGTTGGCGGGGATAGGCATGGTGGGCTTCTACCGCCGTCACCGCGCGATCTCGACGTCGAAGAACAACCGGCGCTAAGTCACGATGAACAAACACCTCATCGCATTGGCGGTCGGGATTTTTGCCTCCCTCGCCAGCCTCCAGGCGGATACATCGTATCTGTTGATCCAAGGTCCATTTGGTGCGGATGGAGCCGAGGCGACATTCAAATGGCAGGTCAATTACCGGCGGGCGTCCTGCAAACCGGACAGGACCTCTTGTCCGCCGTCTTTGGCCAACCCTCGCTGAGTGGCACTTACACGGATGGCTTCGGGATAACCTATAATAATTGGGTCGCTGGCAACAGCACCCAAGGCGCCGAATTCATCGATTTCAACACGGACCCAAAGACGGCCGATACGCTCACTACACCATTTATCGTTTCGTTCTCGTTGAATTCGATCTCGGTAAGCCAGACGATCGATTACAACTTCGGCTGGGTCTATTATGTCGCCGGGGGCGGAAGCAACGAAGGACAGGGCTACGACAACCACGGGACGTGGATCTTCTCGGAAGATGGCTCGGCGTCACGCACCCTCGTCAACGGCAGCTTCGATGCCTGGGTTTTCGGATTTACCAACCCCTTTGGCGACCCTGTCACCTTTGTCGATGGGGCCGGCAATACACCGGTGTCCACGCCGAATTTTGCCAACGCCACGGTGATCAACGTGGTGCCCGAGCCGTCCGGTATCGGGCTGTTACTGGCTGGGGCCGGCATGCTAAGCTGGTGTCGCCGGCCGCGGACGAATGCCTGATCGAAGAATTAAACACCTCAAAGAAAATGAAAAAACACCTCATCCCGCTCGCCCTCGCGTTTCTTGCCTCTGCCGCCGTCCTTCGCGCCGACACCTCGTATCTGCTGATTCAAGGCCCTTTGGGGCCGGCGGAGCCGAGGAGACATTCAAATGGCAGGTCAATTACCAAGCCGGTGTCCTGCAAACCGGGCAGGATTTGTTAAGCGCCGTCTTCGGCTCCCCGTCCCTGAGCGGTACTTATACGGATGGCTTCGAGACCACCTACCAGAATTGGGTGGCTGGAAATGGGGTTAAGGGTGTCGATTACATCGACTTCAACAATGACAATTTCAGCGCGCCATTCGTGGTCTCATTCACGCTGGATTCAACCGCGGTCGCCCAGACTACCGATTACAATACGGGATGGATTTATTACCTCGCGGGGGGCGGAAGCAATTTAGGCAATGGTTACGATAACAACGGAACGTGGACTTTTGCGCAGGATGGCACGCTTTCCCGTTCGCTCGTCAACGGCAGTTTTGACGCGTTCGTTTACGGAGCTACTTCCTTTGGCGATCCAGTCACGTTTGTCGACGGGTCCAACAATACGCCCACGGCGCCGAACTTTGTCGGTGCCACCGTGATCGATGTGGTCCCCGAACCGGCCTGTGCCGCCCTGATGGTCTTTTGCGGTGGTGGAATGCTGGCCGTCCTGCGGAGCGGCGTCCGTAGCGCCGTTTTAGCGCTATGAAAAAGGCCTTTACGCTGCTCGAACTACTGGTGGTGATGGTCATCATCGCCATTCTGGTGGGTCTTTTGTTCCCGGTGTTTTCGCGGGTCAAAGTCGCCAGCGCGCGGGCGATCAGCGCCAATTCGCTGACCCAAATGATAGCGGGCGGGCGCGCCTACCTGAACGACAACGACAACAACTTTTGGGCGTACGAGCAGGTAGTGCCCGGTGGCGCGATGTGGTGGTTTGGATTTGAAACGTCCGCGTCACTGCGGATGCCGGAAGGGCAGCGGACAGTCGATTATTCGAAGGGACCGCTCGGACCCTACGTCACCGCCTCGGGCGGCATCAGGACGGATCCCGCGTTCATGCAATACGGCCCACGCCTGAAGCCGAAGTATCAGGATGGAAACTACGGCTACGGTTACAACACCGTGCTCGCGACGAACTCCAGCGGCAAGTCGCGCAACGCCCTGCAAGTGGACGATCCGGCGAAAATGATCGTGTTCGCCACCTGCGCGCAGGTGAATACCTTTCAGGCGCCGGCCACGGCCAAGAACCCCCTGGTGGAGGAGTTTTACATGATCAGCGATACCCAGACGACCGCCCACTTTCGGCATGGGCGGCAGGCCTTGGCGGCTTTTCTCGACGGCAGCGTCCGTGCCTTGAGCATGGAGACGGACATGCAGCCGGGCAGTCAGGATATGCGCATCCCGACCGCGAATATCGGACGCTTCAACACCAGCTACGTCAAGCAGGCGGGCTGGTGAACAGCGGATCTTTGGCCACCCCCTTTTCACACGAAACGGGTTGGCATGCCCTTCGGGTGCTCCTAGCCTCGGCGCTCTTTCCATGACCCTCTTCGAAAAAAGCCATCCATGATGCCACCGCGACGATCGAGTCCCTGCGCCCGCTCCAGCCCGCGCACGAACGCGCGGCGGAAATCGTGGGCCGCTGCCTCGTGGGCGGCGGCAAGCTCCTCGTCTGCGGTAATGGCGGCAGTGCGGCGGATGCCGCGGATTTCGCGACCGAGTTTGCCTGCCGATTCGTCACCGACCGGCGGCCGTATCCGGCGCTGAACCTGGCGGCGTGCGGCAGCCTGCTCACGGCGACGGGTAACGATTACGGCTACGATGAAGTCTTCGCGCGGCAGGTGCGCGCCTTCGGCCAAAGAGGCGACGTGCTGGTGGTCATCACCACGAGCGGCAATTCCACGAATATCCTTTCCGCCATCGCCGCGGCGAATATCGCCGGGCTGCACACGATCGCGCTGCTCGGCCGGGATGGCGGCCGCGCGCGCGGTCTCGCGGGGATCGACCTCATCGTGCCCAGCACGATCACGGCGCGCATCCAGGAGGCGCACAAGTTTCTCCTGCACACCCTCTGCGAAATCGTGGAAGAGCGCTGGCTGCTGCCCAAGCCGGCCGCGCGCTGAACGTTTACTTCTTCGCCGGGGCTGCGGCGGGGGGGGCACTGCCGGTTTGGCGGGGGGCTTCACCGCCGGCTTGGCCGCCGGCGTTTTAAGACCGGTCAGAGGGATGGTTTTGCCCCATTTTTCCTTCAAACTCGTCGGATCGTAAAACTCGGCCACCAGTGTGCTCCCCTGTAACACCTGGACGCCCACCCGACGATGGTTGCTCCCGAGGCCTCGATTATCTTTTTGGTTTTCGCGTCCCAGTGTTTTTCGCTGGCGATGACCTTGGCCTCGGTGGTGCCCACTTTCTCGGTGGTGTGCGGCTTGACGGTCGCGGCGTTCTCCCCTTCCCCGACGGTGACCAGATCGTGATGAACCAGGTCCCGCCCCGAAGACGATATGCTTGACCTTCAGCTCGGCGGGATCGCCCGAGTTGTTGGTGACGAAGACGTTCACCGTCCGGGCGTGTTCGCGCTTGAGGATGTCCTTCGGATTCATGTCGCTCTTGGTATCCTGCTCCACGCGAATCGAGATCGCGGATTCCGCGTGCAAGGTTCCACCGACACCGGCCAGCACTGCGGAAGCGGCCACGAAATAGAGGAGGGGGGGATTTCATTCCGCTGCTTGTGGCAAAAGTGTCCGGCGATGACAAGCGACGATCGGGAAGGATCTCGCGACTGGTGGATTGACGCGGGCACAGACGCTGCTTTGCTTGCGCGCGGTGTTTCCCGCCTCATTACGACTTCGTTTTTGCCACCTTCGCCTTCATCCTGGGCGCGTCGATTGGCTCCTTTCTCAACGTCTGCATCTACCGCATGCCGTTGGGCCTCTCGATCAATGAGCCGAAGCGTTCCTTCTGCCCGCGCTGTAAATATCAGATCCCGTTTCATCACAATATCCCGCTCGTCACCTGGCTGGTCTTGCGCGGCAAGTGCGCGAACTGTGGCGCGCGCATCTCGTTCCGTTATTTCGGGGTGGAATTGCTCACCGCGCTGCTCTTCCTCGCGATCTGGTTGAAGGTCTGGTCGTGGGGGCGTCCCGGCTGGCCGCCGGATCCCTGGTTGCTCGCGCTGCCCTACTGGATCATGGCCGGGCTCTTCATCATCGCCACTTTCATCGACTTCGAGCACTTCATCATTCCCGATGAAATCACCCTCGGCGGGACTGCCGCCGGGGTCTTGCTCAGCCTCGCCATTCCCGCGATGCAGGATCAACAGACGAATCTGGCCAGCGGCTTCTGGTCGTTGGTCGGCGCCGGTGCCGGCTACGGCACGCTCTGGCTGGTGACGCGACTGGGCAAGATGGCCTTCGGCAAAAAGCGCCTGACCTTTGACCAGGCGGCGCCGCTCTCCTGGGTGCGCCATGGCGAGGAAGCCGACTTCACCGTGGGTGAGGACAAGATGCTGTGGAGCGAATTTTTCTATCGCGGCAACGAACAACTCCTCCTGCAGTGTCCGTGGATCGAGATCGATGGCAAACGCTTTGAAAATGTGGCCGTGCGCTGCGAGTGCGACTGGCTGCACATCGCTGAGCGCAAATGGGAACTGGTGAAGGTGGACGAGATCAAGGGCGAGGTCACCGATGTCACGCTGCCGCGCGAAGCGATGGGCTTGGGCGACGTGAAGTTCATCGCCTGCATCGGCGCTTTCCTCGGCTGGAAAGCGGTGGCGTTCACGATCATGAGCGCCTCGACGATCGGTGCGGTGGTGGGCCTGCTCACCATGGCCATCGGCCGGCGCGAGTGGTCGGGAAAGATTCCCTTCGGCCCCTATCTGGCTCTCGGTGCGCTCCTCTGGCTTTTCACCGGGCCGGAATGGATCCAGTGGTACTGGCGCTTCACGGTTTCATCGGCGAACCCTTAATGAGGATAGAGGGCGATTGACCACAGCCGGATCGCGACGATGGTCCGTAGTGCCGCGCTCCCTTCGCTTCGTCCCCCGCCGTGCGGCCCGCCTTCTCTGCGGCGCGCTCTTCGCCACGTCCAGCTTCCTTGTCGGCCTGTGCCCGGCGGAGGACATCCACATCGGCGGCGCGGTGATCGACGCGCAATTTACCGCGGCGCCGGCCCCGGCGCTGCGCGCGATCACGGACACCTGGATCAAAACTTCCGCCAAGGCGGTGTCCACTTATTACGGCGCTTTCCCCCGTGCGCCGCGTCCGCCTGCGCCTTACGCCGGGCACGGGGCATACGCCGGAGGGCGGGGAGACATTTGGGTGGGAAGGGGCGCTGATCAAGATCTCGCTGGGCCGCGACGCTACGGCGGCCGATCTCTCCGACGATTGGGTGCTCGTCCATGAAATGGTCCATCTCGCGCTGCCCAATGTCCCCGAGAGCCACCACTGGCTGGAGGAGGGGTTGGCCACTTACGTCGAGCCCATCGCCCGGGCGCGCGCCGGGCAACTCACGCCCGCCCGCATCTGGAATGAAATGGTCGAAAACTTCCCGCAAGGGGAGCCGGAGAAGGGAGATCGCGGCCTCGACCGCACGCCCACCTGGGGCCGCACCTACTATGGCGGCGCGCTCTTCTGCTTGCGCGCCGATATCGAAATCCGCCGGCGCACGGGCAACCGCCGCGGCCTCGAGCACGCCTTGCGCGGCATCCTCGCCGCCGGCGGCTCGATCGAGACTTCGTGGAGCATCGATCGCATCATCGCCGTGGGCGACGCCGCCACGGGCGTCCCCGTGCTCCGCGAGCTTTACGACGAGATGAAGGACAAGCCGGTGCGGATCGATCTGCCGGCGCTGTGGCAGCAACTCGGTGTGCGTCATCAAGGCCACACCGTCACCTTCGACGACACCGCCCCACTCGCTACCGTACGCAAGGCGATCACGGGGAGCTGAAGACCGGCCACAGAAGAGACTTGAGCGGCGGGCCCGCTGTCCGTTAATCGACCGTATGAATTTCCTTCGGCTGGGTCTGCTCATCATGGCGTCGCTGGCTGTATCTCCGCTTTTGCTGCGCGCGCAAGACGGGATCGAGGAGCCAAAGGGCAGTCTGGGTCGCCGCGGATATCCGCCCCGCAAACCGCTGGAGGTATCGGCCGTGAAGGTGTGGGTTCAGAAGGGGAAGCAAAGGTTGATGAACGTGCCCTATTTCCGCGCGAAAGGCGTGGCCGTGGAAAAGGGCAACATCGTCTGTACGGATCACGATGGTGTTCGCAGGCAACTCACGGACAGCGGACGCGACTCCGCGCCCGTCCTTTCGCCCGATGGCCGTCTCATCGCCTTCGTTCGCGGCACGCCGGACAAGATCGTGGCCACGGGCTCCGGCGACGTCGAGGCCACCGAGCTCTGGATCGTGGGCAGCCACGATGGCAAGCCGGTGATGGTCGTCCACGGCCGCGAATCGAAGGACATGCAACAGGTCATCGGCGGCATCCTCGGCGCGCAATTCTCGCCCGATGGACATCGCGTCTATTTTCTGAGTGCGGCGTGGGCCACTTCTGGGGCTGTGCACGTCATCGACCTGGCCACGCACAAGGAGCGTTTCTTCACCGATGGCAGCGGCCTGGAGATCGTCCCCAATGGCGACTACCAAGGCTGCCTCCTTATCCAGAAACATAGATACTTCATCGGTGGCGGCACCTACGACTGGTTCTGGCTCATCAAGCCCGATGGCAAGGAAGTCGGCCCGGTCGGTGAAGACACCGAGAACTTTCGGAGTACTTTTGTGAAGTAGCAGAGCGTCCAACACGCTTTCGGTGAGTAGCCCCCGACTGATGACCCTCGCTCCCCATTCCCGTATCTGGTGGCTTGGCCTTTTCGTGGCCTTGGGGGCGCTGGGCTGGAGCTTTGCCAGCGACTTTACAGGTCCGTGGACCGACCAGATCGATGCCAACGGCGCCTGCTGGTCGCAGTCGGCGCACAATACGCTGGCGGTCGGGGTCATTCCCACGGCGGGGGTTCCGTCCGCCTTTTATTTCGGCACGCCGCCGATTCCTCCCGACGGATTTTACACGCATCACCCGCCGCTCCTGTCGCTCATGCTGACCGCGCTGTTTGCGGCTTTGGGCGAAGCGGAATGGGTGGCACGGTTGCTGCCGATCGCCTTTTCATTTCTCGGTGTAGTCTTGCTGTGGTTGCTCGTCAAAGAGGGCACGAACGCCCGGACTGCTGCCCTCGTGGTCATCGCGTTCGCCGCCATGCCGATGGAATTGCGCTATGGGCGGATGGTGAATTTTGAGCCCGTGAATTTGGTCTGGGTGCTCTGTGCGTTGCTTGGCCTGCGCATCTGGAAGAAGACCGGACGCGAATGCGGGTGGTGGGTGTTTCTCTCCGCTGCGACTCTCTCCATGTGGACGGCGTGGCTCGGATATTTGTTTGTCCTCGTCGTCGGCTTTTCCGTCCGTCTTTCGGCCCGCCGTCAGGTGCTTCTGTTTGGCGCGGTCCTCGTGTCGCTCCTGCTTTTCTTCGGGCAAATCAAGCTGGCCCGACCCGATGCGTGGCACGATCTCCTGGCGGCCATGAACTACCGCATGGCGCACGGGGGACACGCCATCGGCTGGCGGGCTTGGTCGATCCGAATTGGCAGCTTATTGCTGGCGCACATTCCCCCGGCGCTCTGGCTCCTGGGATTGGCGGGCGTGGGGGTCGTGGCGAAATCGCCGCGAGGGTCGCAGTTACGGAGGCTCGGCTGGAGCGCCGCCTGTTTCTTCGCGATGAATGTGCTGTATATCGTGCTCTTCCGCAACGCGTCATCCGTTCACGATTACGCCTCGTTTTACTTCACCGTGCCGGTGGCGATCATGGCGGGCGTGGCGCTTGATGCCTTCTGCCGGTGGTGCGAGGCGAGAGGTGCAGCCGCGCACGTAACGGGCCTTTCGTGTGCCGTGTCGGTGATGGGATTTCTCGTCGTCACCGGCGAGCGGCGGACGGCTGAGCTACGCCGCCCCTTCCTCATCCTGACCGATGAAAATCCCGAGCCTGCGGACCTCATCCCGGCGCTCGGCCGGGCGATGCGCACTTGGTTTGGCCAGGACGTGGCGATCATCTGCAACTTCCTGCCGAGCTACGGACCGCAGCTGCACTACTACGCCCAACACGAATTGCTCCCGGGCGTCTTCACCGCCGACGAGTGGGCGGACGTGATGACCGATCCGGAAAATGCGCCGGTCGGCGGTGCGGTCTGGCTCGGAGATCCGCGCGCGGCGGAGATCCTCGCGAAGCTCCCGCCCGGCCCACAGGAACGCCTGACGATTCGCGGCATTCCGTTCTGCTTCTGGTGTCCGCACGAGCGCGATTCGGACGCCGCGCGAGCCACGTTCAAGATAGCGTGCTCAGAAACAAATCCCACAGACCGGCCTCCGCCGGCGGCCCGTGCACGGTGAGCAGGCGTTCGCCGGTGGGATCGAACCATTCCAGTGCCCACTCCCGCGGCCAGCGCACCCGCCAGAGCGCGCCGCCACACTCGGGAAAAAGGTGTATCTCGGCGCCGCGATCGAAAAGATGCAGCGTATCCGCGCAGCTCTCGATCCAGCGCGGAATCAAGGTTACCTCCTGCCGCTGCTCTCCACGGTCGAGCCCGAAAATCAGTGGCCAGCCATTGCGGCGCGCCGCCAGCACCACGCGAAACAGCGCATCGGAGGACAGCGGTACCGCCACCGCACGGCCCAGATGCGGGAGCGCGTCCAGGCGGCTCGCTCCCGGACGGCCCGGCAGCCAGCGGCCCGGAATGGCGTGCCGGAGATGCGGCCAAAGGGCGCGGGCTTCCGCTGCCGGAATCGACACGAGCGAATCGCTGATCAAGGCTGGCGCCTCCGGGGCGGCGACCGGCGGGTGCCGAGGG
Source organism: Chthoniobacter sp. (assembly GCA_037200205.1). Classification (GTDB taxonomy): domain Bacteria; phylum Verrucomicrobiota; class Verrucomicrobiia; order Chthoniobacterales; family Chthoniobacteraceae; genus Chthoniobacter. Next base: position 14,038 of record JBBCHV010000050.1, read on the forward strand.
ACGTCCAGCGCGTAGTGCTGGACGATTTCCAGGAAGTGGTGGAGACTCCGCGTCGGTGGTGAGCAGCAGCTTGAATTCGCCCCGGCCCGTGGCGTCGAAAAATTGCAGGCTGAAAAGCGATCCCCCGCACTTGGATTCTTCCACGGCCAGCACGGAAGTCAGTCGCCCACTGTCGATCACTTGCCCCGAGTGCTGTTCCACAAATTCCCCGCTGTTCGGCACGGGCAGAAAGGAGGCGGAAGCCAGCGTGCCGCCGAGCATCACGCCGGGATTGTGCGTGATGACCGCGACCGGGCCCAGGGCCTCCAAATCGGAGAACAGCGACTCCCAGAGCGGCACGAGCCGGACACAGCGCTCGCCCTCCGGCGTTTCGAAACCGCCGGGCATCGCCTCCGGGGAAAGCAATCGATGATTCGCGAAGGCGAATGTCTGCACGCGATGCCGGCTGAGATAAGTCTCGTCCATAAACGGCGCGGGAGGTCTATGCCTCGGTCGGTGCGATGGCCGGGCGGAGGGCCGCACCCACGCCATCCACCCATGCGGTCATCGTCCCGTCGTAATCGACATCCGCATCCATCCGTCCCAGCAACGGCTGGGCGCCGAGGCGCTGAAGTTCGTGTTCGAGTTTTTTGCCAAAGCCACAGAAGTCATCGTAATTCGTATCGCCCAAGGCCAGGAGCGCGAAACGGACGTCCGCCAGCGTCCCGGCGGCGAGACCGCGCAGGCTGTCGTAAAAAGATTCCGCGTCCGGCGGCGGATCGCCTTCTCCGTAGGTGCTGGCGCAGATCAGCAACAGTGGATCGCCGGCGAGTTCCGCGGGTATGACGTCCGAGACGTTGTCCACTTTGGGCGTGTAACCGAGTGCCCGAACCGCTTTCGCGGCAACTCCGGCGCAATACTCGGCATTGCCCGTCATGGTGGCAAAGAGGATATGAATAGGTCGGCTCATGAGATATGCAGGTCGGTGGAATGAAATGGGGTGAGGGCTCAGGCCATCGTTTCGAGCAGCCGGCGCCAGGCTCCCTCCATGGTGGGGGAGCCGGCCTCGAGAAGGAGCGCGGTCGTGCCGTCTTCCGTCGCCGCACCCAGCACCGTGTGCTCTTCGAGCGTGATGCGGGCGAGAAGATCGGGACAGAAGTGCAGGCCCGTATCGTCGTCCGAGGCAAACCACCATCCCGCGCTGCGCTGCAAGGCTCCCGGGGTGAACTCCACCCGCTGGGTCACTCCGGCCCCGCTGACCGTCGCTCGCACGGCGATCTTCTGGTCCACGCACGCCGCAACGACGGAGACGAGCGCCCCGGTGTCGCAGTGGCGCCGCGCGCGGGCTGGCGATGGTGCTGGGCTCGCTTCCGCCACCGTGGACGACGTTGCGGATGGATCGGCGGTGCAGGCCTGGTGCAGGCGCACCCAGGCGAAGAATTCATCCATGTCGCTCTCCGGCGTGAGCGTGAAGCGATGCACGAGGTTCCCCGTCGTATCCGCAAATTCAACTCCGAAGACGTGTCTTTCCTCCCGCCGTAAATGGACCGCCCGCGCCGCGCCGAGTTGGCGGAAATCCAGCCACAGACCGCCCTCGCCGCTCGCGGCTTTGCCGCCACCACTGGTTACCCTCAAAACCGGATACTGCATCCGCCGTCCGATGATGGCCGCGGTATTGCGCGTCATCACCAAGGCCTCACCCGCGCGCGATAGCTGGCCAAACATGCGGGGCCAATCGGCGCCGAGATCGACTCGCAGTTTCCCGCCATCCTCGCTGTGGCTCAGATTCACGAGTTGCATGCCGGGCGTGAGCGGGCTGCACCATTCCGGGAGGGCATCGAAGAGGGCCTGCTGCTGTGCCCGGGCGATCGCGGCGCAACATGGGCAGGCCGGACCGCTGCGGCAGCTCTGCGCGATGGGCGCGGCGAGGTGGACCGGCGACCGAGAGAAACGATAAGTCATGGCCGCAGCGTTCCACACCGCGCGATCCGCCGCTTCCTCGACCTTGCGGTGAATGTGCGGCGAATTGCGCTGTTTTGCCCGGCGCGATTCGACAGGTGATCCGTCGGGAGGCCCCGACCGTTTTCGCCTTCCTCCCTTCCGCTACGGTTTGCCCCCGCCGTTGTCGGAATGCGTAGCGGGCTTGAGCAGCCTGTTGGCACGCTCCAGCGCGGTGGCGACTTCCGCGCGCGCGGCTGCCAACTCCTTCTTTTCGGAATGCAGCGGATCGGTGGGAGGCGCGGCCGGAAGTCCAAGAATCTCGCGGGCGCGCTGCAACGCCGCCTCAATGTGCGGGCAAACGTTTTCCTCGCCGATCTCGTCGATAAATCCCGCGTTGATCATCGTCGCGTAGGGTTGGGTGTGTGGGCCGCTCAGCAGGAGATGCTGGCCGCGCTGGTGCATCTTCTCGTACAGATCTTCCAGCGCGTTGAGGCCCGTCGCGTCCATCGCCAGCACCTTGCGCATCCGGAGGATCAGAACCTTGGGCTCCTGCTGCGCGCTCTTGAGCGCAGTTTCGAGCTTGTCCGCCGCCCCGAAAAAGAACGCGCCGAACACCCGGAACACCAGCACGCCGTCGGGTACTTCTTTGCCCACCAGCGAATGATGCGAGCCTTCGGTCTCGGTACTTTCATCCACCGCCATGATTTGCGTGGTTTCGGACATTCGCTTGATAAAGAGCACCGCGGCCAGAACCATGCCGACTTCCACCGCGACGGTCAGATCGATCAGCACGGTCAACGCGAATGCCGCCAGAAATACCACCGCATCGCTTCTGGGCCATCGCGGCAGGCGCGCAAAGTGGTGCCATTCGCCCATATTGAAAGCCACCACCACCAGCACCGCGCTGAGCGTGGCCAGCGGGATGAACCTGGCCAGGGGCGCGGCGACCAGGAGAATGACCAACAACGTGAGGGCGTGCGTGATCCCGGCCACCGGGCTGCGTCCGCCGTTCTTCACATTCGTCGCTGTGCGGGCGATAGCGCCGGTCGCCGGAATGCCCCCAAAAAGGGGGCTGAAAATGTTGGCGAGCCCCTGGGCGATCAACTCCTGATTGGAGTCGTGGCGGTCATCGATCATCCCATCGGCAACCACGGCGGAGAGCAGCGATTCGATCGCGGCCAGCAAGGCAATGGTCACCGCCGGCTGAAAAAGGTTGTGAATGTTTTGCCACGACAGATCGGGCACCTGCATCTTCGGAAGACCCTGCGGAATCCCACCGAAGCGCGTGCCGATCGTCTCCACCGGAATTTGGAAAATCATGACCAGCGCCGTGCCGAAGAGCAGCGCGATGATCGAGCCGGGGACACGCCGCGCCCATTTTTTTAGGCCAGAGGACGATGATCGAGAGGGAAGCTATCGCGAGAGCCACTGTCGGCCATTGCAGGGTATGGAAGTGGTCGCCGAGCACCCTGACCTTTTCCATGAACTCCGCGGGGACTTTCTCCACGGTCAGCCCGAAGAAGTCTTTGATCTGGGTGCTGAAGATCAGTACGGCGATGCCCGAGGTGAAACCCATCGTGACGGGATAAGGGATGAACTTGATCGCCGAGCCGAGCCCGGTCAGGCCCATCGCCAGCAACATGATGCCGGCCATGATCGTGCAGATCGCCAGATTGGTGACGCCGTATTTGGCGATGATCCCATAAACAATCACGACGAATGCACCGGTCGGTCCGCCGATCTGGACCCGCGAACCTCCGAACGCGGAGATGATGAAGCCGGCGATGACGGCGGTGAAAATGCCGGCCTCGGGTTTGACTCCTGAAGCAATGGCGAAAGCCATCGCCAGAGGGAGCGCCACGATGCCGACGGTCAATCCCGCGACCAAATCGGCAAAGAATTGCTCGGATGTATAACCATGGAGGCAATCGAGGAGCTTTGGGCGAAAGATCGGTCTTTTTTCAGTTGGCGAATTCATGATTGGGAGTGGGCTTGGAAGCCTCGCCATGGCGACTTACTCGTGGCCAAATCCGTCAGCCGCGATTCCTTCGCAGATTCAGGCAACGCTTCGATCACGGCCTCGGGCATCAGCGTGGACGAAGTGATTGGGGAGCGTCAGCCGCCGGGCGCTGCTTCGATGGTTTATTCTTTTTTGTTCCGGCCGGTGCCTTGAAGAAGGCCGCATCGTCAGCCTCGGGCGGCTTTTCTTCGGCCAGATAAATGAATACGCCGCAGTTGTCGCAGACGTTCAGATCGTCCGGCCCACGGCGAAGATCGGCAATCCGGCCCCGAGGAAGCGCCAGATGACAAGCGCCGCAGATGCCCCGGGAAACCGGTGCGCTGCTCGGTTTGCCCCGCACCTTGAAAGAGTCGTGATGAGCTAGAATCGAGGTCGGCAGGAGGTCGCGCAGGGATTCGATTTCGGCCCTGATCGATTTGCCTGCGTTGCTGCCTTCATGGAGTTGCCGCTGAGCTCTTTCGAGTTGGGTAAGCTGTCGGAGCCGAGGCATAATGTTCTGCGCTTGATTCATTGCCCTCCACTGTTGCATCCGCTGTGCCACTCATCCGATGCCATATGCTAATTGCCTCTCCGTCAGCCACCTGTGATATAGTCGCCGCTTGCAGGTGATTTCTGAATGGGGATCGAAAGCGCAAATATTGCGCATATCTGTCCGATACGTGCAACGTATCCGGTCGAATCGGGAACACTAACCTTTCCTCGCTGGACGAGCATCCCAAGAACTGTCCCCTGCGAGACCATCGCGCGTTTTTCGCCAGAATTTGAGGCGATCGTCGAATGACAACTCCTCGCACTGGTAGCAAATGGGCACCTCTTCGCAGAGTCCCGCAGTAAGTGGCCACCCGGGTGCCCAAAGGCGCTCGCGCGAGTTCTGACGCCACATGCCGGGTGTATTGGTTGTAAAGCGTCCTGGATAACTCTATCGACGTATCAATCTTGCCGTGATGAACAGATTCTCCTCGAAGGGGTTGAAGAGGTAGAAAGCGTCGTAGGCAGAGAAATCGATGCGGGTGAGGTTGCCGTGAATGATCTCGGCGTTGGGGATCGCCTCCCGCCGGATCGTCTCGCGGGCGAGGTCTGCCAATTGGTCGCGCTGCTCGATGCCGGTGAAATGGCCGGCAGTGGTGAGCGCGCCGACGATGCAGAATTTTCCCGGCCCGCAGCCGAGATCAAGGACTCGCGTGTCGGGGCCGGCCACCAGGAGTTGAGCAGCTTTGCGGGCGACCGCGACTGGAGTCCAATGGCGCGGCGACAATTCGCGAATCTCGGGCGGATAAATCAGGTCGAAGCGCGCGTCCTCCTCCGAGTAGACGGAATCAAAATCTTCAAGACGATCAAGTGTGTTCACGCGCCGAAGCGCTACCATTATCCATGCCGCGGGGTTTGTCTACAGTAGCAAGACGTTGTGCTGGAGATGGATGGAACAATAGAGCGATCGATTGCGGAGGCTGCCCAGCCCATCGAAAGTTAAGCGGAGTGCAAAAATTGCACTTGTGGCCCAACGGGAGTGCAATAGCTTTCGTCGCGATGAGATCCAGCCAAAATTCACCTTCTCGTGCTGGATCGCGATCGCGCGGCCGCGCGCGCCATTTGCGACTCCCTGAAACCGGTCGGCTATCAGGTTTCCGTCGTCTCGAATGAGACGGAGGCACTCGTTCTCGCCCGGGAAAAGCTCTTCAATCTCGTCGTAAAATCCTTCGATGAGCAACGGATCGACGCCATCGCGTTGATGGACAAAATCCGCAGTATTACCCCGGATACCCAATTCATTTTCGTCAGCGACAAAGGGACGATTGGCACGGCCGTCGATGCGATTCGCAAGGGCGCTTTCGACTATCTTTCGAAGCCGATCAATACGGGGCAATTGATCGAATCGGTCCGGAAGGCGCTCGATTACCAGGCGTTGGTGGCGGAGGACCAGCGACTCAAGCTCCGGCTGCGCAGGCGTTCCGAGCCGGATATTTTCGCCGGCGAAAGCGTCGCGATGCAGGAGATCAACTGCCTCATCCAGCAAATCGGTCCGACGGACGTGACCGTCCTGATCGAAGGGGAGAGCGGGACCGGAAAGGAAATCGTCGCCCGAGCCATCCACGAAAAGAGCCGCCGGAGCGCTCGTCCATTTATCGCCGTCAACTGCGCCGCTCTGCCCGACGCCCTGATCGAAGCGGAACTTTTTGGTCATACCCGGGGCGCGTTTACCGGCGCCATCAGCGATCGTCAGGGGCGTTTTCAGCTCGCCCACGGCGGAACCCTCTTCCTCGATGAGATCGGCGATCTTTCCGCCAAAGGGCAGGGCGATTTGCTCCGCGTTCTCGAAGACGGAATTTTCCGCCCCGTAGGCAGTCACAAGGTTGAGCGAGCGGACGCCCGCATCGTCGCCGCGTCCAATAAAAACCTCGAAGCCGAGGGCGTGAACGGGAAATTTCGCGAGGACTTGTTCTATCGGTTGAACATCGTCACGATTCATATCCCTCCGCTGCGGGAACGCGCCGAGGACATCCCCACGCTGGTCAAATCGTTTGCGGAACACTTCTGCGCGAAGCATCGGCGCCGCCAGAAGAAATTCAGCCGCGAAGTGGTCGCTTTCTTTCAGACGCTGCGGTGGCCGGGCAACGTGCGGCAATTGCGCAATATCATCGAGCGATTGGTCGTCACCGTGCCTCGAAACGCGATCGAAATGAAAGATCTCCCCGCGGCGCTCGTGCAGTCCTCCCGGCCGGATCAAGCGTTCACCATTCAACCCGGGATGTCGCTCGCTCAAGTCGAAGCCGAATTGATCCGGCAGACGCTGCTGAAAGTCACGTCCAACCGGGCGGAAGCCGCCGAACGCCTGGGCCTCAGCCGACGGGCACTGCAATATAAAATCGCCCCGCTATGGATTGGACCGCCTGCCCAAAACACAATCGGTGCGGGCAGCGATGCGTTCGACCAACGACCCCGACTGATGTCCATGGGTTGAAGCTCCGCCTCGCAAGAGCCTCAACCCGCGTTGGTTTCGCTTGAAGAATTGGTTTGCGCCGAGCGGGGAACGGGCTTTCCATTTTTGCGGTGAGCTGACTGATCGGCACTGGTTTTGATTGTCGAGGCGAGTTCCCGGCGAATCTCGCAGTTGCGGAACGGCTGGCCATTGACACCCATCGTCTGTAGAGCGGCCTGCTAGGCTGCTCCTCGAATGATATAGCCGCACCGAGGAACGCCTTATGTTTGAGTTCATACGAAAATTGATTTCGGCCGACGGTTTATGCCGCACGGGCATTGCTATTTGTGGACACCGGGGGTCGTATGGCTGCATGTGGTTTCCGATGGGCTGATCGCGCTGGCGTATTATTCGATTCCAATCACGCTCGCCTGGTTCGTCCGCCGTCGGAAGGACATTGATTTTCGCTGGATGTTCGTGTGCTTCGCGGTGTTCATCCTGGCCTGCGGCACAACGCATTTGATGGAAATCTGGAACGTCTGGCACGGCAGTTACTGGCTCTCTGGGACCATCAAAGCGTTGACGGCAGCGGCTTCCGTGCCGACCGCGATCCTCCTGACCCGGCTCATGCCGCAGGCGCTTGCTCTGCCCAGCCCCGCGGCCCTCGCGCAGGTCAACGCGGCGTTGGAGGAAGAGATCCGGACGCGCCGGCAGGCACAGAAAGACCTGAATCAACTGAATGCGGAACTCGAAAGACGCGTCGCGGAACGGACCGGCGACCTGAATACGGCCAACGCCGAGTTGACCCGCCAGATTGCCGAACGCCGACAAACGGAGGAAGCGCTGCGGGCGAGCGAACTGGATTTTCGAGCCAGTTTTTATTCATTCCGCCGTCGGCCAGGCGCAGGTCGAGCCGGAATCGGGCCGTTATCTTCGCGCGAACCCCAAATTTTGCACGATCACCGGCTACTCCGAGAAGGAACTGCTGGGCATGACTTTCTCCGATCTCACTCATCCCGAAGATCGTGAGAATGACACCGCCTCGCACGAGCGCATGGTGCGCGGTGAAACGCACGAATCGAGTCGAGAGAAGCGTTACCGGCGCAAAGACGGCACGGCCGTCTGGGTCGCCATCCATGCATCGCTCATTCGCGGCGAAGACGGGCGGCCGCTGCGCACGCTGGCGGTGGTGCAGGACATCACCGCGCGCCAGGAGGCCGAAGCGGCACGGCGGGCGGCGGAGGAAAAGTTTCGCTGCCTGGTCGAGCAATCGCTCGTCGGCATCTATGTGATTCAAGGAGACCGGTTCGTTTACGTGAATCCGAAGATGGCGGAGGTTTTCGGTCACCCAGCGGAGACCCTCACTTCCGCGCCGGTGACCGATTTCGTTCGAGAAGACGATCGGTCCGCGGTCGCCACAAATATTCACCAACGCCTCGCAGGCGGAGTGGAGAGCATCAAGTATGGCGCGCGCGCGGTCCGCCGCGATGGCACGACCATTTATGTCGAGGTCCACGGCGGTCGTACGGAATACCATGGAAAGCCCGCCATCCTCGCACACTGCTCGACATCACCGAGCGCAAGCAGGCCGAGGAAAGAGCGGCGTGGCTGGCGACGTTTCCGGAAAACAATCCGAATCCCATCGTGGAAGTGGATTGGATAACGGGAATCGTTCACCTACGCGAATCCGTCCGCCAGGCAGTTGTCTCCCGATATCTGCCGCCAGGGCTTTGAACATCCCTGGCTCGCCGGGCTGCGGGAGGCCGCGGAGGGCTTGCTCGACCATAGCCAGACGGTCGTGCGCCGGGAGATCCAGATGGCCGAACTCTGCTATGCGCAAACGATCCATTGTTTTGCGGAATCCCAGCGGCTGCGCATTTACAGCACGGATATCACCGAGCGAAAACGCGCGGAGGAAGCGTTGAAAGCGTCGCTCAAGGAGGTAAGCGACCTGAAGGTCGCGCTCGACGAGCACGCCATCGTAGCGATCACCGATCCGCAGGGGAAAATCACGTTTGTGAACGACAAGTTTTGCGCGATCTCGAAGTATTCCCGCGAGGAATTGCTCGGGCGGGATCACCGCCTCATCAACTCCACCCATCACCCGAAAGAATTCATCCGCGACCTGTGGACGACGATCGCGCACGGCCGCGTCTGGCACGGGGAGATCAAGAATCGGGCGAAAGACGGCTCCTTTTACTGGGTGGACACGACCATCGTGCCGTTCCTCAACGCGCAGGGCAAACCGCGCCAGTATGTGGCCATCCGTGCCGACATCACCGAACGCAAGCACGCGGAGGACGAGATTCGGCAGCTCAATGCGGGGCTGGAGCAGCGCGTGGCCGCCCGAACGGCCGAATTGGAATCTGCGAACAAGGAATTGGAAGCGTTTTCCTATTCGGTCTCGCACGATTTGCGGGCGCCGCTGCGCGCCGTGGACGGTTTTCGGAGGCGGTGCTGCGTGATTACGGGCCGCAGTTGCCCGAGAAAGGCCAGCGTTACTTGCAGAGAATCCGTTCAGGAGCACAACAGATGGGGGTGTTGATTGACGACTTGCTCACCTTTTCGCGGCTTAGCCGATTGCCGCTGAACAAGCGTCCGGTGACACGGCGAGGTTGGTGCGGGACACCATCGAGGAGCTGGGTTCACAGCGGGAAGGGCGGCAGGTTGAAATCCGGTACGGGTGACCTGCCACCTTGCCACGGCGATCCGGCGTTGCTAAAGCAAATTTGGGTTAACCTGCTCTCCAATGCGCTCAAGTACACACGCAAACGCGACATCGCCATGATCGAGATCGGAGGCAAGAGGGAAGGGGATGAGCAGGTCTATTTCGTGCGCGACAACGGAACGGGATTCGATATGCGCTATGTGGGCAAGCTGTTTGGGGTTTTCCAAAGGCTGCAATCGCGCCGAGGACTACGAAGGGACGGGTGTCGGCCTGGCTATCGTGCAGCGGGTCGTCCACCGCCACGGCGGGCGGATCTGGGCCGAGGCCCGAGGAGAATCGCGGCGCCACTTTCTATTTTCACCCTCGAGGGAGCAAACGAACCATGAGCGAATCGAACGCTGTTGAAATACTGCTGGTGGAAGACAATCCGGATGATCTCGAACTGACGATGCAAGCATTGGAAAGAGCCAAGCTGACCAATCGCATCGAGGTGGCCCGTGACGGTGCGGAAGCCCTGGAGTTCATTTTCTGCGAGGGTCCGCATGCCGCGCGCAAGATCGAGGATACGCCCAGAGTGATCCTGCTCGACTTGAAACTCCCCAAGGTGGACGGGTTGGAAGTGCTCCAGCGGATCAAGGCCGATCCGCGCACCCAGATGATCCCGGTGGTGATGCTGACTTCATCCAAAGAACAAAAGGATCTGGTGGAAAGCTATCGGCTGGGCGTGAACAGCTACATCGTCAAGCCGGTCGCTTTCGAAGGCTTCGTCGCAGCGGTGCAGGATCTGGGAATGTATTGGCTGCTGCTAAATCAACCTCCCAAGCCATAGGAGGAAGACGAAGCGGTCGTCGGCGCGTCCTGAGGGTGAAGACCATCTGCGCGAGGCCGGGCCGATCTGGCGCGTGTTGAACACGGCGCTTAAATCTTCCATCCCGCCCGTGACGCGTCGCTCGCAAGTGCGTTCTCCATCCCTATTCGGTAACGATCTTTGCCCACCTTGCCAGGTTGATCGGGTCCGCGGGCGCAGCTCCATGTGCGGCCACGCCGGCCGGTTATTTTCTGCCGGGCTGCAATAATCCTGGCCGCAATTCGTCTCCACGGGGAAATGGACGCCATTGGGCAGATTTCAAATTTGATGAGTGCCGATCATAAGAACCAAGCGACTCGAATTGTGAGCGAACTTGGAGCGAGGCTCAGTCGTTTCATCCGGGCGCGTGTCCGAACTGAAGCCGATGCCGAGGACGTCCTGCAGGACGTATGGGAGCGGCTCATCACCGCGCTGGATGATGGCGGGGTGGAGCATATCGGTGCGTGGCTCTATACGGTGGCGCGTCATCGCATCATCGACCGGGCGCGCAAACCAACGATGGATTCTCTGGATGCGTGGGGCCCGGATGAAGAAGACACGGCGTTTGAATTTCCCCTTCTTCTGCTGCGCGACGACAAGACTCCCGCGACGGAGTACCGACGCAACCTTTTCTGGGAACGACTGCATGCCGCACTCGCGGAATTGCCCCCGGAGCAGCGGCAGGTATTCGTGTGGCATGAACTCGAGGGATTTCTTTTCAGGAAATCGCCACGCTGACGGGCGAAAACCAAAACACGCTGCTCTCGCGCAAGCGCTACGCCGTGCTGCATCTGCGCCGACAACTTGCCCATCTCCGCGACGAATTTCTCTCCTAAATCCAATAACCCGATCCCATCATGAATCATCCATTGCATCGTAAACGCCGGCATTTCATACCCTTGGTCATGCTCGCCATCGTGGCTTTGGCGGCGTGGGCCGTCTACGGCCTGTGGAACGGCGTGCTCACCGAGGTGCTCGGGGTCAAAACCGTCACTTACTGGCAGGCCCTCGGCATTTTCGTGCTGGCGAAAATATTGTTCGTCGGGTTCCCCGGAGGCCGGGGCAGGGCGTTCGGTCCGCCGGGGCGTCACCGCATGACGGAGGAACACTGGGACTCGCTCACCCCCGAACAGCGCGAGCAGATGCGCGAGGAAATGCGCCGCCGTTTTGGCGACTGGCCGCGTCCGCCGTGGGGGGATGGCGGGCCGGAAAAACCTGCCGGTGACGCGAAGACATAGATCACGCCCTGATTCCTCGCTGTCTGGGCAACGAGGGGGCATCTTGCCCGAATCAAGCGCCCGAGGCGGCGTCCTCGCGGGCGGGAGAGAATCCGGCGGAACGCCGGCTTCGGCAGGCGGGACGCCCGCGCGGAACATACTTCCTTCGAGCCACACCTCATCCCACGACCACGAAGTCTGGAGAGCGGCGAGGCCGATCAGGTAACTTCGATGGCGCGAAGGCAGGCATCGATGCCTTCATCGTAGGAAGTCTTTTTGAGGGGGCCGATCAGTGACTCCAGCGCGCGGTCATCGACCACCACCGGAGTAGTGATCAGATAGTGCATTTCCACCAGCTCGCGCAGGAATGGATTGAAGAGGCCCATGAGGCGGAGCATGAATTTGTTCGCGACCAGCAGGCGGGGCTTTTGGCCGGCTTTGGCAAAGGCGCGTTGGGCAAAGGCGCGGGGAATGATGGTCCCCGGCACCGCCGAGGTTCCAGGTGCGCCCGTAGGCCTCGGGGGTTTGGGCCAGCTGGAGGACGACGGGACCCACATCGGAACGTAGACGTATTCGTGAGGGACGTCGATCGGGCCGATCATTTGGGCCCGTTTGCCAGACCGGATGGCGGAGAAGAGGCCGCCGAAGAAGCTGGCCTCCACGCGGGGTCCGTAAAAATCCGGCAACCGAAGAAGGGTAGCCTGGATACGCCCGGACCGATGCGCCTCCATCAGAACCTCCTCCTGTTCCTTGCGCATGCGTCCCTTGAAAGTATGCGGCTCGCGTGATGGTCTTCGCCGACCTGGAGCGTGCGGGGACGACCGAAGGGGTAGAGCGTGGCGATGAGAAGAATGCGTTTCACGCCGGCCTGCTCCGCACCCTCGATCGTTTGCCGCAGGATTTTAGGAGGTCCAGCAGAGGACCCGTCCACTGCCGGTTGATGAGAAAAAGGAGCTTTTGGTCCATGCGGGAATCGCTGAGCCTTGCGAAGGTATGGGCATGAAGTCACACATCGCAATTCTTTTGGCGGCGCTCGCGGTCTTCACGGGGTTCTTGTGCGCCGAAGACGCTCCCGATCCACATGCGATCTTGAAGACGGTGCGCATCGCGCAGGCCGCGCAAAACCGGGTGCTGAATGGCGAAATCCGCAACGGTGCCAAGAGCCTGCCGTTCCGCCTTGTTTGCGCCGGCACGACCATTCGCTACGAATTCACCAATCCGCCGCAGGTCATTCAATTGCGGCTGGGCGAAAAGGAGGCACGGCTCGAGGAGGTCGCGGATGGCAAGGCGGCCAAGGTTTCGCCGCGCCGCTTCGACGACCGGGTGCGCGATACCGATATCAGCTACGAAGACCTTTCGCTTTGCTTCCTCTACTGGCCCACCGCCACCGTACAGGGCGAGCAGACCATGCTCCTGCAGAAGTGCTGGATCGTGCGCGTCGAGCCGGGGGCGCGGGGCGATACGCAATACAGCAAGGTCGATCTCTGGATCAGCAAGAAAACCGGGGCGATGATGCAGGCAGAGGCTTTCGATGCGGCCGGGAAACTCTCGCGGCGCTTCAAGGTCATCAGCGGGCAATCGCTGGGAGATGGGCTGTGGATCTTGAAGGAGATGCGGATCGAGTCTTTCGGCGGGCGCTCGCAGGATCGCACGCCGACGTATCTCGATATCGACAAGCCCGAAAACTAGGGCGATTGGCAGTTACGGAGTCTCCCTCTCGGGTCATCCTGAGCTTGCGAAGGATCTCTGATTTCTGCCTTTCTTCACTCGTTTGGCCAGCGGTAATGCGCAGACCGCAGGCTTTCGTGACGCATAAGATGCCAGAGCGAAATCAGAGGTCCTTCGCAAGCTCAGGATGACGGGAAAGGGGGACGCGCCCCTTATGCCGGCGCCGTCTCCGGCAGGCGCATTTTATCCAGCCACTCGCGGTGAACCTTGGGCGAGATCTCGCTGGGTTTGATCTCGCTGCGGCCGCCCCAAAAGACGTTCGTGTAGGTCACCGGAATGCCGATGCTGGCCAAGTGCGCGTCGATGGCCGCCTTGTGGGCGAAGACGCGGTCCTTCTCGGTGCCGTGGCACACAGCCATGATGTTGACGTTATTGAATTCCGGGCCGCCTTCGCGCCAGTAGCAGTGGGTGAGGATGTCGTGGCGGCCGACCTCGCCGCCGGCTTCGATCTCCCGGCCCACCGGCACACGCCAGTGAAAGAGCGCGTTGAAGCGGGTGACACGCTGGCCCGTGGCGGAGGGCTTCACATGTTCGAGGAACGTGGAGAAGCGGCCGATGACCTGGCGGCCGTTGAGGTCTTCGGCGACGCGGCAAAAGGTATCCAGATCGACCCCGGGCCTCGGCGGCGCGGGTCTCCCACAAGCCGACCCGCACTTCATCGAGGGTCAATTCGCGCTTGAGGGCGAGCAGGACTTCCCACTCGAGGTCGGTGAGATTGACCACGCCGACCTTGATCATCTTCGCCGGCGCGTCGGCCTTGTCTCCCGGCTCGATGGTCTTGCGGCGCACATGGCCGACGCCGAGCGCAAAAATTCCCTTCGCCGGCATGAGCTTGAAATGGGTAGCGCCGGTGTGCCGCATGAGCACTTCGCAATGGTCGGCCATCGAGGTGCCGACCGGCGTCTTGAGCGTGGTCCACAGGCGATATTCGCTGCCCGTGGTCGCTGTGTCGGGTGGACCGGACGACGACGTGCCCGCTGAAAGGATCCTGTTGGAACATGAAGTCGAAAGCGCCGTTCAGCTTTTCCTCCGATACCTTCCAGGCCACCAACGCGCCTTCGGCGAGATTGCTGGCGACGAGCGTCTGCCGGATGCGGCGGATGGTGCCCGCGGCGAGCATCGTCCTGAGCCGCTCGAGCACGGTTTCCAGCGGCACGCCGCTGCGTTCGGCGATGGCGACAAAAGGTTCGCGGACAAAGCCCTGAATCTTGTCCTCGGAGACGGCAAGGATCTGGGCGTTGAGGGGGGTCGTTGTGTTCGATGGCGGACATGGGGATGGTGTTCTAGCCCACCTGCGAGGTGGGCGCTACTTAGGAATTGGCGGTTTTGAACCTCCCTTTGTTCTTTCGAAAGCCCTTCATTTCGGCTCCAGCCAGTCGCTCTTCACCCACTCCAGCGCAGCTTCGGGCGTGGTCAGCGTGCCTTCCAACTGGCGCGACTGCACGGCCTCGAGGATTTCGCTGAAGCGCGGACCGGGACGGAGTCCCAGCGCGATGAGATCGCGGCCGGTGAGCAGCGGCGGCGGAATCAGCGGTGCGCTGGCGAATTCGGCGCGCTTGGTGTTGAGGTATTCGTAGTTGTCGAGCATGCCGTGGCTGCTCGTGCAATCGACGCGGTGCAACTCGAGTTCATCGTCGATGTGCGGCCGCGCGAGGAAGCGCTTGAGCTTCGCCACGCGCATCTGTTGCACGTCCTTGAAGACCATGTGATTGGCCACCGCCTCGACGGTGGCATCGATCTCGGCGCGCGAAAAGCGCAGGCGGCTCATGATCGCCTCGGTCATCTCTGCGCCGAGCTTGTCGTGGCCGCTGAAGCGAATGCGCCCGTCCGGGTCCACGGAGAAGGTCCCCCGGCTTGCCGATATCGTGGAATAGCACAGAGAAAACCAGCGGCACCGAGACCTCGGCCGGCAGCAGGCCGAGCATGATGCGGGTGTGGACAAAGACATCGCCCTCGGGGATGAAACTGCGGTGGCTGCTCGCAACCCTTGAGCGCCTCGACTTCCGGCAGCGTGGCGGCCAGCAGGCCGCTTTCATCGAGCAGATCGAAGCCGCGGACCCGCCGGGGCGAGAGAAAGATCTTCACCAGTTCCTCGCGAATCCGCTCGGCACTGACCTCGTTGATATGCTGCGCATTTTCGCAGACGGCCCGCCATGTGGCGCCATCGAGATCGAAGCCCAGCGTGGTGCCGAAGCGCACGGCGCGCAGCAGGCGCAGCCGGTCCTCGCGAAAACGGTCGTAGGGATTGCCGATGGCGCGCAGCATCTTCCTGGCGAGATTCCTCCTGGCCGCCGACATAGTCGATGAGCCGCTCGGCGATGGGATCGAAAAAGAGGCCGTTGATGGTGAAGTCGCGCCGGGCCGCATCCTCCTCGGGTGTGGCGAAGCTGACCGATTCCGGGCGGCGCCCGTCGAGGTACTGGCCGTCGTTGCGGAAGGTGGCGACCTGGAATTCAAAGCTGCCGTCCAGGACCACGATGACCCCGAAGTGCGCACCCACAGCTACCGTGCGTCGAAAGAGCTTCTGCACCTGCTCCGGGTGGGCATTGGTGGCGATGTCGAAATCGTGCGGCTGCACGCCCATCAACTGGTCGCGGACGCAGCCGCCGGCATAGTACGCGATGTGCCCGGCATCCTGCAGGCGTTGCACGATGCCGCGGGCGGACTTGGCGAGGGAGGTGAGCGCGGACACAGCGGTGAATCTAACTGCGGAAGCGCACAAGAAAAACGAAAAGCCCGGCGCGAAGGCCGGGCTTTTGTTTTGCCTTGCGGCTTAAAGTTTACGACCGGCTATTTGGGCGCATCCGCCGGGGCCGGAGCAGCCGCGCCATCGGCGGGGAGCGTTCTGCTGGATGTTGTATTTCTGCACGATCGCCTTGGCGTCGTCATCCGTCTTGGCGAGCAGCAGAAGATCCAGGACCAAGGCCTGGAGCTTTTGCTGAATGTCGGAGGATTGCTTGACCAGCGACTGGCGCTTTTGAAAGGCCTCGACGAGCTGGACCTTGCCGTCCCGCAGGCTGGTGCGCGCCTTGAAGACGTTGGCCGTCTGCGCGACCATCACCACGGCGATGGCCGCGGTGAGAAGAGCGAAGGGAAGATGGAGGGAAAGGCCGTCCGCAGTCGGAACCGGGGGCGGATTGAAATTGTAATCGGGTTCGGAGCTCATGGGGTGAATCAGGGTTGGAGGCGGCCGGGTTCGGAGGAGGAAGGAGCGGGGGGCGGGGGGCGTGCGGAGCCGGGGAAGAGCCGGGTGCCGGCGTGGCCAGGTTCACCGTGTAGCCGTTCTTCGCGAGCAACTGCTTCATCTTCTCATTCTTCGTCGAGGCGACGGCCATGTCGCGCAGCAACTCGGGACCGACCTTTTGGCTGATCGCCTGGCCCTTGTTGATCTCTTCCTGCTGTTTCTGAAGCTCGACCTGCTGGGCTTGCACGTCGTTTTGCAGGGTTTGATTGGTCGTGCCGATCACGAACAGGACTATGCTCAACACGAGGCATAGCGCCGAGGCGGCTACAGAAATGTAGTAGTAGATTTTCATGAGGGGGCGCACTTCTCGTGTAAGACCGTGGGGGTCGTCAAGAGACAAATCAGCGTTTGATTAAACTTTTTGCAAACTTTCTGGCAGGCCCCGTGGACGACCGGGAAACCAGGCGTACGGGCAGCAGTTCTTTGCGCGAAGCTTCGCCGATGGAAGCGTTCACGAGTTGATCGATTTCCCGGACGCCGCGGGGTGGCCATTTCTTCCGCGGGCAGGTGAATGGTGGTCAACTGCGGATACACTGTCTGGCTCCCGGCATCGTCCGAGCAGCCTACGATACTCAAATCACCGGGGCACCTGCAGCCCGCGGCTCTGGGCCAGCGCGAGGACACCCAGGGCGGCCCGGTCGCTCATGGCAAAAATGGCGGTGGGCGCCGGCGTGCGGCTTAGAAATTCCTCCAGCGCGGCGTGCCCGGCCTGCTCGGAGAGGTCGCCGTAGACGATGTGCTGGGCCTCGATCGGCAGGCCGAATTTTTCACAGGCCACACTGACTCCGTGATTCAGCTCGAGGGTCTTCGGATGGGTGGAACCGAAAGCGCTGGAGATGATCCCCAGATGCTGATGTCCAAGCTGGACCAGGTGCTCGATGGCGAGGATGGCCGCTTGCGTGTAGTCCGGCACGAGGCTCGTCACACCCGGCAGCGGGATATCGTAGCCCATGGAAACGACGGGCAATCCGCGCCGGTAAAGCGCCTCCAGCAACGTCGGATTCGGCCCGCCATGAAGAAGAAACTTCGAATAGGTGCCGACGCGGATGGGGTGCGGCAGCGCGCCTGCGGCCGAGTAATCCTGGCCTTCTTCATAGTAGGCGAGGCTGAGCGGATGCGAAATATCGGGGTACCGCCGCCATGGCTGCCGCCACGAGCCGGTGGACAAAGGGGTCATGCAGGCCGCCTTCGACCGCCGTGGAAAGCAACAGACAGAAATCACCGAGTTCCGGATACATGCGCACCACCGCCCGGAGGTCATTCGGAATGTAACCCATTTCCCGGCAGACCTTAAAGACGCGCTCCCGTGTCTTTTCACTGACGCGGATGCCGTAATCCCGGTCGTTCAAAAGCGACGAAATGGCCCCCTGCGACACGCCAGCCGCTTTCGCGATCTGCGCCATGGTGATGGTTTTCTGCAGGTCCGACAGTTGTCGGGGTGCCCTGCTTGCACCGCGGTCCGGTTCATCCGATCGGGGCGAGCCCGCCTCGTTGGGCAAATTCATTTGCGCAAAAGAAGTAGTGTCCGGAATGGAATTCACAAGTGCAAAAACCCCGGGAGGTGAAACTACGTAGGGTCTATGTTTGATGGGCGGCATGGGATAAAATGGGGCCAAAGGATCAGAATCATGGAGCCGTCAGTGATTTTTTTATGAAACCACCGCTTCGGCGAAAAGATGCGGAAAACTTTTCAACTGCGATTCGGTGCTGAGGCACGATCGCTCTGAATATCGTCCGCGGTCGGGACGCGGCAGCGGGTCGAAGACTTGAGCGGCAGAGGGATACGCTCCGCAGTCGGACGATTTTGCCAGTGAGACGGGATGATTCATGACTGCGATTCGGCGCGATTGCTCTGTAAGCGCCAATGAAGACTGTGGACCGAAATGGGTTCGTTTGGACGTTGTCTCGTCGGCAAAGCGTTGGTTGATTTCAAAATCGAATCATTTCTCATTGCATCCAGTCCGTCTCCTTTCCTTAGCAGCCCAAGCCGATAAAATTTCTTCCTGAGGGGCGTTCGCCGCTTCAAAGACACTATATTGACATTATAGATTTGAAAAGTCAATGAAAAAGCGCGTGAGAAACATTCGGCGATGAGTTCGTGACAGGGCATTACGCGGTTTCGTGCCAGTGAAGCTCCGTGGGGAAGGTCGAATCCGACGTACTCGATATGCACTGGAAATAAATGCGGAAGAGGTTGCGGAAAAGGTGGGACGGCATCCGACCACCCAAGGGCGCGGCTGCGTTGATATATTTGCATGCCGGCCCTCGCGATCACCACCGAATTGGAGTTTGCCCTGCCATGAGCGACGATCCTCGATCAGATCAGGAGTCCGCGACGGACTTGGATCAGCTATTGATTTTCGGTGATCCGGCGACGCGGCGAACCTTTCTGAAGCAGGTCGCCGGGACCAGTGCGGCGCTGGCGCTCTCGGGGGCGTTGGTTTCCAAGACGACGACGACAGAAGCGGCCGAACCGGCGGCGGCCAAGCCGGAAACAGAAGGGGTCGAAGTTCGCCTGGTGCTCAATGGTCGCGAAAATCCAATTGCGCCTCGATCCCCGGGTGACGCTGCTCGATGCGCTGCGCGAGCATCTGACGCTGACGGGCACGAAGAAGGGCTGCGATCATGGCCAATGCGGAGCTTGCACGGTGCTGGTGAATGGACGGCGAATCAACTCCTGCCTGAGCCTGGCGGTCACGCATGAGGGCGACGAGATTACGACGATCGAGGGGCTGGCCAAAGGGGAGGAATTGCATCCGGTCCAGGCGGCGTTCCTCGAGCACGATGGTTTTCAATGCGGTTATTGCACGCCGGGTCAGATTTGTTCCGCAGTCGCGCTATTGCAGGAAGGGCATGCGGGCAGCGACGGCGAAATCCGCGAGTGGATGAGTGGCAACATCTGCCGCTGCGGCGCGTATCCGAACATCGTCGCCGCGATCCGCGCGGCCAAAGAAAAGGCATCCGCGGCATGAACCCTTTCGCTTATTCCCGGGCGGCGGATGTGCCGCAGGCAGTCGCCAAAATAGCCGCCCAGCCGCACGCCAAGTTTCTGGGGGGCGGGACGAATTTGATCGATCTCATGAAGATGGGCGTCGAGACGCCGGAAACGGTGATCGATATCAACCGGCTGCCGTTGGACAAAGTGGAGGAATTGCCGGGTGGCCAAGGGGTGCGCATCGGTGCACTGGCCCGGAATTCCGATGTGGCGGGGCACGCGCTGATCAAAGAGCGCTACCCCGTGCTGAGCGAGGCATTCCTGGCCGGAGCCAGTCCGCAACTGCGCAACATGGCGACGGTGGGCGGGAATCTTCTGCAGCGCACGCGTTGCTATTACTTTTACGATCCTGCCTTTCCGGCCTGCAACAAGCGCCAGCCGGGCAGTGGCCTGCGGGGCGATCGAGGGCTTCAATCGCCTGCATGCGATCCTCGGGCAGAGCGAGCACTGCATTGCGACGCATCCCAGCGATATGTGCGTGGCGCTGGCCGCGCTCGACGCGGTGGTGCGAGTGCGCGGGCCCCAGGGAGAGCGCGAGATCGCTTTCGCGGATTTTCATCGGCTGCCGGGTGATACGCCGGAGCACGAAACCAATTTGTGGCCGGAGGAATTGATCACCGCGGTCGATCTGCCGGCCACGCCGTGGGCCGCGCGATCGCATTATTTGAAGATCCGGGATCGGGCGAGCTATGCCTTTGCCCTGGTCAGCGTCGCCGCGGTGCTCGAAATGGATCCCGGTGGAAAGATCGTGACGGCGCGCCTCGCGCTCGGCGGGGGTGGCGCACAAACCCTGGCGGGCGCTGGAGGCGGAGAAAGCGCTGGCCGGCCAGGCTCCCGGTGAAGCGGTCTTTAATACGGCCGCCGCGGCCGCTCTCGCGGGAGCAAAGGGCTATGCGCATAACACTTTCAAAATCGAACTCGCGCGGCGCAGCATCGTCCGCGCGCTGACCACCGTGGCGGCAAAAGCATGAGCGCTTCCATCCTTCCTCCACGCGTCTTAGGCCAGCCGATGAATCGGGTCGATGGCCGGCTCAAGGTCACGGGCGCCGCTCAGTATGCCGCGGAATTCAATCCGCCCGGCGTCCTCCAGGCTTTCGCTCTCACGAGTCGCATTTCCAGCGGTCGCATTTCGGCGATCGACACGAAAGCCGCGGAAGCGGCGCCGGGAGTGCGCCTCGTCCTGACTCATCTCAATGCTCCGAAGCTCCAGGAGCCCAAGCCGGCGCAACACAGCGGCGGGGGCATCCGGAACGAGAACCGTCTTCCGTTGAGCGACGGGCAGATTCATTACGGCGGGCAATATGTGGCGTTCGTGGTCGCGAACTCCCTGGAACAGGCCAGGCATGCGGCTTCGCTCATCCGGATTACCTATGAACAGAATCCGCATTCGTTGCGGAGACAAGCGGGGGACAAAGGCGAGAAACCGAAGACGAACAACGGGGAGTCGGTCCAAATAAACAAGGGCGATGCGGAAAAAAGCGCTGGCCGATGGGAACCATGTCGTCGTGGAACGCATCTATCAAACGCCACAGGAAACGCACAGCCCGATGGAGCCTTCGGCCACGGTCGCCGAATGGGTGGCGCCGGATCAACTGACGTTGCACGATGCGACGCAGTATGTAAAAGGCGTGCAGGATTTGCTTTCGAAGGCCTTCGATTTGAAGCGGGAAAGTGTGCGGGTGATCAGCCCGTTTGTCGGCGGCGCCTTTGGTTGCAAGGGCGCCGTGTGGCCTCACGTCATTCTTACGGCGATGGCTGCGCAAGCGGTGGGGGCGCCGGTGAAGTTTGCGATCTCGCGGCAGGATATGTTTACCGGCGCGGGGCATCGCACGCCGACCACGCAGACGGTTGCGCTGGCGGCGACACGGGACGGGAAATTGCAGGCGATGCGGCACCGGGTCGAGACGCTGACCTCACCCGTGGGTGAGTATGTAGAAAGCTGCGGCGCGCGCTCGACCGGAGTGCTGTATGCCTGTCCAGCGATCGCCGTGGAAGAGACGGTGTTCCCGGTGAATGTAGCGACGCCGACCTTCATGCGGGCGCCGGGAGAATGCCCCGGCACTTATGCGCTGGAGTGCGCCATGGATGAACTCGCTGCCGAGTTGAAAATCGATCCGCTGACGTTGCGCCTGACGAATCATGCCGACGCCCATCCGATCAGCGACAAGCCTTTCAGCGCCAAGCATCTCAGGGAGGCGTATCAACTGGGTGCGGAGAAATTTGGCTGGGCGCGGCGTTCGGCCGAGCCTGGCTCGATGAAGCGAGATGGCTTGCTCATCGGCTGGGGGATGGCGACGGCGACTTATCCCGCTTACAAGATGGCGGCGGATGCGCGCATTCGTCTCGAGGCCAATGGCGCGGTGCGAGTGCAGTGTGCGGCGCACGATATCGGCACGGGTGCTTATACCGTGCTCACCCAGATTGCCGCCGAGGCGGTGGGTGTACCCGTGGAAAAAGTGACATTTGAACTGGGCAATTCCGATCTGCCGTTTGGTCCTGTCGCCGGCGGTTCCAATACAACGGCGACGGTCGGCTCGGCGATTTACGATGCCGCCAAAGAACTTCACCTCAGCCTCGCCAAGCTGGCGACGGCGGATGCGGGTTCGCCGTTGCACGGGGTCAGCCCCTCGAAGATCGTGCTGACCACGGTTGGCCAGTTGAGTTCCGAGGAAGATCCCGCGAAGAGCGATTCGTTTGCTGCCATTTTGCAGCGAGCGGGCAATGAATTCGTTGAGAGCAATGGCAGTTTCAAACCGTCGTTGCTCAAGCCGTCGCTGGCGTTTCAATCGTTCGGCGCGCAATTCTGTGAGGTCCAGATCGACCCCGATGAACCCTCGCGTGCAGGTCACGCGCTTTGTCTCGGTGATGAATTGTGGGCGGGGTGATGAACACGAAAACAGCGCGGAGCCAGATTTTGGGAGGAGTCGTGATGGGGATCGGCATGGCCTTGGAAGAGGAGACCGTTCTCGATCCAGCGTCGGGCCTGCCGGCGACGCGCAACCTGGCCGATTACCATGTGCCGGTGAATGCGGACATTCCTGAAATCGAGGTGCATTTTGTGGGCGAGCCCGACCTCGCTTTCAATCCGATGGGGGGCGCGCGGCATGGGTGAGATTGGGATTACCGGCACGGCGGCCGCGGTGGCCAACGCGGTCTTCCATGCCACCGGCAGGCGCGTGCGGGATTTGCCCATCACCCTCGACAAACTCATCTAGATGCGCGAGATCGGCGATATTGTCCGGCAGTTTGAACGCGGATATGGCGAGCCCTACGCGCTGGCCACCTTGGTGAAGGCGCATGGCTCGAGTTATCGCCGACCCGGTGCGCGCATGATGGTGGCGGCGGATGGCCGTGCGGTGGGATCCTTGAGCGGCGGATGCCTGGAGGAAGAAGTAATTCAGAAAGCGCGGCAGGTCGTGCGGACGGGTACACCGGCCTGGATGGAATTTGACACGCGGCGCCGCTTTGGCTGCCACGGTGCCTTGGAGATATTCGTGGAGCGCGCAGCGCCCAACCTTTTTACGGAAATGGCGGATCACTTTTACGCGCGCCGCCCCGGCTTCTCTCGCCACGTGCTTTGGCCGCGACGCGGCCGACCTCGGGACGCATTTTGTCGACGAGGAGGAAGAAGAAGAGGCTCCGGAAACTTTCGTGCAGCAGCTAGTGCCGCCGGTGCAACTGCTGGTGATCGGCGACGGTCCGGACAGCGGAGCGCTGCAGCGGTTTTCTGAAACGCTCGGCTGGAGCGCGGTGCAGCTCGAAAACGCCGCGGAACTGTCGGGCTCGTACGACGAGTGGACGGCGGCGATCGTGAAGACGCACAATTATGGCCGGGACTGCGCGGTCTTGCGGGCGCTGTTGCCGCTGGGGCTGCGCTACATCGGCCTGCTGGGGCCGCGCCGCCGTCGCGATCAATTGCTGGGCGACGTTCTCGACAGCGGCGTCGAAGGGGCGGGGAATGTCTTCGGGCCGGCTGGCTTGGATCTGGGAGGCGATTCGCCCGAAGCGATTGCGCTCTCGATCGTCGCCGAAATCCAGGCGGTCTTTGCGGGCGGATCGCACCGTCCTTTGCGCGAGCGCCGCGCGCCGATTCACGCGGTGCCCCAGGACGTGGCGCTGGCTTGCTGATCGTGGAAAAAACGGCAGCCGTCATTCTTGCCGCGGGCGGTTCGTCGCGTCTGGGCCACCCGAAACAGTTTCTCTGTCACAGAGGACAGACGTTGCTCACGCGCGCAGTCGAGGCGGCCGCCGGATGTTCGCCGACGGTGGTCGTTGCGGGGGAGAGATGGGGCGCGAATCGAAGGGGAGCTTCGCGGTCGAAATGCGGTGGTGGTTCACCATGAGCATTGGGAACTGGGCATTGGTAGCTCCATCCGTGTCGGTGTCGCTCGCGCCCTCGAGATTTCGCCGGATTTGGATTCTCTCGTCGTGCTGGTTTGCGACCAGCCTCATGTGACTGCCGACCTCGTGGCGTCGCTGCGGCAAATGCAGGACAAGGAGCGCAAACCGATTGTCGCGTGTGGCTACGCGGGGAGCGCTGGTGTGCCTGCGCTTTTTGCGCGT
Organism: Chthoniobacter sp.; assembly: GCA_037200205.1. Lineage (GTDB taxonomy): Bacteria > Verrucomicrobiota > Verrucomicrobiia > Chthoniobacterales > Chthoniobacteraceae > Chthoniobacter. Next base: position 38,157 of record JBBCHV010000050.1, read on the forward strand.
TCCCTCTTCCCAAAGTTGCTATCACTGCGGGACGGCGGTGGGGCCAGGGAGATCATTTTGCAAGGAGGTGCGGAGGTGGCGCTGGTTCCGTTTCCGGAAGGGGCGATCGATATCGATACGCCTGCCGATGCGCTCGCGTATCTCGATGGCGGGAAGGTTTGAAAGATTTGGGCCACGATGGAGTCAAGGAACGGCTTGACCTTGTTGGAAACCTCACATTACCATCCCGGTCAGCCAAATCTCTCTGACCGGGATGGTAGGGATTTTGGCTGTTTGAATCGGTTTCTTGCTGCAAGTGTGGGGCCGGGCTTCGGAGGCTCGCTCGTCCGCTTTGCGAGACGCTCCTAATGCTGCGTGAACATCGGGCTTTTTGGGTCGCCGCCGCTCAGCACATACGCGGCCAGGTCCAGGATCTCGTCCTTGCTGAGAATATTGAGCAGGCCGGGCGGCATGAGGGAAACTTTGGAAGGTTCGATGCTCGTGACTTGCTTGCGGTCGACGCCGACCTGCTGGTTCGGATCGGTCGGATCGGTATTCACGCGCACGGTGTCGGCGTTGAGATTCACGATCATGCCGATCACTTGCGTGCCATCCGTCTTGGTGATGACCGTGGGGACGAACTGCTCGTTGATCTCCTTGCTCGGGTTGATGACGTTGTCGAGCAGGTCGCGTGCGTTGTAACGGCCGCCCGCCTGGGTGAGATCGGGGCCCGTCATGCCGCCTTCATTGCCGAAGCGATGGCAGGCGAAGCAGCCGACGGCGGCGAACATTTTGTGACCGGTTTTCGAAGTCGCGGCCCTGGAGTTCGGCGGGCGGATTGAGCTGATCGAGCGTCCATGGCGTGACTGTCGTGTGGCCGGCCAGCGCGGTGGCGGCGGCTTCGAGCGGCGATTTCAGCACGGGCTTTTTATCGAGCAGGGCGGCGAGTTCGGTCTTCTCGCTGGCGCTCAGGCTGGCCACGGCGTCGTTGCGGATGAACTCGATGAACTTCTCGAAGCTCGCCCCGCCGCGGTAATTGGCGGCCTTGAGGAACCACTCGAAGTAGGCGGTGTGCAGCGGCGTCGTCCAACCGGTCTTGAGCATGCGCAGCGAACGCGCGTATTCCATCTGCTCCTCCTGGGTGGGCGCTTTCTCGATCATCGGGACCGTCTTGGCCGCGACCGTGGGCGATTGCAGATAGACGAGGGTTTCGCAAAGGAGCCGGTTGAGCTCATAGGTCGGCGCCGGGAAGAGCGGATCGAATTTCGCCAGGAGGGCCTGCACGGTCGCGTCGTCGGGACGATCGAAGCGCACGAGCGTGATCTGGAGCGTGCGGACGAGGGTGATGCGTTGCTCGTTGTTCAGCGTGGACCAATCGAATTTCTGGAGCGCGGCGAGAAGCTTGGCGCGGATGGCGGTGTCGACCGGCGGATCATTCGGCTGGCGATGAAAGGGATCGATGCCCGCGCAATGCGCGAGGGCGAGGAGCGCTTCGAGTTGCTTCGCCGGCTCGGTTTCGCCCAGCGCTTTGTCGGCCCAGGTGCTGAACGGCTGGTGTTCCACTGCGGTGCGGGCGGCCCAACGGATGAAGCGGTCGCGGTCGCCGAGGTTCGGCCAGGCAGCGTCGATGGCCTTCGGATCCTGTTTTCCGTGAAACGCTTCGAGATCATGCCGCAAGGTGCGCGCGGTTTCGCCGCCCGTCGGTGCCGCCACCGGCGCGGTGCTCTCGCTGCCGGTGTAAGTCACGCGATACAGACCGCTCTGCACTTTGCGGCCGCCGATGGTGAAATACATCGCGCCGTCGCCGGGGTGGATGATCACATCGGTCAGCGGCAGCGGCGTACCGTTGAGGAAATCCTCCTTCGTGGCGGTGAAGCTCGCGCCTTGCGGTTGCAGGTGCACGGCATAGAGCCGGCCCCAGCTCCAGTCCAGGCAGAAGAGCGTGTTCTGGTATTTCGCCGGGAACTTCGCGCCGTAGCCGAAGGTCATGCCGGTGGGCGAGCCAGGGCCGACGTTCAGCACCGGCGGGAGGTTGTCCGGATACCATTCCGCGCGCTTGCCCGCGCCGTTGCGCCAGCCAAATCCGCGCCGCTCACGCAATGGCAGATGCGCGTGGGGCGGTACCACGGCGTATTGAAGTCATACTCCATATCGGAGTCGTAGGTGAAGAGTTCGCCGGATTTGTCGAACGCCGCGTCGTAGATATTGCGGAAGCCGCTCGACCAGACTTCCCAGTCCTTTCCGTCGGCGGAGATTTTATAAATGATGCCGCCGGGAGCGAGCACGTCGCGCATGAAACCGCGCCCATCGGGCATGCGAGGCAGGAGATGATCCTCGCCCCAGTGGAGGGGCACGCGCGACCGGTTGAACTCGGTGGGCGTGGTGCCGTTGCCGGTGATGAGGAACACGGATTTGCCATCCGGGCCGGCAGCACCGCATGGATGCCGTGATCGCCGCGGCCGCGCATGGCGCGCAATTTCTCTACCGTGTCGAGCTGGTCGTCGCCGTGGGCAACGCGGTACAGGCCGCTGTTCTCGGGATTTTCGTAATCGTTGACGCCTACCCAGAGCGCGTTGAAAGCCCAGAGCAAACCGTTGGCGGCTTTGATCGATGCGGGGAGACGCTGGATCGATGCGGCGTCGAGCGGCTGGCCGGGAGCCGGCGGCGCGAACCGGTAAAGTCCGCCGTACTGGTCGCTGGTGATGATGCGGCCCTGGTCGTCCACACACATGGCCACCCACGAGCCCTGTTCCTCGATCGGCACGGAATAGAGCAGCTCGACCTTGAAATCCTTCATCACCTTGATCCGATCGGGCGGCGTGGCCTTGTTCTCATTGACGCGCTTGCCGGCATCGGGATCGCTGGCCTTGCGCGGGCGCGCCTGGGGCGTGGCGGGCGCCTGGGCGTAGGCCAGGCCGGCGAGGCCCAAAGCGGTGAAGGCGAGAAGGAATGAGGAAGGGATTTTCATGGAAAAGCGAGGGTGGTAGGGAGGACGGAGGCGACGAGTGAGCAAATCGCGAGACGGGCAAAACCTTGGGCAGCATGACGGACAAAGCCGGCGCCATTCGGAGCGGAGTCAGTGTTGTCACTCCGCAATGACGAACCCGCTCGCTCCTAGCTATCCGGAACGATCTTCTTCACCAGCCGGTCGATGCCGTCACCGGCAAAATCGCTCGCGGGGTAAATCTTCCGCGCCTTCAGATAGTAGGCGAGGCTGGAGCCGACCTGGTCGCGCTTCTCCATGTCCTGCGCGTCTTGCAGCGTGCGCACGAAATCGGCGGCGTGCGGGGTGAGGTCCGCGCGGGTCTTGCTCAGCTTATTGTCCTCGGGGAATTGCTGGGCGATCTTTTCCACGCTTTCCCAGGCGCCGGGGTAGTTGTTCTGCCGCACCATTTCATCGGCACGCATCAGGGCGCCCTCGATGGTCTTCATGTTTTCCATCACTTCCTTGAGCTTGGCCGCCTTGTCCGGGTAGAAGGCGAGCGCTCCCATGAAACGGGGGCTATCCTCGTAGATCTGCCGATAGTTTTTCTGGCTGAGAAGCTGTTCGAAATCGATGACGGCCTTCTGCTGTACGTCGCCTTGGCTGAAGATCTTCTTGGAGAGCTCGGCGAGCGCGGGATTGCGCGGCCAGAGCTCCGTGGCGGCGGTGAGTTCGGCTTCCAGGGTGGCGTTGTCGCCCTTGAGTGCGGCATTGCGGGCCTTGGCGAGGTGCATGTCGGAGACCTGTTTCGAGGTGCCGATGATGCCCATGGGCTTGGAGTTGTCGAAGTCCTTGGCGATCGTGCCCAACTGGTTCACGAGGTCCTCGGCCATCGTGTAATCCTTCACGTCGATCGCGGAGATGAGCTGGTTGGTCTTGTGGGTGAACTCGAGGGCCTGGCGTTTCTTGTCGCGCGGGAGGGTACGAATCTCGGGCACGAATTCCCCCACGGTGAAAGCCTCGGCAAGCCGTTTGGTGGCGCTTTCGAGCTCCTGCTTTTCGAGGAGGAAATTGTAAGCCTGCACGCCCTCGCGCACGTCGCGCAGCGCTTCGTTGGCCAGTGAATCGATCGTGCCCACCGTGGGCGGCATGCCGGAGCTCTTTTCAAACAGATCCTTCGTGTCCTTGCCCACGTTGAGCTTCGTGTCGCCATCGGAGAAGACGGCGCGGTAGAAGCGCGTGGCCATGAGCACGTGCTGAAAGCGGCGCTGGAGAAAGAATTGCAGGATGAGCGCCTGGAACTCGACCTTGGCCTGGATCGAGTTGAGTTCGCGCTTCACCGAGTTGGCCTTGATCTGCGCCTCGATTTCCACGATGCGCTTCGTGTGCTCCGTCATGCGCATCGTGTCCTCGTAGGTCTCGGTGGCCGAGGGCGGCTTGGAACCGCCGCCGCCTTTCTTGCCCCCGCCGCTGCTTCCGGTGGTGCCGGCCTCCCGGGCGTTTTCGCCGGCGCTGACGTGCTGCGCATTCCAGTACTGCTGCGTGCGCTCGGCGTCCAGCGCGGCATTGGCATTCGCCAGGCGGTTTTGGGCATTTTCCGCCCGCCACGCGCTGTAGACCGCGTCGGCCACGGAATCGCAGAGCCGGGCATCGATATCGAAACGCGACCCCACGGGAAGCAGCTTGAAGGCGGTATCGATGTTTTGCACGGTGGCGTTGCCGGGGGCGAGCAGGTTCAGGATCTGGTTGATCACCGCCTGATATTGCCGGTCGGTGGCCGTCGTTTCCTCGGGCGCGTTCAGGTACTTTTCGAAGCGGGCCTGAAAAACGCGGTTGTTATTGATATTCCAGCTCTTGCCATCCCACGTGAGGATCTCCGTGCCGGGATCGACGACCGGCACGTCCTTGCCGAGAAAGCTGCCGTTTTTCTGGCCGCCTCCCGCAGCGGCTCCTCCACCTTGCGCGGGCGCGGCGGCGCCGCCACCGGCGGCTGGAGCCGGGGCGGGGGCGGGGGCCGCATCCGGCACCTGTGCGGAAGCCACGCTGGCGAACAGGAGGGCGGCGCCCCAGGAGATGAGGCCAAGCTTAACCGGGGGGAGCGTTTTCATATGGTTACGACTTCTTTACATCCTGTGCCGTCAATATTCCATGGTCTTCCACCTTGATCAGAAAGAAAAACCGCTGCCCTTTTTCGATGTTGACGCTGTTGAACGGCGGCGGCACGAGCACCGGGAGCACCTCGCCATTGACCTCCACGGAAAACAACCGGCCCACGCTGGGCGACCATTGCAGCGATTGCCCGATGGTGGCGTCCAGCTTGTAAACATTCCCGCGGAGGCTGTTGGAGTTTTGCAGGTAATCCCCCACCGGCAGCGGCGTATAAGTCCGGTAGGGATCGCTGGTGCGCCCGAACAGGAAGAACCCACCGGCGAGCGCCCCGATCACCAGCACCACGGCGATGAGCATCCAGGCGGGATGAGCGGAAGAACTAGCGCGACGAGCCATGGGGGGTAGGAAGAAAGGCGAACGAGGAAAAGCAGGCAGCCGGGGGGCAGCTAATGGTGCGGCAGAGAGGTGTCATGTCTCTTTACAAGAGCCTTACAAAATAGCGCGCCGCGCTCGCTGCCCGGCCGCCTTCATCGGATGAAACCCCAATGCGGACCAAAGGGCCAGTAAACGAACAAGCCGCGGCCCATGATATTCTGCTGCGGCACCGGACCCCAATCGCGGCTGTCCGAGCTGTGATAGCTATTGTCGCCCATGGCGAAGTAATGCTTCGCTGGCACGGTGAAAGGGTCGTCGGAGGCGCGCAGGATCGGGGCGAGGAACCCACCGGTGCCGAAACCGTAGCCTTCATAACCCTCCTTCGCGGCCATCACGCGTTCGAAAGCAGCCCCCTCCGCGAGCTTGCCATTGACGAAAAGGCGCGGGGAATCCACGCGCAACTCATCGCCCGGCAAACCGACGAGCCGCTTGATGTAGAATTGCGATGGCGAATCCATGTCGACTTTATTGCGCCACTGGTCGCCCAGCCTGGCGAGGAGCGGCCAGTCGAACTGCGTCGGGTCGTTCGGCTCATTACTGCCGGTGTGGCGGCGGTCGATCGTGGGCAAGTGCTGCGTGTTGAAAACGAAGACGTCCCCCCGGTGCGGCAGCCGGAATTGATACGACATCTTGTCCACAAAGACATGGTCGCCCGTGTCGATGTAGCCGCGGACGATCGGTTCGCCGCGGTGAAAGGTGGGCAGCGAATTCATGCCGAAGGCTTCGAGCAGCGTCCGCTGCGGGGCGTGGGCCCAGTAGGTGTGGCCTTTGCTCGTTTCGATCCGCGTGTAGGTGAAGAAGAACAGCCACGAGACCTCCTGCACGTCGGCGATCGATTCCTCGTCCTGGGCCACCACGTTGATCCAGGTGCGCCCGCGGATCAGCGCATCCCACAAGCGTAACAGGCCGTTCGGCGGCTCTTCCGTCGTCGGATGGCCGAGGATGCCATTGAGCGTGGGCTGCATGGAACCCGTGGGGATCGTGAAAGGCTGGAGAAAGAAGGTGCGCACCGCCAGCGCGACGACGATGGCCACGAGGAAGACCTCGCAGTTTTCCCGCCACGCCGCGTCTTCGACCTTGGGCAGGACCTCCGTGCAGATCACATTCAAGGCTTTGGCAGCGTTTTCGATTTGGCCGGCATCGCGCGCCTTGCAACCCGCCTCCAGCGCTGCGATTTCCTTCTCGAATTCCGTCACCGTTTCCTCATTCCACAAGTCGCGTTTGTAATCGAGGACCTTCCGCGCGTCCTTGGCGAATTGGCGCCCGTGCTGGACATGCTTGGGAAGGAGAAAAGAGAACATCGGTGAGGTGCGGGGAGCGGGAATCCAACCCGAAATAGCCCGCAAAGAAAGCGAAATCTTGTGCGGGTGCGGCGATTACTGGGGAGGGGCGACGGGCGTCGTGGCGTGCTCGACATCGCCCCCGTAAATCCGCCTATTTGCATCCGTCTCGGGCTTCATCCAACCGTTGTAAAAAAAATTCCGATCTTCCTCGCTGGTGTCGCAGGCAGAAAGCAGGGCGGCGAATAGCAGGAGGGCGACATATTTCATGGTGCGGGGGACTCTATGTCTTTTTTCCACTTCGGAAACTTCTTCTTGTGGCCAAGTTGGCGGATGACAAGCACGTCTTCTTCCTCGATATCGGCGCGAAATTCCTTCAGCCCGACATCTCCAAGGATATCATGCCCGACTTCCTGCACCCGAACGCCACCGGTTACCAGATCTGGGCCGACGCGATCACGCCGAAAGTCACGGAGCTGATGAAGTAAGCTCCGCCAGGAATTGAGCTTGGCAGAGTCCCTCGGGCGCGGCTTCGTGGAGTTGTGAAATTCCTCCCGTATCCGCTTCGCGTGTTGGCGCAGATGGCCGGCCTCGTCGTCGCCGGTTCGTTCTCCTGCGACGTCCTGGGTGTCAGTCCCGGCGATACTTCCCCGCCGTCAGCGCCGGGGGCGACGGCCAACGCCGATTGGCCGGCTTATCTCGGCAGCAAGGCGCGCAGTCTTTACTCGCCGCTTCGGCAGATCAATCGCGAGAACGTCGCGCAACTCAAAGTCGCGTGGACGTACGACACCGGCGACAAGGGCGAATACCAGTCGAACAACCTCATCGTCGCCGGCGTGCTCTATACGGCGTCGCCGTCGCGGAAGGTGATTGCGCTCGATGCCGCCACGGGGCGCGAGCTTTGGAAGTGGGATCCGCAATCCGAAAAAGGCGGCGGACGCAGCCGCCAGCGCGGGCTCGTCTTTTGGCAGAATGAGACGGGCGGCGAGCAGCGCATCTTTACCGGCGCGGGGAATTACCTCTACGCACTCGATGCCAAGACCGGTCAGCCCATTCGGAGCTTCGCGCAGAATGGCGCGCTGCATCTCGGTACAGGCTTGGATGTGGAAGGCACCCCGGCCGTCGGGCTCAATACGCCCGGCGTGACTTATAAAGATCTGCTCATCATCGGCGGCTTCGGTGGACCGGGAGCGATGCGGGCCTTCGATGTGCGGACCGGCGAACGCCGCTGGATCTTCCATCTCATCCCACGCCCCGATGAACTCGGTTGCGACACGTGGCCGGCGGGAGCGTACAAGACCGCGACAGGATTGATGCCGTGGTGTGGCCAGGCGCTCGATGAGCAACGCGGGATCGTCTATGTCGCCACCAAAACGGCGGAGCCGGATTTCTACGGCGCCGCGCGGCACGGCGCGAATCTCTTCGCTAACTGCCTGGTGGCGCTCGACGCGACCACCGGCCAGCGGCTGTGGCATTACCAGATCGTCCACCACGATCTGCTGGACCGGGATTTGCCCTGCCCGCCGGTGCTGATCACCGTGACCCATGATGGCAAAAAGGTCGATGCCGTGGCGCAAGGCACCAAGCAGGGATTGCTCTTCGTCTTCGATCGCGTGACCGGCGAGCCGCTCTGGCCGATCGAGGAGAAGCCGGTGCCGCCCTCGGAATTGCGCGGCGAGGAGGCTTCGCCCACGCAGCCGTTTCCCACCAGACCTGCCCCGCTCACGCGGCAGCACCTCGGCCTGGAGGATATCTCGAATATCTCGCCCGCCGCACAATTGCAGTCGCTCAACCGTCTGCAAAGCTCGCCGAACCACGGACCCTTTCCTGCGCCGAGCATTCAGGAGACGATCATGTTCCCCGGCTTTGACGGCGGCATGGAATGGGGCGGAGGCGCCGCCGATCCGGATGGCGTCTACTACGTCAATGTCAACGAGATGCCATGGATCTTGCAGATGGTCGAGACGCGCAATGCCGACGGGACACCGCTGGCGCGCGGCAAGCGCGAGTACATGGTCAATTGCGCGGCGTGTCACGGGCTGGATTTCGCCGGCAATCTCGCGAGCGGCTTTCCTCCGCTTATCGATGTGGCCAAGCGGAAGACGCGCGAGCAAATGGTGCAGGTCACGAAGACGGGCGCCGGGCGGATGCCGGCCTTCGATCGCCTGCCCGACTCCGAGCGCGAGGCCATTCTCGATTACGTCCTCGGTGTCGTCCCGCCCCCGGCGACCGGCCGCGCCGATGAAGCGCCCGCGCCGGTCAATCCGAGCAAATCCCCACCCTATGCCTTCGCCGGATTCCGCCGCTGGCTGGATCAAGAAGGCTACCCGGAGATCAAGCCCCCGTGGGGCACCTTGAATGCCGTGGATCTCAACACGGGCGAGATCAAATGGAAGGTACCGCTCGGCGAGTACCCGGCACTGACCGCGCGCGGCATCCCCCCGACCGGCACCGAGAACTACGGCGGCCCGGTGGTCACCGCCGGCGGCCTGATCTTCATCGGCGCCACTGCGGACGAGACGATCCGCGCCTTCGACAAGGACACCGGCGCGATCCTCTGGCAGTCGCCATTGCCCTTCGGGGGCAACGCCACCCCGAGCGTCTACACGGTCAATGGCCGGCAGTTCGTCGTCATCTCCGCCGGCGGCGCCAAGTCCAGCCGCCCCGCGGGCGGCAGCATCGTGGCCTTCGCCCTGCCGGAAGCGCCCGCGGCGAAGTAAGGCCGATCCTGGCCGGGCCGCGTGAGTCGCTGTCGATTTGTGCTTGGCACGGTTGCGCGGTCGCGGCTTGGTGGCGGAAGTGAAAATCCTCGCGACCATCGTCGAGCGCGCCGCGGCGGCGAATCTGCCTTTCCTCGTCATCGGAGGCAATGCGGTGATCGCCTACGGATATCCTCGCATGACGCGCGACATCGACTTGCTGGTTCGCGAAGCAGACCGGCGGGCCTGGGACGAACTCATGCTGGACCTCGGCTACCTCCAGCATCAAGTCATGCGCGCTTTCCATATGTATAATCCCCGGCAACGCGGCGAGCCACCGGTGGATTTGATGCTCGTGGATGAGAGCACGTTTGCGAAATTGAGCGCCGGGCGCGGGACATCGATTCTCGACGAAACGGAGGTCTTTCTCCCGAAGCTTTCGCATCTGCTGGCGTTGAAACTGCATGCGTTGCGTCAGGGTGGAGAGCATCGATTCGACCGCGGGATATGTCGGATGTAGTCACCCTGATCCGGGTCAACGGAGTCGATCTTGCCGATCCTGAATATGTGGACATATTGGATCGGTATGCCACCGCTGCCGTCCGTGCCGAAATCCTCCGCCGACTTGCTGGACTTGAATCTGCCGATTCCTGAGGCGCCGCTTCCTCCCTTCCATGATCTCCCGCCGGATTGGACCTATGCGCTGAACGAACAGACCTGGGCCACCCAGGTCCTCGACGACGAGTACTGGGCGTGGAGCCTCGCCGGGAAGAATCCCGAGCCGTTTGTGATGTAGACGCCGGGCGGCGTCAGTTCGACTTTAGCACCGCGATGAAGGTTCTGCGGGGTACCCGTAGCATTGAATATCGATTCAGTTCGAAAGAGCCGGCCACAGTTTGAATTGTGCGGCCTGAAAATGGCGGTCAAACCCGAAGACTCTGGTGATGGCTTCCCGGCGCATCAGCACGAAGGAGACGCAATCCGTGAATGAAACCGATTGGTCGGCATATTTTCGCATGAGCTTCGCCGCCTTGGCCAAATCCTCTGGCGCCGGCCGTAACCATTCGATGGCCTTGCTCTGAGATAGGTCGCCGCGCACGCGGCAGCAAAGGCATACGATTCGCGTCGCGCCAGCAGCGTGATCGTTTCATCGAGGACGTGTTCCGTGGAAAACAGGCGATCGGCGGAATTGCCCAAGGCGTGCCACGCTTGCGCCGCCGCGGCGTGGCGCTGGTCGTGACTCAATTCGCGGGCCAGGAAGGCGCCGGTATCGATGAACAACCTGCTCACGCTTCGCCGTAAAGATAACGATCGTGATCAGCGGCCAGATCCGGCGGCGTGGCTTTTCCTGACGGCTTCCAATTCTTGAAGAGCGGATCGTCGTGCCGGCCGGGGGATTTGCCGGATGGAGACGCGACCTTTTCCAACTGCCGGCGAATCAGTTCGCTCAATGACACCCCCCTGGCTCGCAGGCCGCAATTTCCGCCCGGCGTCGCAAATCTTCCGGAAGTAAAATGGTGGTGCGATGCATATACATATCTTTCCCGATATGCATATGGATGTCAATCTTGCGCTGTCTAGTTGGACTTCAGTACCGCGATGAAGGCTTCCTGCGGGATGTTCACCCGGCCGATGCTCTTCATCCGCTTTTTGCCTTCCTTCTGCTTCTCCAGGAGTTTGCGTTTGCGGGAAATATCGCCGCCGTAGCATTTCGCGGTCACGTCCTTGCGCATGGCGCTCACGGATTCGCGGGCGATGATCTTGCCGCCGATCGCGGCCTGGATGGCCACCTGGTAGAGCTGCGTGGGGATGACTTCTTTGAGCTTGGAGGCGAGCTGGCGGCCGCGGCTCTCGGCTTTGTCGCGGTGGACGATGCTGCTGAAGGCGTCGACGGGCTCGCCGTTGACGAGGATGTCGAGCTTCACCAGTTTGTCCGCACGGTGGCCGGCATGCTCGTAATCCATGGAGCCGTAGCCGCGGGTGATGGATTTGATCTTGTCGTTGAAATCGACGACGATTTCGTTAAGCGGCAGGATGGTGGTGAGCATCACCCGCTTGGTGTCGAGCGACTCGGTGTGCTCGAGCGTGCCGCGCTTGTCCATGATGAGCTGCATGAGGCCGGAGATGTATTCGTTCGGCACCCATGATGAAGCATTTCACGATGGGCTCGCGGATCTCCTGGATGACGCTGGCGTCGGGCAGGAACTCGGGATTGTCGACCTGCAGGACTTCGCCGTTGGTCTTCTGGACCTCGTAAATGACCGACGGATACGTGGCGATGATATCCATGTCGTACTCGCGCCGCAGCCGCTCCTGAATGATCTCCATGTGCAGCAGCCCGAGGAAGCCGCAACGGAAGCCGAAGCCGAGGGCGACGCTCGATTCCGCCTGGTAGACGAAGCTGGCGTCGTTGAGCTGGAGCTTGGCCATGGCGGCCTTGAGATGCTCGAAGTCGGCGGTGTTGATCGGATAGATGCCGCTGAAGACCATCGGCTGGACGAGCTGGAAACCGGGCAGCGGCTGCTCTGCGGGCGTGCGGCCATTGGTCAGCGTATCGCCGACTTTCACCTCGCTGGTCGTCTTGATATTGGCGATGACGTAACCGACATCGCCGGCGTTGAGGATCGGCTGGGCAAAGAATTTCGGTTGCTGCGGCTTGAAGAGGCCCACTTCCTTGACCTCGTAGGTGCCGTTGGTGGCCATCATCTTCACCGGGTCGCCGGCCTTGATGCTGCCGTCGACCACGCGCACGTAGGTGACCACGCCGCGGTAGGTATCGAAAGTGGAATCGAAGACCAGCGCACGCATCTTGTGCGTGGGGTGGCCTTTCGGGTGCGGGATGCGGGCGACGATGGCCTCGAGGATTTCCTCGATGCCGATGCCCGCTTTGGCGCTCGCGAGGAGCGCCTCGTCCGCGGGAATGGCGAGGATTTCCTCGAGCTGCCGCCGGACGGAGGGGAGATCGGAGTTCGGCAGGTCGATCTTGTTGATGACCGGGATGATGGTCAGGCCCTGCGTATTCGCGAGGTGGACATTGGCCACGGTCTGCGCTTCCACGCCTTGGGCGGCGTCCACGATGACGAGCGCGCCTTCGCAGGCGGCCAGCGAACGCGAGACCTCATAGGCGAAGTCCACGTGGCCGGGGGTATCCATCAGGTTCAGCTTGTAGGTAATGCCGTCCTTCGCCGTGTAATTCATGGCGATGGGGTGGGCCTTGATGGTGATGCCGCGTTCGCGCTCCAGGTCCATGGAGTCGAGCATCTGGTCCTGCTGCTCCCGCTTCTGGATCGTGCCGGTGAATTCGAGCAGGCGATCGGACAGCGTGGTCTTCCCGTGATCGATGTGGGCGATGATGCAGAAGTTGCGGGTGCGCGTTTGGGGCATGGCGGAAAGGGCCGCGCACTATGCGGGGCAAGTGGCGCGCGGTCAACAGGGGGTTATGGGGGTGATTGAAGTGGAGTGAGGCGAGATCGGCGCGTGGATTGAAGGCAAAGGGTCGGGGATGGGCGAAGCTTGGGTGGTGCGCTTTCCCACGCCGTCATCCTGAGCTTGCGAAGGATCTCTGATTCCTGTCTTTCCTCGTTGGTTTGGCAGGAAAGTGCGTGGGTGCGCTCAGTGCCGACTGATAGATGCCGGAGCGAGATCGGAAGTTCTTCGACAGCTTGTTTTGAAAACGTTTCGCGTGGTGGGCAACCCGCATTTGAAAGGCTGACAAAGGGAACTTTCCGCTTCAAGCTCTCCGCTCCGGCGACCGACGAATTTACCCTAAAAAGGTTAATGAATAGCCACGAAAAGGCACAAGAGACACAAAAGCAGCGAATTACGGGAATAAGTGGATTTACCCGGCGGGTGGTATTTCGCACCGGCCGTCCGGTCACGGAATATCCTTTCTTTGTGCCCTTTGTGCCTCTTTGTGGCCATTCTCATCACGGCTTTGAGGTGTTCTACTCACGGCCCGTCGCGAAATATCATGAATCAGAAATACACTGAACGACAGGGCCAGTTCCTCGCCTACATCCAGCAATACAGCGTGGTGAACGGTTGCGCTCCGGCCGAAGCGGACATGCAGCGTTTTTTCCGAATCACGGCGCCGAGTGTGCATTCGATGGTGCTCACGCTGGAGCGGCGGGGCTTGATCCGGCGCGTGCCCGGTCAGGCGCGCAGCATCACTCTGATCGTTTCGCCCGAAACATTACCCGCCTTAAACCCCGTGCTGTCCCGCCCTTTCAGGCCATGACAAAAGCAACCCGGAAGCCCTGTGGCTGGAGTGCCATTCGCCGACACCTCAACCCAAGGCTGTCCTCCTGTGAGCGGCGCGCCGCGGCTCGCCAAGTAGCTCGAAGCTCCCGCTTCGAACGGATCGGATCGCGAAGCGATTGCCCCTAAAAGCGTCGAAGGTTCGAAGCGGGAGCTTCGAGCTACTTTCCTCTACACTTCCGCGGGCTCGAGGGCGACTTCGTCGAGGACTTCCGTGGCGTCGTCCTCGGGCTTGACCCGCTGGCGGGTGCGGGCGACGAGGACGTAGATGGAGGGCAGGACGAAGAGGGTGAGGATCGTGCCGACGATCATGCCGCTGACGAGCACGATGCCGATGCTGTTGCGCGCGCCGGCGCCGGGGCCGGTGGCGATGACCAGCGGGAAGTGGCCGGCGACGGTGGCGACGGAGGTCATGAGGATGGGGCGCAGGCGCGTGCCGGCGGCCTCGGTCACCGCCTGGATTTTATTGAGGCCGGTTTCCTGGAGGTGGTTGGCAAATTCCACGATGAGGATGCCGTTCTTGGCGACGAGGCCGACGAGGGTGATGAGGCCGACCTGGCTGTAGATATTCAGCGTGGTGAACCCGAGGAAGCTGAACATGAGCGCGCCGGAAAGGGCCAGCGGCACCGAGCCGAGCAGGATGATGAACGGATCGCGGAAGCTCTCGAACTGCGCGGCCAGCACGAGGAAGATGAGGATGATCGAGAAGAGCATCGTGGTGGTGAGCGTGTTTGCCCTCCGTGCGGAGCTGCCGGGCGGTGCCGGCGTAGTCGATCGAGAATCCTTTCGGCAGAATCTCCGCGGCCTTTTTCTCGAGCACGTTCAGCGCCTGGTCGAGGGTGATGCCGGGCGGGATCGCGCCCTGGATCTTGGCGGAGTTGAGCTGCTGGAAGCGGTTCAGTGTGCGCGGCTGGGCGCTGCTCTTGAGCGTGGCAAAGGTCGAGAGCTGCACGAGCTTCCCGCCGGGGCCGCTCACGTAGTAGTCGTTCAATTGATCGGGGGTTGAGCCGCTCGGCGCGTTTGACCTCGGGGATGACCTTGTAGCTGCGGCCCTGGATGGCGAAACGATTGACGAAATTGCCGCCGAGCATGGTGGAGAGATCGGCGCCGACGAGGCCGAGATTCAGCCCCTGCGAAGCGACCTGGTCGCGGTCGAAGACGATCTCCGTCTGCGGGTTGTCATACTTCAAATCGGTATCGGCAAACATGAACACGCCGCTGGCGAAGGCCGCGCCGACGAGCTGGTTGGCATAGTCCACGAGCTCGCGGGGCTCGGCGGTCGAGTTG
>JBBCHV010000051.1:0-181412 GCA_037200205.1 Chthoniobacter sp.
ATGGCCGATGAGTCCGTTCACGTCGAATATAATGAGGAACTGAAACCGCTGGAAGACTTGCTGGCTGGCGTCCAGCGGCCGGGTGACTTTTTCATGCACGATGGAATGGAGATCCTGCTGCCAAAGGTCGAGGTCGAGGGAGTGGGCGTATTGTCCTTTCCGGTGCCCCCAGTTCAGATTGCCAGTCTGCTCCAGCAGTCGGCACGCGCGCCGTATGGACGCGGCGCCGAAACCATCCTCGACGAATCGGTGCGCAAGGTATGGCAGTTGCCGGCGGATAAAGTGCGCGTCAGTGGCAAGTCCTGGGCGGCGACGTTCGCCGAAATTCTCCGCCGCGTCGTTCGCGGACTGGGCTCCGAGGGGATGGCGGTTTCGGCGGAACTCTACAAATTGCTCATCTACGACGTCGGTGGATTTTTTCTCGCGCACCGCGATACGGAGAAGGCGGAGGGCATGTTCGGCACACTCGTGCTGGTGCTCCCCTCGGCGCACCGCGGCGGTGAATTGGTGATTCGCCACGCGGGGCGCGAGGTGACGGTCGAGATGAGCAGTGCGGAAGTCTCGGAGGTGACCTTCGCGGCGTTCTATGCGGACTGCGAGCACGAGGTTCGGCCGATTACCGAGGGGCATCGCCTCTGCCTGGTCTATAATCTCCTCCGTAAAGAAACGGCTCGCGGAAAAAGGGAGTCGCTTCGGGCGCCGGATTACGAAAGCCAGATCGACGACGCGTCGAAAATGTTGCAGGCGGCACTTTCCGCAGAAGACGCTCCCCTCAAGATCGCCTGGCTGCTCGAGCACCAATACAGTTGCGAGAGTCTGTCGTTTGCCGGTTTGAAATCGGCGGACGCAGCCCGAGTAAAAGTACTGATGCAAGCCGCGGAGCGCGCGAATTGCGTGGTGCACCTGAGCATTGTACACATCGAAGAATCGGGTAGCGCGGAGGGAACATATGATGGCTATGGGTCGCGAGGGTGGGGGCGATATGACGATGAGGCCGACGACGATGGTGGCGAAGATTTCGAGGTGATCGAGGTCTGTGATGGACGCCAATACGTCAGCCATTGGCGCGATCCGCGCGATCATCCGGTCGAGTTCGGGGAGATCCCGCTCGAGCCGGGCGAGTTGCTCCCCGACGGCGCGCTGGACGCCGAGGAGCCCGACGAGAAGCGGTTCATGGAAGCCTCCGGCAACGAGGGGGCGTCTTTCGAGCGCTGGTATCGCCGCGCGGCGCTCGTGATCTGGCGGCGCGACCGCTACGCCGCCGTGTTGCTGCAGGCCGGAATCGGGGCGGCCCTTCCGCTGCTGAAGGAATACATAGAGGCGCAGGAGTGCGATGATGCTCCGGCCGCTGCTCGGGAGAAAGCGGTCGCTCTGGCCCGGCAACTCATCGCCGCATGCCGGCCCGCTCCCGAGGATGCCGCATTTCTGTCGCCGGTGGGGCCGGTGAAGCATGCTGGACTGCTGGATTTGCTGAACCGGCTGGGGGATCAAGGTGTGCTGGAGAAATTCATCGCGGAGGTGGCGATGCGTGACTACGACGGCCGCCATAACGCCGCCCTGGTAACGGCCGCAATGTTGTTAGGACCGGTGAAGACAGGCCGGCTCTATGCCGATTTGATGCGCCACCACCTGCACGGCTTGCCGGAACAAGGTGTCGGTCTCATCCACATGCTGGTAACGCACGGTAAATTGTCGACGGACCCGGTGTGGCAACGCTCCCTGTGCGGGATTGCCGAAGCGGTCGTGGGCCAAATGGATGGAATAGGGAAACGACCGTCCATGCCCTCCTGGCAGGCCTGGGAGGTGCCCAAGGTGAACGCGGTCTTGGTCGTGAAATTGATGGAAGCGCTGGATGCCTTGTCCGCACCCGGCCTGTGCTGGGCTGGCGCCGAGAGTATCGTCGCGCGCCCGGACTTATTCGATCCGGTAACAGTCCTCGTTCCAGCGCTTGGTTCGCTAAAATGGAGCGATGGCGCTGTCGCGCAGCTTTGGGAACATAGCGCGGCTTTCATCCTGCAACGCAGCGGGCAACCACCGGCGGCGCCGCAAGACTGGCGCCAGGACGTGAGAATTTCGTGCGCGTGCGAGGATTGCCGCGTGTTGCAGGCTTTCGTTCGCGATCCCGTGCAGCAAAGCCATCGCTTTCGTGTGCGCAAGGATCGACGCCAGCATCTCCACCGGGAAATCGAACGTCACGGACTGGAGATGACTCACGTCACCGAGCGCGTGGGTTCGCCGCAGACGCTGGTTTGTCAGAAAGATCGTCGCGGTTATCGGCGGCGATGCGAACAGTACCGCCAGGATATCCAGGCGCTGGTGGCGTTGACAGCCCTGGCCAGGGAGGCGCGATTTGCATCGGCGCTGGCCACGGAGGTCGGGAAAGCGCGCGAGCGAGCAGCCGAGTGGAAACCGGCATGAGCGCATTTCGCGTGCCCTTTGTTCGCCGCCCGCTTTTCCAGGTTGGATTCGCCGGAAAATAGTCGACGCTCCGCTCATGACCCCCTCCCGCAAATTGTTCGTGACCCTCGCCACCCTTTCCGCCGGCCTCGGCGGGATGGCCGGAGCGCAGGATGCCGCCGCTCCGGAACCGAAGGCGATGGGCTCGGCCGTATTCGACTGGACGCAACTCGCCGTGCACAAGACGCCCAAGGGTGAGTCACGCCGCATCTGCCAGGCCCCGACGGCCACGCTCGACGAACTGGAGATCCACGTCACCACGCTCAATCCCGGCGAATTGGCGCACCCCCCGCACCAGCATCCGGACGAGGAATTGCTCATCATCAAGGAAGGCACCGTCGAGGCGCTGGTCAATGGCGAGTGGAAACGAATCGGTCCAGGCTCGGTCATTTTCCAGGCGTCGAATCAACTGCACGCCATCCGCAACGTCGGTGAGACGCCGGCGACTTACCATGTTATCAAATGGAACTCGCCCGGCATGCTCAAGAAGAAGGGACAATAAACCGCTATGAACGTCGAACGACTCAAATACGTGATCTGGGCCGCGGACATGCCGCGCGCCGTGCACTTTTACGCGACGGTCTTTGGCGGCACGGTGCTGAAGCAAA
The DNA here is from genome assembly GCA_037200205.1 of Chthoniobacter sp. Classification (GTDB taxonomy): domain Bacteria; phylum Verrucomicrobiota; class Verrucomicrobiia; order Chthoniobacterales; family Chthoniobacteraceae; genus Chthoniobacter. The sequence continues at coordinate 3,066 of JBBCHV010000051.1, forward strand.
ATGACATCATTAGCGAAGTGTCGATCGCGGGCGGCGTGATCGGCATCCACGGTGGCGGCGAGGGCAGGCGGACGTGGACGGGGATGAGCTTTCAGGTGCCGGATGTCATCGCCGGTGCGCGAGAGATCGTCGCCGCGGGAGGACAACTGGTTCGCGAGCCGCAACCGGAAGACGACGAGCCGCCGCATCTCGCCATGTGTGTGGATACCGAGGGCAACGAAATCATGCTGACGCGGAAGCGCTCGTAGCGGAACGAACTCACGCTACGGTCAGCGGCCCGTCAAACATCGTCAGGCTGATCACCTCGGTCTTCGCCACATGCGGCCCGTGCCGCACGCCCTTCGGCACGAAGAATAGCGTGCCCGGCGTGTAGAGGGTATCGCCTTCTTCCCAGCCGCCCGAGAGGATCCAGGCCCATTCACTGGCCTCCGGATGCGTGTGCGCCGGCACGATCGTGCCGGCGTGGAATTTGCGCAGCACTACCATGCCGCGGTGACTTCGTTTTTATGCAGCAGCTTGAGCTCCACGCCCGCGTACGGGCCGGGCTGCCACGGTTTATCTTCGGCGAGGGCGACGTAGGGAAACATAGGGGATGGAGATGAATGGGGTGACGGGGTTTATTTGGCGTTTTGCGAAAGGCGCGCGCGGGGAGTTTACCGAAGACGATTTCGGAAGTGCCAAATTTCGGAATCAAGCGCCGCCGACCCGTGGAATAGGTGACATAGATGTCGCCGTCGTAGAATTGCAGGAACGGAGTGTTCACGGCATTTGGATCGACGACCGAAAAAATGCGGGTGTAAGTCGTGTAAGTAGGATCGATCCGCACGATGTCGCATTGGTTGCGGGTCACGGTGCCGGGACCCATGTTGACGGTAGGTGCGGCAAACATGGCGACGAGGCCGAATGGCTGGCCGGCGTCGCACACCGTGGGCCGGCCGATGCCAAACGTCCATTTGGTGACGGGCGCGTCGAAATGATAGAGATCGGATTTATCCGCCTTGCTCAACACATAGCCCGTCTTGGCGACATTGGAACGCAGGTGCAGGTAGACGTGCTTTGAGTCTTCGGTCAAGGCTGGCTCGGCGAGGATCTTGACCGCGCCGGGCAGCAGTCGCGGATCGGGCGCACCGAGCAACTCCCACGTCGTGCCCTGGTCGGCACTGCGCATGAGAATATTCGTCAAGAGTTTCGTGCGGCCATCCTGCGAGTTCTTGATCTGGATGGTGCTGTAGAGCTGGCCGTCGAAAGGCAGAAAATCCCCGGCGGTGCTGAGGCCGCTGGAAAACTCCGCGCCGACGCCCGCGCCAAAGAGAAAGTCGAGGTGCTTCTGGACGGCGTCCTGCGTGAGATCGAGGACGTTCGGTTGCTGCGCGATGGTGCAGCGCGCCGTGTGCAGACCGGAGAGCGCGCCGGTGGAGAGGACGTAGTCCTTATAAAAAACGCGATAGGCCGAACCGACATCGGCGGCAAAGCGCGAAGTGAAAAAGATCCGCAGGGTATCGTCGTCGAGGCGATGCAGCATCGGCGCGGAGACGAACTTTCCGCCAATAGTCAGCCCATCGGACGAATCGCCGGAGGCGGAGATATCCACCCACTTTACTGTTGCCGTGGGATTCGCGATCTCGAAGATCGCCAGGCGTGCGATCTGGCCGCTTTTGTTTTCCTCGGGGGTGGTTTTCGTTGCACTGATAGACCGCGTAACCGACTCCTTTCACGATGCGCAGGGACGACTGATGAGCGTATTGCTCAGTGGCCGGTTTGCTGACGATCTGTGCCTGGTCGACGAAGACTTTCGACAGCGTACGGTCGTCCGCGAGCGGCGACGTATCCTCGGCGCAGAGCAAGGAAGAGGAGAGAAGCAGGGGAGCGAGAAAAGCGCGGGAGGGAACAGGCATGTCGGGGAGATGAACTGCGGCAGGAGTGCAGCGTGCCGTGAGGCGCGTCTTTAAACCACACAGAACGCGCCGTGGCGGAAAAAATTTGAGGCGCGATGAATCGCAGCGGTGAAGCGACGGGCGTGGCCTTCGGGGCCGCCATGATCACGGACGGCGGCGTGGGAGGCAAACGATCCGGCGAATTGGGTAAAAACCCGCGTCGCGACTTATGTCCCCAGCCCCTGCAAATGCCGGCGGCGTTCCGGGTGCCGCATCTTGCGCATGGCCTTGGCTTCGATCTGCCGGACCCGCTCGCGGGTGACATTGAAGTGCCGGCCGATTTCCTCCAGGGTGCGTTCGCGGCCGTCGATGAGGCCGAAGCGCTGCTCGAGAATCTCGCGCTCCCGCTCGGTGAGCGTGTGGAGCACCGCGTTGACCTTTTCCCGGAGCATGGTGACGGCGGCCTGTTTGCTCGGGTCTTCGGCACTCTGGTCCTCGATCATGTCGCCCAGATGCGAGCCGCCTTCGTCGCCGAGCGGGGTATGGATGGAGATCGGTTCCTCGGCCATCTTGAGGAGGGCGCGCACGCGCTGCAGCGGCAGGTGAATCTCCGCCGCGAGATCTTCGGCAGCCGGTTCGCGGCCGGTTTCCTGGGTCATCTGACGCTGCACGCGGATCAACTTGGCGAGGATGTCGATCATGTGCGTCGGGATGCGAATGGTGCGGGCCTGGTTCGCGATGCTGCGGCCGATCGCCTGGCGGATTCCACCAGGCGGCGCACGTGGCGAACTTGAATCCCCGCCGGTATTCGAATTTCTCCACCGCGCGCATCAGGCCGATGTTCCCTTCCTGGATAAGATCGAGGAAAGGCTGGCCGCGGTTCTGGTACTCACGAGCGATCGAGACGACGAGGCGCAGGTTGCACTCCACCATTTCCGTGCGGGCTTCGAGCGCCTTGCGCTGCCATTGTTTCAGTTCCTGGAATTCCGCGAGAAATTCCTCCCGGTTCAGCCACATTCGCAATTGCGGATGGTGCCTGCTCCCATGGTCCGTCGTGGCCGGAGAGGAAGGGGAAGTCATTGCCCGGCAGGCCTCTTCGACGAGCTTGATGCACTGCTCGGCGACACTGAACTTGAAATAGAGCCGAGGATAGAGCGCGGTGAGTTTTTGGTGGGCTTCCGAAAATGCCTGGGCGAATGGTGCGGCTTCCGGCCGGCCACGGTGCGCCAGATAGTGGACGTAATGCTGATCGCAGAGACCGATCGTTTTTTCCAGTCGGACGCCGAGGCGATCCAGAACCGCGAGATAGCGTTCGCGCCGTTCGAGCCGGCCGGCGGTCACGGCTTGATCGAGACGTTCTTCCCCGGCAAGGAGCCTTCGGACCAACTGGAGATGAGCGTGAGCCGTGCAGCCGAACCGATAAAGGTGCCGGCGGATTTGCTCCTCGGCAGCCTCCACCCGCCGGCAAATGTCGGCCTCCTGTTCACGGCTGAGCAGGCGATGCGAGGTCTGCCGCAGATAGAGCCGCAAGTGATCTTCCGTGGAATCGCGCGTAGTCACGCGCGCTTCATCCTCTTTCGAAGCTTTTGCTGGCTCGCGTCGTTCAACTTCCGGATTCTCGGTGATGCCGCTTTCCGGGGGGCGGTCGAGTGGATGAGAAGGCCTTTTTCTGGATCGGGGCATTTGGAGAAAGGCGAAGGGTTTGCGTTCGGCGCAGACACTGGTCGAAGCCGGTCACAAGCACATGCCCGGGGTGTTAAGATTCGGTGAAGTTGCTGGCCCCGTGCAGGGCAGCAGAGCGTGAGCAGGGATCGCTTGCATCCAGCGGGAACGCTGCGCTGCCAAAGGCTCGGCGTCACTCAATCGTCACTTGCCGGGTCGCTTGGTCCGCGCTACGCAGCCCTAGCTATGCGCGAAATTCGATCCTCCCTTCTCGTTCCTGCTCTCCTCGTTTCGATTGCCGGTGGTTCGCTGCGCGCCGCGTCGGAACAGTCCGCGCCCGTGGCGCCCCTCGCCAAGACCGAGGATCGTTCGATGGAGTCCGCCCGTAAATTGATCTCGGAAGGCAAATACTCCGAAGCGAAAACAGAACTTTCCGCCATCGTGGCGGAAGATCAACAGCAGCGCGGCCCTCAGGATTTCCAGACGATGGCGGATCGGCTCGAGCTTGCCATCGCTGAGGGCAAACTGAACAGATCGTTGGAAGCCGAGACCGAAATGCGGACTTTGCTGGCCATTTTTGTGCGGCGTTGCGGGCCGGACCACGACGAGACTTTGCGTTGCCGGGGAGCCCTGGCCCAATTGCTTACCGATACGGCACGTCCTACCGAGGCGGTGAAGGAGTACCGTCAAATTCTCGACAGTCGCGAGCGGATGCTCGGAGATGACGATCTCGAAGTCGCGCGCGTGCGGCATCTGCTCGGCGACGCTCTTGCAGTTGCGGGGGGGATATGTTGAGGCGATTCAGCAATACCACCGGTCGGGTGAGATCTTCGAAAAGATGCTTGGCGCCGAAAACGCGGAGACGCTGCTTAATCGTTTCACCGCGGCTCTGGCTCAAGGGGAGAATGCCGAGTTTGCCGCCGCCGAAAAGGAGCTAAAGGATATCCTGGCCATCCGCGAGCGCCTTTTCGGCCCCCATGATCTCAGTGTGCTGCGGACATGCTACCAGCTTGGGCGCGTCTTGGGCGGCGACAACAGTATGAGGAAGCGCTTGTCTACGCCACCCGCGCGGCGAATGGTTTGGGCGCGGTTTTTGAGCCGGACAATCGCGTGGTCCTGCAGGTGAACGGACTTTGTGAAGAACTCCGGTCGGACCTTGCGCGTCTGAAATCCGGCACTGCCGCCCAGTAGAGTGCAGGCCCCAGCGTTCCCAAGTGAGCGCGCGTTTCTGGAAATCGACCAGTTCCGATTGAGGCCACGAGGGTGGTGGTGACAATCGAGCCGTGTCTCGTGGCCAACCATTGAGCCCGGGAATTGAACGTTGGTACGCCGTTTTTCGCGTCAATAAATTATTTATAGATCGAAATACCCCCGCCGCTTGCCTCTCCACCGAAAACGTAACGTCGTTGTGACAGTTCGGTCATCTTAATGTGACGGAGGCCCTATACAACTTTGATCGAATCCAGTCTCGAAGCCATCTGACTTTGGACTCGCGGCTGATCACTAACCGACCAAACCCTACTAAAAATGAAATTATTGTCCAAGACTGCAGCACTGCTCGGCCTGGCTCTGGCGTATGCCGGATCCGTCTCAGCGGCGACTACGATCCACATCTCTGGAGCGACCACGTATCGCGCGTGCGTCCACCAGGCCATCAGCCATGTCCTCGACGCCGGCTTCTCGTTTGCTTGCGATAACGCCAATCCTTACAAGCAAGGCGCTGCCATCTACTCCGGCACGCTCAATTCTGCCGGTCATCCGGCCGTCATCATCAAGACCTATTGGACGGGCTCGCTCGCCGGTGTCTATGATGTGGCCAAGCCGAATGTGATTGTTGGCCACTATCCGGCCGATGGAACGACCCTGACGACCCAGACCGGTTTCAGCGCCGATGGCGTCCCGACGTTCGCGGGATCTTTTGTTCTCGCGAGTGGTTTCGCCACCGAAGATCACGCTCCTGAAGTTGCGTTGTCCGACGCGTTTGCAGCGTCTTGCGCGGCCTCGATCGGCTCTGCCACCGTTGGTGGACCGGATGCTCAAGCGGCCATCGCGGGGGCGGATCTCGTGCCTGCCGGTGCCGTCGCTGGTCCGAAGGGCGCGGTCGGTTTGGTCGCCTTCCAGTGGGTTCTCGGTGTGACCTCGGCCACGCCGCTCGCCATCACGAACATCACCACGCAGAATGCGCTCAGCCTCATTCAGGGCGGCGCGATTCCGCTGTCCATGATCACTGGCTCGCCTTCTGACGTGACCACCTACCTCTGCTTGGTTGGCCGTAACGAAGATTCCGGTACGCGTATCAACGCCCATGCGGAAGCTCAGAATGGCTTCGGTAACCCCACCGTCCAGCTTGCGCTGGATTTCGGCGCGACGAGCACCTCGCACCAGGCGGACGGACGCCAGACCGGCGGCCCGGGTTCGACGGTCGCGAGTTTTGACCTCTGGCCAGCCGACGCAGCGCTCAACACTGAACTCGGCGTCAACTGGCTCCTTGACGGTCACTCTGGCTATATCGGCGGCGGCGACGTGAAGGCGGTGCTTCAATCCACAAACCCGGCTCACCTCACGACCGACGGCGGCACCCTCGCCGACGTTTCTGGCATCGTGAGCGCACAGTCGATCGCCGGCAAGTTTGCTTACTTCATCGGCTATCTTGGTACTTCGGACGCGGCAGTGGGCGGGAATGCGGTGCAGTTGAGCTACAATGGAGTACCCTTCACGGAAGCCAACGTGGACAATGGCAAATACTCCTTCTGGGGTTATGAGCACATGTTCTACCTCAGCAGTCTCGGCGGTGACGCCAAGACCGCGGCCGACGCGATCGCGGACGAAATCTTCAGCACCGACGCCGATGTCAACAACAACAACGGCGGGGGGACTTCTGTGCACGGAACCAGCGGTAATATTCTTCAATCTGGCCTTCTTTTCAACGCCAATGTGCGTGTTCAGAAGTCTGTTGAAGGTGCCGTTATCACCAGCAACTTCTAACTGATTCAGGTTCCTGCTTCTCGGGATCGGTGCAGGCTATCTGGCCGTGCACCGACTCCCAAGGGTGGGTTCTGAATGCGATCTCCATTGGTCTCTATTAATTATATGAAAACCCAACGCATCATCACCACGGTTGCGCTCGCTTTTGCGGGTTTGACCCTCTCTCAAACCGCCGTCAACGCGGCGGCTACGGCGGGCGATCTTCTGATCAACTTCCGTACTACCAATAACAGCGGTTTCGACCCTCGAAGTAGATCTTGGCCAGCAATACCTTGTTCACCACCACGTCTACTCTGAATCTCACTTTCGGCAGCTTTTACGCTGCGGGTGGCGTGGAATTCGGGGTGGTTTGTCGTCGGCTGACCTGGACACTGTCTTCAACACCACCGATGGCGGATGGAATGCCCTTTCCAATCTGGTTTGGGGCGTGTCCGGCCGCACCGGTTCCATCGGAACCAACACCAACGTGTGGGCGACGCAACCCTTGACTGGTGCTCAAGCAGGCCGCATCGGGCACTACTTTGCTGACGCCGGGTGGCCGTATCACCAGCTATCAGAGCCAATTCAACGCCGGTGGCCTTACAAGCCCGAGCGCTGAACAAGTGGAGGTCCATCAAGACAGCGAAGGCAACTATACGGGTGCGCTTCGCTTCAGCCCTCCGACAACGATCGATTTCGGTTTCTTCAACCCCTCGACGGAGGCGTCTGTCTCTTCGAGCTTGAATAAATCTCTCGAGCTTTACCATTACGGCAACAACACCCGGACGGATGTGGGCACGTTCACACTCACTCCGGATGGTACCCTTACCTTCACCGGTTCGGCCGTTCCGGAAACCGTCCTGCGCTCACCGCTCTCGCCGGTGGCGCCGGTCTCCTCGGTATGATCCGTCGTCGCCGCTCGGCCGCGGTGGCCTAAGCGGACGGTCCTTGAAGTTCAGCCCGTAAATCGTTAATCCTTCCACAACCCCACCGCTGTCCTAGCGGTGGGGTTTTGCATTTTTGCGGCTACGCCCAAGGATGGCGTTGTTCTCGGAAGAGTTTCATCGATCAGCGACCGTAAGCGACATCAAATCGAGCGAAACCGGCAAGGTAATGGAGCCCGGATTCGAGGTGCGGCGAGCTTGCAACAGGGCCCTCTTTCCTTCTCACTTTCGCGCGGCCTACTGCTGCGGAATATATTGGCGTGGCGGGGGGGGGGATCGGGCGGTTAGTAATGGGCGAGAACACGGGTTCCACGATCGTCGACGCAGGCGTCCGAGGTCTCGCGATGCCAGGATTCACGCCGGGGGCGCCCGTTGATCGGGGCGATTCGATTAGGAAGGGGTGGGGGGCCGCGGGTGCTGCCGCGTTCGGAACCGTTGGGGCGGCCCGCAATTGGGCTTCGTTGAACTCCAACCGCGCGGTTTCGGTTCCTTTGCGCACGATCACGATGCTTTTCCCCCACCGTCGCGGACCAGCCGATACTGGCCAGCGTCACGCGGTTTTAGGATCGGTCTCCTGCGCATAAAGGCGAAACGCGGCAGACAGGTCACGACTCGCAATGGTTACGAAATCCGAGCTGCCGATGCGGCCGATTCCACTGACGAACCAATTGGCCGCAAAGGATGCTGGCGGTGCGAGCGTGCCGGTCGGTGCGGCTGCTACCGAAAATGGACAATGCGTCCGCAGCGCTTCGTAGCGCCTCTTTTCGGGAACGGAAGGGATAGCCTCGGTTGTGCCGCGTCGCCGACCGCTTGCAGGGCAAGAACGAATGAGATGCTCAAGCCGACGCGCCAGTTAGGGGCTTGATAGTTCATTCGGACGATACATCTTTCGTGAGCGACGCAATTCGCAGCGCTTGAATTTAACGCGATTCCGAGGCAGCGGGCTTTTTCTTCGACCGGTACTCCACAAGGAGACGCTTGCCCTCTTCCACCTTGGGCAGCCCCATAATGAGTTCCAGTTCCATGAGGCGCTTTTCGGCCAATAGGTTTCCCTGCTCACTGCTCAAGGTCAGCCACAGCCAGGCTCGCGGAAAGTCCATGGGCAGTCCTTTGTTCTCGGCGTAGAGGCGTCCGAGATTTTCCTGCGCGAGGGCGTCTCCCGCTTCGGCGGCTTCGCGGGAAAAGCTCCACCGCCTTCGGCAGATTCTTTTCCACGCCGCGGCCCTTTTCGTAAATTTGGGGCAAGAAGATTTTGCGCCGGGGCGTATTTCTCCGCCGCCGCCCTGGAGAGCCAGGCCAGCGCCTGGTCATCGTGGGGTGGAAAATCTTTTCCTCCACGGAAATAGAGTTCCCCGAGGGTGATATTGCGCGGTGACAAAGTTTTGGTCGGCCGCCTTGCGAAACCATTGCTCCGCTTCTTTTGGTCTGGAGGGATGGTCTTACTTTGGTCAATAGTTGTCCGAGATTATCCTCGGCCAGGGCCGTGCCCTGCTCGGCGGACTGGCGATACCACTTCATCGCTTCCTGGTGATCTTGAGGCACACCAAGCCCATCCAGATAGAGTGAGCCCAAGTTATTCTGGGCCTTGGCATTTCCCTGCTCGGCGGCCTTTCGATATAGTTCGGCGGCCTTTGCCGAATCTTTCGCGACGCCCTCGCCGCGGGCGAAGGCTCTGCCTAAGAGGAACTGCGCTTCGGCATCCCCCCTTTTCAGCCTTTGCCTTGAGGGCGCCGAAATCGGCCTCGAGAGCGAGGGCGCCAGAGAGTGTCGGCAGGAGGAAAAGCAATCCAGCGTACCTGGCGATCATGGTCATGCGAATGGTATTTCGATTCATAGCGTTGGGATGTTGAGGCGGCGCCTCATTGGCTTGAGGTGTCATCGGTCCGAACTGTCGCCGCCACCGTATCCGAGAACTTCGACGGTGATGGTGGAATCTTCCGGTTCCAGGGGAGGCGGCGGCTGATTTCTCTTCGCGTTTTCCTCGGCGGCGCTGGCGGTGCTCGCTGTGGCCGCGTTGGCTTGAGTGATGCCGGAAATGTTCGGGGCGGCCGGGACAACAGGTGTCGGGGTCCCCGACGAGGTGCCGGCGACCTGGATGTTGTCGGCATTGAGGACACGAACGGCGGCAATGTTCAGATTGCCGGTGCGCCCGGATGCCGGCATCGCCGGCGTCCACTGTTCCATCCGGTGCAATGAGGTCCACGTTACCTGGAGGTACGCCTTCCCCCACGGTGGCCAACACACCGATGCCGCCGCCGGTGGCCAGGCCGGCGAGATCCGTCTTTACATCGGCACTGATGGCGTCGATGAGAACCCGTGTCGGTGGCGCTGAGGCGACTGTTTTGGGCGAACTGCCCGGCGGCAATACTACCGGTGGAGGACCAGATGATAATGTCCCCTCCGCGAAGAGTGAAAATGCGCGACACCCCAAGGTTGACGTCGCCCTTCGTGAAGATCGAGATGCCGCCGCCATCCTTCCGTGATGATGCCCGGCGGAGCCAGCGTGGCGGTGGCTGTGGACGTCTGCAGGGTAAGGGAACCGCCCGGAGCCGCCAGGCTGATGGAACCATTGCTCTTGGTGCGAATGTCGCGGGAGCGGGTATTGATGTCTCCCGTGCTGTCGAGCTGCCAAAGAGCTGCGAAATGGCGTCGTAGCCGGCGCCGAAACCGGTCAAACCCGTGGCAGAGGCGGCCGTGGTGTGGTCGCGGCCTGCGTCGCGGAGAATGAGATAGAGACCTGGAGGGCGAGGAGAGCCTTTTGTTCCTCCGACAAGCTGTCCACGGCGGAGCTTTTGAGCCCCAATTCGGCCAGATAGGTGCTGGACCCGGAAGCCCCGCTCGAGAGAAACTGGTCCGCAAAGCTTGGAAAATTTAGCGTGCCATTGCCTAGGAGATCACCGGGGCCGCCGATTCCAGCCATGGCCACAATGCTCGCCCCGTCGAAGGGCAGGAATGGATTGCGGCATTCCCAATGCTGGTAATGGCCTACGCCCGTGCCATCGTTGTAATTCGGCCCATCGCCAAGATCCAGGTTGCGTCCAGCGAGCACCTCCAGTGTTCCGGGACCATTGATCTGGATATCTCCCGCGAGGGGAGCGCCCGGGCTTGGAGATCCGATGGTAAAAGTGCCGAGGGTATTCCCCGGGGATTGCGCCCGTTGGCGCAACGCGGAGCCCGGATCGTAAAGCACGATGTCCCGCCCCGCCGAAACAACCCGAGATGTCCTGATCGCTCACATTTTGAATATAGAGGGCGACGTCGGTAACGTCCTCACCGGCTAACACGCGAGTCTCCTTGGGAGCGAACAGCGCGAAACCGGAAATGTCCCCGGTTGCCGCTATAGATGTGGATGGGATCCGGGTCATCGGCGTGCAGCAGACTACTGTCGTGCAAAGCGACCTTGGTTTGAACGACGCTGAAACTACCGGTCGTCGAACCAGACTCCGAAAACAGCGTCGGGAAGTTGGAGAGCAGGGGCCGCATTGGTATTGGCCGTTTGTGTGGCGAAGGAATTGGGTGAGGTGATTTGCGGGATGCCGGCCGGGCTTGCGTCCGAGACATTGATTTTGCTTGAACCCCAGAGGTTATGGTCCCGGGAGAGCTATTTACTTGCAGGCCATTGATCGCTCCCGCACTCAAGAGGTTGAGCGTGCCAATCGGCGACGGTGCGAGGGTAATCGTACCCACGAGATTAATATCGCCCGAAAAGGTGGTAATGTTGAGCAAGGGCGGCATCAGGAGCGTGGGAGGTCGCAAAATTCGTGACGTTTGTTTCGTCCATCTCAGCCATGGCTGGCTGTTAGCGTAGGAGGTGGTGTTTCCAAAGGTAAGAAGATCGTTGTTGTACCAATTGAGCAGCGACGGCGCCGCCGTTCGCCGCGTCCCGGACCGTCACGTTACCGGTCAACGAAGAGACGTTCACCTCGTCCGTCGGGAGGTAAGTGGAAAAATAGGATTTATAGGCGAAATTATTGTTGATACCCCCCGGCAAGAGGAAAGGATTGGTCGACTGGTCCAAGCAATACATCGCTGCGCGCGCTGATGTTAAAAGCTGCCCTGTCCGAGGAAGAAGGTTGTCGGCAATTGATCCGCGGTCGTGGGGCCACTGATTCTGGCGTTCCGCGTCGCGTTCGTATGGATGGTGTTGCCGGCTTGAAGCGTTCCAAGTACCCGCGTTCCACATAATAGACGCCGCCATTGATATCGTGGCCGGAACGAACCAGCAGATTACCCCGCCTAGTTGAAGCATGTTGTCGGTCGAGGGCTTTCCGGCGGGCATTCGTGCGTTGGTGGGAATGACGGCGTCCACGTTGCTCACGTCATTCCCTGCGATCAACGAGACATCGCCACCACCCAAAGCCCCCACCCCTTCGAAGAAGTTACTGAAATCAACCCACCAAGTCGTCGAGGCGATCTCGCCTTTCGGAGAAAGTCCGAAGTTGCCGCTTGATGGATCGACATAGCCGCGCCGATACAGCCAGTTGGTGGGCATTTCCTTGCTCGAATCGGCCCGCGCCATTCACCCCGAGATGGATGAAATTGTTTTGGGGCGGTAATCGTGACGCTCCCACCATCCCATGCTGTAGAGCGCCGGGTAAAAGGGCGCTTGGGGTGAGCCCAGATTACCTGAGGTGCTCATGGTAATTTAAGATTGGCAGGCTGAATTCGGCCATGGCAGGCGCCTGTGTGCCGGCCGTATAGATCGTGGCGATGGGATTGAGAAATTGAACGTCCCTCCCAGCGGCGATGTCGTTACTGCCCGTTCCGGTGCGGATCGTTTGGTAGAAGTCGGGATAATGGCCGAACGAGGCTGAGTGGTGCTCGCGGTCGGCAGGGCGCCGCTGCCTTTGCCCAACATGAGCGACCCGCTCGTCGAGCCGAGTATTGGCGAGAGGTTGCACTTGGTGGTTAATCGGCGGCAGTGAGATCGGCGCCAGCGACGAGCCGGGTAGGACCACGACTGACTTCCCGCGGGCAGCAATTGCATGTCCCAGAGAGCGAATTGCGAAGTTCCACCGAAGCCATCGCTCAAGCTGGCCTTGAAGTTGAAGATCAGATTTCCCGCCGCGCGGAGCGTGAGGTCGCCCGCGGTCGCCTTCGGGCCGAATTTGAAGTTTTCGAGGTCCCAATTGCCGCTCAGCGTCAGATCGGACGTGCTGACGATCTCGGCGCCCGGCTCGATCATGGCCAGATTGGAATACAGATCGTATTGGCTCCCGCTGCCGGCAACGTGGCTGCCGGAAAAAAGGCGGTTGAGCATGGCGGTGTAACCCGCTGTCGTGGTTCCCTTCGCTCCGGCGAAGGTATTGCCAATTGGCAAGAATCTGACTGGCGACGGCACTGTTGGTTCCGCTGATCGTATTACCGGCTGCCTGGTAAACTGCGTATCCCTCGATGATGATTTGCGAGGCGTCCTCGATCTCTCCTTCGATGGGCTTCACCTGAAGATCGTGATTATCTGCGGTCTGCGGCGCGCGAATGTGCAATGTGCCTGTCTGCTGGCCCAGGCCGGCGCTTCCGGCAAAGGTCACGATGCCGTTATTGGCGAGCGTTACGGAAACAGCGTTGGCGACGGCGATCGGAGTATTGGCGGTGAGGACGGCGGTAGTGCCGTCCGCGAAAGTGATGGTGCCATTGCCTGCTGGCGGTGATGACATCCATGCCATGGTCGATCGCGGGCAGATTGATGGCTGTGTTCGCGACTGCTGCGACGGAACTGCTGGGAACGTTACCGGCCACGGACAGTATGATCTGGGAACCGGACTGAATATCGACCTGGGGCCCGCTGCCCAGAGGAAGTAAAGTGAGCGTCCCGTTCTTTTCCGAACCGGCTTCGAGGAGACGGCTCCGCCTTTGCCGGCGGGCGCTGAAGCCTTGTGTACCGGCCGCGTTCAGGATGGACCCGCTGGCCAGTGTGACACTCCCCCGCCGAAATCAGGTTGATCGTTCCGCCCTGTGGCCCAGAGGCGTTGATCGTTCCGGTCGCCAGGATATCGCCTATATCGGATGATAGCGTGTAATTGAGAGCCGTCGCATTGCCGACGGTGATGGTATGAGCAGCGGAATCGACGACATTGCGGATGCGGAAATTGCGTGACTGCGTGAAGCCGCCTTCGTCGAGCGCCTTGTCGATAGCCACGACGCTATCGTTGGGAACTGTTTTTACATCCAGGATGAAGTTTCCATTGGCCCCTCCCGCGCCGCCCTGCCCGGACATGGTGTTGTCAGGTGCGGAGAAGCCGCCGTTCGAAGCGCTCACCGAAAGGGTGCCCGCATTGCCGCCACCCGGTTGAGCCGCCACGACGAGAGCGGCGCCCGCGGCCACGGTGATGTCGTGGAGGTCGGAAGTGAGGCTGATCTGCCCACCGTCGGTGAAGATGGGGACGTCGTAAAGCAGGTGCTCCGTTCCGCTGACATCGATCCGCCCGCCTACGGAAACATCGCCGGCGGCTCCCGTGGCGTGCAGGGCCACCGTGCCGGTCGGCAGGTAAATATTGGTGTTTTCGACGACACTGCTTCCCGTCATCGTCAAAGTTGCGGCGAGGCCGCTGGTCAACCTACTCGTGCCTCCGACGATGGGCTCGATGTCCAGCACGCCCGCGACGGATACGGTCTGGTTGGCGAGCTTTGCGGCCACGATCTACGGGGTAGTGATGGTCAAGTTCCCGGAGATCGCGAGTCCCCCCGCTATTCTGGAAGAGGATGCCATTCGACGCGTTGAGCGCCACGTTGGCGTATTGGTCGACGTTCATCTGACCCTGCCCGATGGTGACGGTTTGCGCATTGACCGTGAGTGTGCCGGCGAGTGGCTGGGTCGGGACGATCGGGCCGGAGCCGGGTTGGCCGGAAACGTTGTCCAGCGTCACCGCGGCGGCATCGATCACGAAGGAACCGCCATTCGGTCCGCGCAGATCCGGAGTGTGGAGGGTGAGGTTGCCGGTGGAGAGTGTTCCTGTTCCGTACAAATCGATCGACATGTAGCCGGTCAAGGCGAGGGTTCCCGATGCGGCCAGATCGGCCAGCGACGTCCCTTGCAGCACAAGGCCAGGAGCCGTTTGCAAGGGGCCGGGATTGGGCAGCAGGATGCTGATGCGCCCCGCGTCGAGGGTGATGTTTTGACCGAGAAGGTTGGCCGCCGGGTCGAGGGTGACTCGGCGGTTGAATCCATGGTGACGTTTGCACCCGAGACCACCGCGCCGGGGCCGATCGTGAGTTGGGGCACTATGGAATTGCTGACGCCCCGAGCGGATGAGTTGCGCGGATGCGTCCGCTCACGCGCAAGAGCACGCCATCCCCGCTGCCGTTCGTACCGGCGGTGCCGATGGCCAGCGGCAGTGTCGGATAATTCCCCGCCGCGTGGAATCGCGCCTTGCTGGATTACTTCCGCACCGGGATTCGAGAGTGAGGGATTTCGTAGCGACGAGGATAATTTCGGAGCCGATCAGCGGGGCGCCGGCATTGTCGACTTCGATATTCGGGGTATTGACCGTGATCGTGATGGGACGTGGAACCGGTTTGGCGGATACCGCCAATGAGCAGGCTCTCCGCGCCGTACGAATTGAGGAGGGACGCATCGAGGAAAGTCGTTCCGCCGGGGCGGAGCCGCCGGGCCCGCCAATGAGAATGTCGGCCTTGGTGCTGAGGTCGATCGTTGCGCCGCGGCCACCAGCCGGCGCATGGCCGTCAATCTCGCCTTGTAACACGAGGGACGTGGCTCCCGAAACCACGGTAACTGCCTGCGTCGATCGGTAAGCGGGGAATCGGCGAACCGTTGGTGTCGATCTGCGTCCGCAGGGAAGTCGTGGCAAAGAAGTCGGTATATTGAGCTCGCGCCCGCGTCACCGAAGAAAGCGCCACGTTGAAACTTGCGACCAAGGACTGGCCGGTGCCGGTGGGGTCAAAGTGTTGAGTCGATATCCGGCCACCGTGCTGGAAGCATCGGTCAAGGTGAAGGTTCCGAGTGGCGCCGTGCTTTGCGGCGTGACCAAAACCGCATTCGAGAGCAGGGCGTAACGTGACGGCAGCTAAGGTGTAGAAACCGGCGGCCAGCCCGTTGCTCGCTCCGAGGTAAATCTGGTCACCGACCTTAAGTCCGCTGCTGACATAGGGGCGTAATCAAACTGGTAGCCGGGAATGACTGCGAAGCTTTGGGGCACTTGGCTCCAGAACTGGCTGGTCGAGGGGGGCTGATTGACATTTGAAACTCGAGCTGTCCACGTCGCTCCGTTGAAGGCTCACGAGCGCGCCGGCGTTGTAGGTCGTGTTGGCCAGCCAGTTGACTGCCGCGGTTCCAAGAATATCCGTGCTCCCCCCGTTGCCGGGATCCACTGGTAAGCGTAAAGATCGCCGCCGCCACGCACATCGATGGTGGAGCCCGCCAGGTCCGAGACGTTGGCGCCCGAGATGGGTGACCGGATTTGCCGGGAACGCCGCCAGTGACGATGTTCACTCCTGTAGCATCAACCCATTGCGTTCCATTCACGATGAACCCGTCAGGAATGACGACGGCCGCTTCCGGTGAAGGGAATCGATGGCCGAGACAGAAGTGAGGCTGCCGCGCTGCAGAGTAATCTGCTGCGCGATCGCGACGGTGCCATTGCGGTCACGACTTCCGGCTCCTGTGAGGAAAATCCTGCGGCGACGAACCCGAGCCATCCCAGCCGATATTGATGCTACCCAGCGGTGCGCGGCAGGACTCCACCTTGGGTAATATTCGAACCGTAGATATTTAACCTGGCCGCCGGCGGAGAGCGGGAGTGGGCGCGACCCGGATTCCAGCGATCGTGACGGAGCTCGAGCCCGGGGCGAACGTCACTCCGGTCGGGGTGGCACCGGAGATGGTGGCATTGGCGTTTGCGGCCAAGGTCACGGTAACGCCGCCTGATACTCGTGACGGTCGAACCGAGCAGTGGCGAACCGACCCCAAAACCTGGCGGGAGCGTAGCGGAGGCCAGCGTGACGGTCGGGTTGCTATTGCTGCTCGACGCGACGAGGACGTTTCGATCATACGCGGCGATGGTAAAGCGGACGCCGGAGGGCGGATAGATCTGACCCGCGCGAAAGTAAATATCTCCCGCGACCGTCGAGTGTGCCATCCCCCCGAATATCCCCGCCATCGGCGATGAAATTGGCGCTTCCAATATTTTGCAGCGAGAGGTTTCCGAGATCGATGAGACTAGCCCGTGCACCGTGAGTTTGCCCGACCGAACGACGGAAAGAGGTTGACTGAGTTACCGCCGTCGCTCAGGAACACTGCACCGAGTTCCGAGGGCTGCAACGGCGCCTTTGAACGGCTGGCCGAGGATGACATACGGCGCACTCAAGCTGACCGACGAATCCGCGGTAATCACGCGGCGCTTGCCGATCTGCAACGTATTGCGGGCCGCGATGGTAACCGGGCCAGCGAATGCAAACCGAACCTTTCAGGTTCAGGAAATCGAACCTCCGCCGTTTAGGAAGGTATTGGCGGCGAAATATCCGGTGCCGACAATAGCGTTCCCCCATACGGTCCAGCACCGGCTGCCGATCACGCCCTGTCCCGGGCTGGTGATATGGTTGAGGGAGAGAGTCCCTTGTGTGACGATGAGAGTCGGATTTAGTGGCGTCCCGAGGAGGAACTTGCCGGAGGAAACCGTGAGGCTCCCGCCCTGCGCACCCGCTCCCGCCCGCCGCTCCGAGCAGAGTTGAATTTGGCGAGGGAGCAACTCACCGCCAGATAGAGTGGATCGAACCGCCGTTGCTTTCCACCTGTGTGGGCACGAGCGGTGTGCCGGAGAACGATCCGTTCAATCCATTGCTCTCCAGGGGTGGTGGGAAAGCCCTGGCAGCGCGGGGATGATGGTCCCGCGAAACGCAAAGCGCGAGCCCCGGGTCGGTGTGTCGATGACCGAACCGGACAATGCTCCCAGCAGCGGATCGCTCGCTCCGCTGTAGGCGGGAGAGAGATCGGAGAATCCCGGAACTGCCGGAGACGTCCAACCGCGAGCCCGCGTCAGCCACGATATTGCCGGATACCGTGATCGTTCCCCCCTGGCAGAACCGCCCCGGATCAGGTAGCCCCGCGACTCCGGGATGAGAATAGTTGTTCCTGCTGCGGAAAGAGAGGCGTGCGGCCCGAGATAAACGGTGGGGCAGAACACTGGGTACGATTCCAAAAGCGGAAGTCGAGTTGGCGGAGCCGCTAACGGAGATGGTTTCCACCAGGCGCGATGATCGAGCCCAAGATCGTTGCGGTCTGCTGGTTGCTGCCATTCGCGTTGATCTTGACACTGCCCGCTCCACTCATCTGCGGATCGGTCCTGATGACGGCGCCGCTTTCCATGACGAAGTCGCCCTCGGAAGATAAGGACCGGACTCACCGTGCTGGGGTTGCTATCGAAGAATCCCAAAGCATTGAAGGTGAGGCTGACCGGAGAGCGGAAGCCCATCGGTTCCAGCGTCGGCTGCAGGACGGGTGCGCTGCCGGGGCCGCCGAACGATTCGGCGACATAACTTTTCCGCTATTGGTGCGATGTAGGTATTGCCGGCGATGCGTACGGCTGGCACAACATGGCCGGTCGCATCGATTGCGCCGATGCCAGTCAGCGCAAAACTCGAAAAGCCGCCCTGATCGAAGAAATCCGGCGAAAAAAGGAGAACCCCAGACTGGGGTGCGGTTACCGCCCACCTGGATCAGAGGCGCCAGGATGCTGAGCGAACCGCCTTTGCCACCCGCAAAGCCCTTGAGTGTCGAGCCCAGTTGAAGATACCCCCCGAGCTGATAAGTGGCCTGCGGGTCTCGCCCGGCCTCGAGATCGATGCTGCCGCCGTTGCCATAGGTACGCTTGCCTGTCCCGGAAAAGGCGACAACCGCCGGAAACATCGATCATGCTGCCCGGCGCGAGATCGCTGCTAAAACTTTGCACGGTGATCGAACCGCCATTGGTCGTCGCGACCGCCCGCCGTGGAGGTCGAAATCTTGTTGCCTCCGAGAGTGATCGCGATGGCCGTTGCCGTGGGCGTTCAGCGGGTCTTGGTTGGCCGTCGATGAGGGATGGCCGGTTATCGACAATGAGGCCGGCTGCGTCGAGAGAAGGCCCTGGCCCCCAAGGTAAATAATCCGCGGCCCGGCGCCGGTGGCGCCAAGTCAGGCGGCGAAGTCGTCGAAGTGGCGAGAGGTTGTAGGTTGTATAGCTCTGGTTGCCGGCGGGCGTAATGACCTGGCCTTCGATATCGATGTTAGCCGCGGCGAATGTGACCGAGCCGCCCGCGGGAGTTTTGATCGCGACGTTGGTGGGACGACGATGTTCCCGTCGGCATTATTGATATTGATGGTGGCAAACCCATCCGCACTAACCAGATCGGGCGAGAGAACGACTTCCGTCCTGCGGTCCGCGCGCAGCGGCAGCGGAACCCCCCGCTAAATTGACGGCAAAAGGATCCGCGGGAGCCAGGTTAGGGTTCGATTGAAAGTAAATCGTGGGTGGCGAAGGCGAGGAAAAGTGGAAAGTGGCGGGGTTTCTCCTTCTTGAAAAGTGATCGCCAGTGCGCTGCCGGCCGGAGCATTCGTCCTGCTGGTGCGGGCCGATCACGGTGTTGCCTAGCAAGGATCCATCGAGCGCGACGCTTGCCGCGGAAATCGCGATCGAGCCGCCGGCCGCTCCTTGTGGTATAGGTGGGTTCGAAGTGCGCGCCGGTCAGAGCGAGTGGGGCTGGTGTAATCGTTGGTGACACCGTAGCGGGGATGGCTATCGGTAAATATACCCGTGTAAATCCCATCATAAATGCGATCGGGCGTGGCTTGCGAGATATCAAAAAGATAACCTCCCGACATGACCCGGGTGGTCTGGACCATGGCGCCCCTGAAAATTGGTCCAACCACCAGAAACGTCGACCTTGGACCCACTTTGCATCACGACCGAATCACCCGCGAGAAGGGTAACCGTTCCACCAGCTTCGGTAAGTTCCGCTACGGGTGTGGGGAATGAGACCGGCGAATCCCCAGACATTGCCCAAAGGCGTGCCGATCCAAGCCGTGCCGTTGAAGACACCCGTCTGCCGAATATCGACCGTCAGTGCCGTTCCGCGAAGGGCTTCCCGTGCGTTGGACAGGCGAATCGGCTAATTCGCCGCCGCGTAACTGCAGTGATAGAATGTTCTGCGTGACAGGCACCGAGAACATCGGTTGTTCCGGCGACGTTGATGGTCGCGGCCGCGGTCGAGGTAATCTGGCCACCGGAAAGGGTGAATTGATCCGTCGTGCCGTTTCCCGCTTCCGTTGATAACCCACTTGCCGGCGCTGATATTTACACCGGAGAAAAGATTGAAACTATTCGTGCCTGTGCCAACGAGCGGTACGTTGCTGATGGGAACGATCGCTGTCGAGCCGGTCGGAAGAATCGCGCCGGTGCGAGAATCGAGGAATCGGCGGCTAAATGACAGCCTGTCCCTGGATGTTGACCAGCGAAGGAAGCGCTAATTGGGGTGCCCGGGACAGTTTGCGTGCTGCTGACTTCCGGAAGAATGCGGATGACGCTATTTGGTCCAGCGTGACCGTTCCAGAGCTTTGCGGAAAAAACCGCCGGCGCGTTTGGGGGGCTGATCCGGCTTAAAGGTTCCGGTGAAGTTGGGGATGGCGTTGTAATTGGCCAGGAGATCGACACGGCCATTGAGGGTGATCGACGTCGAACTGTCGATGACCTCCGAGTTGATCGACCTGTTTGCCCGTAATCACCGTGCTGGCGCGCGGAGTTTCGATCAAGCCGGTGTTGGTGGCGGTCCCGCTCGTGCTATCGACATTGCCGACGAAGACGTCGACGCCGCGCAAACTCGGGTCCAGGCCTGGATGCGCAAGCATCCCGATCTGCAAGCCGGCGGCGAGGACAGTCTGTCCGTCCGGGGTGGAGATGGTGCCGGCATTGGTGACGTTCGGACCAATCAGCGCGACGCGCCCGCCGACATGCGCGGCCGAGGTGGGCGCGGATAGTTCGGCCCCTGGCTGAACGGTGACATCGCCAGATCCACCGGCTGACGAAAAGAGGAAGGAGAGATTGGGGTCGGTCAAGTCGAGGATTGAGCAAACCGCGACTCAGCAGGCTGTCGTTGATCGAGAGGTGAGGAAGCCGACGAAGATGTGCGTGTTAACCTGGATGACCCGCCGAAGATGATGCCGTTGCGGTTGATCACGTAAACCTGCCCGTTCGCCCTGGATCGACCCGAGGAATCTGGGAAGGGACACCGTTGGATCGTTGATTTTATTAAAGGCGACCCACTGCTCGTCTCGTTGCCGCCGGCCGTCCTGATCGAATTTGAGGAGGGTCTTTTTGCCGATGTTGAAGGTTTGCCAGTTCAGGATCGCTTGCGGCGCGGTCTGCTTGACATCGACGAACCGTCTGACTGCCGCTAGTGGTCTGTTGGGGGAGCAGGGCGCCCTGCCACAGACTCGGATTGGCCGGCACGCCCGGATCGACCACGAGCCACCCGGGGCCAGGCCGTTCGGGATATTGGGCAACTGAAGGCCATTGACGGGATTGCGACCGAGATTGTTTGCCCCTGCGGCGGCGGCATTGCGAGCGGCACTTTGCAATGCCTGCAACGGCTTTCACGGCTTGGGTGGTTCTGGCCAGAGCGTCCTGGGCATTGGCGCGGGCCGCCGCCGCAGCTTGCGCACTGCTCGCGGTGGCCCGGTACGGTGCCGCGGGTGCCGGGCCGGGGCGCCGCCGCGGAGGAGGTCACCGGCCTTGGCGATGGGTACCGCGGCGAGCGCGGCGAAAAGACCTACGGCGCAGGAGACACGCGCCGGCAACGACATCCGGCTTCTCCCAGGCGGGGCCGCCCGTTAATGGCAAGGACGGAGTCGTTTCTCGCCGACCCCCGATGCGCGAAACCAGCGCGGGGCAGGGTGGTGTGGGGAGTATTCCTCCTGGTCATCGGCAGGGAACCGTTGGCGTTTTCAGGAAGGGGCCTAAGATGCCCTGTAACTCCGATACGATCACGGCTTGGTCCTTTTGCTCGTTGGCCTTGGCCGCGCTGGCTTTCGGCTTTCCCGGCTTTGTCCGGCGCCGGAGTGGTTTTCGTCTCCGCTGTGCTTGTGTCGACGGGCTTGATGCGCTGATCCACCAGCTTGTCTTGATAGTCTTCGAACAGGCTTTGTAACTTCACGCGGGTGATGCCGGTGAAAGGTTCGCGGGCGGTGAGGGCATCGCCCAGGCCGAATTTCTCGTATCGTGTGAGAATATCATTGGGCGATCTTGAACATGCTGGCGTTCTTCGCTTGCTGGTCGGCGACGCGCCGGTTGAGCTCGATCGTTTGTTGCTCGAGCTTCGGCGCGCTGCGCTTCCTTGGTGTTGGCGATGTCGGTGATCCGCTTGTGGTCGGCCTGCCACTTCGCCAGCGAGCCTTGCAAATCGGCAATTTGCTTTTCTCCCGCTCCTCGATTTTGGCCTGCTGATCGGCCGCCGTCTTGTCCGCCGCGGTCTTATCCGCCGCGAGCTGCTTGGTGATCTTCTCGACCTGATCGGCGAGCGGCCTTTGCTTTGTCTTCGGCTTCGGCGACGGCAGCCTGGGCCACGGCTTTGTCGTTTTCCCGAGGTGCGCAGTTGCAGCATGGTATTGCGCAGCGATTCGCGCAGCTTTTGCTCCGCGGGCTGGGTTGGGGCGTTCTGCGCTTTCAGGGAGGCGGCGGGCCAGGCCAGCAGCAACCCGACGGCGATGAGGAAAGGAAGGGAGAGATTCATAACTAAAACTTGCCGTTGATATCGACTTGCAGGACGTCGCTCTTGAACGCGGGCCGACGATGCTTATCCGCGCTCATCCACCACACCCCGAGCCATACGTTGCGGGAAAGGGCCCAGATTCCCTCGCAGGGTGTAACCCTTCAGATTGGTTCCATAGAGCGGCCGCGCCGAAGTCCGCATCTGTAAAGCCGTCGATGACGGAGTCGGATTCCACATGCCGGTAGTCGAGGCTGAGATTCCAATCGCCAAACTTCTCCATGGCGGGCTTGCCGACGCGGATGCCGATATTCCACGCCGTATCACCGCCACTGTAGGCCCCGACTCCACCGATCGTGGTATCCGGGCCGCGATTGTTTACGGCGACGCTGTTTACGTAAGCATTGTCCAGGGCGAGATTCCTTGACCCATTGGCCGTAGAGCGAAATCTGCGCGGGCTCGAATCGATTGTAATCGAGCTGGCCGGAGAAAGAGAGCTCGTGAAACTGGGAGGCGAGCCCGAAGTATTGAAACTGGTTGGTGGTGCCGAACCGTTGGTGGCGTCCGGGATGATATTGCGGAGAGCCATGTAAGTGTTGCCATTCTGCGCGAAGGAAGGGCGGCTGTCGTCCCGTATTGCCGGCATCCGACGCGGTCTGTGGCGTGTACGGATCGGACAATTTGCCCTGGGTGGTTTGTAGTAATAGTAATACTGCCCCGAGACCTTGGCGGAAATGTCCTTGGTGATTTTCAAGCTGGTGCCGAGCTGGGCGCCATAGGAGATAGTTATCCTCGCTCTTGAACTTGCTGGGATTGTTGGTGGCGAATTGAAGTCGGTATTGAAGACAGGAAAGGCGCCGCCGTTGAAGAAGGGGGTGATGCCCTGGCCACTTCGTATTTCGCCTGGAGCGCTACGGCCGTCGAAGCCCAGATCCCGTGCCCCAGACGATCGAGGTCGGATCCCAGAAGGGATTCTCCATGCGCCCGACGGTGACGGCGAAATTCTTGTTGGTCTTTCCCGCCGAGCTCGTATTTCAGGAACGCGCGGTCGATCCAGACCTGATACTTGCTGAAGTCTCCGCCTTGCCCGTTGTTCGACAGACCGAGGGTTTGGTTTTCGGTGACCGGACTGTTGTCCTGGCCGCTGCCGACCCGCAGGCCGACGGTAAAGCCATCGTCCCAGGCTGATCTCCGCGCCGAGCCGCGTCCGGATGCGGAAGCGATTGCGGTTCTGGTCCACGTTGGTTTTGTGGTGAGAAGACGGTGCCACTGACGTCAAACGGTGCGCCGGTGTTGATCGTATTGAAAATGGGGAAGGCGCCCGTGTTGTCGTTGCCTCCGGAAAGAAATCTCCCTCGTAGCGGACACGAATGTCGCCGGCTACGCGAAAGCGCGGCACCCAGTCGGGAACCGCATTGGGTGCGGCCCAATTCCTCCGCGCGGGCCTTCGACAGCACCTCCTCCTTGATCTCTTCGCGCATCTGCGCTTTCACCGACTCCGGAATGTAGGTGACACGGACCTGATCGTCGGTGACGGGCGGGGCCGTCTGTTGAACGGCTGCCTGGGCCGCTTCGCGGGCGACGGCGACGTCGTGTTCGACGGTGGCCGCCTGGGGCATGGGCGACGGCCGCATCTTCCTCGGCGAGGCGGATCAAGTCTTGCGAATCCTGCTTGGTGAGAACTCCGCGCTCCACGAGACGGTTGATGAGATTGACGGTGACGTTTTGCGACGGACTCCCGGGACCGGTGATGGGCTCTTTGGCGGCATCGGCGCGCGCGAGGAGGTCGGTGGTGGTGGGGAGCAAGTCGTTGGCGGCCAGTTGATGACTCGTGGGGGTCGAGGGGAGAACGGGCCCCGCGGGCCGCTTTGCTGGCGGCAGCGGCCGCCAGCGCCGCATTTTCCTCGGGGGTGGCCGGTCGCCCAGCGATCCCCGCGAGGGGAGTGGCGGCGCACCAGGCGGTGGCGAGCAACCAGATACATCGGCGGAAAACGTATTTCTCTTGAAACATAAAATCGGTGAAAACTCGGTTAAGGCCGGCGGGCGGTGAGGCGCATGACGATCGGCATCGGCATTCCCGCAGGCGGAGGCTGGTCGAGTTGGAGATTGGTCAGGACGTCGTTTTGGATGGCGTCGTCGAGCTTGGAGTCGCCGGTCGACGCGTCGAGGTGGGCCCGAGTGATCCGGCCCGTGGTGTCGGCCCAGATGCGGACCTGGATCTTGAGATTGGCTTTCTTCGTCTTGCTGTTGCTGCGCAGGGCGCGCTCGCGACCTTGGACTGGACCTGGCGCGCAAAGGCGCCCCATTTGCTGCCACCGCCGCCTTTGGAGCCGCCGAAGCCGCCGCCATTGCCGCTGCCACCGAGCCCGGCCATGCCGGGACCGGTTCCCTTGAGGTTGGTGCCGAGTGCCTCTGGGGCGGCTCGGGAGCTTTGGGAGCGGCCTCCTTCGGTTTCTCCTCGGCGGCGGTTTCCCTGGACCATCTTCTGCTCCGGCGGAGGCGGAGGCTGAACCTTGGGAGGAGGAGGTGGGGGAGGAGGAGGGAGCGGAGGCAGGGGCTGGATACTGACGATGCGCTCGGGAGCTCTTGGGGCGGACGTACTCTTCGGTCCGCTGAGAAAATACGCCGCGCCGCCACCCAGGATTACGACGGCGCCGATGATCACCTTCGTGCGATGACGGGCGAAAAAGCCATCGTTCTCGTCGTCATCAACCGGCGTTTTGAACTGGCTCATAGGACGAGACGGCTGGGCGGGGGCGTGCTGAACCGGTTGGCCCGGCGGGGCGGCGCTTGGGCATCGCCTTGCGCTGCTTCACCGGGCGGCGATTTGGCCCGCTGGGCCGGCGCATTTCCGTCGGCGATTCGGATTGGCCGCCCTGAGGGGGGTGGGCGGATTCCGAATCTGTCGAGGAACGGCTGGCCGGTGCCGGCGTTTCCGCTGTCGGATTTTCGATTTGTCCGAATTGCTCCTTCATGTCGTCAGGTCAGGGGCTGCTATTTCTTGGGTTTTGTCGCGAGACCGATGTTGGAAAATCCCACCCGTCCGACCGTATCGAGCACATCCATGATGGTTTGATACGGCGTGCTGGTATCTCCGCGAATCACGACCGGGGCGTCGGGAGTCCCTGGCCTTGACGGCACCCAACTTGGTCTCGAGATCCGCCAGCGTGGTCGCTTCGGCGTTGAGCTTGATGTTACCCCCGAGTTATCCACGGTGATGGCTTGCATCTTCGGTCCTTCCATCTTGGAGGGGGGCGCCGGACTTCGGAAGATTCACCTTCACCGCCTTGCACACCGGCCGTGGTCATGATGATGAAGATCAGCAACAGCACCAGGTAGAGATCGACCATGGGCGTGACGTTGATATCGTCGTAGGATTTTGTTGTCGCCAGCTTGCATGGTCGTATCAGTGCCCGCCGATGGTTTCCTCTTCGCCCTGCGCTTCGGAGTAGAATTCGGCGATTTTGGCGACGAATTCATTGATGAAGATATCCATCTCGCTAATGGCGTCCTTGAGCTGCGTACTGATGTAACTATAGGCGAACAGCGATGGGATCGCGACGGCCAGACCGGCGACCGTGGCCAGCAGCGCACCGGCGATACCGGGCGCGATCGAATTGACTTCGACCTGGCCGGATTTCGCGATGACCGCGAACGTGATCATAACGCCGATCACCGTGCCGAGCAGGCCGAGATACGGGCCGCCCGCAATGCCGATGGTCAGGAAGACGAGACTGCGGGTTGAGCTTCTGTGTCTCGCGCACCATGCCGCCGTCCAGGGTCGCCCGGATCGCCTGCATCGAGCGGCCGGAGAGGCCATTGAAGTGATCTTCGGCCGCCGCGACACGGTCTTGAATTTCCGACGAGCCGATCTGGTAAAGGTGATAAAGCGGCGACTGGCGCAGGGTTTTCTGCACCTTTGCGGAAGCTCTGCCGCCCCATGCTGTTGATGCTGTCTTCGTTGCCGTGGTCGAGGACGTGGAGATTGGATGAAAGGTCGTCCCACTGCACGAGGAAAACCTTGGTGGCTCTGCCGATCCGGCCGAGATAGAGCAGCTTGAGCACGGCTACGATGCCGGCAATAAGGGCGAGGATGAAGCAGAGCCCGATCACCACCCAGCCGTCGAAAGTGAGCGATTTGGAGATATCGAAAATGAGCGAAAGCTGCTTGGTGAGTTCACTTTCACCGCCTTTTCCAGAGGCTTCGTCCGGCCCCACCGTCAGCACCTTCGCGGCCTTGTCCCCCGCCGCCCTGGATGACGCTGGAAAGCTTGAATAAAGCCTGTGGGCGTGCGGTTTTTGGAAATCTGCAATTCATCCAGATCGCCGGCAAAGCCGGGTTCACCTTCTGCATCCGCCGCGCCGGGTTGTCCATCGCGGCCGAGCAACGCCGGGGTGTTCAAGGCAGGTACCTTGGCGGCCAGGGTGGCATAGCTTTCGCCATCGAGATAAATCTTGATGTCTGTCGGTGAGGCAACCACGGCGAGGTGCCGCCACGCATTCGCGGCGATGGGCTGGCCATCGGCGCTGCGTTGCGTGCCGCCGGCGCCGGTGACTTCCACGTACGGGACGCCATTGTTGAGACCGATGAGGAACGCATTGGCATCCTCGTGACGGCTGAAAAGAACGGCATTCGGGGCCAGTGTGCTGGGCTTGATCCACGCCGACCAGGTCAGCGCCTGTCCATCGCTCCAGGCGAGCGAAGCCGTCTTCGGAATGGTCACGGATTTTTTTCCGCTCAAACCGCAGGCCGCTGCTGATCTGCGAGCCGTCGACGACTACGCCGGGGGTTTCCGCATGGTTGGCGTTGCCGGTGGAATCCTTCGGCGGCGCGCCTTTTTCCGCGAAATGGTAGACGAGCACCGTGTCGGCGTCGTAGGTGGCCTTGGCATCCTCGACGCGCAATGCGTTCTGCCCCGCGTTGCCGTAATAACAGCCAGAAGGTTCCTGGGGCTCCCGCTTTCAGGTCAGGAACCTTGATCCACACATAGGCTTCATTCAGCAGTCCATCGAATTTTTCGATGTGAAAGGGAAGCAGCGTCTTGTCGTCCGCCGCGACGAACCGCAGATCGCTGGCGTCGTCGCGCGCGCTGCCAAATTGAAAATTACCTTCATGCAATCTAACCAGCACCACGGCAGTCATCGGGGGCGTCGCCGGGATTCAGCCCCGCAAGCGCGGTGTCGACGGTGATCTTCTTGCGAATCGTCCACTCGGGATTCCACCACGCGTGGGCTGAAGCGGAAATGGAGAACAGGCCGAGAAGGCCCAGAAACAGAAGTTTCAGAGGAACTGGCCTTCGCTGGGGTGAGGGTGATACGCATGGCGGTGAGTCGTGAAGGTGATTAGAAGTCGGCCCAGGACCCGGAAGGTGAACAACCAGTCGTGGGCGACGGTGGGGGATTGGCTGATGAGCGGCAGGCCGGCGTCGAGGGAGCCATTGAAATGGTCGGAGAGACGGATCCGGCTGCCGGCGCCGACACTGGCCATCTGCCAATGGGCGTCCTGTTCCGGCAGGGGATCGTTGATCGTGACGTAGCCGCCGTCGAAGAAAGTATAGACGCGCCATTCCCGGCGTTCTCTCCCAGCAGCGAATGAGAGAAGGGCTGCGCAATTCGATGGAACCGATGATCGCGTTGTCACCGGGCACCTCGCCCTCGAGATAGCCGCGGACACTGCTCAAGCCACCGGCGCTGAACTGCTCGGCGCTCACGAGAGGTTCGTTCGCAATCTGGCCCTGCACTTTGGCCATGACCTGGAAGCCGCCGGGCAGTCGTGTTCGTGGGTAGGTCTCCGCGGAAATAGATGAAATCGCCGCTGGCCCCGAAGCGGCTGTTATCGAAACTCGTCTCGCTGCTGCCCATGCCCCGCAGGTGGAAATAAAGACCGGCGTTGAGGTCGGTGCTGTATCCCAGGGAATTCTTATCTCCCCGGCCGAACCAGGTGCCGCTGTAGGCGATGCTCAGCGGGTAGTAACTCGTGGGCGCGGATGTGACATCGAGGCCGAGCAGGACGTTTTGTTCGTAGTGCTTGTAATCGATGCCTAATGTGAGCGAGTGAACGTAGTTGGTTAACTGTGGCAGGGTGAAGCTGGCCCGTATGCCGACCGTTTCGCCTTTGCCCGCCACGGCGGCGCCGCCGAGGGTGGAAACGTTGAATCCTGTTTGGTGGCCTGCAAGGTCAATGTGAGCCCAATCCACATTAGGCACCCGCGCCAGATAGTAACCCGAGATGACTTTCACATCCTCGCGATTGTCGGGCGAGATTTGAAAGCTGAGTCCCCGCGGCGTGTCCGAGCTGCCAGAGATTGCCGTAGCTGATGCCCGTTAAGGCGCAGTTCGGAGGTGTCTGGGCTGTAGCGGTTGTTCAATTCCACGCTGCCGTGCAGCGGGGAAGGTATCCTTGACCATGAGATCGATATCCACAGTGCCCGGCTCCACGCCCGGCCGGATGCTATCTGAAGTGACGGTGACCCTTCTGTCCGGCCATTGGTTCAAGCCGACCATTTCGCGGGTCAGGTCATTGAAGTTGGGCACGTTGCCCGGGGCGATGGATGGCGCGCCTTTCCGGACGGCATCGAGTGAATAATAGCGCGAACCTTTGACTCGCAACCGTCCTACTTTGGTTTCGACCACCTCTAGAAACACGACGCCCACCGCGCCCCTGCTGCGGGGGGATTTGAACGGTTACCGTTTGGTAACCCTTTATCGTGATAGATCTTCTCCAGCGCGGCCCGGGCGCGTTCGACGTCGTCCGGTGTGCGGCCAGGGCCTAAAAAGGGATAGACGGTGTCGCCAATTTCTGTCGGGGTCAGGATCTTGGAACCAAGGACGCGATATTCCTGAATGAAGAAAGGGCGCCCAGCGGCGGTGGTGGCCGGAGAACTTGTCTCTGCGGGCGCTGCGGGTTCGGAGGAGAGAGGAAGGGCGGTTGCGGCCGGATTATTCTTCGGCGGGCGACGTATAGTCCCCTCGGCGCCTCGGCATAAGCTACGGCAAAGCCCGCCCAGCACAGCAGAATCGCCGATGTCGGGATAAACAGACATTGCTTGGCATAGGAGACCGAAACCCATGGAGCGGAGTGGTGATTGCGGAGGCACATCCATGCACCCTGGCTAAAACGCGGACATTACGAGGAGGTTGATGTGATGGGTTAAAAGAGGAAAAAGAGTGCGAAATGCGCTTTTTCGAGGCGCAGGCAAACGGGTCGGAGATTACCCTTCTGGAGATATGCGCCCAACTGCTTTATTTCGTAACATCTATGTGACACGCCCTAAACCATGACCCGCCTTTAATGTAGAGTCGCAAAAGGCTCTCGCTCAGTGAATAAGAGAGAAGAGCGATTTATATGTTACAATCGCGTGTCGAATGGTGGCGCGTCCGTTCCCATCCGCTGTGAACGTGATAACCCGTATACGCCCCAGCCGCCTAATCCGTCTCGGAGAGCGCCTCATCTGCTGGGTGACGCGGACGACCTCTTCGACTGTGGTTTGGCCGAGCAAGACGCGCCGCCAGCCGTCCAGGCGCAACGATTCCATGCCGTCCAGAGTGGCGCGTTGCTTGAGGGCGCTGCCAGTTTCCTTGCGGATGATCAGGCGGCGGAGGTTTTCATTGACCACGCAGATCTCATAGATGGCCACCCGGCCCCGGTAACCGGTCTGGCGGCAATGTTCGCAGCCGCGGCCGCGATAGAAACCTGGCGCCGGCGGGAAAAAGGGGCGCCGATTTCACGGAGGTATTCGGGCAGGTAGCTGGTCTCTTCCCGGCAATCCGGGCAGATCGTCCGGACGAGACGCTGGGCCAGAAAGCAGCGGACGACACTGGCGAGGAGGAAGGGCTCGATGCCCATGTCGAGCAGGACGCGTGATGCCGCTCACGGCGTCGTTGGTGTGGAGGGTGGAGAAGACGAGGTGGCCGGTCATGGCGCGCGGATGGCGATCTCGGAGGTCTCGAAGTCGCGGATCTCGCCGACCATGACGATGTTTGGATCCTGGCGCAGGATGGCCCGCAGGCCATTGGCAAAGGTGAGGCCGATCTCGGATTTCACTTCGATCTGGCTGACGCCGGGCAGACGGTATTCCAACCGGTTCCTCAATCGTGATGATGCGCCGGCTGACGGCGTTGATGGCGCTGAGAAAGCAATAGAGGCTGGTCGATTTGCCGGAGCCGGTGGGACCGGTGACGAGGATGATGCCGTTGGGCTGTTGGAGCAGTGCCTTGACCGACTGGATTTGCGCGGCGCTCATGTCGAGGCGGTCGAGGCCGAAGTGCTGCACGTCGGTGCGCGAGAGCAGGCGCAGGGAAATGCTTTCGCCATTGACCGTGGGAATGGTCGAGACGCGCACGTCGATGTGGCCTGGTGCGTGGTCAGGTTGATCCGGCCGTCCTGCGGGAGGCGGCGCTCGGCGATATCCATGTGCGCCATCACTTTGAGGCGGGAAATAATCGCGCTTTGCAGGACGCGAAGCTGCGCGGGGACAGCGACCTCGTGCAGGATGCCGTCGATGCGATAGCGGATGCGCAGATCGTTTTCGAGCGGCTCGACGTGGATGTCCGTGGCGCGTTCCTGGATGGCTTCGCGAATGATCTGGTTGACGAACTTGACGACACTCGCTTCCGGATTGTCGCCGGTGATGTCCTGGGAGGTCTCGCGGGATTCGCCGTCGTGGTGGCGCGCGGTTTGCAGGATTTCCTCGAAGGTCTCGGCGCCGACCCCGTAGAGCGCCTTGATGGCGCGGAGCAATTGGCCGCGAGGGGCCAGCACCCACTCGATCTTGCGTCCGCTGAGTTGCTGGGTGACGAGGCGGCGCGCGACCAGGTTGAAAACGTCGTAGGTCGCGACCCGCACCGTGGTGTCGCTTTCGCCCAAGGGCAGCATCTGGTGCTTGAACACGAAGCGGCTGGGCAGCAGCGTCAGGGCCTGGCGCTCGATGCGGTCGGTCTCGACGGCCTCGCACGGCGTTTGGAAGGCCCGCCCCCAGTTCGGGTGGCGAACTTGATTTCGTCGACCCGTCCGGAGTTGAGCACTTCGTTCGTCCAGCTTCCGCCCGGTTGCGGTTGCAGGGTGGAAAGCTCGGTGGCGAGGCCCTCGTCCAGGCCGGTCCCCTGCAGGACGTCGAACAGGATTTTCCGCGAGTTCATCGGGACGGCGGCCTAGCGATCGGACGGCGACGGGGTGGCCTTCGCGGTGGGCTTGGCGGGCTTCGCCGGAAGGCCCGTGCGGAAGGGCACCGCCGGGGCGTCCAGGACCTTGTTCGGCGGGTAAAGAGAGGCTTCGAGATTGGGCTCCAGGTTGAGAAACTCCTCGGCGCGTTGACGCAATTGCCGGGCCTCGGGCGGTGTCCAACTGACCTCCGGGCGGACGAGAATGATGAGTTCCGTGCGGATCTTTTCCTTCGTCGTATTGCTAAAGAGATAGCCCAACAGCGGAATGTTGCTGAGCAGTGGAACCCCGGATTTGACGCGATTCGTGCTTTGCTTGATCAGCCCGCCGAGCACCAGGGTGCTTTCGTTGGGCACGGTGACGCTGGTCTTCACGTAGCGCGTGGAAATGGTCGGGATGTCGTTGTTGTCGATCCGCGTGGAGCCGGGAGACTTCATCGATCTTTTGCAGGATATCGAGGGACACTTCGCGCTCGGAATTGATCAGCGGCACCATTTCCAACTGGAGCGCCACACGTTTGAACTGCACGCTCGAATTGCTGACGATCCCGTTGCTGTTGTTGACGGAATTCAGCGCGCTCTGGATGTCCGTGGGCACGGCAATTTCCTGGCCGGAGGCGATGATCGCCTTCTTGTTGTTGCGAGCGATGACGGTGGGCCGCGAAAACCACCCGGAAGCGGCTGGTGTTCTCCAGGGCGGTGACGATCGCCGTCATGGAATTTCCGGCGGTAAAGTAGCCGGTGAGCCCGCTCCCGCCGACGGCGGCGACGGCCCGCGGGAGCCCTTGGGTGAGCAGATTACCGGGATTCAAGACCGGCTGGTTGCCGTTGAAACTGACGAGGTTGGTCGAGGTGCCCGACGCGGTGGTGGCGGCGCCGGTCCCGTTGGTCATCGTGCCGGAGGCCGCTCCCGTGGTACTGGTGTCGGCGCGGTGGTTCCGGTGGCGGCGGTCCCGGTGTTGAGCTGAATGGGGCTGAGCCCGAGGCCCGCTGCTGCGCAGGATATAGTCCACGCCGAACTGATGTTTGTCGTCGAGGTCGAGCTCTCCAATGGTCGTGTGTAACATGACCTGCGGGATGCGCTGGTCGAGCTGGTCGAGGAGGCGGAAGACCTTCGCTTTCACGTCTTCGCCGCCGATGACGATGATGGCGTTGGCGTTCTTGTCCGCGATGATCTTGGTGGTGCCGATGACGCGAGCCTCCGGGGTGGTGTCCACCGGTTGGGTGGAAAGTCCTTCGCTGACGTTGAAATCAGTCCCGCCGGTACTGCCGCCGCTGCTGTGGGCCGCGGCATTGTTCGCGCCACCAAAGCCATTGCCCGAATTATTGTTGTTCTGATTGTTGCCCCTGCGCCGGCTTGCCGCTCGACGAGGAAGAGCTCTCTTCCTTCATCCCGGGGTCGGTGATCGCCTTGACGACCACATCCAGGACATCCGCCACCGGCACGAAGCGCAAAGGGCGGGGAAACCGGCTCGCCAAACCGGGCCGTGGAATCGAACTCGCCGATCAGCTTGCGGACGAAAGCCATGTTGATCGGCCGGGTGACCACGTGGATGCGGTTCGTGCGCACGTCCGCGGTGAGCTTGATCTTGCCCACGATGATCGAGTCTTCGTTCAGCGAGGCGGCCCGGATTTCCAAACTCCTCTCCCCGGTCGATTCGACCACGGTATTGGCGGGCAGGGCGGTGCCCGCGGGCGTGACGGGACGCGCCACCGGAGCGGCGCCCGGTGCGCTGCCGCTGGCGGGCTGCTTTTCGAAAATCGCTTTCAACTTCTCGAGTACGTCGCTGGCATCGGCCCGCTCGAGCGCGATGAATTCGCTGACCACTTCCGCCGGCGGCACATCGATTTCATGCAGGATGTGCACCAGGCCCCGGACCGTCGCGCTGTTTTCGGTGATGAGCAGCGCCTGCGCTTTGGGCAGGGCCCGTGATGTTGGTGTAGCCCCCGGGGATTGGCCGATGAAGCCGGTCAGGGTCTGCTGCAGTTCCGTGGGGTCCGCGTAATGCAGCTTCGCGATGTAGGTGATCACTTGTTCTCCCGTCGGAATGAGCAATTCGTCCGAGATGATCGGGATGGCCGCGCCGCGCGGATTCTTGCCCGTTCCCACGACCTTTCGATGTCGCTGTTCTCGACGGGAATGAGGGTGATGCCATTGAGCAGCAGGTTGATCTCAATGATCCGAATCGCCTCCTCCCGGGGAATGTCCCCCGTGACCACGATATTCACCGTTCCTGAAACCTGGTTGTCGACGACGATGCGCTTTCCTGGTCAGCAACTCGTAAAAGCCCAGCACTTCCCGGACATCGGTGTTGGGGAACTGCAGGCGGGACGCTGCCGTTCGAGACTCCCGGTGGCGGGGCCGGATTTGCATTCTCGGCGGGCAACTGCGCGAGGCTTTGGCCCAGCGCACAGAACGCGAAGAAAAGGCTGACGATGGAGACACGGCGGGGCACAGGCGCAGTGCTAATGGTGGCCGGCCATCCGGGTCAAACATCGCACCTGTTTGTAACCTGAAATTCACACGATCGCCATCTTTCCGGCGTGGGAATGGTGCACATTCACCGCTCCATGCCTTCCCGCCGTGCCGCTTTTACCCTCCTGGAGATTTGCCTGACGCGTGCTCATTGGCATGGTGCTCATTCTCCTCGCCGTTCCCAGCGTGGCGGGCTTGTTCGCCGAGCAGCGATTGCACGAATCTTTCGCCCGCTTCGAACAACTCGCCAACACGGCCCGCTGGCGGAGCATCAAGGAACAGCAACCTTACCGGCTGGTCTGGGACAAGCATCGCATTGTCCTGCAAGCGGTCACCCCTGCTGCGGGCGAAAGTGGGGAGGTGGAAAGCCTGACGCTTTCCGACGACGAGAGTTTCCAATTGGTGCGGACGGCGGCGCTGCTTAGCCCCGCGCCGGACGAGTGGACATTCTGGCCGAATGGCGTCAGCGAGCCAGTCGTCGTCAACTACCACGGTCACAGTGGGCGCTGGCAGGTGCGCTTCGATGCCTTCAATCCGCGCGGCACGTTTCAACAATCGGAGGCCCCTGTGACGGCGCGTTCGAACCGCGATCCTCACGCATCGCGCCGCGGCTTCGCGCTTCTCGAGGCCATGCTGGCGGTCGCTATCTTTGCCTTGGGGATTCTCTCCTTGGGACGCTGCATTTCGCAAGGACTCAAGGTGGGAGCATGTGGAGGGAGAAGACCGCCCGCGCCAATCGCATTCTGGAGAACCGTGCCGCCGAGATCGAGGCTGGAGCGGTGCCGCCGGCGGAGGCGAAGGAGCAGATCGATGGGGTCAACGGAGGGCTGACTTTGACGCAAACGCGCGCACCCGGGCACAAGACGGACGAGCACGGGCAAGAACTGGCGAACCTTTCCCTGATTAAATTGGAAGCGGCTTGGTACGAGCGGCGGCGAACGACAGTCGCGCAATCTCAATTTCTATGTCTGGTCGGAGCAACCTTAACGCGCGCCGTGCCTTTACGCTGCTGGAGATGATCATCGCCTTGATGATCACCTCGATGATCGTGCTCTCGCTGTTTCGATTCGTGACCGCGCACCTGACGACGATCCGCGTCTCCACCGAAAGCGGTGAGGAGCGCGACAACCATGGACGCGGCGGTGCGCTACCTGCAGGCGCAGATGAACACGCTGCCGGCGATCGAGGACAGCACGTTGAGTGAGCGGACAGCCGTTCAAGTTCGTGGACTGGAGAACGATGAGATTACCTGGGTTTGCCCGGCCGGCCCCGGGTTGCTGACGACGGCGGCGCCGGGAGACTTTAAGTAACGCTCACCGTGCAACCGGTGGACGAGAGATCCACGGAGACAGAACTGGGGCCTGCGCCGTCAGCCGGCCCCCCGGCAACAAGGCGTCGCTGAGCTTGAGCCGTGGCGGCGCCGGAGGGCGTTACGATTGGTTGCCGCTCCTTCGGCCGATGGCCGCCATGGAGATTCGCTATTTCGATCCGCAGGATCATGCGTGGAAGGACACTTGGAAGGACGCGGCGCGCCGCCCGCAGTTGCTCCGGCTGCGGCTGTGGAAGCATCCCGACGACGCGCCATCGAAGCGATGATCCGAGTACCTTCGGCACAAATAGCCAGATGAGGACACTGCTCACCCACCGACGGGGTTCCGCATTGCTGCTCGTTCTTTGGGCGCTCCTGCTGCTCAGCGCTGCGACGTTCGCCTGGGTAACGTGGGTGCAAAGCCGCCTCCTGGCCCACGGCGAGGATGGTCGTGCCGTGGAAGCGCGCCTCATGGCCCGCTCCGGGATTACGCTCGGCCTGCATCCGCTGGTCTCGCGTCTCACTCCTTTGCCACCGGAGGAACTCGCGCTCGGTGCGGGTTACGAACTGCGCATCCGCAGCGAGGGCGGGAAGCTGAATATCTACTGGCTGCTGCAAGGCGAGGAGCCAATGAAGATCGCGATCTTCAAACAGTGGCTCGAGCGGCGCGGACTCGACTTTCAGCAACGGGAGACGCTGGTCGACTGCCTGCTTGATTACATCGATGCGACAATGTGAAGCGCTTGAATGGCGCGGAAGACGACGACAACTATCATCCCGCCAATCGCCAACTGCGGAGATGTGGAGGAATTGTTGCAGGTTCGCGGTTACCGGTCCGCTGACGAGCCAGCCCGGCTGGAAGGACGACCTGACGCTTTGTGGTACAGTCTCGGCCCGATCGACCTCACCTCCGCGAACGCCGAAGTTCTCGAACTGCTGCCCGGGTTGGGCCATTCCCGGATCGAGGAAATTCATCACGCTTGCGCCGTGGGTTGGATGGCATCGACGGCACTGCCGATGACCTGGTTTTCACCGACCTGCCGGCGGTGCAACAGGCGCTGGTGCTGAGCCCCGCGCAGTTTGAGCAATTGGCACCATTGGTGACGCTGAATGATCCGACGCTGGAGATCCGCAGCATCGGCCACAGCGGCGACACGACCCGCACGATCGCCGTCGTGGCGCGCAAGGGGCGGCGGCAAACCCCAAGTCCTTTCCTGGAACGAATGAAACGCACGAACGACGCCTGGTATTGTTTGACCCCGCAAGCGGAAGGATGGGCTGTGTGGCGGGATGGGCAGCGCCTGCACATTGCCCGCGACTCTGAGCGAAGCCCTGAATTTGCTGCCACCGGGAAAGCCCGTTCGATTTTGCCGTGCCGTGCCATCCGTTGATCATCGAACGGCTGCGCCTGCCGGCGACCGAGCGCGAAGAACTCGCGGGCATGGTGCAACTCCAGTGGGAGAAAGCGCTGCCCTATTCCCCGGAGGAAATCACCGGCGACTTTGCTGGTGCTGGAGACGGCGAACGGGGAGACGGTCGTTTGGTCGGCGGCCGCCGCGCAGGATTCGTGGCGGGAGTTCGGCGTTGTCTGGACCAAGGCGAACCGCTGGCCGCGGCGCGTGGAACCTTATGTCTGTCATGTTGCAGCGGCATGCCCCGCCGGGGAGACGTGCTGGCGGTGTATGTCGAGCAGGGGCAGTGGGTGGTGGCGGTTATGGAGGATCGCCGGGCGGGAATGGGCGCATGTGATGTCGTCCTTCGGATGCTGCGGGTTTTGCCGCGGAGTTTCCTTCGTTGATGCTCACGATGGGACTGAATGGAGTCCCGAATCGCTATGCGCGTGTCTTGCTGTCGCCGGAAGTCATCGGTTGCGAGACCGCTCTGCAATCGGCGGATCTCGGCTCCAGTGGAGACGCTGCCGCTGGTCACGCCGACCGCGAAGGTGACGATCAATCTGTTGCCCAACGCTCTGGCAAGTGTCCTCGCGGCAGCACAGTGACAGTCGAACGTGGGCGGCAGCGGGCCGTGCTGGCGGGCGCCGTGTATCTCTTTTCGTCGCCGCCGCGGCCGTCGATCTCCTCGTCCTGCAACACCGGGCCCTCCCGCCTCGAGGCGCAACTGAATGCGCAGCGCCCGGCGCTGGGCCTGCTGCAAAGCCGGCAGGCGCGCTTACAACTCCCTCGGGGCGGCCATCGATTCGCACCGTTACGCCATCGAGATGCTCTATCTGCTGCACCGGTGTCTGCCGGGTGAAGCGGTGCGCTTCACGGAGTTCGAACAAATGCCCCAGCAATGGGCGGGTCGTCGGGGAAGCGCCTACGGCGAGCCTGGCGATCGAGTATCTTCGCGGCTCAGCGTGATCCCGACTTGAGCGGCAACGATATCAGCGCCGATCCGCCGCGCCTGCTGGCCAATGAGCGCGCCCAATTCCAGGTCATCGGCAAACCATGAGCCGCACCCTTTCCTCACGGGAGAAGACGCTGGCGATCGCCGTGGGGCTGATCGTGTTTCTCGGCGGCACTGGATGCTCGGCGAGTCGTACGTCAGCAAACGAAAAGCCTGGGGCGCCCGGATCGTCTCGCAGAAGAAGCAGCTTCGCACCATGAACGACGTGTTGAACGAAGGCGCCCTGTGGGCGCAGCGGCGAACAATGGCTGCAGGCCAAACAGCCCCCGCCTGGAGGAACGCCGATACCGCCGGTGTGCAACTGCTCGATTCCGTGCGCGAACTCGCCCGGCGGCATACGGAGCTGCTGGCCAATCCGACGATCCGTCAGCCCGATCCCCGTCCCAATTGCATCTCGGTAGCGCTCGACATTGAAACGCGGAGTCCGTGGGGGCCGCTGGTGGAGTTCCTCCAGGAATTGCAAACGCCCGAACAATTCGTCGCGCTCGAGAGCGCCCATATTTCCGTCGACCCCGCTGACGCCACGAAGGTGTTTGGCCGGTTCAAAATAGCCCGTTGGTATGCTCCTCATTAACTTATTTCGCCGCGGTGGAATGCCGCGTTTGATCATGATCTCGCCTGGATATCGGTAGGTTTGCCGGTCTTCGCGGAGGATGTGGTCCCCTCCGCTTTCGCAAAGGGCGCTATGAAGCGCTGCGGGTGGGCTCGCCGTTCGCCCTCGGCGACGACCGTGGCCCCGGTCGTCGCGCAGGCGGGTTTCGCGGCGATTGGTATATCGGCGGAGTGGCACGAAACGGCGACGATTACTTCGTGACCATCCAGAGCCGCGACCTTTCGGAGCAGTTCTCAGTGGTTTCCGGGAAAGAGGCGCATGGAGTGATGTTGGCGAGCGTGAATTGGTCCGACCAGATCGGCAAGGAGCACCGTCATCCTGGCGCAAGGGAACGGAAACGGCGAAACTCGAGTTTAACGAGGCCCAAATGCGCGGGCCCGCGGCCACGGCGACCGCGAGTCCGGCGCCGGCAGGCAAGGGAACGGCGTCCGGCGCGGCCCTCGGCGCTCCGCGCCCCGGGGGGGTGACGTCGCGGCGGCGAATCCCGTGGGTTCCGCTGGATTTACCAATGCCAATCTGCGCCGGCGCAATCAGCCGATTCCGGTGCCGCCGCGGTAAGGGGGGGTGAGGGTTGGAGTGTCAGGCGATGCTGCGCCGGAGGCGCCAACCTCCTACCCGTCATCCTGAGCTTGCGAAGGACCTCTGATCTCGCTCTGGCATCCGACGCGCCGCTGACCGTGCAATCTTGGTGCTATCTTCTGCCAGATTGGTGAAAGAAAGGCAAAAGCAGAGGTTCTTCGCAAGCTCAGAATGACGGGTGGGGAGGGGCCATGCGTCCATATAAGTTCATAACACGCTCTCGTGGGGCGCGCGAAGTATCGCCACTAACTCAGCTAGCCGGCGGCTCCCAGTTACCCATGTTATCTTCCTCGGTGTCCGGATTGCGGTCGGGGCCGGCGGAGAAGAAGATGTCGTATTCCTTGGGGTTATGCTTGCCGGGGGGAAACGGTAGAAATACTCCTGGTCCCACGGGTCGCGCGGAACCTGGTCGTCGAGCTGGCGCCAGTTGCGCGGCTTGGGATCGCCGTCGGGCTTTTGCACAAGCGCCTTCAGGCCCTGCTCGGTGCTGGGGTAGAAGCCATTGGCGGCCTGATACATCATCAGGTTGGTTTGATCTGCTGGAGATCGCCGCGCACTTTGACGTGGCGCGCTTCGTCGAGCTTGCCGCCGGTGTAGCGCAGGGCCATGCCGATGAGCAGACCCGATGATCAGCACGACGAGCATGATTTCGAGCAGGGTAAACGCGGCGCGGGAAGGAAGGTAACGTTTCATGGCGAGGTGGGGTTGAGCGTTATAGTCGAGGTTCTTCCAGTTATGCTTGAGTTGGAGGGCGAGATTGCGCACGGCCACCACGCCGCCTTCGGCGGGGGAGAGTCAACACCAGCCGATTCGCGCCGCTCTTGAGCATGGCGCCGGGGATGACTTTCTGCGCACGCAGCCAGCCAGCATAGCGAAAGCGCATGCCGTTTTCCAGCGGTTGCATGATCCCGAGATAGCCGGGATCGGCCAGGTCGGCCACGCTATGGTGACCGGTCCGACCGGCTGATCGTTCACCGTGATCTCGAGCGGCGCCTGGCCGTCGGCATTCGAGACTTCGAAGCTGGCCATCGTGAGAAGCGGCGGCGCTTCGAGATTGAACTCCCAGGTCATCGTTTGCTGTTTCCCGGTGGTCAGCTTGACGGTGGTATTGTCGAGCGTCGCTTTCACCCGGCCGTAGAGCGCCACGTCCGTTCGCCGGCAGGGGCCGCGCGGAATCGCGCTCGAAGACATCGAACAACCTCCCGGCGCCGCGAAATCCAGGGCCTTCATCATCGTGTGCGGCCTGCAAGGTCGCGAGGGAAAACACCGCGCAAATTGCGGGCCATCTCCCGGCACGCGGAATTTGCACAGTGGCGAGGCCCCGCCGGCGAAAAGAGGATCGTCTCGGAGGGTCGGCAATTCGAGCCCTTCCCCGAAGGGCCCGCGGGCGAACTTCTGCTCCCCGTTCGCTCCCCAGCCCCAGCACGCTCGGGGCGGCGCCGGCATGGTCGTCGAAGAAAAGGCGCAGCATCCGCTTTTGATCGAAGTCCTGCATGTCGCGCAGGGCGAATCAGAATGGTTGTGATGGTCCCGCCGTTCGCGTCGGCGCCGCGGTCGGTGGTCACGCTGGCGAGCCAGATGGGGAGCGCAAGCGGGCGCTGCCCGGCGGCGAGTTGGCGGAAATCGATCCACGTCGTGAACGGTGTCGGCTCCTGCTGCAGTCCCTGCGCGGAGCGGGCCCCGCGGTGAGGAGGCCCAGGCCGGCGATGAGAGAGAGAAAGGCTCGGCGCATGACGATCAATGCTGCACGTGCAGGTTTTGCGTGAGGCCGAAGACCGCGCTCATGATGCCGTAGACGACCAGGCCGACGACCGCCGCGATGCCGATCATGACCAGCGGCGGGAATGAGGGTGGAGACGATCGTGACCTGTTTGTTGAGTTCGCGTTCGTAGACCTCGGCGATGTGATGCATCGTCTCGCCGAGCCGGCCCGTCTGCTCGCCGACCGCGAGCATGTCGAGGAAGAGATCGGGAAAGAGCTGTTGCTCGCGCAACGCCCCGGAGAGCGCCGCGCCATCCATCACAGCCTGGCGCGCGGCGAGCGTGCGGGCCTTCACCCAGGCATTGCCCGAGATTTCCTCCAGCAGCTCCAGCGCGCGCAACGATGGTGAGCCCATTGTCGCAGAGCGTTCCGAGCGTCTGCGCGAATTGCACGAAAAAACGGTTAGCGGGGTGATGCGGCTGAAGACCGGTATGCGCCAGACCAGCGCGTCCCACGAGAGCCGTCCTTCCGCGCTTTGCGTGAACGCACGATGCCCGGCGAAGGCCGCCATGGCGCCGAGCGGCACGGTCCACCAGTAGTGCACGATGGCCGCGTTGGCATCGATCAGCAGTTGCGTCGCGGGCGGCAACGGCTGCCCGGTGCCTTTGAAAAAGCCGGTGAGCTGCGGCACCATCACCGTCATGAAGGCCACGATCAGCCACCGTCATGAAGGCCACGATCAGCCCGAGCCCGCGACCACGAGCACCGCGGGATAAAGCAGCGCGCCGCGCACCTTGTCGCGCAAGACCTGGAGCGCGGAGAGATGCTCGGAGAGCCGCAGCAGGATCTTCGGCAGTGCGCCGCTGGCTTCGCCGGCGGAGACGAGATTGACGTAGAGCGGAGGAAAGATGCGTGGGAACTCGCCCAGCGCCTGGGAGAGGCTGCGGCCATCGACGAGTGCACGGTGCAGCGTCTGCGAAAGCCCGCGCAACCGCGGCTGGCGCAGGCGCTGGCCCAGGATCTTGAGCCCTTCGTCGAGGGTGAGCCCGGCGCCGAGCAGATGCGCGAGTTGCTCGGTGAAGAGGTGCTGATGACTGAAGCTGAGCCCGTCGCGGGCGGTGACCACGGCACCGGCTACTTCTATCGGGGCGCTGGCGGGCGATGTCGGACGCGCGGTCGCGCTGGTCTTCGGCCCGGTTCCCGCGGATTTCAACGTGGGGCCGTTACTGGGCTTCGACACCGCTGTAGCAACTGTCTGCCTTGATGGAGATCGGCACGGCGCCGAGCGCCTCCACCATGGCAATCGCCGAGGCGCGACTGGCCGTGGTGACCGAACCGTCGATCACCTGGCCATCGTAGCTGCGGGCACGATAGAAGAACTCAGGCATGCGACGCGAGTGGGTGGGACCGGCGCAGCAGGGGGGAGTCGAAGAGTGGCAGCGAAAGAGGCGAGATCATGGCGCAGAGACGGGTTGGAAAGTCGAAAAGGGAGAGTGAAGGAAAATCGGAAAAGCGAGGGGCAGCGACGCGAGTGCCTAGAATCCGTGGGCCGGCCATCCCCCCACAAGCGCCAAGTCTGCTGACACCCAGATTTAACAATGCGTCCGGCGTGGAACGTTTTCGTTTCAGCTATTCTTGAAAGGGCTCGTCACGATGGCTGTGCCAGAACCGGAGGACTTCGACGATGCCGTCCAACTCTTTTACAAGGTAGAGGATGCGGTAGGATCGTTTGAAGATGGCAATTCCTGCACTTCGGGAAATTCGGAATGCAGCAGATGCCGCCCGCTACGCGCCGTCGAGGGTGGCTTAGTTGGCGAATCGCTTCGGATGGAAGATCGTGCGCGTATTTCTCGCCGCGCTCAG
This sequence comes from Chthoniobacter sp., assembly GCA_037200205.1. Lineage (GTDB taxonomy): Bacteria > Verrucomicrobiota > Verrucomicrobiia > Chthoniobacterales > Chthoniobacteraceae > Chthoniobacter. The sequence goes on from JBBCHV010000051.1 coordinate 45,307, forward strand.
GTTCATCGCGCTCGGCCCAATAGGCCACGACTGCCTCGAGATCCGTCCAGGCGCTCTCAGTGAAGATTACGCGGAAGCTTTGCGCGGCCATCGCTCTTGCACCTTCGCCATGAATTCCTCTGAGCCATAGGTGCGGCCATCGCGCACGTCATCCAAAGCCTCACCGATGGCACGATTCATTCGCAACGCCTCGCGGACTTCGACGAGCAAAGGTGAATCATCGGGCAGTCCGTCGACGAGGTCGTGAATCTGTTGCTTCAGCGTCATGTGTGAAAGCTAGCATGAGTTGCTGTGGTCCCCCAATCAGATTTTGCCGCAGCGGAGGCTTGGACGCGCCATGGTCAGGCGCCCGCCTGCCGCTCTGAACGCAACCGGGAGAAGACCTCGTCAGCTTCCAGCAATTCGCCACGTTCGGCTTGATCGATTCCATGCTGAATTGATCGGATCAATTCCTCGCGCCGCAGCGCGCGGACGTCATCACTGCGTTCGATCCATTCCGCGAGAGCGAAGCGATCATCGGGAGGGAGCTTCGCGGCTTCCGTTTTGAGTTCTTCGACGGTCATGACGCGAAACGAATGGATTTTGCAGCCTTTGGCAAAGGCGTGCTGCTCGAGTCGTCTACGGAGGTCGAACGCAGACGGCGATAGAGGAAGACGGCTCCATCGAGGGTGGTGTCGAGACCGATGGCGATGAGGATGAAGAGGGTCCACTCGATGGGGTGGAGGTAGCGGGTGACGGTGTCGCCGACGGCGTAGACGAGGAAGAGGTAGAGGACGAGCGGGATCGTGAGGAGCGAGGCACGGACGAAGCGGGAGGGCAGGAGGGACAAGAGGAAGCCCAGGAGCGCGAGCCAGCCGAGGATGCGGAGGTGGACGAGCGGAGCCTCGCCGGGATTGCCGGGTTCGACCTGCAGCCAGTTCATGCCGCTCAGGTTGCGAAGGTATTTCGAGAACCAGACGGTGCGTTGCGCACGCTCCTGGACCATGGCGTTGTAGGCCGGTTCGTCCATTTCGTAGATGACGCGCATTTCCTCGGGACGCTCCTGCCAGCGGCCGGCGCTGCTTTCCGCCTGCTCGGCCCAAAACCGCGGCGGATCGAGGCGCTGCTGGATGTGCTGACCGCCGGCGGCCGTGATGATCTTCTTACCGACCATGCCGAGGTATTGAAAGGGATGGGCGAGGACGGCGTCGCGGGCGAGCCGTTGGGCAAAGGCGGCGAAGCGCTTGTGATCGGAGGCGAATTTGGCGTAGACGGGGCCGAGCGGCGCCGAGCCGTGGCTGTTGTTCAGCATCTTCTTGTACTTGCCCTGGCGGAAGGCGTAGTTCGGCAGATCGGCGCGCGCGGCTTCGATCGCGGGGCGAATGAGGGCGCGCTCGGCAGCGTAGGGTTCGCCCTCCGTCTTGACCAGCGGGAGGGTGGAACTGAGGAAGAGCCACGGCCCTTGCGAATCGCCTCCGGAGGTGAAGGTGATGAGGACGACGAGCGGGAAAGTGGCGTAGCAGAGCCACGGCCAGCGGAAGGGGCGCCGGGTGATCATGGCGGCGGCGATCATGAGCCCGAGCCAGATGGGGCGGCCGGACGGCTTGACGGCGACGATGAGGAGGGCTAGGACGCAGAACCAGATGAGGCGGCGATCCGTGGCCAGGCCATCGCGCGGGGCGGCGACGGCGACCGTGGCGATGAAGACGCCGAGCAGGAGCGTCTCGCTGATCATCTCGTGCTCGTAATAGATCATGCGGGGCCAGAGCGCGGGGAAGAGGGTGATGAGGGGCACCCAGAGGGCGGGCCGGCGCACGAAATGGCCGGTGATCCAGCCGATACCGAAGATGATGCCCAGGCCGGCGAGATGCTGGACGACCGCCACGACTTGCGCGGTATTGCAAAAGGGAATCGGCGGAGCGGCAACCAGCAGCAGCGGGTAGACGTAGCGGCGCTTCGGCGGCAGGTCGAAGTGGTGATCGATATAGATCGAATGCGCGGTGACGAAGTAGGAATTGCTGTCGCTGCCGTAAAAGATCTCGGGGACGGCGATGAGGAGGGAGATGCGCAGGATCGCGCCGATGACCAGAGCGGGCAGGCAGAGCCAGAAGCAGCGGCGAAGCGTGAGGTGCGGGGGCCGGCTTTCGGCGGGGCTGGTGGCGGTCATGAAGTGGGAATGCGAGGACCGTTGAACGGAGGTGAAGCGATGGCGGCACCGTCGCCGCAAAGCGACCTTTTCGATGGCAAGTGAACCGTCTGGAATGGCATAGGATGTCAGCCCGGCGGGCGTGCGGACGATGAAAAGCCACCGTGTTTGCAAACTGGCGCGCGAAGGGCAAGGCCGTAGCGAAAAGGGAGCGCTCCAGCGATGCATGGGCTGCATGGACTATGTAGCGAAATATTCGCTAAAAACGGCCGAAATTTCCGGTTCTTACCCCGCCCGGCCTCGAGATTAGTGGAAGTGGGCCTCGATGATGGAGAAGTCGTCGTCGAGCTGAGGCGAGCCGCGGAGTTCCCGCACGCGGGCGAGCAGGAGGTCCATGACGTTTTCTCCGCTCTGGCAGCATTCGGTGAGATAGGCGATGCCGTGGGCCAGGTTCCAGACCATGCGTTTGTCGCGCCGAATCTCGAAGACGCCGTCGCTGAAAATGAAGAGGCGGGTGCCGGGGGGCAGGGGTGAAGACGCGGCGGGATAGGGCATTCCCGGCTGCACGCCCATCACGGGGCCGGTGGCGGGAAAGTGGAGCGGCTGCGGAGCGCCGGGCACGAGAGCGACGGCGGCGGGGTGTCCGCCACTGGCGTAGGTGAGGGTGCGGCTCGATGCGTGGAAGACCCCGTACCAGATGGTGAAGTACTTGTAGCCATGCTGCGTGCCTTGGAAGGATTTGTTCAGCGCGGCGAGCACCTGGTCGGGCTGCCGCATATCCGCGCCCGGGAGGGAGCCCGAGCGGATGACATTGGTGATCGTGACGGAGAGCAGGGCGGAGTCGATGCCGTGGCCGGTGACGTCGATGAGATAGAACGCGAGGTGGTCCGTATCCACCCAGTGATAGCCGAGCGTATCGCCGCCGAGCGTGGAGGAGGGGACATAGCGCCAATGCACGGCGACCGGGCCTTCCATGGGCGGCGGGATGCAGCCGTGAATGTATTTGAGGCCGGCGGCGAGGTCGTCGCGCATCTGCTCGTTGCCGAGGTCCTTGAGCAGCGCGGCGGCGTCCACGAGGTCGGGTGTGTTGAAGCCCTCGACAAAGGCGTTCATGATCGTCCGGAGCGCGGTGAAAGCTTCATGCCGCCGGCCCTGCCGATGCCAGAGCCGCGCGAGGCTCATGGTGGCGCGCAACTCCCACGCCCGGCTGCGCTGGCGCTGGGCGATATCGACCGCGCACCGGAAACAGTCCTCCGCCGCGAGATCATCGTGCGTGGAGGCGAGGTGCCATTCGCCGCGGAGGCGGTGCAGTTCGGCTTCCTGGAAGCGCTCGTCATTTCTTTCGACGAGGCCGAGCGCTTCCTCAAAGGTGCGGTGCGCGTCTTCGAAGCGGCCCGCCTGGGTGAAGGCTTCGCCGAGAATGCTGAGGTAATAAGGCAGGCCCAGGCCGGCGCCGGTGGCGCGGTAGGCTTCGAGGCCTTTTTGGAACAGCGGCAATCCTTCTTCCGGCCGGCCGCGGAGCAGGAGGCCGGCGGCGGAGTAAAGAGTGCCGCAGGCGTGCCAGAAGAGGAACCCTTGCTCAATGGCGACGCGCATCTGCTCATCGCCCGCCGCCTGGGTCGGCCCGCCGAGCCGGCAGTGCTGGTGCAGCCAGCCGGTGTGGTGAAGCGCGTATTCGAGGGTGAAGGGATGGTGGAGCGAGCGGGCCAGTTCGAGGGCTTCGCGGTTGACGGTGAGGGCGCGTTCCGGCGACCCGAGGTGCCAGGAGGCGAGCGCGAGATAGCAGCGATGGGTGACGCCGGAATCTTCGCCCGTCCGCGCCGCCCAGAAGGCGGTGCGCGCGCGGTCGTCGTACTCGGCGAGAGCGCGTGCGCAGCAGGCGTGGGCGCCGGTGAAGTCCCCTCGATAGAGCATCGTGAGCGCCTGGAGAAAGAGCGCCTCCATGATGATGCCGGGATCGTCGAGCCGCTCGCCAAATTCCACCGCCCGGGCGGCCAGATCCGTGCAGAGCCGGAAATCGCCGCGGACGATATGGTAGGCAAAGTGCCCCCGCATCATGGCGAACGCCTGCGGCGTCTGCCCGACTCGCGCGGAGAGGGTGCGCGCGCGGAGAAAGACCGGGCCGACCTCCGGGGCCGCATAACCGCGCGCGGCGATGTAAGCGGTGCCGAGCGGGCCGAGCAGCTCCAACTCGCGGGCATCGCGTGCGGGAGACTCTTCCTGCGTCTGCAGTAAATCCAGGCCCTTGGTGAGGTGGCTGATGGCCTCCACGTTCGCGAACCGATCGTGCGAACGGCGACCGGCCTGGAGCCAGTAGCCGACCGCCTTTTCCATGAAACCGGCTTCCGTAAAATGATGGGCGAGGAGCTCGGGCTGGGTCTCGGTGGAATGCGGGAAGTGCGCTTCCATGACCTCGGCGACCTGCTGGTGAAAGCGCCGCCGCTGGACTTCCTCGAGCGAGCCGTGCAGCGCCTCCTCGAGGAGGGCGTGCTTGAACTGATAGGCGCAGCGCGGCGGCTGGCCCTTGCTGTAAAGGATCTCCGCGCCAGCCAGCTTGGCGAGCTCGGCCTGGAGCGTCGGCTCGTCCACGCTGACCACGGCGGCGAGCAATTCGTAATGAAACTCGCGCCCCAGCGTGGCGGCGAATTGGGCCACCTCGCGGTTGCTCGACATGCGGTCGAGCCGGGCCATCACGAGTTGCTGCAGGGTGGCGGGCATCTCGTGCTCGTGTTGCTGTTCGATGACGGCGGATTCGCGGACCATCCGGGTGAATTCCTCGACGAGCAAAGGCACGCCGGCGGTGCGCTGATAGATTTGCGCGACGAGCGTGTCCGGCAGGGCGCCGCCGGCGTCCTGGCGCATGAGCTCGGCGACCTGGCGGCGCGTGAGACGGTTGAGCGCGAGGCTCGTCTGGTGGGCGGGCGCGGTCCACGGAGGGGTGAATTCCGGGCGAAAGGTGAGCACCGTGAGGATGCGATCGTGCAAGCCTTCGGCAATGAATTGCCCGAGGAACTCGAGAGTCGAGGCGTCGATCCAGTGCAAGTCCTCCACCACGAAGAGCACGGGTTGCCGGCGCGCACAGGCCCGCAGCCACTCGCGCAGAGCGCGGAACGTTTCCTCGCGTTCGCGCACGGGAGTGAGGGCCGGCGCGGGATAGCGGTCGTCGGGCGGCAGAAAAAGCAGCTTGGCAAAAATAGCGATTATCTCCGGGCGTCCCATCCCGTGCTCATCCAGGTGCCGGGCCAGCCGGTCGAAGCGCGCGGCGGGCGATTCCCCGCCAAGGAATTCAAGCAGGTGCTCCAGATGCTTTGCGACCGGGTGCAGGCCGGTGTTTTGAAAGCGTTGCGCGCAGCGCCATTCGATGACGGGCGACGCGGGTCCTGTGTCAGCGGCATCGCCCGCTGCGCCGGCGAGGACGAGTTCCTTGATGGTGGACACGAGGCGCGACTTGCCCAGGCCCGCTTCACCCACCAACGTCACCACCTGGCCCATGCCCTCCTGCGCCTGCTCCCAGCGGTCGGCCAGCAAGCCGACTTCGGTATCGCGACCGGTCAACGGGGTGAGGGAGACGGGGGCCGCTGCATCGAAATGATGACGGAACCGCGCATCGCCGCTGGCTCGTTGTGGTGAGTCCGTATGAGTATCGGCTGGTTTCACGGGATAGCCTCGCACCCCAGTATGAGTGCGCCGAGGCCGCCGGACAAGCCCGCTGCCGAAGTTGTTTGAAGCTGCCGCTGGGCGGAACAACTAGACCGCGCCGAGGCCCACCAGAATGGTCAAGGCCGCGGGCTCGGATCCTGGCTGGCGGTTTCGGTATCCGATTTTTCCGGAGGGAGCGTCTTGAGGAAGGCGGCCAGGCGTTTGGAACTGGTCGTGGAGACGACGTAGCTGTGGTTGTTTTCCGGGTGCAGCTCGTCGACGTGGGTGAGGCGAAACTCGCGCGGGCTAACGGTGGGAACAGAGGCCGCTGGTGGCAGAAAATCGAAATGCAGCCCTCGCAGCCAATCTTCCAGGCGGACCGGTGACAAATGGGGGAGCGTGATCTCCACGATGTAGCGGTTGGAGACGAGCACCTGGCTGAATTGACGGCCGCCTTCGCCGGAAATGACGATGGCGGGGAGCGTACCGAGGAGCTTTTTCTCCAAGGCGCCATTTTTGCCGGGAGTGAAATCGGCGAAGGCGGCGAGGGAGGGAGCGAAGCCCGCGGTATCGATGACGGAGACTTCGACCTCGCCCGGTGCGCTGGCCGGTGCGGCGTCCGCCGTGGCGGAAGGGGGCGGTGGCTGGAAGGTGCGGGTCGCTCTGGTTTTGAGCCATTGGCCGAGCGTGGTAGCGGCGTCGGAGCGAGTGATTTTCCAATCCGCCGGTGCGGCGGCCAGCACGGTGAGCAACTGCGCGGGTTCAAACGGGAAGGGGGCGGGCGCGTCTTCCGCGGAGGCGGTGATGGCGAAGAGGAGGAGGCCGAGAAGAGGAAGCGAGCGGAGAAGGGTCATTGGTCGAGATATTTGAAATAGACGACGCGATATTTGATCGCGGCCTGTGGTGGATTGTAGGCGTCCTCGAGGGTGGATTTATTCCAGGCCACCTTGCCGAGCGCGGCCGCGGCGTAAGGGTCCATTCCGACCTGTTGCGGTCCATCGAAGGCCGGATAGCTGCCCTTGGTATAAAGCTGAAGGCGCGGCTGCCCTGCGGCGAAGGAGAGCGGCGGCGACCCTGGCAATTGAAAGAGCGTATCGGTGGTGCCGGGGGCCGCCGCGATGTCGCCGGCCTGTTGGGCGAGGCGATCCCACTTGCCGGCCCCGTCGAGGTGAGCGTTGCCGGGGACGCCATCGCGGCCGGGCCAGACGTACCGCTCCACGAGCGCATAGAAGCGCTTCTCCGCCAGCACCGAATCCCCGCTCTCGAATGCACCATAGTTCGTGTTTTTGGACAGTTTTTTTACCGTCTGGGCGACTCCCCACACGCCAAAGGTTTGCGACCGGGTCGTCAGGCAGCCGGCCATGTTCCGCAGGAGCGATTCCTTCTCCCAAGTCGTCGTCCCGGCCCCGGCATAGCCGGGCACATTCGCCAGTTCACCGACGTAGTTGAAGACGGTGGTGTCGTTCTGGTAGTTGACAATATTGTTCACGAGCGAGGTCACTTCGGAATCGGACCGCAGGTTCTTGAAAACCGCGGTCAACGGCAGTGTGCGCGCCGGCGGACGGAAAAAATCGTTCTGAGGATAAATCCGCGAATTGAGGTTCACCTGCCCGGCGGTGCTATTCATGTAGGAGGGAGTGGAAAATTGATCGGGCAACGTGGCGTCGATCTTCCACTGATCATGCACCATCGGGTAGGTCGGTCCGAAGAGATCGAGCAGGAGCCAGTCCGGCAGCTTGTCCTGCGCGCTGGCCGGGCTGAAATCGATCGTTTGCCAGGGCAGGCTGCGTTGCATGCCGGTGTGGATCATCGACCAATAACCCGGGGAAGACGTGCGGCCCGCGCTTTCGTATTCGTCGTCGCGATCGAGCGCATATGAGCCCATCCTGGCTCCGGCCGGCGCGCGCTCGATGTAGCGAAACTTGCTGCGCTCCGACGAAGTCTCGGCCGGTTCGTTCGTGTTGATCTCGCCGGGCGTGCCGACGTTCACTTTCCCGGTTTCGCTCGGCCCCTGCACGTTGGCGGTCCACTGCTTCAAATCCCAACTCAGGCGGGGATCGTTGATCTGCCAGGAAATCACCTGTTCCTTGTTCGTCGGCTGGATCGACACGGTGAACGTTGCCTGCAAGGTATCGGCCGAAGTTTCCCCCAGCGGGATCATCTGCCGGGGGCGGCCGGGCGCATTGAGCACCCCCATGCCGGGGCGGAATTTGATATTCAGGGAAACGCTCGTGCTCTTCACCGCTTCAAAAGGTTGCGGTGTCCATGTGGTGTAATCGCTGCCCGTGATCAGGGGCACCGTCTTGTCCGAGCCGACGGTAAAGACCGGGCTATTGACGACGACCCGGTTCGGCACCGACGTTCCCTGGTAGCTCGAACCGGCCGGCCCGATCGTCGTGCCCGGATTGGGCAGCGTTACCAGCCGCGCGAGGCTGTTCGCCGCGTTCCAGTTCCAGGTCGCACCCTTGGTCGTGTCGGTCGGACTGGTCGCGCCGAAGACCTGGTTCACGTTCAGGCTGGCTTCATTGGCCTGCGCCCCTTGCGCCGTCAACTCCAGGTAATCCATGCGAATCGGGAACTCGGAGATATCCAGCACCGGGCCGCCCGGCTCCATGTAATATTCCACCTGGTAGTAGTATTGGATGTAGACGGGATTGGTGAAGTTTTTGATTTTCCCGGTCGGGTCGTTGAGCGGCGGGGCAGTGGCATCCTCGGCGATCTTCGATTTCACCTTGCTGGCCGACACGGAGGTGGCAAAGAGCCGCACTTCGGTGATGTGCGGCCCCGGCATCTGCGGCAGCATGAGCACAGTCTTTCCGCCGATCGTGAAGCGCCAGTAGAAGCGCTCCGGGGTGTGCCCGGCCAGGTCGGTATTGAGCGGGGCGAAGTTTACACTCGTCGAGCGGATGCTCCATTCCTTGCTGAAGCTGGCCAGATCCGTGCTGATCGGGACCGTCGCCATCCGGGACATGAGCAGGATGTTGAGCGCGATTTGCCGGCACTCGGCTTCCTGGTACTTGGCGAGGAAGGTGTTCGTGCCGTACTCGGGCCAGGCGCGCCGCAGATAACTGAAGAGCATTTCCTCCTGCATCTTGTTGACGGCGTTGCCGCCGAGGACGGTGGTGCCGGTATCGTCATTTGTCACGGCATCGGTAAAGCCGAAGTAACCCAGGAACGAGTTGAGATGGAGAATTTCCGGCGAACTCGTATTGCTCGGATCTTCCGGTACCCCGGCATAGGCTCCCGAGGGGTCGTAGATGAAAGGATGCTGATAGCTCGGCCCGCCCTCCAGCGAGAGCGGAATGAAAGTGGTGAAAAAACGCGAGAGGCCGAAGGTATTGAACTCCGGGCTGCGGCTAAAGAAGGTCAGGTTGAAGCGGTTGGCGTCGTACCAAGTGCGGGCATTCGGGACGTTGACGAAATCCAGAATCGCCTCGGGATAGCGGGCGAAGCCGTGCAGGAAAGTGTAGGAGAGCAACTTGTCGGCGAGCAATTGATCCGGAGAATCGAAAAAGGAATCGAGATTGATCGATTGCGGACGCCCCAGCGCCCAGCTCCGGGTGGTTCCGCTGGAGGACACGGTGCTGTCTCCACGGTCAAAGAGCGGGGTGACGACGGCGGGCGTCGGCGGGCTCCCATTGAGCTGGTCGCCAAATTTCGTCCCCGCCGTGGGCACCGGTTTGCCCAGCGCGGTGTTGAAATTCACGCGGCCGCACTCGTCGTCGATCCAAAAGGCGTAGCGCCCGACGAGGGGATTGGTCTGACTGGGCGCTGTCGTCGGATCGCTGACCAGATTGGCCCACTTCACCCGCATGGGAGGGGCGTTTTTTCCCGTCCCGGCCGCGGTGCCGGTAATGACCGGAACGGTGTCGCCGGGCAGCGGAGCATTGAGGTCCACCGATTCCGTGTCGAGGGGCTGGCCATTCGCCGGCGGCGACGTCACCTCCCCGGTGTGGAGCGGGATGTACTTGACCGCCGGGCTGGCCGGATTGGCGGCATTGACGACGGTGAGGCGGCCCGGATTGACCGCCCAGTTTTCCGCCGGCGCGGAGGCCGGCGTCTCGGAAAGTTGCGCCGGATCGGGAATATTCGTGCGGAGCAGATCCACGGCGTGGCTCACCGCGCCCTGGGCGATGAGCTTTGCGCGCTGGGTGTCTTCGAAGGAATGCGCGGCCCGGCGCTCGAGCGACATGCTCGCGACGAAACCGACGAGCAACACCACGAGAATGCTCAGCGTGATGAGGGTCACCACGAGGGCGACGCCGGATTGGCGGGCGCGGCGGATCATGCGGAAGGGGTGGGAATCAGTTGCCATTGACGAGTTTCACGCGGGTGGAAAATGTGCGGGCGTTGAAGATGCGATTTTGCTGCAAGGCGGCGGTGTAAGCCTTGGTGGAGGCGTCGACGTCGAGGGCGCCGGTGGCGTCGTAGACATTGGTCTGCTGCGGGATGGAAAAGCCTTTGGCGAGCACGCCGCTGTCGACGGTGATCAGGGTGAGATCGACGGCGGCGGGGACGCGGTTGGCCTTCATCGACTGCGGGGTCTGCGCGAGATACAGGAAGCTGCGGCCGTTCTCGAAGGCGGTACTGGTCGCGACCTGAAAGTAGGCGGCGGAATTGTAATCGAGCGCGGAGGGTGGATGGACCGTGGACTTCGACACGAGCGGCACCGGCTTGCCCAGAATGTCGAGGCACTGGACCCACAGGGCGACGATCCCGTCGGCCGCCGAGGAAACAACGGCCCGATCGTTGGCAACATCCTCTTCGTTGAAGGCATTCGCATCCCACGTCCGGGTGAACCAGTCGGCATTGACCGGGCTGGTGCGCAGACTCGGGTCTTGCGAATTGCTGGCGCTGACCATTTGCGGGAAGTATGGCGACGGTTTGGCCGTGTCCGGGGGCGCGATGTAAATGCGTTTCAGCCGGTAAAACTGCCGCTGATCGTCGCGATAGAGATAGTAGCCCACGCAGCACAGGCCGCCATCCGTGCCCAGGGGAGCCATCCAGAGCATGGCTGGGGAATTGGGGGCGACGTTGGTGGCTCCGGCGTCGGTGAGGATGGTCCCGGGGGCGACGACGAACTGCATGCGTGTGTCGACCACCGCCGGAGTGAGCTCGCGGGTGACGATCTCCAGCGCAGTCCGTGCGCTTTGAAAAGCCTCTGTGCGGTTTTGACCTTCGCGCCAGGCGCGGCCCGCGGAGTCCGTGATGCTGACGAGGATCAGCATCAGAAACGTGAGCAGCGCCACGGAGACGAGCAATTCCACGAGCGTGAATGCGGCCACGGCACGACGCCGGGCGCCGCCTGGAGCGGGCAGGGTGCGCATGGGATCAGTATTCGATCTTGGGGACGAAACTCGAATCGATCGCCGCCCAGTCGCTGCCGCTGAGCGTGGTCGCGCAATAGGTCACCACCGTCTTCGGGTTGTCCTTGCCGATCGCGGAACCGCTCGTCGGATCGACTGGCCAGGAGAGCGTGATGGTGATGGGCCGCAGCGCGCTGGTGTTGACCGGCTTGGTATTCCAGGTGCCGATCTTCACTTCCGCCCGGTAGAGGCGGCGCGACTGTTCTTCCGGCGGGGCATTTTTGTCGATGAAGACCCCGTGGTCGTCGAAGAAGGCCGGGCTGAAACTGGGCGCGCCGGTCTTGAGTTGCTGACCCTGGAGCCGGTTGTGCAGATCCTCCAGAATGGCGGCGGTCACCGTGGAATTCGTCGCCTGTCGCGAGGCATTAAGGCCCGCGGGGAGCAGACCCAGCACACCGACGAAGGCGACGGCGATGATCCCGAGCGCGAGGACGATCTCGGTCAGCGTGAAACCTGCGCGGTGCGTTCGGGGAGAAACGGGGTGCGCATGGTTGGAGATCATGGACGATAGATGTGCGTGCGACCGGTGAGGGTATCGACGTTCAACTGAGCCCAATTGGCCGCGTGACCGCCGACCTGCGCGGTGTGCGTGATCTGGTTGGTGGCATCGGCAAATCCCTGGGTCGCGACGAAGATCGCCCGGCGATCGGAACTGCCGGGGATGCGGGCCGAACCCGAGGGAGTGAACTCGATAAAGCGCGTGGAGATGGCGCCGAAACCGGTGTCCGCGGAGAAGGTGGCCTCCGCGGAAAAGCTATCGTCCAGCACGCAACTCCCGCGCACCGTGCTGGCGTCGTTCTGCGCATAGGAGGCGCTGCGCACGTAATCGGGAATGCCTTTCTCGATGATCAGGCCCACGGGCAATTCCTCCCACTTGGTGATCGGCCGGTACTGCCCGATGTCCGCCTGCCAGGCCCAGAGGCTTACGCGGCGCAGGCTGCCATCCGTCTGGCCGGCGGCCGACTCGGTGGCGACGACGAAGCGGACGAGGGTGTGCTGGGCGATGGCCTCGCTGCGGGCGAGATTGAGCAGACCGCTGAGCTGGGCGGCTCCGGAGTCCACCGTATTGCCGCCGACGAGGCCCTTGAGCGCGGGGACAACGAAGCCGGCGACCATGGTGATCACCGCCATGACGGCCATGATCTCGACCAAGCTGAAGCCTGAGCGGGAGGAGGGCCGGGCGCAGGCTTCCGGCGCGACGGAGGCAGCGGAGCTGCGCGATCCGGACGGACGGCCCGAGCGATGGCGAGAGGGATGGAAATAGAGCATGCGTGATCGTGGTTGGCGCCGTGGACTCCGCGAATATCCGGTCGATCGGCGAGGTGAAGATGCGCACTCGAGCTTCCTCGGAAGAATGGCTGCCAGTGGTGCGACGGGGCGAAAGTAGCGCAGGGAGAGCGGAGCGCAACAAAAATATATCGATTAAGTAGAGAAAGTAATCCGTCACGCGAGCGGCCATGAATTTCATCTGGCGCGTGCCCCTCCCTCGTCGTCATTCTGAGCTTGCGAAGAACCTCTGATCTTCTGCCTTTCTTCACCAATCGGGCAGAAGATGGCAGTTAGCTTGCACTGTCGGTCACGCTTCAGATGCCAGAGCGAGATCAGAGGTTCTTCGCAAGCTCAGAATGACGGGGCTGGAGGGCGCCTGCGGCGCGCTGCACACCCCCGCAAAATCCACGCTCGCTTCCGCCGCGCGGTCCGGATACCAAACAGGGAACATGAGCGATTCTCCGTCTGCCAAACTCGCGGGAAAAGTGGCGTGCGTGACCGGCAGTGGGCAGGGGATCGGCCAGGCCATCGCCATTCGCCTGGCGCAAGAAGGGGCGGACATCGTCGTCGACGATCGCGTCATCGGCGAAAGCGCCCAGCAAACGGTGGACGCGATTCAAAAGCTCGGGCGCCGGGCGGTGACCGTGCAAGGCGACCTGAGCAATGCGGCGGACAACCGGCGGGTCATCGACGAAGCGGTCGCTCAACTGGGCAAAATCGACATCCTGGTCAACAACGCCGGCGTCGAACGCCGGGCCGATTTCTGGGACGTCACCGAGCAGGATTTCGACTTCGTGCTGAACATCAATCTGCGGGGCACCTTCTTCATCACGCAGGACTTCGTGAACCATCTGCGCGCTACGAACCGGCCGGGCCGGATCATCAATATCAGCTCGGTCCACGAGGAATTGCCGTTTCCGCACTTCTCGACGTATTGCGCGAGCAAGGGAGGCCTGAAAATGCTTTGCCGCGACCTGGCCATCGAGCTGGCGCCCCTCGGCATCACGATCAACAACATTGCGCCGGGAGCGATCGAGACCCCGATCAACAAGGGTCTGCTCACCAATCCCGAATTGCTAAGAGCCTTGATGGCCAAGATTCCGCTGGGCCGGCTGGGCACCCCGGGCGATGTGGCCGGCATGGCCGCTTTTCTGGCCTCCGACGATGCGGCCTATATCACCGGCTCCACGTTCATCGTGGATGGCGGTCTGCTCTGGAATTACCACGAGCAGTAACGATGCACTTCGATTTCATCATTATCGGCAGCGGCGCGGGCGGCGGCACGCTGGCACTCAAGCTGGCCGCCTCGGGCAAAAGCATCCTGATCCTGGAGCGCGGCGATTATCTCCCGCGCGAAAAGGAGAACTGGGATCCGACGGAAGTCTTCGTCAAGAATCGCTACGTCGCCGATGACCAGTGGCGCGACAAGGATGGCAAGGAGTTCCAGCCGGGCGTCCATTACATGGTCGGCGGAGTCACCAAGATGTATGGCGCGGCGCTCTTTCGTCTGCGGAAGGAAGATTTCGGCCAGGTTCGGCACCACGATGGGATGTCGCCCGGCTGGCCGCTCAGTTACGAGGATTTCGAGCCTTATTACAGCGAGGCGGAGGAGCTGTATCACGTACACGGTTTGCGCGGGGAAGACCCCACGGAGCCGACGGCCAGCAAGCCCTATCCTCACCCGCCGATCGCCCACGAGCCGCGTATCCAGCGCTTGAATGACGACCTGATCCGCGGCGGCTTTCATCCTTTTCACGCGCCCACCGCCGTGCTGCTCAATGAGGCCTATCGAGCGGAGAGCCACTGCCTGAAATGCGATACCTGCGACGGCTATCCCTGCCTCGTTCACGCCAAGGCCGACGCCGAGGTCGTGGCCGTGCGTCCGGCCTTGAAATACGCCAATGTCACGATGCTGACGAATGCGGAGGTAGTGCAACTCAAGACCAGCCCCTCGGGCCGCGAAGTCACCGAAGTGGTGATCCGCCGCGACGGAAATACGGAGTCGTATGGCGGCAGCATCGTGGTGGTCGCGGCCGGCGCGGCGAACAGCGCGCGGATTCTCCTGCTCTCGGCCAATGACCGGCATCCCCATGGATTGGCGAACGGTTCGGACCAGGTCGGGCGCAATTACATGTTTCACAACAGCCAGGCGGTGGTGGCCCTTTCGCTCGAGCCGAATCCCACGGTTTTTCAAAAGACGATTTCGGTGAACGACTTCTATTTTCGCGATGGGGATTTTGAGTTTCCGGTCGGCAACATCCAGATGATCGGCAAATCCAAAGGACCGATGTTCCGCGAGGATGCGCCCTTTTTCGCGCCGGGTTTTGCCCTCGACCAGATGGCCCGGCACGCCGTCGATTTCTGGCTCACGACGGAAGATCTGCCCGACCCGAACAATCGGGTGACGCTCGACCGGAACGGCCGGATCGTCCTCCACTACAACTTCAATAACATGGTGCCGGCCCAGCGACTTTACACCCGGCTCAAATCGATGCTGGAATCGCTGGGGATGCACAAACATCTCATTCCCAATACGGCGTACATGGGAAAAGAAATCCCCATCGCCGGCGTGGGGCACCAATCCGGCACCTGCCGATTTGGGACCGATCCCCAGGCCTCCGTCCTGGATGTGAACTGCAAAGCCCACGAAGTGGACAACCTGTATGTGGTGGACACGAGTTTCTTTTGCAGCATCGGAGCGGTGAATCCGTCGCTCACCGCCATGGCCAATGCCTTGCGGGTCGGTGCGCACTTGTTGGAGCGGTGTCGATGAGCAACGAAGGTATTCGCGAGGCCGTGTCGAGGCGGTGGGGAAAAGGGAGCGCGGGCTTCCAGCCCGTTGGCGACGGCATCCTGCCGTCGTCTTCCCCGCGCGGTGGCCTTTCCACAGCGGTCAGTTCTGCACCTGCGCTGCTCTCGTCGGCAGGATGCCGACGAGCACGGGCTGGAAGCCCGCGCTCCCCTTTTCTTAACTGCTGCGATACGGCGGGGGATTTTCCAATCTCATACGGCCGTCTCCTCGGTTCCCCATGAAGAGTGGGCAAGTTCCGGAAAGTGGCGAACTCCGGTCGCTCCCTCCCGGCGAAGCGCTGCGGGAACACTGGCCGGAATACCTGATGGAGGCGGTGGCCCTGGGGATCTTCATGATTTCCGCGGGGGCGTTCACCGCCCTGCTGGAATATCCGGGTTCGTTCGTCCACCAGGTCATCCCGAATGGCGATATTCGGCGGGCCCTGATCGGAGTGGCCATGGGCTCGACCGCCATGGGCTTGATCTATTCTCCGTGGGGCCAACGCTCCGGAGCACACATGAATCCCGCCGTGACGCTGACCTTTCTTCGCCTCGGCAAGATTCCGCCGTGGGACGCCTTTTTTTACGTCGTGTTCCAGTTTCTTGGCGGGCTCGCCGGGGTGCTGGTCACGGCGCTCGCGCTGGGCAAGGTGTTCACCGGGCCGCCGGTCAATTATGTGGCTACCGTGCCGGGCTTGGCGGGGAATGCCGTGGCCTTTACGGGTGAACTGCTGATTGCCTTCGTCATGATGGGGATGATCGTGGTCGTATCCAATCAGCCGGCATTGGCCCGCTTCACCGGGCTTTTTGCCGGCCTGTTGATCACGGGTTACGTGACCTTTGAGGCGCCGCTTTCCGGTTTCGGCATGAACCCGGCGAGGAGCTTCGCTTCCGCGCTCCCCAGCGGCATTTGGACGGCCTGGTGGATTTACTTCACCGCCGCTCCGCTGGGCATGCTCCTGGCAGCGCAAGGCTACCTGCGGGTGAAAGGCCACGCCGCGATCCACTGCTGCAAGCTGCACCATCGCTCCGACCGGCACTGCATCTTCTGCGGCCACCGGACGCGGCCAGGGGGAGTCCACGAAAAGCACGAAAGTTTCCGGAGCGACGGTTGACCTGTGAGTCACGCCAATGACGCGAATGTCCGCGGAGGCCCTTGCTCATGAGGACAAGACGTCCCTGCCGCATTTCACCTGGAGCGGTTCATTTGGAACTACAACCGCCACTGGAGTTACCGTTGTCCTCCCGGAACCTTTCGTGCTTTTTCGTGCCTTTCGTGGACCTCTCTTTTCGATGCCGGTTTCGGCGCGCTTTATAAATCATATCAACTAAGTAGAGAAAACACTTTACAACCCACGCCGCTCATCGAAGATAGGCGGCGTTGAGCGCTTCCCCTCCTCGGGCGCGCTCCCGTCGGGGATGCCACGTCGCAACCCGTCGGGCCTTGGCCGCCGTTTCCCCAGCGAAGGCCCCTTCATTTATCCTCTCCGCAGCACGCAGGCAATGCCGCCACCGTGCGGCGCGCCGTCGCAGTCCATGATCTTTCACGATGGATACCGTCGCCCCAATGGGCGAAGGCGTCCGCGGAAGTCGTGGCTGCGCGTTCACCCATCGCCCATGACCTTGTTTTCTCTATTCCACCGTTTTCGTGCCATCCTGCTGTCCAAGGTGCGCTCCATGCTGCGCGGCACCGTCCTCACCGGCATGCTGCTTGTCCTCCTCATGGCGCTGGCCAACGGGTCCGTGTGGAACTCCGCGCAGACGAGCGGCATCCAAACCTGGAACAGCACCGGCAGTTGGTCGACGCAAGACATTCCCAACGCGATCGACGCAGTCGCGGATTTCACCGGAACCGTGATCGTCGGCTCCCTCACCCTGACCCTGGATGGCGACGAGACCATCGGCACGTTGACGGTTCCGCAGGAAAACAACAAGACGCTGACCATTTCTTCAGGCTCGCCGGATACTTCCACTCTGACCCTGGCCACTAGCACCGGGACGCCGACCCTGAGTATCGCGGGCAACGCGAATACGAAGGTCATCATCAGCGCGGTGATCGCCGGCGATCAAGGCTTTACCAAGACCAACGCGGGTACGCTTATCCTCACCGGAGCCAATACGTTCACCGGCACCCTCTCGTACCGCAGCGGCACCCTCATCCTGAGTGGCGGTGACAATCGCCTGGCCGCGGGGGTCAGCCTGACCATCGGCGCCCTGACGAATACGACGATCGTGCAACTCGGGGACGCCACCGCAAAAAGCGACGAAACCGTGAGCGGCCTGACGACCGCCGGGACCGGAACGAACAGCGTGGTCGGTGGCAATGCCTCCGCCGTATCGACGCTGACCGTGAACAGTACCGTGGCGTCCACGTATTCCGGATTCCTGGGCAGCGGCACTCCCGGGCCCAGTGCCGCCAACAACCTGGCCCTGCTCAAAACAGGCCCGGCGGCATTAACGCTGACCAATGGGGGCAATACTTTCACCGGCGGGGTGACCCTGAACGCGGGGAATCTGGCTTTTGTCACCGGCGCCCTGAACAACAACACCATCACGGTGACGGGCACGTCGACGCTGACCTGGAGCACGCCGGGGGACACGACCGATCTTTCCGGCAAGATCATTCTCGGGGATGGCTTTACGCTGACGCTGGGGGTGAGCGGCGGCGCGACGGACAACACGATCTTTGCCTCGACCATCGCCACGAGCGGCGGCAATACCGGCGCCATCGTGAAAGGAAACGCGGGCATCCTCACCATCACCGCGCCGCAAATTTACACCGGTGGCACGCGTGTCAATAACGGGCGCCTGATCCTGACGGGCGGTGACAATCGGCTCTCCACGGCGGGGATAATCACCTTGGGCAGCGGAGCGAACAGCGGGGTGGTGCAATTGGGAGATAGCACCGGCGTCAGCAATCAAACAGTCGCGGGCCTGGCGATCGTCGGCTCGGGTGTGAACAACGCCATCGTCGGCGGCAACGCGGCCAACTCCATCCTCACGATCAACAATACTGCGGCCGGGAATATCGGCGCGGCGAGTTCGCCGATCCTGGGCGGCGCGGGCACCAACGAAAACAACCTGACGCTGGTCAAGACGGGAGCGGGCTCCGTTTCCCTTTCGAAAACGAATACGTTCACGGGAGATGTGGTCTTGAACGGCGGCGCGCTGATTGTGACCAACAACAGCTCGCTCGGCACCGGGACGAAAACGGTGACGATCAGCGGCAGCGTGGATGCGCCGAGCCTGCGACTGAACAACGCCTCCGGCGTGGCGCTGGCCCCGGGCATCGGCTTCGTCACGAGCAACGACGACGCCACTGCGCCGGCGATCGTGAACGTGGCGGGCAACAACGTCATCGGGGGCGGCATTACGCTCGCGGACGGCGGTTACGGCGGCGGGCAGACGCGGATCTTGGTGAACGGCGGTTCACTGACCATCGGCGGTCCGATCACGGCGGCGGCGACCGCGCTGAGCAATCGCACGCTGATCCTCGACGGCGCGGGCAACGGCGCGGCCAGCGGGGTGATTGCCGACAATGGCGCGATCGGGGTGTCGATCACCAAGCTGGGCACGGGCACCTGGACGCTCAGCGCGGCCAACACCTACACCGGCGACACCACGATCAGCGCGGGCCGCCTGAATATCACCACGGCGCAGACCGGCGCGGGGGCGATCACGGTGGCGGATGGGTCGACGCTGGGTGTCACCCTGGCCGCGGCCGGCCAAACACTGGCTCCGAGTGCGCTGACGCTGAATCTCGTGACAACCGGGACGGCGCTCGATCTCAATCTGGGCAGCTTCAGCAATCCTTCGCTTCCTTTGATTAGCACCGGCGTTTTCACGACGGCGGGCGCCGGCTCCAATGTGATCAACATCTCCGGCACCGGTCTGAGCGTCGGCATTTTTGATCTCATCGATTACACGAGTTTTGGCGGCTCCGGGTTCGCCGGGCTCGCATTGGGGACGACACCGGCCCGCGTCACGGCCAGCCTTTTGAACACCGCCGGCAAGGTGCAGCTCGATATCACGGCCTTCGATATTCCGAAGTGGACGGGCGCGATCAGCGGCGACTGGGATGTGAACGACGGCCCCGATCCGACGACGGGCATCGGCACGGTCAACTGGAAGGAAGCGAATAGCGGCACCGCGACGCGCTACCTGCAATTTGGCGACTCGGTGGACAGCGTGCTCTTTGACGACACGGCGACCGGAACGACCACGATCAACCTCACCACCACGCTGACCCCGAATTCCGTGACGGTGAACAATTCGCTCCTCGATTACACGTTCACCGGCCCGGGCAAACTAAGCGGCGCCACGACCGTGCTCAAGACCGGCACCGGGACGCTGATCTTCGTGAACAACGGGGGCAACGACTATACGGGCACGACCACGATCAACGGCGGCACTTTGCAGATTGGCGACGGTTTGACGTTCGACGCGGGCCAGCTCGGGTCGGGCAATATCGTCCTCGGTCCGGCGGGGACGCTCGCGCTGGATCGGCCTGCCGGAGCGGGGCAGGACATCACGTTGTCGAATTTGATCAGTGGCACGGGCACGATCGTTCAGCGGGGTGAAGATACGGTGACGTTGAGCGGCAACAGCAGCGGTTTCGACGGCGTGGTGCAGGTCGTCTCCGGCACGCTGAAGTTGGGCAGCGCCAATGCGCTCGGCTCGACGGTGGGCGGCACGTTCGTCGGCTCCGGGGCGACGCTGGACATCAGCGGTTTCGCCATCGCGGAAGCCGTGACGCTCAATGGCAGCACGCTGTTACAAGTGACCGGCACGAGCAGCACGAGCGGCAATATCACGCTGGTCGGCGGCGGCATCCTGGACAGCGTCGCGGGCACGCTGACGATCAGCGGGAATATTGGCGGGACCGGTGGATTGACGAAAAGCGATGGCGGCAATCTCGTCCTCTCCGGCATCAGCAGCTTCACCGGCGGGTTCATCAGCAATGGCGGGACGGTCACGCTGTCGAATACGAATACCTTCGGGGGCGGGCTGACGATCAACGGGGGCACGGTCATCCTGGCAGCCGATCAATCGTACACGGGCGGCACCACCGTTACCCAGGGGACATTGCAAATCGGCGCAAACAGCAGCGCGACGTCGGGCAGCGCCGGCAGCGAGGATATCGTGCTCGCACCCGGTGACGGCCAGACCGCGACGTTGAATATCCTGCGTGGGGACAATGTCCTGAATATCACGAAGAACATCACGAGTACGGGGACCGGCACGAATGCCGTGACGATCGGCGCCGCGGGTGTGACCTCGCCGAGCGGCACGGTCACCTTTAGCGGGACAAATACATTCACCGGCAACGTCACGATCAGTGGCGGTGCGCTCCGGATCACCAATAGCAGCGCCTTGGGCATTGGCCCCAAGACGGTGATTATCCAGGGGAATTCGCGACCGGCGTTGCTCCTCGATGGGGCGGGCGGCGATATCACGCTGGCGGCGGATATCGCCATCAACCTGAGCAGCGATGGCGGCGCGGGCGGCCTGGCGAACAACCCCGGCGGCATCGTCAACGTCGCGGGCGATAACGTCATCAACGGCCACATTGCCGTGACGAATGGCGGCGGAGGCAACGGCAAGATCGTGGTCAATGGAGGCACCCTGACGCTCGCCGGTCTGATCGACGGGGCTACCGGGACGGCAGCGCGGTCGCTGCTGCTGGGCGGCTCCGGCAACGGCACGGTGAGCGGAGTGATTGCGGATTGGTTCGATACGGGAGCGGGCGCGAATCGGGTGACGTCGATCTCGAAGGATGGAGGTGGTGACTGGACCTTGACCGGCGCAAATACTTTCACCGGCTCCGTGGCGATCACGGAAGGCACGGTGAGCGTAAATGCCATCGATGCCACGGCGACGAACGCCCAGCCGCTGGGCGAAGGCGTGAGCGCGATCACGTTCGGCGCCGCCACGACGGCGGGCACGCTGGAGTACACCGGCGCCTCCGCGGCGACGTTGAACCGCCCGATCACCGTCAGCGGCGTGGGCGGCGGCATCGTGCGCAATAGCAGCAGCCAGCTCCTGACCCTGGCCGGGACACTGACCAAAAACGCGCGCTTGCTGACGCTGACGGGCGGCTCGTTCAACGTGACCGGCCAGATCGTCGGGGCAGCGGCGAATTCCGACCTCATCGTCGACGGCGCGACGGTCACCCTGAGCAACGCGACCAATACCTATAACGGCCCGACACGGGTGATCGATGGCGGCACGTTGAAAAACGGGGTCGACAACGCGGTGCCCTCGACGACTTCGGCTGTGACCCTCGGCGAGGCGACGAATAACACGAACGGCACGTACGATCTCAACGGTTTCAACCAAACCCTCACCGGACTCGCCACGGCGGGGGCAGGCACCCATATCGTGACGAACAGCGGAGCGTCGGGAACGAACACGCTGACGCAGACCGGCACGAGCGTGTTCGACGGCCGCATTCAAGATGGCGCCACGGCGGCCATTGCCGTGACCAAGAGCACGACCGGCACGTTTACCTTGAGCGGGGCGAGTACCTACAGCGGCGCAACGACCATCACCGGGGGAACGTTGATCGTTTCCGGTTCGCTAAACGGGACGGCCTCCGTCGCGGTGGCGGGCGGAACGCTGGCGGGGGCCGGCACGATCACGACGAGCGGCGATGGCGGCTTGACCGTGGGGGCCGGCGGCATCCTCGCGCCGGGTAACAATGGCGTCGGGACACTGACGCTGGCTCTGGGCACCGGCGTGCTGGACGCGAGCGCCGCCGCGGGCGGAACCGGCTGGCTGAAATTCCAGCTCGGCGTGACGAGCGACGAGATCGTCCTGACCAATGGCACTCTGAACCTCGGCACCGGCCTGGACCTCGACGATTTCACCTTTACCAAGGCCACCGGCTTCGGACCGGGAACTTACGTATTGTTTGCCACCCCGGACGCGATCGCCGCCACGCTCGGTACGAACGTCAGCGGCACCGTGCTCGGTTTCGGGGCGACGCTCGAATTCGCCGATGGCGGCAATCAACTCGTGCTCAATGTGGTTCCGGAACCGGGGACGTTGACCACGGTGGTGGGCGGACTCGGAATGCTCGTCGGGTTGCAACGCTGCCGGCGACGTTCCGTGCGCAGTGTATCCACGTAAGACGGGCCCTGCTAATGTAGTCTATTTTGCTACAGACCAAGACTGTGGCGGACCGATAAGGCAACACTCATAACCGGTGGAGGTTTTCCCCTCAATTTTCCCCGGAATCTATGAAGCCAGTTCGCTCCCTTCTCCTTGCGTTACTCGTTGGCCCAATGGGTATTTGCGCCATGCGCGGCGCTACATTTTATTGGGATCCGGACGGGAATGGGGCGAACGATAACTTCTCGACAGGCGCGGGACTGGGCACCGCTGGCAATTGGAACACCACCGATCTTTTCTGGAACCCCGGCGACGGCTCTGCCGACCTGGCTTGGAGCAATGCGGGGCTCGACACGGCTTATTTTTGGGGGACAGCGGCCACGGTCACCTTGAATGAAGACGTCACGGTGGGCGGACTCACTTTTGCCACCTCGGCCTACACCCTCGCTTCCAGCGCGAACACGCTGAGTTTTGGCGCCGGCACCGATTACATCCAATTGCAGAACGTGGCGGCGGCGACGATCTCGGCGTCGATCG
Organism: Chthoniobacter sp.; assembly: GCA_037200205.1. Taxonomy (GTDB): domain Bacteria; phylum Verrucomicrobiota; class Verrucomicrobiia; order Chthoniobacterales; family Chthoniobacteraceae; genus Chthoniobacter. Next base: position 68,146 of record JBBCHV010000051.1, read on the forward strand.
CCGGTACCGGAGACATCGTGGTCGCCAGCAAGGCGTACGGCGGGCAAACGGTCGGCACTCTCACCCTTTCCGGCGGTAACGGTGGGTTTGCGGGGAGTGTGGCGATCGACAACGGTATGACGGTCAATTTGAGCGGCACGGCGGGCACGGCGCTCTCCACCCTCTCCGGCCTGACGCTGAACGGCGGTGCCTTGACGATGACGAACACCAACAGCGCGACGGGCGCGCTCGACCGGGTGAGCGACACCGCGCCCATTGATTCCAATGGAGGGACGATCACCTACGCGAATACGGCGGGTGCCTCGAATAGTTACGCAGAGACGCTCGGCGTGGTGACCCTGAATTCCGGCCGGCTGAACATTATCTCCACCACTCCCACGACCGCGCCGGCCACCGAGACGCTGACGCTCAGCGGGTTGGTGCGCCCGGCCGGTAGTACGGCGGTCCTGGCGATCGGGGGCAGCGGGGTGGGGGCCAACGCGCAGAATCGCATCCTCGTGACCGGCCTGAGCGCCACGCCGGCGGGCCAGGTCGTGGGCCCGTGGGCGACCTTCGGTTCCGCCACGGCGCAAACCGACTATCTCGTTTACGACGCGACCGATGGATTCAAAGGGGCGGCGATTGCGGCCAGTACGGAGGACCAATGGAACACGCCGGCGAATGCCTATACGGCGAATGCCGCGACGACGCTGACCGCCAGGCGCACCATCACCGCGCTCCGTTACACCGGGGCGGCGGGGAGTCTCACGCTGGCCAGCGGAGCAAACCTGGAGACTTATGGGCTTCTTAACGGCGGCACCGGAGCCTTGACGGTCCAGCCCGGGACGGGGGGGGCGCTGACGACGCCGACCGGGGGCGGCAGCCTTTATTTCATGACGGGCAACGCCCAGGGCATCGTGGTGAATGCGCCGATCACGGACAATGGCGGAGCGGTCAAGGTGGTGCATACGGGCACCAGCACGCTGACCCTGGCGAGCGCCGCGAATAGCTTCAGCGGCGGCGTCGTGCTGAATAGCGGGACGCTGTCCATCGGCTCGGACGCCGTGCTTGGCAACGCCAGTGGAGGGGTGACTTTCGACGGCTCGGCGGCGCTCACTTTCACGGCCTCCAGTACGCTGGCGGCGACGCGCATGATTGCGCTCAACAACACCGCGCTGGCGACCATCAATACCGCCAATGTCGCGCAGACCATCCTGGGCAATGTGACCGGCACCGGTGGCCTTATCGTGAATGGCGGCAGCACCTTGAACCTGAATGGGACGAACAACGATTTTCAGGGGGTCTTGCGGATTGGGAATGGCAGCAACAGCACGGCGGTCAGTCTCAGCAGCCTCGCCGATTCGGCGCAGGCCAACGGCGCGATTCGCTTGGGCAGCGGCGGAACTTCGGGGACGTTTACCTGGGCCGCGACGGCGGTGGGCGATCTGGTGCTCAACAATCGGCAGATCGACCTCACCGGCACCACGAGCGGGGGCACGATCACGAACAACTCGCCGTTCCTCATTACGATCAATACGGACCTGCTCGTGAGCACCGCAGGCACGAAGTCCTTCGGGCTTGCGGGCAGCGGCAACGGTATTTTTAATGGGGTCATCGATGGGCATGGATCGACCATCAGTCTCAGCAAAAGCGGGGCGGGCACCTGGACGCTGACGGGCGAGAATACGTTCACCGGAACGGTGTCGGTCGCCCAAGGGACGCTTGTTTTCAGCAATGCAGCCAATCTAGGCGCGGGAACGGGAGCGATCGCGATCGGCAGTAGCAGCACTACGTCCGGTATCCTGACTTACGCCGGGGCCGGAATCACGATGACGCGGGCGGTTTCCCTGGCCGCGACGAGCACGGGAGGGGCGACGATCAATTCCTCGGGTACCGGGGCGTTGATCTGGCAGGGCAATGTGAGCAACGCGGGCACGACGAAGACTTTCACCCTCGGCGGCACCTACACCGATAGCGACAACACCTTCTCCGGGACGATCAGCGTCGGTACGGGCAATTTCGCCAAGACCGGCGCGGGCACGTGGGTGCTGACTGCGGCCAATACGTTCGTAAATACCACGATTGGCTCTTCCACGGTGGCCGGTGGCACCTTGCGCCTCACGGGTGCCGGCACGCTGGGGAGCGGCGCGCTCACGATCAATTCGGGGACGTTGGAAACCCAGGGCACGGCGAATCCGACAATCACCACGCTGACCATGGGAGGCGGCCCGGCGGGATCTTCCTCCACGATCGATCTGGACGCGGGACACACCCTCACGCTGGGCGGCAATGTGACGTTTAGCGCGACCAATAACGATCTCACCTCCACCATAACCGGCGGCGTGGGCTCGATTCTCGATTTCGGCGGCGCCGTGCGCACGTTCACCGTGGGCAATAGCACGGCCGCCGGCACGGACCTGCTGATCGATACGAACGTCACGGCGCAGAATGGCGGCTTGATCAAAGCCGGCGCCGGCACGCTCGTCCTCGCGGGCAGCAATACCTTGAGCTCTATCGAGATCCAGGCCGGCGCCCTGGTCGCTCCCTTGGGCACGACCAATCTCGTCCTCAACGGCGGCGTCTACGAGACCAACGGCACCTTTGCCCGCAATCTCGGGACGGGCGCGAACGAAGTGCAGTGGACCGCGGGTGCGAATGGCGGTTTCTCCGCGCAGGGCGGTGCCTTGACAGTTACGCTCAATGGCGGTGCTCCGCTCGTGTGGGGCACGACGCCGTCCTTCGTCAGCGGCGTCGGCCAATTGCTCTCTGGTTCGGTGAGCTCGGATAACGTGGTGACCTGGACGAATGACATCGACCTGAACAACACCGCGGTGGCCGCCACGCGCACCATTCAGGTGCTGGACGACACCGGGAGCACCGCAGACAAGACGGTCTTCTCCGGTGTGCTGAGCGGCAGCGGCGCGGGCGCGGTGACGCTCGCGAAGAGCGGCAACGGTGTGCTCGAGTTGCAGGGGAACAACACCTTCGTCGGAACGGTGGCAGCGAGCGCCGGCACGCTTCAATTCTCCAGCGTGAATAATCTCGGCGCCGCCGGCAATGCGCTCTCCCTCACGGGCGGCACGCTCCAGTTTATCGGCACCGGCGGGGCCACGCTGAGCGGCACCCTCGCGGCGGCCACGGCGACCAGCACGATCTCCAACATCGGCACCGGGACGTTGCAATTCACCGGTGCGGTCAGCATGTCGAACAACCTGAACCTCAACGGCACCAGCCCGATCGCGTTTACGAATACGCTCGTCAACACGGCCAGCACCGGGACGATCACCGTCAACGACACTGCCGGGGCGACCTTCAACAATATCAACCTGACCGACAGCAGCACCGGCCGGACCGTGAACATCAGCGTGGCCGACGGAGTGACCGCGACCGTGAACGGGGTGATCGCCAATGGCGGCACGGGTTCGAGCGCCTTCCGTAAGGATGGTCCGGGCCTCTTGATCCTCAATGGTGCCAATACCTTCACCAACGAACTGCGGCTCAACCAAGGGACGCTGCAGATCAATACCACGCCGGCCGGGTTGCAGACCTCCACCAACTCCATCGTCTTCAACAACGCCAACATCCTCGGCGCGACGAGCACGCTGGTGCTCAATGCGGACTACAATCTCGCGGGCGGCATCGCTTACGTGGGCAATTCCAGCAATGCGCAGGGCACCGCGACCATCACCGGCCCGGGCAAGCTGAACCTGAATGGCACCCGCACCTTCGATGTGCGACTTTCGGATGATCCCACGGGCAAATTGGTGATCGCCACCGAAATGGCCAACGGCACGGCGGCGGGAGGCGTGACCAAAACCCGCTACGGCACCCTCGTTCTCACCGGCAACAATACCTTTACCGGACCCACCACGGCCAGCGAAGGCACGCTCGTTCTCGATTACTCGACGAATACTGGCTCGAAGATCAGCGCCACGGGCCTGCTCTCCGTGGGCGGTGGCACTCTCGTGCTGGATGGGAATGCCTCCACCGATGTGGACCAAGCGGTGACTGGCCTCACCGTCACCGTCGGGGGCAGCAGTATCGTCGTGGATTCCACGGCGGGCGGCGCGGTCACCATGAGTATTGGCGGGGCGCTCACCTCCACCTCCACGGGACGCTCGCTCGACTTCGAGTTCCTCGGCACGAAGTCCACCATCGATACCACCGGCGCCACCGGCTGGACGCTCACCAATGGCATCCTCGGCGGCTGGGCCACCTACAATGGTTCCCAGTTCGCCACGGTGGATGGCAGTGGCAAAATCGTGGGGCTCGTGGCGACGGCGAAGGACGACGTGAGCACGTGGGCAGCACTCGAAAACGTCGCAGACAGCGCCGGCTTTGCGGGAACGATGGCCAATTCGATCCGCATCAACAGCCTGACGTTCAAAGCGGCGGCCACTTCCACGGTGAATGTCAGTGACGTCCTCAATCTGGATAGCGGCGGTGTGCTGGTTGCGCCATCCGTGGGGGCGCATGCCGCGAGCATCAATGGCGGCAATCTCATCAGCGGCAGCGCGGCCTTTGTCATCCAGCAGTTCGATACAGCCCAGGCCTTCACCATCAGCTCGGCCATTCGCGGGGGCGTGTCGGTGACCAAGAGTGGAGGAGGGGACTTGATCCTCGACTCTTCCAGCAACGATTACACGGGCGCCACCCAGATCAATCATGGCACCTTGATCGTCATGGGTGGCAATGCGATCGGCGATACTTCGGCCGTGACCCTGGACGGTGCGCCCGATGTCATGCTCAAGCTGATGGACGACGAAACGATCGGCTCCCTGACGGGCGGCGGCGCGGATGGCGGTACGGTGGATATCGGGAATCACACGCTCACGTTGACCAACGGCGCGACTTATACCGGCGACCTCCTCGGGAGTGGCACGATCATCAAAAACGGCACGACGAATCTGCAGTTCAATACCAGCACCAATACCGGCTTCACCGGCACGGTGATCGCCGACCAGGGCTTGATCCAGTTGACCGGCAACGGGATCGCCAATCTCCCTTCCGCGACCGCCGTGGTGTTGAATTCGGGTGGCGCGATGCTCGTGGACAACAACGGTTCGAGCACCACGGCGAATCGCCTGCTCGACACCGTCACGATCACCTTGAACAGCGCGAATGGCTTGAGTGGGACGTCGATTCCGATTCGGGGGCTGTGGGTGCGCACCGACCAGAATGGCACCCGCGCCGAAAATGTCGGCGGCATGGTCTTCAATTCCGGCGCGAGTTATGCCGTCTTTGAAACCTCCACGACGGTCGCCAACACCCTGAGCATTTCCGAGGTCGTGGCCACCGGCTTCACGCGCAACAACAACGCCACGCTGGCCGTGCGCGGCACGAATCTCGGCACCACGGCCTCGATCCAGCGCGGGCGGCTTCGCCTCGCCACCGCTGCGGAAAGCGCCTTCACCGCGGCCAACTTCATCGGGGGCGCCGGTCCGGCGGCCAGCAGCACGATCAGCATCGTGCCGTGGGTCGTGGGGGAGGACCTCGGCACGAATCTGCTGAGCACCACGGCCAATACCGAGCGGGGAAACAGCCTCGTCACCTACGTCACCGGCGTTGGTTTCCGCCCGCTGAATTTCACCACCGAATACACGAACTACGCATCCGCCGGGGCGACGAGCAACGTGCGCGAATCGCTCACCGCCGACCTGACCGGGCTCGCCGGCCAGACGATCAATTCCCTCGTGCTCAACAACGCCTCTGCCGCGGCCGGAGTATCCATCTCGGGTTCCGGGCCGCTGGTGGTCGCGAGCGGCGCCTTCCTCTTCACCGCGGTCGATCCCGCCAGCGTCACCGGCGCGGAACTGGCCACGCCGCAAGGGATCACGCTGGGCGGATTCGACAGCATCACCGTAGGGCCGGCCATCGGCTCGGTGGGCAATGAATTCATCCTGCATGTCGAAGACAGCGCGGCCTCCGGTGTGACCATCACCTCGAACCTTGTGGACTCAACCGCCGGCGGCACGGAACTCACCAAATCCGGCCTGGGCACGCTCTTCCTCACCGGAAACAATACCTACACCGGCAGCACCACGATCAACGAAGGCACTCTCGACATCAATTCGTGGAACGCCATCGGCGGGGCGACGGGCAGCGCCCCTCTCATCATGGCGGGGGGCACCCTGCGGCTGGAGGCTGGCTTCTCGGGAGATTTCGGCCGGCCGATCCAACTGGCCGATGGCGGCGGTATTCTCAACCTGGACGCCACGGTTTCCTTCAACGGAGCGATCAGCGATCTCGGCGCGATGAGCGGCAGCATCACCAAGACCGGAACGGGCAACCTGACGATTAATACGCCCGCCAGCTACACCGGCACGACGACCATTCTCGGCGGTGTCTGGACCATGGGGGCGAATCAGGGCGTGGGGCTGGGCGATCTGGTGGTCAACAATGCCACCTTCGACCTGCAGAACTTCAACGCCACGGTCGGCAAGGTGACCCTCGCCAATGCCGCCGGCTCACTGATCGACGGCACCGGCGTGCTGACGAGCAACGGCACCGTCTTCGATGTGCAGCAAGGCGTGATCAACGCCGTCCTGGCCGGAACCTCGGGACTCATGAAGAGCACCACGAGCACGGGCTCGGTGACCTTGAACGGGCTCAATACCTACACCGGGCCTACCGAGGTGCGCATCGGCACGCTCAGTTTCAATACGATCGACGATATCGGCGGCGGTCCCAGCGCCTTGGGCGCGCCGACCACGGTGGCGAATGGCACCATCCGCGTCGGGTCCACGACCAACGCCGGCATCCTGCAATACACCGGCATTGGCGACAGCAGCAACCGCCGCATCGACCTGGTGGGCACCACGGGGGGACTTACCATCACGCAAAACGGCACCGGACCGTTGGTCTTGAGCGGTGGCATTCTCAATGCGGGACCGGGCGCCAAGACGATCACCTTGCAAGGCACGAGCACGGATGACAACACCCTCTCCGGCATCATCGACGAAGGCGGCAACGGCGTCCTCACCCTCCTCAAGACCGGCACCGGGACGTGGATTCTTTCCGCCAGCAACAACTACACCGGCCCCACCAGCATCAATGGGGGTGTGCTCGGCTTCGGCGTCGCACAAAATTTGACGGGCGCCCTCCAGTTTGGCAGCACCAGCACGACCGCCACGACGGGCACCCTCGATTTGACCGCGGCCAGTGCGGTGTTTCCGTCGCTGATCGTGCAGACCAATTCGTCGACAAGCGTGGACAATCTCATCATCGGCCCGACGCAGACGCTGACCATCAATGGCAACGTCGCTCTCGGCAGTTCGGGGGCGGCCTCAACGGTCACGCAACTCACGACCAGCGGTGGGGGCTCGTTCATCGTCAACAATCCGGCGGCCAGCGGCACCTTCCTGGTCGGTGGCGTGACGACAGGGTCCGGCCAGGGGAGCAAGACGATCGTGGACTTGAGCGGACTGTCGCAGTTCACCGTCACGCTCAACACCACCAATGGTGTTTTCCGCGTGAATCCGACGAACAGCAACAATGTCAACGACAAGTATTCCACCCTCACCCTGGCCGAGAACAACGTCATCACGGCGGCGACGCTCTCGGTCGGCGACGGCGCGCAGAATAATGGCAGCGTGGGGCAGATCAATTCGCTCTTCCTCGGGGCCGGGACCAACGTATTCAACGTCAATACGGTCAATATCGGGACGTCCAATCGTGACATGGGCCACATCTCCTTTGCCGGGCCGACTGGCACCGTCACGATCAACAATGCCGCGGGGACGGGCCGCACGGCCTTCAATATGGGCACCAGCGAGGGCACCGGCGTCACGACGACCGAGACCAATACCTTCGACGTGGCCGGCCACACCGCACACCTGCTCTTCGGCGCGGTGGCCATCGGTACCTCCAACCGCGGCGCGAGCTACTCGAACAGCTTCAGCTTCGATACCGGCACCCTCGACATGACCAGCCTGACCATGGCTACGCGGACGGGGGACGCCACCAACGGCGTCGGCCTGGCCCGGGACACCACCAGCACCTTCAATATTGGCGGCGGCACAGCGACGATCCAAAACGGGATCACCTCCATGGCGACGGCGGCCGGCGCGTACGGCAGCAATCCGCTGCCGAATATGACCGCCACGGTGAATATCTCCGGCGGCACGGTGAGCATCGGCGCCACTTCCGGCACCTCGATCTCGATGGGTAATTTTACCGCGACCGGCGGCGCGAGCGGCAGCACGGGTTCGGCCGTCGCCACGCTCAATCTCACCGGCGGCGTGACCACGCTCGCCGGCAACATCGTCAAGGGTGGCACCTCGGCGGCGATCAATGCCACCGTGAACCTGAACGGCGGCACGCTGGACATGAGCGGCAAAAGCATCGGCGCCACGGGCGCCAGCGCGGTCAATTTCATCGCCCAGTCCGGCACCTTGAAAAACCTGGGCCAGCTCAACGGCGGCGCGGACCTCACCAAGACTTCCGGTGGCACGCTCATCCTCGACGGCGCGAATACCTATACCGGGCAGACGATCGTCAACGAGGGCACTGTGCTGGTCAGTGGCAGCATCAGCGGCGCCGTGACCGTGAACGATGGCGGCACGCTCGGCGGGAGCGGCGGCACGACCGGCGCGGTCCTCATCAACTCCGGTGGCATACTCGCTCCGGGCGCGAGCGCCGGCATCCTGAATACGGGCGCCATCGATCTGCTCTCCGGCGGAAAGATTTCCCTGGAATTGGGAGCGACGGTGGCCGGGACGGGCTACGACGAATTGAACGTCACCGGCGGTGTGTCGCTGGATGGCGACCTGCAGCTTTCCTTGCTGACCGGTTTTGCCCAGCAGGTGGGCGACACCTATTACGTGCTGCTCAACGACGGCGCCGACGCGGTCAGCGGGCTGTTCCGCAACGTCACGCCGCTGACCGCCACCACCGGCACGATCACGCTTGATAGCGGCCCACAGTTCCTGGTCAATTATGCGGCCAACGCCCCCTTGGGCGACGGCGGTGGCAACGATATCTCGGTGACCCTGATGGCCGTTCCGGAGCCGGCTTCCTGGTCGCTCCTCGCGGCCAGCTTTGGCCTCACCTTGGGATTGCCACGTCTCCGCCGCCGGCGGTGAGGGCGCGGCGCTCACGCCGCGGGTGACAATCCGCGCAGCCTCTGCTCCAATCGGTGCCCCATGAAGAGCCTGTTCCTCGGTCTTCTAATGTTGGCCGCCGTGGCCGCGCAGGGTGCTCCCGCCTGGCAGCCGGCGCGCACCTTCGTCTTCGCCGCCAGCGTCACGACGTGGCCGCAGAAGGCAGGGCTTATTTCCTTTCCCGGCACCCGTTACGACGAGGTCTTCGTAAAGCAGCTCACGGCGGCGGGTGTGCCGCCGGGGAATATCGTGTTTCTCAAGGATAGCGCGGCGACGCAGGCCGCCATGCGCACCGGGCTGGCGTCCCTGGCGGCGCGTTGCGCTCCCGGCGACACCCTCATCTTTTGTTTCCAGGGCCACGGCGGACGCCGGCTGCTCTACTGCTACGACTACGATGCCGCGCATCCGGACGAGACCGTTTTCCACATGGATGAGATCTTCCCGATGCTCAACCAGGCGTGGAAAGGAAACCGCCTGTTTCTGATCGGCGACTGCTGCTGTTCCGGCTCGTTGCGCAGCGTGCTGCAGCAGTTCGAGCAAAAGCGGCCCGACGTGCGAGTGGCCACGCTGGCCTCGGCGACGGCGTCGAATCTTTCCACCGGCAACTGGACTTTCACCGAAGGGCTCATCCGGTCGTTTGCCGGCGATCCGATCATCGATCGCAACCACGACGGCCAGCTCACGATGGACGAGATCGAGCGCTTCCTGCATGACCAGATGAAATACAAGGAGGACCAGCTCGCCGGCCTGGCGCTCTCGGCCAGTTTCGAGAAGGACTTCGTCTTGCGACCGGTGGCGCCGGGCGCGACGGTGCGCGAGATTCACGGGCCGCATCAGATCGGCGACGTGCTCGACGCGCGGGATAGCGAAGGCAAATGGTACGCGTCTGAAATTCTCGACGCCAAACCGGACGGCAGTTCCTATGACGTGCATTATGCTGGCTGGGACGACAAATGGAACGAGTGGGTGGACGCGACGCGCCTGCGGGCCATCGTGAAGCCCAAGCTCAATGTCGGGCAGCACTACGAAGTGCAATGGCAGAAGAAGTGGTATCCCGCGACCATCACCAAAACGGTCGAGGACTATTTCTACTTCGTCCATTACGAGGGCTACGATGGGGAGGACGACGAATGGATCACCGCCGGGCGCGCCCGGGTCCCGCGGGAGAAAGGGGAGATTCGAGATCCGGCCTTCGCCGCGCTAGAGCCGCGGGTGCCGGCGGTCGGCGACTCCGTGGCGGCCCAATGGCACACCGATTGGTACCGGGCGCGCATCACGGGCCTGGTCAATGGCACCTTCGCCGTGCGTTACGACGACCATACTACGGGCAAACTCGTCGGGGACGAGCTCATCCCCGTGGCGAAGCCCGCGGAGTTGAGAGTCGGCGACCGGGTGCTGGCCATCTGGGGCGACCAGGGGCAGATGTATCCCGGCCGGGTCCAAGCGGTCGGCCCGCAGAAAGCCACCGTCCGCTGGGAAGATGGCAGTGCGCCGAGCAAAGTGCCGCTCGATGGCCTCGCCCGCATCCAGCGGTGAAGACGCTCATTGCTTGTCATCCTGAGCGGAGTGCAACGGAGTCGAAGGACCCCGTCGAACAACCAGCGACGTCGATGGTATAGCGACGGGGTCCTTCGACTTCGCTCAGGATGACACGCGAGGAGAGAGGGCCAGCGCGGGCGCGTCGTCTTTCAGGGCGACTCCGCTGAGGCCGAGGGTCCGCGCTTGCGTGAGAAGGTAGTGCAATTTGTAAGAGGCTTCCGCAGCAGAGAGCCCGCCGGGGCGGATGTTGGAAACACAGTTGCGATCGGCATCGGTCTTGCCCAAGGCCGGCGCGTGGGTGAAGTAAGCGCCAAGGCTGTCGGCCGAGCCGAGACCGGGACGCTCGCCGAGCAGCATGAGGCTGAGCTTTGCCCGGAAGATCTCGCCAATTCCGTCCTGCAATCCGACGCGTCCATGGCGGGCAACGACGAGCGGGGCCAGCATCCATCCGGCATCTTGCAGCAAGGGCAGGAGCGCGGCAAGGAGTGGCCCGCTCTGGGTCGTGGCGGCGAGGGTGGAGAGCCCGTCGGAAATGATGATCACGAGATCGCTGCGGGCGCTGCCGGATGCGTGCTCCTCCAAGCGGGCGCGTGAGGCCTCGTCCAGGCGGCGGCCAAGATCGGGGCGCTGGAGAAACTCGGCGCGGTCGCGCGCGGCGCTGTCTGCGATGAGAACGGGGTGGCCGAGCGTTTGCAAACTGGCACCCAGCGCCTCGGGATCGAAATGAGAAAGCACGGCGTCGCGCGCCCGGGCGTGGGCCAGCCGAAAATCGAGCTGCGCGTGCGTGGGCACGCTGCCGCCACTGCGCCCGAGGGCGATGCGCGCCGCGGTGACGCCGCGCAGGCTGTGCCAGGGATCGCGCGTGGGGGCGAGGTCAGCCATGGTTCAGTTGCGGCGCGACGAGCGAGTGCTGCGCGGTGGCGGGTTGCAGCCAGCGGCCTTCGCGGGCGATCCCCATTTTCTCCAGCCACGCGGCGAATTCCGGCGCGGGCTGCAGACCGAGCACCTGCCGGAGGTAGTGGCTGTCGTGGAAGCTGGTCGACTGGTAGTTGAGCATGATGTCGTCCGCGCCGGGGACGCCCATGATGTAGTTGCAGCCGGCCACGCCGAGCAGGGTGAGGAGCGTGTCCATGTCGTCCTGATCGGCCTCGGCGTGATTGGTGTAGCAGACGTCGCAGCCCATCGGCAGGCCGAGGAGCTTGCCGCAAAAGTGGTCTTCGAGTCCGGCGCGGATGATCTGCTTGCCATCGTAGAGATACTCGGGCCCGATGAAGCCGACGACGGTATTGACGAGCAGCGGCGCGAATTCACGGGCGACCGCGTAGGCGCGGGCTTCGAGCGTTTGCTGGTCGATGCCGTGGTGCGCATTGGCCGAGAGGCACGAGCCCTGGCCGGTTTCGAAATACATCACGTTGTGGCCGACGGTGCCGCGGTGCAGCGCCAGGGCGGCGTCGTGCGCTTCCTGCAAGAGCGCGAGGTCGATGCCGAAGCTCGTGTTGGCCGCCTGGGTGCCGGCGATGGATTGAAAGACGAGGTCGACCGGTTCCCCGGCCTCCATACAGCGCAGGGCGGTGGTGACGTGGGCGAGCACGCACGATTGCGTGGGGATTTCGTATTCCTGGATAAGTTGATCGATGAGGCGCAGGAGCGAGCCGTAAGCAGCGGGGGAATCGGTGGCGGGGTTGATGCCGATGACGGCGTCGCCGCAGCCGTACATCAGGCCGTCGAGGATGGAGGCGGCGATGCCACGCGGATCGTCGGTGGGATGATTCGGTTGCAGCCGGACGGCGAGGGTTCCGGGCAGGCCAAGAGTGTTGCGAAACTTCGTGACGACCCGCGCCTTGCTCGCGACCAGGATGAGGTCCTGGTTGCTCATCAGCTTGCTCACCGCGGCGACCATCTCGGGCGTGAGCCCGGGGGCGAGCGCGGTCAGCGCCGCGGTGTCGGTCTCGTAACGCAGCAGCCAATTGCGCAGTTCGCCGACACTCAAGCCCGCGACCGGCGCAAAAGCCGCGTGATCGTGCCGGTCTGCGATGAGCCGCGTGACTTCGTCTTCCTCGTAGGGAATGAGCGGCTCCTCGAGAAAGTGCGCGAGCCCCACATCGGCGAGGCACATCTGCGCGGCCACGCGCTCCTCGGCGCTCGCCGCCGCGATTCCGGCGAGTTGATCGCCGGAGCGCAGCGGGGTCGCTTTTGCGAGCAGCGTCTTGAGGTCGCGGAACTCGTGGGTCGTGCTGCCGAGCGTAAGCCGATAGATCATCGGCCAGGAAGGTTACGCAGGTTCGCTCTCGAAGCCAGCCGTTGTCGCGGGCGTGGCGATGTTGTCCGGCACCAGCATCGGCGGGCCGGCGAACCTCTTTTTCACGCCGAGATGCCAGGACACGGCGAGAAGGATCGCGGTGATGGCGGTGACGGGCAGCGCCTTGTCATTCGGCGGCTGGATGCCGGCGTAGATGAGCGCGACCACGCCGAGAATGGCGATGACGCCGATGCCCTTGTAGAGCACCGGACCGAGGTCGAACGGTCCCATTTTGTGCCATGTCTTTCCGTAAGCGAAGATGCCCACGATCGTCGGCATGACATAGGAAATGTAGAGCATGATGACGCAGGCCACCGTGAGGGTGGTGTAGGCCGGCGCGTAAAGCGTGGAGGCCACGGCGGCGGCGGAGCCGAGCCAGATGGCCGCCACGGGCACGCCGAATTTCGGCGAGACTACTTTCAGCAGCGAGGGCAGGCCGCCATCGCGGGCGAAGGCGTAGGTCATCCGCGAAGTGGAGGTGACGCAGGCGAGGCCGCAGAGGTAATTCGAAACGACGATGCCGATCTCCAGCGGGATCTTCAGCCAGCCGGGGATGACGTTGTCCATCAGCCAGAAGAAGATGTTGCCGCCTTGCTTCACGCCGTCGGCCATGCTGGGCAGGGCGATGACGAACGAGGCCACCATGATGAAGCCGAAGATGCCGGAGAGATAGACCGAGCGCAGGATGCCCTTGGGCACGTTCGTCGCGGCGTTGACGGTTTCTTCCGAAGTGTGCGCGGAGGCGTCGAAGCCGGTGATCGTGTAGATCGGCCAGAGGAGCGCGAGCAGCAGCATGAAACCGCCGTTCTCACTCGCCGGCCACACGCCGCCACCGGCATCGCCGCTGACATTGGCAAAGCTGAAGAGCCGGCTGAAATCGTGCGACGGCGCGAAGATGAGCATGCAGAGCGTGAGGAGGATCGAGACGGCGAAAATGAGGTAGCCGCTGAGATCCGTGAGCATGGTGGTCACCTTGATGCCGAGATGATTGAAGAGTGCGTGAGTGCCGGTGATGAGGATGACGCCGATGGCTTGGTGCACGAGCGTGAGCTTGGCCGGATCGATGCCGAAGAGCGGCAGGATCAAATTGATGAAGAGCGTGTAAGCGCCCACATTGACCGCCGCGGTGACGAAGATGAGGCCGAGCAGGTTGAACCAGGCGGTGGCCCAGCCCCAGCCCTTCCCACCGAGGATGGACGACCAATGGTAGAGGCCTCCGGCGGTCGGATAGGCGCTGGCCACTTGCGCCATGCAGAGCGCCACGAGCAGCGCAAAGACGACGCCGATGGGCCACGCGATGCCCGCCGCGGCGCCCCCGATGGCGCTGGTGCCGAGCTGGAGCGACGTGATGCCGCCCGCGAGGATGCAGATGATCGAGAAGGAGATGGCGAAGTTGGAGAAGCCGCTCATGCGTCGCTTCAGCTCCTGCGCGTAACCCATGCTCTCGAGTAGTTTCACGTCGGCAGAGATGTCGACGCCCGGTGCGATGTTTTTCCCTGTAGTCATATTCCCTGTTTTGTTACCGACGCGTGACAGCATAGGCGGTGCCGCCGCGAGGGCTGATTTCATGCGGCTCGGGAAGGTGTTGACCGGGGTGGCTTTGCATTTTGGGGCCGCTCGGCGGAGAAGGAGGCGCGTCGGCTGTGCGCTGCCTAAGAAACGCCGCTGTGGTGAAAATGCGGCAGCGCTTTCCCTGGCGCGCGGACGGCTCTACATTGCGCGCCCATGAATGATACCATCGCCGCCATCTCGACGCCCTTTGGCGAGGGCGCCATCGCCGTGCTGCGGCTCAGCGGACCGCGCGCTACGGGGATTGCGGGTGCGGTCTTCCGCGGGAAACGCCCCGTCGCGGAGCTGGCGCCGCGTACGCAGCATCTGGGCGCCGTGATGGATGGGGAGCGGAAGCTGGATGATGTCCTGCTCACGGTTTTTCGCGCGCCGCACAGCTACACCGGCGACGACGTCGTCGAGATCGCCTGCCACGGCGGCGTGCTCGTGACGCGGCGGATACTCGAGGTGCTCCTGCAACAGGGCGCGCGCTCGGCGGAGCCGGGGGAATTCACGCAGCGCGCGTATCTCAATCACAAGATGGATCTCACGCAGGCCGAGGCGGTGATGGACCTGATCAGCGCGCAGACGGACCTGGCCTTGCGCGCCGCGACCGAACAGCTCGAAGGCCGGCTCGGCGAACGCATCCGCGCCTTGCGCGAAACGTTCATCGAACTGCTCGCGCACATCGAGGCCTACATCGACTTTCCCGACGAAGATATCGACCCGGCAACGGGAGAAGCGCTGCTGGCGAAGCTCGATGCCGCGCGCAGCGAGATCGAGGCGCTGCTGGCCACGGCCGACCGTGGGAAAGTGCTACGCGAAGGCGTACGCACGGTCATCTACGGGGCGCCGAACGTGGGGAAGTCGTCGCTGCTCAATCTGCTGCTCGGACACGAGCGCGCGATCGTGAGCGCACGTCCCGGCACCACGCGCGACGTCATCGAAGAAACGATCAACCTGCGCGGCTTGCCGATCCGGCTGATCGACACGGCCGGCGTGCGCGAGAGCGAAGACGAAATCGAACGCGAAGGCATGAAGCGCACCCGGCAGGAGCTCGCCCGCGCGGACCTCGCCTTGCACCTCTTCGATGCCAGCCAGCCGCCGCTCCCGCTGACGGCGGATTCGACCTTGGTGGTCCTGAACAAGACGGACCTTGGCGAGCATCCCGACTGGCACGCTATCGACGCGGTGCGCATCTCCTGCTTGAAAGGCGAGGGGATCGAAGCGCTCGCCGACGCTATCGTGGCCCGGGTTGCCGGTGGCACGGCCGCGCAGCGCGATTGGTCGCTGGCCATCAATGCGCGCCATGCGGATTGTCTGCGCCGCGCCCGCGGCCTGGCAGGGGCGGCTCGCGACGTGCTCGTCGATGGGCTTTCGTCGGAGTTTGCGGCCGAGGAATTGCGCGGCGCTCTCGAAGCGGTCGGCGAAGTCGTCGGCAAAGCGGATAGTGAGGAAATCCTCGGCCAAATCTTCAGCACGTTCTGTATTGGCAAATAGCCGCCCGACCTCTGCCGCTGTCTTTCGCATGAATCTCTACAAAGAAATCGTCCGTCCCTTCCTCTTCTACGTCGACCCGGAGGCGGTGCATCATTTCGCGATGGATTCGCTGGCGCTCTTCGGGCCGCTATTGCAGCGCTTCGGGCCCGTGTCCGATCCGCGGCTGGCGCGCACCGTGTTCGGTTTGCGCTTTCCGAATCCGGTTGGATTGGCCGCGGGCTTCGACAAAAACGGCGTCGCCTTGCCTGCCTGGCAGGGGCTCGGTTTCGGCTTCGCGGAAATCGGCACGATCACCGCGCGCGCCCAGCCGGGAAATCCCAAGCCGCGCATTTTCCGCGTGCCGGAATCCCGCGCGCTGATCAATCGCCTCGGCTTCAACAACGAGGGCTGCGACGCCGTGGCCGCGCGCTTGCAGCGCCTGCGGGAAACCACGCAATGGCCGACGATCCCCGTGGGCATCAATCTCGGCAAATCGAAAGTCACGCCGCTCGCCGAGGCGACCGCGGATTACCTGCTTTCCTTCGAGCGCCTCCAGCACTTCGGCGACTATTTCGTGCTCAACGTTTCCTCCCCGAATACTCCCGGCCTGCGCAACTTGCAGGACGGCCCGGCGCTCGACGAATTGCTCGGCCATATCCAACGCCGCAATACCACGGGCAAGCCCGTGGTGTTGAAGATCGCGCCGGATCTCGAGTGGGCGGCCATCGAGGAAATCCTCGCGCTGACCGAGGAGCACAAGCTCGCGGGAATCATCGCCACGAATACCACGATCGATCATTTCCGCGTCGCCGAGGAGCACCGCACCCAGGGAGGCCTGAGCGGCGCTCCGCTGCGCGAACGCGCGACCGAGGTCGTGCGCTTCATCGCCCAGCGCAGCAAGTTGCCGGTGATCGCCGTCGGCGGGATCATGAGCGCCGCTGACGCCCTGGAGAAATTCGACGCCGGCGCTGCGCTCGTGCAGCTCTACACCGGCTACATCTACGAGGGCCCCGGACTGATTCGGGATATTTGCCGGGCGTTGTTGTCGCGAGGGTAGGAGGCGGGGAAAGGCAGAACATCCAACACCCAACATCGAACATCGAACATCGAACATCCAATGGCGCCAGCGTTGTCATGATGGGTTCTGAAATTGGATGTTGGACGTTGGGTGTTGGATGTTGGATGTTCAGTCATCTTCTTGATGACTACAGACGCCTTGATCGACAAAGTCCTCGCCGGGAAGCGAGTCACCCCCGAAGACGCGCGCGCCCTCTACCGCCTGCCGCTCGTCGAACTCGGGGAGCTGGCCAATCGCCGCCGCAATCTCGCCAAGCAGGCCGCCTTCGATGGCCGCGGCAACGACATCGTCACCTACATCATCGATCGCAACATCAATTACACGAACGTTTGCAATGTGTATTGCAAGTTCTGCGCTTTCTATCGCACGGAGAAAGATGACGATCACTACGTGCTCTCCCACGAGCAACTCGACCAGAAGCTCGACGAACTTTCCGCCATCGGGGGCGTGCAAATCCTCCTCCAGGGCGGCCACCATCCGAAGCTCGATCTCGACTGGTACCTTCGCGATGCTCCACCACATCCGCGAGAAGTATCCCCACATTAATATTCACGGCTTTTCTCCTCCGGAATTCAATCACTTCGCCGAGGTCTTCCAGATGCCGCTGCGCGAGGTGATCGCGAAATTCAAGGAAGCCGGCCTCGGCTCGATTCCCGGAGGTGGCGGGGAGATTCTCGTGGACCGGGTGCGCAATCGCATCGCCCCGCTCAAATGCGACAGCGATCATTGGCTGAAAGTGATGGAGATCGCCCATGAACTCGGCCTCAGCTCCAGTGCCACGATGATGTTCGGCCATGTGGAGACCCTCGATAACCGCATCGAACACCTTGACCGGCTCCGCGTGCAGCAGGCGGCCACCGGCGGCTTTACGGCCTTCATCTGCTGGACCTTCCAGCCGGAGCACACCAAGCTCCGCGCCGAGCCCGTGGGCAGCGGAGAGTACCTCCGCATGCAGGCCCTCTCCCGGATCTACCTGGACAATTTCGAGAACCTGCAAAGCTCGTGGGTCACGCAGGGGCCGAAGATCGGCCAGGTGGCGCTCAAATACGGCGCCAACGACTTTGGCTCGGTCATGATGGAAGAAAATGTGGTCAGTTCCGCCGGGACGAGTTTTCGTCTGGCCAAAGAGGAAATTGAGCTGTTGATCCGCGATGCCGGGTATGAGGCGAGGCGGCGAAACAACTGGTATCAATTGTGGGATTAGCAGAGATTATACCAATCAACCTTTGATGGCCCGTAAGTGATGTCAGCATAAGGGAAAAAGGCTGCTTGACGCCTCCTATCCCAACCCCTCATATACGCGGGCTTTCCGCTGGGAGTGTGCTCCCGGCTGGCGATTTGCAGCAGCCCATCCATTCATGAATTTTCGCAATCTTTTCCCGGTCCTTGTCGCAATTGGCGCCTTGACCGCGGACCCGTTGGCCATATCGCTTCACGCCCAGACTCCGGCCCCGGCAGGCGCTCCGGCTCCGGCCGGCCCGGTGGTCCGCTCCATCGAGGTGCAGTACGCCGGCGCGAGCACGGTGAGTAAAGAGAAGCTGCTGGCCAACATGCGCACCCGCGTCGGCAAGCCGTATTCCGAGCAGGCGGTCGAGGAAGACATCCGCAACCTCTACAAGACCGGCAACATCTCGAATGTCCGTATCTTCGGCGAGCCCGTGACGGATGGGGTGAAGGTCATCGTGGTGGTTCAGTCGAAGGCCAAGATCACCGAGGTGCACCTCAATGGTATTACCCGGCTGAAGGAAAGCCGCATTCGCAAGGAAATCGCCGCCAAGCCCGGAGACACGCTCGATGAATCCAGCCTGGAGCAGGATCGCCAGAAGATCATCAAATACTACAGCGACAAGGGCTTCTCCGAAATCGACGTCAAGTACAACACCGAGTTGAACGACGCTGCCGGCACCGCTGTGGTCACCTTCACGGTCAACGAAGGCGGCAAGCTGGTCATCCGCGACGTCAAGTTCGAGGGCAATACCGTCTTCAAGAGCGGCGACCTGCTCAAGGTCATCAAGACCCGTCCCAAAAGCATCAAATACATTTTCTCCGGCGGCGGTAAGCTGAACACCGATACGCTCGATACCGACGTGGCGGCGCTCAAGGATAAGTATCTCGAACAGGGCTACATGGACGTGAATATCGCCCCGCCGCGCATCGACCGGCAGGAAGAAAAGGCCGATGTTACCTTTGTCATTCACGAAGGTCCGCAATATCACGTGGGCAAGGTCGCCTACGTCGGCGCAAAGGTCTTCACCCTCGAGGAAGTCACCAAGTCGGCAAAAATCAAGACGGGCAGCATCTACTCGCCGCAAGCCGTCCGCGCCGACGTCAAGTACATCCAGGATCTCTACGGCACCCGCGGTTACATCGATTTCCAGGCCGGCGCCGCCACCACGCCGGGTCCGGGCAACACCATCGACGTCACTTTCAATCTCGAGGAAGGCGTGCAGAGCTATCTGGAGCACATCAATATCACCGGCAACAGCCGCACCAAGGACAAGGTCATCCGCCGCGAATTCCCGCTCGACCCGGGCGACATTTTCAACACCGTCCGCGTGGATGCCGCCAAGCAGCGGTTGATGAACACCAAGTATTTCTCCAAGGTGGAGACTTATCCCGCCGATACTTTGGTTCCGGGCCGCAAGGACTTGAACGTCATCGTCGAGGAGCAGCGCACCGGTTCGTTCAACTTCGGCGCCGGCTTCAGTTCGATCGACTCCTTGCTCGGTTTCGCGGAAATCACCCAGGGCAACTTCGACATCACCCGCTGGCCCTACTTCACCGGGGGTGGCCAGAAATTCCGCATCCGTGTGCAATACGGCACGGAGCGCAAGGATTTCATCATGTCGCTCACCGAGCCGTACTTCATGGACCGGGAAATCGCCGTGGGCACCGACGTGTTCTATCGTGAGGCTTCCTTTACCTCGAACGTCTACGAGGAGCGCCACTATGGGTTCGACGTCACCGCGCGTAAGCGCCTCTCGCAGTTCGTCACGGGCCGCGCCGAGTACCGCTTGGAAGACATCGGTATCTTCGACATCGACGATAGCGCTTCCGACTACATCAAGAGCCAGGAAGGCAGCCGCCTGAAGAGCCAGATATCCCTGGGCCTCACCTACGATACGCGGGATTCGCTGTTCCTCACCCGCAAGGGCGAGCGCGTCGACTTCACCACTTATATCGCGGGCGGCTTCCTCGGCGGCAATACGGACATCTATGGCTTCGACCTCGAAGGCTCCAAGTACTTCTCCCTCCCGTGGGACGGCATCCTGACGATCAACGGCGAACTCGCCACCGTGAGCACCTGGGCGGGCGGCGACGAAGTTCCGCTCTGGGACCGGGAATATCTCGGCGGCGCCAACAACCTGCGCGGCTTCAAGTTCCGCGACGTGGGTCCGAAGGACGAAAACGGCGAACCCATCGGCGGCAACACCCTGGCCCGCCTCACCGTCGAATACACCTTCCCCATCGTCGAGAAAGTCCGTGGCGCCGTCTTCTACGATGTCGGCTTCGTCAATGACGGCACCTACGACTTCGGCGGCGGTAATGTGAATAGCGACATCGGTATCGGTGTCCGCCTCGACCTGCCGATCGGCCCGGTGCGCATCGACTACGGTATCCCGATCCAGAAAGATCAATTCTCCAACGGGAGCGGCCAGTTCAACTTCAACATTGGCTATCAATTTTGAACGAATCGGGCCCGGCCGGGTCTGATTGTCCTCCGTTTTCCCACACTCCTTATCTCCTAATCTGATGAAAAAATACCTCGTTATCCCCGTTCTCGTTCTCGCGGCAGCGTTTGCCACGGGCACGGCATCTGCCCAGACCACCAAATTCGGCACAGTCGACATGAAGCGAGTCTTCGACTCGTACTACAAGACCAAGGACGCCGAGTCCAAGATCAACGAGGCCCGCAACGCGGCGAAGAAGGAACTCGAAGACCGGATGGACATCGCCAAGAAGGCCCTCGAGGAAGTCAAGAAGCTCGACGAAGAAATCCAAAAGCCCGAACTCAGCAAAGAAGCCAAGGAACAGAAGTCCAAGATTCGCAGCGACCGGGCGGGTGAACTGCAAAATATGGACCGTGAGATCCGGGAGTTTCAGGCTTCCCGCGAAAAGCAGCTCCAGGAGCAGTCTGTGCGCATGCGCGCTGGCATCGTCGACGACATCAACAAGATCGTGACCGACAAAGTGAAGGCGGAGAATTTCGATTTCGTGTTCGATAAGTCCGGCCCGAGCCTCAATGGCGTTCCGATCGTCCTTTTCGCCCGCGACAGCTACGACTTCACCGACACGGTGATCACCCTTCTCAATAAGAATCGTTCCTCGGACTCCGCACCGGCGGCCACGCCAGTCACTCCGGCCACCACCAAGCCCAAGAAGGGCGGAAACTAACGATTGACCGTGGAATTCACGGTTCAGGAAGTCGCTGCCCTCGTAGGCGGACGACTTGCCTCCGACACCGGCTCGGCGGCGCGGATTCGCGGCCTGGCGGCAGTCGGGGACGCGGAACCGGGTGAGATCACGTTCTTCGGCAACGCGAAATACCTGCCGCAACTGAAGGCCTCGCGGGCGACCGCCGCGTTGGTTCCCCTGGACTTCGCCGAGAAGATATCGGCGCTGGCCATCCGGGTGGAGAATCCATCGCTGGCCTTTGCCCGCTTGATGGATAAATTTGCCCCGCCGCCCATCCGCTATTCGCCGGGGGTGCATCCCACGGCGGTGTTAGGGCGCAGTGTCGTGCTTGGCGAGAATGTCTCCATTCAACCCTATGTGGTCATCGAGGATGGAGTGCAGATTGGCGCGAATACCATCATTGGGGCGCATGGCTATATTGGCCATGAAGCACATATTGGCCAAAACTGCCAGTTAGCCCCGCGGGTCACGATCGGTGCGCGTTGCGCGGTAGGGGACCGGGTTATCATCCACAGCGGCGCCGTCTTAGGCAGCGATGGCTTCGGCTTCGAGCCGGTCGGGGGCAGGCATGTCAAGATCCCGCAAGCGGGTATTGTGCAGGTCGATGACGACGTGGAAATCGGCGCCAATTGCACCATCGACCGGGCCCGCTTCGGCCGCACTTGGATCCAGGAGGGAACGAAAATCGATAACCTCGTCCAAATCGCTCACAATGTGGTGGTTGGAAAGCACTGTATCCTCGTTTCCCAGACCGGCATCTCCGGTAGCACCCGGTTGGGCGACTATGTGACGCTGGCTGGCCAGGTGGGGATCGTGGGCCACGTGGAGATTGGCGACCAGGTGATCGTCGCAGCCAAGAGCGGTGTGAGTAAAAGTGTCGCACCCAAGCAGGTCTATTTTGGTTATCCCGCCACGCCGATCAAGGAGCAAAAGGAGCAACTGGCCTGTATTGCCCGGCTGCCCAAGCTTTACTCCCGGGTCAAGAAGCTGGAGCAAGTTTCGGACTCGCAGGGGAAATCTTCGTCGCCAGCCAGCTAATCCTTGTTAGCCAGATGGGCCGCCCGTAGCCTGCGCGCGTCACTTAACACGACCGCCCAATGGCTACGCGCAAGCGCAAAGTCCTAGCTCCAAAACTGCCAATGCAACGGCAGTTTGCTTTTCCCGAAAAAGGCCGCTTTTTCGACCTCCGCGAAATCTTCGATAAGATCAACGCGAAGTACTTCCGCAATCGCCTCCGGGGTTACACGATCGTCTGGGGACGCAAGCGCAAGCAACGCCCCAAGACTTACATGGTCTTCGGCACCATCCAGGAGGAGGATAAGATGATTCGCATTCATCCCTTGCTCGACCGCGCCTTCGTTCCCACCTGGTTTCTGGAGTATGTCGTCTATCACGAGATGTTACATGCCATGGTGCCCGATCAATATGATGAGCAAGGCCGCCGCCTCGTGCATCACGATAAGTTCCTCGAGAGGGAACGCCGCTTTCATTGGTTCCGCCGCGCCAAGAATTGGGAACAGGAAAACCTCGCGCGCTTTTTGCAGTAGTTATCCCCCGGGCGGCGCGTCAAGGAGCGGTAAGGTCCGTGAAAGAGAGCGTCGCTCTCATTCAGACAAGGCGCGTTTCATCCCGCCATCATATCCCATGAGTCATCGCTCACTTCCTATCCCGGCCATCCTCGTCTCGGTCGCTGTTTCACTTTCCTCATGCGCGGGAGCGCCGCATCAGGTGCCGTTCAGGGAAGCCGATTTTCAGGCTTACGGTCGTGCCGGTTCGAGCACGGTGAGGGGACATGCGTCCTCGGTGACAAACGATGGCTATCCCGTCACGGCCAACCAGTACATGACCGTCTATCTGCTGCCCCAAACCGCCTACACGAAGGAGATCGTGGATCGGGAATACCGGGGAGGAAAGCCCCTCGAAGATCCACCCGCCCGCTCCGCACCTTACATTCGAAAAGTGCGGACCGATGACCACGGAAACTTTGTTTTTAGTTCTGTGCCGGCGGGCGACTATTATGTGAGTTGCCTGATGTTATCCGAGATTCCCACCACCGTCACCGTGGGCGACGATCCGAATGTCGCCAGCACGAGCACTAACATGCAATGGATTTACACGAGCATCCACGCCGCCAATGCGGCGACGGTGGACGTCAATAGCTGGCAACGAGGCGAATGGCATTGATCGCGGAGGAAGGCACGAACTGAATGTGATGATAGATGGCCAAGCCGTAACCCAAGAGGGGTCCACGAAAGGCACGAAAAGACACGAAAGTGGCTGGGCAAAAAATTGCGCCCGCGAATCACGCCAATGACACGAATGGGATGATTCGAGTGATTGGTGTGATTCGCGGGCTGCTTCCTCCGACCGCTTTTTCGTGTCTTTTCGTGCTTTTCGTGGACCCCTCCCTTTGGTGGCGGCGCCTCCCGGCGAAAAACGGGTTGTGGGAAATCCGATTTGGGCTGACAGTGCGCGCCAATTTCATCCGTGAATCCATCGGCCACCACTACCAGCTCCGAAACTGCCCAGCGCCCCCGTGTCGTCATCGGCATGAGCGGCGGCGTGGACTCGAGCGTCGCCGCCTACCTGCTCAAGCAACAGGGCTACGACGTCGTGGGCGTCACGATGAAGGTATGGCCGCAGGACTGCCTCTCCCGCGCCGAGGACAAATGCTGCGGCCCCCAGGCGATCGCCGATGCCCGCGGCGTGGCTCATGCCCTCGGCATCCCGCACTACGTCATCGACGAAGGCGAAAACTTTGAGCGGCTGGTCATCGACTACTTTACCGACGAATACAAAAACGGCCGCACGCCGAATCCCTGCGTGATGTGCAATGAAAAGGTAAAGTTCGGCAACTTGTGGGGCAAGGCCAAGGCCCTCGGCGCCGAATACATCGCCACCGGTCACTACGCTATCATCGAGCATCATGCCGACCGCGCCGTGCTGCGCAAAGGGCGCGACCCGCGCAAGGACCAATCGTATTTTCTCTTCAGCCTGCGCCAGGCCCAACTCCAGCGCGCCATGTGTCCGCTGGGCGAGATGTCCAAGCCGGAGATTCGCGCCATCGCCCGCCAGCTCGGCCTCAAAGTGGCGGAGAAGCAGGACAGCCAGGAGATCTGCTTCGTCCCCGGCAACGACTATAAAGCCTTCCTCAAATCCCACCTGGGCGCCGGCGAATTCCATCCCGGCGGCATCTACAACAAGACCGGCCGGCGCGTGGCCGAGCACGAGGGCATCGAGATGTTCACCATCGGCCAGCGCAAGGGCCTGCCCGGTGGCTCCCCGCGCCCGATGTATGTGGTCGATATCCGTTGTTGCGCGTTTGTCACTTGCCATACTCTTGCGCCCCGACTTCCACTCGGCGAATGTCGAAAGTTCTGCTGCTCACCGCCGGCTATGGCGAGGGACACAATGCCGCCCGTGGGCTCCACGCCGCGTTCCTCGAAGCCGGGCCGAGGCGGAGATTGTCGACCTCTTTGCGCTGACCGGTGGCGCCTTTTACGAAAGGACGCGCCGCGGATACATCGACCTGATCAACCGCGCGCCCAAGGTATGGGCGGCCGTCTATGCCTTGATCGACAAGGTGCCGACGGGCGCGCTTTCCGCCCCCTTCCTCGGCAAGATGCGCCAGGCTCTTCAGGAGATGATCGCGGAGAAAAAGCCGACCGCCATCGTCCCGGTGTATCCGAGTTACGGCTATCTGGTGGAAAGGCTCTACCCGGACCCTGCGGTGCGGCCTTCTCTTTCCACACCGTCGTGACCGATTCGATTACCGTCAACAGGCATCTGGTACCGCTGCTGGAGCGACACCTTCTGGTGCCGAACGACGAGACCGCCGCGGTGATGATCCGGGCGGGCGTGCCGGAAAAGCGGGTGCGCGTCCTCGGCTTTCCGGTGCCGCCGCGCTTCGCCGGGATCGGCCGGCGCGGCCGGATGCCCCGCCGCCCCGGGTGCTCTATATGGTCAATGCCGGCAAAGAGCAGGCGCCCGGGATCGTCGCGCGTTTGCTCCAGATCGAACCGTTGCACCTGACCGTCACGGTGGGGCGCGATGAAGACCTGCGCGCCCGGGTCGAGGAAGCCGCCGCCCGCGCCGGGCGGCCGGTGGAGATCCATGGATGGACCCAGCAGATGCCCGAATTGCTGATGACGCATCACGTCCTCATCGGCAAGGCCGGGGGCGCCACGGTGCAGGAATGCACCGCCGCCGGCACGCCCATGCTCATGACACAGGTCGTGCCCGGCCAGGAGGAGGGCAACGCGCAACTGCTTTTCCAAAACGAATGCGGCGCGCTCTGCCCTACGCCCCGAGGCGCTGGCCGAAAAGATCGAGCAGCTCTTTGCCAACGGGGGCCGCCGGGTGGCGAGGGTGGGAGAAAAATATCGCGCGGCTCAGCCGGCCCGATGCGCGGCGCAGATCGCCCGCTTTCTCCCTCTCCGCCGAATCGTCCCCTCGTTCGGAGCCGGTGCAGGAAGTGAGGGGCTTTTGACCTCACGACGTTGCGGAATAAAATACGCGACCTTGAATTGGCTTAAGGCACCTTGAGGCGGCTTGAATTTGCCGGTGGAGGCTGGCTGGCCACCCGGCCGCTTTTCCGCCCACCCAAAAGTGGGATCCCGCGGCGCGGCTTCCCTACCGGGGCTTTTTCGGCGCCTCTCGCTATGGGCGGGAGCGGCTTCGGAATGCGGGTTCATGGGCGCATGATATCCTGCTACTCATTCGTTCTGTCCGCGACTTATTCCCAGCTTCCAAGGCCGGAATGCTCCTACAAACCGGAGGCCCCTGGGTTTTTTTCTTGGCCACACCGGCCTGCACATCAGCCTCGACCTCCCATGCACGCTCCCTCCGATTCCCTGAGTCTTCCCTGGTGGAAAAACCTTAGCGGGTACCACTGGTTCGTTTTTATCATGGCCAGCATGGCGTGGGTGTTCGACTGCCTCGACCAGCAGATCTTCATCCTCGCCCGCAAGGGGGCCATGGACAGCCTGCTGCATAGTGGGCAGGACGCCAACCTGTATGGCGGTTACGCCACCGCCATCTTCATTGCGGGGTGGGCGACCGGCGGTCTCATCTTCGGCGCGGTGGGCGATCGCATTGGCCGCGCGCGCACGCTCATGATCACGGTGCTGATGTATTCTGTCTTCACCGGGCTCTCGGCGCTTTCCAAGTCGTGTTCGATTTCGCGATCTATCGCTTTGTCACCGGCCTGGGGGTCGGCGGCGTCCGATCGGCCTGGCCGTGGCGCTCATTGCCGATTCGCTCCCCGATGCCTCGCGCGTGGGGGCGCTCGGTACGTTTCAAGCCCTGTCGACGGTGGGCAATATTACCGCCGGCCTGGTCAGTATGTGGTTTGGCAGCCTGGTGACATCCAATGCGGTTTCGAAGGAAAATGCCTGGAAATGGATGTTCATCATCGGCGCTCTGCCTGCCTTCATTTGGGTGATCGTCCAGTTCCCGCATGAAGGAACCCGAGAAATGGGTGCTCGCCCGCGCGGAAGGCCGTCGCACCGGTGTGGCCTTCGGGTTCGTATGCGTCGCTCTTTGGTGAGGCCCGGTGGCGTCACAATGCGATCTATGGCATGTTGCTGTGTGTCGTCGGGGTGATCGGATCTGGGGCATCGGCTTTTTCTCCCCCGGAACTCGTGGGTCCAGTCATCGAGCGCTCCCTCCGCGAGCAGAATCTGGCGCCGGAAAAGATCGCCGGGGCCAAGACCTATTGGATTGGATTAAACTCCATTTTCCAGAATATCGGCGCCTTTTTCGGGATGCTCTTCATGGCGCGGATCGCGCAAAGCCACGGTCGCAAACCCGCGTTCGCCATCGCCTTCATTGCCGCGCTCATTGCCACCGTCGGCTATTTCCAATTCTTCAATAATCGGAGCTGATGTCTTCTGGATGACGCCGATCATGGGCGCCTGCCAGCTCTCGCTCTTCGCCGGGTTCGCCATCTATCTGCCGGAACTCTTCCCGATTCGGCTGCGGAGCACGGGGACGAGCTTCTGCTACAACGTGGCCGCTTCCTGGCCGCCGTCGGGCCCTTCGCGCTCGGCAATCTGCAGCACGCCTGAAGACCGGCGCCGTCACGGATGACGCCCGCATCCATGCCTTCCGGATGGCCACGACCTACATGAGCGTGATCTTCCTCTTCGGCCTCGTTGTATTGCTCTTCCTGCCGGAAAACCAAAGGCCAGCCGTGCCGGAAGACGTGGTTCTGCCGGTCGTGGAGGATTAGCGCATCTGGCAAAAGTCGTCGTCGAAGAGCAGGCCCGGAGGGCCGCCGGAGGTTGGCCGGTCGTGCGTCAGCCACCGGGAAAGAATATCCAAGAAAACCCTTCGCCCCCGCAGGGCGGCGGACTTCCACTGCCCCGCCGGGGAAAATGCAGATGGCGAATCGTTACCGATATCCCCGGACCGCAAATATTCCCGTACCCAGCCCACGCAACCCATGCAGCCCTTGTCACTCCGCTCCACAATCGGGGATAATGGGGGGAATATGAAAACTTCTGCCTGCACCTCCGCGGCCGGCCGCATTGGTGCGCGCGCGAGGCCGCGCCTGAGGCGGAGTGGAAATGATGGAGCGCATCCGCAATCGGTTTGAGAACGGAGAAGACCTTGATCCGCCCAGGCTCGATCAAGGCGGTAAGGAGGGAGAATCAAGCCAAATCAAGGCAGATTAAGCCAAATCAAGGAGAGGGGGGCACGGTGCGGCTCCTGCAAACCAGCAAAAACGGCGGGCGCCTTGCGACGCCCGCCGTGGGTTGATTCGGAGTGCTGGCGTTTACTTCCTGGCACCGTAACCGCGGATATATCCGAGGCACGCGGCGGCATCGATCACGTTGTTGTCCCAGTTGTATTCGTATTCCACGGAAATCGGCCCTTCGAAGCCCTGGCCTTGTATTCCTCGAGGATGCCGGGAACATCGCTCACGCCCTGGCCCCAGGGCATGTCATGCGCGCTGGGCAGGGGAGCGTTGAGGTCCTTGAGATGGCTGGAGACGATGTGGCCCTTGAGGATGCGGATGCAATCGACGGGCTTCAATCCGCTGCGCACCCAGTGGCCGGTGTCGGCGCAGGAGCCGATGCGCGGGTCGCGGTCCTTGACCACGGACAGGATGTATTCGGGGTCCCACAATCTTGTATTCGGGGTGATCGGGGCGCTTCGGGTGATCGTGGAAGCCCGACCTTGATGTCGTACTCCTTGACCAGCGGCTCGAAGATGTCGATGGCGTCGACCGACTCCGTATTGATGACCCGGATGCCGAAGTATTTGGCGAATTCGAAGATCTTGCGCGCGCCCGCTTCGTCCTTCGGAATGCCGACCACGCCATAGGCGACGGGGGTGATGCCCTTTTCGGTGAGCTTGGCTCTTCACCTTTTCCCACACTGCCTGGCGGCATCGGCATCCAGCTTTTCCGAGGGCTTCTTGCGATCGGCGCCGCGGCCGGCTCATGGCCGAACTGGATGTCCGCCTGGTCGGGCGAGAGCTTTTGCCCGGGGAAGAACTCGATCACCTTGCACCGGCCTCGGCGGTCTTGTCGATCGCTTCAGTTACGGTGAAGCGATTGAAGGTCCAGGCCTGGCAGCCGACGACGAAGCCGCCAGTTTTGAGTTCATCGGGGAAGGAACCGGCCATGGCGCCGGTCACGGTCAGGAACGCCGCGAGGGCGGCGGGGAGGAGGAATTTCATAAGCGCCATTGGCGAAGATGCGGCGGAGCAAGTCAAGTCTGCGAAGCAGCGCCCTTCCCTCCGGCGGTCTCCGGTGCGGGTGGCAAAAAAACAGCCAACTCAGCATTTCTACGTAAAAACGGTCCCAGGTGTGACTTATGGCCGCGCACGAGACCCGGCGAGGGTGCAATCGGCGGGCTCAAAGGCACTTGGCAACATTCCTGCTATCGCATGCCTGCCACATCTCCGGCTTTGCCGGGCAGCCCAATCCAAATACCGTGCACGCTACTGCTACATTCCAGGAACCCGAAGGTGCGACTGAAACAACTTATCGGAGCATCGTCGAACACGCCATCGAGGGAATCTTTCAGACGACTCCCGACGGCCGGTATCTGCTGGCCAATCCGCCCTGGCACATATCTACGGCTACGAGTCGACCGATGAACTGAGGGGCAACGTTCAGGAGATCGCCCGCCTGCTTTACGTCGATCCCGCCCGCCGGCCGGAGTTCATCGGCTGATGAGTGAAAATGACGCGGTATGGGGGCTTCGAATCGCAATCTATCGCAAGGATGGGACGGTGATCTGGATCTCCGAAAATGTCCGCGTGATCCGCGGGGAGGATGGCGCCGTGCTCTACTATGAAGGCACGGTCGAAGACATTACCGCCCGCAAGCGGGCGGAGGCGGAGTTGCCGCCGCGCCAAGGAATCGGCGGAGGAGGCCAGCCGCTCGAAGAGCCAGTTCCTGGCGACATGAGCCACGAGCTGCGCACCCCGCTCAATGCAATCATCGGCTACAGCGAACTCATGCGCGAAGAGGCTGAGGATCTGGCGCTGAAGAGTTTCATTCGCGATCTGACCAAGATCGAGTCCGCCGGCAAACATCTGCTCGCGCTCATCAATGGCGTTCTCGACATCGCCAAGATCGAAGCCGGCAAGATGGATCTGCACGCGGAAACCTTCGAGGTGGCGCGGATGATCGAGGAGGTCTCGACGACCGTGGCTCCCGTGGTGGAAAAAAAAGGCAATTATTTCGAATCGCGGCGGCGCCCAATCTCGGCACCCATGCACACCGACCTGACCAAGGTGCGCCAGAGCCTTTTCAATCTCCTGGGCAATGCGGGGAAATTCACCAAGGAAGGCCGGATCCGCCTCGCCGTCGAACGCATCACGGACGGCGGCCGCGACTGGCTCGTCTTTCAGGTCAGCGACACCGGGGTGGGCATGACCTCGGATCAGGCCCAGAAAGTCTTTGCCGCCTTCACGCAAGCCGACGCGTCCACGACCCGCAAGTACGGCGGCACGGGACTCGGCCTCGCGATCACCCGCGAGTTCAGCCGCCTGATCGGCGGCGACGTGTCGGTCAAGAGCGCTCTCGGTCAGGGTTCGGTCTTCACTTTGCGCGTGCCGGCGGAATTGGCTTCTGGCAGCTCGGCCGAAACGGAGACGCCGGGTGATGCGTTCGGCGCGCCGCCCGAGACGGCCGACTTCGACCAGCCGAAAGTTTTGCTCATCGACGACGACTTGACCGTCCACGACCTCGTGCGGCGCTTTCTCCAGAAGGAAGGCAATCCAGGTCATCGGAGCCCAGAACGGTCCGGAGGGGTTGGAACTGGCGCGCAAGATCCGCCCGGCGATGATCGTGCTCGACGTCATGATGCCCACGATGGACGGCTGGTCGGTGCTGACGCGGCTCAAGGGCGACCCGGAACTTTCCGATATTCCCGTCGTCATGCTGACGATGGTGAACAACCGCGAGATGGGTTTTCTCGCTCGGCGTGGACGACTACATGCTCAAGCCGATCGATCGCAGCGATTTCGTCGCGACCCTGCGCAAATACTGCAACCGGCAGGATAAGCCGACCGTCCTCGTGGTGGAGGACGACCTGGTCACCCGCGACATGCTGAGGGCGTCCCTCGAGAAGGAAGAATTCATCGTGGTCGAAGCCGGCAACGGCGTCGAAGCGCTGGAGAAACTCGCCACCTTGCGCCCCGCTCTCATCCTGCTCGACCTGATGATGCCGGAGATGGACGGCTTTCAATTTACCAAAGAAGTCCGCGCCCACGCCGATTGGCACGACATCCCCATCCTCGTCATGACCGCCAAGGATATCGATGCCGATGACCGCGCGCTGCTCGATGGCCAGGTCAGCCGCATCCTCCAGAAAGGCGCGTGTGCCCGGGAAGATTTGCTGTCGGAAATCAGCCACCGCGTCGCGCGTTGCGCCCGCCCCGTGGAAATCGTTGCCGCCTAAATATACCATGAAGAAACTGCTGCTCGTCGAAGACAACGAAATGAACCGCGACATGCTCTCCCGCCGTTTGGAACGGCGGGGTTACGAGGTGCTGATCGCGGTGGATGGAGAACAAGGCATCGCCGCGGCGAGGGAACACCGGCCCGATCTGATTCTGATGGATATGAGCCTGCCGGTGCTCGACGGCTGGGAATCCACCCGCCGACTCAAGCAGGCACCCGACACGCAGGGATTCCGGTCCTGGCGCTCAACGCGCACGCGATGGCCGGGGAACGCGACAAGGCGCTCGCGGCCGGTTGCAACGACTATGACACCAAACCCGTGGATTTTGTCCGGCTGCTCGGCAAGATCGAAAATCTCCTTCCATCGTGAACGTAGAGAACATCCCATCCGTTGATTCCGAGCGGCGTCTTTCCGGCCTGCTGCACGACTTGCGCACCCCGCTGAACCAGATCATCGGCTTGACCGAGATGCTCATCGAGATCGCCGAGAGAAGGGCCACGCGGATCTCACCGTGGGGCTGGGGGCCGTGCGGGAAGGCGGGCTCGATCTGGCCGCCATGTTGCAGGACAAGACGATACATCGCTCTCGGCGCGCAGCCCAGTGGCGATTACTGGGCGTTGCCCGACGCTTCGCGCTCCAGCATCGGCCGCGTCCTCGGGTTCTGCGAACTCGCTCTGGCGGAGCCGCCGGACCCGCGCCTCGATGAATATCGCGAGGACCTGGGCCTGATCTGCACCGCCGCGCGGAACTTCATCGCCGCGGCGCGCGGGAGCGGGGTCTACATCCGGTTGCAAACGGCGAAGCACTGGGACCACACGGTCCCCACGGCGCGTTCGAATGCCGGCCCGTCGATCGCCGGCGGCAAGATGCTCATCGTCGATGACGAAAGCCTGAACCGCGAAATTTTGATCCGTCGCCTGCAGCGCGAGGCCTGCCGGCCCGTGGGCGCGCGCTCGGGTCCGGAAGCGATGGAACTGTTGCGCCGCGAGAAATTTGACGTGGTATTACTCGATATCCAGATGCCCGGCATGAATGGCATCGAAGTCCTGCACGCCCTCAAGCAGGACGCGCAACTGCGGCATCTGCCGGTCATCATGCCTCTCCGCGCTCACCGATGTGGATCGCGTGGCCCGTTGCATCGAACTCGGGGCCGAAGATTATCTGCCCAAGCCGGTCAATTGCCGTGCTGCTCGCGCCCGGCTCGGCGCCTGCCTGGAGAAAAAGCGTTTCCGCGACCACGAGCAGGCGCAGGCGGAGGAGCTTCTGCGGCGAGCAAGCTGCAATCCATCGGCGCCCTGGCCGGCGGCCTGGCGCACGATTTCAACAACATGCTCACGGCGGTGCTCGGCAATCTCTCGCTGCTCCCGCTTCAAGGGTTCGCTGCCGCCCGATGCGCTGCCCAACATTCTCGAGGCCGAGCGCGGCGCCACGCGCGCCCAGGAACTCACCCGCTATCTGCTCACGTTTGCCGAGGGCGGTGCGCCGATCAAGGATCGGTGCCGCTGGAGCCGCTGGTTGCGCGACAACCAGCGCCTTCGTTTTGCGCGGCTCGAACGTGCAGTGTGAATTCGATCTGGAGCCCGATGTGTGGGAACTCAACGCCGATCCGAACCAACTGGCGCAAGTCATCAGCAACGTCGTGCTCAATGCGATGGAAGCGACGCCCGGTGGCGGCGGCATTCAGGTGAGCGCCGAGAATACCACCTCCGCGCCGCACCTGCCCGATGGCGACTATGTCGCGATTCGCGTGCGCGATTTCGGGGTCGGCATTGCCACGGACCGGTTGCCGCGCATTTTCGATCCTTTCTTTACCACGAAAAACCAGCGCGCGGACTGGGGCTCGCCGGCCGCCTATTCGATCATGCAGCGGCACGGGGGCTACATCGGTGTGCAATCCACCCCTCGGCGCCGGCACTACCGTCGCCATTTATTTCCCGGCTTCGCGTTCCGTGGCTCCTGCCGAACCGGTCGACGCGACGCCCAAATCGCCCGGCGCCGGAAAATGCGCCCCGCAAATTGCGCGTGCTGGTCATGGACGATGAGGAGCCGATCCGGCAGCTCATCGAGATGACGCTCGGGATGTTGAAGCACGAGGTGATCGCCACTCCGGATGGGGATGCCTTCCTCGCCGCGCATGCTGCGGCCAAAGCTGCCGGGCGCCCCTTCGATGTGGCGGTGCTCGATCTTACCATTCCGGCGGAATGGGGGGCAAGGAATCCATTCGCCGGCTCCGTGAACGCGACCAGACCATCCGCGCGATCGTCTCCAGCGGCTACTCGACGGACCCGGTGATGGCGGAGTGCACGGATTACGGATTCGATGCGGTGCTGCCGAAGCCTTACCAGGTCAAGGACCTGATTCATTTGGTCCAGCAGCTCGGCGCCGCCCCGCGCGATACGCCGCAGCACGTCGCCGCAGCTTAAGAGTGGAGAGCTGCCGGTTTTTGCGGGGGTGGGATTATCTCTGTAAAAGTGGAGTGGGAGGGCGGTGGGAGAACGAGTGGGAGATCGCCGCTCCCAAGGGGCGCCATCGGACGCGACGTGCGAATCACACGAATGACTCGAATGCAGTAGTTCGAGTCATTCGTGTGATTCGCGGGCCAACTTCTCTCGTCACGCCCTTTCGTGCTTTTCGTGTATTTCGTGGACCGCCTTAAACAGCGTGGCCGGCCCCATCCGACTTCTCCAATCACGCCGGCACATTCCATGGGCCGCACAGCGCGACCTTCTTGCCAGCCGCCGGGGGAGTGGCGGTGCGGCTGCGGGTGTCGAGCAGCGTTTCGAGTTCCTTCTGGGTCGCTTCGATTTGCTGTTGCATCTGCTTTCGGGCCGCATTGCGGGCCTGAAAACAGCGGCCGCTTCGTTGAATTTTGTAATCGCCACCGTGTCGTTGGGCTTCAAGGCCTTGCGCTGCGCGTCGAGGGCCTGGTACTGTTTGGTGAGTTCAATCCCATCCTGCGCAAAAGCCGCCTGGAGCGCTTCCAGCCGCTGGCGATGTTCCTGGATTTGAGCCGTGAGGTCGGGAGCTTTCTTTTCGACCGTGGCGGTGGCGGCGGCTTTGAGTTTGGCCGCTTTCCACACTTCGTCCTGGAAACCGGGGATGGGGCGGCCCCGGCTACACAGATTAATGCGCCCACGATGCCGGCCAGGAATCCGATCTTGGCCTCAGCCCAGTGCATGCACGTGTAAACGAGATTGCCGAAGGGCGCGAAGAGCACCACAAGCCCCCAGAC
Organism: Chthoniobacter sp.; assembly: GCA_037200205.1. Classification (GTDB taxonomy): domain Bacteria; phylum Verrucomicrobiota; class Verrucomicrobiia; order Chthoniobacterales; family Chthoniobacteraceae; genus Chthoniobacter. The sequence continues at coordinate 102,740 of JBBCHV010000051.1, forward strand.
TACGCTCTGCCGAAAGGCCGCGACGATGACTAAAATAGCCCCCACGAGAGAAATGATCAGGCCCAGGACGATGGCCGTGACGTTCACCAAAGGAAATTCATAAATCCAGGCTGAGTTTAGCAGGATACAAGCCACCCGTAGCCGCACCAGTAACGCTTGATCGCCACCCTTCACCCTTCAAAATGGACGGCAGAGGCGAAAACTCCGACTGTGGCGCGACTTGCGACACAGACTGCGGTGAATTGAGCGATCGCCGCCGGGCTTTAGCCTAGCGCGCGAACCAGATCGCGGGCCAGCTTCTCGGCTTCGTCCTGGGTAGCGGAGCGAAACACGGTCTGGCCATAAACCTGCACTTCGTAACCGAAGGTGGTGAATTGCACCCGCACCCGGCTGCGATGGCGTCGATTGATCTTGAGTGTAGCCATTTGGACCTATTCGCAGCACGTCCCGTGCTCGGATGGGTGTGACGTCGCGTTTTACATGGATTATCGGTTGCCGCTCGGGGTGCGTATGCCGCGCCTACAAAGCCCGCCATTTTACCGCCGTAACTTCTGGCTTCCACCTCGCGTCTCTCCGGCACACAACCCCTTCAGCCACTGCTTTCCGCGCCCATGAAATCCCTCCGTTCCCGCTTCCTGCTGCTTTCCGCCACCGCGGCGTTGGCTTTCCTCTTTGCCCTGCCGGGCGTGGCGGTCGCGCAGCAAGCTCCCGCCGAGCGCCCGAAAGAATTGCCCGGCGACGCGAAGGTTCTCCTCGACCTGCCCTACGTGGAAAATGGCCACGCCCAACAAAAGCTCGATCTTTACCTCCCGGCGCAGCCCAAGGGGCCGCTGCTGGTGTGGATTCATGGCGGTGGCTGGCGCGCGGGATCGAAGGCCCAGCCGCCGGGCCTGGCCATGGTGAAAAATGGGATCGCTGTCGCCAGCATCGAGTATCGCTTCAGCCAGCACGCTGTTTTCCCGGCGCAGATCGAGGATTGCAAGGCGGCCATCCGCTGGCTGCGCGCCCATGCGAAGGAGTATGGCTACCGCGAAGATCTATTCGCGGCCTGGGGCGCCAGCGCCGGCGGCCATCTGGTTGCGCTCCTCGACGTCACGGGCCAGGTGCGTGACTTCGATGTCGGCGCGAATCTCGACCGATCCAGCGCTATCCAGTGCGGGGTCGATTGGTTCGGCCCCGCGGATTTCCCCGCCTACGATCCCAATCTGCCGACGCCGATGGTTCAGCGGGAGAATCCCGATTCGGTCATCGCGCAGCTCTTCGGCGGCCCGGTTTCGCAAAAGCTCGAACTCGCCCAACGCGCCAGCCCGGTGACCTGGGTGACGAAGGACGCCGCGCCGCTGCTCATCATGCAAGGCACCAAGGATCCGCTCGTGCCCTTCGATCAAAGCCAGCGCCTGGCCGACAAACTCAAAGCCGCCGGCGCCGATGTGACGCTCGACCTCATCGAAGGCGCCGGCCACGGCGGCCCGCAATTCACCACCCCGGAAAAGCTCAAGCTCATCTTCGAGTTCCTGGCCAAACACTGGGCCGGATAGCTCTTCCCGCCTGTCATTCTGAGCGGAGTGTAACGGAGTCGAAGAAGCCCGTCGCTCTGTCGGCGACCTCACCGTTATGCGACTGGGTTTGCCCCGCAGTCCATAGGCGTCTCGCAGACTCGGCTTTCGACTCCGTTACACTCCGCTCAGAATGACAGGCGAGGAGTCAGGGAGTTCCAAAAAATAACCTACCTTGTCCAAATCCCACCCCCTCATTCGTCTTACTGGTGAACCATGAATACCGAGCCCACAACGATGGAAGACGGCGCCGAAATCCGGCGGATGGTCGCCGCGTGGACCGACTCGCTTTTGCGCCAGCGTTCACGACCCGCTGTCCATCCGCCGCGTGGAGAGTGGAGATTTGCTTCCATCCCGGCGCGGGATTCCAAGGATGGATATCGGTCTCCCGCGACGCTGCAGAACTAGCGGGGGCGCGGGCAAACTCACGCCTCGAGCCGCGCCAGGAATTCCGCGGCCAGCGCCTGGAAGGCCGCGGCACCGCTGGCGCTCGCATCGTGCAGGGCGATGGGCTTGGCCTCCATCGGCGCCTCGGCGAGTTTGATGTTTTCCGGGATGTAGGTGTCGAAAAAATGGAGCCGCTTGAGGCCCTTGTCGTCGCGCAGCTTCTCCATCGTCTCCGCGTGGTAGCGCAGCCAGTGCCGCACGCGAGTGAAGACGATGCCGAGGCAACGGATCTTGAATTCGAGCTCCTTCTTCAAGTAGCCAAGCCGGTCTTGCAACAAGCCGAGGCCGACGGAACTGAGATAATCCGGCTGCATGGGAATGCAGTACCAATCGCTGGCGTAGAGCGCGTTTTGCGTGCCGGTCATGAGGTTGGGCGCGCAATCGCAAAGGACGAGGTCGTAGTCGTCGAGCACCTTCTCCAGCTTGCGGCTGAAGATGCGCTCACGGCCGGGTCGCGCCGCGAGATCGAGGTCGAGGAAGGTGAGCGAAAGATGCGAGGGAATGAGATCGAGATTCGGAATCTCCGGGACGACATCGCGGATGATGCAGTCCTTCAGCTTCGCATGCTCGGCGTTCTTCTTTTTCCATTGCACCTCCAGCACGTCGGCCATCGTGCCGTGCTCGTCCTGCCAGTCTTCCCACGCCTTCTCGCTCATCAGCGAAAGCGAGGCATTGGTCTGCGGATCGAAATCGACGAGCAGCACGCGCTTGTTGTGCTCTTTGGCGAGGTAGGTGGCCACGTTCACCGCGCAGGTCGTCTTGCCGACGCCGCCTTTCATATTGATGAAGGAGATGACTTTGGCTTTCGGCATGGCGTGATCCTTTCGGGCGATGGCGGGGCGGGAGTTCCGCGCAGGCTAGCGAACGTTCGCGGCGCTGTCAGCGCGAAAATCGGTGACGATTGGGCGTCCAAAAAACAGGCCGTCATCCTGAGCTTGCGAAGGATCTCTGATCTCACGCTGGCATCTGAAGCATCGCGTTGGGCGACAGGCTACGCGTATTCCACTGCACAAGCGAAGAAGAAAGGCAGAAATCAGAGGTCCTTCGCAAGCTCAGGATGACGCCTGTTTTTTTCGCTGCCCGCCTTTCCTACCCTCCGGCCACGATCCGCACCAGCTCGACGCGGTCGCGATCGGCCAGCGGCCGTCCCGGCCACTCCTCGCGGCGCAGCGCGAGGCCGTTGTGCTCCACGAGAATCGCCGGCGCGGGCAGTCCGAGTTCGTCGATCAGTTCCGCCACGTTTTGCGCGCGCGTGATTTCGCGCGGTTCTCCATTGAGCGTGATCGTCATGCCACGGCCGCGATGTCCGCCGGCGGTGCCGGGGCATCCAGGATCGCGCGGTCCCAATCCTTCCACACCGGCTCGAAGCCCCGCGCACGAATGAAATCCGCCACCTCCCGCGGTGAGCGGGTATCGGAAATCTCGAATTGGCCCGTCGCTCCCTCGGCATCGGAATCCGTCGGCGCGAGTGCCTTGCCGCGCACGGTGAGGTGCAAATCCTCGCGCCCCTGGCCGGTGTAACCGCCGGGCTCGGTGTGACTGCCGGCGCTCATCATCGTCACGCCCAGCGGCAGGAGCGCGTCGCGCAACGCCGCCGGCTCGCGCGTGCTCAGGACGATGCCGACCTGGGGGAAACACAGCCGCAGCGCGCAGATGAGCTGGATGAAATCGCGATCCGCCACCGGATGCCGCGGCGCAAACTCCCCGGCGCACGGCCGCAGCCGCGGCAGGCTCACCGTGAATTGCGCGCGCCAGCAGGTGCGCAGCAAATGCGCGAGATGCGCCGCCAGCGCCCGCGCCTCAGTGCGCCATTCGGCCAGCCCCAGCAGCGCGCCGACGCCGATCCGCCGGAAGCCGCCCGCATAGGCGCGCTCCGGGCACGCCATCCGCCAGTCGTAATCCTTCTTCGGCCCCGCCGTGTGCATCGCCGCGTAGACCTCGCGATCGTATGTTTCCTGGTAGACGACGAGTCCTTCCGCGCCCGCCCGCACCAGCGATGCGTACTCCGGCGTCTCCATCGGTGCGACTTCGAGCGAGATGCTCGGAATCTCCGGCACCAGCGCACGGACGCAGTGCGCGAGATAGCCATTGGAAACGAATTTCGGATGCTCCCCGGCGACGAGCAGGATGTTGCGAAAGCCTTCGTTCGCGAGATGCCGCGCTTCCTTCAACACCGACTGCACCTCGAGCGTCACGCGCAGGATCGCGTTGTCGCGCGAAAAGCCGCAGTAGGCGCAATTGTTGATGCACTCGTTGGAAAGATAAAGCGGCGCGAACAGGCGGATGGTCTTGCCGAAGTGCTGCCGCGTGAGCGCCGCCGATTCGCGCGCCAGCGATCCGATCTGGGCGTCCGTCTTCGGCTCGAGGAGCGCGGCGAAACGGCGCAGCAGGGGCGAGGCGGCGGTGGATGGAAGAGCGGCGGAAGTCATGGAAGCGAAGGCGCAATATGCGGGCTCGCGCCGGTCTTGTAAATAGGCCGGGTCGGGCGGCGTTTTGCACCACGAAATAGACGAAGTAAACGAAAGGGATTCGCTCTTTTTCGGGTAGTTCGTCTATTTCGTGGTTCTCCGACTCCGCTGGCGACACGCTGGCCCAAAAGGAATGGTTTACCTGACTTACCACCTCATCGTTTTGATCGGGCTGCTTTTTGCTCTGGGTATGGTGCTGGCCAATGTCGCGTGCTTCGGTGGATTGAGCCCGGGGGTGCCCCCCGCGGATGGCGACGCCCCGCTGGTCTCGATTCTCGTGCCGGCGCGCAATGAGGCTCTCAACATCGAGGCCTGCGCCGGGTCGCTGCTCGCGCAGGATTATCCCCACTATGAACTCATCGTTCTCGACGACCATTCCGACGATGGCACCGGCGACCTGCTCCGCGGCCTCGGGTTGCGCGCCGCAGGAGATCGCCGCGTCATCTCCGGCTCGCCGCTGCCCGCCGGTTGGACCGGCAAAGGCTGGGCCTGCCATCAGCTTTCGCAGGCGGCGCGCGGCGAATTCCTGTTTTTTACCGATGCCGATACGACGCACGCTCCCGGCACCGTTTCCGCCACGGTCGCCGCCGCGCGCGCTTACCGCGCCGATCTCGTCTCTGCGTGGCCGCGGCTCGTTACCGTCACTTGGGGCGAGCAACTCATCATTCCCATGATCCTTGTCCTGGGCATGAGCATTTATCCGCACTGGCTCGTGCTGTGGCTGCAAAAGCGCCCGCAGCGGGCCGCGCGACTCCCCGCGTGGCTGCGCCACGGCCTGGGGGCGGCCAATGGCCAGTTCATGTTCTTCACCCGCGCGGGCTACGACCGCATCGGCGGTCACGCCGCCTTGCACGATCATCTCGTCGAGGACGTGGCGCTGGGCCGGGCCGTCGCGAATCGCATGGGCGAGGGGATGCGCCTGCTCAACTGCGAGTCACTCGATTTCTCCACCTGCCGCATGTACCGCTCCTTCGGCGAGACCTGGGAAGGTTTCACCAAGAACATGCGTGCCGCCTTCGAGGATTCGCTGGCCGGTTTCCTCGTCATCGGCGCCACCCAATGCTGTGGCTTCCTGCTACCCTTCGTCTTCCTCTTCACCGCGCCCGCCGCCCGCCCGCTCATCCTGGCGCAGATCGCCCTCATCTATCTCATCCGCCTAGTTCTCACCCTGCGCTTCCGGACCTCCTGGCTGGGTTGTCTCCTGCACCCCGTGGGCGAAGTGCTCTCCCTCGGCATCGGCCTCAATAGCTGGCGCCGCCTGGCTTTCGGGGGAGTACAATGGAAAGGCCGGATCTACCAGACCAGCCGCGGCCTGCGGCGGAAGGGCGGCCAGGAGTTCTGAGTCACTTCGCGGCGTCGGGTTGGGGAAGGAATTGTACCGCATCCACGATGACGGTGCCTTTCGTGCCTATGTTCGAGACCTCGACCACGGCGGGTTCGGTGCCGAATGCGAAGGTGCCGAGCGAAATCCACAAGCGATCGATCGGCGGAGGCAAGGATTCATTCACGATGACTTCCTGGGGGCCATCGGCGGCGTGCACGGTCACGGGCACCGCACGGTCGGTGCTGCGCGTGTTCAGGTAAGCGAATCGCACTTCGTAACGACCGGCTTGGGGCAGGTGCGCGGTGAAGCGGAAGTGTTTGATGCCTTTGCCATGCGCTTCGTCGGTCCGCACGGAGTCGCCCACATACCGGCCGCCGATGTGGCAGTTCCAGTCCTCCGTATAGGGAGAATCGAGATCGTCCACCACGATGCCCGGCAAGGTGGCGGGGTCCACCGGGTCGGGCAGCGGACGCTTGAGCGGATAGTCGAGCATGAGCCCGTCGGCGAGCAGGCGCGCGCGGAGGGCAGCGTAGTCGACCTTTTGCAACGGCAGGCCCGTCTCGAGCGCGAGGCACGCGGCGGTGGCGCCTGCCTGGCTGAGCATCATGAAGACCGGTTCCATGCGGATCGAAAGAAAGGCGACATGCGAAGCCGAGAGCGACCACGGCACGACCAGATTCTCGCACTCCGCCTGGCGTGGGACGATCGAGCGATAGCTGATCGGATAGGGATTGGTGCCACCGGGATCGATGCCGCCCTCGACGCGCGCGTGGCCGTCGTCGTCCACATAGCGCTGGTAATTGTGGGCATCGAATGGGTAATCGCCGAGCGCGATCGAATCCGGCGTGCGCCGTGTGCCCCGGACGTCGGCCTCGGTCATGACATAGTCGCCGACCATGCGCCGGGACTCGCGCACGTAGAGCTGCCAGGGCCAGTGCTCGTGGTCGGTGAACTCATCCTTGGGCAATCCCCAGCGGGCCAGCTCATCGCGGATCCGCTGCGGCACCCGTTCGTCGTGCCCGAGAAACCAGAGCCACTCGCGCTGGTAACGCTCATGTCCGGCTACGATCCGGCTGCGCGCCACGTAGTCGCCTTCCACGTAGCCGTCATTGCCCCGGAGGTAGTCCACGCTGAAAGGACCGAAGTTGTTGAGATCGGTCTTGCGATTCGGCATCCCGTCATTGAGCCCGAGCGGTTGCTCGAAGCCCGCCGCAAAATAGCGGGCGAGCAGCTCGAAGCGTTGCGGGTCATAGGTCGCCGGCTTGGTGAAAGGCACGAGATTCGCCGGATCATCCGTGAGACAGAGGCGGAAGGTGAAAGACTGGATCAACCGATCGCCGCTTCCTTCCTCGCCCGTCGCGAGGGCGTGGGCGGCGTGCATCTCCGGCAGCAGGCCGCTGGCCGGATCGCCCGGTTTGACGAACGGATCCACAGGATACCGGAATTGATGTTCGACGACAAATTTCCGCTGCACCCCCGCGAACCGTTCGCCATATTGTGCGCGGGACTCGCGGCCGGCGGTCCAGGTGACCCCGGCACCCGGCAGCAGATCGCCTTCGTAGCTGGCATCGAGGAACATCTTCCCCGGAAAGACGCGGCCCGATTCCATCTTCAGGCCGGTGATGCGCGCACCTTCCTTGAGGACGCCATTTTTCAAATCCAGCCTCTCGCCAAAGACTACCTGCACCCGCGGAGTCGTGCGCAGCCAATCGGTAAAAAGCTGCTCCATGACATGCGGCTCGAAGTGCAGCATCATGCCCTTCGTCGGCTTGAACCCTTTGCGCTGGAGATAAGCCTCCCGCGTCTCGCTCGTCCAGTGGGCGGGGTTTTCGTAGTACTGGTTGGCGCGACGATATAACTCGGCGGCTTTGCCCCCGACGGTGGCTCGGTCGTAGCCCACATCGGTCTGCCCCAGGCCGCTGGCCGACATGCCGCCGACGTGCCGGCCCGGCTCGATGAGCACGACGCTGTGGCCCATTTCCGCAGCCTGCACGGCGGCGATCACCCCGCCGGAAGTGCCGCCATAGATCACCAGGTCGTGGGCCTCCTCGGCGGTGACCGCGAGGCCGGCGAGGCCGGCGAGGCCCGTGAAGAGCGCGAGGAGAAGCAGCGCGCGGTGCGGGCCGCGCGGAGGATGGGAAAGGCAAGGCGATGGGTGGTTCATGAGGTGGGGATGGAGTGAAAGTCAGCGGACAAATTTCTTCGCAAAGTCTCGGACCGAGCGCGTGAACGCCCAATCCTCCGTCTCGGGAACGGTGCGGGAGGGGCGGCGACCCAGCTCTCGATTACATATTGGTCGGGGCGGCCATTTACCGCCGCGTAATCGTAGCCCTGCTGCATCAGGGACACGTACCAGGTGCTGTCATCCGCCAGTCCCCGGCGTTCCATCGTGGGATAGACCGGGGGGAGGAAGGGGCAGGCGAAGCGGTGCATGGGGTGGAAAGTCGCGTTGACACTAACTTGTTTTTGTCGCACGTCGTGACGACAACTCCTATGCCAAATGCGACACCATTGCGTCCCCGCCTCCAGTACCCCCGGCGCCGGCGGCAGGAAATCGCCGCCCTGAAACGGGAGCGCTCCGCGTGGCTGGAGGCGCTGGCCGCCGAGGCGCCGTTTCAGGCGCTGTTCGATCAGCTTCCCGGGGTGTGCTTTTTCGCCAAGGATCGCACCGGCCGGACCATGTTTGCCAGCCAAGGCATCCTGCAACGCTACCAGATGCGGCACGAGCAGGAGATGCTCGGCCTGACCGACCACGACATCAATCCCGGTCCCATGGCGGATCACTACGTCCAGGACGACGAACGGCTGCTCTCCGGGACGGTGAAGCGCATCGAGCGGCTCGAGCTGTGGTTTGACGGCCAGGGGCTGCCCGATTGGTTCATTGTGACCAAGCTGGCCATTCCCGGCAAACGCGGGCGCCCTCAGGGCGTGATGGGTGTTTTGCGACGGGCTGAAGAGCACGAGCGGGAGCTTCCCTCGTTTCAAACCGTATCCCGGGCCGTCGAGAGGATGCGACGGGATTACGCCCAATCCCTCCTCATTGCCGATATCGCCCAAGCCTGCGGACAATCCGTCCGCCAACTCCAGCGCCATTTTCAAAAGGCCTTCGGCGTCACCCCGCAGGAGTTTCTAATCAAGACTCGCGTCATCGCCGCGACGCAGATGCTGGAAGGAACCAACCTGACCGCGGCGGAAATAGCCGGGCGTTGCGGCTTTGCCGATGCGAGCAGCTTCTCCCAGCAATTCAAACAGCAGACCGGCGTCACCCCGCTGGCTTACCGCGATCCGGGCCGGGGCCGGAGCTCCAGCCGGGACGGCCGGTGAGGAATAAACAGAAGTCCCCAGGCGGGCCCGGCCTCCTATTAAAAAGCCACCCTTTCCGCCCATCTGTGCCCTCCGGCTTGCATTTCTCAGGATTTCCCGCAACGTGACGCACGATGCAATTGACGCTTCTCAAGTCGAAAATCCACCGTGCCTGTGTCACCGGAGCCAGCCTCCATTACGAGGGCAGCCTGACCATCTCGCGCGATCTCGCCGAGCGGGTGGGCCTTTTGCCCTATGAGAAAATCCTCATCGGCAACATGGGAAATGGCGAGCGTTTCGAGACTTACGTCATCTACGGCGACGCCGGCACTGGCCAGATCCAGCTCAATGGCGCCACCGCGCATCTGGGCAAGATCGGCGACCGCATCACCATCATGAATTTCGGTGCCTACACGGCCGAGGAGGCCGTCGACCACAAGCCGCGCGTTGTCGTTCTGAATGAAAAGAACGAAGTCGTCCGCTACGAAGCCGGCCACGCCGCCGAAGAACTACACGTCGTCGCCTGATCGCATCGCATTTTATGGACAAAAGCATATTCATCGGCCCATTCGCCCTCGGTTTTTACCTCGGCTGCGTATTCCTCATCATCGCCTGCTACAATTACCTGCGGCTCAAGGGGGAGTTCGGGCGGTTCCGCCGCCATCTCAGCGACAAGCTGGAGATCGAGGCCGAATCGATGAAGAAAATCAAAGCCGAGCAGGAAGCCCTCCGGAGGGAAAACGAGAGCCTGCGCGTGAAAGTGAACGCCCTCAACGAAATTCCCGACCGCAAGCTCCAGCGCGACCTCGAAGTCTACGCCCGCGCTGAAAAGCGCATGCTCATCAACGCCCCCGGCTTCGCCCCGGCCTGGGAAACCGCCAAGAGCGACGCTCACGCCGATCTCGCCGAGGAGGAAGCCGGCAAAGCCCCTTCCAAGCGCATCTTCGCCCGCCTCTTCGGCGGCGGCAATTCCGCGACCGCCGCGTTGCCCGGCCGTGACAGCAATCACGTCAACGAGAGCGAAGCGGCCAAGTCCGGCGCGGAGCACTGAGGGTCACCTTTAAAGGCCGGGCGCAGGCGCTTCCAACCCGCGCCAACCCGCGCCAACCCGCGCCAACCTGAGCCGGACCGGCGCAGGGAGAAAAGGGGAGCGCGGACTTCCATCCCGTTGGTGACGGCATCCTGCCGTCGCCTTCCTCGCCCGGCAGCCGTTCACCGAACGGTGAGTCCAGCACCTTGCGCGGCTCTCGCCGGCAGGATGCCGACGAGCACGGGCTGGAAGCCCGCGCTTCCCTTTTCACTGCGTTGCGAGGCGCTATTTTGGGCACGTATCCGGGTAGCGCCAGCTCTCTGCCCTCTGTGCAATCGATGAAGAGTGAAGAGCAACGGATGGAGAGCGTCCGGCGGCGGACGGCGTAAATTCGCGCCCATGGAAAACTCCAGCGAGCGCAAAGAGGTCGCGCAGCAACTGCAGGCGTTGCTCAATGAGAATGCCCAGCTTTGCGCGGCCCTCAACGAGCATGCGATCGTCGCGCGAACCGATGCGTCGGGAAAGATCACGTTCGTGAATGACAAGTTTTGCACGATCTCGAAATATGCGCGCGAGGAATTGATCGGCCAGGATCACCGGATCATCAATTCGGGGCATCACTCGAAGGAGTTCATGCGCGAACTGTGGGCGACGATCAGGGCGGGCCGCGTCTGGCACGGGGAGATCAAAAACCGGGCGAAGGATGGTTCCTGTTACTGGGTGAATACGACCATTGTCCCCTTTCTGGACGAACAGGGCCGGCCGCAGCAATACGTGTCCATCCGCACCGATATTACCGAGCGCAAGCGGGCGGAGGAAGCGCTGCGGATTTCGACGGCACGTTTTGCCTCGGTCTTTCACTCGAACCTCGCGGCCATCTGTATCGATACGATGGAAACGGGGCGGCTCATCGACGTCAACGGGCGGCTGGGCGATTTCTTCGGCTGGCCACCCGCCGAGATGATCGGGAAGACGATTTTTGAACTGGGAGTCTGGGCGGACCCGGCGCAGCGGGATCCCGTGATCGCAGAGGTGCGCGCCACGGGGTCGGTTCGCGACCGGGAAGTGCGGTTGCGCCGCCGCGATGGCGAAGTGCGGGATGTGCTTCTTTCCATCGAGCGGGAGGAAATGCCGGACGAAACCGAGCCGGTGATGCTGATCATGTTCAACCGACATCACCGATCGCAAAAAGCTGGAGCAACAATTTCTGCGGGCGCAACGCATGGAAAGCATCGGAACGCTGGCTGGCGGCATCGCGCATGACCTGAATAACGTGCTGGGGCCGATCATCATGTCGCTGGATCTGCTGAAGATGAAGTTTGTCGATCCCGGCAGCCTGGAACTGCTTTCCATGATCGAATCCAGCGCACGGCGCGGCGCCGCGATGGTGAGCCAGGTGCTCTCGTTTGCCCGGGGAGTGGAGGGGGAGCAAATGGAAGTGCAACTGGCGCACGTCGTGGGGGACATTGAGAAGATCGCCAACGAAACCTTTCTGAAACAACGTCGAGGTGCGCACGAACATGCCGCGAGATCTCTGGACGATCATGGGCGATCCCACGCAACTGCACCAGGTGCTGCTGAACCTGTGCGTGAATGCCCGCGATGCCATGCCGGTCGATGGCAGGCTGACCATCTCCGCCGAAAACCTGACGATCGACGCGCACTACGCGGGCTTGAATTCCGAAGCCAGGCCCGGGCCATACGTTTTGCTCCAGATCGAGGATACCGGCACCGGCATCCCGCCGGAGATCATCGGGAAGATCTTCGATCCATTTTTCACCACCAAGGAGGTGGGGACAGGCACCGGTCTCGGCCTTTCCACGACGCTGGGTATCGTAAAAAGCTATGGCGGTTTCGTTCATGTCTCCAGCGAACTGGGGAAGGGCACGACCTTCAAAGTCTATTTCCCCGCGCAAACCGAGGGCTTGGCCGATACCCTCGCCGAAAGCGCCGCCGAATTGCCGCGAGGAGACGGCGAACTGATCCTGGTGATCGACGACGAGGCCGCCGTGCGGGAGATTACCAGGCAGACACTGGAAGCCTTTGGCTACCGGGTCGTCCTCGCCGCCGAGGGGTCGGAGGCGGTGGCGGTGCTGGCGGCGCAGGGAACGGAAATCGCCGCTGCGTTGACCGACATGGCGATGCCCAGGATGGACGGCCCGGCGACGATCCAAGTGCTGCGCCGGCTGAATCCCCGGCTGCCCATCGTCGCGGTGAGCGGGCTCACGGTGAACGGGCAATACGCCTCGCTAATGGGCCTGGGCGTGAAACATTTTTTGGCGAAGCCGTTCACGGCGGAGACTCTCTTGAAGACGTTGCAACAGATTCTCACGGCAGACGGCGTTGGCTGTTAGGGCTGTCTCTGCCGCGCACACGCGAGCCGATCGGGTGCGAGGATGGGCGGCGCGCCATCCCTAACCGCTCCGTGTCGCGGTAGCTGGTCGCGTTCACAATGGAGGAGGAGTTTATGCCAATGGGCGGGGAGTTCTCGTGGTTGGGAAAATATAAATTGGTTTCATGCCAGAACTTAACGAACGCGATCGCGTGCAACAGCGGTTGAGCGCATCGCTCAAGGAAAACGCCCAACTTTGCGAGGCAATCAACGAACACGCGATTGTCGCGCGAACCGATGCGTCGGGAAAGATCACGTTCGTGAACGACAAGTTTTGCACGATCTCGAAATATGCGCGCGAGGAGTTGATCGGCCAGGATCACCGGATCATCAATTCGGGGCATCACCCCAGGGAGTTCATGCGCGAATTGTGGGCGACGATCAGGGCGGGCCGCGTCTGGCATGGGGAGATCAAAAACCGGGCAAAGGATGGTTCCTGTTACTGGGTGGATACCACGATTGTCCCTTTCCTCGGCGAGCAGGGCGAACCGCAGCAGTTCGTGGCCATTCGCACCGATATTACCGAGCGCAAACAGGCGGAGGAGGCACTGCAGTTTTCGGCGGCCCGCTTCGCCTCGGCCTTCCATTCGAATCCGCCCTGTGGGTGGATAGCATGGAAACCGGCCGCCTCATCGATGTGAACCAGCGGGTCTGCGAATTCTTCGGCTGGCAGCCGGCGGAGGTGATCGGAAAGACGGTCGGAGAACTCGGAATCTGGGCGGACCCGGCGGAGCAGAGGCCCGTGCTCGACGCAGTGCACGCCACGGGGGCGATCCGCGATCGGGAAGTGCGATTGTGCCGCCGGAACGGCGAAGTGCGCGACGTGCTGCTTTCCGTGGAGCAGGCGGGCCTGCCCCGCGAAACCGAACGGGCCATGATGATCGTGTTCACCGATGTCACGGATCGCAAAAAAGCCGAAAATGCGCTGCAGGAGAGCGAAATACGGTTTTCCTCGTTTATGGAGCACAGTCCGATTGCGGGCTGGATCGTGGATGGAGAGGGGCGCTTTCGTTATCTGAGCCCTGGTTATTATCGCATGTTCGCGGTCGGCGATGCGGACCTGACGGGAAAACTGATCAGCGAAGTGTACGAACCCGCCGTGGCAGAGCGCTACCTGGCCAACAACCGGATGGCGCTGGAGGAGCGGCGCGTCGTGGAAACGGTGGAAAAATGCCTGCGGCCAGACGGTTCCACGGGAGAGTTCATGGCGGTGAAATTTCCCATAGACGGTCCGGATGGGGTGCCGCTGCGGGGGATCGAAGTGGACATCACGGAACGCAAGAAACTCGAGCAACAATTCCTCCGGTCGCAGCGCATGGAGAGCATCGGCACCCTGGCCGGCGGCATCGCGCATGATCTGAACAACGTCCTGGGGCCGATCATTATGTCGATCGATCTGCTCAAGATGAAGTTTACCGACCCCGGCAGCCTGGAGCTTCTCTCCCTGATCTCGTCCAGTGCGCAACGGGGAGCGGCGATGGTGAGCCAGGTGCTCTCGTTTGCCCGGGGCGTCGACGGGCACAAGGTGCATTTGCAGGTCAAACACGTGCTGCGGGACATCGAAAAGATCGCCAACGAAATCTTTCCCAAGAACATCCAGATCCGCACCAAAATCCCGCTGGAATTGTGGACGGTGGAGGCCGATCCGACGCAGCTTCACCAGGTGCTGCTCAATCTCTGTGTGAATGCCCGCGATGCCATGCCCGATGGCGGCAGGCTGACGCTGACCGCCGAAAACGCCACCATCGACGCGCAGTATGCCGGCCTGGAAAAAGAAGCCAGGCCGGGACCTTACGTCCTGCTCCAGGTCGAAGACACCGGAACAGGGATCGCTCCGGAGATCATCGAGCAGATTTTCGACCCCTTTTTTACGACCAAGGAAATCGGCAAGGGCACCGGCCTCGGGCTATCCACGACGCTCGCCATTGTCAAAAGCCACGGAGGTTTCATTCGCGTCTACAGCGAGCTGGGGGCGGGCACGAAATTCAAGCTCTACCTGCCGGCGAAAACCGATGTGTCACCCGACGCGGAAGCGGATGTCGAAGTGGAACTGCCGCGCGGCCGCGGCGAATTGATCCTCGTCGTCGATGACGAAGCCACCGTCCGCGAGATTACCAAGGAGACCCTGGAAGCCTTTGGCTACCGTGTCATCGTGGCCGCGGATGGCGCGGAGGCGGTCGGGTTGCTGGCGGAACGAAAAAAAGAAGTCGCCGCGGTGTTGACCGACATGACGATGCCCATCATGGACGGCCCCGCGACGATCCAGGTGATGCGTCGATTGAGCCCGCAACTGCCGATCGTCGCGACCAGCGGACTGACGGCCAACGGGCACTTTGCCCGCCTGGGGAGCCTCGGCGTGAAGCATTTTTTGTCGAAGCCCTATACGGCCGAGACTCTCTTGCAGACCATGCGGCAGGTTCTTACCCCGGCCCCTGCGATCGGCTGCCGTTTTTAACCCAGAGCGCGCTCAGGCGCGGCGTTGCAGCACGATACAAAAGGCCCCCGAGGAATTCCTCGGGGGCCGGGAAAGTGAATGAGAGTTGTTGGCCGCGGACTCAGCGGTGGTGATGATGGCGATAACTGCGATGCCCGCCGATGGCAATGGTCACCCCGGAGCCGCCGCCATTATAGTAGCCGCCGTTGTAATAGCCGTAGTCCGAGTTGCCGTAATAGACTCCGGGCTGCTGGTAATAGTAGTGCCGTTGCCCATAGTAATGGTAATGGCCGCGGTAGTCGTGCCGGTCGCCATTGTGGCGCCGGTGATCGTCGGCTCGCGCTGTGGAAGTGACCAAAAGACCGGCCAAACCAACCGCACCGACCAGAAACAGTTTTGATATATTCATATTGTTCCTTTCCAGTAAGACCTTAAACCGTGCCGCGTCCCGTTTCCCCTGTGAGCAGGTGTTTTCACTGCTAAATTCCGTCGCCGTTCGCGACACTAACGTTGTGGATGAGAACAGGGAGCGGCGTCCTATCTTTGTCGTTTCATCCGCTCTTCTCAAAACGTCACGCGGCAAAAACAAAAAAGAAACCCCCGGGATATTCCCGGAGGTTTCGAAGTTGAAACGCGGAATGGACCGCGACCAGGCTCAGCGGTGATAGCGATAGGCACGATGACCACCGATGGCGATGGTGACATCGTTGCCACCACGGTAGTAGCCATAGCTCGGGTTGGTGTAAATGACACCGGGCTGCTGGGTGTAGTAATAGGGTCGGTCGTAATGGCCGTTCCCGCGGTGATGGTGGTGGTCGCCATGGTGATGGTGATCGTCAGCCCGCGCCGTGGGGGTGAACGCCAAACCGGCCAGTCCGACCGCACCGAGGAGAAACAGTTGCGTGATATTCATATTGTCCCAGCCAATCACCTTTAATCGTGCCACGGTCCGTTTCATCTGTAAGGGACGGTTCCAGGCGACTGAATCTGTCGCCGTTCGCGACACTAACGTAGCGGATAAGGACAGCCTGCCGAAGTCGTGCCTTGTCCGTCAAGCGAAGCCCAGCTCCAGCGCGTCGACGACGCGTCCTTGTCAGGATGACACGGCGGCGACGCTCCAGAGCGCATGGGGTCTTTACTCAACCTGCCGATCATCCGTGTCTCGACGAGAGTGGTCGGGATGAGGTAGAAAGGAGGCAAGTTTCAGTGGCTTAAGAAATCCATGTCCAGACGCACAAGACAAGTAGACCGGCTCCTCAAAGAACAGGATACCGTGGGAATGCAGCGCGCCGAGCGAAAGGAGCAGGAGGAATTGACCGGCAGGAAAAAGATCGAAGCGGCCCGCACGAAGGCCCTGCAGATGATGCACCCGGAGGAAAAGAAGAGCGACCTCGAGGGCCGCCCCCCGCGGGTGGCGCGCGTTGGGAAACCATTGAAGCGGATTCGGTAGGGATCTCATCCGGGGCGGGAAGTTGGAGTGCTGCGATGATGAAGACCGCGCCTCCTCGCGTGTCATCCTGCGGGGAGTGCAACGGAGTCGAAGGCCCCGTCGCTCTACCAGCCACATCGCTGGTGACCTCGGCAAATTCATCCATGGGTGCGGGCCTGTTGCGATTTCTCAGCCACGGCGTGTGCCTGAAATATTGCTCCGCGCCGGGGCGTCCAACCGATAAACCAAGCCATGGCTTTCGTTTTTAATTCCCGAGGTCTCCTCCGACCAGTGGCGCCGATGACGCTACCCATGTCTTCCGTCGTCGTCACGATTCGGAAGGGCTCCTGCGACGACGTCGCAAAAGCGAAGCCGGACCAGCCGAGATAGTCGCGCCGATTATTATGCCCATCGTGGTCGACAATCTTCTCCGGACATCCACCGGTCCGGCAGATGGCGAACAAATCAAAGAGCTCCTGGCCACGAACGCGGTGCGGATTGAGCAAATCGTTTCGCACGGCCACCCCAGTCCGGAGGGATTCTGGTACGATCAGCCCGAACCGGAATGGGTCGTCCTCTGGCAGGGCTCGGCGACCTTATCGATCGAGGGTGAGCCGGACGTGAAGCTGGGAGCAGGGGATTACTTGCTGATTCCGGCCCACCGGCGGCATCGCGTGGCGTGCGTCTCCGAGGATGCCATCTGGCTGGCTTTGCACCTCCGGTAGCGCTCGCTGACTTACTTATTGGTCTTTCCTGCCGTTCCAAATAGTCATCACGTCCGGTGAACCCTGCGTGCGGACGCCGTTATCGGTCATGATCTCTTCGGTGGCCGTCAGCATTTCACTCCGACGAAAGACCATGGTTTCGCCGCCGCGGGTCTTGAGTTCGATCGTGATGAATTCGTCTTTCGAATCGCGCAATAGCTCCACGAGATGGCCCAGATTTTTGACCGGAATGCTATTAATCGATTTCACGACCTGGCCCATCGCGTTTCCGTAACCTTGCGATAGTTTGTGCGGGAAGAATGGCGACGAGATGACGACGAGACGCTCGCCCTCAAAGGCCGGTTTGTCTCCTGCACGGGTCATCAAAGGATTACCATGAAACTCATCAGGAAAACAAAGTTGGCCGCTTTGGCACCGCGAATGAGGCCGCCGATGTAGTCGGAAGTCGCTTCCGAGAATACGATCGGCCCATACACAAAGTAGGGTGGATAGGCGCCGTCCAGCTCGGGGAGGACCAGCGTGCGCTTCGGATACACCGGCAGTTCGATCTTCACTTCATGATTGGCGCGAACGACCGTCACGGGAATGGTGCCGTTTTTGACCAGCTTTTGGATCATGTAAGTGAATCGGATCCGGAGGTCATTCTTGATCGTAATCATTCCCTGGTCGTCCACGGGGACATCTCCGATCCTGGTAATGACATCCCATTCCTTGAGCGGGTAATCCGCATCCGCGCTGGAGGGTTGATGCACGACCATGCCCTGCACCGACTTATCCAGTTTCAGAAAAGCGCGCAGGGCAGGATTCTCCAGCGTCTGAAACTCATCGAAACATCCGGGCTTTCCCTTGTAAGTTCCGTGAGCGATGTCATCCAGGAACAGGTCGATCTCCTCGCAGGGGATGATATAGCCGATGTTTTCGGCTTCTCCGAGACGGCTGAAGGCCAGGCCGATCATCTTGCCGTCGGCAATGGCCGGGCCGCCGCTGTTGCCGGGATTGATGGCCGCGTCGATCTGGATGCGGAGGCCAGAAACGGAGGAATGATAAGCACTGAACTCGATCCGGGAGACGATGCCCTTGGTAATGGAAAGGGTCGTGCCACCTGTGGGATAACCATACACCATCACGGCGTCCTTGATTTGAGGCAGGAGTTTTTCGCGTTGGATGGGCGGGTGCGAATCGAAAACGCATTGTCATCGAGCTTGAGGATGGCCAGGTCGATGCCGAGGGCGATCGCCTCGACCGTGGCCGAGACTTTGTCGCCCGCCTGGTTCGCCTGCACCTGGATCTGGCCGGCATAGTTCACGACATGGGCATTCGTGAGGATGCGGTTGCCGTCGATCACGACCCCGCTGCCGGTAACTTCGCTGGGCGCCTGCTTGGTCCACGGTTTGTAAGGGTCGGGATACCGGATCGTGGAAAAGACCTTCACCAGCGAATTCTCCACCGTGATCGGAGCGGCCTCCTTGGGCGCAGCCGGTGCGGGCGCTGCCGGAACGTCGGTTGCGGGAGCGGCGGGTGATGGCGCCTTTTCAGGATCGACGGCGCGCGCCGGAACAAACGGGGAGACGAGTGCGGTCGCGATGAGCAAAGCGACCAGCGGTGGGGAACAAAATGCCTTGGAAGCCATGGCAAAACAAAACCAGAGGGCCTCAGGAACGCGAGACTCTTTTTGCCGTCAGGCAAGATGGCAGGAGTGGGCGCTTGCATGCGCGCGAGAGGCGCTCCCAATCCCGTCATCCTGAGCCTGCGAAGGACCTCTGATCTCGCTCTGGCATCTGATGTGTGGCTGACCCTGCAAGCTTGGCGCCATCTTTTGCCAGACTGATGAAGAAAGGCAGAAGACCAGAGGTTCTTCGCAAGCCCAGAATGACGGGGTGGAAGGCGCGCGCGCCATGTAAGCGCGTCGCGCCTTTAAGCGGCAAAGCCGGTGCGGATCGCGGCCAACCCCTTGGGCACGGCCGTCTCGGCGTCTTCCTTCCCCTCCATTTCCAGGGAGACGTAGCCCGTATATCCCGCGTCGCGGAGGATTTTGGCGATGCGCGTGTAGTCGAGGTGCAGCGTGTAGAATTCTCCACCGCCGTCATAAGTCTTGGCTTGCACGAAGACGGTCTTCGGAGCGATCATGGTCAGCTTGTCATAGGGGTTCTCCATGAAGTTACCCGTATCCATGAGCGCGCCCAGCCAGGGCGAATTGATCGCGTTGATGATCCGCAATTGTCCTTCGGGCGTGCCGCTCAGTCCCCAATGATTTTCCAAGGCGAGCACCACCCCGCGCTCTTCCGCCAGGTCGGTGCATCGCTGGATACAATCGATTGCACCACTTGAAGCCATCGTCTTCGATGTAACCGGGAAGCACCGGTTCGACGCCGCGCGCTTTCATCAGTGCTTCAAAATCGGGAATGGTCTTCCAGCGTCCGGAACTGATGCGGATGCAAGGAATGCCGAGAGCATAAGCGATCTCGATGCACTTCTCGGTGAAGACGATCCATTGGTGGCGTTCGGCGGGGTTCGGCGAGACGAAATCCTGGAGGATCGACAGGCAGACCAGATCCACGCCGCAGCGCAGCGCGTGCCGCTTGAGGTTGCGGCAGTAGATATGGGTGGCGGTGTCGAGCGGCCGAGTTCATCGATTCCCATTTGCCGGTGCAAAAGATCGATGCCGTTGACGCCGAGTGCGGAAGCTTTCTCCATCACTTTTTCCACCGGCATTTTCTCTCCCCGAAAGTGCCAGTAGGAATAGGTCGAAGCGCGAGCTTGAGCTGGCTGGGTGGCGCCGCGGGAGGAGGCGCCTTGCTTTCCGCGGCGTGCAGCGCCACGGCGCCGAGGCCAGAAGTTGCCCCGAGGAGGAAAGCGCGGCGATTCATAATCGGGTGCGACTAACAGATTTCCGCGCCGAAGACAATCCAATGAAGGCATGAAGAGCGCTCGAAGCCACGCTGGACACCCGGAGGTGGGCTTGCCTAGCCTGCACCGGCATGGATATCCACATTGCCCGTAATGGGAAGCGGTTCGGGGGCCGTTCCCCTTGGAGGAAGTCAAACGTCAGCTCGCGACCGGGGCGCTCTCTCCCTCCGATCTCGCGTGGGCTCAGGGCGCCGCCGGCTGGGTGCCAATCAGTGCTTTCCCGGCCTTGATGGCCGCACCGTCGCCACCGGCGCTGCCCCAGGTCAGTGCCGTGCGTGTGCTCGACCACGGCCGGCCAAGCCCGGGGGTGGCGATGTCGCAGCAGCCTGGCAGACTTCCGGACTCGCCGTAGCCAGTCTGGTTTGCGGGATTCTTTCGATCTTTTTACCGATCATTGCCAGCTTGCCGGCGATCATTTGCGGTCATATCGCGCAAGGTAAGATTCGCGGATCGAGAGGGAGCGTGACGGGCGGAGGAATGGCCTTGGCGGGGCTCATCCTGGGCTACGGATGGGTGGTCATGCTGCCTGTCCTCGCGATTTTGGCGGGCATCGCCGTGCCGGTTTTTGGCGAGGTGCGGACGAGGGGAAAGGAAGTGCAGTCCCTTTCGCAGGCCAAACAGATCGCCGTGGCCTGCCGCTCGTATGCCAGCGATCATCGCGGGGCGTTTCCGCCCCAGCTCGAAGACCTCGTGCCGGCCTACCTGCCGGATCGCACTCTCTTTGCTTCTCCGCTCTCCCCGGGCGAAGCGATGGCGTACTATTATTTCGGAGGCACCGATCAAGCTCCGCCGGACACGGTGCTCTTGATGAGCAAGTATAAGAATCGACGCGGCCGGCGCATCGTCATGCATGTCAATGGCGGAGGCTCGGTGGGAGTGCCGCCTCCGGAGGTAGAGGCGACGGCGCGGCCGTGAATGCTTCATCGTCACAGGCGACGAAACGTGCGGGATGAGGGACTCGAACCCCCAACAAACTGCGTGTAAAGCAGTTCGTTTCTAGGTGTAATTCGATTATTGTTGACCCCGTTTGTTGTCCCTGATAGTATTGGGGAGTGAACAAAACGCCCACCGCTGTTACCGATGCCCGAAGTCCAAGACGACGTGGCAACAACTGCGCCCCACGGATACCCTTGCCTCTATCGTCACGATAACGCCAGCTACT
Source organism: Chthoniobacter sp. (assembly GCA_037200205.1). Lineage (GTDB taxonomy): Bacteria > Verrucomicrobiota > Verrucomicrobiia > Chthoniobacterales > Chthoniobacteraceae > Chthoniobacter. The sequence continues at coordinate 123,917 of JBBCHV010000051.1, forward strand.
ACGGCGTGAAAAGGTGCGTGGAGCGAAGAAGCTCAAAGCACTCGAAACCGCAGACGGGCAGAACATTTCGGAACGGAAATTTGCGGAGAAAGCTCTAGCCGCTTGGATTGATTCATTGAACGCTCCGGCGCGAGCAGGAAGGGAATTAGCTTCCAACACGTGTGGGACATGCTCAAAGCGCGCAAGAAAGGCAAAATCGAAGAGAGCACAATGGACACCTACGATTGGTCGGCACAGTGCATTGACGTGGACTTTCCCGCGCTTTTGGGAGATGGCGATTGAAGACATTAAGCCGTCGCACCTTGCCGAGTTTCTGGCGAAGCGTTGGGACATGGCTGCATCGTCGGTCAACCGCCTGTCCACGCACATAAAGAACGCCTTTGAAATCGCCGAGAAAGACTCGCTCCTGAAGGAAAACCCATACGCCAAGCTGACCAAGGAAGAAAGACGGAAGAGGGATGCCAAGAAACCGCCGCAAGTGCCAACTATCGAAGAATGCGAGGCGATTGTAGCGAGCGTTCGTGGCCAAGAATTCGCCGACACAGCCGAGAGAACAGCCGATATGCTAGAGCTAATGCATAGGGCGGTATTGGGACAGGCAGAGCTTATCCCGCTGGACTGGGCGGATGTTCGCTGGGAGGCAGAGAAGATTATCATTTGGGAGCGGAAGAAAACCGGGGAATACTTTGAAGTTCCCTTCTATCCGCATCTGAAGCCGTTTCTCCTAGACCTGTGGGAGCGCCATGGAAAACCGCAAGCGGGCAAGGTTGTTTCGATTCTCACGCCCGCCATTGCGCTGAGGAACGCTTGCAAGCGTTTGAAACTGCCGCATTTTTCGCCGCGCGATTTTCGGAAGCCCGAATCGTTTGGATGCTGCGCAAAGGCGCGGACGTAGAATTCATCGCCAAGGCTCAAGGACATAAGGACAACGGCATTTTGATTCGTCGCACCTACGCTTGGGTCATTACCTCGCTTGATAAGCACTACGAAAACCAGCAATTGGCGAAACTGACCTAGCGGCCCGAGAGAGGGACTGTGACGCGTCCTGTGTAGCGGTCTACGTCTTCCGCTGGAATGAGCACCCTGTAGTAGTCGAGATTACGTCGCAGCTTTCCGGCTTTAAGCATTCGCGTCACGGTCTTTTCCGAACAACGCAATTCCTCGGCAGCTTCCGCCAGTGTTAGCCACTTGGCGCGAGTCTTGGCTTTGCGCAATTCCGCCCGTAGTGCGGTTGCCTCAGCCTCCAGCCCTACTATTCGCGCCTCCAGAGCAGGAACCAACGCCAGCCCCTCTAGGAGGGCATTTAGAGCCTGTAATTAACTTTGGCGGAAGAGCGCACCTACATGAGAGAAACGAAGGCCAGCCAATGAAAACCAGCGAGAGTCGTCGCCAACCGTTCATAATCTCGGGCGAGGCGGCGGAAGCGTGCGGCCCAGCCGAAAGAGCGCTCCACGACCCAACGTCGTGGCAGGAGCACAAAACCGCGTTTGGCCTCGGAGAGTTTGACGACCTCCAGTCGCACGCCGTGGGCGGCAGCTTGCTGGGCGGCGTTCTCTCCGGTGTAGCCTTGGTCGGCGAAGGCGACTTGTACCTGATCTCCGGTCACTTCCTGGACCGCTTGGGTCAGTGCGGCGACTTGCGTCCGGTCTTGCTCGTTGGCCGGGGTGGTTTTTCAAGGCCAGCAAATGTCCCAGGCAATCCACCGCAGCATGCACCTTAGAACCTTTCCGGCGTTTGTAACCGTCATATCCCGCCCGCGCGCCGCTTTCCGGCGTCGATTGCAAGGTGCGACTGTCGTAAATCGCCGCCGTCAGTTGCGGATTTCGCTCCGCGAGCACGCGCAAAAGTTCGCGCAGGTCATGGCCATGGCCTCGAAGCAACCGGCCTTGATCCAGCGCATCGTCTGCTGATGAATGATGGAGCAGGGAGGCAATCGTTGGGGATCATGCGCCAGGGACAGCCGGCGCGCACGAACCAACGCAGGCCATTGAAGACATCGCGCAATGAATAGTCGCGCTGGGGAGCATCCTCTTTCATCAGGGTCAGATAAGGAGCGCAAAAAGCCCATTCTTCGTCAGTAACATCGCTGGGATATGGTTGGCGGTTTTGCATCCCAAGCTTTCCACAATAAATGAAGAACTTGTACAAGCCATAATTTCCATTTGTCAAAAGTTAATTACAGGCTCTAGGGCGATGGCTTTGCTGTCTGTGGACGGGTCTGGCACATACCCCATTCTGCACGCTTTGGCTGGCGCACCTAATTCTTGTTCTTAATCAGTCCGACTTTTTTCACAACGTAGCGAATGAGTCTTTGCGGGGGGGGCAGGCATAGAGGGTGGTGTATTTTTGAGAAGTTTTCGCCTTCCTCAGCGCGAAAACAGGAGGAGGGCAGCGCATTATTGATTTGCGACCGGACACCGCCAGCCATTTTCAAAAGTCAAGCATCTGAAAAGGCATTCTCCTGCCGTATTCGGCCCTCTTTTAGATATACTTCATTCCCGTCCCAGTTATCGCGAATGCACCGCTTGAGATACTGAAGATAACCGCGAAAAATGCCGATTCTACTGTGAGAATGGGGCCGGAACCGGAAACCGCTGGGTGGCCTTCTCTTTTCGCCAACTCTGCATCGTGAAAATCGCACGGTTTTCGACAAAACATCCTCGAAAACTCGTGAGTCAATCGGTAACGGTGCCTCATGAACACAGCATTTCAGCCGATTCCCTTCCTACGGTAGCGATGAGCAGTCCTTTATTTAGTAGCTGTGAGAACGTGAAGGATTGATGAAGATGGAAGGCCCGCGAAAAGAATGCACGTGACAGCATTCGCCGGTTTGTGGAGTTCATGCTTGGCCTTGAACCACCGACGTTCCTGTTCCACCAAACGCTGACCTGCGCGCCGCCCGAACTGGATGCGACCGCAGCCAAAGGACCGTTTGAATCGGCTCTTGGGGAATCGCTTCATTCGCGGGGCCGTTTACAGCGAGGAAAGGCAGGGCAATGGAGGTGTCCATTATCATGTCTTGCTGTTCTACTACGAGCAACATGGGCTCCCGTTCCCGGCGCAAAAGATGCCGGGATGAACTGCGGGCGGCGATATTTAGAGCGTGGAACCGCTACAATGGAGGGATTGCCGACAGGCGGGGAAATCCTTTGCGCGAGCACGCATTCAACTTTGCGTCGATTGAATACCTTGCGAAGGAGGCGAGGTATCGCGAAGCACGCAAGCCCAGCGAGCCGAATTGGTGGGGGCAAGCACAACGCGCGATATTTGCTCAAACGTCAAACTCCGTCCACAAAGAGCGAAGTCGCCGCTACAATGAAAAGGCTATTTTCGGTCGGGATGCCATTGCCGCTCGGTTTGCGTTGCTCCATGCGGGCGTTACTACGCGAGAAACGGGAATATCTGGCCGTTTGTATCTCCGACCCACTGGAAGAATGGAGCAATCGAAGCGCGACGAAACCCGGGCGGTCAGACACCGTGAGCGACGAAGAACTTTTGGCATTTCGCAAAGCGCGCGCGGCTGCATGGCGAAAAAAAGCAGCGTTTTTCGATTCACTGAAACGCTTTTTGACCGCAGCAATTCAGGTCTTCGCCCCTACCGCCACTTTGCGCCTTGTCGTGAATCCGCGCGGAAAAAGCTCCTCCATCCGCACGCCGAGCACCTTTGCGATTGCGAAAAGCTCCTCTGCTGAACATCCGCGAATCTGAGCCTCACCTGGCGAGCGTTCCACGGGTGATATTGCAGCCGAGCAGTTGGCAGCGGGCGACGAGTCTTTCTTGCGTCATATCCCGGTCGCCTCTCAGCTTTCGGATTTGAGCGCCGACTGCGTTGCTGCTCTTCGGGCGTTGCTCCATTTTGGAGCTTGCTCGTATCAATCAGATTGGACATTGTGGCTCCGTTATAGAGCAAACGGTCACTATGAGAGCAGCCTTGTTTCCTGTCTTGTCGCCCTATTTTTTGTTTTCACTGGCACTGCCGCGATGGCGGATGACCAGTTCAGCCAAGAGATGGGGAAGTGGATTGGCTGGGTTAAAGCGGATGCAAAGCTTACCTGCTGACCGGTGTGCTTGGAAAGCCAGACGCCATTCACGGCAACTTCTATCAGTGGTTTCATGCGCTCGACAAAGGCACAAGGAACCGAAGTCCTTTTCGCCTACGTCATGGATTACAACGGAACTCCGATAGTTCTTGCGCTCTCAGACGGCACAAATGAAGGGCTCACGATTTTCCCGTGGGCGAACGGCGTTCTCCAAAACGTCCAAATTACTCCGTGATTTCTGCGGAGGCGGAGGGGGCGGATAGAGGACTCTTCGCCCGCCAGGGCGGGTTGTCTGCTGCCTCGCAGTCACCATTCCTGCCAGTTGTCCTTGCGTCTCCAATCGCCCTTGGCGTCGAAGTTTGGTGACTTGGGAAGTCCACACGCATTCCAAAGGACATCGAGCATTGGACGCATGATGTCTATGGCGTTTTCCTTTGTCCGGTCGGATGCATCAACGTCCAGCGTTTCGACCACTGTCCCGGAATCAAAAGATTGTCACGACCGATGCGACGCGCTCCTTGATTCCTGAACATCGGGTCGAGATAGACGACAAAACCTCGCACGCTCAGGAAACTCAGCATTACGACGACCGGCGGTTCGGCTCCGATGATTTTCAGAACGCCGAAGTAAGCTGCGACGGCCTGAATCAGTTCAGGCTCAATTCCGCCGGTTGGAAGGACGTTCGGAACACGCCTTTCTTGCGAAGCATCGTCCGGTCGCAACCAATAGGAATCCACGGCTTCAATCCAGCCGCTGTTGCTTACGAGCGTGTAGGAAGTCGCGACATCCTCCGCCCCCCAAGGTTGATAGACGTAGTAGCCCTCTACGTCGTGCCGATTGTTCCATCCCGAGGCTGCCATAGGTCGTAAGCGCCGGGAAGAATCGCGTTTGAGAGCGGTCCAAGTCGCACCGCTTGCCGGGTTCAAACGAAGAAAACGGGACAAAGGTGAAGCCTACCCGCCCCGCTGACAAAAGCGGCTCGGGCGTTTCGTCGGCTACGATGTCCCCAATTCTCTGCAACCGGAATCGGTTGATTCTTTCGGCCATACCCTCAGAAAGTGTGAACGCATTGCGGATTTCGGAATGTCCATTGGCCTCTTTCCCCCGTGGTCTCTCGTGAAAAATTTCAAATCGCCGTTGTGCGTAACGAAGTGTGCTCCGGCCCACGATTTGCGAATGCGAATGACAAGAACATGCCCACCGGCAGAGAGTTCGACCGGTTTGAATTCCACGAATACGCTTCGCGGTTCGATATTCATGCGAATGATGTCACGGAGCCGTAGTGTGTCTCGGTCGGGGTTGAAGTTCGCCAATGGCGTCAAGCCTCTGCCTTCCCCTCTTTGTTTGACGCCATCCCAAAAACCATGTCGCCTCCGAGGCATTGGCAAATGAAGCGATGCCGCGAAGAAACTTTAACTTTGAGTCTGGATTGGTGATGTCCAGTTCGCGTTTGAATTCGAGCGTCTTGCCTTCGCCTGCTCCTTGCGAAATCAAATCCTGCAAATCGACTTCTGAGATGTCTTTCAAATCGCGCTCAATCATGTGTCGAGAATAGCCGGAACCTCATTCAATCCAACTGTGTTGGCGCCTGCTGGGTAAACGACGGCGATGCGATTTTGTGCAGGGTCTCTGGTGGAACCGCCACCCCGCATCGGAGTTGATTTTTGGTGGTTGTGGCAGTTTCATCGACAAGTGAGGTTTCCCCGTAATGACCAAGCAGCATATTCTTGAGGAGATTAAGCGGACTGCCATTACGAATGGCGGCAACGCACTCGCCGCGAAGCATTCGCCAAGGCAACAGGAATCAAGATGTCGGACTGGTATGGGAAAACACTGGACACGTTGGGGAGACGCATTAACCGAAGCGGGTTTCGCTCCGAACCAACTTCAGCGCGCTTTCGAGGAGGAACACTTAATCCGCAAGTTCATCGAGCTTATGCGCGAACTCCAGCCGCCGCGCTTTCCAGTCGAGGGTGACCTAATGATAAAGGCGCGCAATTCGCCGGATTTTCCAACGCCAAGACGTTTTCGCGGCTCGGCAACAAAGCAGAGCGCGTCGCCAAAGTCGCGGCATTTAGCGCGGCGAATCCGGTTACGACGATATTGTTGCACTGTGTCGGGCCGTCGCTGTCCCTACGGTTCGTATGGCTTCAGCGGTTACACCAGAGGAGGATTTTGGATTCGTCTATCTGTTGCGCTCGGGGCGATACTTTAAAGTTGGCCATACAAACTCCACCGCAGGAGAGAGCGTGAATTGGCCATCCAACTCCCCGACAAAGCGGAACTGGTGCATCAGATTCGCACAGATGACCCAACCGGCATCAAGGCATATTGGCATCATCGATTTCGTGCCAAGCGCAGGAATGGTGAATGGTTTGCACTCGACGCATCCGACGTGAAGGCGTTCAAGCGTCGCACGTTCATGTGAGTGCTTTTCGAGAGGGGCGCACAAGCTGATAAGGGAACCATCTTGATGAAAATGAGCTTTACCTTGGGTTCGCCCCATCTCTTTCGTTATTATAGTCCTGAAGGACTGGACCACGCTTCGTTCCATGCGATTAAAGGTCACCTCCTCCGATAGAGTTTAATGACCCTTTCGAGTTCTTCCGCGGGTTGAAAGTGAATACACACACGAGTCCGTGCGAAAACAGTTGATGGGCACGCGGATGCTGAGAAGCATTTGGAAAGAGGAGAAGATACAGGAACCGTTTGAACCTTTTCGGAGGCGCGTCTTGGAGCTTTTGAAAAAAGGGGCAAAGGTTGTCCGCTCGACTCTCCAAGAACTACAGCAAAGAACCAACAGCTTCGTGATGGCGTAATCTCGTTTATGAGCACTCGCTTCGGACTGGTCTGCTACTCCGAGGTTGCGGATGACATATTGATGTGGGCGCACTATTGCGAGGGGTCACACGGGCTTTGTCGTTGGCTTCGATGTGAACCATCCCTTTTTCAGGAAAGCCGGGAATTTAGCGCCAGTCGTCTATAGTTCTGAGCGCGTATCCGCCATAGACGGGAAAAAGGGGTTCCAAATCGCGGAACCATCGGTGGCGCTCTACCGCACCAAAAGCCCACATTGGGGATACGAAAAGGAAATGGCGGCAATTGTTCAGTCTTCGCAAGTGCAAGCGAGTCGAAACCGTTGAAGGACTTGCGCGCTATTTTCAAAAACTGCCTCCGAAGGTGATTTACTCCGTGATTCTTGGAAACAGGTGCCCCGCTGATTCCGAGGTTCGGATTTTTGAGGCGGCTCGCATCCAACAAACTAAATCATGTCCGCATCCAGCGAGCCGTTCTCCACGAAACCGATTTTCGCGTAACGATTGAGGATTACTGAGCGAATTCTTAACGTGTAGCTCCTGAACGTATTCAAAAAATCATTCGCCGAATTTCGGTCGATTTTGCCCTTTGGTTTTCGGGCTCCGATGGTGTTTTTCCTATTTCCTTAAAACCATTTGATTATTTGATAACAGACGGTATTGTGGAACGCATGAGCGCCCAAAAAATTCCCGTCGTCCATTCTCGTTCGCGTATCGACCCAAAAGCAGGAGACCGACCGCCAGATTTCCGAATTGCGGGCCTACGCCGATTCCAAGGGGTATGACGTTCTCGAAATGTGCAAAGAGACGGTCTCGGGTCGGGCCAACGAAAGCGAACGCGAGGGACTGACACGGGCAACGGAGCTGGCGCGATTTGGAAAAATCAAAAAGGTGCTCGTCCACGAGGTATCGCGCCTCGCCCGCAAGAACAGCATGACGCACAAGTTTGTTGAGACGTTGGAAGAATGCGGAGTGAGCCTCTACTGGCACGCCCAAGGCGTCGAAACCCTGCTTCCGAACGGCAAGCGCAATCCTGCCCGCGAGCGTGATGCTGGCGCTATTGGCGGAACTAGCACGTGGCGAGGTTGAATTGCTGAGGGAGCGCATCAATTCGGGACTTGCGGAAGCGCGTCGCAAAGGTGTGAAGCTCGGCAGGCCGGTTGGAACGACACTCGACCGCGATACGTTCCTTCAAAAGCACAAGGACATCGTTCGCTATTTGAAGGCGGGACAGAGCGTGCGGCATACCGCGAAACTCTCCGGCAAGGGATTTTCTACCGTCGTGCGCGTAAAAGCAGCGCTTTCGGCGTAGGTCGCTCCTCATTTGCACTCCTTGGCGCTGGAATAGCATTGTGCGTATTCTCTGCTCCGTGAGAAGAATTGCTCCCGGTATGAGATTTGCCAAAGGCGACAAATTTGTCTGCGCTGAATGTTTTGACGACGAAGGAATTCAGCAATTCATCAATGCGAACGCGAGTGAGCGAACGTGTAGTTTTTGCGACCGGACGGAAGATGATGAAATCGCGGCAGAATGGGGTGAGGTCGTGGATTACATAGACACCTGCTTAGCCCGCGAATACGAGGGGCCAGAGGACGGTGTTGGTCGCGACATGAGAGCGAGACAGGGTGGGATGAGGGGATTCCTCTTAATGGATACGTGGGATTTGTTTGGGGATTTGGGCTTTGGAAATCGTTCCGATAAGGTTTTCGAGGATTTAGTGGACGAGTTCATCGACCGGCAGTGGGTTCAGGCAGACCCCTATGGCTCACGCCCCTGCGATTATTGGCGCTATTCGTGGGAAGCGTTTTCGAGGCAAGTGAAACACGAAATGCGGTTTGTTTTCTTTAAGGTGAAGACCCAAGACGATTACGGCCCCTGACCCAGAGGCCCCCACACCATCCTCAGTGCGCTCGGTAAAAATCATCGACCAACTCGGACTCGTTCAGGTCTTGCCGCAGGATTCCCAGTTCATACGCGCTCGACAGCATGACGCCTCAAAGGTGATTTCCACGGTTGCAGAGATTGGGCCGCCTCCTGCGGGAAAAGAGCGTCGCAGAGTCGAATGAGTCCCGCTGGCATTCCGATGTTCTATGGCGCAGACACAGTTCAAACCGCCTTTGACGAGATTTCCGAAAACGATGCGGCGAAGAATCGGGTAACGTTCGGCACATTCCGAACCCTTCGCCCGTTGCGCATCCTCAATTTGACCAATTTGCCCAATCCGCCCACCCTCTTCTCGGACGCAGACCTTTATTCGAGTCGGATGCCCTTGATTTTCATGCGCCGTTTCGTCGAAGACACGATGAAGCCCATTGAACGAGACGGGCGCGAGCACATGAATATGTTCCGACGCAGGTGATTTCTGAATACTTTCGGCATCTGTTTCGATGCGATGGAGACGAGTCCTTGGACGGCATCATGTATCCAAGTTCAAAGGCCGCTGGCGGGATTTGCTACACCTTGTTCGTTGACATCGACAGCTTTACAGACACGAGCGGCTGGCGAAGTAGCGAATGGAATCGGGGACAAACCGGTTTTTACAACTTGTCCAAATCGAAACGAAGACCGTCACTTTTGCGCCCCTCAGTTTCGCTGAGAAAGGCTGCAAAACTGTGCATAGAAGCTTCGCCCGCATTGAAGACTCCCCCAAACAACAACCAAGTCGTCGGCAACGTCGGACTTTTCTACGTCTGCTATCAACTTTCCAAGCGCGGTTGGAACGTCATGCCTACCGCCCGCAACGCCCGTGGTATCGACATCCTCATCTACAGTCAGGAGGCCACCAGAACTCATACCGTCCAAGTGAAGGCGCTTTCTCGCCGCAGCCCTGTTCCGCTCGGCACGAAGTTGGAGGGATTGTTCGGCGACTTCTTCATCATCTGCCGCAACGTCGCACTCGATTCGCCTGAGTGTTTCGTGCTTACCCCTGCCGAGTTCGGGGCCTTGCTCACAAGGGCGAGAAGGACGCAAAACGAGCTATTGGCTCCAACCCAAACAATACGAGACTGCCGATTTCCGAGACCAGTGGCAGCGCATCGGCAAGCGCTCTGCTTCCACAATTCCAGAAAACGAGCGAACGACGGCCTCGCTGTATCGCAAAGTCTTTCAAGGGGAGGCGCGGCGTAGAAAAGGGCGAGGAGTGGAACACTTTGGGCCTTGCTCTGTTGGCAGAACTCCCGCATCGTTCCGCCCCACAATCGGGGCGTTAGCTCAGCGATAGAGCGGCAAGTTTACACCTTGTTGGTCGGGGGTTTGAATCCCTCACGCCCCATTTTTCCCGTTCCGGTGCGAAATGTGTTGTTGGCCCTTTTGTTGCCCCCGGTGAATCCGAAAGCGTCCAATTCTGTCCAAGTTGCGCCCCGCTTTTTTCGGTGTCCATTCGCCAGCGAATCAAGCAAACACGGGCATTCCGGGCTTTCGCGTGTCTGAGTTTGTCCGATTCTGTCCGCACTCTGGGGAGTCCGTGTAAAGCAGCTACTCTACCATTGAGTTTATACCACGCCTAGTTGAAAACAGGACGATTCCTTAACTGGAGAAAACGTTTACTTGAGCGAGCAGCCAGCCTTCTCCGATAAGGGAACGGACGCGGGACGGATCGGTCCAAAGAGGGCGCAGGGTTTCCTCAATGACCGCTTCCATGGCCTCCAAATCGGGGAAGACGCGATTGGCGGTGGCCATGCGGATCAGACCGCCCCACGCGTTCGACCGGGTTGAGTTTCGGGGCTGTAGGCGGGCAGGGGCAGCAGCCGCACGTTGGCCGGCAGTTCCGCCGCGCCTTGCCGCAGGTGAAAGCCGGCCCGGTCCTGCAGGATGACATGGACCGCCTCGGGATCCGTTGGCTGATTTGCTCCAGGAAGCGGGTGCTGACCTCTTGGTTGACCGTGGGAAAGAACACACAGAGCCCTTCGCCCGCCCGGCGATCTCCAGGGCCGTGGCTACATAGCCCATTCCTACTTGGTCCGGTTGCGGGCATAAGCGCGCACCCGGCGCATCCCCAGCAGCGCCGCTGGAGGCTGATCAATCCATAACGATGCTCGTCGATGGCCCAGACGCGCACCGGCTTTTCCTTGGGCACCCCCCAGGGCCCAAAGTTCGCGCGCCAACGTGCGCTGAAAGCGTTCGCTGGCCGCCGCATTCTTGAGGGCATGTGTCCGACGCGGCACTTTCAGGACGCCCCCGCTTTTTTTAGCCAGTACGGGTGCCGTTGAGACTGAGTTCCAGGCCGTGGCGAGCTTGCAACCAGGCTTGCACTTCGACGGCCCGTTTTCCAGCGGCCCGGCGGACTCCCTTGCGCAACCCGCGCAGGGCCGCCCCACACACTTGCGGCGCTCGTCCTCGGCCTTGGTGGCGGCCCAGCAGGGCCTCCAGACCTTCCTCGCGGACCACCCGCATCCACTCCGCCACCGTCGAGCCGTCCCACGCTCCGCGCAATCTCCTCCAAGGTACGGGCTCCCTGCAAGGCCAACCGCACCGCCGCCAAACGCTCCCTTTCCCGCGCGCTGCCTCCGTCCCGCCAGCGGGTGGCCACTTCTTCGGCCACGGCGGGCCGCTTTCATCGAAAGGTTTTTCTCATCCTTTCCTTTTACCCATAATCGTCCAGTTTTCAACTGTTTGTGGTATTAATCCCGCGAATTCGGACGGGAAGGTGAGCGCGAAAGCCAGCCGGGGCAAGGCGATTATCACCGCGTCGTTCCTGGAGCCGGATCGGCGACGCCCTACGAAAGCCGCAAGTCGTAGGTGACGAGACGCGGGTGCAGCTTGCGGCACGGCTCTTTGGAAACCGGAGGCGGTGTGCCGGAATGCGCGACGAAATGCCGGCGGTTCTGCTCGAGCCGGTAGGAGGCCGTTTTTCGTTTGCCCGTGACGGTGATGATGAGGGGCATCTGCGGCGGGATGCCGGGGTGCAGGGAGGGATAGAGCGAGGTGCGGCGGTAGCGCAGACCGGCGCCCCGCTTACCGGCCGGGAAGGGCTGGAGCGGGAGCAGGTGGCCCGCCACACGGATCGTGTAGTGCGCCGCGAATTCGCGCGAGACGACGAATTCCAGGCGCTCGATGGAGGTATCGACGAAGCGGCTGGTGCTGCCCCCTTCCAGCGGTTGCTCGCAGAGCAGCGGCCAGCCTTCGTTGCCGCGGCGGATGATGAGCTCGGCCGCGCCGTCGGCGTGGTGCAGCATGATGGGAAAGCGCCATTCGAAAATCTCGCGGAAGAGATCGGCCGGCAGCTTGAAGCCGGAGCGGCGGAGGTCGCGCAGCACTTTCTCGAAATCGGCCCAAATGAAGCCCGGGAGAAAATAGGCGTCGTGCAACTTATCGCCGAAATCGATGAGTGGCTCCTTGAAGGGCTTTGTGAGGAGATGCGCGGCGAGGGCGTGCCAGAGGAGCGCGATGGCCGACATCCAGCGCGCGTGCGGCAGCGTCTCGACCGCGCGGAATTCCACCAGGCCGCGGCAGCCGCCGTCGAAGTTGACGTTCCAGAATTTGTCGAAGCTCGTCTCGCTGCGGTGGGTGTTGCCGGAGGTGTCGGTGTGGAGATGACGGATTGTCTCGCTGATCAGATAGCGGTGATCGCCGGGCGGCAACTCCTCGAGGAAACGATAAGCCATCTCCAGATCGTAGTGCGCGCTGGCGCCTTCATCGGGGCGCGGCGCTTGCGACGACGAGCCGACGTACTGCCCGGTGAACAGGTAGGCGAGCGAAGGATGATGCTGCCAGTAGCGCAGGATGGAGGTGACCCACGCCGGGCGGTTGAAGAGCGGATGATCGTCGAGGCTGGGGCCGCCGAAGAGCAGGTGATTGCCGCCTCCCGTGCCGATCTGGTCTTCGGACGAAAGCTGCTTGAACGAACGCAGGCCCGCGGGCGCGGCGGCACGCTCGAGGATCTCGAGCCATGCGGCGTATTCACGCCACGTTTCGCAGGGCGGGAGATTGATCTCGAGCACACCGGGGTCCGCGGCCACGGCGAGACGCGTCCAGAGGCCGGCCTCGTCGCCCGGCACATAGCCGGAAAGATGCGGCGCCTCGAGACCGAGTTCGCGGGCCGTCGCGGCCACGGCTTCGAGCAACAAGAGAAAGGGCTTTTGCAGCAACGGCGGCAGGAAGACGTGCAGGCGGCCATCGACGATCTCCGCGGTGAGCGCGCGGCGATTCACCTCGGGAGGAAGGCTGTTGAGCGGCAGGCGCAGGCCGGCGGGACCGTCGGTGCGCAAGAGTTCCACGCTCTTCCCGCTGCGCCAATCCTCGACGACGAAAGATTTCCTGTCGTAATCGAGCGGCAGCACGGCGGCGGGCCGGGCGTCGTCAAAGGGATCGATGGCGCGCAGCCATCCGCCCTCGAGGCCGAGCCGTTGGGCGAGCTTTTGCTCGAACTTTCGGAATGACTTCGCGTCGATCTTCGTCGAGCCCTCGTCGTGCGCCGCAAGAGACGGCACGAGCGGCGTACCGTCGCGATTCCACACGAGGTTGATCGCCCAGCGAGGATTGACTTCGCCGGGATAGAATTTGCCCGGCGAGTAGATCGGGATTGCGCGCGGCAGCGATTGCGCGATCAGCGCGTCGGCCAGGGCATAGCCGTAGCGAAGCTTGGTGGGGCCGAGCGCGGTGACACTCCACTCCAGGCCGACGGGATCGATGGGAATATAAGTAGGTTCACCGCCGAGGGTGAGGCGGACATTCTGCTTCGCGAACGTGGCTTCGATTTGGTCGGCCACGAGGGCGAGAGCTTTAGGGATCGTCATGGGAAATGATTTGCAGGGATGCCGTCATATTTCCGGCAACGGGGGTGGGGTGAAAGTAACGACCAAGAATGGGCGAGATATCCTCGGGCGTGAAGCCTACAGCCGCGGTGATGTGGTGATGGTTGCAGAGGTAACCATTGGTCGGATCGAAGCCGACCCAGCCGGCGCCCGGGAGATAGATTTCCGTCCACGCGTGCAGGGCGCCCTCCGCGCGCTTCTCGCCGCCGCCAAATTCGCAGAGATAGCCGCTGGCCAGCCGCGCGGCGAGCCCGAGACCGCGCGCGACCTCGGCGAGCAGCACGGCGAAATCGCGGCAGGCGCCGCGCCCGAGGCGCAGCGTTTCCTCCGGGGTGTAGGCGGCGCCTTCGTCGCGACGCTCGTAGGCGAGATGATCGTGCAGCGCGCTGTTCAAGGCGACGAGCGCGTCAATGGTCGGCTGTGGCTGGGTTGGCGGTTGCCAGAAAGGCAGCACCAGCGCGGGCCCGGTTGGCAGGTAAGGCGAAAGCGCGTGCTTTTCCTGGGCGGTGTAGGTGAAAGGCAGATCGAGCGCGTGCGACTCGAGCAGAAACCCGAAGGCATTGCGCGGAGTCAGCTCCAACTCGATTTGCAGGCCCGCCTGGAGGAGCGCGGATTTTTCCGGATAAAAGCAGGACGCGATCTCATTGTCGAAGAGGTCGCGGCGAAAGTTCACTGTCGCGTCCAGGTTCGTCTGGAAGGCGAGCTGGAGCACGGAAAGATAGCGGTCGGATTTCGGGAACAGCCGAAAAAGGTGCGGCGAAAAACTGACCGGCTCTTCGTAGGCGTACTGCGTCTGGTAATGGATGCCTACTTTCACGAGGGAAAAGGCAGAACATCCAACATCCAACGCCCAACATCCAACGCCCAACGACAGAAGACGTCGTCGCAGAGCGCTTGCGGCATTGGATGTTGGATGTTGGATGTTGAATGTTGGATGTTCTGCATCGGATGTTGGATGTTTTTCATACCCGAACTTTCTCCGGCTTCGGCGTGCGGCGTTTCATGATGACCCGCACCTTCATGTTCTGCCCGCCACTGCCCTTGAAGGTGCCGCGCAACGGCGTGGCGTCGCGCTGGTCGCGACCGAAGCTCACGGTCACATAGCGTTCGTTGATCCACTGGCGATTGGTCGGATCGATCGCCACCCACGTCATGCCGGGGACGAGCACCTCGATCCACGCATGCGTCGCCACCGCGCCGGTCATCCGGCGCAGCGAGCCGTCGGCCGCGCGCACGGGATTCGTCTCGATGTAACCGCACACGTAGCGGGCGGGCAGGCCGGCGGTGCGCAGGATGCTAAGACCGACGTGGGCAAAATCCTGGCAGACGCCGATCTTGTTTTTCCAGATCGTCGCCAGCGGCGTGGAGTTTTCCGTCACGCCCGGCTTGTATTTGAATTCCGAGTGGATCGCCTCGTTCAAGCGCTGGAGCGATTCGCCGAGTGGCGCCCGGCCGGGAAGATATTTCTTGGCCCACTGCACGGACTCCCGCGTCGGCTGCACGCCGGGGGTCATTTGCAGGTAGTCGAAGATGTCGGTCATCACCGAGCCCAGGATCTGCCGCGCTTCCTGTACCGGCAGTTCGAGACTGCTGGCCGGCAGGGGCACGGGATGCGTGCGTACGACCGCCTGGTTGCTCACGTAGAGCTGCTTGTGGCGGAAGGGCAGGGAGAAAAAATCGACGCGGTTCCCGAAATGATCGGTGTAGATCGAGGTGGGCACTTCGGGGTCGATCACGAGCCGATGGCTCAGCACCGTCTGGCCAGGGAGACTTGGGGGCGTGAGCCGTGCCTCGCCGTAGGCCTCGGCGGCGGGGTGTCCATATTTGTAATGTGTAACGTGAGTAATCTCGAACTCCATCAGGCCCTTGGTGGTTGGCAATTATCGCCGAAGGTGCGCCTGCCACCAAGCGTCAATTTCCGGCAACACGCGTGCTTTGAATTCCGCCTGGAAGCGAATGTTGTCAGCCGCCTGCGCCACGGCGTTCCCGACCACCGGGGGCAGGTTCTGCTTCGCGAAGGTCTCCAACTCGCTGGCCCGCGCCGCATCATCGAAGCCTTCGAAGATGGTCGGCACATAGCGGTTCACGGAGATGTCGGGCACCTTGGCGAGGAGTGCGTCGAGATGGGTGCGGGCGAAGGTCCAGGCGAGTTCCGGCTGCTCGGCCTCGTGGGCCACGCGCTGGACGAGACGGGCGGCATCGGGCGCGATGAGTTCGTCGGTGAGCGCCAGGGGAGAGCGTCTGCGTGGCGAGCACGGGGTTGCGGGCCGAGACGAGCGCACTATAGAGCGCGCGCTTTTGCTCGAAGCTGTCCTCCTTCTGCGCGGCTGTGTGCAATTGCTCCCAGGTCTGGGCATCGGCGTCGCGGCCCACGACGGAAAAGACCGCCCCGCGCAGATCGCCGGGAAAGCGAGGCGGGATCGTGGAGGTACGCCGCAAAGCGGGCGCGCGCCGAGCTCACGACTTCCTCGCTGCCGAAGGCGCCAAGCATGGAGATCAGCGAGCCGCGGAGCGCGGCGTCCAGCGGGGACTCACCGTCCCTGGCTTCCCAGCCCAGGCGATTGAATTGCGGGCGGAGGAACCCGCAGGCCCACGCGTGAAAGCCATCGCGATTGGGCGTGCCGCGTTCCAGGCCGTCGATCGTCCACAGCACATCGATGATGCGCTGCACGACGGTCGGCGACGTGTCGTCGCTGAGCGCGCGCACGAGGTCGAGGCATTCCGCGGCGGAGGTGCGGCCGGCCTGAACCATGGCCCAGGAATCGTTGAGCGCGTTGAGCCGGTCGGCCTCCGCGAGCATCGGCGCGGCCTTGAGCAGGCGGCGCGCGAGGGGGGCGTCATAAGCCACGCGGTAGTAGCCCACATCGCCGATGTTCGCCTTGATGGCGGCTTCCGGTTCGAGGAGCGCGCCGGGTTGGGTTTCGCTCTTGAGCAGAGTCAGCAGCGCGCGATTCGGCGCGCCGGCGAGGCCGTAGATGACTGGAATCTGCCAGCGCAACGGTTCGGGGTCTTTCTGGTGAATGGTGAAGCGCGCCTGCTCGAGTTGCACGGTCCCCTGGCTGCCGGTGGGCAGGGCGCTGACGGTCACGACCGGAAAGCCCGGCTGCTCCGTCCAGCCCGCGGCGAACTCGCGCACCGGTTTCCCCGAGGCAGTGGCGAGCGAGGCCCACAGATCGGCCGTGGTCGTATTGCTATAGGCGTGGGCCTGCATGTAGGCGCGGATGCCGCTGCGAAAGGCGTCCTCGCCCAGCCAGCTCTCGATCATCCGCAGCACCGACTGGCCCTTGCTGTAGGTGATCTCGTCGAAGCCGTCGGCGGCCCGCGAATCGTCCCCCACCGCCCGCTGAATGGGATGGGTCGTCGCGCGGGCGTCGAGCCGCATCGCGTACTCCTTGCTGCCAGCGGCGCGCAGCCACACTTTCCACTCGGGATTGAAGCGGTCGGTCGCCTTGGTGCCCATCCAGCTCGCGAAACCTTCGTTGAGCCAGAGATTGTCCCACCAGGCCATGGTCACGAGATTGCCGAACCATTGGTGCGCGACCTCGTGGGCGATAACGGCGAACACGCGCTCGCGCATGCTTTGCGCGCTGGTCGCCGGATCGTAGAGCAGGTTGTTGTCGTTGTAGATGATGCAGCCCCAGTTCTCCATCGCGCCCGCGCCGGTGCTGGGAATGGCGAGCTGGTCGAGCTTGGGCAGGGGATACTGGATGCCGAAGTAGTCGTGGTAAAAAGTGAGGATTTTCTTGGTGGATTCCAGCGCGTAACGGCCCTGCTCGCGCTTGCCCGGCGTGGTGAGGACGGCGAGCTGGGTGCCCTCCACTTCGTCGCGCACTTCCTCGAAATCACCGATGGCCAGCGCGACGAGATAGCTGGCCATCTTCGGCGTCGGTGCGAAGGTCACTTCCCGGCGGCCGTCCTGCTGCGGCTGGTCGGAAACGACCGGCATATTGGAAATGGCGCGCAGCTTTTCCGGGACGACCGCGGTGAGAACGTATTCCGCGCGAAAGGCCGGCTCGTCCCAGCACGGAAACATGCGCCGGCAATCGATGGCTTCCATCTGCGTGGCCAGGGCCTTGC
This sequence comes from Chthoniobacter sp., assembly GCA_037200205.1. GTDB lineage: Bacteria > Verrucomicrobiota > Verrucomicrobiia > Chthoniobacterales > Chthoniobacteraceae > Chthoniobacter. The sequence goes on from JBBCHV010000051.1 coordinate 141,603, forward strand.
CGGAGACGCCGTTGCTTTGATACCGCGCGATGTAAAGGCCGCGCGGCTGCTCGGTGAGCTTGCCGGTGAAGTGCAGGGCGAGCTTGCAAGTGCCTGCCGGCAATTCCTCGGGCAGCGCGAAGGTCAGCGTCTGTTGCTCGGCGTCGAGCTTGGGTGTGAGCGGGATCTCCTGGGCGGCTTTCAGCTTCGCGTTGCTGATTTCCAGGCCATTCGCGTGCAGCACGATCTCCCGCACTGGCTGCCGGACCTCGAGGGTGATCGTTTCGTCGCCACTGAACACGGCCTTCTCGACATCGGGATCGATGCGCACTTCGTAGCGCTGGGGGATCACCGTCTTTGGCAAGCGACCTTGGTTTTTCTCAAACACAAAGGGTTCTTCGGCGCTCGACAGGGTGCCGAGGGCACAAAATCCAAGCAGAATCCAGGGGCGTAAGCGGAGAGACATGGGACGGGCAATGTGCGCCAGAGGTCCGCAACTGGAAAGCAGGAAGACCACAGGAAGGCGTGGCAGAAACTTTTGGGGAGCGCGCTCGGCCCGAGTGCTGCCGAAGGCGTCCCGCCTTTGCGAACTTCCCTAACGCCCTGAAGCACAACGCGTCTCGCTCCTACGGCGCTCTGCAAAGTTCGATTCGGCGGGACGCCGCAACCAGCCCTCGGGACGAGTGCGCTCCCCGGAGTTTGCACCCATCGTCGCATCATGATGCGTAAATTTGTTGCTTGAGTACTCTGTGCGATGTCGTTTATTGCGCGACTCCATGTCTGCTGAAAAACCTCTTCATCCCCTGGCCGCCCTGCTCCAGAAGCGCATCGCCATTATCGACGGCGCCATGGGCACGATGGTGCAGCGCTACAAGCTCAGGAAGCGGATTATCGCGGCGAGCGGTTTCGCGACTGGAAGGGGAAGGATCTCAAGGGGAACAACGAGTTGCTGCTCCTGACCAAGCCGCAGGTGATCGCGGAGATTCACGCAGGCTACCTGGAAGCGGGCGCGGATATCATCGAGACGAACACCTTCTCGGCGACGACCATCGGCCAGCACGATTTCTTTTTCGCGCACGACTCGGCGGTGCGGAAGGACCAGGCGTTCTTTCAGCGCGTGATCGACGATCCCTTTTTGCAAGAGCTCGCGCGGGAGATGAATCTCGCCGCGGCGCGGCTGGCGCGGAAGGCGGCGGACGACATTGAGGCGAAGCTCGGTGAGCGGCGCTTCGTGGCGGGAGCGATCGGGCCGATGTCGGTGACGGCGTCGATTTCGCCGGATGTGAACGATCCGAGCTTCCGCGCGGTGAATTTCGATCAGCTCCGGCAGGCTTATGCCGAGCAGGTGCGCGCCCTCATCGAGGGCGGCGTGGATGTGCTGCTCATCGAGACGATCTTCGATACGCTGAACTCGAAGGCGGCCATCTTTGCCGCCAAGGACGTGCTCGCCGAGTTGGGGCGCGATCTGCCGATCATGATTTCCGGCACGATCACCGATCTCAGCGGGCGCACGCTGACCGGCCAGACCGGGGAGGCCTTCTGGAACTCCGTGTCGCATGCGGAGCCGCTGAGCGTGGGGTTGAACTGCGCGCTGGGGCCGAAGGAGATGCGGCCGTACGTCGAGGAGCTGTCGCGCATCGCGCCGGTGTACGTCTCGATTTACCCGAACGCGGGACTGCCCGATCCGCTGTCGGAGACGGGCTTTCCGGAGACGCCGGAATCGCTGGCGCCGCAGATCGCGGAATGGGCGGAGTCGGGCTGGCTGAACATCGTGGGCGGCTGCTGCGGCACCACGCCGCCGCACATCGCGAAGATCGCGGAAGCCGTGCGTGGCTTCGCTCCGCGGGTGATTCCGGAGATTCCACGGCAACTGCGGCTCTCGGGCATGGAGGCGTTCAACCAGACGGCGACGACGAATTTCATCAACATCGGCGAGCGGACCAACGTCACCGGGTCGCCGAAGTTCGCCAAGCTGATCCTCGCCAATAACTACGACGAGGCGCTGACCGTCGCCAAGCAGCAGGTCGAGAGCGGCGCGCAGATCATCGACGTGAACATGGATGAGGGGATGCTCGATGGCGCGGCGGCGATGACCAAATTTCTCAACTTGATCCAGAGCGAGCCGGATATCGCACGTGTGCCGATCATGATCGACTCGTCGAAGTGGTCGGTGATCGAGGCCGGCTTGAAGTGCATCCAGGGCAAGGGCATCGTCAATTCGATCTCGCTGAAGGAAGGCGAGGAGAAGTTCCTGGCGTCGGCCCGGCTCGTGCGGCGCTACGGTGCGGCGGTAGTGGTCATGGCCTTCGACGAGCAGGGGCAGGCGGACACGCTGGAGCGGAAATGCCAGATCTGCGAGCGCAGCTACCGGCTGCTCGTGGACCGGGTCGGCTTTCCGCCGCAGGACATCATCTTCGATCCGAATATTCTCACCGTGGCCACGGGTATCGAGGAGCACAACAATTACGCGGTCAATTTCATCGAGGCCACGCGCTGGATCAAGCAACACCTGCCCTACGCCAAGGTGAGCGGCGGCGTGTCGAATATCTCGTTCAGCTTCCGTGGCAATAACGTGGTGCGCGACGCCATGCACTCGGCATTTCTGTACCACGCGATCCAGGCAGGGCTCGATATGGGTATCGTCAATGCCGGCATGCTCGAGGTCTACGAGGAGATCCCGAAGGCGCTCCTCGTGCTCGTCGAAGACGTGCTGCTGAACCGCAACCCGGAGGCCACGGAGAAGCTGGTCGCGTTCGGTGAATCGGTGAAGCAGAAGGCCGCGGGCACGGTCGAGAAGACCACCGAGGAGTGGCGCGGATTGCCGGTGGAAGAACGTCTTTCCCATGCGCTGGTCAAGGGCATCGACGCCTTCGTCATCCAGGACACCGAGGAGGCGCGGCAGAAATACGCCCGTCCGTTGCAAGTCATCGAAGGACCGCTGATGGATGGCATGAACGTGGTCGGCGATCTTTTTGGCGCGGGCAAGATGTTCCTGCCCCAGGTCGTCAAATCCGCCCGCGTGATGAAGAAAGCGGTCGCGTATCTGCTGCCCTACATGGAGGAAGAGAAGAAAGCCACGCTCGCCGCGGGTGGCGAAGTCCGCACCCAGGGCCGGGTGCTCATGGCCACGGTGAAAGGCGACGTGCATGACATCGGCAAGAACATTGTCGGCGTCGTGCTCGGCTGTAACAATTACGAGGTCATCGACCTCGGCGTGATGGTGTCGTGCGAGAAGATCCTCGCGACCGCGCGGGAGAAGAATGTCGATGTTATCGGCCTCAGCGGGCTGATCACGCCCTCGCTCGATGAAATGGCGCATGTCGCCCGTGAGATGGAGCGCGAGGGCTTCAAACTGCCGCTGCTCATCGGCGGGGCGACGACGAGCAAGGCGCACACCGCGGTGAAGATCGCGCCGTCCTATAGCGGTCCGATCGTCCACGTGCTCGATGCTTCGCGCGCGGTGCCGGTGGTGAGCACGCTGATCAGCGAGGAAACGCGGAGCGCCTTCGCTGCGCGCAATCGCGACGAGCAGGCCCGCGCCCGGGCGTTGCACGCCGGGCAAAAGCTCGAACTCGTTCCGCTCGATCAGGCGCGGGCGAATCGCACCGCCATCGAATGGCGCGCCGAGGATATCGCGCAACCGGAGTTCACAGTGCTGGAAGACTTTCCACTGGCTACGCTGCGCGAGTTCATCGACTGGTCGCCATTCTTTCACACATGGGAATTGCGCGGACGTTATCCCGCGATCTTCGAGCACGAGAAATACGGCGAACAGGCGCGCAAGCTCTTCGAGGACGCGCAGGAATTGCTCGACAAAATCATCCACGAGAAGCTGCTCACCGCCCGCGCCGTTTACGGGCTCTTCCCGGCGAATGCCGTGGGCGACGATGTGGAGCTTTATACCGACGAGACGCGGAATTCCGTGGACATCACCTTCCACTTCCTGCGCCAGCAAATCGTGAAGAAGGATGGCGAGCCTGCGCAATCGCTGTCGGATTTCATCGCGCCGAAGGAAACCGGGTTGCGCGATCATCTCGGTGCCTTCGCGGTCACGACCGGCCACGGACTCAAGGACATCGTCGAGCGCTACAAGGCGGACCATGACGATTACAATGCGATCATGGCCGAGGCGCTGGCCGACCGCCTGGCGAGGCCTTTGCCGAGTGCCTGCACAAGCGCGTGCGCGAAGAGTGGGGCTACGGACGCGAGGAGCATCTCACCACCGAGCAGATCATCGAGGAGCAGTATCGCGGCATTCGCCCCGCGGCGGGTTATCCGGCGTGCCCCGATCACACCGAGAAAGGCATCCCTCTGGAAGCTGCTCGACGTGGAGCACAAAGCCGGCATCCAGATCACCGAAAGCTTCGCCATGTGGCCCGGCTCCAGCGTGAGCGGCCTCTATTTCGCCCACCCCCGGGCGCGCTACTTCGGCCTCGGCAAGATCGACCGCGACCAGGTGCTGGACTATCACCTCCGCAAGGGGATGACCATCCAGGAAGTCGAACGCTGGCTCGGTCCGAATCTCAACTACGACCCCGGCGCCTCGACAACCAAGAGCGGCGGAGTCTGCGCCTGCGGCGTGCCGCACCTCGTGGCGTAAATGACTGTGAAATAATTCACCGTCCTCGCAATGTCATCCTGAGCGAAGTCGAAGGATCCCGTCGAATAACCAGCGATAACCTTTGGTGGAGCGATGGGGTTTGCCCCGCAGTCCCATAGGGTCTCGCAGACTCGGCTTTCGATTCCGTTACACTCCGCTCAGAATGACACGCGAGAGGAAAGTTTGCTCTTAAGGGGCGCTCAGGGCGCCTTGAGCAGGCCGCGGGCTCCCAGCCATTCCCCGGCGCGGGCCGGCCAGGTGGTGACGGCCTGGCCATTGGGGCGTAGGCCGTAGCCGTGGCCGCCGGCGGGGTAGACGTGGAGCTCGCACGGCACTTTGGCGTTCTTGAGGGCGAGGGCGTAGAAGAGCGCATTCTCCACGCGCACGGGGTCGTCTTCGGCCATGACGATGAAGGAGGGCGGCGTCTGGGCGGTGATGGGGAGTTCGGGAGCGATCTTGTCGCCCTGATCTTTCACCGTGAGATAGGCGGGATAGATGAGGATGGCGAAATCGGGCCGGCAACTGGCGTCGTCCGCGGCATCGACGCGCGGGGTAAATGCGTGTCTCGTAGTTGTTGCTGGCGGCGGCGGCGAGATGGCCGCCCGCGGAGAAGCCGAGGACGCCGATGCGCGTGGGATCGAGGTGCCATTCTTGCGCCCGGGAGCGCACGAGGCCGAGGGCGCGCTGGACATCCTGCAACGGCGCGATGTGTTTCTCCAGGCCGGCACGCTTGGGCACGCGATACTTGAGGAGCACGCCGGTGACGCCGAGGGAATTGAGCCACTCGCAGATTTCGGTGCCCTCGAGATCCAGGGCGAGGATGCCGTAGCCGCCGCCGGGGCAGACGACGACGGCGGTTGCAATTGGCCTTGCCGGCGGGCGGCGTGTAGATCGTGATCGTGGGCTGGGAGACGTTGCCGAGGCGGATGACGCTCTTGCCGCCGGGTTTGCCATCCGTCGGCTTGGTGACGTCCCTTTTCCTCCCCGATGTCGCCTTTTTCTCGGGAGCGGTGCCGGGCCAGAGCTGGATGACGGTGGGCGCGGGATCAGCGGCGCGGAGAGAGGAAGCGCCCACGGCGATGGCCAGAAGGGCGATGCAGGAGATTCGGGGAAGGGAAGACATGCGGCCATGCAATCCGCAGAGGCGGTCCGCGCAAAGCCAAAATCTTGTTCCCAGGTGCGGCTTTTTTGGGGAGGCGCGCTCGGGCTATGAGTAACAGGGATGGGGACGCGAGCTGCGTGAGCTCGGCGTTGGAAAACGGCTTTGGGCAGCGTGGGCCAGCAGCCGTGGGAATTCGCGACGACGTCGGTCTTCCGATGGACCGAGCCGCTCCAGAAGACGATGGGCACGGCGCGCAGCAGGGGATCGGACTGGAGTTCCGCGGCGATCGCGTGACCGCCTTTGTCGGGCAGGTGGATATCGAGGAAGATCACGTCGGGCCGAAAGCTTTGCGCGGTGGACAAGGCGCGCTTGCCGAGGTTTTCCACTTGCACGATGAAGGAGTCGGTCTGCTCGAGCATCAGCTTGCAGATCATGGTCAGCGCGGATTCATCGTCGACGAGCAGGACGCGCTTCTTTTTCGTTGCGGGCTTCGCGACGGCGGGGCGTTTCGCCCGCAGGGAGCCCAGGCAGCCGGCGACCAGGCGGGGGAAGGCTGCTGAAGGAAGTGGCGATGGGAAAGCGGTTCATGCGTAAATGAGATAGCGCGTCCAGTGCCGCCGCCATAGGGGACGATTGCCCATGTGGGGCACGGGAAAACACGTAGAGAGGCACCGAATTGCTGGAAGAAAACCCGGGGATGGCACCCCGAGTGCTATTTTCGTCTGGGATAATGCGCTATTTCATCAGCGTCAGCGTCGCCATTGCCATCCTCTGGAGCCTTGCTTCCTGGATCGTCGGTCCGGCATCCCTGCGCACGCCGCCGGGAGTGCTGGTGGCGGACGAGCCACTCCAGGAAAAATGCCCGCCGCAAGTGCTGGGGACGATCAAGGGTTACACCGTCACCGCGGTCGCCACTTACACCATTCGCGCGCGGGTTTTGCACATCAAGCACTACTGGGCGGATGGCAACGATCTCGTGCCCTACGACGTCGCCCTCGGGTGGGGACGCATGTCCGACCAGGCGGTGCTCGATCGTCTGGATATTTCGCAGGGGAACCGCTTTTACTTCTACGAAGTCCCAAGGCGCCCCCCCGATGCCGGACCGGGAGATCGATCGTCATTCGTCGAACAAATCACCTCATCGCGGCCAATAGCGCCATCGCCCACGTGATCGCCGGGCTTTATCCCGGGGAGATCGTGACGATGCAGGGATACCTCGTGAATGCCGGCAAGACCGGGGGAATTGATTGGACGACCTCGCTGAGTCGCATTGACACGGGCAACGGGGCTTGCGAGGTGATTTACGTCACGGGCATCCAGGCGGATAAGCCCGGTGCGCCTTTGGCGACGCCGGCGCCCGGCGCCGGTGGCGAGTTCCTAGTGCTTAGTGCTTAGTGCTTAGTGCTTAGTGCTTAGTGCTTAGTGCTTAGTTATGATGCTTCGCATTGCGAACACTAAGAACTAAGAACTACACCGTCGGCTCCCAACCCGAACGATACTCCCGCTTCCATAGCTTCTCCCCGGCGGGATTGTCGATCAGTTGGCCCGTCTTGGGATCGACGCGGACGACGGTGTTCGTGCGATAGGCGATGTTCCCGAGATGGCAGAGCATGGTGCTCTTCTGGCCTTCCTCGATGGGGCTGTTGAGCTTTTGATTGCCGCGGATGGCTTCCAAAAAGTTACCGATATGCGCGGCGTCGCCGCCGCCGGCGCCTTTGCCTTCGCTGGTCTTCACGCCCTTGGAATCGTAAACCGTCCAGCCGGGGATGGTCAGGGCCAGGGTGCCATTTTCCCCGTAGAAGACGCATTCGCCGAGCGGCTTTTCCGCGGAGCGCGGGTGGCAACCTGCTCTGCACGAACTCCATGCCGACCTTGCCGTAGTCGTAAACGGCCACGCCGGTATCGGGTGTCTCCTGCTTGTCCCGCGTGCCAGTAGCGGTTGCCATTGTAAGTGACGCGCTCGGGGTATTCGACCTGCAGGCCCCAGCGGAGGATGTCGAGAAAGTGGATGCCGTTGTTGCCGAGTTCACCGTTGCCCCAATGCCAGAGCCAGTGCCAGTCGTAATGGACGAAAGGCTGGATGTCGCCGTCGGCAGTGACCGGCCCCTGCCACAGATCCAGGTCGATGTCGGGCGCCGCCTTCAACGCGCCCTGGCCGATGGCCGCGCGGGCATTGTAATAAAAGGAGCGCGCGTAACGCACCTCGCCGATTGCGCGCCGTGCAGGGCGGCAATGCCTTCCTTCATCCACGTGCGGCGCTGGTTGCCCATCTGCACGAGGCGCCCGTATTTCCTGGCGGCGGCGACGATCAACCCGCTTCGTAAGGGTTCGAGCTACCGGGCTTCTCGACGTAGACGTGCTTGCCGGCTTTCAGCGCGAGGATGGCGGCGGAGGTGTGCCAGAAATTCGGGGTGGCGATGAAGACGGCATCGAGCGTCTTGTCATCGAGGAAGGTGCGAAAATCCTTCACGCCCTGGCAGGAAGAGCCTTGCTTGTCGGTCACGGCTTTCATCCCGCGCTCGAGGCGCTTGGGATCGACCTCCGCGAGGTAGGCGATTTCCACATCGGGCAGCGAGAGCAGGGCGGTGACATGGGCAAAGCCGCGTCCCAGCGCGACGACGGCCACGCGCAGCTTGCGGCCCGGCGCGTCGGCGGCGCGGAGCTTGGGCAGCGAGAGGGCGGCGCCGAGGGAGAAGGCGGCGGTGCGTTGGAGGGCGGTGCGGCGGGTGATATTCATGGGAGCGAGCGGGTATTCACACTATCGCTGTGCGGCGTGGGAGTCACCAAAATCGGGAGAGCTTCCACTACTCGCGATTGAAGCGGTGGAGACGGCCGTAGATGTTATACTCTGACACGAAGATATCGCCATGCGCGTCGAAGGCCACGCCGTGCGGGGCGGTGACAATGCCGGGGCGCCACTTATCCGGCTCGACCTTGTTGGTGCCCTGTTCTTCCGTGGTGGTGTTATCGCCGATCTGCGTGACTATTTTGCCCGCCTTGTCGATCACCGTCACCCGGCCTTTGAGTTCACCGATTACGGCGAGATCCCCTTGCACGGCCACGGCGGCCGGAAGGCGCAGATCACTAATAATCACGCCCAGGAAATCCCCATCGAGCGACAGGTGGACGACGCGGCCGTTGGCGCGGTCGCAGGCGATGATGCGCGGCGGATCGAAGCGCGTGTCGATGGCGAGCTTGTGCAGCGTCTTGAAGCTATAGGGAGGCTGCTTGCCGCCGAAGGATTGAGATACTTGCCCGTCTTGTCGAAACGATGCACGTAATCACTCGAGTAGCCGTCGGTAACATAGAGATCGCCATTAGGGGCGACATCCATCGCCGTCAGGCGCACCACGGGTTTGCCCTCCTTGTCCTTGCTCTTGAATTCATCGGGAATCGCCGAGGGAGGGATGTTCAGCACTTCTTTCCCGTCGAGGGTGAGCTTGAGAATGTTGCCCGCGCTGAGCCGTGGACCGTAGATGAATTCGCCATCGGCTTCCTTGTGGATCACGAAGCCATGAAAGTCCGGCGGCGCGTTCGGGACGACGCGGATGAAGGTGCCATCCGGCGCATAGACTTGCAGCGCGCTTTCGGATCCATGACGCTGACGTAGACTTCGCCGTTGGAAGCGACGGCGACATCGCCGTGCATGTTGCCCATCATCGGGCGGCCGGGGGCGAGCTTGTACCAGTCGGGCACCGCTTTATAATCGGCGGCGAGAGCGCTGCCGAGGGAAGCGACGACAATAAGGGCGGGGAGGAGGAGTTTGTTCATAGGAGGGGGGAGGCTCACTGAGCACACTACATCTCTCTTAACCCCTCTCCGGTCGAGTCTCTTTGACCTCGTCCTTGGATTGGTTCCCGGCCCGGGCTATTCACCCGGCGAGAGCCGTTCCGCGGTCCGCCACGCCTCCCGCGCCTCTTCCTCACGCCCCAGTGCGCGCAGCGCCTCGGCCATGTGGCGATGGGCGCTGACGTAATCCGGCTTCAGCCGCGTGGCCAGCCGGAGGAAGGCCAGGGCGGTTTCATACTGGCCGCTTTCGAGGAGTTGGAGCGCGGCCCTGATGATGGGCTTCGGCGAATTGCGGATTGATGCCCAACGCGTTTGGAAAGCCGCGAATACGGCCTCCGCTTCGTGCGGCCGGTCGGTGAGAATTTGCCGCAAAACGATCCCGGCGTCGCCCACCCGGCCCGCCCGGTGATGCTCGAGGGCGAGGGCAAGGGCTTGGGAAATGGGGGGCGTCGCCATCTTGTCTGGATGCTGCTGGAAGTTTGCGCCGGCTGCAAGCGGCCAGGCATGTGGTGCGGGAACGTGGTGGGTGGTGGGTGGTGGGACGGCTGCGAGCAGGACTGGCTCGCCTCCGCCGTTTTTCCGCCCACCCAAAAGCGGGAACCCGGCGGCGCGGCTTCCCTACCGGGGTGGGTTTTTCGGTGCTGGCGCTACGTGCGGGCGTCTTCTTCTACGAGGCGTTGCACGTCGTTGGAGTGGGCGAGGAGAGGAGCAAGAAAAACGATCCTCGCCTCCTTTCCTGGTCAGGGGTCGTTTCCGCATGCGGCCACCGCCGCGGCTGGGCGCGAACCAGCAAACATGCCTGCAAAATCCAAGAAACAACAGATGGCGGCGGGAGCAGCTCTCTCCGCGAAACGTGGCGAACGCAGCAAGTCCTCCTTGAAAGGCGCTTCGCGGCAAATGGCGAAATCCATGAGCGAAAAGCAGCTCAAGGATTTTGCCGGAACGAAGCGAAAGAGCCTGCCGAAGAAGAAATCCTAACGGGAAGGCCGCAGAGAAGGGGTCCACGAAAGACACGAAAAAAGCACGAAAGTCATCTTGCCTGTTCTGTAATTCCCTTGGAACGGCACTCCAGCCGGCGAATCCCACGCATGCCGCCATGTCCGAAGTGAAACCCACTCGGATGATGCGTGCGATTTGCGGGCCAACCGTCCCTTTCGGAAACTTTCGTGCTTTTTCGTGTCTTTCGTGGACCCCCTCTCTGGTGACGGAAGGATCATTTGGCATCTGGCCTCGCGAAAGCGTTTTCCACGGGGAGGCGAGTCGGCATAGGCTCGACCGCGTATGCACCCCGTTTCCCTTTGCCCGCTCTGGCGGCGCTGCTCGCGTGGCCGGTCCTTTTTTCGCAACCCTTCGCGCACAGCGCCCCGCCGCTGCCGCCTCCGGAGGTCGTGGCGAGCCTGGCCGCGCCGGTCATCGTGCGCGACGCGGTTGGAACCGTGACGTTGACTAGCGCGACGCCGGGCGCGGCGATCCGCTACAGCCTCGACGGCACGGACCCGGGACCGAAGACCGGGCCGTATCTGGCGCCGATCCTTCTTCCCGCGGGCGGGACAGTGAAAGCGCGCGCCTTCTCGGAAGATCGGAAACAGATGAGCGAACTGGCGGAGATGAAAATTCGAGCCGTTGCCCGGCGTGGCCGCTCAACCGGCGACGTTGGTGCCCTGCACGCAGGACCGCGACTGGCCGACCTACGATTGGGCGGTACGCCATGCGGCGGTGACGAAGATCGCCACCGAACGCCAGGCGTCGCTGGTTTTCATCGGCGATTCCATCACCCAGATGTTTGGCGGTGAACCACACGACCGCCCGCAGCCGGGCAAGGACGTGTGGGGAGCAGCACTATGGCCTGCGCAATGCGGCGAAACCTCGGCTTCGGCTACGACTTCGTGGAGGAACACGCTGTGGCGTCTGCGGCACGGCGAACTCGACGGGGCGGCGGCGAAGGCGGTCGTCATCCTCATCGGCACGAACAACGTGAGCCGCAACCCGCCGGAGGAAATCGCCGCCGGGGTGCGCGCCATTTGTGCGGAGGTCCACCAGCGGCAGCCGGGCGCGAAGATCGTGCTCATGGGCATCTTTCCGCGCGGGCCGAAGCCCGATGCCACCCGCGCGAAGCTCGAGGCGATTAACCAACTCATCGCCACCCTTGATGGCCAGGACGGCATCACCTTTCTCGATATCGGTGCCAAATTCCTCGAGCCCGACGGCAGCATCACGCGCGAGACGATGGGCGATTTCCTGCATCCCACGGCGAAGGGCTACGAGATCTGGGCGCGGGAGTTGGAACCGGTATTGAACAAGCTACTCGGCGAAAGCAAACCCTAGCGGGCCGGCCGCCTGCCCTGTGTCAGAAGGACAGCGTCTAAGTATCCTCGAACCCTACGGTCAACCCTGCACCCGCCCCCTATGCTCACGACCCACTTTCCCCTAGCCCTCGCTCTGTCGCTGTTCGCCGCAGCCCCGCTGGCTGCTTTTGACGATGACGCTTTCGTCCGGGAAAACGGGACGGCGCTTTTCGTGGACGACTTCAATCGCCACGAATCGACGCCCGACCAGGAGGAGATCGGCAACGGCTGGACGACCAACAGCGCATCGCGGGCCCAGGGGGCGAAACAGGCCGCGCTCGAGGACGGCGCGCTGCACGTGACCAAGGCAGCGGTGGCCGATCATGGCGTGGCGATCTTTCATGACGCGGCCTTTCAAGACGGTGCGGTGCGGTTGCGCTTCAAGCTGGGGGAGGGCGACGACCTCGGCGTCGATTTCGTCGACCGCGAATTGAAGACGGTGCATGCCGGGCATCTCTGCAACGCGCGGGTCACGCTGCAGAGTCTCACGCTCACGGATTCCAAGACCGGAGGCATGGATAACGCCATCCGCGAACGGCGGCTGGCCGGCGATCCATCGCCGGAACTGCAGACGCTGCTCCGAAATAAATCCCAGAGCTTCACGCTCGATCTCCAGCCCGGCGAATGGCACACGCTGCTCCTGGTGGTGGATGGCGACGTGATGCGCGCGACGATCGATGGCAAGCCCACCGGCGAGTTTCGGTCGCCGGGCATTGGCCACCCCACCAAACGCGCGCTGACCCTGGCGGTGAACAAGTCGGCGTGGGTGGACGATGTGAAAGTCTGGAAGCTTCAATGCGATTGCGAGAAGGCTTGTGAGATTGGGCCGCATTCCCCCCGCTGTCATCCTGAGCGGAGTGTAACGGAGTCGAAGGACCCCGTCGAACAACCAGCGATGATCTTTGGTAGAGCGACCTGCAATTGGACCGACGCATGGGTTGCTTGGCTGGCTTCGTCGAACAACCAACGATGATCTTTGGTAGAGCGACGGGGTTCTTCGACTCCGTTACACTCCGCTCAGAATGACAGCGGGGGGCGCTCAGGCGCCTGCCTCCCTACCGTCGTTTGGCCTGTTCGGCGTTCGTAGTCTTTCCAAAAGTCGGCGACGGGGCGCAGGGGCCCCACCGCTCCGAGGGCCAGGTATTTCAAAGTGGGATGTTTGCGCAGGACATCGAGTTGCTGCGGGGGTGCCGAAGATGCGCAGCTTTTCCAGCTTGGGGAGATCGAGCAGCGGGCGAGAAATCCTGCGCCGGGACGCTCTCGGTGTTGAGTTCGACCACGGGCATTCCGCGGAGCGGTCCGAAATCGCGCACACCGCGTGCGGCTGATCGACAGATACTTCAGGGGCATCCCCTGGAGCGGGGCGAGATCGCCTATCGCGGTGCCGCTGGCCACCAGCCATTCGAGCGGCATGCCGGCGAGCGCGCTGATGTCCGCGAGCGGGTTGTTGCCGATGTCCAGCCGGTGCAAGGGCCGGCCGCGCAAGACGGCAAGATCGGCGAGCCCCAGATTGCTGACATAGATTTCCTGCAGCGGCATGGCGCGCAGGGGCGAGAAATCCTTTACCTTCGTACCGTTCAGGCTGAGGGACTGGAGGGCCATGCCTGCGAGCGGAGACAGGTCTTCGACCGGCGTGCCGTTGAGGCTCAGGCGGCGCAAGGGAAGGCCGCGCAGCGGCGCGAGGTCGGTGAAAGTGGGAGCCATCGAGATTGAGGCGGGTGATCGGCAATCCGGCGAACGAAGGAATCGGTCCGCCATCCCCATGATTGAGGTCGAGCCCGACGGAATTGTCCGGTTCGAGGTTCACGGGATTGAAGGCGGAAACCTTGAGCCCGGAGAATTGCACGATGGCCCGCGCGTGCGCGGTATTGACCCATTCGGGCTTCAAATCTGTCCAGAATTGCTTGATGGGAAGGCTGAAGTTTTGCATCGGATAGAGCCGGGCGCGGCGCAGCTTGGGGAGCGAGCGCAGCACTTCCTCGTGGTAAACCAGCGAGGCACGGTGATCTCTTCCAGTTCGCGGCAGTCCGCCAAAGGCGAGAGGTCCACGGTGCGCTGGTCTGTGCTCAGATCGAGGTTCTGCAGCGGCATGCCGCGCAAGGGGCCGAGGTCCCACGACCGGATTGCCCCAGAAATTGAGATACGTCAGCTTCAGCCCGGCCAGGGGCGCGAGATTGGCGATGCGATCCCCACTCAGGTTCAGCGAGTGGAGCTGACGGCTGTGCAGCACCGGTATTTCCGAGAGGTCCATGCCCGCGAGGGTCAGCGTTTCCAGGGGCAGACCGGCGATCGGCGAGAGATCGGGGATGTGATTGCCACTGAGGTTCAGATCGCGCAATGGCATGTCGCGCAATACATCCAGGTCGGTAATGTTGTTGCCGGAGAGATTCCAGTCGCTCCAGGCGCAGGCCGGCGAGCAGCCGAAGATCGGAGAGACCGGTGCCGTTCATGCTGAGTTCGCGCAGCTTCATCCCTTGCAGGGGTGTGAAATCCACGAGGTGGACACGCGACATGAAAAGGACTTCGATCGGCGCGCCGGCGAGGGGGTGCGAGATCCGTGATGCCGGTATTGCTGATGCCGAGGCGAACGAGCGGGAGGCCGGCCAGCGGAAGTGACGTCGTGAAAATTGGGGTCGTCGACATCCAGCGCACTCACCGGGAAACCGTGGATGGCGCTGAGATCGTCCACATGCAGACCGTTGAAGTTCAAGGTGAAGGTGCCGTTGGGCTGGAGGTGAATGCGGCCGCTGTTCCACCCGGGCTGGGAGATGATTTTTTTGAGGCGGGCGTGCAGGGTGGCCTCGGTCGTGGCCGTGCCTTTGCCCACGCGCTGGGCCAGGGGATTCGCTTCGACCTGACGTCCTTGGGCGAGCAGGGCGTCGACGAGCTTGATGACCAGTGGCTGCGGCAAATCGTCCTTGCCGCCATTGTCCGCGAGCAAGTGCTCGCAGAGATCGAGATTCTGCTGCGCGACGGCGTCGCCGGGGTTGAGGGCGAGGACTTTGCGATAGGCGGCGACGGCGTCGCCAAGGTGCAGCGCGATCTCGAGGTTGTTGGCCCGCTGGAGCAGGAACTCGGGATTCCTGGGATCGAGGTCGGTGGCGTAGCTGATCTTTTGCAGCGCCTCGTCGAGCTTGCCTTCCTCGACCAGCGCATGGGCTTGCGCGGCGAAAGTCGGAGCGGTGCCGCGCAGGTCGTGCAGTGCCGCCTCGGCGCGGTTGCGGGCACGGACGACATTGAGGGTGAAGATCGCGGTGACGGCGGTGACGATGACGAGCGCGGCGGCGATGGCTGTGGAAGCCGCGCGATGGCGCTGGATGAGGAGTCGGAATTGTTTCCACGCGCCGGCATTCTCCGCGCTCGTCGCGAAACATTTTGGTAGGCCTCGAGATCGCGCTGGAGATCGGTGACGCAGGCGTAGCGACGGGCGGGGTCGGCGGCGAGGGCCTTGCGGCAGACGGCCAGCAGCGAATCCGGCACACGCCCGCCGGGGAGGTGGGAACTGGCGGGCGCTTTGCGTGAGGAGGGTGGCGGGGCGGCATCCCACTCCACGATGCCTTGGGCCACCTTGGCGACGATGAGCGCGACATCGCTGCCGCCACACGGGAGGACGCAGGTAGATGATCTCGAAAAGGATCGCGCCCAGGGCGTAGACGTCGCTGCGGGCGTCGAGGGTGTCGATTTCGCCGCGAGCCTGCTCCGGGCTCATGTATTGCGGCGTGCCCATGATCGAGCCGGCAGCGTAGCCGACGCCGCGGAATGGCGGCTGACCACGGTCGGATGCGGGGCGCTTTGGGTATCGCTCTCGGGCCGTGCGGCGGACGGCGGGCGGCTTTTGGCATTCAACTTCTTCGCCAGTCCCCAGTCCATCACGAGCACTTCGCCGAAGTCTCCGAGCATGAGATTTTCGGGCTTGAGGTCGCGGTGGATGACGCCGCGGGCGTGGGCGAAGGCCAGGGCGTCGCAGGTCTTTTGAAAAATGGTGAGGAGCGCGCTGAGCGGGTATTTTTTCGTGGTTTCGGGAACGCCTTGTTCGAGGAGATCGAGCACCTTTTTCAAGGTGATGCCGCGGACGAACTTCATCGTGTAGAAAAGCTGGTCCTGTTCGTCGACGCCGAGCTCGTAGATCGGGACGATGTTGGGATGCTCGAGCTGGGCGGTGACCTGCGCCTCGTCGATGAAGCGCAGCACGCCGTCCTCGTTCTGGCTCTCGAGCATCACCTTCATGGCCACGTCCCGCTGCGTGGCCTGCTGCCGGGCCTGCATGATCGCGCCCATGCCGCCGCGCGCGACCTGGGTGCCGATGGCGTAACGCTTTTGCGCGAGGAGTTCGTCGGGCAGGAGACGACGGACGGCGGCCTGGGCGGCGGGGAGGGGCACGCCCGAATCGGAGCGCGCGCGTTCGCGGTGGACCTCCAGGACGACGTCGCCGAGGCGTACGTGCTGGTTGGGGGAAGAGGCGGGTCGCTTCGCTGATGCGCTGTTCGGCGACGAAGGTGCCATTGCTGCTGCCGAGGTCTTCCAGCAGGAGCTGGTCGTAGAGGATCGTGAGCTGGGCGTGCCGGCGCGAGATGAGTTCCGTCTCGGCGAAAATCTGCGCGTCCTCGCCGCGCCCGATCACGTATTCGCCGGGCGGCAGGGTGACACGCGCGAGTTCCGCATCCCCATGCCGCAGAATCACCTCGGTCTGCGGGACATGCATGGCGACGACCTAAACTTGGGCGATGGGAAAAATCAAGCCGGTAGCGGGATTGGGGCGCCGGGCCCGGCTTTACTTGCCGAGCGCCGTCTTGACCGAGGCGGCGACCTGCTCCGCGAGCGTCTTGTAGCCGGGGCCGGTGAAGTGGACGTTCTTCGGGAGCTGGCCGTCCGGATGTGCTTCCACGACGGCGTGCAGGTCGTCGATGGCCACGTCCTGGGCCTTCATGACGCGGGTGGCGGCTTCGTTGTAGGCGATCTCGTCCCTGGCCACCGGCCGACGGTGCCTTCGGGCACGGGGGTGGTCGTGGCGAAGATGAGCTTCGCGCCGGTCTTCTTCAATCGCGCGACGATTTCCTGCAGATTTTTTTCGTACTGCTCCACGGGATTTACCTGCGGGCCGGTGGGGTCCATTTTGCCGTCCTTCCAATGTTTCAGGTCGTGCAGGCCCCAGTTAAAATGGATGACGTCCCATTTCTTGTCCGCGCCATCGGTGGCCAGCCATTTATCGAGATTCTTGAGGCCGACATCGGATGAGCTGCCATTGGTCGGGATGCGGTGGACATTGGCCACGCCCTTTAGCGCCTCCCGGGTGGGAATGGTGTAACCTATTGAAATGGAGTCGCCGATGAGGAGCACGCGCGGCAGCCCCGCAGTGTCTCGGCGGCGGCGAGCGAAGGGTCCTTCTTTTTCTCCCCGCCTTTTTCGGGTACGGGAGCTTGCGCGAAGAGTGCGGTGGCGGTGACGAGGGAAAACGGCGGCGACGCCGGAACGCAGGAGGGTACGGAGGGGGGTGCATGGGCTGAGTGGAAATGATTCGCGCCCGGTCGCGCCAGCAGAAAACACCATTCCCGCTGAGCGCCCACCGAAGCCGGCCGTGAAAAACCGCTAACGACTTCTCTGTAGATGGGTTACTTTGGCTGCAATGACTCGATTTGTATTTCTGGCCGTTTTTTCCCCGTTTTTCGCGCTTTTGCCTCGGGCTGCGGCAATTACTCCGCAGGAGACGGAATTCTTTGAGAAGCAGGTGCGCCCGGTGCTGGTCGAGCAGTGCTACAAATGCCACGGCCCGGAAAAGCAGAAGGGCGCGCTGCGCATGGATTCGCGGGCGGCTATTTTGAAAGGCACCGATGACGGGCCGATCGTGGTGGTGGGCAAGCCGGACGACAGCGAACTCATCAAATCGATCAAACACATCGGCGACTCGAAGATGCCGGAGAAGGCGGACAAGCTGCCCGATACGCAGATCGCCGCCCTCGAGCAGTGGGTCAAGATGGGCATGCCCTGGCCGGACAGCGATGTCCCGGCGAAGCCGTCGGCTTCGATGGAGGTGGCCAAGACGCATTGGTCGCTGCAGCGATCAAGAATCCAGCGCCCCCGGCGGTGAAGGACGCGCACATTGGGGGCAGTCGCCGATCGATCAATTCATCCTCGCCAAGCTGGAAGAGAAGAACATCGCGCCTTCGCCGCGCGCCGCCAGGCGTACCCTCTTGCGCGGGCGACCTTCGATCTCACCGGCCTGCCACCGACCCCGGCGGAGGTGGATGCCTTTGAAAAGGACAATGCACCCGACGCCTTCGCCAAGGTGGTGGATCGCCTGCTCGCCTCGCCGCATTATGGCGAACGCTGGGGACGCTACTGGCTGGATGTGGCCCGCTACGCGGATACGAAGGGCTATCTCGCCGGTGGAGAAGAGCGCCGCTATCCGTTCAGCTACACGTATCGCGATTGGGTGATCCGCGCGTTCAACGAAGACCTGCCCTACGATCAATTCGTCATCCAGCAACTCGCCGGGGATCGCGTGTCCACCCCGGCGGACCCGCGCCCCGATGGCCGCGCTCGGCTTCCTCAAGCTGGGCCGGCGCTTTCTCAACAGCCAGCCCGATATCATCGACGACCGCATCGATGTCGTCTGCCGCGGCTTCATGGGGCTCACCGTGGCCTGCGCGCGCTGCCACGATCACAAGTTCGATCCGATTTTGCAGAAGGATTACTACGCGCTCTACGGCGTCTTTGCCTCGTCGGTTGAGCCGACGTGGAAGGATCTCCCGGTGCTGCCCTCGGCGAGCGACCCCGCCAACGACGCCGAATACCAGAAGCAACTCGGAGACCTGGAATCGCAGCTGGGCAAGTTCCTCGACACGCAGCGGCAGGTATTTGCCATGCGGACGATCGGGACGCTGGGCGTGCCGGCCATCATCCCGCCGGAATCCAGGAGAAGCTGCTGGATAAGCAGGGGAAACAGGATTCGGTGAAGCTGCGCAACAAGATCGATGAGTTGAACGGCGGACCGCTCGCCCCGCCGCGCCCGCAAGGGATGGTGGATGCGCCCGTCCCGATGAATCCGCACGTCTTCATCCGCGCAATCCGGGACGTCCCGGCGATGCGGTGCCGCGGCGATTCATTCAGGTGCTGAGCGGCGGCGACCCGCAGCCGTTCAAGGATGGCAGTGGCCCGTCTCGAACTGGCGAAAGCGATCGCCAGCAAGGACAATCCGCTGACCGCGCGGGTGTTCGTGAATCGCGTTTGGAATTTGCATTTCGGCGCGGGCCTCGTCCGCACGCCGGGAGACTTCGGCAACCAAAGGCGAGCCGCCCACGCATCCGGAACTGCTCGATTACCTGGCCTCGCACTTCATGAGCGAAGGCTGGTCGGTGAAGAAGCTGCACCGCGCGATCATGCTCTCCAGCGCTTATCAGCAATCCAGCGATCTGCGCACCGACGCCGCGCAGGCTGACCCGGAGAATCGTCTCGTCTGGCACATGAATCGCCGCCGCCTGGATTTCGAGGCGATGCGCGATTCGCTGCTCGCGGTCGCGGGGCAGCTCGATGGCACGATGGGTGGGCGCCCGGTGGAAATCACCGCCCCGCCGTATGCGAAACGTCGCGCGGTTTACGGCCTCATCGACCGGCAGAATCTGCCCGGCGTTTTCCACACGTTCGATTTCGCCACGCCCGACCAGACCAGCCCGCAGCGACACGTCACCACCGTGCCGCAGCAGGCCCTGTTCATGATGAATAATCCGTTCGTCATCCAGCAGGCGCAGGCCTTGGTGGCGAAGCCGGAATTTCAACAACCGCAGGCCTACGAAGCGCAGGTGCAAGAAATCTACGACAGGTGTTCGCCCGCCAAGCGACGACCTTGGAGGTGGATTGCCGGGCTGCGCTTTGTGATGAATGCGATCACGAATCCGCAACCGCGCGAGGTGGAGAAATCCGCCTGGGACTATGGCTGGGGCGCCTACGACGAAGCGACGCGGCGCGTGGATTTCCACAAGCTGCCGTTCTTCAATGGCCACGCCTGGCAGGGCGGGGCGAAGGTGCCGGACCCGATCCTGGGCTACGCGACGATCGGCGCGGATGGCGGGCATGCCGGGAACGACCATGCGCACAATACGATCCGCCGCTGGACGGCGCCGAGCGATGGCGTGGTGTCGATCACCGGTCCAGTGCAACGGCCGAGCGACCATGGCGATGGCATCGTGGCCCGCGTGGTGTCGAGCCGGGCAGGGGAGTTGTTCAAGAGCGATGTGCCGCCGGCGGCGACGGTCGAGGTGAAACTCGACAAGGTCGAAGTGAAGAAGGGCGACACCATCGACTTCCTCGTCGACCTGCGCGGCAACCTGGATTCCGACAGCTTCAACTGGCACCCGCTCATCAAGGGCACGGTCGAGTGGGATGCGAAGACGCAATTCGCCGGCCCGCCGGCGCCCGCGCCGAAGGACCTCACGCCGTGGGAGCAATATGCGCAGGTGCTGCTGGAGACGAACGAGTTTGTGTTCGTCGATTGAGATCCGTTTCGCCCGCGAAAACGGCAAAAAAAAGGCCGTAAAAGAGGCAGAAATCCGTACACAGCCCATCCAACCAACGCAGGCGGTTGGAGAATTTACCCGGTGAAGCTGCCTAACAACTCGTCCGGCGTCACGGTCGCGGTGCCCAGCTTGCCCACGACGATGCCGCTGGCGTGGTTGGCGATCTCCGCGGCTTCGGGAGGGGTGGCGCCCGCGCTCAACGCCAGCGTGTAGAGCGCGATGACGGTATCCCCGGCGCCGCTGACGTCGAAGACCTCCCGCGCGCGCGTCGGCGCGTGATACGGCGGCGCATCGTGCCGGAAGAGCAGCACGCCTTGCTCGCCGAGGGTGATGAGCAAATGGTCCGCGTCCCACTTCTCGGAAAGCACGCGGCCGGCCTCGAGCAGCGCGGCGTCCTCGGTGGGCGGATCGATCGGTTCCGTAGCTGGCAAACCCGCGCTGGCAAAGGCTTCCACGCGGTTCGGCTTGATGACGGAGACGTGCCGCCAGGCGAGCGGATTGTGCGGATTGGGATCGACCGCGAGAATCTTCCCGGCGCGATTCGCGAGGTCGCAGATGGCTTCGGCAAACGGTTGCGCGAGCAAGCCCTTCCCGTAATCCTCCACGATGATCGCGTCGATCTCCGGGAGCAGCGCCTCGATTTGCGCCAGCGCCGCGGCCGCATGCTCCGGTTGCACGCGCAGCTTTCGCTCCCGGTCGATGCGCACCACATGCTGCTGCCGCGCGATGACCCGCGTCTTGACAATCGTCTGGTAACAGGCGTGCGATTGCACCGTGTCGATATTGATGCCCTCGCTGGTCAGCAAGCTCTTGAGCCGCTCGGCATGCGCGCACTGGCCGGTCACGCCCAGCACGCGGACGTTCCGGGAAAACGTCGCGAGATTCCGCGCCACATTGGCCGCGCCGCCGGGGAACCATTCCTCGCGCACCACTTCCACCACCGGCACCGGCGCCTCAGGCGAAATACGCGAGACCCGGCCCCACAAATATTCGTCGAGCATGAGATCGCCGATGACGAGGATGCGCTTGTCGGCGAAGACCCGGATCAGAGCGGAGACGCGGTCGCGGTTCATCGCGCGAGTTCCTCGGTGATGGCGGCGAAAAGCAGCGGGACCATGATTTCGTGGTGGCCCACGAGGTAGAAGCCCTGCCCGCCGAGCTTCGTCGGGCGGCGCTGGACGTTTTCCGTGGGGCGATAGTGGCGGGTCATGTCGAAAGTGGCCGTGGTGAAGCGCTCGACCTGGTGGCCAAGGTTGCGCGCGATGGTCAGCGCCTTGAGGAAAACTTCGGGCATGATCACCGCGCTGCCGATGTTGAGCACCACGCCCCCTTCGAGTTGCGCGCACACCGCCGCGAAGGTCTGGAAATCGCGATAGCTCGCCTCGCCCAGCACCGCGCCATTCGTCGTCGGGTGCTGGTGAATGATGTCCGTGCCGATCGCGATGTGGGCCGTCACGGGAATATCGAGTTCCGCCGCCGTGGCGAGGATGGAGAGCGAGAGATTGGGATACCGGCCGACGCGGACGGCTTCGCCGAGGGCGCGACCGGCGCCGAGGCCGCGGGCGACGCCGTCGATCAGCGCGGCATTCATCCGTTGGCCCGTTTCCTCGACCATGCCGAAGGAGCCGTCATCGAGCCCGCGCTGCACGTCCTCGCTCGTCTCGCCCTGGTAGCAGAGCTCGAAGTCATGAATGGCTCCGGCGCCGTTGAAGGCGACCGCGTTCAGGATGCCGCGCCGCATGGCGTCCACAAAAATGGGATTCAACCCGACCTTGATCGAGTGCGCCCCCATCATCAGCACCACCGGCCGCTGCTCGCGCACCGCCGCCGCCACCGCCGTGACGATCTTCCGCAAATCCTGCACCGCCAGAAAATCCGGCAACCCATCCAAAAACCCGCGCAACGACCCGCCCGCCAGGTGCGGGGAGGCGAAGGACGCGGCATTCACCTTGTTCGCCCGCTCGGCGACGGGATAGGTGCGGATTCTGGAGAAATCGAGGGGATCGAATTTCATCCGCGGATGCCACGGGAAGCGGGCGAGTGTGTCAATGCTTTCCCGCGGGGGAGGGGGAGGGGACGGCCACGAAAACGCGCAGAAATCACAAAAGGGAAATGAGGGCGATTTGCGGATGCGAAAAATCGGCCCAAGCCCTAAAACTTTTGAACAGAAGGAAACGAAGGGAGCAAAGAGCGGAGAGGCGACTAAACCTTTGCTGTCTTCGCGTCCTTCTGTTTTAAAAAAGGTTTAATGCTGGCGGGTCCGTGGTGGCATTCCCGCCCAATTCCGCTCTTCTGTCTACGGCTGGCGCCAGGAGAGCGAGCAGTTGTGGCTGATCGCATCGTAGGGCTTGCCGCCGAAGAAGCCGGCAATCGTTTCGCGCTGGTGCGCGGCGGTGAGCAGATACAGGCCGGGCTTCGTGGCGCTGAACTGCACCATGCCTGCGGCATCGGTGACGAGTTCCTGCTCGGCCTCGGCGGGAGGATAGAGGTTTACCTTGAAGCCAGGCAGGGGCTTCCCGCGGAAATAGAGGCAGACCTTTCCGCTGGCGCCGGTGGGCACGAGATCGAAATTCAGCGCGGGCTGGGCCGCGCCCGCGCCTACGGGCTGCCAGCGGGCATAAAAGTACGGTTTGCGGGCGGGCTTTTCCGGGTCGCCGGCTTTGCCCATGACGGTAAAGCCCGTTTCGATTTGGGCCGGCTGGGAGGCGGTCGAACCGGTGAGGATAAAGCCGTCGGACTTTTTCTGGACGTCGAAGGCGGCGACTTGGCCGGCCTGGATGGCGCGCGCTTCCCGGGCCGCAGGACTTTCGGCACTCTTCTCCTTGGGTTCCTCCGGTTTGCTGGCAGTGGGCGTCCAGGCGAACGGCAGCGAGAGCGCATCCAGGGCGCCCGGAGATTTTTCAAATTTCTCGCCATATTCGGCAAAGCGCACGACGAGTTGCCCATCGGGCGTATCTTCAATCCACACTTCGTGGGCGAAGGCGGGGGTGGCGGCCACGCTGGCGGCGACGGCGAGGAGGAGGTGGCGAATGCGCCGCCCAAGGGCGGAGGTGCGGATCTTCATGATGGGTCGTGGTGGTTTCGTTGGCCGATGCAGTCCTGATTGCTACAGTCTGAATGCCAGGCCGACGTTAGAGCGGGCGAGGCGAGGCCGCCTGTTCGTGATTGCTGTTTTTAGTCGCGGAATTGCTCTCGCGGTGAAGCGGGCGATTTCAATATGCCGATACTGGCATATTTGGCTCGGATTTTGGCCCTGCTGGAGGAGGCGTCTCCGGCGCAGAGGTTCTCCACGAAACCTCGAATGCACGGCACGCTCTGGATCAAGCGACGCGGGCGCCGCTTCCTCAGGATTGCGCTGCGGCGGCGCCGCGTTGCCATTTCCACGGTCCGATCTGTTCGGAATTGTCGCCAGCATGCTCGGCATTGCCCTGAGCGCGGTGCGAATTGGACACCAGGGAGGCATGAGATTCAGTCTCATCAAATCCATTCCGTGAGCGATCCGAGCACCGGCCCACCAACACCTTCTCCCGATCCGCTTCACCGCGAACAAGCCGCGTGGGCGCAGATCGAAGGCACCTGGCGTCCCCTGCACGGTGACTTCGGCGAACACGGTCTGAGTGTCGAATGGCATGATTTTCGCATCGATCGCGACCTGGATTGGGGACGCAGCTTTCACCCTCGAAGCCTCGAAATCTGCCTGAACTTTTCCGGCAATGGGATTTTGCAGGATGGCGCAGCCGAGCGAACGCTCGGTCCCAATCAAGTGGCCATCTATACGCTGCAAACCAAACGCCTGCGCGCGGTGCGAAGCGCGAACAGCCTGCATCGTTTCCTGACCGTGGAGTTGTCGCCCAAGTTTCTGCGGACGCATTGCGGAGGTGAACTCGAGAAGCTCAAGTTGCCCATTCGACGTTTCATCGAACACGGGGCCAAAGCACCGCCTTATCTCGAAATCAAAACTCTCCCCGCCGCGCTGCTCGCCGCGCGCGTGCAATTCGTCCAGCCCCCGGTGCCCGTTCCCGCCCGCCGCGCGTGGTACCTCGGGCGCGTACTCGAAATCCTCTCGCAGACGATCTATCTCGACGAAGATCCCGGTGAGCTTTTCTGTCAGAAGCACCAGCGCACCAATCGCGAGCGCAGCGAGCGCGTGCGCTATCTCATCGAACGCGATCTCGCCAATCCACCCTCCCTCGAAATGCTCGCGGAAGAAGTGGGGTGCAGCACGTTTTACCTCTCACGCATCTTTGCGCAAGAAACCGGTGCGAGCATCCCAAAATACTTGCGCATGAAGCGGATCGAAAAGGCGGCCGAATTGTTGCGCAATGGCAAGGCGAATGTGACCGAAGCGGCCCTGGCCGTCGGCTATTCCAGCCTGAGCGCGTTCAGCAAAGCTTTCGTCGAACAGATGGGCTGCTGCGCCGGTTTGTATCCGCACTTCAAGATTCCCGGTCGAAAGGAGAGTTAGTGGTCATCCCGGCGATCGCCGGACGAAGATACCTGTTCGGAATTGTTCTATGTTTGCGCGGTGTTGTCCGGAGATGCTTCCTGTGGCGCGTCTTGGCGGGGGAAGGGCCATGCAACGCAAGGCCGAGCATAACAAAGGCAATGGAGAGGAGGCGAGGTGGTTTGGTCTTCGGTAATAACCCGTAAGTCATGAAGACAACCACCAACCTACGGAATCTATTCAAGAGCACGATCAGCCATCTAGCGCGACGCGCGTCGTCCCGGCTCGTCGTTCGCAAACGGCGCCGGCGCTGCACTTACGAACGCCAGTTCGCATTATACAAATCCTTGTGCGGGCTGCCGTTCGTCTGCACCGCTCTATTCATCACGGCGACGGCGGCACACGCCACCATGGCCGGCCGCAACGATGCGCCGGGATCATCGTCCAGCATCATCCATCCCGTCGTCGCGCGGGCGGAAATGCTGCCGGCCGTCTAACTCTTCGCCAGCCAAACCTATATAACATATGATCCTATCACGCCACATCCTCGCGGCGATACTCTGCTTCATTGGAGCGAGTACCTATGCCGACAATCCGCCCATTGCCACGCCCTATATCCCGACGTTTCAGAATGTCAGCGGTCTCGGTACGACCGTCGTTTCGGATACCTGGACCAACCTGAGCAATACCAATCATCCTGGTTACCCCGGAATATCGGGATCTCAGGCCTGGCCGGCATCCCTCGGGCCGGACACTGCCTCCGGCCGGCTGGCCCTGTTGCAAAAAACGCCCGGTTTTGAGACCGACACGACCGACTTTCTGCCCGCCGCCTCCGGCGGCGGTATCTATTCATTTTTCTCCAATACCCACTTCGAAATCACTTCCGGTGTTCCGCTGGCCGATGCCAACGCCATCCAGTTGCAGGTGAGTATGGCCGAGGGCGCGACGCCGGCGGACATCGTCGGCGGGCCGACGCTGACGCTGACGACCACCGCAGGAGTTTTTTCGCTGGCTCCGACCTCCTCGTCCTCTCCTCGGAGAGACGCCCGTGACCATTGCCGCATTTGGCAATACGCAGACGACGATCAATCTGGAGGGATATTTTTGGGACGTGTCCGCGTACGCGGGGACGATCAACAGCTTGAGTGTCGATTGGGTGGTGGACATGCACTCCATCACTTACGGAGCGCAGTTATCCCAGGCGGTTCCCGAGCCGACCACTTCCATGTTTCTCGCGCTCTGCGGGTCGGTCGCGCTCATTCGGATGAGAAGCCGCGTGCGGAGATTGAGTTGAGAGAGGCTGGCCGGGGGTGGCGCTCGCGGAGGCGCATTCCCCCCGGCTAGCTTGCTTTTCCCTCCTTGACCACTTCCACGCGGCCCTCCCACGCCGCTCTGCCCTGGGCTGGCTTGGGACGGGCCTTTGGCCCTCGACGGACATCCATTTTCTGAACCGCTCCTGACCAAAGAAAACGCCGGGATGTTTCCATCCCGGCGCGGGGAATTGTCCTGGCTAAAAGAGCTTAGAACACGATGCGAATACCGGCGCGCACTTGCGTCGCGTCGACTTCGTTGGCGCCCCAGGTGTAACGGCCTTCGGTGAAGACGCCGATCTTGTGGGTGGCGCGCCATTCGAGACCGCCGCCGGCATGCCAGGTGCCGACCGTGGTGTCATCAAAGAGCAAGCCGCCGCCGCCAAAGACGTAGGGGGCGATGCAGAAGCTGCCGAGTTCGAGCGGGAGGCGGGCGATGAGGCGCCCGGTGAAATCGCCCACGGCATGGTGACCGCCATCATAGACGTCGCCGTCGACGCCGACGCCGAGATACTTCAGGAAGAAGTAGTTGGCACCGAGGCCGCCACCGAATCCATTGCGGTTCGTGTTGTTGCGGTTGGGGTCCGTCCAGGTACCGAAGATGTCCAATTGGAGCTCCTGGTCCTTGAAACAGGGTTCAGCAGCCGGGGTTTTGTAATCTTTGCTTTCTTTGACTTCCTGACCCGCAAGCGCGCTGGCGGCGAGAGCGAGAAAAGCGATCAAGGGGAGTGCGATCTTTTTCATTTAGGGGTTGTTTCCTTGTTGGTTGGTTGGTCTTGCGCCCAGGGGAAGGCTCAATAGAACAGGATTTCGTAAAGGCATGGGCGGGGCATGTAAAGGAATTTTTGACCGGGTAGATTTACGCAAAAGCGCGTCCATCAAGCATTTCCTGCGAAAATTCAGCGTCGCGCGACCAAGCCAGCCGACCGGGAGCGAGCGGAGCCTGGGAGGACTCATTTTCACCCCGCCGCAGATTCGCCACACTTTCCGTTTGTCTTTCCGGGGACGCGTTCTAGAGTCGCCCTCCCGTTTTTCCCAGCATGTTCCGCTCAAAAACAGAAATGAAGATCTTTTGCGGCTCGGCGCACCGCCAGCTTGCGCAACGCATTTGCGCCGGCGTGGGGTGCCGCTGGGCGACGCGACCGTCGATTCATTTCCGGACGGCGAGACCTTCGTCAAGATCAACGAGAACATCCGCGGCCGCGATGTCTTCCTGGTGCAGCCGACCTGCCCGCCGACGAACCAGAACCTGATGGAGTTGCTCATCATGGTGGACGCGGCCAAGCGGGCGAGCGCGGCCCGGATCACGGCGGTCATTCCCTTTTTCGGTTACGCGCGGCAGGATCGCAAGGATCAGCCCCGGGTGCCGATCACGGCCAAGCTGGTGGCCAATCTGCTCACCGCCGCCGGGGTCGATCGCGTGCTGACCATGGATCTGCACGCCCAGCAGGTGGCCGGTTTCTTCGATATTCCCGTCGATCATCTTTACGCCGCGCCGGTGCTCATTCGCTATTTGCGGAAAAGCGCTTCCACAATCCGGCCGTCGTCTCGCCGGATGTGGGCGGATTGAAAATGGCCGATGCCTATTCCCAGGCGCTCGGAGCCAGCCTGGCCATCGTGGCCAAGCGGCGCAAAAGCGCCACGGAGATCGAGGCGCTCAACGTGATCGGCGATGTCGAAGGCCGCGAAGTGATCATGGTGGATGACCTGACGGAGACCGCCGGCACCTTGTGCAGCGCGGCGAAGATTCTCCATGAACGCGGTGCGACCAAGATCATCGCCGGCGTGTCGCATGCGGTGCTTTCGGACCTGGCGATCGAGCGCCTGAAGAAATCCCACGTGTCCGAACTCATCACCACGAACAGCGTGCCGGTGCGTTCGGGCGATGGGTTTCCGATTACCGTGCTCTGCATCGCGGAACTGCTGGCCATGCCATCCTGCGCATCCACGACGACGAATCCGTCTCCTCTCTCTTCAAAATCAGCGAAACCGAAAAAGTCTAAACCCTATGGCCAAACAACAAAAACTCACCGCGGTGACGCGGCTCGAAACCGGCCGCTCCGCGGTCAACAAAATCAAGCAGCAGGGCCTCGTCCCGGCCGTCGTCTATGGCGGCAAGGAAAAGCCGATCGCGCTCACGGTCAACGCCCGCGAGATCCGCAACATCCTGGCGCACGCGACCAGCGAGCATTTCCTTGTCGATCTCGAGATCGCCGACGGCGGCAGCAAGAGCAACCGCCTCGCGCTGGTGCAGGAAGTGCAGCACGACCCGATCAAGGGCGACGTTTTGCATGTCGATTTCCATGCGGTGAAGGCCGATGAGGAGTTGCACGCGGAAATCCCGGTCGAGACGACGGGCGAACCGGCCGGCGTGAAGAACTTCGGCGGCATTCTCGAAATCTCGATGCATTCCATCGAGGTGGAGTGCCTGCCCAAGGATCTGCCGGAAATCATCGTCCTCGACGTCTCGGCGCTCAACGTGGGCGAAGCGATTCATATCAAGGATATCCAGTTCCCCGCCGGCGTGTCCTCCCGCGTGGACGCCGACTTGATCGTCGTGCGTGTCTCCGCCCCGACGGTGGAAGTCGAGCCCGCCCCCGGTGCGGCCGCCGCGGCCGGCCCCGAAGTCATCAAGGAGAAGAAGGAAGACGGTGCCGCTGCGGCGAAGGGTGCCGCTCCAGCCAAGGGCGCTGCCCCGGCGAAACCCGCGGACAAGAAGTAGCCAGCGATTGCGGCGCGTGCACACATGTCTTCCGATCTCGTCCCGGGCTTCCGGCTCCTCGTGGGCTGGGCAATCCCGGCCGCGAATACCGCGACACGCGCCACAACGTGGGCTTCCTCGTGCTCGACCGTCTCGCCGCGCGCGAGCGGGCGGAGTTTCGCGTCGACAAGAACTGGCAGGCCGAAGTGGCCCGCGCCGGCGATCTCCTGCTCTGCAAGCCGCTGACCTATATGAATCTCAGCGGCCAGGCAGTGCGTCCCCTCAGCCAGTTCTACAAGATCGAACCCGCCCGGGTGCTCGTGATCCTGGACGACATGGCGCTGCCGCTGGGCAAGCTGCGCTTCCGGGCGCACGGCTCGGCCGGCGGCCACAATGGCCTCCAGTCGATCATCGAGCATTTGGGTACGCCGGCCATTCCGCGTTTGCGGATCGGCATCGGCTCCGCCGAGCGCGATGCGGTCGATCATGTTCTGGGGCGTTTTGCCTTGGAAGAAAGGCCCGCTCTGGAGCAGAGTCTCGACCGCGCCCTGGAAGCCATCGACTGCGCCCATACTCGCGGCCTCGAAGCGGCGATGAACTCTTACAACTAAAAACCAACCCCGAATACCAAATGAGCAATAAAAACCGATACGAAGGACTTCTGGTCCTCAATGTGAAAGGCAACGAAGACGGCGCGAAAGACGTGATTGAGCGCCTGGAGGGCGAATTCAAGAAGGACGGCGCCATCATCGAGCAGGTCCAGAAGATGGATCGCCGCCAGTTCAGCTACACCGCCGGCCCCCTGGACAGCGGCTACTACGTGAACTTCATCTTCAACGCCCCACCCGCGTCGATCGACAAACTTCGCGCCCGCTTCACGCTGGATGAGGACGTCTATCGCCAGCACTACCAGAAACTCGCCGCCAAGAAGGCCGAAAAGCCCGAACGGACCCCGAAAGCCGCCTAGCCCGGCGTTTCGTTCCACCCACGATTTATGGCCAGCCTCAATAAAGTGATGATCATCGGGAACCTGACCCGTGATCCCGAGATCAAGTACACGCCGAAGGGCACCGCGATCGCGGACATCGGCCTGGCCGTCAATCGTAACTACACCACCGAGAGCGGCGAGAAGCGCGAGGAAGTCACCTTCATCGACGTCACGCTCTGGGGGCGTACCGCGGAGATCGTGGGCGAGTATTGCAAGAAGGGCCGGCCGCTTTTTGTGGAAGGCCGCCTGCAACTCGACACTTGGGACGACAAGCAAACCGGCCAGAAGCGTTCGAAACTGAAAGTCGTGGGCGACAATATCCAGCTCCTCGGAGGCCGCGAAGGCGGAGCCGAGGGGGGGGGCGGCGGAGGTGGTCGCTCCCGCTCCAGTGAGGGGGAATACGATGGTCCGCCTTCCGGCGGTGGTGGCTCGGGCGGTGGCTTCAAGAAGGCGCCGCCTCCCCAGCGGAAGCCGCCCGTCGACCCCGACCTCGATGCAGCCGAGGACGACATTCCGTTCTAAACGAGACGGCAATTTTTAAAAAGGCAGGCGCTCATTCGGTGCCTGCCTTTTTTATGCCAATGAGCGATGGAGAGCAGGAGCAACTGTGGACGCAGACTGCGGGCATCGTTCCGTCGAATCGCGGAGCGATGACATGCCGGTAGCCACGGGCTTTCAAGCCCTGGTCCCATCCATCCAGTGAGATCCGTCGCGGAGCGACGTCTGCAAAAATCTGCAAAAGTCACTCCGCGACGGGCGCTTTTGGCGACGAGGTCGAGGGCTGGAAAGCCCTCACTACCGACATAACGTCGCTCCACGACGCCTTTTCGCGAATGTCGACGACACTTGGACCGGCGATAGCCGCGCCAGCGTGTTCCGGAGCAATCAAATGCGGGAGAGGCGCTTAGTTCTCTCCTGGGATGCTCATCTCAAAGACCGTCTCCGGCTCGTCAGGCGAGGTCCCGGCGCGGGCTTGGAGGCCCAGCGTCTGATAGGCTCGCTCGAGAGCGGCCGGATTGTTGCGCAGTTCGGGGAAAACGTTGACCAGACGCTGTTTGATCCAGCGCCGTGCCATCCCTCGGTCCACCGGATGCAGTTCCGGTTCGCGAGTGAAGGCGCGCTTGATGAATTGTAGTAGTCCCGATTTCATAACTGCCTCTTATAACACGGCTTTGGGAGTTTTCTTGGTGAAAATGTGGTGATGATGCCCCTGTTTCAGACGATAAGTGACAGGCTCAGCCAGAGGAGGGACGCGGAAATCCCCCGTGTCATCGCGGGCCGCCCACGCCGATGGCCAGGCGCTGGCCGCCCCTCCAACGACAGCGATCAGGCCGGTTTCAGGCCTTTCACCGCCAGTGGCGGTTTACCGGAATCCGCCTCACTTTTCTGGCCGTCCAGCAGGCACGTGACCGTGAGGTCGCCCATCACGTTCATCGCGGTCCGGCAGCGATCCAGGAACCAATCCAGGGGCAGCAGCAGGGGGATGAATTCCACCGGAAGATGCACTGCGGAGAAGACCGCCATCATCGTGACCAGCCCTGCTTCCGGAATCCCCGCCGCGCCGGCCGAGGCGATGACGGACATGAGAACGACGACCACTTGCTGGAGAAAGGAGAGGTGCTGCCCCAGACCCTGCGAGATGAAAAGCGCGGCCATCGCTTCGTAAAGCGCGGTCCCGTCGTGATTGAAGGTGCCGCCGACCATCACTCCGAGACTGGCATTCTCTTCCCGCACTTTGATTTTGTCCCGGGCGGCGGCGAACGTCACCGGCAGCGCGGCCGCCGAACTCGCCGTGGAAAAGGCCGTGAGCAAGGCATCTGTACTGTGCTTGAGAAAGACCGCGGGCCGGACCCAGGAGCCGAACCGCAGCCGCGTGAGGTAGAAAACCGCCTGCAGAACCAGCGCCAGCAGCACGGCTCCCACGAAACCCGCCATTTTCAACAGCGGCCCGAAGCCCTGCGTCCCCACCGTGGAAGCGACCACGGCAAAGACCGCCAGGGGCACCAGGTGGAAGAGCCAGTGCAGCATGACCATCACGGCTTGGAACAGCGTGTCGAAGAGAGCGGTCAGCGTGGCCAGGCTGGTGCGATCGGCTTCGTTACCCTTGTGACGCACGCCCCGCAGAGCCACCCCGAAGGCGATGGCGAGGGCCAGCACCGGGATGATTTCGTTCTCCCGAAAACCGTCGACGAGATTCGTCGGGAAGAATTTCTGCAGCAGATCGTCGCCCATGCTGAAGGGCTTCTTTTCGGCCACCAACTCC
This sequence comes from Chthoniobacter sp., assembly GCA_037200205.1. GTDB lineage: Bacteria > Verrucomicrobiota > Verrucomicrobiia > Chthoniobacterales > Chthoniobacteraceae > Chthoniobacter. The sequence continues at coordinate 173,634 of JBBCHV010000051.1, forward strand.
GCGCCCTCCGGCCGCAGATGGGCCGACGCTCCGGGTTGCAGCAGGTTCGCCACCAGCAGCCCCACCAGGATGGCTGCGATGGTGTTCGAGAAGACGAAATAGAACAGCCGCAGGCCGGACTTCCCACTTGATCGGCGTGTGAATGATCGCGTGCAGGATCGCGAGGAAAACCAAGGGCGTCGCCAGCAGCCGGAGCAGGGTGAGAATATCCAGGCTGATCGGTTTCAGCACCGCCGCCTGCGGTCCCCAGCAGAATCCGACGATGAGCCCCAGCGCGAGCCCGACGAGAATCTTCACGAACAAGGGGATGCGACCGTAGAGACTGGTGGGCCCGGGAGACCGGGCGGGCGTAACGATGGCAGACACGCCCGGACTAAATACTAATGTCGAACGAATGTGGTAGTGAAAAGAGGGCGAACTTGCCGGAAGTGGTCGAGCGCGTGTTATGCATGTCATGCGCCAGAAGCAGTCCTCCGCGCCGTCATTCTGAGCTTGCGAAGAACCTCTGGTCTCGCTCTGGCATCTGACGCGTGGTCGACAGCACGGGCTGGGCACCTTCTTTTGCCAGATAAGTGAAGAAAGGCAGAAAATCAGAGGTTCTTCGCAAGCTCAGAATGACGGCGTGGAGGGGGGACGCGCTGTAAACGCTCCGAGCAAATATTTCGGCGTCATTTCTGGAAAAGCGAGAGAACGGGCTGCGTTTAACGATGCGTGGCGTGAGCGGCGAGAAAGACGGCCCAGAAAATCGCCAGTACGACCACGGGTTTCCACCCTCGCTTTTGGGTGGAGGCGACCACCTCGCGCTCCCGCAGACCGAAGGCAATGACTGCCGCGAGCACACCCCAGGCGATGCTTCCGGTGATGGGCGGATCGAAGACCGGCGGCAGGGCAGGGGAAGCGGCCTGCCAAAACCAATAGCCCCGCCATTTCGCGGCCAGCGGCTCCAGATTGAGATCGGTGAGCAGAGCCACGCCGCCGACGCCGGCGGCGAGCGCCGCATGACCCAGGCGCGGCCAGCAGCGTACGAGCGCCTCACGCGCCCCGATGATTACCGAGAACCAGAGGAGCGGCAGGCCCAGCGGGACCGGCCCGAATTTCAACCCGAGCGCCGCTCCATAGCGAATCGCTCCCAGCGGCAACCCCGCCGCCACGCTCAACCAGGCAAACGCGATCACGCTCCCGAGAATGAGCAGCGCCCATCGCCGCGCGGTCGCCAGACCGAGACTCCCCGCGAGGCTGAAATAAACATTTGCCGCCGCGAGCGTGATCCAGCCGAGATCGGCGTGCGCCAGCAGCAGCACCAAAGTAGCGCGCAGATCCGGATTCGAGATTCCCTTTTCCAGCGAGCCCTCCCCGATCCCGAAGGTCCATACCGCCGCGATGAGCAGCGAAACGAGAAGATATAAAATCCACAGTCCGGAAATGAAGGGCTCCAGCCCGCGGGCCAGCAACGATTCGCGCGGTGGGGTGGGAGAGAAATGCCGGGTGCTCAACGGGAAAGTATCGGTCATCACCAAGCACTGCGATCGGCGCTTAGTCGAGAAGGCTTCGTGAGCCCCGTGATCTCTTCCTCCTCTTCTCGTTCCCGTCCTCGAAGCCGGGAATCGAGGACGAAGGACGCGAACGAGGACGACTAACAGCAAAATTTACCAAACCACCTTCATGGCCTGTCTGCCTTGCGCGTCGACCAGCCGCTTCTCCGCATCGTGCCCTCCGGGCTGTCGGGAGACATAGTCCAGAGCTTCCTTTACGGATTTGAATTCAGCCTCCATCTCCCCGCCTGCGCGCTTCAGGACAAAACGCGGACCGGTCAAAATCTCAATCTCATAGGTGTCCGTTTTCATGGTAGCTCCTTCTACCCAGAATTCGGTTCCGAGCCGGGACCGGGCCGTATTATTCCAACAGCCGCAACAACTGCTCCCCATCCACCGGCTTCTCGAGAATCGGGATATCGCGCGCGGGCAGCTTCGAGCGCAATTCCTCCGGTGAAATCTCGCTGTAGAGAATCAGCTGGGTGTCGTTGAAAGCCGGGTCGCCATGCAACTGCCACGCTACCTCGCCGCCGTCTGCCTTCGGCATCATGAAATCGATTAGGACCGCCTGCGGCTGAAATTCCCGCACCGCTTGCAGCGCGCGCCCCGAATCCTTTTCCACCCGCACCTCGTAGCCTCGCTCATAGAGCACCATCCCGAGAGCGAGCGCGGAATTAGGTTCGTCGTCAATAATCAGGATGCGATCCATGTGAGGAAACCATAACCACCCTTTCGAAATCGCTTCAAGGTTTGCGCGTCTGAAAATAGCCGCGCCGTGCCGGACAGCGGTCGGAGGGCGATAACGAGCGCGGAACGCATTGGGAGGAGTGTTAGGAGCCTGCCCCGTGCGACGCAAGCGTATTGCCGCCGGACAGGAACCGGGATTGCCCTCCGCTTTGATTCCTTGACGCGCCCGGCTTCGGCTTCAAAGATGCCCGTTCTCCCCATGAATTCCTTTCCGATCAGTTCTCCGGCCATCACGCGTCGTCACCTGTTGCGGCAGGTCTTTGCCTATAGCGCGGCGGCGGCGGTGGCCGGGCGCCTGCCGGCTTTCAGTGCGCCGGCGCCGGGGGAAGAAGGTCTGCATTTTCTAATGCTAGGCGACTTCGGCAATGCGAAGAAGTACCGCATCGTGAAAGAGGGCAGTGCGCCGAGCGCGAAGGATGGCGATCCCAACGCCCCAAGCATGCAAAACGCGGTGGCCGAGGCGATGAAAGGATACGTCCAGTCCCGGAATATCAAGACGGAGGGGATCTTCATGCTGGGCGATAACTTCTACGGTACGATGGAGGGCGGCGTCGCTTCGGCGCGGTGGAAAGAGGGCTTCGAGGACATGTATCCGGCGGATGTTTTTCCGGGGCCGTGCTGGGCGATGCTCGGCAACCACGATTACGACGAGGAGAACTTTCACAAGGTGGCGGCGGAACTTTCCTACGCCGACGCGCATCCCGGCACGCGCTGGACGATGCCGGCGAAATGGTATCGCGTGGACCGGCCGGCGAAAGATCCGCTGGTGACCTGCCTGGTGCTGGACAGCAATTACCAGAATCACCTCGCTTATCTGTCGGTGGAGGAAAAAGCGAAGCAGTTGGCCTGGATGAAGAGCGAACTGGAGAAGCCCCGCGCGGCCTGGACACTCGCCTTCGGCCATCATCCGCTCTATAGCAACGGTCCGCACGGCGACTCCGCCGCCTTGATCGCGGAATGGGGGCCGGTATTCCAAAAATATGGCGTGGCCGCTTACTTCTGCGGGCACGACCACGACCTGCAACATCTGGAGTTTGAAGGCGTGAGCACTTCGTTTGTCGTTTCCGGCGGAGGCGGCGCTTCGATCACCAAGATCAAAACACCCGACCGCAAGATCTACTCGGAAATGACCCACGGCTTCTCGCATTTCACGGTGACGAAGGACAAGCTGACCGTGCGGCACGTCGACCCCACGCAGAAGCAACTCCATGCCTTCAGCCGCGACCTCGCGGGCAAGGTGGAGATCATCACGTAATCGAGGACGGCCGGTGGGGGCGAATGCGCCTTTGACCTCCTGGAGGCGCGGAATAAAAAACGCGACCTTGAATTGGCTTAAGGCACCTTAAGGCGGCTTAAATCTTCCGGCGGAAATCCATTCCAGCGTAGCCTCGGGCCGCTGTTGAAAATGGATTCGTTTGGCAAAAATGCGGATCTGGCGAGGCACGTGCGGTGGCGGGATGGTGGGTCATTGGATGTTGGGCGTTCTACTTTTCCTCCCGGTTGCCAACGCAGTGGTGGTGATCCGGGCCACCGCCGCTTTTCCACCCACCCAAAAGTGGGAACCCGCGGCGCGGCTTCCCTACCGGGCTTTTCGGCGCTCTCGCTATGTGCGGGAGCGGCTTCGGAATGCGGGTTCATTCACGCATAATAACTCAAAGTGTTCGTAGGCACTTCATGGTGCGTGGGCTGCATGGACTGCGTAGCGGAATATTCACTATAAACGACCAAAACAGCGCAATCCGTCCGATACTCTGCCCTGCATTGAAGAGCCCGGCAGTTTGCCTTGGACTATTTAGCGGGGCCGCCGCCGAATTGTTTCCCGTAACGTTCCTTGAAGGCATTCACTTTCGGTGTGACGGCGTTTTCGTTGACCAAGTCGGGTTGAATCTCGTTCCACCATCGGTCATAGGCGGAACGCAGCTTTTCCGTCTCCTCGGGGTGTTCGCCGAGGACGTTCTTCGTTTGGCCGGGATCGGTCTGGAGATCGTAGAGTTCGATGTGATTGACGAGGCTGAAGCGGTTGTCGCGCACGGAGCAGTTTGCATATTGGGAATGCGCGGCTTCGGCGCGGGGCCAGCCGGCGACGTGGGTGAACAGGATGCGATCGGGCCATTCTGCCGATGGATCTTTCAGCAGCGGGAGAAGGTCGCGGCCTTCGAGTTTCGCGGCGACCGCGGGTGGCATTTCCGCGCCGGCGATGTGCGCCAGAGTAGGGAAGAGGTCGAGATGTGCGGTGAGGGCGGCGATGTCGGCGCCGGGCTTCCACTGGTCCGTCCAGCGGCAGAATAAAGGCACGCGGGTCCCGCCCTCGTAGGGGCTCGCCTCGCCGCCTTTCATGCCGGCATTGAAGACATCCACCCCCGTGGTGCCGCCGTGATCGGTGAGGAAAATGACCAGGGTGGTCTCCTGGCTGCCCCACTCCTCGAGTTTGTCCAGCAGATGGCCGAAGTTATCGTCGAGATTGGCGATCATGCCGAAGTAAGAAGCGACATTCGGCGGCACTTTGTGCGCATACGGCCGTTCGTATTCCGGTGGGCAGAGGGGTGGCTCGTGTGCGGCGGTGGGCATGATGCAGGCGAAGTATGGCTTGCCGGCGTCGAGCTGTTCATCCATCCATTCGATCGCGTGGCGGAAGAAGACATCGGTGGAGAAACCCAGTGTTTCGACGAATTCGCCGTTGTGCAGGATCACCGGGTCCACAGACGTGTTGCCGGGTGCATCGCCGCCACTGCCGGGGAGCGTCTGGCCGAGTGCGCCGCCGCCATGGATGAAGGTTTCATCGAAGCCGCGCTTTTCCGGTTGATAGGCAGCTTCATCGCCCAAATGCCACTGGCCGAAAATGCCCGTGGCGTAACCGGCAGCCTTGAGCACCTGCGCAATCGTCGTGGCGTCGAGCCGCATCCGCTCGCGCTCCAGCATGGTATGCGTTACGCCGCTGCGGAACTCATGCCGCCCGGTCATGAGCGCCGCGCGGGTCGCCGAGGAGGTGGGGCTGACGTGGAAGTTCGTGAAGCGCACGCTCTGCCGATAGAAGCGCTCGAAGTTCGGCGTTTGGACGATCGGGTTTCCGAGGCAGGACAAGTCGCCGTAACCCACGTCGTCCGCCATCACGAGGATGATGGACGGTGGTTTCGCGTGCGAGTCGTGCGCGCCGATGAGCATGACCGCGACCGCGAAGAGTGCGGCCCCGGCGCGGAGGGGAGAGTTCACCATGTTGATCATTCGATGTGTGAGGAGCAGACCGGAGTTATCGCCTATGGAACTCCGTGGCGGGCAAGTGAACGGTTACTTCGGCTGGGCCTTGGCGTATTCCGCCATGAACTGCGGCATCCATTCCTCGAGTTGGTGGATGCGTGTGGTGTCCGATGGATGCGTGGACGCATACTCGGGCGGCTTCGGGCCCGCGCTGGATTCGCTCATCCGCTTCCATAGCTCCAGCGCCTCGTGTGGATCGTAGCCCGCCCGCGCCATGTAAGTCGTCCCCATGTAATCGGCTTCGGACTCGTGCTTGCGCGAAAAAGGCAGCGTCACCCCGTATTGCGCGCCGGCGCCGAGCAGGCCCATGAGCGTGCGCTGCTGATCGTAACTCATATCGGACATCGAGCCCTGCAAGCCCAGCATGGCCGTGGAGGTCATCTGTTGTTGCAAGATGCGCTGCGAACCGTGCCGGGCGATGGCATGCGCCATTTCGTGCCCCATCACCGCCGCCAGCCCGGCTTCCGTCCTGGCCACCGGGAGGATGCCCGTGTAGACGCAGATCTTGCCTCCCGGCAGGCAAAAGGCGTTCATCTGCGCACTGTCGAGGACGCTCACCTCCCACTCGAATCCCGCACCGTCGTCGCCCACGGCCGTGGCCAGCCGCCGGGCCACACCCCTCACCTTATCTACTTCCGGACCGGAGGTAATCGCCTGCTCCTGCGAGAGAATTTGCCGGTAACTCTGCAATCCCAGCGCCGCCTCCTGTTGCGTGCTCATGCCCACCCGATGGCTTTGCCCCGTGATCGGATTCGTAAATTTCTCGGAGGAGAGATACTGGAAAAGGAGAAAGAGCCCGGCCAGGAGAATGGGCAGAAACTTGAAATGCGGTCGGACTCTGCCGTTTTCGTCGCGGAAATCCATGGGGAGGGGTGATGCCCGTCAGTGTATTCCAGGGGCGCCCGTTCGTCGAGCTTACGGCGATATTTTCAATCCGGTGCGCGTGAAGACCCACGCGATGGAGGCGGAGATGACGAAGAGATATGGGAAGAATCCTCCCCGAGGTTTTTCCCGTCTCTCACCTGTTGCCTGCAACTCCTCAACGTATCCGCCAAATGATCGCTCACGGCCATCCTCGAACCTCCGACGAGTGGCACCCGGCGCCCGCGCCGGAAACGACGGACCTCGCCCGGCTGCGTTCCGCGGCGAAGCATTGCCAGGCGTGTCCGCTCTACCGGAAGGCCACCCAGACCGTCTTCGGGGAAGGCCCTCGCGACGCGCCACTCGTCCTGGTCGGCGAGCAACCTGGCGACCAGGAAGATCGCGCCGGGCATCCTTTCGTAGGACCGGCTGGCCAATTGCTGGATCGCGCTCTCGAGGAGGCGGGGATCGATCGTCAGGCCGCCTATGTGACCAACGCCGTGAAGCATTTCAAATGGGAGCCCCGCGGGAAGCGGCGGCTGCATCAAAAGCCGAACTCGCGAGATATGGCAGCCTGCAAGCCGTGGTTGAATGCGGAACTCCGCGCGCTGCAACCGCGAGTGCTGGTGCTGCTGGGGAGCACAGCGGCCCAGACGGTTCTCGGTCCGCAAGCGCGCGTGTTGCGCGACCGGGGAAAAGCGAGGACGTCGGACTATTGCGAACACACGCTCATCACCGTCCACCCTTCCTCCTTGTTGCGCGCGCCGGACGAGGCGAGCCGCCAAAGGAACTACGCCGAATTCGTGGCCGACCTGAAGAAAGCCGGGCACCTGCTCGCCCGCGCGGAGAAGAGTCAGGGAAGTTAGTCCCCGCGCTGTTTTTCTTCGCTGCCCACCCGGCGAAGCCGTAACCCTTCAGGCCCTCTTCACGAAGCAAGCCTTCAGGCCGATGGCACTGCCGTCGATCTTGCAGGAGATTTCATGGTCGCCGTCCACCAGGCGAATGCCTTTGGCCTTCGTTCCGCCTTTGATGACTTGCGACGAACCCTTGAGCTTCAAATCCTTGATCAAGGTCACGGAGTCGCCGTCCGCGAGCACCGTGCCGTAGGCATCCTTCACGATCCGTGGACCGGCCGCTTCGTCGGCCTGCGCTTCATGGGGCCATTCGTGGCCGCAGGTCACGCATTCCCAGAGATCGGGGTGATCCAGGACATCGGTCATTTCGCACATGGGGCAGGCGGGATTGCTCATAGGGGAAGCACGTTAGCACTGCTCGGTGCCGGGGCTCAACAACCGCTGCCAAAATTTCGCCCAGCGGCAGGCAGGGGATGACGTGGGCTGTGTTCGCCTTGCCTCAGCGGAAGGGATGAAATAAACCCTCGCGC